>NZ_NTJD01000001.1 GCF_002358085.1 Pseudothioclava arenosa
AACAAAACCCCGATCGCAAAAATGCCCTCGGGGCAAAAAAGACCCGTCGCGGGGTGGAGCAGCCCGGTAGCTCGTCAGGCTCATAACCTGAAGGTCGTAGGTTCAAATCCTACCCCCGCAACCAAAATCACAAAGCAATATCAAGATCATGGCCTCCTCCGGGAGGCTTTTGGTGTTTGCGCAGGTCCGCTGAAAGCAAACTGGAAGCAAGCGGGGCGACTTTGTTCTGGCCTCACCCGCGTGCCGGGCGTATAGGCGAAACCATGACCGATACTCTGCCTCCGTGCCCCGAATGCGCCTCGACGTTCACCTATCAGGTGGACGCGCTGCTGATCTGTCCCGAATGCGGCCATGAATGGACGCCGGGCGCGGCGACGACCGGAGCGACCGAGGTGCGCGACAGCGTCGGCAACTTGTTGGCCGATGGCGATACCGTGACGGTGATCAAGGATCTCAAGCTCAAGGGCTCGTCTTCGGTGATCAAGGTCGGGACCAAGGTGCGCGGCATCCGGCTGGTCGATGGCGATCACGATATCGACTGCAAGATCCCCGGGATCGGGCCGATCGGGCTCAAGTCGCAATTCGTCAAGAAGGTCTCGGACTGAACCGGACTCTAGTCCGCCCGCATTTCGCGGGCGCGCTCGGTCGCGGCCTCCAAGGCGGCCTGAATCGCACGTGAGAACCCGGCCTCTTCGGCCTTGTTCAGCCCTACCGCCGTTGTCCCGGCATAGTCGATGAAGGCCTGCACAAGGGCGGGGGCTTCGTGCATTTTGCCCTTCAACAATTGCGCTGCATCGCAGATGACCGCCTCGGCGGCGCGTTCCGCGACTTCGCGCGAAAGCCCCGCCGCGCGCAGAAACTCCATCATCGCGACCGCCATCAATGCCGGATACGCGGAGCCGGACCCCGAAAGCGCCGTCATCAGGTCGAGATGGTCTTCTTCGGTCAACTCGTCTTCGCCGCCAGTCACAGACAGGATTGCACGCGCCTGCGCCTTATCCGCAGGGCTGGCCGCCGGGCCCGCGACCCAAGGCGTGTAACCGGCGCGGATCTCGGCGGCGGCATTCGGCATGGCGCGAATGCTGCGCGGGCCAAGCGCCGAAATCGGAACCCCGGCCATCATCGAGATCACCAGCTTGCCGTGCGCCTCCAGTGCCAGCGCCGGCCAATCCTCGGGCCGGACCGAGACTATGATGACGTCCGCGCGCTCGACAAGCTCGGCAGCATCGCGTGCCCAGCTGACGGCATGGCCGAAATACGTGCCAGGGCGACCGTCACGCCGCAGGATGATCAGTTCGGGCGCGGCGACCGTGCCGGTTTCGACCAGCGCCCGCCCCAAGGCCGCGCCGATCCAGCCGCAGCCGCCGATGATGCCGATCTTCATGGCCCCCTCCTGTGCGCAGCACCTTGCAGCCGACGCGGTGCGGCCAGCCTAGCGCCGTGAGTGCCGGGTCCTCAAGGATCAAGGCCGCACGTCTGCTGAGGTGCGACGCCGGGATCAGCCCGCGACCAATTCGGCCAGCTCTTCCTTGCGCGCTTCCTGATAGTGATCGAAGCCGCTGGTGAACCAGGCGGTGCCGCGCGTGGCACCAGCAAGCGCCGCGAACAGGTCATCCTCGGCGGCCATCGGCAACAGCAGCTGGAACACGTCCCAGCCCGCGGCAGTTTCATGCGCCTCGAAGCCCAGCACCTGCCCCTTGAGCCCCGAGACCAGCGGCACCAGCGCCCCCGAGAAGACCGAAGGCACGTGGATGTCGATCTTCATGATCGGCTGCAACAGCACCGTGCCGACCTCGGCCAGCGCCTCGCGGATCGCGTTCTTGCCCGCCGTGCGGAAGGCGAAATCCGAGCTGTCGACCGAATGCGTCTTGCCGTCCTTCAGCTCGACCGAGACATCGACCACCGGGAAACCCATCGGCCCCTCAGTCAGCGCCTCGCGCGCGCCCGCCTCGACCGAGGGGATGTAGTTGCGCGGCACCGCGCCGCCCTTGACCGTCTCGGAGAAGGCAAAGCCCGACCCGCGCGCCTCGGGGCGCAGCTCGACCACGACATCGGCGAATTGCCCGGCGCCACCGGTCTGCTTGCGGTGGCGATGGTGGATTTCGGTGCTGCGACGGATGGTTTCGCGCAGCGCGGGCGGCACGGGCGCCTCGTTCACCGCGACACCGAAATCGTCGGCGATCTTGGCCAGCACGCGGCGCAGGTGCAGCGGGCCTTGCGTCGCCAAAGTCGGATTGCCGGTCTTTTCATCCTGCGAGACGCGCAGGCCGGGGTCGATCTCGGACAGGCGATCAAGCGCGGTCAGAAGGCGGCTGTCGTCTTTCTCGTGCTCGGGCGTGATGAGGCGCCGATAGGAGGAGGCATGGACGCTCGCCCAGCCGGGCAGGGGCGCGCTGGCGCCCGCGTCGAACAGGCTGCCCGCCGAGAGGTGATCGGATTTCACCGCCAGCCCGATCTGACCGGGCGCCAGCGTGCCAAGCGCCGTTTTCGCATCGAGATCGGTGACCGAGCCGAGGTTCGCCCCGCCAAGCGGCGCACCGCCCGCGACCGTGCCGCCGGTCGCGCGCAGCAGCACGACCTTGCCGAGGTGACGGATCACGTCGGCCAGCGCGCCGACGGCCAGTGCCTCGGTGGCCAGCCGCTCTTGCGCGACTTCGACACCCGGCGCGTCATGGCGCAGCGATTTCATCAGCCGCGTGATGCCGTGGCCCTGGCTGGCCGAGCCCATGAAGCAGGCCACGAGGTCATGATGCTGCAAGGTCCGCGAGGCGATTTCATAGACCTCCTCGACGGGGGGCTGCTTGTCCTCGATCAGCTCTTCCATCAGCGTGTCGTCGAAATCGGCATAGCTTTCCAGAAGCTCGGCACGCGCCTCTTCCTCGCGCTCCTTCACGCTGTCGGGCATCTCGATCAGGACCGAGTGCTTGCCGTCCTCGAATTTCCACGCCCGCTCCGAGACCAGATCGACGAAGCCGGTGATCTGGTCACCGTCGCGGATCGGGACTTCGCGCAGCACGATGTGGTGGCGTGAATAGGTCTGTAGCGCCGAGACCACCTCGGAGATGCGGCTTTGCGCGGTGTCGATGCGGTTGATGAAGAGGATGCAGGGCACGCCCGCCTCTTCGACCATGCGCATGTAGGGCGCGGCGAGCACGGCGGCATCGGCATCAGCGGGCACGCAGACCAGCGCGATATCCGAGGCCGCCAGCGCCGGGCCGACCGGGCCGAGATTCTCGGAGCCGCCCGCGATGTCGATCGCCGCCCAGTCCTCGCCCATGAAGCCGAAGGAGGTCACGCTGGCGACACCCGGAACCGAAAGGCTCTTGCCGGGGCTGCCCTCAAGGCCGGCCAGCGCCTGCACGAGTGTTGACTTGCCGGAATTCGACGGCCCCAGAACGGTGAAGACACGCATGGCTTTCTCCTTCTCTATGTTGGCGTCAACTCTAGACCTTTGCCGGGGGCCGACCTTGAGCGAAATCAATCGCGCCGGGGCAACCCGCCTTTGGCACAGGTTGCGCCGGACCGCGCTGCGGGCGTAAAACTGGAGGTTCCGGTGCCGCCTCCTGCGCGGGCCGCCAAAAGGGAGGATTTGGGATGGCTATCTATGCCGACAACTCGCTGAGCATCGGCCGCACGCCGCTGGTGCGGCTCAACCGCCTGACCGAGGGTGCGGGCGCCACGGTGCTGGCCAAGATCGAGGGCCGCAACCCCGCCTATTCGGTCAAGTGCCGGATCGGTGCCGCGATGATCTGGGACGCGGAAGAGCGTGGCCTGCTTGGCCCGGGCAAGGAGATCGTCGAGCCGACCTCGGGCAATACCGGGATCGCGCTGGCCTTCGTTGCGGCCGCACGCGGCATTCCGATCACCCTGACCATGCCCGAAACGATGAGCCTCGAGCGGCGCAAGCTGCTTCTGGCCTATGGCGCGAAGCTGGTGCTGACCGAAGGCGCCAAGGGGATGAAGGGCGCCATCGAAAAGGCCGAGGAGATCGCGGCCTCGGACCCGGCGCGCTACGTGCTCCTGCAGCAGTTCAAGAACCCGGCCAACCCGGCGATCCACATGAAGACCACCGGCCCCGAGATCTTTGAGGATACCGAGGGCCAGGTCGATATTTTCGTCGCGGGCGTTGGCACCGGCGGCACGATCACCGGCGTTAGCCGCTATCTCAAGCAGGAACGCGGCCTGCCCGTGACCACGGTCGCGGTCGAGCCCTCGGCCAGCCCGGTGCTGACCCAGACCCGTGCGGGCGAGGCACCGCAGCCCGCCCCGCACAAGATCCAAGGGATCGGCGCGGGCTTCGTGCCCGACATTCTCGACCTCGGGCTGGTCGATGCGGTCGAGCAGGTCTCGAACGAAGAGGCGCTGGACACGGCGCTGCGGCTTGCGCGTGAGGAGGGCATCCTCTCGGGGATCTCCTGCGGCGCCGCGACGGCGGTCGCGCTGCGGCTCGCGCGCCGCCCCGAGAACGCGGGCAAGACGATCGTGGTGATCCTGCCCGATTCCGGCGAACGCTATCTGTCCTCGGCCCTGTTCGAGGGCGTGTTCGACGCCAGCGGCGCCCCGGCCTGAGGCGGGTCGAAACCTTGCCGATCACCCCCGGCGGCTTGTGTCGCCGGGGCCCGGACCCTGCGAGATTGTGGCAATTTCACACGTGATCGCCCCGCTCTTGCCTTAATTGGGTCTAAATTCCTCCGCATCGCACCAGCAGAATGATCCCGTGTGAATCGGGAGCGCGTGCTGTGTTCAAATCGCTGAAGTCTTTCTGGCGCCGGGAAGAGGGGGTTTCGACCATCGAAACGCTCCTGTGGTTTCCCTTTGTGCTGATGATGATTCTCGCGATGGCGGATTTCTACTTCGTGCAGACCCGTCAGGCGCTTGTGCTGCGGATGCTCGACATGGGCACCCGTTCCTTTGCCACTGGCCAGATCAAGAGCTGTTCGGAATTCCGGTATCGGATGATGGTCGACCTCGCCGAGACGATGCCGTCGATGACCTCAAGCTGCAACATCGAGGGGTCGATCCTGACCGCCTCGCTGACGGTCGGCGCCTATGATCTGGGGATGGGGATCGTTTCGAAGTTCCTCGGCGATTTCACTATCGTGTCCTCGGGCATGCAGACCTTCGAGTATGTGCCCGATACGGCCGTCGAAAAAGACACCAATACCCAGACCAACACCGGAGAATCCGCATGATCCGGGTCAACGCCTCCGCTCCGTTTCTCACGCGCCTCCGGGTGCTGCGCCGGTTCCGCGCCGCCGAGGACGGCAGCGCCACCGTCGAGGTGATGCTGTGGTTCCCGTTCTTTCTGGTGTTCTTTTTCACCATCCTCGAGGCGACGCATATGTTCTATGCCACCTCGCAGATCCGCCGCATCGTGCAGGATGCCAGCCGCCAATATGTGCGCGGCGCCTTCGACAATACCAGCGCGCTTGAAAACTGGCTGGAGGCAACCCTCGAACCCTACGCGCCGAATGCAGATGCCAGAGCCAGCGTCGCCCTCGATGGCCGCCTGACCACGCGGGTGATCTTTCCGGAATCGGATGTGGATTTCACCGGGCTTTCGGCGGTGATCGGCGGTTTCGATATCGAAGTCGACGCAGTCGTTCAGACGGAGCTGTAAGATGATCAGGAAACACCTTTCGACGAAACTCGACCGGCTCCTGCACGAGGAGACCGGCAGCATCACGATCTGGTCGCTGTTCAACCTGATCCTGCTCTGCACCTTCGCGGGGTTGGCGATCGACGTGAACAACGCCGTCCAATCGCGCACGCAGCTTCAGGGCGCGGCGGATGCGGCGGGGCATGCGGCGCTGTATTACCGGCTGCGCAACCCCGAGGATTTCGCGATCCAAAAAGCGCAGGAAGTCGCCGCGCAGAACATGCCGACCTCGATCTTCGGCAACATCATCGCGACGACCGATGTCGAATTCGGCGACTGGGACAGCGTGGACCGCACCTTCACCGTCGATAGTGGCAACCGCACCGCCGTGCGCGTCACCGCGCGCCGGGTCGCCTCGCGGGCCAACGCGGTGCGCACCTTCCTCCTGCGCTTCATGGGCATGAGCGAGCTGGACATCAACACGGTCTCGGTCTGGGATGCGGAAGACGGTTTCTGCCCGCCGCGCAGCCCCGACAAGAAACGCGGCGAAGGTTTCTTTGCCATGGGCATGGTCGACATGCAGACCGCCAACAGCTTTTACGACGGGTTCTGCGTGCACTCCGAAGACTACGTGAAGGTCTCGCAGGACAACTATTTCGAAGAGGGCGTGATCGTCTCGATGCCGGATCAGTATGACCTGCAGCTGCCCGCCAGCGGGATGGAAAAGAACGATGGCCTGCCCGAGGCGCTGCGCTCGATGAATTACAATCTCGAGTCCTTCTTCAACGGCCTGCCGGACCTGATTTCGGAGTATAACGACCCGACTTCCGAGGCGATGCCCGATTTCATTACCGACACCTCGGCCGTGAATGAGGTGAACCTGCAAAACCCGGCAGCCAAGCTGGTTCAGAGCATGTTGCTTGAGGGCGCGGTCAACCGGGTCAACTGCAAGGGCTCGAACCTGACGATCGATCAGGACGCGGTGCTGCATGACGTGGTGATCATCACCGATTGCAACATCAAGTTCATGATGGGCGCCGCGCTTGAAAACGTGACGCTGATCACCACCAGTACCGATGACAAGTCGATCGACGGCCCGCAGGGCGTGCGCCTAGGCGCCAATGACTACTGCTCCACCGGCGAGGACGGGGTGACGGTCATCACCATGGGCGGGGCGAGCTTCGCCGCCGAATTTCAGGGTTACGGCGTGAACATGATCGCCAAGAGCAACCTCAATCTCGCGGCTGCGGCCGATGGTCTGGCCGGGGTGAACTTCATGTCCGGCGGCGAGATCGACATCACCGCGCTCAGCGATTTCGGCTTCTGCGCCAACGGTCCGCCGCAGGATTTCATCATCCCGGTCATTCGCATGGTGATGTAAGGATCAGGGCGGGCCAACCCCGCCCTTTCTCACGACCGCACGTAGCCGCCGTATCCCGAGATCCGTTCTTCGAACTGGGCGATCTGCGTGGCCGCCTTGGTGCTGCGCGCGGTCATCGCAGCGAGGATCAGCTCGACCACCAGAAAAGCGCTGTTGAGCGAGGGCATCAGATGCGGGCCGGTCATCGGCAGGCGGATCACCTTCCAGGCATCCACGGCAATCGGCGAATTGTGGGAATCCGTCAGGGCTAGAATGCGCGCCCCGCGATCCCGCGCGATCTGGCAGGCGCGCACGACTTCGGAGGAGTAATGCTCATAGGTGATGCCGATCACGATATCCTCGGGCGTGGTGCCTGACACCTGATCGAGGATCGCGCCGGGCACCTGCGGAACAGGTTCGAAATTCTCGAAGGCCATGTTGCCGACGTAAGACATGTAATGCGCGACCGAGTAGCAGCTGCGCACGCCGATCGAATAGATCCGCCGCGCCTCCAGCAATGGGGTGATGCAGCTGTCGATCAGCTGCAGCCCCGCCGGCGAGGTCACCCGGTCCAGGTTCTCGCGGTTCGCGGCGATCACCGAGCTATAGACATCCGCATCCGCCAGACTCTGCAACGCCCGCGCCCGCGCGCCATAAGAGGGCGTCTGGCTCTGCAGAAGCTGGCGCACTTCGTCGCGAAAGGCGTCGAACCCATCGTAGCCAAGCTCGCGCGACAGCCGCGTCACCAGATTGGGGTCGACATCGGCCTTGTGGGCCAGACCGCGAATCGAACTGAAGGCGATCTCGTGCCAGTGCTCCAGAAGCCAGAGCGCGAAGCCGCTCAGCTTCGGAGGGGCCGATCGCGCCACAGCGCGCAGGGACGCAAGCATTTTTTCTTCTGGAGTCATGGGTTTGCCGGGATTTTCGAGCGAGTTGATCGCGGCAGCTTAGCGCATCTCGCGCCGAAAAGAAAACATTTGCGTCATTGCATTTTCCCAATTAATGCATTTGTATCAATGCAGGGAAAACCCCACACTTCAGGGAGAGGAATTCATGAAATTCTCGAAGATCGGCCTCGCTGCCGGAATGTTTGCCTTGGCTACGCCGGTGTTTGCTCAGGGGACGTTTGTCTCGATCGGCACCGGTGGGGTCACCGGGGTCTACTATCCCACGGGCGGCGCGATCTGCCGGATGATGTCGAAAACCCGTGCCGAGCACGGTATCCGCTGCGCCGTGGAATCGACCGGCGGTTCGGTCTACAACGTGAACGCGGTGCGCGGTGGCGAGCTGGAATTCGGCGTCGCGCAGTCGGACGTGCAGTTCAAGGCCTATAACGGCGAAGGCTCGTTCGCCGAGCAGGGCGCCAACCCCGATCTGCGTTCGGTCTTCTCGATCCACCCCGAGCCCTTCACCGTGGTGGCCCGTGCCGATGCCGGCGTGACCGATTTCGCCGACCTCAAGGGCAAGCGCGTGAACGTGGGCAACCCGGGTTCGGGCCAGCGCGACACGATGGAAGTGCTGATGGCTGCGCTGGGCTGGACGATGGGCGATTTCGCGCTGTCCTCCGAGCTTCAGGCCGCCGAGCAAAGCCAGGCGCTGTGCGACAACAACATCGACGCGATGGTCTATACCGTCGGCCACCCGTCGGGTTCGATCCAAGAGGCGACCACCGCCTGTGACTCGGTTCTGGTCAATGTTGCCGGCCCCGAGGTCGACAAGCTGATCGAAGAGCACCCCTACTACCGCAAGGCCACCATTCCGGGCGGCATGTATCGCGGCACCGACAGCGATGTGACCACCTTCGGCGTGGGCGCCACGCTGGTGACTTCGGCCTCGGTTCCCGATGAGGTCGTCTATCAACTCGTGAAAGCCGTGTTCTCGGATATCGACCAGTTCCGTGGCCTGCACCCGGCCTTCGCCAATCTCGACCCCAAGGAAATGGCCAATGACGGCCTGTCGGCTCCGCTGCATCCGGGCGCCGAAAAGTATTTCCGCGAGGCTGGCCTGATCGACTGAGCCAGGCCCTGCGGCCTGTGCCGCAGCGCGTAACAGTCGGGGCCGCCGCAAAAGCTGCGGCGGCCCTTTTTGTAACTCAACGCGAATGAGGGCGAGATGACGGAAGAGGCCAAGGGACGCGAGTTTACCGATGCCGAGCTGCAGGATCTGGTTGCCAGCACGGATAGCGGTGGCCGATCTCCGGAAAACCGAAACGTCGCCCTGTTCATTTCCGCGACCGCGTTCCTGTGGTCGGTGTTCCAGCTCTGGATCGCGCAGCCGCAGCTCTGGTTCGCGAAATACCTGCCGGTGATGAACTCGTCGCAGACGCGGCCGGTTCACCTTGGCTTTGCGATCCTTCTGGCCTTCCTTGCCTATCCCGCGCTGAAACGCTCGCCGCGCAACCGCATTCCGATTACCGACTGGATGATGGCGGCGGTGGGGGCGGGTTGCGCCTTTTACGTCTTCCTGTTCTCGCGTGAGCTGGCGATGACGGCACGCTCGGGCCTGCCGACGCAGACGCAGATCATCATCGGCGCGGTCGGCATCGTACTCTTGCTGGAGGCCTCGCGGCGTGCGCTCGGCCCGGCGCTGACCATCGTCGGCGGCATTTTCCTGCTCTACGCCTATATGGGCACGGGCTGGCTGATCCCCGACATCATCGAGCATTCCGGGCTTTCCTTCACGGCGATCATCAACGCGCAATGGCTTGATACCACGGGCGTTTTCGGGATCCCGCTGGGGGTTTCGACGGCTTTTGTCTTCCTCTTCGTGTTGTTCGGGGCGATCCTCGACAAGGCGGGGGCGGGCAATTACTTCATCCAGCTTGCCTTTGCCGGTCTGGGCGCGCTGCGCGGTGGTCCGGCAAAGGCCGCCGTGGTCGGCTCGGCAATGACCGGGCTGATCTCGGGCTCGTCGATTGCGAACGTCGTAACCACCGGCACTTTCACCATCCCGCTGATGAAGCGCGTGGGCTTTTCCAGCGAAAAGGCAGGCGCGGTCGAGGTGGCCTCGTCGGTGAACGGCCAGATCATGCCGCCGGTGATGGGCGCCGCGGCCTTCCTGATGGTCGAGTTCGTCGGGATTTCCTACGTCGAGGTGATCAAGCACGCCTTCATCCCGGCGGTGATCTCCTACATCGCGCTGGTCTATATCGTGCACCTCGAGGCGCTCAAGAAAGACATGCCCGCGCTGGGCGAGGCGGCCAATCTCGGGCGGATGTTCCTGAAGATCGCGATCGGCTTCGTGGTGACCGGCGCGGCCTTCACGGCGCTGGTCTATGGCGTGCAGGGCCTGCGCGCCGCCGCCCCGGCCATCGCCGATCCGGTGGTGATGGTGGCGATCGTCGTCGCCTATGTCTGGGCGGTGCGCACCGCCGCGCGTCACCCCGACCTGATGCTCGATGATCCGAACGCCAAGAAGTTCACCCTGCCCACCGTGGCCGAGGTGTTCCCGACCGGGCTGCATTATCTGCTGCCGATCCTCGTGCTGGTCTGGTTCCTGATGATCGAGATGCAGTCGCCCGCGAAATCCGCCTTCTACGCGGTGGCAGTGATGCTGATGATCATCGTCACGCAGCGCCCGCTCAAGGCGATGTTCCGCGGCGAGTCGACGGGCGATGCCGCGCGGGCGGGGATCTGCGATCTGATCGAGGGGATGATCGCGGGCGCGCGCAACATGATCGGGATCGGCGTGGCCACGGCTGCCGCCGGGATCATCGTCGCCACCGTTACCAAGACCCCGATCGGCACCGAACTGGCCGGTCTGGTCGAGGTGCTCTCGGGCGGCAACCTGATGGTGATGCTGCTGCTGATCGGGGTGTTCTCGCTGATCCTCGGGATGGGGCTGCCGACCACGGCGAACTATATCGTGGTCTCGTCGCTGATGGCCTCGGTGGTGGTGACGCTGGGCGCGCAGGAAGGGCTGATCGTGCCGCTGATCGCCGCGCATCTCTTCGTCTTCTACTTCGGGATCATGGCGGATGTGACGCCGCCGGTGGGGCTTGCCAGTTTCGCCGCCGCCGCCGTGTCGGGCGGTGACCCGATCCGCACGGGCTTTACCGCCTTCTTCTATTCGCTGCGCACCGTCGCGCTGCCCTTCCTGTTCATCTACAACCCGACGCTGATCCTCTACGGCGTCGATCTGGGGACGATGGCCGGGATGATGCAGGCGGTCTTTGTGTTCTGCGTGGCAACGGTCGCGATGCTTCTGTTCGCGGCGGCGACGCAGGGTTATTTCCTCGCGCCCTCGAAGCTGTGGGAAAGCGCCGCGCTGTTGCTGGTGGCCTTCACGCTCTTCGTGCCCGGCTTCTGGCTGGACCGGATCCAGCCGCGCTTCAATGAGCTGCCCGCGACGCAACTGGCCGCAGCCTTCGACGATGCCTCACCAGGCGATACGGTGCGCTTTGTGGTGGCAGGGCCGGGCTTTACCGACGGCAAGCTGACCCAGCTCACGCTGGTGCACACGGTGGCTGATGCCGATCCTGCGACCGGGCGGGCCGATGCCGCTGGGCTCTTGCTGATGCCCGAGGGCGACAAGCTCTTCATGGACGAGCCGATGTTCGGCACGCCCTATCAGGAAAAGCTGTCGGGCTTTGACTTCTACACCGATCAGCGGGTCGAGGTGGTCAGCCTGCTCAGCCCCGCGCATCGGATGCCGAAACAGGTCTTCTACCTGCCGGCGCTGCTGCTTCTGGCGCTTGTCGTGATGATGCAGCGCCGCCGTCAGACCAAACCCGCCTTCTGAGGAGAGACACGATGGCAAAGACGATCCTGCTTCCGGTCGACCTGGGCAATGGGGTGGAGAACACCAATGCGCTGGCCGCCGCACTTGAGATCCTGGGCGAGGGCGGGCTGCTGCATGTGGTGACGG
The DNA here is from genome assembly GCF_002358085.1 of Pseudothioclava arenosa. Lineage (GTDB taxonomy): Bacteria > Pseudomonadota > Alphaproteobacteria > Rhodobacterales > Rhodobacteraceae > Pseudothioclava > Pseudothioclava arenosa. The sequence goes on from NZ_NTJD01000001.1 coordinate 11,826, forward strand.
TGATGCCCGATTTCGGACTGCCACAGGTCAGCGGCTTTTTCCGCAAGGGCTATGAAAAGGACGCGCTGGCGGCGATGGGGCAGGCCCTGACCGATTGGGTCAAGGCAAACGTGCCCGATAATGTCGTGGTGCATCCGCATGTGCTGCACGGCACGATCTACGACGAGATCCTGCGCGCTGCGAACAAGCTCAAGGTGGATGTGATCGTGATCGGATCGCATCGCCCCGAGCTGAAGGACTACCTGCTGGGGCCCAATGCCGCGCGCGTGGTGCGCCATGCGACCCAATCCGTTTACGTTGTCAGGAACTAGACATGCCCAACCATATCTTCGGCCGCTCGACCAAGGGCGCGCTGCCGACTGCCGTCGCGGGCGACGGCTGTTATCTGATCGATGCCTCCGGCAAGCGATACCTCGATGGGTCGGGGGGCGCGGCGGTGTCCTGCCTCGGCCATTCCAACGCGGCGGTGCGCGCGGCGCTTCATGCGCAGCTCGATCAGGTGGCCTTCGCCCATACCGGGTTCTTTACCTCGGAGCCCGCCGAGCAGCTTGCCGATACGCTTGTGGCGGCCGCTCCCGAAGGGATCGAACGGGTTTACCTCGTGTCGGGCGGGTCCGAGGCGGTTGAAGCCTCGCTAAAGCTTGCGCGGCAGTATTTCCTTGAAATCGGCCAGCCGCAGCGCCACCGCGTGATCGCGCGCCGCCAGAGCTATCACGGCAATACGCTGGGCGCGCTGGCCACGGGCGGCAACGAATGGCGGCGCGCGCAATTCGCGCCGATGCTGGTCGAGACTTCGCATATTTCGCCCTGTTACGAATATCGCGAGCGCGCCGAGGGCGAGAGCCTCGAAGCCTATGGGCTGCGCGCCGCCGACGAGCTGGAGGCCGAGATCCAGCGCCTCGGCCCGGAAAGCGTGATGGCCTTTGTCGCCGAGCCGGTCGTGGGGGCGACGGCTGGCGCGGTGCCTGCGGTGCCGGGCTACCTCAAGCGCATCCGCGAGATCTGCGACCGTCACGGCGTGCTGCTGATCCTTGATGAGGTGATGTGCGGCATGGGGCGGACGGGCTACCTGTTCGCCTGTCAGGAAGACGGTGTTTCACCCGACATGATCACCATCGCCAAGGGCTTGGGCGCGGGCTATCAGCCGATCGGCGCGCTTTTGGTGCAGGGCAAGATCTATGACGCGATCGCGGCAGGTTCGGGCTTTTTCCAGCATGGGCACACCTATATGGGCCACGCGATGGCAGCCGCCGCCGCCAATGCGGTGCTGGGCGAGATCCAGTCGCGCGACCTGTTGATGCGGGTGCGCGCACAGGGCGAAAAGCTTGATGCAGCGCTGCGTGCCGAACTGGGTCAGAACCCGCATGTTGGCGATATTCGTGGGCGCGGGCTGTTCCGCGGTGTCGAACTGGTTGAAAGCCGCGAGACCAAGGCGCCCTTCGATCCGGCGCGCAAGCTCAACGCCAGGATCAAGGCCGAGGCCTTCGCCGCCGGGCTGATCTGTTATCCGATGGGGGGCACGATCGACGGGCAACGTGGCGATCACGTGCTGCTGGCGCCGCCCTTCATCATCGAGGACGCGCAGATCGACGAGCTGGTCGGTAAGCTCTCGGGCGCGATCCGTGTGGCGCTGGCCGCATGACGCCGCTGCCGCAGATCATGGTCGCGCCGAACGGGGCGCGGCTGACCAAGGCTGACCATCCCGCCCTGCCGGTGACGATCCCCGAGATCGTCGCCTGCGCGCGGGCCTGCCACGAGGCCGGGGCGGACGGGTTGCACGCCCATGTCCGCGACGCAGATCAACGCCACGTGCTGGATGCGGGCCTTTACCGCGAATTGCTGGCCGAGCTGGACCTGCAACTGCCGGGCTTCTACGCGCAGATCACCACCGAGGCCGTAGGCCAATATTCCCCCGAGGAACAGCGCGCGCTGGTGGCAGAGGTCCAACCTAGGGCGGTCTCGGTCGCGCTGCGCGAGATCACCGAAGGTCAGGATCGCGTCGTGACCGCGCGGTTCTTTCACGACTGCCACGAGGCGGGGATCGGGCTGCAGCACATCCTGTATGACGTAGCCGATATCGACCATCTCGCGCGGCTGATCGCGGCGGGCGATGTGCCGGGCGATGACCTGAAGGCGTTGATCGTTCTGGGGCGCTACAGCGCAGGGCAACGCTCAAGCCACGCCGATCTGGACGCCCCGGCCGGGGCGCTCTTGCGGCAGGTGCCGGGGGTTGACTGGGCGGTCTGCGCCTTTGGTGCCGAGGAAACCGCCTGTCTGATGGCGGCGCGCGCGCTGGGCGGCAAGGCGCGGATCGGCTTTGAGAACAACCGCCTCAATGCCGATGGCAGGGTCGCCGCCTCGAACGCAGAGCGCGTGGCCGAACTGGTCGCGGCGGCGGCGTGACGGCTCAGCCGAACAGGATCAGCTGCGAGGTGGCGATCGCGTAAATCACCGCGAGACCGAACAGCGCATAGGCCACCATCGAAGCAATGACCTGCCGGCGCACCAGCGTGGGCAGCGCGGATTTCAGGCTGTCGACCTTGCGGAACGGGCGCAACAGCCCCGCGCCCAGCCCCATCGCCGTGCCAAAGAACAGCGGCACGTAAAGCGCATAGCCGTAATAGCCATATTCCGGCTTGAGGATGCAGAACGGGCAATGGTGGTTCGGGTGGTCGTAGATATAGGACGACACCACCGCCACGATCGCCGCCAGCGCAATCGCGAACATCGCCGCCGAGGCCAGCGCATAAAGCCGCACGCCCACCCCGGTGCGCAGCGCCAGCGCACCGATCAGCGCCAGCGCCGCGCCCGTTCCGCCCAGGAGCCACAGCGCCGTCGCCGGGGCGAGCGAGGCCATCTCATCCGAGAGGCCGGGGTTGGCGGGGGTAAACAGCTTCGAGCAGCAAGACGTGATGACATCGGTCTGCATGTTCAGGAAATAGGCCAGCTCCAGCCCCAGATCGGCCAGCACCAAGGGCACGATCAGCAAGAGCGCGGCGTATTTCACCCGCGTTAGCGGATAGTCGCGCCCCATCCGGTCGGTCCGGTCAAGGATCAGCCAGAGCACGGCGGCGAAAGCCACGGCGATTTTCACGTAAAGCGCGGGGAAGCCGTAGGCGTTCACGTTCAGCGTGCCCACCGCGCACATCGCCCCCACGAAGAGCGAGGCCATCCGGTCGGCGTTGAAGACGAACAGCAACAGCGCCGCCAGCTCGGCGAGCATGACAAAGCCGAACAGTGTCGAGACCAACTCGGTCGCGCGCTCCATGCGCAGCTGCGCGCGGCTCATGTTCGCCAGATCCCAGCGCCAGAGCACGCGCACCGCGAAGGCGCCGCTCCAGAGCGCGACCAGCGACGCGAGGGTCGCGACCAGAAGCAGGGCGAGGATCGGGGTCTGGAAAATCACGCGAATTCTCCCGTGATCTGGCCGTCGCGCAGCTCGATCACCGCATCGACGCCCTCCGCGCCCCAGATCCTCGGGTCGTGGCTGGTGATGATGACGGTGCGGCCCTCGGCACGCAGCCCGGTGACGATATCGATGAACCGCTCGGCCAGAACCGTGTCGAGGTTCGCCGTGGGCTCGTCGGCAATCAGGATCGGCGCATCGTTGATCAGCGCGCGCGCAATCGCCGCGCGCTGGGTTTCGCCGCCCGAAAGCTGCTCGACCTTCATCTGCGCCTTGCCAGCAAGGTCCAGCGCGTCAAGTCGCTCCATCGCGCGGGCGCGCACATCGGCATGGTCCTGGCCCAGCGGCACGGCGGGCAGCATCACGTTTTCCAGCACGCTCAGCCCGCGCACGAGGTTGAAGCGCTGGAACACGAAGCCGAAGGTGGTGCGGCGCAGCTCGGTCAGGAAGGACTCGGGCAGGCCCGAAACCAGTTCTCCATCGAGGCTGATCCGCCCAGAGGTTGGTCGCGCCATGCAGGCGATCAGCGACAAAAGCGTGGTCTTGCCCGAGCCGCTCGGCCCTTTCAGCACAGTGACCGCGTTGCGCGCGACGGTCAGGTCGATGCCGCGCAGCGCCTCGACCTGATTGGCCCGGCCTTCGTTGTAAAGCTTGGTGACGGATTGCAGTTCAATCATCGCTTTTTCCTCACCGCATGATCGCGTCAGGGTCGGCCGAGGCCGCGCGCCAGATCGGCACCAGCGTAGCGGCGATATAGGGCACGGTCGTCAGCAGCGCGAGCGTGGTCAGTTGCAGCCCGTCGATATGGGGCGACAGGTCAAACTCGGGGTAGATCACCGCCCAGCCCTTCAGCACAGGCGCGAACAGCGTGCCACCGAAGAAGAACACATGCAGATAGGCCGTGACCGCGCCCAGAAGGAACGCACCCAGCGAAACCAACCCGCCCTCCCAGAGCTTCATCGAGATCACGTCGCGCGTGTCCCAGCCGATCGCCTTCAGGATGCCGATCTCGCGCGCCTCTTCGGCCGACAGCCCCGAGGCCTTCTCGGCGGCGAAGATCGCGAAGGCCAAGAGCGCCGCGCCCGCCAGCGCCGCCAGAAGGCCTTCGCGCCAGTCGAACACCTTCTGATAGGTGCGGATGATGTCGTTTCGGGTGACAAAGCGCATCTCGGGCATGGCATAGCCCGCCTTTTCCACGATCTTGGCGACCTCTTGCGGGTTACGCACGCGAGCGACGACATCGGTGTAGAAGCCCGGGGCGATGCCGAAGAAGTCGCGGAAATCGGCCTCGTTCATCAGCACCAGATCCGCTGTCATCAGCGCCGAGTCGGTGCCGAAGGTGCGGCTGATGCGGAATTTCTTGAGGTCCCCGGTCTCGCGGCTCAGGAACAGCGGCGAGCCCTTCCAGGTAAAGCCCCGCGCGCGCGGAATGCCTTCGCCGACGATGACCGAGCGCGGCTCGGGGATCATCTCGGGGTCGTCGGGCACCATCACCGTGTAATTCGCGCCGTTGATCCGGTCGTAGAAATAGCCCCAGAGGCGCCCTTTCACATCGGTCACGCCGCGGATCGCAGCGACCTTGTCGATCGCCTCCGCGCCGATCAGGTCCTGACGACCCAGCACGAGGCGCTGCACCACGATCTCGGGGGCATCGGCCAGAACGGCGGTGGATTCGCTGCGCAGCGCGGCGGCGAAGAACATCGCCGAGGCGACAAAGAACACAACGACCGCGTAGATCGCGACCAGCGCGAGGTTCTTGCCCCGGCGCCGGGCGAGGGCGGCCAGCGTGTAATCGGCCAGCGAACGTTGGCGGCGAAGCCAGCGGATCATTTGGCGAACTCCTCTTCGGAAAAGCCCATCCGGCCCGAAGTGGGCAGGTCAGGCGCGGGCATCAGGCTGCCCGAGGGAAAATGGTCGAAGGCCAGCGGATGGTCCTGAAACGGGGTGTTCAGGTCGGCCTGCGAGGGGTGGCGCGTGTAGCGCGCCTCGGTGAACAGCGCGATGTCGGTCAGCCCGAGCACCCGCACCAGCCGCGCCTCTTCCGCAAGGCGCGCCTGTGTCGCCGGGCGCGAGGCCAGCGCATGGCCGATCTCGGCTGCGAAGCCCGCCGCCAGGATTGCGAGCGCGGCAAAGACCGGCCCGCTGCGCCGTTCGATCCGAAGGCTCATTCGAACTGCCCCGCGTCGAGCCCGGCCAGCATCTCGGGGGTGACCTCGTCAAAGCCGACAAGGCGCTTGCCCGCGTGGTCGCGCATGTAATCGGTCGCGTCCGCATCGCTGGCCAGCGGCACCAGCTCGTGGCCCATCGGGCCCAGCACATCCGAGCCCATCGCGTAGACGGCGGTTTTCGCATCGACCCGCGCGAGCCCGTAATATTCAGTCACGCCCATGCCGGTGATCTCCTCGAGCTTCCGGTCGGGGGCGTATTTCTGCAGGTTGGACAGGTATTTGAAGAAATCCTTCGCGCCATCGAAATGCTCGGCATGGCCGTCGGCAAAGACCACGGTCGCGATCCATTCGGGGTATTTGGCGACGAACATGCCGCAGACCGGGCAGATGTCGCGCGGCCCGGGCGCGGGCAGGTCGACCGGAACGGCATCGGCAAGCGCGGCACGCAGGCCGGGGCCGAAGTTCAGCGCGGCGGCGCCAGCCAGCAAGGTGGCCAGGGTCTGACGGCGGTTCGGGTGGCTGTGGGAGCACATGACGGTATCCTTTCGGTCGCAGGGGCAGGGCGCCGGGCCCCGCGCTGGGGCGGGACCCGGCAAGGTCTGGGGTTATTGGCCGGCAGCCTTGGCGCGACGCTCGGCGCGGCGCTTGCGGATCGCAATCGTATCCTTGGCCATTTCGCCATAGGCGAGCACCAGCGCGTCATCGAAGCCGACGAGCTGGGCGTTCGGGCCAGCGGCGGCTTCGGCCTTGGCCTTGTCGGCATAGGCGAATTTCGAGGCAGCCGTCATCGTGCCCATCTTGTCGGGGTCGATCACGTAGGTCATCGCTGCGCTATCGGCCAGCGGCTTGACCTCGGCATCCGAGCCCGCGTCGCCCGCGTAGATCATCTTGGGCCCGCGATCCATGTTCAGCGACAGCGAGATCGCCGCGCAATGCAGCGAGCAGGTGCCGTCCACGGCGTCGTCTTCGTAGACGATCAGGTGGCGCGAGTGGCTGAACATCTTGCGCATCATGCCGCAATAGGGGCAGCGCGGATATTTCTCGAACTCGTTTTCGAGCGGCGCGGTATCGACCTTCAGGAACCGGGCCAGCCCGTTCGCATCGGTCCAGTCCCAGGGCATCATCGGCGCTTCGGCCTGCGCGGCCTGGCTGGCCGCGACAAAGGCGATACCGGTCGAGGTGGTCAGCAGAAAATCACGACGTTTCATAGGAAACTCCTCCGTGTCGTAGGTCCGGGCACGATGCGCCGGACAGGGAATCTGAGGGAACGTGCCTGCAGAAAGGGGCCGCGAAGTCGCGGGCGCGCGCGCAGGCGAGCGCAGCGAAGCTCAGGCCAGCGGCGGGGCGCGGATCGGGGCGAGGGCGCGCTGATGCAGCGCCTGCACCTGAGCCTGCCGGATCGGCAGGAAGGGCGGGGCGATCAGCTCCGCCTGAAAGATCGGCGCGGCCACGGCGGCGGGCGCGTCGAAGCTGCACATGCTTGCGCTGGAGCAGACCGGGCAGGTGCTGGAGCCGTGCTGGCCGGACCCGTTCGGGGCGGGGACGCGTTGCCCCTCGGGGGTGACCAGTTCGACGCCTTCGCCGGTACAGATCTGCAAAAGGCCCGCTTGCTGCACGCGGCCCGCCTGATCGACACCGGCCACGGCGCTTGCGCCGAGATGGTCGGTGAACAGCAGCACCTGCAGCAGCATCGCGACAACAGCGATCATGCGCGCAAAGACCGCAACGCCTCTCCGGCCGGCCCGTTGCGGGGCCTTCCGTGCCAGGGCGTCCGCCGCCCGAGGGAGAGAGTTCGCGATCATGCCCGAATCCTTAACGCGTGCGGCAAGGAGGTGACTTGATCTTGCTCAAGTATCTCCGAGGCAGACTGCCGCACCCGGCGCAATCGTCAAAGCGGCAGAGCCGAGGTGTTCTTGACCACTTCAAGGATGACCGAGCTCTTGATCTCCTGCACGCCGGGCAGCACCGAGAGCCGCTCCTGCAAGAGCTGCTGGTAATGGTCGATGTCGCGCACCACGAGCCGCATGTGAAAATCGAACTCGCCGAGCAAGAGCACCGCCGTCTGCACCTCGCGCATCGCGCGGATTTCCTTTTTGAAGGCCTCGAGCGTCGCCTTGTCATGCGATTTCAGCTTGATCCGCGTCACCACATCGACCTTGAAGCCCAGCTTGCGCCGATCCAGCAGGACCGAGCGCGCGACGATCACGCCGGCCTCTTGCAGTTGCGCGATCCGGCGCGAGCAGGGCGATTGCGACAGGCCCACGCGCTCGGCGATCTGCGAGACGGTCAAGGACCCGTCCGATTGCATCACGCGCAGAATCTTGAGGTCGGTTTCATCGAGTTTCAGCATGCCTGTCCTGCAAATTGACACATCCTTGGCTGAACTATGCGTTAAATCGTAGGTCTCTGGCAATCATTGGCAGCACATTGCGCGGCTTCGGGCCTATCCTGATCTTGTGGCGCCTCGAGGAGGGGCGCCCGACGGAGGAGACCGCCATGACAGGCAAGGCAAAGCTCAGCTTCCCGCATCCGCCCGCGCGCCCCGATCAGGTACCGGATTTCTCTGCGCTCGCGATCCCCGAGGCGGGGGCGCTCGATGTGCCGCCCTACGAGATCACCGCGCCCGAGTCGCGCCCCTATGCCAACGGGTTGGTGCGGGTTCTGGATGATGCGGGGGCGGCGGTGGGCCCCTGGGCCGACTACATCGCCGACATCCCCGAGGAAGAGCTGCTGGAGGGGCTGCGCGACATGATGCGGGTGCGCGCGATCGACAAGCGGCTGATGACGGCGCAGCGGCAGGGCAAGACCTCGTTCTACATGCAGTGCACCGGCGAAGAGGCGATCGGCTGCGGCTTTCAGCGGGCGCTGTCGCAGGGCGACATGAACTTTCCGACCTATCGCCAGCAAAGCCTCTTGGTGGCGGCGGGCTATCCGCTTGAAAAGCTGATGGGGCAGATCTTTTCCAACGATCTCGACCCGGCCGAGGGGCGCCAGCTGCCGATCCTGCATTCGGCGCGCGACTATGGTTATTTCACCGTCTCGGGGAACCTTGGCACGCAATATATTCAGGCCGTGGGCTGGGCGATGGCCAATGCGCTCAGCGACAACGGCCAGATCGCGGTGGGCTGGATCGGGGATGGTGCGACGGCCTCGAACGATTTCCATTCGGCGCTTCTGTGCGCGTCCAGCTATCAGCCGCCTGTGGTGCTGAATATCGTCAACAATCAATGGGCGATCTCGACCTATACCGGCGTCGCGGCGGGGCGCGCACGCACTTACGCGGCCCGCGCGCGCGGCTATGGCGTGCCGGCTTTGCGGGTCGATGGCAACGATTATCTGGCGGTGCGGGCGGTCGCGCGCTGGGCGGTGACGCGGGCGCGCGAAGGCTTTGGCCCCACCGCGATCGAATGGTTCACCTACCGCGTCGCAGCGCATTCCTCTTCGGATGATCCCACCGCCTACCGCCCGAAGGACGAGGCCGAGCGATGGCCTCTGGGCGATCCGATCGCGCGGCTGAAGGCGCATCTGATCGGGCGCGGCGCCTGGTCCGACGAGCGTCACGCCCAGGCCGAGGCCGAGATCCGCGACGAGGTGGTGAGCGTGCAAAAACGCGTCGAGGCGCATGGCACGCTGCTCGATCCGCGCCCTGTGCCTGCGCGCACGATCTTTGATGGCGTTTATGCCGAGATGCCCCCGCATCTGGCCCGGCAGGCCCGCGAGGCGGAGGTGTGACATGGCACAGATGACGATGATCGAGGCGCTGCGCGACGCGATGGATGTGATGCTGGCGCGCGACCCGAAGGTGGTGATCTTCGGCGAGGATGTCGGCTATTTCGGCGGCGTGTTTCGCTGCACCGCAGGGCTACAGAAGAAATACGGCGAAGAGCGGGTTTTCGACACGCCGATCAACGAAAGCGCCATCGTCGGCATGGCGATCGGCATGGCCGCGCAGGGCATGCGCCCCTGCGTCGAGATGCAATTCGCCGATTACGTCTATCCGGGCTACGACCAGATCACGCAGGAAGCCTCGCGCCTGCGGCACCGCTCGGCGGGCGATTTCACCTGCCCGCTGACGATCCGCCTGCCCGCGGGTGGCGGCATTTTCGGCGGCCAGACCCATAGCCAAAGCCCCGAGGCGCTGTTCACCCATGTCGCGGGGCTGAAGGTGGTGATGCCCTCGACCCCGTATGACGCCAAGGGCCTCCTGATCGCCGCGATCGAAGACCCGGACCCGGTGATGTTTTTCGAGCCGAAGCGGCTCTATAACGGGCCGTTCTACGGCGATCATTCGGGCAAGTCGCAGGGCTGGGCGGGTCATCCCGAGGCCGAGGTGCCGGAAGGCTATTACACCGTGCCGCTGGGCCGCGCCGCGATCCGCCGACCGGGCAGCCAGGTCACCGTGCTGGCCTATGGCACGATGGTCTATATCGCCGAGGCCGCCGTCGCCGAGACCGGCATCGACGCCGAAATCATCGACCTGCGCACGCTTTTGCCGCTGGACCTTGAGACGGTCACCGCCTCCCTGCGCAAGACCGGGCGCTGCGTGGTGGTGCACGAGGCCACGCGCACCTCGGGCTTTGGGGCCGAGTTGATCGCCGAGCTGCAGGAGCACTGCTTCTGGCACCTGAAAAGCCCGATGCAGCGTGTGACCGGCTGGGACACGCCCTATCCCCATGCCGCCGAATGGGCCTATTTCCCCAGCCCCGCCCGCGTGGCCCGCGCGCTGCGCAAATCGCTTGAGGAGTGAGAGATGACGCTGATCACCGTGAAACTGCCTGATATCGGCGAAGGCGTGACCGAGGCGGAACTGGTCGAATGGGCGGTGCAGCCCGGCGATCTGGTGCAGGAAGATGACGTGCTGGCCTGTGTGATGACCGACAAGGCCAGCGTCGAGATCCCCTCGGCGGTGGCGGGTCGCGTGGTCGAGCTGGGCGGCGCCGTGGGCGAGATGATCGCCGTGGGCGGCACGCTACTGACGATCGAGGCCGAAGGCGCGGCCGAAGTGCCGCCTCCGGCCAAGGCGGCGGAACCGGCCTCGGCCGAGGAGGATGATTTCGGCGCCTATCTCGGGCTGGAGCCCTCGCCGCCGCCCCGCGCGCCGCAGACCGCGCCTGTGCAGGCCGCCCCCGCGACCCGCGCCAAGGCGAAAGAGGCCGGGATCGAGCTGAGCGATCTGATCGGCACCGGGCCTGAAGGGCGGGTGACCGCTTCGGACCTCGAGGCGGCGCTGCGGGCAACCGCGGGCAAGGCGCCCCGTCGCAGCGGCGAGACCCGTATTCCGGTGATCGGGTTGCGCCGCAAGATATCGGAGCGGCTGCAAGAGGCCCATGCGCGCATCCCTCAGATCACCATCGTCGAAGAGGTCGACGTGACCCAGATCGAAGAGCTGCGCGCCGCGTTGAACGCCGAGACCCCCGAGGCGCCCAAGCTCACGCTCTTGCCCTTCATCGCCGCGGCGTTGGCGCGGGCCCTGCGCGATCACCCCGAGATCAACGCCCATTACGACGATGCCGCCGGTGAGATCATCCGTTTCGAGGCGCTGCATCTGGGCATCGCCACCGCGACCGAGGCGGGTCTGGTGGTGCCGGTCCTGCGTCATGCCGAGGCGCTGGGCCTGCACGAGGCCGCCCGCGAGATCGCGCGTCTGGCTGAGGCTGCCCGGGCGGGCCGCGCCAGCCGCGAGGAACTGACCGGGTCGACCTTTACAGTGACCTCGCTCGGCCCCTTGGGCGCAATCGCCACGACACCGCTGGTCAATCCGCCCGAAGTGGCGATTCTGGGCATCAACAAGATCGTCACGCGCCCGCAATGGAACGGTCACGATTTTGTCCCGCGTCAGATGATGAATATTTCCGCAAGTTTCGATCATCGCGTGATTGACGGTTACGTAGCGGCAGTTTTCATTCGGAAGATCAAGGTCTTGCTCGAAATGCCCGCACGGATTTTCATCGCGTGATGGCGGCTGGCGACCTCACGGCAGCTCACGAAAACGAGAGGTGATCTGATTTAAATCAAGGCCAGAAAGGGGGTGTGGCGTCTATCAGGGGGCGAATTAAGCCCGGTGATGATCGATGCGCAAAGCGCCGTCCTCTTCCCTAGCCACCTCCCAATCTCAGTCGAGTCTGAGCGCCGCCGAGGTGATGTCTGAACGTCGCGCCTTGCTGCGCGGGCGTTTTGATTTGCCGCGTCACCCGCGGCCGATCGGTGCATTGGCACCGATGGCGTTTGAAGAGGCCTGCACCCAATGCGGCGATTGCGCGCGCGCCTGCCCCGAGGGGATTTTGATGCGCGATGCCGAGGGCTTTCCGGTTCTGGATATCCGCGAGGGTGCCTGCACGTTTTGCGGCGCCTGCACCGCCGCCTGCGAGACCGGCGCGCTGGTGGCGGGCCGGGCGTTCCCGTGGCGCGCGGCCGCCAATGACGCCTGCCTGTCGAAGAACGCCGTGCAATGCCGGATCTGCGAAGACCATTGCGACGCGCAGGCGATCCGGTTTCGTCTGCTGCCCGGCGGCTGCTCGGAGCCGCAATTCGACGCCGAACGCTGCACCGGCTGCGGCGCCTGCGCTCAGCCCTGCCCGGCGGGCGCGATCTCGCTTCATCCCTTCACGCCTCAACCCCTCATGGAGACCCGGCCATGCTGAATATCTGCGGCTGCCTCGTGCAGACCAACCCGGCAGAGACCGCCGCCGTGATCGCGGCAATCGAAGCCACCGAGGGCGGCGAAGTCCATGCCCATGAAAAGGGCCGGATCGTCGTCACGATCGAAGACACCGAAACGCAGCGCGCGTCCGACCAGATCATGGCCTTGCACCAGATCCCCGGCGTGCTCGGCGTGACGCTGACCTATCACCATTTCGAGGAGCTCGAAGACGAGCCCGCCCCCACCAATTCCTGATCCCGGAGACCAAGCCATGACGATCGATACCACGCGCCGCTCCATTCTGAAGGCCACCGCCGCCGCCGCGACCGCTTCGGCTGCGGGCATCACGCTGCCGGCCGCGCCTGCAACCGCCGCCGCCGACGGCATCCGCTGGGACAAGGCCGCCTGCCGCTTCTGCGGCACGGGCTGCTCGGTTCTGGTGGGTGTGAAAGAGGGCCGCGTCGTCGCCACTCAGGGCGACCCCGAAGCCCCGGTGAACCGCGGCCTGAACTGCATCAAGGGCTATTTCCTGTCCAAGATCATGTATGGCCAGGACCGCCTGACCCAGCCGCTGCTGCGCAAGAAGAACGGCGTCTATGACAAGGAAGGCGATTTCACCCCGGTCTCGTGGGAAGAAGCCTTCAGCACCATGGCGCAGAAATGGAAAGAGGCGCTGAAGAACAAGGGGCCGACCTCGGTCGGTATGTTCGGCTCGGGCCAGTGGACGATCTGGGAAGGCTATGCCGCCTCCAAGCTGATGAAGGCGGGCTTCCGCTCGAACAACATCGACCCGAACGCGCGCCACTGCATGGCCTCGGCCGTGGCCGGCTTCATCCGCACCTTCGGCATCGACGAGCCGATGGGCTGCTATGACGACCTCGAGCACGCCGATACCTTCGTGCTCTGGGGCTCGAACATGGCCGAGATGCACCCGATCCTGTGGTCGCGCCTCACCGACACCCGCCTGACCAAGCCGGGCGCCGAAGTGCACGTGCTCTCGACCTTCGAACACCGTTCGTTTGAGCTGGCCGACAACGGCATGATCTTCGTGCCGCAGACCGACCTCGCGATCCTGAACTTCATCGCCAATTACATCATCGAAAACGATGCGGTGAACTGGGACTTCGTGAACAAGAACGTCAACTTCACCCGCACGCCGACCGACATCGGCTATGGCCTGCGCCCCGAGCACGCGCTCGAACAGGCGGCGGCCAACCCCGCGGCGGGCAAGCTCGAACCGATGACCTTCGAGGAATACAAGGCCGCCGTCAGCGAATACACGCTTGAAAAGGTCTCGAAACTCTCGGGCGTTCCGGAAGAGAAACTGATCTGGCTGGCCAAGCAATATGCCGATCCGAACCGCAAGGTGATGTCGCTCTGGACGATGGGCTTCAACCAGCACACCCGCGGCTCGTGGGTGAACTCGCTGATGTACAACGTGCACCTGCTGGTCGGCAAAATCTCCGAGCCGGGCAACTCGCCCTTCTCGCTGACCGGTCAGCCCTCGGCCTGCGGCACCGCGCGCGAAGTGGGCACCTTCGCCCACCGCCTGCCCGCCGACATGGTGGTGAACAATGAGAAACACCGCGACATCTGCGAAACCGCCTGGGGCATCCCGAAAGGCACGATCCCGGAGAAACCCGGCTATCACGCGGTTCTGCAGCACCGCATGCTGAAAGACGGCAAACTGAATGCCTATTGGGTTCAGTGCACCAACAACATGCAGGCCGCGCCGAACATGAACGAAGAAGGCTATCCGGGCTATCGCAACCCGGAAAACTTCATCGCCGTGTCCGATCCCTACCCGACCGTGACCGCGCTGGCCGCCGACCTGATCCTGCCCACCGCGATGTGGGTTGAGAAGGAAGGCGCCTATGGTAACGCCGAGCGCCGCACCCAGTTCTGGCGCCAGCAGGTCGACGCGCCCGGCGAGGCGAAGTCGGACGTCTGGCAGGTGGTCGAATTCTCGAAATACTTCACCACCGACGAAGTCTGGCCGGAAGAGCTTCTGGCCCAGAAGCCCGAGCTGCGCGGCAAGACCCTCTACGAGGTGCTCTACACCAACGGCGTGGTCAACAAGTTCCCGCTGGCCGATACCTATGACGGCTTCAACAACGCGGAATCGAAGGACTTCGGCTTCTACCTGCAGAAAGGCCTGTTCGAGGAATATGCGAACTTCGGTCGCGGCCACGCCCACGACCTCGCCGATTTCGATACCTACCACAACGCCCGCGGTCTGCGCTGGCCGGTGGTCGATGGCAAGGAAACGCTCTATCGCTTCCGCGAGGGCTATGACCCCTACGTCAAGAAGGGCGAAGGCGTGAAGTTCTACGGCAAGCCCGATGGCAAGGCCGCGATCATCTTCGCGCCCTACGAGCCGCCGGCGGAAAGCCCGGATGCCGAGTTTGACCTCTGGCTGGCCACCGGCCGCGTGCTCGAACACTGGCACTCGGGCTCGATGACCCGCCGTGTGCCCGAGCTGCACAAGGCCTTCCCGGCGGCGGTGGTGTTCATGCACCCCGAGGACGCGCAGGCGCGCGGGCTCAAACGCGGCCAGGAGATCCGGATCTCGACCCGTCGCGGTTCGATCGTCTCGCGTGTCGAAACCCGTGGCCGGAACAAGCCGCCGCAAGGCCTCGTGTTCATGCCCTGGTTCGATGAGGGCCAGCTGACCAACCAGCTGACGCTCGATGCGACCTGCCCGATCTCGAAAGAGACCGACTACAAGAAATGCGCTTGCAAGGTGGAGCGGGCCTGACGGCCCCTCCGTCCCTCTAGCCGCAAAAGGAGAATGTGATGTCCGCCCCGAAGAAGCCCAAGGCTATGGATCGCCGCCGTTTCCTGATGGATACGGCGCGGGCCGCCGCAGGCTGCGCGGTGGCGGGCACACT
Organism: Pseudothioclava arenosa; assembly: GCF_002358085.1. GTDB lineage: Bacteria > Pseudomonadota > Alphaproteobacteria > Rhodobacterales > Rhodobacteraceae > Pseudothioclava > Pseudothioclava arenosa. The sequence goes on from NZ_NTJD01000001.1 coordinate 26,931, forward strand.
CCTGTCGCTTTATGCCCGCGATGCGCGCGCGCTTCCGGCCGAGGCATTGCGTCCGCCGGGCGCCCTGCCTGAAGAGGATTTCCTCGCGGCCTGTATCCGATGCGGGCTTTGCGTGCGCGACTGCCCCTATGACACGCTGGTGCTGGCCGAGCTGGGCGTCGATGGCGCCGCGACCGGCACGCCCTTCTTTACCGCCCGCAACATCCCCTGCGAGATGTGCGACGACATTCCCTGCGTCAAAGCCTGCCCGACCGGGGCGCTGGACCATGGGCTGACCGATATCGACGAGGCCAAGATGGGCATCGCCGTGCTGGTCGACGAAGAAAACTGCCTCAATGCGCTGGGCCTGCGCTGCGACGTCTGCTACCGCGTCTGCCCGGTCATCGACGAGGCGATCACGCTGGAACGTGAACACAATGCCCGCTCGGGCCACCACGCGATCTTCATGCCGGTCGTCCATGCCGAGTTCTGCACCGGCTGCGGCAAATGCGAGAAATCCTGCGTGCTGCCCGAAGCCGCGATCAAGGTGCTGCCGGTGCGGCTGGCGCGTGGTCAGCTCGGCGAACATTACCGTCTTGGTTGGGAGCAGATGGACGAGAACGGCGCGCCCCTGGTGGATGGGCTGATCGACCTGCCCGACCGCCTGCCCGGGCCCGGCACCGACAACCTTGCCGCTCCGGGCGGTTTCGAGCCTGCCTTCAAGCTTCCGATGGGAGGGACCGGGCAATGAGTGCAAAGACCAAACTCCCGACCGGACAAGAAGCGATCCGCACCAAGGGCTGGATCGGGGCGCATAAATACCTGCTGCTGCGGCGGATCTCGCAGGCGGCGTTCCTGCTGATCTTCCTGATCGGCCCGTGGTTCGGACTGTGGCTGGTCAAGGGGAACCTTGCGGGTTCGCTCACGCTCGATGTGCTGCCGCTGACCGATCCGCTGGTGCTCCTGCAAGGCATCGCCGCGCAATACTGGCCCGAGTTCACCGCGCTTCTGGGCGCTCTGATCGTCGGCGTGACTTATGCGCTGATTGGCGGGCGGGTCTATTGCTCGTGGGTCTGCCCGATCAACCCGGTGACCGATGGCGCGCATTGGCTGCACGAGAAACTCGGCATGCCGAAGGGCTGGCAGCCCAAGCGCGAGACCCGCTACTGGATGCTGGGCATGGTGTTCGCGGCCTCGGCCCTGACCGGCACCATCGCGTGGGAATTCGTCAACCCGATCACCATGCTGCAACGCGGGCTGGTGTTTGGCATCGGTTTCGCCTGGACCTTCGTGATTGCGGTGTTCCTGTTCGACCTGTTCGTCTCGCGCCGGGGCTGGTGCGGCCATATCTGCCCGGTCGGCGCCTTCTACGACCTGCTCGGCGCGAAATCGCTGCTTCGGGTGACGGCGGTCGATCGCGCCAAATGCGACGATTGCATGGATTGCTTCGCCGTCTGCCCCGAGATGCATGTCATCACCCCTGCGCTCCGCGGCAAGGGCACCGACACCCCGCTCATCCTGTCCGGCGATTGCACCAACTGCGGGCGGTGCATCGATGTCTGCGCGCAGGATGTGTTCCAGTTTACCCACCGTTTCGACACGCGGCCCTCGCCCGGCCGTGGAGAAGAAGATGCAACCCCTTCCTCGGCACCGTGCAACCGTGCCGCCTGATTTCTTACGGGAGACCACAGCCATGAAAAGACTCGCCAAAATCAGCGTTCTGGCCGGCGCCGCCGTCGCCTTCTCTGCCGGTCTCGTGCTGGCACAGGATGCCTCCGTCACCTCCCTGCGCGGCGCGCAGGTCAATGAGGAGGTCAATGTCCAGGATAACTACCTGCAGGAAAAACAGCGCTTTGCCCGCACCTTCGCGCAGCAGCCGCCGCTGATCCCGCACACGATCGAGAAGTATCAGATCGACCTCAAGACCAACGAGTGCCTGACCTGCCACGAGTGGAAGAACGCCGCCGATCGCAGCGCGCCGATGATCTCGATGACCCACTATACCGACCGCGATGGCATTCAGGGCGATCAGGTCGCTTCGCGTCGCTGGTTCTGCAACCAGTGCCACGTGCCGCAGCTTGACGCCCCCGAACTGGTGGAAAACGTCTTCCGCGCCTCCGGCAAATAATCTGGCCTCGCCATCGGGAGAAAGAACATGTCTGAGAACAAACCGACCGATCCGCGACCCGGCCTGATCCGCCGCACCTGGAATTTCATCGCGCGGCCGTCTGGCTCGATCGCCCTTGGCACGCTTCTGGTGGGCGGTTTTGTGGGCGGGATCATCTTCTGGGGCGGCTTCCACACCGTTCTGGAACTGACCAACACCGAGACCTTCTGTATCTCGTGTCACGAGATGCGCGACAACGTCTATGCCGAGTACACCGGCTCGCCCCACGATGCCAACGCGGCCGGCGTGCAGGCCTCCTGCCCGGATTGCCACGTGCCGAAGGAATGGGCGCCCAAGATCATCCGCAAGATCAAGGCCTCGAAAGAGCTTTACGGTCATTTCATCACCCACTCGATCGACACGCCCGAGAAATTCGAGGCGATGCGCATCGAACTGGCCGCGCATGAATGGGAGCGGATGAAGCGCAACGACTCGCAGGAATGCCGGAACTGCCACTCCTTCGAGACGATGGACTTCGTGATGCAGGAAAGCCGCGCGGGGAACGCCCACGAAGAGGCGATCGACACCGGCAAGACCTGTATCGACTGTCACCAGGGGATCGCGCATGATCTGCCCGCGGGCTATCTGGATCGCTACCGCGAAGTGGTGGCCGATCTTGAGGCACGCGGTGTGGTCAAACCGGCCAAGTAACGAGAGGCAGGCATGATTCTCGCAGCGCTACAGGCTCCCGGGCGGGGCGAGACGAACCGCCTGCTGTCCGATCTGGCCGCCGAGGCCCGCACCCGCGGGCTTCGGGTGGTCGGCACGGTGCAGGTCAATCACACGATTGCCGGCACCCATCATTGCGACATGGATGTGCAGGTTCTGCCGCAGGGGCAGATCCTGCGCATTTCGCAATCTCTGGGCACGGGCTCGCGCGGCTGTCGCCTTGATCCGTCGGTGCTGGAACAGGCGGTGCAGCTGGTGGGCGACGCGCTGGCCGAGGGCGCAGACCTTCTGATCGTCAACAAGTTCGGCAAGCACGAGGCCGAGGGGCGCGGGTTTCGCGACCTGATCGCCGAGGCTCTGATGCAGGGTATTCCGGTGATCGTCGGGCTGAATGACCTGAACGCGGAGGCCTTCGAGGCCTTTGCGGGCGATATCGCGCAGATGTTGCCGCCTGAACCGGCCGCGCTCTCGGACTGGCTGGCCGCGCATACGGCCACGTCCTGCTGCGGCTGTGACTGCCACGCCGCACACGGCTGATTCGATCAGATCCCTTGAAATATGACAAAGCCGGGCTCTTGGCCCGGCTTTCGCGCATGAAAAAGCCCGCGCTCCTGGGGGAGCGCGGGCAGCATTGAAGACAAGGCATTACGCCTTGGGGCCAGCCTCCAATGCGTCCTCAAACGTCCGCAGGCCGGTTTTCGGCGCCTGTACGAGCACGGCCATGTTGCCCGGCTTGTGCTCGTTGCGGAGCATCTTGATATGCGCCTGCGGAATTTCGTCCCAGGGGAAGACTTCCGACATGCACGGATCGATGCGACGCTCGATCATCAGCTTGTTGGCGGCCGAGGCCTGCTTCAGATGCGCGAAGTGCGAGCCCTGCAGACGCTTCTGGTGCATCCACATGTAGCGCACGTCGAAGGTGCAGTTGAAGCCCGAGGTGCCGGCGCAGATCACCACCATGCCGCCTTTTTTCACCACCAGCGAAGACACCGGGAAGGTTGCCTCACCGGGGTGTTCAAAGACCATGTCGACGTTCACGCCCTTGCCGGTGATGTCCCAGATCGCCTTGCCGAACTTGCGAGCCTCTTTCAGCCAGATGTTATACTCTTCCGAGTTCACCTTGGGCAGTTGCCCCCAGCATTTGAAGTCCTTGCGGTTGATCACGCCTTTGGCGCCCAGGCCCATCACGAAGTCGCGCTTGTCTTCATCCGAGATCACGCCGATGGCATTGGCGCCGGCCGCGTTGATCAGCTGGATCGCGAAGGAGCCGAGGCCGCCCGAGGCGCCCCAGACCAGCACGTTCTGGCCCGGCTGCAGGTCATGCGGGGCATGGCCGAACAGCATCCGGTAGGCGGTCGCCAGCGTCAGCGTGTAGCAGGCGCTTTCTTCCCAGGTCAGGTGCTTGGGGCGACGCATCAGCTGCTGCGCCTGCACGCGGGTGAACTGCGCGAAGGAGCCGTCATGGGTCTCGTAGCCCCAGATCCGCTGCGAGGGCGAGAACATCGGGTCGCCGCCGTTGCACTCTTCGTCGTCGCCGTCGTCCTGGTTGCAGTGCACCACGACTTCATCGCCGACTTTCCAGTTCTTCACCTTGTCGCCCACGGCCCAGACGATGCCCGAAGCATCCGAGCCGGCGATGTGATAGGGCTGCTTGTGGCCGTCGAAGGGCGAGATCGGCACGCCGAGGCCTGCCCAGATGCCGTTGTAGTTCACGCCCGCGGCCATCACCAGGACGAGCACTTCGTGGCTGTCGATTTCCCAGGTCGGCACGACTTCCACCTGGAAGGACTTGTCCGGCTCACCGTGACGGTCGCGACGGATCGCCCAGGCGTACATGTTCTTCGGAACATAGCCGAGGGGCGGCATTTCGCCGATTTCGTAGAGGTCCTTCTCCGGGGCTTCGTAGGGCGCGATCCCGGTGTTCTGATCAAGGGCCATGGCTCTCTCCTGTTCGTATTTGCCGCATCGCAGAATCGGGCGGCGTTCCATGAGTGAGATACAAACGGCTGCGCAACAAAGCAATAGCTGACGTAGCGATTTTGTAATTTTCTGTCTCACTTATGGACTAATGTATCGCCCAAGCCCCAGCGCCTGCTAAATAAAGTTGCACGACGCCGGGTTTCGCTTTTTGCCGCGGCGCGGCGAATTGACAGGGACACTTTCTTTCGTCTATCTGGGTGCGTCCCGCAATTTTCTTGCGGAAATCAGAATCGACATGGACTCGGGAGCCTGCCATGACCGACAGCACCAAACCCGCCAAAGACAAGCCCTGGCTGTTCCGCACCTATGCGGGCCATTCGACTGCGAAAAAGTCGAACGAGCTTTATCGGATGAACCTTTCCAAGGGCCAGACCGGCCTCTCGGTGGCCTTCGATCTACCCACGCAGACCGGCTACGATTCGGATCACGTGCTCGCGCGTGGCGAGGTCGGCAAGGTCGGCGTGCCGGTGTGCCATCTGGGCGACATGCGCGCGCTGTTCGACCAGATCCCGCTTGAGCAGATGAACACCTCGATGACGATCAACGCCACCGCGCCGTGGCTGCTGTCGCTCTATATCGCGGTTGCCGAAGAGCAGGGCGCTGACGTGTCCAAGCTGCAAGGCACGGTGCAGAACGATCTGGTCAAAGAATACCTGTCGCGCGGCACCTATATCTGCCCGCCGAAGCCCAGCCTCGCGATGATTACCGATGTCGCCGCCTACACGCGTGAACATCTGCCGAAATGGAACCCGATGAACGTGTGTTCCTACCACCTGCAAGAGGCCGGCGCGACGCCGGAGCAGGAGCTGGCCTTTGCGCTCGCGACCGCCATCGCGGTGCTCGACGATCTGAAAAACAAGGTCCCGACCGAGGCCTTCCCGGAAATGGTCGGGCGGATCTCGTTCTTCGTGAACGCGGGCATCCGGTTTGTGACCGAGATGTGCAAGATGCGCGCCTTCACCGAGCTCTGGGACGAAATCTGCCGCGACCGCTATGGCATCGAAGACGCGAAATACCGCCGCTTCCGCTATGGCGTGCAGGTGAACTCGCTCGGCCTGACCGAGCAGCAGCCGGAAAACAACGTCTACCGCATCCTGATCGAGATGCTGGCGGTGACGCTGTCGAAAAACGCGCGCGCCCGCGCCGTGCAGCTGCCCGCCTGGAACGAGGCGCTGGGCCTGCCGCGCCCGTGGGATCAGCAATGGTCGCTGCGCATGCAGCAGATCATGGCCTATGAAACCGACCTTCTGGAATATGGCGACCTGTTCGACGGCAACCCCGCCGTGACCGCCAAGGTCGAGGCGCTGAAGGATGGCGCGCGCCAGGAGCTGTCGACGATCGACGGCATGGGCGGCGCGATCGCGGCGATCGATTACATGAAGGGCCGCCTGGTCGAATCCAACGCCGAGCGGATCAACAAGATCGAGGCCGAGGAAACCATCGTCGTCGGTGTGAACCGCTGGCAGCAGGGCGAGCCTTCGCCGCTGACCGCGGGCGATGGCGGCATCATGGTCGTCGATCCGGCCGTCGAGGCCGAGCAGATCGAGCGTCTGGCCTCCTGGCGTGCCGAGCGTGACGAGGCCGCGGTTCAGGCCGCGCTGGCGGCGCTGCGCGAGGCTGCACGGGCGGGCAAAAACGTCATGCCCGCCTCGATCGCCGCCGCCAAGGCCGGCGCCACCACCGGCGAATGGGCGGGCGTCATGCGCTCGGTCCACGGTGAGTATCGCGGCCCGACCGGCGTGTCGAAGTCGCCCTCGAACAACACGCAAGGCCTCGATGACATCCGCGAGGCGGTGGATGCGGTCTCGACCCAACTGGGCCGCCGCCTGAAGTTTCTGGTCGGCAAGCCGGGGCTGGATGGCCACTCGAACGGCGCCGAGCAAATCGCCTTCCGCGCCCGCGATTGCGGCATGGACATCACCTATGATGGCATCCGCCTGACGCCCGAGCAGATCGTCGCCAAGGCGATCGAGGAAGAGGCGCATGTGGTGGGCCTGTCGATCCTGTCGGGAAGCCACATCCCGCTGATCGAAGAGCTGATGGAGCGGATGCGCGCCGCTGGCCTGACCGACGTGCCGGTCGTGGTGGGCGGCATCATCCCCGACGAGGACGCGGCGAAACTGCGCGGCTTCGGCGTGGCGCGTGTCTACACGCCCAAGGACTTCGAGCTGAACCGGATCATGATGGATATCGTGGCTCTGGCGGCTCCGCAGTCGGCGGCAGCCTGAGGGCGCAGAGGGGGCTGTCTGCCCCCGCCGAGGCTGCGCCTCGGCCCCCCGAGAGTATTTTTCGCTCGATGAAAGCAGAAGGGGCCACGGCCCCTTTTGTCGTCTTGGGTGCCCCTGTATGGTCGCGCCATGACCCTTCCGATGCGTGTGCAATTCTCTGACGATCAGGCCGAGGCCTGGGATGCCGTGGCCGAGGCGCTGGAGGCGGCGGGCGTCGATATCGTCGAGGGCACGCTGTCGCCAGATGGGGGCGGCAACCGGGTCATGTCGGTGATCGGCAAGGCGGGCTCGGGCAAGACGCTGTTGCTGGCCGAGCTGTACAAGGCGCTCGACGAGGCGGGGGTCGAGGTGGTCTCGGGTGATTACGAGGGCCGTCGCCGCAAGGACCGGCGCACGCTGGCCATCCTGGCGCCTACGAACAAGGCGGCGAGCGTGTTGCGCAGCCGTGGCGTGCCCGCGACCACGATCCACCGCATTCTTTATACGCCGGTCTATGCCCCCGCCTATGAGGCGATTGCCGAATGGCTGGCCGGGCAGGGCACGCGCCCCACGATCGACGCGCTGCCGATCGACGGGCTGAGCGAGGAGGCGCTCGATCGCGCCAAGGCCTTCTACGAGCTGAACAAGTCGATCCCCGGCGCGCTGGCGGCGGCGGGGCTGCGCGGCTCCGATTTCATCCAGGGCTGGAAGCGGCGCGAAGACCCGCTCGATATCGGCTTTGTCGATGAGGCCTCGATGCTGGACGAGCGCCAGTTCGACGACCTGCGTGAGATTTTCCCGACGCTGGTGCTGTTTGGCGACCCCGCGCAGCTGGCGCCGGTGAACCAGTCGGGGCAGATGTGCTTTGAGCGTCTGCCCGAGCCCGCCAAGCATGTGCTGCACCGCATCCACCGCCAGACGCAGGACAACCCGATCCTCGATCTCGCCCATGCGCTGGCCGATGAGAGCCTTGATTTCTATGGTTTCGAGCGGATGGTGGCCGAGGCCGCCAAGCGCGATCCCCGCGTGGTCTGGGCCGAGCGGGTGGAAAGCGACCTGATGGCGCGCTCGCCGGTGCTGGTCTGGCGCAACGCGACGCGGATCCGGCTGATTCATGCGTTTCGCTCGGCCTTTGGCGCCCCCGCCGACCAGTTGCTGCCGGGCGAGCCGCTGATCTGCGACGGGATCGAGCTGCCGTTGAAGCACCGCAAGAAGCGCATCGACCTCGAGGCGCGCGGACTGATCAAGGGCGCGCAGGTGGTCTACCTCGGCCCTGGCAAGAAGCCTGGCTTTTCGCGCCTGCATGTGATGGGGGCGGAAGATCCGCGCCTCTCCGCCGCCTCGATCATCAAGATCGAGATCCCCGATCAGGAAGAGCCCTTCATCCCCTACGCGGCGCGGATGGGGGCGGCGTTCCTGCATGGCGCGGCCGTCACGATTCACAAGGCGCAGGGCAGCCAGTGGGAAGATGTGCAGGTCTTCGCCCCCGACATCTACGCGGCGTTTCGCGCGGGGCGGACCGAAGCTGGCATCCCTCTGTGGAAACGCCTGACCTATGTGGCGATCACCCGGGCCGAGCACCGGCTGTTATGGGTGACGCGCAACCGGCTGGCGCGGCCCTCGGCGCCTTTGGGGATCGAGGATCTGCCGACGGGTACGGCAACCTTGCAATTGCGGGCGGAAACCGGGGAGGAGAGCTGATGGCTGTGATGGTGGTGACGGGCGCAAGCGCCGGGATCGGGCGCGCGGTGGCGGAACTGGCGCTGGCCGAGGGTTGGCAGGTGGCCTGCCTTGCGCGCAGCCTTGGGCCGCTTGAAGAGGTTGCGGCAAAGGGCGATGGCCTCGCGCTGGCCTGCGACGTGAGCGATCCGGCCGCGGTCGAGGCAGGTTTTGCCGCCACGGTTGCGCATTTCGGGCGCATCGACGTGCTGTTCAACAATGCGGGCATGTTCCCGCCCGCGGCCCTGCCCGATGAGGTCGCGCTGGACGATTGGAACGCCTGCGTTGCGGTCAACCTGACCGGCATGTTCCTTTGCGCGCGCGCGGCCTTTGGGCAGATGCGGCGTCAGGACCCGCAGGGCGGGCGGATCATCAATAACGGCTCGATCTCGGGTCAGGTGCCGCGGCCGCGCTCGCTGGCCTATACCACCACGAAACACGCGATCAACGGCATGACCAAGCAGCTCGCGCTGGACGGGCGCGGCTTTGGCATCGCGGCGGGGCAGATTGATGTGGGCAATGCCGCGACGGGGCTTTTGGCCGGGATCGACGGTTCGGCGACCAAGGGGGCGGAGCCGGTGATGGAGGTGGCCAATGTGGCGCGCGCGGTCATGCATATGGCCAGCCTGCCGCCCGGCGCGAATGTGCTGCAGATGACGGTGATGGCGACCGAGATGCCCTTTGTCGGGCGGGGCTGATCAGCTGCGGATCAACCGGAACACCGCCGCCGCCGCCCAGCCCGAAAACACCGCCAGCGCCAGCGACAGGAGCGCGTAAAGCGGCGCGTAGTCCTGCGCCAGAACGTAGAGCCAGCGTTCAAGCCCGACCCGGCGCACATAGATCGCGGATTGGTAGCGGTCGATGATATGGCTGTCGCGCACGAGGAAGATGCGGGTCTTGTAATCGCCCTCGATCAGGTTGGCGGGCAGCTCGAAATCGGCGCGGAACAGCGTATCTTCGACGATCCGCACGGCGCCTTCTTCTTCCTTATAAAGACCTTCTTCCTCGCGGATGCGCAGCAGGGCCTGGGTGAAGGGGCGCACGTCCGACATCTGCACCGGGCCCGCGAAAGCGCGCACGGCGAGCGGGATCGAGATGCGCTGCTGCACGTCCTCGACCGGGTCGAGGATCAGGTGCATCGGTCCCGAAGAGGCGATCGCGTAGTAGCTGGGTGCGGCGCCGACAGTGAGGCTGTCGGTATTGACCCAGATCCCCATCTCGCGCGACTTGCGGCGGATTGTGACGGCGCTGGAGGGGCCCTCGAGGGTCACGATCACATGCAGCTCGCCCGTCTGGGCGGCGGGCGCGTTGCGCTTGACCGCGCCGTAGATCAGGATTTCCGAGCCGTCGAAGGACGCGGTGATGCCAATGCTGTCGCGGCTGAGCCCGGCGACGATTTCTTCGCCGCGCGCTGGCAGGGCGCAGGCCAGAAGCAGGGCGAAAAGCGTCAGGAGGCGGGTCATCCGATGCCTCCCGGGAACAGGCTGAACAATTCGTCAGGGCGCAGGAGCAGCTCAAGCCCCAGCTTTACCGCGACCAGAATGACCAGCAGGGCCAAGAGGATGCGCAGCTGTTCGGCATTGAGCCGCGCACCCAGCCGCGAGCCGAATTGCGCGCCGATCACGCCGCCCACGATCAGCATCAGGGCCAGCATCACATCGACGGATTGGTTGGTGATCGCATGCATCGCGGTGGTGAAGGCCGACACGAAGAGGATCTGGAACAGCGAGGTGCCGATCACCACCTTGGTCGGCATGCCGAGCAGGTAGATCATCGCCGGCACCATGATGAAGCCGCCGCCCACGCCCATGATCGCCGCCAGTACCCCGACGATCAGCCCCACCAGCAGCGGCGGGATCACCGAGATATACAGCCCCGAGGCGCGGAACTTCATCTTGAGCGGCAGGTTATGCAGCCAGAGATGCTGATGGCGCTTGCGCCGTGCGCCGCCCTTTTTCGTGCGCCGCATCGTGCGCAGCGCCTCCTGGAACATCAAAAGCCCGATCGCGCCGAGGAACACGACATAGCAAAGCTGCACGACAAGGTCGATCTGCCCGAGCGCGGTCAGCAGGTTGAACACCCAGATCCCAAGTGCCGAGCCGCCGACACCGCCGACCAGCAGAACGATCCCCATCGGCACGTCGACCGCTTTGCGCTTGAACTGCGCCAGAACCCCGGAAACCGATGAGGCAACGACCTGATTTGCCCCGGTCGCCACCGCGACCGCGGGCGGGATGCCGATGAAGAACAGAAGCGGTGTGATCAGGAACCCGCCGCCCACGCCAAAGAGGCCGGACAAGAGGCCCACCAGCCCGCCCAGCCCCAGCAGGAGGAAAAGATTGACCGAAACTTCGGCGATCGGGAGGTAGATCTGCATGGTGGTTCGCGTCACATGGGCTTTCAGTCTTGCAGCCCGACTGACGCGAAGTCAAATCCAAGCCGGCGTTTCAGCGGAAATCTTGCAGATATCGTCGCAAGATACGCTCAAGCCGTGCGGCGCCCAGCGGCGCCATCGCCTTGGTCTGCTCGTGGCTGATCTGCTCGTCGGCCAGCCCTGCGCCCATATTGGTGATGACCGAAACCGCCGCCACCCGCAGCCCCAGAAACCGCGCGAGGATCACCTCGGGCACGGTCGACATGCCGACGGCATCGGCGCCAAGGATGCGGGCCGCGCGAATCTCGGCCGGGGTCTCGAAGGAAGGCCCCGAGAACCAGCAATAGACACCCTCGGGCAGGGGCTCGTTCACCGCCTCGGCCGCAGTGCGAAGCCCCGCGCGCATCTCGGCGTCATGGGCCTCGGTCAGTGGCACGAAACGCGCGTCCGAAGGCTCGCCAATCAGCGGGTTGGTGCCGGCAAAAGCGATGTGGTCATTCAGCAGCATCAGCCCGCCCGGCGGAATATCGGGGCGCAGCGAGCCCGCCGCATTGGTCAGCAACAGCTGCCCGCAGCCCAGTTCGCGCAGGATTTCCAGCGGCAGGCGCATCTCGGCGGGGTTGCCGTGTTCATAGTAATGCACCCGCCCGCCGAACACCGCGACGCGCACGCCTTCCAGATCGCCGATCACCAGCTTGGGGTTGTGCCCCGAAACGCCCGCATGCGGGAAGCCGGGCAGATCGGAATAGGGGATGGCGACGCCCTCGACCTCTTCGGCCAGATGGCCCAGACCCGAGCCCAGAACCAGCCCGATCGCGGGCGGTTCGGCGCCTGCGCGGGCGCGGATCAGATCGGCAAGCTCAGCGCTCTTTGACATAGGGCTGTCCTCCGGCGCGGGGCGGGATCGCCTTGCCGACAAAGCCGGCCAGCACGATCACCGTCAGGATATAGGGCAGGGCATCGAGGAACGACACCGGAATGGCCAGCCCGAAGGTGCCCTCGATCACGTCGGGGCGCAGCGCCAGCGCCTGCAGAAAGCCGAACAGGAGCGTCGCCCAAAGCGCATACCAAGGCCGCCATTTCGCAAAGATCAGCGCGGCGAGCGCGATATAGCCGCGCCCGGCGGTCATCTCGCGGCCAAACCCGGCCTGCAGCCCGGTTGCCATGTAGGCGCCCGCCAATCCGCAGAGGATGCCGGTGATGATGACGGCGGAATAGCGTAGCCGCACCACCGAGATCCCGGCGGTATCGACTGATTCCGGGTTCTCGCCCACCGCGCGCAGCCGCAGCCCGAAGCGCGTGCGATACAAGAGCCACCACGTCGTCGGCACCGCCAGCAGCGCCACGTAAACCAGCGCGGAATGGCCCGAGAGCACCTCGGCATAGAAGGGCCCGAGGATCGGCACATCGGCCAGCGCCTCGGCAAAGGGCAGCTCGATCGGGGTAAACCGCGCACCTCCCGACAAGGGCGGTGTGCGCCCGCCCTGATGGAACAGCGCCTGCGCGATCAGCACCGTCATCCCCGAGGCGAGGAAGTTCAGCGCGACGCCCGAGATCAGCTGATTGCCGCGGAAGGTGATCGAGGCGACGCCGTGGATCAGCGAGAACAGGATCGCAGCGCCGATGCCTGCGAACATCCCCAGCCAGACCGAGCCGGTCAGATAGGCCGCAGCCCCCGACGCCATGCCCGCCATCAGCATCTTGCCCTCAAGCCCGATGTCGAAGATCCCCGAGCGTTCGGAAAACAGTCCGGCGAGACAGGCCAGCAGCAAGGGCGTCGCCAGCCGCAGCGCCGAGTCGGAAACCTGAATAAGCGTTGCGTAATCCATCAGGCGGCCCTCCGGCTGCGGAAGAAGGGCACCAGCATCATCCGCACCATGTTATCGAGCGCGCCGGTGAACAGGATCACGAGGCCCTGCAACAACAGCCGCAACTCGATCGGGATTGAGGTCCAGAGCCCCATCTCGGCGCCGCCCTGATAGAGGAAGCCAAAGAGGAACGCGGCGAGAAACACGCCCAGCGGGTGGTTGCGCCCCATCAGCGCCACCGCGATCCCGATGAAGCCCGCCCCCTCGGCCGAGTTCTGCAAAAGCCGCTCGGCCTCGCCCATAACGTTGTTGATTGCCATCAGCCCGGCCAGCGCGCCCGAGATCAGCATCGCCACCATGATCACCTTGACCGGCGAGATGCCCGCGTAAACCGCCGCGCGCTCGGACTTGCCGAAGGCGCGGATCTCATAGCCAAGCCGCGTGCGCCACAACAGCACCCAGACCGCGAAACAGGCCGCAACCGCAATCAGGAAGGTGACATTCGCGGGCACGGGCGCGTCAAAGATCAGGTTCAGGCCGGGGATGTCGTGGAAGGTCGGCAGCGCCGCGCCTTTCGGGAACCGCGCCGTGGCCGGGTCCATCTGGCCGGCGGGGCGCAATACCTCGACCAGTAGATATACGATCAGCGCCGAGGCAATGTAGTTGAACATGATCGTGGTAATCACGATATGGCTGCCGCGTTTCGCCTGCAGATAGGCCGGAATTGCAGCCCATGCCGCGCCGAACAGCGCCGCCCCCACCATCGCGGCGGGCAGCGCCAGCGTCCAATGCGGCCAGGGCAGCGCGAGGCAGACCAGCGCCACGCCGAGGCCCCCGATCTGCGCCTGCCCTTCGCCGCCGATGTTAAACTGGCTGGCATGGTAGGCAACCGTCACCGCTAGCCCGGTGAAGATGAAGGAGGTGGTGTAGTAGAGCGTATAGCCCCAGCCATAGGGCGAGCCGAGCGCCCCTTGCACCATCACGCGCACGGCCTCCCACGGGTCTTGCCCGATTGCGAGGATCACCAGCACCGAAATCACCGCCGCCAGCAGAAGCGAGATCAGCGGAACCAGAACGAGGTCGGCCCAAGCCGGAAGTTTATCCATCAGCTCGCCCCTCCGGTCTCGGTCACGCCCGCCATCAACAGGCCCAGCTCGCGCTCGTTGGTCTCGGCGGGCAGACGCTCGCCCATGATCTGGCCGTCGAACATCACCGCGATACGGTCCGAGAGCGACATGATCTCGTCCAGCTCGACCGAGACCAGCAGCACCGCCTTGCCCGCGTCGCGCAGCTCGACGATGCGACGGTGGATAAACTCGATCGCGCCGATATCGACGCCGCGTGTGGGCTGGCCGACCAAGAGCAGGTCAGGGTTGCGCTCGATCTCGCGGGCCAGCACGATTTTCTGCTGGTTGCCGCCCGAAAACGACTTGGCTGGCAGGGACGGAATCGGCGGGCGCACGTCGAAATGCTCCATCGCCGCTTCGGTCTTTTCGATGATGCCCGCGTTATCCATGATCGCGGCGTTCTTCTGATATTCGGGCGCGTTGTGATAGCCGAAGACCATGTTCTCCCACGCGCTGAAATCGAGGATCAGCCCGTAGTGATGCCGGTCCTCGGGCACATGGGCGATGCCGCGCGCGCGCCGCGACTGGCCATCGGAATGCTTGCCGGTCAGGTCGATCTCCTGCCCGTTGACCTTGATCGTGCCGGTGGCGCGCGCATAGCCGCCCAGAACCTCCAGCAGCTCGGACTGGCCGTTGCCCGCCACCCCCGCGATGCCCAGAATTTCGCCCGCGCGGATCGTGAGGTTGATGCCCTTGAGCCGCTCGACCTTATCGGCATCGGTGACGCGGAGCCCTTCGATTTCCAGCACCGTCTCGCCGGGGTTGGCGGGGCCTTTGGGCACATGCAGAAGCACCTTGCGCCCGACCATCAGCTCGGCCAGTTCCTCGGGCGAGGTCTCGGCGGTCTTGACCGTGGCCGTCATCTCGCCCCGGCGCATCACGCTGACCGTATCGGTGATTTCCATGATCTCGCGCAGCTTGTGGGTGATCAGGATGATGGTTTTGCCCTGCGCGCGCAGGTTGTCGAGGATGCGAAACAGGTGGTCGGCCTCGGCCGGGGTCAGCACGCCGGTGGGCTCGTCGAGAATGAGGATATTGGCCTGCCGATAGAGCGCCTTGAGGATCTCGACACGCTGCTGGTGGCCGACCGAGAGCTCTTCGATCACCGCGTCCGGGTCGACTTCGAGCCCGTATTCCTCGGCCAGACGTTTCAGCTCGCGCCGCGCCTTCGACAGCGAGGGGCGCAAGAGCGCGCCGTCCTCGACGCCGAGGATGATATTTTCTAGCACCGTGAAATTCTGCACCAGCTTGAAATGCTGGAACACCATGCCGATGCCGGCGCGGATCGCGGCCTGGCTGTCGGGGATGGTGGTGGGGGTTCCGTCGATCAGGATCTCGCCCTTGTCGGCCTTGTAGAACCCGTAAAGGATCGACATCAGTGTCGATTTGCCCGCGCCGTTTTCACCGATGATGCCGTGGATCGTGTCCGGCATCACCCGTATCGAGATATCCTTGTTCGCCTGAACCGGGCCGAACGCCTTGGAAATCCCGCGCAATTCGATTGCCGGGGGCGGGGCGGAGGGCGCAGCGGTATCCCGCTGCGCCCCCTGTGTATTTGCGGACGGCATTACTCGACCGGGCAGGTGTTATCCGCCATGTAGTCGTGGACGCTGATCTCGCCCGCCTTGATCTTCTCCGCGGCGGCATCCACGGCGGCCTTCATCTCATCCGAGACAAGCGCTGCGTTGTTGTCGTCCAGCGCATAGCCCACACCATCGACCTTGAGATCCATCACATGGATGCCCGGCTCGATCGCCTCGCCCGCCTTGAAGGCGTCATAGACGGCGTTGTCCACGCGCTTGAGCATCGAGGTCAGCACCTTGCCCGGATGCAGGTGGTTCTGGTTGCTGTCCACGCCGATCGACAGGATGCCCTCATCGGCGGCGGTTTGCAGAACGCCGATGCCGGTGCCGCCCGCGGCGGCATAGATCACGTCGGCGCCCTGGCTGATCTGCGCCTTGGTCAGTTCCGAGCCCTTCACCGGGTCGTTCCAGGCGCTCGGCGTGGTGCCGGTCATGTTCTGGATCACCTTCGCATCGGGGTTCACGGCCTTGACGCCCTGCACATAGCCGCAGGCGAATTTGCGGATCAGCGGGATGTCCATGCCGCCGATGAAGCCCACGGTGCCGGTCTTCGAGGCCTGCGCCGCCATCATGCCGACGAGGTAGGAGCCCTGCTCCTCGGTGAACACGACCGAGCGCACGTTGGGCTGATCGACGACCATGTCGATGATCGCGAATTTGGTTTCGGGATAGTCCGGCGCGACGGTGTTGAGCACGTCGCCAAAGGCGAAGCCAGTCATCACGATCGGGTTGGCGCCCGACTGGGCCAGACGGCGCAGCGCCTGTTCACGCTGGGCTTCGGATTGCATTTCCAGTTCCTTGTAGGAACCGCCGGTTTCGTCGGCCCAACGCTGCGCGCCGGTATAGGCGGCTTCGTTGAAGCTCTTGTCGAATTTGCCGCCGAGATCGAAGATCAGCGCCGGTTCCGCCAGCGCGGCACCCGCGCAAAGGGCCAGCGAAGCCGCGGCACCGAGGAAGGATTTCATAAGGGTCATTGGTCACTCCCGGTCATTGGATGGCGCTCCGGTTCGGGCGCCTTGTTGGCGGGCGAGGGGGCCCGCGGACCGAGAGAATTTGGGCAGAGGAGCCTAGGGTGGTCAAGCGCGATTTCACGCCAGCGGCGCAGTTTTTTGACCTAATGGTCAGGTGGTCGCCGGATCGAGCGCATAGCTCATCACAACCGCGTCAATCCGCGCGTTTTCGGGGCTTTGATAGTATCCCTTGCGCAGCCCCGATTCCCGCCAGCCGGTCTGGCGATACAGCGCGCGGGCGGCCTCGTTGTCGGCGGCGACCTCCAGAAAGGCCGAGACCGCGCCGCGATCTTGTGCCGCCGCAAGGAAGGTCCGCACCAGTCGCGCGCCTGCTCCGCGCCGCCGCGCTTCGGGGGCGACGGCGAGGGTCAGCAGCTCGGCTTCGTCGGCAATCACACGCCCCAACAGAAACGCGCCCGGCTCGTCGAGCAGGAAGTTGAAACGCTGGTCGAGCAGATCGGCGAATTCCTGGGCCGACCACGGGCGCGGCGTGGTGAAGGAGGCGGCATGGATCAGGGCAAGTTCTTCGGGCGACATCGCTCAGTCCAGGATGACCGGCGGCGGGTCCGAAGGCGGCGCGGCATCGGCACCGCGCAGGTAAAGCGGCGCCGGGCGCGGCAGATCGGCGCCCGAAGCAATGCGCTCAGCCGCGATCCGCGCGATCGCTTCGATCAGCACCTCGGGCGAGATCGTGTCGGCGACTGGCCCGTCATGGCCCTCAAGCGCGGCCCATTCGACCAGTTCGGGCGGCTGGGCGCCCTCGGCTGTGAAATCCTGCACATAGGCCAGCCCGCGCCGCGCGTCGATCCGCGCCTGCACCGGGCGCGGTACGTTAAAGGCCAGCGCCTCGAGGCTCGACACCCCCACCGCCGGCACGCCCAGCGACAGCGCCAGCCCGCGTGCGGCGGCCACCGAAATCCGGATGCCGGTGAAATTGCCCGGCCCGATGCCGACGCCGATCCCGCTCAGGTCGCGCCAGCCAAGGCCCACGCCCCTCAGACCCTCTTCGAGCATCGGCATCAGCCGCTCGGCCTGGCCCTTGCCCATCTCCTCGACGCGGCACGCCAATAATTCCGAGCCACGCAGCAAAGCGGCCGCGCAATGCGCGGCCGATGTGTCAAAGGCCAGAAGGATCGGCTCAGCCGGCAACGGCACGTACCTCGGTCACTTCCGGGATGTAATGGCGCAGCAGGTTCTCGATGCCCATTTTCAGCGTCAGCGTCGAGCTGGGGCAGCCCGCGCAGGCGCCTTGCATGTGCAGGTAGACGACGCCGCGCTCGAACCCGTGGAAAGTGATGTCGCCGCCGTCCTGCGCCACGGCCGGTCGCACGCGGGTGTCGAGCAGTTCCTTGATCTGCGAGACGATCGCGGCATCGGGGCCGTCATGGCTGGCATGCCCGCCCGCGGCGGGAGCCTCACCCTCCAGCACCGGCGCGCCGGACTGGAAATGCTCCATGATCGCACCGAGGATCGCCGGTTTCGCGTGATCCCATTCGGTGCTTTCACCCTTGGTGACGGTGACGAAATCCGAGCCGAAGAACACGCCCGTGACGCCCGGCACCGCAAAGATGCGCTTGGCCAGCGGCGACTTTGCCGCGGCCTCGGCCGTGGGGAAATCGGCGGTGCCCGCCTCGAGCACGGTCTGCCCCGGCAGGAATTTCAGCGTGGCGGGGTTGGGGGTGGTTTCGGTCTGAATGAACATGCGCGCCTCCTTGGCTTGCGGCAGATATGCGCCCGCCGAGCGTTTTCGTCAAGTTTTCGGCCGCGGCGATTGCGCGCAGCCCCCTGATTTCTTCTTGGTCCAAATACGCAGGTCACGCCCTTGGCCACCTGCGCCGCCGGTGCGTATTTTTGCCAAGAAGAAGCGGCGGGCGGGCTCTGGCCGGGCCCGTCAGGTGATCTGTTCGAGCTTTTCCTTGGACATGT
The DNA here is from genome assembly GCF_002358085.1 of Pseudothioclava arenosa. GTDB lineage: Bacteria > Pseudomonadota > Alphaproteobacteria > Rhodobacterales > Rhodobacteraceae > Pseudothioclava > Pseudothioclava arenosa. The sequence goes on from NZ_NTJD01000001.1 coordinate 45,480, forward strand.
CGCCCGGCACGATCGTCAGCGGGCAGGGCAGCGAGCCGGAATTCTTGCTGAGCTGCGTCACCAGCGGGCCGGGGCCGGATTTGTCGGTGCCCGCGCCCAGCACCAGCACGCCGATTTCCGGGTCGTCGCGGATCACCTCGAGGATCTCCTTGACCGGTTCGCCCTCGCGGATCACGAGGTCCGGGTCGACGTGCTGCTTGTCGCGCATCCATTTCGCGAAGACCTCGAAATGGGCCTCGATCCGGTCGCGGGCTTCTTCGCGCATGATGTCGGCGACGCCGATCCAGTGCTGGTATTCCTCGGGCGGGATCACGCAGAGGATCGTCACGCCGCCGCCGGTATGGGCCGCGCGCATTGCGGCGAACCGCATCGCGTTCAGGCATTCGCGCGTGTCATCGAGCACGACCAGAAACTTGCGCATCTTTCCTCCGAAGGCAGCCAGCCGGGCAATCATCGCCCGGCGTCATGCGTTTGGCAACTCTGCTCAGAGCGGCGACGAAACCGCCCAGTCCCAATACATCTCGCGGATGCGCTTGGTGACGGGGCCGTGGTCGTAGCGGCGCTCGTCGAAGGCGGTGATGGGCGTGACCTTGGCGAAGTTGCCCGACAGGAACACCTCGTCGGCGGCGCGGAAATCGTCGAGCGTCAGCACGGTTTCCACGACCTCCATGCCCGCGGCGCGCAGGTTCGAGATGTGGCGCGCGCGCGTGATCCCCGACAGGAACGTGCCGTTGGCGATCGGCGTGAACACGACGCCGTCGCGCACCATGAAGACGTTGGCGGTGGCTGCCTCGGCGACATTGCCCATCGCGTCCTGCACCAGCGCGTTGCCAAAGCCCTTGGACTTGGCCTCGACCAGCATCCGCGCGTTGTTCGGATAAAGGCAGCCTGCCTTGGCGTTGCAGACGTTGTCGGCCAGCACCGGGCGGCGGAATTGCGTGGTGGTCAGCGTGGTCGAGGCGCTGGCGTCGGGCATTGGCACCTCTTCGAGGCAGAGCGCAAAGCCGGTGACACCTTCGAGCGGCGCGACGCCCAGATCCGAGCCGTGGATCGCCCAATACATCGGCCGGATATAAACGGCGGCGTCCTTGCCGCAGCGCTTCAGCCCTTCGCGCGCGATCTCGACCATTTCGCCCGCCTCGACGGTGGGGGTGATCATCAGCGCCTTGGCCGAGCGGTTGGTACGCGCGCAATGGGCTTCGAGGTCGGGCACGAGCCCGTCGAACATTCGCGCTCCGTCGAAGACCGACGAGCCCTGCCAGATCCCGTGATCGGCCGCGCGCATGACGGGGATGTCGCCCTGATGCCAGCTGCCTTCGAAATAGGTTTGGATATTCTTGCCGAACGCCATGGGCCGCACTCCTTTTGGTCGGCGCGATCTAATCACCCGTCGCCGGGCGCGTCCAGCGGAGCGATTGTGCCCGTGTCAATGCGGTGGGCGGCTAGTTGCTGACCGCGTTCGACACGCCCACCGAGGCGCCGATCAGCCCCAGCATCGTGCGCAGGCTGGTCGCGCCGCTCTCGGTCGCCAGCACGAGGTCCCGTGGTGCGATGTCGAAATTCTGCGCCGAGAACAGCCCGTCCGAGCTGGTCAGGTCGATCGAAAAGATCACCCGCTCATGCGTCGGCCCTCCCGCCCCGTCGGCACGCACCGCCGAGGCCGGGTATTCGCGCAGGATCAGTAGCCCGCGCGGGTTGGCCCGCGTGTCCGAAATGCCCCCCGCCATGGTCACGGCCTCAAGCGCGGTGACGCGATCCTTGGTGAACGGGATCAGCTCTTCCTTGCCCGAGGCGCCGAGCGCGAGGAAATAGCGCGGGTCTTCGCGCACGATCAGCTTGTCGCCGCCGCGCAGTCCGACATCGGTCTGGGGCGCATCGAGCAGCGCCGCGAGCGAGGTGTCAAAGACCTGGCTGCCGCGCAGCAGGCGGATCTGCGGGTTGCGCAGCTCGGCGCGCGGCCCGCCGCCCAGAGACACCAGCCCCAGCGCCGTCAGCGAACGATCTTGCATCGGGTAATTGCCCGGATGCGCGACGCCGCCGATCAGGTCGACGGAATTGGCGCGGCCCGGCTCGGCCTCAAGCTGAACCTGCGCCGCCGGGATCAGCGGCGTCAGGCGCTCTTCGATGCGGGCGCGGGCGCGTTGTGGCGACAGGCCCGCCACCGGCACCTCGCCGATATAGGGCACGAAGACCGTGCCATTCGCCCCGACTCGGGTCTTGTGCAGCTCGACCGACGGCGCGGCGTCGGTGGTCAGGAGCTTGTTCTCGCCATTCTCCCAGACCGCGATCGAGACGCTGTCGCCAGCCGCCAGCAGCTGCCCCGCCCCGCCGCGTCCGCCTTGCAGCCAGAGGTTTTCCGTCTGAGCATGTTTCGCCTCGGGCCAGCCAGCCAGCCGGCTCAGCGTCGCGCGGTCGATGCGGTAATGGGCGAAATCGCGGGTTTCGGTTCCGGAGGAAGACATGATCTCGCTTTGCAGGGCCGCGCCGCGCGGCATGGTGCATCCGGCGAGAGCTGCGCACAGCAGCACGATCGAAAGTCGTTTCATGGTCTGTCCCTCTTCCAACCCGGTCCGCGAGCAGGCATAGAATCGCCTTAAGCGCGAGTCGCCTGGAAAGCATCCGGAACGGTATGAAGAAAACGGAACCCGATCTCAACCTTCATGAGACTCACCTCTTGGTTGTTGGCGGGTCGGGACGCGTGGCGGGCATGCTGCGTCGGGTCTGGAGCGCGGAGCCCTCTGGCATGGTGCCGGTTTTTCAGGCGCGCCGGGAGGGTGTTGGCGCGGATCTGATTTTTGATCCGCTGGCCGATCCGGGCGCACTGGCGCAGGCGATCGAGGCGGCCGATGTCGTGCTGAACCTTGCGGGGCGCGCGGGCGGCTCCGGCGCTGATCTCGCGGCTCATGCAGCGATTGCGCGGGCGATTCTGGCGGCGCGCAACGGGGCCAAGCCGGTGATCGCGGCATCTTCGGCGGCTGTCTACGACCGGTCGGGCGAGGCGCAGTCTGAAGCGGGGCCGGTCGATCCGCCTGTCGCCTACGGGCGCGCCAAGCTTGAGATGGAGGCGGTGTTGCGCGACCAGCCCGCGGCCTGTTGCCTCCGCATCGGCAATGTGGCGGGCGCGGATGCGCTATTGGGGCAGCCCGTGTCGGAGGCCGGACGGTCGCTGCATGTCTTTGCCGATGGCCGCGCCCCGCGCCGCAGCTATATCGGGCCTTCGGACCTAGCCCGCGCGATCGCTCGGCTGGCGGGTTTGATGGCGGCGGGGCAGCCCGTGCCGCCGGTGCTCAATCTTGCTTTGCCCGGCGTTGTGGGCATGGATGACCTGCTGCGGGCCGCTGGCGTTGCATGGAGCCTTGTTCCGGCGCCGCCAGAAGCTATTGAAAATGTTGAACTTGATGTGAGCCGTGCGATCCGTTTCGGCCTTGTGCCCGAGGCCCGGGCGCGGGCGGAGCGCATCGTTGCCGACTGGCGCCAAGTCGCGGGGGGCAGCGCATGACCTGGCAGAAACGGCTCTTCGATCTGACGCTCGCGCTGATCCTGCTGCCGATTCTCGGCACGTTGATCCTCGTAGTTCTGGTCACGCTGATGTTCACCGAAGAACGCCCGTATTTCTATTGCGCAGAGCGGATGAAAACGCCGACGCAGAGCTTCCGGCTCTGGAAATTCCGCACGATGACTGTGACGCAGGACGACAGTGGTGTTTCGGGCGGAGACAAGGAGGCGCGGATCACCCGGATCGGGCGCATCCTGCGCCGCACCCGTGGCGATGAACTGCCGCAACTGTGGAACATCTTTCGCGGCGACCTGAGCTTTGTCGGCCCCCGTCCGCCCTTGCGCGAATATGTCGAACGCTTCCCCGAAATCTACGCGCAGGTGCTCCGATCGCGGCCCGGCGCGACCGGTCTGGCGTCGCTTTACTATCACCACCGCGAAGAACGCCTGCTGGCGCGCTGCGACACCCCCGAAGAGACCGACCGCGTCTATTGCGAGGTCTGTATCCCGGCAAAAGCCCGGCTCGACCTGATGTATCAGCGAAAATCTTCGCCCTGTTATGATTTCTTAATCGTTTGGAAAACAATCTGGCGTGTGCTTGGGCGGAAGAAGAAAACGGCCACAACTAAAAGTTGAATTCTGTTTTGCCGGTCGGTAATCTCGTGCAGCACGGCCTTAGCAGCGGAACGGGCGACTGAGAACGGTTGAGGATATGTTTCGGCGATATGTAAGCCTGAGGCGCAGCCAGAAGCGGATGATCCTGCTTGCCCTGGACTGCCTGCTGGTGCCGGTGGCGTTTTCCCTGTCGTTGATGCTGGTGTTTTCGGTCGCGCCGACCGAGCTGCTGCCGCTGACCTGGGTGTACCTGCCGGCCCTTGCCGTGGTGGCGGCGATCGGCCTGCATCAGTTGCGGCTGAACAACCTGCGCCTCAAGGAATATGACGGCGCCGCGCTGGTGCGCACGCTTTGGCTGGGGATCGCCCTGGGCCTGACTTCGGCGCTGTTGTCGGAGGCGGGGGCGCCGGGCCTTCCGGCCGGGGTGCACGCGCTTTTCGGACTGTTCTACGCCCTCGGCTATGCGCTGATGCGCGCCCTCCTGCTGCGTGTCCTGACCGAACTTTACCGCCGCTCGAACATTGCCAGCCGGGTTGCGATCTATGGCACCGGGTCGATGGCCATGGCCATCGCGCGAGAGCTGCGGCAGGACGAAACGACGATGCTCTGCGCCTTCATCGACGAGAATCCCGCAATGGCGGGGATCGTGCTGAACGGGCTTCCGGTGTTCTCTTTGGCCCAGCTTGGCGAACTGTCGGACCAGTACAAGATCAACCGCGTTATTCTTGCCGCCCCGCATCTGAGCGAGGAAAAACGCACCTTCATCGCTGCCCGGCTGAGCCAGCGCCAGATCGACGTGCAGACCTTGCCCGAGACCGTGCAATATGCCGCCCCTGGCCGCCTCTCGGAAAAGCTGACGCAGGCGACGGTTTCCGCATTGCTGGAGCGCAAGCCGCTGACCGGGGCACCGCAGATTTGCGAGACCGCCTATGCCGGGGCCTCGATCCTGATTACCGGGGCGGGCGGGTCGATCGGGCGCGAGCTGTGCCGGCAGGTTCTGCGCTGTCGCCCGTCGCGGCTGGTAATTCTCGATCTGTCCGAACTGGCGCTTTATTCCGCCGAGGCGGAGCTGCGCGTGTTGGCCGAGGCCGCGCAGGTGGAGTTGGTGTCCGTGCTCGGCTCGGTCTGCGATCCGCTTCTGGTCCGCGGGGTGCTGGCGCGCTATGCGGTGGACGTGGTTTTCCACGCCGCCGCCTACAAGCACGTGCCGATCGTCGAGGAAAACGCGCGCGTCGGCCTTGCGAACAACAGCCTGGGCACCGCCGTTCTTGCGCGGGAGGCCGAGGCCGCGCGGGTGCATCGCTTCGTTCTGGTTTCGACCGACAAGGCCGTGCGCCCCTCCAGCCTGATGGGCGCGTCGAAGCGGATCGCGGAGCTTGTCGTGCAGGATCTGGCCGCGCGATCGCAGCACACGAACTACTCGATCGTTCGCTTCGGGAATGTGCTGGGTTCCTCGGGTTCCGTCATTCCGCGTTTCGAAGAACAGATCGCGCGTGGCGGGCCGCTGACCCTGACCGACGAAGGCGTCACCCGCTATTTCATGAGCATCGCTGAGGCGTCCCTGCTGGTCCTGATCGCGGGCGCGCATGCAACCGGCGGCGAGGTGTTCGTGCTCGACATGGGCGAGCCGATCCGAATTCACGACCTTGCGCGGCGGATGATCGAGGCTGCTGGGTTGCGGCTGCGCGATCGGGACAACCCCGATGGCGACATCGAGATCGTCACCACGGGTCTGCGACCTGGCGAAAAGCTTCACGAAGAGCTGTTCCATGACGATGCCGTCCGGGCCACCGCGCATCCGCGCATCCTGCTCGCGCAGCCCGAAGGGCTTTCGCAGCTTGAGATGGCGGCGGCCCTGCGCGATCTGCGCAAGGCGATCGAAAGCGGCAGCGATGAAGAGGTGATGACAGTCGTGGCACGCGCGGTGCACGATTACCTGCCGCAGAACCTGCCAGCCAATGCGCCGCAGGTCCGGGCCGTCGATACGCGCGAAGCGTGGACGCCCGAACGCATGCCGGCCGAGTAGGCCCTAGCCCGAAAACGGGTCTTGCGGGTAGCCCACACCGGTCAGATAGAGCCCCTGCGGCGGGCAGACCGGGCCGCAGGCCGCGCGGTCGCGCGCCTCAAGAGCCGTGCGCACTTGGTCAGGCTCCCATGAGCCCGCGCCGACGCGCTCCAGCGTGCCCACGATCGAGCGCACCTGATTATGCAGGAAGGACCGCGCCCGCAGCCGGAAGTGAAACTCGCGCCCATCCGCGCGCTCGACTTCGGTGATTGTGATTTCGTCGAGCGTCTTCACCGGCGAGGCCGCCTGACAGATCGACGAGCGGAAGGTGGTGAAGTCGTGATGCCCGATCAGGTGCTGCGCCCCCGCCCGCATCGCCTCGAGGTCCAGCGGGTTCTGCACGCGCCAGACCAGCCCCTTTTCATGCGTCATCGGCGCGCGGCGCTGCACCAGCCGGAACAGGTAGCGCCGCTCGACCGCCGAAAACCGCGCGTGCCAGTCGTCCGCGACCTGCGCGCAGGCGAGGATCGCGACGGGCGCGGGTTTGAGATGGAAGTTCAGCGCCTCCGACAGCCGGAACGGGTCCCAGTCTTTCGCCAGATCGGCATGGGCCACTTGCCCCGTCGCATGCACGCCCGCGTCCGTCCGCCCCGCCGCCGCGATCGTATGCGCGCCGGGCTCGAGCCGCGCCAAGGCCGCCTCGATCGCGCCCTGCACCGAAGGCTGGCCGCTCTGGCGTTGCCAGCCGGCGAAGGGCGCTCCGTGGTATTCGACTTTGAGGGCATATCTGGGCATGCCCCGCCATAGCCCGAAGCCGCCGCCCGCCGCAATCCCCGCCACGCATCGCGCGGGTCGGGAAATCCGCGCGCCGCTTCCCTCTTATATCGCGCCCGCCAAGCGCCTATCTTCTGGGAAAGGAAACTGCGCCGGGGGTTTGCGTGGGACTGACGGATATTGCCGATGGCGTCGCGCGCCGAGTCGAAGCGGCCGGGGCCTCGGTTTCAGAGGCGCTGTTCGAGCCGGTGATCCGGCTGGGCGTGACGGGCCTGTCGCGCGCGGGCAAGACGGTGTTCATCACCTCGCTGGTCGCGAACCTGCTCGACCGCGGCCGTATGCCCGCATTGCGCCACGGCTCCGAGATCACCGCCGCCTTCCTGCGCCCGCAGCCCGACGATACCGTGCCGCGTTTTGATTATGAGGCGCATCTGTCGGCGCTGACCGGCCCGACCCCGCATTGGCCCGAGGGCACGCGGGCGATCTCCGAACTGCGCCTGTCGTTCCGCGTGCAGCCGAGCGGCTTTCTCGGCGCCCTACGCGGCCCGCGCACGGTGCATCTCGATATCGTCGATTACCCGGGCGAATGGCTGCTGGATCTGGGGCTGATGGATCAGGGCTTCGGCGCCTGGTCTCAAGAGGTTCTGGCCCGGATCGCGGATCGCCCCGGCGGGCCCGAATACCTCGCGCAACTGGCCGCGATTGACCCGAGCGCGCCGATGGACGAGCCCGCCGCCAAGGCGCTTGCCGCCGGCTTCACCGCCCATCTGCAGGCCGCGCGCGCCGCTGGCTATTCCGATTGCGCGCCGGGCCGGTTCCTTTTGCCCGGCGAGATGGAGGGCTCGCCCGTCCTGACTTTCGCACCCTTGCCGCCTGGCGAGGCGCCGCGCGGCTCGCTTGCGCGCGAGATGGAGCGCCGCTTCGAGGCCTATAAATCCAAGGTCGTGAAACCGTTTTTCCGCGAGCACTTTGCCCGGATCGACCGGCAGGTCGTTTTGGTCGATGTGCTGGGCGCGATCCATTCCGGCCCCGCTGCACTCGAGGATCTGCGCCGCGCCATGGCCGGGATCCTCAAGGCGTTTCGTCCGGGGCGCGCAGGCTGGCTGGCCTCGCTGCTGGGCGGGCATCGCATCGAAAAGATCCTGTTTGCCGCGACCAAGGCCGACCATCTGCACCACTCCCAACATGCCCGCCTGACCGCGATCACCACCGCGCTTCTGCGCGAGGCGAAGGACCGCGCCGATTTCGCGGGGGCCGATACGCAGGCGTTGGCGATTGCCGCGCTGCGCACCACCACGGAAGAAGACGTCCTCCGCGATGGCCAAGCGCTTCCGGCGGTGCGCGGGCGGTTGCTTGATGGCCGTAACGTGGCGCTTTATCCGGGCGAGCTGCCCGCAGACCCCGCGCAACTTCTGGCGCCCGCGCGCCAAGGGGCGGCCGAGTGGCTCGACGGTGATTACGCAATCATGTCCTTTGCGCCCGCGCCGGTGGCCCTGCGCCCCGGCGATGGCCCGCCGCATATCCGGCTGGATCGCGCCGCAGATTTCCTGATCGGAGACGCGCTATGAAAGAACCGCTTCTGATCGAGCTTGAGGCCGAAGGCGCCTCGCCCGCCGAGGTCGCCCCGGTCGAAGACCCGCCCGAGGCGCTGGCCGACCAACCCCAGGGCCGCGCGATGGCGATCGCCACGCGGCTTGCCGCGCGCCCCAGCTCGCGGCTCGCGCGGTTCTTCTGGCAGGCGACGGCGGCGCTTCTGGGCTTTCTGGCCAGCATCGCGGCTTGGCGTTTCATCGAGAACCTGTTTGCCTCCAGCCCGCTTCTGGGATGGCTCGGGGCGGGGCTTCTGGGCCTGTTTCTGCTGGCTTCGCTGCTGGTTGCGCTGCGCGAATTTTCCGCCTTTGCGCGGCTCAAGCGGCTCGATCGGGTGCATCGCGAGATCGTCGATATCGCGTCCACCGACGACCTTGGTCGGGCGCGCAAGGCGGTCGCGCATCTTGGCACGCTTTATGCCGCGCGCCCCGAGATGGACTGGCCGCGCCGTAATCTGGCCGAACAAGGTGGCGAGCTGCTCGATGCGCGCACCCTTCTGGATCTGGCCGAGCACGAGCTGATGACACCCCTCGATCAGGCCGCGCGGCTCGAGGTCGAGGCCGCCGCGCGCACGGTCGCGACGGTAACGGCGCTGGTGCCGCTGGCGCTGGCCGATGTTGCGACGGCGCTGATGGCGAACCTGCGGATGATACGCCGCATTGCCGAGATCTACGGCGGGCGCGCGGGCAGCCTTGGCAGTCTACGCCTTGCGCGCTCTGTGATGACGCATCTGGTGGCGACCGGCGCGGTGGCGGCGGGCGATGACCTGATCGAGACACTGACCGGCGGGCATCTGTTTTCGAAAATCTCGCGCCGTTTCGGCGAGGGCGTGGTCAATGGCGCGCTGACCGCCCGCGTGGGCGTCGCCGCGATCGAGCTGTGCCGCCCGATGCCCTTCCACGTACTGGAAAAGCCGCGCGTCACAAACCTGACGCGCCGCGCGCTCACGGGGCTGTTCAGCAAGGCCAAGGACAGCACCGCCTAGCCGTTTCTTCTTGGCGAAAATACGCAAGAGCCGCTGGGGCCCGGGCGCCTCAGCGCAGTTCGGGCACGGTGCCGGGGGCGCGGCCCATGTCCGACACGCCCATCCGCAGCCCTTGCCCGATCCGGTGCGCCAGCGCCGACCAGCCCGCTGCCGCGACCGGATCGCTGAGCGTATTGCGCAGCGTGTCATCGAACAGGCCAAGCCAGATCGGGAAATGCTCGGGAGCGACATTGCCCGCCAGCCGATGCGCCATCATCGGCGAGCCTTCATAGCCCGGCTGATGCAGGATCACGCCTTTCCAGAATCGCGCGATCTTGGCCTCATGCGCGGGCCAGTCCTGCACATGGGCCGCAAAGATCGGGCCGAGGATGTGATGGGCGCGCACGCGCTGGTAAAACACCTCGACGACGCGGTCGATCTCGGCGTCCGAAATCTCGAACCGGGGGGGCAGGCCGCTCATGGCGCGTTCCTCTCGCTGTGGCTGCGATAGGGGGCAGCTAGCGCGCGGGGCGCAGTAGGGCAAGCGGATGAATTGTCTCAGCCGTCGAAGAGGCCCGATTGTTGCGAAGGCGCGCGCGGCGCCTCAAGGCCCAGATGGCGCCAGGCGCTTGCGCCCAACATCCGCCCGCGCGGCGTGCGCTGGATCAGGCCTTGCTGCAGCAGATAGGGCTCGATCACCTCTTCGATCGCGTCTCGGCTTTCCGAGAGCGCGGCCGAGAGCGTCTCGACCCCAACCGGCCCGCCGCCGTAATGCTCGGCGATCAGCCCCAGATAGCGCCGGTCCGCGCCATCGAGGCCCAGATGGTCGACGCCCAGCCGCGTGAGCGCACTATCCGCGATGGCGCGGGTCAGGCGACCGTCACCTTCGACCAGCGCGAAATCGACGACGCGACGCAGGAGCCGCCCGGCGATCCGCGGTGTGCCGCGCGCGCGCCGCGCGATCTCGCGCGTGCCGGCTGGCTCGGCGGGAATGCCCAGCAGCCGCGCGCCGCGGCTGACGATCTGGTCAAGCTCGTCCTCGGTGTAGAATTGCAGCCGCGTCGGAATGCCGAAGCGGTCGCGCAGCGGCGTCGTCAACAGGCCCAGCCGCGTCGTCGCGCCGACAAGCGTGAAGGGTTGCAGCTCAATCCGCACGGTGCGCGCGGCGGGGCCCTCGCCGATCACGAGGTCCAGCTCGAAATCCTCCATCGCGGGGTAGAGCACTTCCTCCACGGCGGGGTTCAGGCGGTGGATTTCGTCGATGAACAGAACGTCGCGCGCCTCAAGATTGGTCAGGATTGCGGCGAGATCTCCGGCCTTGGCCAGCACCGGCCCCGAGGTCATCTTGAAATTCACGCCCAGCTCGCGCGCCATGATCTGGGCGAGCGTGGTTTTGCCCAAGCCCGGCGGGCCGTGGAACAGCGTGTGATCCATCGCCTGCCCGCGCATCTTGGCGCTTTCGATGAAGACGCGCAGGTTGGCGCGGGCCTCGGCCTGGCCGACGAATTCCTCAAGCGCCTGTGGGCGCAGCGCGCGGTCGGCGTCTTCGGGGAGACGGTCGGGGCGGAGGGTCGGGTCGGGCTCGGTCATCGGGTTACTGTCGCGCGGGTTTCAGGGCGGCGCAAGCGGGGGCGACGCCGGAGATTTGCGTATTTGGGCCAAGAAGAAACATCAGTCTTTCGGTGCGAGAAGCCGCAGCGCGGCGCGGATAAGCTTGGCAGTGTCCTGGGCGATCTCGGCGTCTTCGGAGGCACGCGCAACGGCACCTGCGGCATCCGCGGGGGAATAGCCGAGATTGGTGAGGGCCGAGAGCGCCTCGGCGGTGTAATTGACGCGCGGGGCGGCGGGCGCGGCGGGGCGTTTCGCGTGCGGGGCGGCGGCGGGTTCGATCACCTCTTCGGAGGGGGCGAGGTCGACCGACAGATCCGTGCCGAGCGCCATCACCGAGGGCGCCTTGTCCTTGAGTTCCATCACGATGCGCTGCGCAAGTTTCGGGCCGACGCCGGGCGCGGCTTTGACGGCGCCCCAGTCGCCCAGGGCGATGGCGCGGCCCAACCCCTCGGCGCCCAGTGTGCCCAGCAGTGCCAGCGAGACCTTGGCGCCAACGCCCTGCACCGAGGTCAGCAGCCGGTGCCATTCCTTCTCCAGCAGGCTCGGGAAGCCGATCAGTTGCAGCAGGTCTTCGCGCACGACGAGGTCGGTATAAAGCGCGCAGGCCTCGCCCACGGGGGGTAGGGTTTGCGCGGTGCGCTGCGAGACATGGACGATATAGCCCACGCCGCGCACGTCGATCATCACGTGGTCGGGGGCGCGGTGGATCAGGATGCCTGCGATGCGACCGATCATGCGCGCGCCCTCCGAACCCGGCCCGACCCGGTGGCCAGTTGCGCGAGCATCAGCCGGTTTGCCGATTGCAGGTGGAAGGCGTGGCAGATTGCGACGGCCAGCGCATCGGCGGCATCGGCGCCGGCAAGCTCAACGCCGGGTAACTGGTGGCGGACCATGTGCTGCACCTGCACCTTGTCGGCATGGCCTACGCCCACGACGGATTTCTTGATTGCGTTGGGGGCGTATTCGCCGACCTCGAGCCCCGCCTGCGCGGGGACGAGAAGCGCGATGCCGCGTGCCTGGCCAAGCTTGAGCGTCGCCACTGCGTCCTTGTTGACGAAGGTCTGTTCGACGGCGGCGGCCTCGGGGCGGTGCGCGGCGATCACGGCGCTCAGGCCCTGATGCAGGCTCAGCAGGCGTTTGGCGAGGTTGTCGCCTTCGGAATGGAGGATGCCATTGGCGATATGGCGCATCCGCACGCCCTCGCATTCGATCACACCCCAGCCGAGGTTCCTCAGCCCCGGATCGATCCCGATCACCCGCATCCTGCCCGCCCTTTGCCTGTTGTTTTTCAACGATTAGCACGAAAGGTGAACATTGGCTAGGGGGAAGCCGTGCATGCGAATAGGGCCGCGCGGGGTGACCCGGCGCGGCCCTATGGCAATAATGCCTTGGGTCAATTCATGATCGGATGCAGCGAATCCGCGATCTTGCGGGTCAGAGGGTCGGCGCGCAGCACCCAGGCGCTGGCCTGCTCGACCATGCTGCCGGTTTCCAGCATCGCGACTTTCTGGTCGTAGCTGGTGGGGCCCATATGCGAGAACATCGCCGCCTTCAGCAGCAGCGCGCTGAACAGGATCATGCCAAGCGCGCGCAGCGGAATGCTGCGGCGGGATTTCGGACGCGTCGAATCGAAATAGCTCCGGCCAAGGGTGCCGGTGGCTTCGAAAGCGCCGCCCGCTTTCTGGATCTGCTCGATCTTTTGCAACCGAGCTTCAAAATCTTTCAGGTTCCGGTCACTCATATCCAACCTCACAGCGAGGAAAGACCACGCGCTAACAGTGTAGCGTAAAAACCAAGGTTTCGCGCGCGCATACTAGGGCAAGACTTTGTTCGATTATGCCTTCTGCATCACCAATGTCGTCCAGTCGCCATATTCGTTTCTGGCGCGGAGACAAAAGCAGACGTTTTCGTAAGCGGCAATCACCTCGTCGGCCTGCTCATGCAGGATCCCGGACAGGATGATGTGCCCCGATTCGCCGCAATGCGCGGCCATATCAGGGGCCAGCGTGATCAGCGGCCCTTTCAGGATATTGGCAAAGATCAGGTCGTAAGGCGCGACAGCCTTGAGGTGGGGATGCTCAAAGCCCGCCGCCTCGACACAGATCACCCGATCGGCCAGCCCGTTCATTTCGACATTGGCGCGGGCGGTTTCCACCGCGACCGGGTCGATATCCGAGGCCATCACCGCCTCGGGCCAGAGCTTGGCAGCCGCCATTGCCAGCACCGCCGTGCCGCAACCGATATCGGCCACATTGGTGGCGCGCAGCCCGTCACGCTCCAGCGCATCGAGCGCCTTCAGGCAGCCCAGCGTCGTGCCGTGATGGCCGGTGCCGAAGGCCATGGCCGCGTCGATGCGCAGGGCGATCGCGTCCGCGGGGACCTTGTCGGCATCATGGCTGCCATAGACGAAAAACCGCCCCGCCTCGACCGGCGCCAGCTCGCGGCGAACATGGGCGACCCAATCGGTCTCGGGCAGTTCCGAGACCACGAAGGGCGCCGCCCCATGCGCCGCCGCCAGAAGGTCGAGCACGATGTCATTCGGCAGTTCGGTGAAATAGGAGCCGACCTCCCACTTTTCCGAGCCATCCTCGATCTCGAAGACGCCGACGCCATAGGCGGGCGGATCGAGATCTTCCAGCCGTTCGGCCAGCGCCTCGGCCAGATCGCGGTCGGGCAGGGTGGTGAAAGCGGTAAAGGTGGTCATGGCAGATCCTTTCGGTTCAGCCCGCTTTCGCCCGTTCTGCCCCGGTGGTCAAGCCTTGAGCCCGATCGGGCAGCTCACGCCGGTGCCGCCGATGCCGCAATAGCCCTGCGGGTTCTTGGCCAGATATTGCTGGTGGTAATCCTCGGCGAAATAGAAGGGCGGGGCGGGCAGGATCTCGGTGGTGACGGCACCGTAACCCGCCGCCGCGAGCCGCGTCGCATAGGCCGCGCGGCTGGCCTCGGCGGCCTCGGCCTGGGCCTCCGAATAGGTGTAGATCCCCGAGCGATACTGCGTGCCCCGGTCATTGCCCTGCCGCATGCCCTGCGTGGGGTCATGATTTTCCCAGAACAGTTTCAAGAGGTCGTCATAGCTGGTCTCACGCGGGTCAAAGATGACGCGCACCACCTCGTTGTGGCCGGTCATGCCGGTGCAGACCTCTTTGTAGGTCGGGTTGGGGGTGAGCCCGCCGGCATAGCCCGCCATTGTCAGCCAGATGCCGGGATGCTGCCAGAACTTGCGCTCGACGCCCCAGAAACAGCCCATGCCGAACATCACCTCTTCCATGCCTTCGGGCAGCGGCGCGCGGAGCGGACGGCCAAAGACGAAATGCGGCTCGAGGATCGGCATCGGCGTGGCACGGCCGGGCAGGGCCTGATCGGGGGTGGGCAGTTGGGTCGGTCTGAACATGGGGGCCTCCGTTTGTCGCAAAGATAGCGGCGGCGGGCGCGATTTCCAGTGCGCTCAGAGCGTCGTGAACACTGTCTCCATCCCCTTGTCGGGGTGGCGCTGGATCAGCGCGGCCAGCACCATCGAGCAAAGCGCCATCCCCGCCGCCAGCGCAAAGACCATCACCGGCGAGCTGATCCAGAGGTAGCCCAGGAGCGCCGGCAGGAACACCGCCGCGATATGGTTGATGGTGAAGGCGACGGCTGCGGTGGGTGCGATATCGGCGGGGTCGGCGATTTTCTGGAAATAGGTCTTCATCGCGAAAGCCAGCGCGAAAAAGATGTGGTCGACGACGTAGAGCGTACCGGCGACCCAGACCGGCCAGTCGAACAGGTAAAGCCCCGCGTAAAGCCCGAACACCGCCGTCAGCCCGGCATATTCGAACAAGAGCGCCGCGCGCTCGCCGAACCGGCCGACCATTTTGCCCATCATCGGCGCCAGCACCATGTTGGCGAGGAAGTTGATCAGGAAAAGCGCGGTGATCTCATGGACTTCGAAGCCGTATTTCTCGACCATCATGAAGGCGGCAAAGACCACGAAAATCTGCCGCCGCGCGCCCGCCATCATCTGCAGCGCATAGTAAAGCCAGTAGCGGCGGCGCAGCACGAAGGTTTTAAGCTGCGGCTCGCGCGCCTCGAATTGCGGATAGAGCAGGGCCGCGGCGGCCACGATCACCAGCGTCGTGCCGCCCGCCAGCCCGTAGACCAGCCCATAGCTCAGATCAAAACTCTTCCACGTCAGCACCAGAAGCCCATAGGCCACGAGCGATGCCCCCGAGCCCACCGCCACGATCCGCCCCAGCGTCTCGGGGGCGCGCTTGCGGTCGATCCATTGCAGTTGCAGCGACTGGTTCACCGTCTCGAAATAATGGAACCCGATCGAGGACAGGAGCGTCACCACCATCAGCCCGCCGAAGCTGGGAAACAGCGCGGTGACCGCCGTCGCCGCGCCCAAAAGCGACAGCGCCAGAAGCGCCAGCACCTGTTCGCGCAGCACCCAGAGCACCACGATCACCCCGATTGCAAGGAAGCCGGGCACTTCGCGCAGGCTGTGCAGCCAGCCGATCTCGCGGCCGGTGAAACCCGCCACCTCGATGACGAAGTTGTTCAAAAGCGCCGACCATGTGGCGAAGCTGATCGGCATCGCCGCCGCCATCAGGTACAAAAGCGCATCGGGCCTGCGCCAGCGCGGCAGGGCCTTGGCCTCGTCGATGGAAATGCGGTTCGCGCGGATCATGCGTTTCGATAGGCGCGCCGCGCCCGCTTCGCAACGCCTGATTCAGATCAAGGCACGTCATATTCGGGAAGTGGCATATACTTCGCCCAGACGGGAGGCGAGTCTGGGAGGGCGCAGCGCATGGATATCGTGGAAATCATCGAAAGCATCGGCGAAGGGCCGGCGGCGGCGCTGTTCGGCATTGTCACCGGCATCATCTTTGGCGTCGCGGCGCAGCGCTCGAACTTCTGCCTGCGGGCTGCGACGGTCGAGTTCGCGCGCGGCAAGCTGGGGCAGAAGGTGGCGATCTGGTTCCTGACTTTCTCGACGGCCGTGGTCTGGGTGCAGGGCGCGCAGATGCTCGGCCTGTTTCGTGGCATCGACAGCCGGGTGATGTCGGTTCCGGGCAGCTGGTCGGGGGCGATCATCGGCGGGCTGATGTTCGGCGCGGGCATGGTGATGGCGCGCGGCTGTTCGGGGCGCCTGCTGGTGCTGGCGTCGACGGGCAACCTGCGCTCGGTCGTGTCGGGGCTGATTTTCGCGGTGACCGCGCAGATGAGCCTCAAGGGCATCCTCGCGCCCTATCGCGACACGCTGGCGAGCCTCTGGATCACCGGCTCCGAGAATGTCTCTTTGCTGAACCTGCTGCACTTGCCTGAATGGGCGGGGCTGGCGCTGGGCGTGGCCACGGCGGCGCTGGCGCTGTTCCTGGCGGTGCGCAACAAGCTCAGCGCGAAGGTGCTGGTCTTTGCCTCGGGCGTGGGCTTTGCGGTGGCGGTGGGCTGGGTGCTGACCTGGCAACTGGCGCAGGTGGCCTTCGATCCGGTGCCGGTCTCGTCGGTCACCTTCTCGGGGCCTTCGGCCAACACGCTGATGTTCTTCCTCGATCGCAACGCGGTGCTGGAGTTCGACGTGGGCCTTGTGCCCGGCGTGGTGATCGGGGCGTTCCTGTCCTCGATGCTCTCGCGCGAGTTCGCCTGGCAGGCGTTTGACAGCGTACCGATCATGCGCCGCTCGATGATCGGCGCGGTGCTGATGGGGTTCGGCGCGATGCTCGCGGGCGGCTGCGCGATCGGCAATGGCGTGACGGGCGGGTCGGTCTTTGCCGCGACGGCGTGGCTGGCGCTGTTCTGCATGTGGGTCGGCGCGATGACCACCGATTACCTGCTGGACCAGCGCAACCTCTCGCCCGCAGCGGCCTGCTGATTACAGGAAACTCTGCGGGTCGATATCGACAGCCAGCCGCACCTGCGCGGGCAGTTTGACCTGCCGCAGCCATTGGCGCAGCGCCTTTTGCAGGGGCGCGCCCTTGTCGGCCTTGACCAGCATCCGCACCCGATGCCGCCCGCGCACCCGCGCGATTGGCGCGGGCGCCGGGCCAAAGACCTGCGCGCCGATCTGCGCGAGCGGCCCGGTCTGGCGCGCCAGCGCGCTGCCGATCTCGAAGAGGGGCTGCACCTCGGGGCCGGACAGGATGATCCCGGCCATGCGGCCATAGGGCGGTACCCCGGCCGCGCGCCGCTGCGCCGCCTCTTCGCGCCAGAAGGCTTCCTCATTGCCGCCAAGGATTGCCCGGATCACCGGATGCTCGGGCTGGAAGGTCTGAAGCAGCGCGCGGCCCGGTTTCTCGGCCCGCCCCGCGCGCCCCGCCACCTGCCGCATCAATTGAAAGGTGCGCTCGGCCGCGCGCAGGTCCGAGCCTTGCAGGCCGAGGTCCGCGTCGATCACCCCGACCAGCGTGAGCAGCGGAAAGTTGTGCCCCTTCGCCACGATCTGCGTGCCGATGATGATGTCGGCGCCGCCCGCCGCGATGGTCTCGATCGCCTCCTTCAGCGCGCGCGCCGAACCGAACAGGTCCGAGGATAGCACCGCCACGCGCGCATCGGGGAAACGCTCGGCCACCTCTTCGGCGAGGCGCTCGACGCCGGGGCCGACGGGGGCGAGCTTGCCCTCGACCTTGCACGACGGGCAGGCCTCGGGGATCGGCTTCGTCTCGCCGCATTGGTGGCAGACGAGGCGCTTCTGGAAGCGGTGCTCGACCATGCGCGCGTCGCAATGATCGCAGCCGATCTGATGCCCGCAGGCGCGGCAGATCGTGACCGGCGCATAGCCGCGCCGGTTCAGGAACAGCATCGCCTGCTCGCCCGCGCGGATGCGGGCCAGCACCTCGCCCACCAGTGTCGGTGAGATCCAATGCGCCGCCTCGATCCGCTCGGCGCGCATGTCGATCGCGGCCATCTCGGGCAGCTCCGAGGCGCCAAACCGCGACTGCAGATCGATGCGCGTGTATTTTCCGGCCTCGGCATTGGCCCAGCTTTCAAGGCTCGGCGTGGCCGAGGCCAGCACCACCTGCGCCCCCGCGAAAGAGGCGCGCAGCACCGCCATGTCGCGCGCATTGTAAAGCACGCCTTCCTCTTGCTTGTAGGAGCTGTCGTGTTCCTCATCGACGACGATCAGCCCGAGGTCGCGAAACGGCAAAAACAGCGCCGAGCGTGCGCCGACGACCAGCTGCACCTCCCCCTCGGCCGCCATTTTCCACAGCCGCCGCCGCTCGGACTGGGTGGCGCCAGAATGCCACTCGCCGGGGCGCGCGCCGAAACGTTCTTCGACGCGGGCCAGGAATTCGGTGGTCAGCGCGATCTCGGGCAGGAGCGCCAGCGCCTGCCGGCCCTGACGCAGGCATTCGGCCACGGCCTCCAGATAAACCTCGGTCTTGCCGGACCCCGTCACCCCCTTCAGCAGGCAGGTGCCAAACCGCCCCGCGCCCGCGCGCAGGGCCTCGGCGCCCCGGGCCTGATCGTCAGACAGGTTTTTGCCCGGCCGCGTCGGGTCGAGCCGCGGATAGGGCAGGTCGCGCGGTACCTCGGCCTCGATCAACACGCCCGAGGTCGCCAGCCCCTTCACCACCTGCGGCGTCACGCCCGCCATCTGCGCCAGCTCGCTCAGGTAGAACCCCGCGCCGCCATGATCGCGCATCACTTCCAGCACCCGCTCGCGCGCTTCGGTCATCCGTGCGGGCAGGGTGCTGCCCGGCCGATAGACCTTGCGCGCGCCGGGCGCGTCGAACAGACCCGGCGTGCGCGTGGCCAGCCGCAAGACCCCGGGCAGCGAGGTCATCGTGTAATCCGCCATCCGGATCAGGAACTCGCGCAACTCCTCGCGCATCGGCGGCACATCGAGCACCCGGATCACCGGCTTCAGCCGCGCGGCATCGAACCGTCCGTCACCCGCCCCCCAGACCACGCCCATCACCTTGCGCGGCCCCAGCGGCACCTCGACGAAGGCGCCCAAAAAACACCCGCCCTCGGGCGCCAGGTAATCCAGCGGCCGCCCGATCGGCTCGGCGGTCAGCACCGCCAGCCGTGCCCCCGCCTCGAACCAGCTTTGCCCGCTCATGCCGCGCGCCCCTTTTCATCGAGCCCGAAATACTCTCGGGGGGCAGGGCCGCAGGCCCGCGGGGGGCAGACAGCCCCCCTTGCACAGCGATAGCCGCCATGCGCCGCGCGATTCCGCACTAGGAACCAGCCCGTCTTTGCGCTATCTGGCCCGCGAATGCTGCTCAGGAGACCTCGCATGAAATTCTTCGTCGATACCGCCGATGTTGCGGCCATCAAGGAACTCAACGACCTCGGCATGGTCGATGGCGTGACCACCAACCCTTCGCTGATCCTGAAATCGGGGCGCGACATTCTCGAAGTGACCCGCGAAATCTGCGACATGGTTTCGGGCCCGGTCTCGGCCGAGGTCGTGGCCACCGAGGCGAAGGACATGATCACCGAAGGTCTGAAACTGGCCAAGATCGCCTCCAACATCGCGATCAAGGTCCCGCTGACCTGGGATGGCCTGACCGCCTGTAAGGCTTTCGCATCCGAGGGCCACATGGTCAACGTCACTCTGTGCTTCTCGGCGGCGCAGGCGATCCTCGCGGCCAAGGCCGGCGCGAGCTTCATCTCGCCCTTCATCGGCCGTCTCGACGACATCAACCTCGACGGCATGCAGCTGATCGAGGACATCCGCACGATCTACGACAATTACGACTTCAAGACCGAGGTGCTGGCCGCCTCGATCCGTTCGGTCAATCACGTCACCGATTGCGCCCGCGTCGGCGCGGATGTGATCACCGCGCCGCCCGCCGTGATCAAGTCGATGGCCAACCACGTGCTGACCGACAAGGGCCTCGACCAGTTCCTGAAGGACTGGGCCAAGACCGGCCAGAAGATCGTCTGATCCATCCGGCAAAGGCCCGCCCATGAGGCGGGCCTTTTTCGTATCGGGCCGGAAACAGGGATGATTTTCCGCACAGCTCGTGTAATCTGGCCCGAAGCAAGACCGATAAACGGGCGAGACCACGGGCATGACCGACACTGCACTGGCCGATCAGATTCGCGCCAAGATCATCTCCGATCCGGATATGATCCTCGAAGACCGCGACCTGATGCGCGCGCTGATCGCGGCCAACGAACACGCGATGGGCGCCAATATCATCGACCTGCGCGGCATCGCGATGGAGCGCCTCGAAGCGCGGCTCGACCGGCTCGAGGACACGCATCGCTCGGTGATCGCGGCGGCCTATGAAAACCTCGCCGGCACCAATCAGATCCACCGCGCCGTGCTGCGCATGCTCGATCCGTTTGACTTCGAGGGTTTCCTCAAGAGCCTCGGCACCGATGTCGCCGAGATCCTGCGCGTCGATCAGGTGCGGCTGGTGCTCGAAAGCCTGCATTCCGAGAATGACCCGGCGCTGCGCCATCTGGGCGACGTGCTCTGCGTGGCCGAGCCCGGTTTCGTGCATGACTATATGCAGGGCGAGCGCTCGGGCCAGCCGCGCACGGTGGTGCTGCGCCAGACCGTGCCGCAATCGGCGGTGATCTATGGCGAGGCCTCGGGCTGGATCCGCTCCGAGGCGCTGATGCGGCTGGACCTCGGTGAGGGGCGGCTGCCCGGCATGCTGGTGATGGGCGCCGAAGACCCGCATCAGTTCAAACCCTCGCAGGGCACCGACCTGCTCGGCTTCTTCGCGGGTGTGTTCGAACGCGCGATGCGCCGCTGGCTGAGCTGATGGCGGGCTATTCCGAGGGCGCGGCGGAGGCGCTGGCCTTCTGGCTCGACCACATGCGCGCGCTCGATGGCGCCTCGGAGAATACGCTCAAGGCCTATCGCACCGATGTCGCGGGGTTCCTGCGCTTCCTGCATCTGCATCACGGCGACAGCCTTGGCGTGGCGCGGCTCGCGCAGGTTTCGCAATCCGACATGCGCGCCTGGATGGCGCAGGAACGCGGGCGGGGCCTGTCGGCGCGTTCGCTCGCCCGCGCGCTCTCCTCGGTCAAGAGCTTCATCCGCTGGCTCGCCGATCGCGAGGGGTTCGACGCGACCCATGTGCTGGCAGCCCGCGCCCCGAAGTTTCAACGCAAGCTGCCCCGCCCGCTGGCCCCCGACGCCGCCGCCGCGATGATCGAGCAGGTCGATACCCAGGCGATGGAACCCTGGATCGCCGCGCGCGATGCGGCCGTGGTGACGCTGCTGTATGGCTGCGGGCTACGGATATCGGAGGCGCTCGGCCTTACCGGCGATCAGTTTCCGCTGCCCGAGGTGATGCGTATCCGTGGCAAGGGCGACAAGGAGCGGATCGTGCCGGTCCTGCCCGCCGCACGCGCCGCCGTGGCCGAATATATCCGCCTCTGCCCCTATCCCACTGAGCCGGGCCTGCCGCTGTTTCGCGGCAAGCGCGGCGGTGCGCTCAATCCGCGGATGATCTCGCGCGCGATGGAGCAGGCGCGGATGGCGCTGGGGCTGCCCTCAAGCGCCACGCCCCACGCGATGCGCCACAGCTTCGCCACCCATCTTCTTGCTGCTGGCGGCGACCTGCGCGCGATCCAGGAATTGCTTGGCCACGCCAGCCTCGCCACCACCCAGATCTACACCGCCGTCGATCAGGCCCGGCTGATGGAGATCTACCGCGATGCCCACCCGCGCGCCTGAGCCCGGGTTGTGAATCAAGGGGCTTTCGGGCATGACGGGAGCATGGATATTCGCCTCAAAGCCCTTTCCGTCCACATGCTCACCGCGACGGGCGCTGTTCTCTCGATGCTGGCCATGCTGGCCGCTGTCGAGGAAAAATGGAGCCTGATGTTCCTGTGGCTGGTGGTGGCGCTGTTCGTCGACGGCATCGACGGCCCGCTCGCGCGGCGCTACGACGTCAAAGAGAATTTCCCGATCTATGACGGCGTCCTGATGGACCTGATCGTGGATTACCTGACCTATGTCTTCATCCCGGCCTATGCGCTGTTCAAGTCGGGGCTCTTGCCGGGCTGGACGGGCTGGCTCGCGATCATCGCCATCACCTATGCCAGCGTTATCTATTTCTCCGACACCCGGATGAAGACCAAGGACAATTCCTTCTCGGGCTTCCCGGCCTGCTGGAACATGGTGGTGCTGGTGCTCTTCGCGCTCGAACCCGGCTACTGGGTGACGCTGGGCGTGGTGCTCGCGCTGGCGGTGGCGATGTTCTTCCCGCTGAAATTCATCCACCCCACCCGCACCCGGCGCTGGCGCGCGCTCAGCCTGCCGATGGCGCTGGGCTGGACGGTGTTTGCGGGCTGGGCGGCCTGGGTCGATTTCCACCCCGAAAGCTGGGCGCATTGGGGGCTGGTGGTCACCTCGGTCTATCTGGTCGCGGTGGGCATCGTGCAGCAGATCGTGCCCGAGCGCCCCGAACACGCGGCCTGACCCCTTCATTTTGCCGAAAATATCCCCGCCGGAGGCAGAACGGGCGCCCGAAGGCGCCCGTTTTTCTTAACCCAGAGCGGCGTTGCAGCGCGCACAGGTGCAGGGGTGTTTATGGCTGCCCACATCGGGTAGGATCTTCCAGCACCGCGCGCATTTCTCGCCCATCGCGCGTTCAAACACCACCGCGATCCCCGAGGCTTCGGGCAGGCGGAAGGCCTCGTTCGGCGCGGGGTCTGCGGTCAGTTGCAGGTCCGAGGTGATGCACAGATCGGCGAAGGGCACCGATTTCAGCACCGCCAGCAGCGCGCCGTCGTCGATATGCACGACCGGCGCGGCTTCAAGCGAGGCGCCGATGACCTTTTCGCTGCGCTGAATTTCCAGCGCCGCCGTCACCGCGCGGCGTGCCCGGCGGATGCCGTCCCATTTCGCGGCGAGATCGGCGTTCAGCCAGCCCTCGGGCGTGGCCGGGAAATCCTGCAGGTGGACCGAGCTGTCCTCGCCCGGGAAGCGCGACAGCCAGACGTCTTCCATCGTGAAGCACAGGATCGGCGCGAACCAGGTGGTGAGACGGTGGAACAGGAGGTCCATCACCGTGCGGGTCGCGCGGCGCGTCAGGCTGTCCGGCGCATCGCAATAGAGCGCGTCCTTGCGGATGTCGAAATAGAAGGCCGACAGATCGACGGTGCAGAAGTTGAACAGCGACTGGAACACGCCCTGGAAGTCGAAGGCCGCATAGCCCTCGCGCACCTGCGTATCGAGTTGCGCCAGACGGTGCAGCACCCATTGCTCCAGCTCGGGCATGTCTGCGGGGGCGACCCGCTCGGCCTCCTCGAACCCCGCGAGCGCGCCCAGCATGAAACGCAGCGTGTTGCGCAGGCGGCGATAGCTGTCGGCGGTGCCTTTCAGGATTTTCGCACCGATCCGCAGGTCGACGGTGTAATCCGACTGCGCCACCCAGAGCCGCAGGATGTCGGCGCCGTATTCGTCGATCACCTCTTGCGGGGCCACCGTGTTGCCCAGCGATTTCGACATCTTCATGCCCTTTTCGTCGAGCGTGAAGCCATGCGTCACCACGTTGCGATAGGGCGCGCGGCCCTTGGTGGCGCAGGCCTGCAGGAGCGACGAATGGAACCAGCCGCGGTGCTGGTCGGTGCCCTCAAGGTAGACGTCGGCGATGCCATCCTTGGTGCCGTCGGGACGGTCGCGCAGCACGAAGGCATGGGTCGAGCCACTATCGAACCAGACGTCGAGCACGTCAAAGACCTGCTCGTAATCCTCGGCATTCACCAGATTGCCCAGCACGCGCTCCTTGAAGCCCTCGGTGTACCAGACATCGGCGCCGTGCTCTTCGAACTCGGCCACGATGCGGGCGTTCACCTGCGGGTCGCGCAGCAGGAAATCGGCATCCGTGGGCTTGGCGCCGCGCTTGGTGAAGCAGGTCAGCGGCACGCCCCAGGCGCGCTGGCGCGACAGCACCCAGTCGGGGCGCGTCTCGATCATCGAATGCAGGCGGTTCTGGCCCTTGGCGGGCGTGAACTTGACCAGATCCTCGATCGAGGTCAGCGCGCGCTGGCGGATCGTGGTGCCGTAGTCGTTCATGTCATCGGCAAGGTCCACGTCGATCGCGGCAAACCATTGCGGCGTGTTGCGATAGATCAGCGGCGCCTTGGAGCGCCAGGAATGCGGGTAGGAGTGCCGCATCTTGCCCTTGGCCAGAAGCGCACCGGCCCAGGCCAGCTGCTTGATATTGCTGACGTTCGCGGGGCCTTCCTTGCCATCGGGCAGAATGATCGCCTCGCCGCCGAACAAGGGCAGATCGGCGCGATAGCTACCATCGGGCTCGACGTTATAGGTCATCGGCAGGCCGAATTTCACGCCCAGCTGATAGTCGTCGTCGCCATGCGAGGGCGCGGTATGCACAAAGCCCGTGCCCGCGTCATCGGTCACGTGATCGCCGGGCAGCATCGGCACGTCGAAATCCCACTCGCCATTCGCGCCTTCGACGCCGGCATAGGGATGGCGCAGGATCAGGCCGTCGAACTCATCGGCTGCCACGTCGCGGACACGGGTAAAGCCCGCGACCTTGGCCGCCGTCATCACCGATTGCGCAAGGGCGTCGGCCAGCACCAGCATCTCGCCCTCGGTTGCGGTCGATTTCTCTTCCAACGCGTCGACGCGGTAGAGGCCATAGGCGATCGCGGGGTTATAGGCCACGGCGCGGTTTTGCGGAATCGTCCAGGGCGTCGTGGTCCAGATCACCACCGAGGCGCCATCGAGCCCCGAGACCGGCTTGAACCGCACCCAGATCGTGTGGCTGGTGTGGTCGTGATATTCGACCTCGGCCTCGGCCAGCGCGGTTTTCTCGACCGGCGACCACATCACGGGTTTCGAGCCCTGATAGAGCGCGCCGTTCATCAGGAACTTCATGAATTCCTCGGCGATCACCGCCTCGGCATGGTAGTTCATCGTGAGGTAGGGATCGGCCCAGTTGCCGGTCACGCCGAGGCGCTTGAATTCCTCGCGCTGGATGTCGACCCAGCCCTCGGCGAATTTGCGGCATTCCTGACGGAAGGCGACGGTATCGACCGCGTCCTTGTCGAGCCCCTTGGCGCGGTATTGCTCTTCGATCTTCCATTCGATCGGCAGGCCGTGGCAATCCCAGCCGGGCACATAGCGGCTGTCATGGCCCATCATCTGATGGGCGCGCACGATGAAATCCTTGATCGTCTTGTTCAGCGCGTGACCGATATGCAGGTGGCCGTTGGCATAGGGCGGGCCGTCATGCAGCGTGAAGGGCGTGCGCGCGCCATCCGCGTTCTTGGCGCGCAGGCGGTCGTAGATGCCGATCTTTTCCCAGCGGGCGAGCCATTCGGGTTCGCGCATCGGCAGGCCCGCGCGCATCGGGAACTCGGTTTCGGGCAAAAAGACGGTGTCGCGGTAGTCAACTGCGGTTTCGGGCGTGTCGGCGCACATGGAAATATCCTCGGACTGGGCGGGGCGGTTGCCCCAAGCTGGGCCGCGCGGATCGCGGCCCCGGTTCACAGCATCTCCCGGCTACCCTGACGCGTCAGAGCGCCGGGCCGGTAATTCGCTGGCTGTGAACATAATGAGTCATGCCCGCCTTATAGGCGGCGCGGCATGGGGCGGCAAGCGGGGAAAGGGGCGCTGCCCCCTCTGGCCTTGCGGCCATTCACCCCCGGAGTATTTGCGGCTCGATGAAAGGGGGCGGGTGGCCTTCAATCCGGCGCCGCGATGGCTTAGGCTTGGGCAAGCCGACAAGGAGGGCGCGATGACTGAAACGACCGGGATGCTGGCCCCAGAAGAGGTGCAGGCGCTGTTCACGCGCGCCGATGGCGACTATCTGTTCGCGCGCTGGGGGCGGCCGATCGTGCCGATCGTGTTCGGGGTCGAGGCGCAGACGCTGGCGATCGTGAAGGGCGCGGTCGAGGCGGTGGTGGTGTTGGCCGGGCACAAGATGGCCGAGCACGACCCCGAGATCGGTGCCAACCTGATGATTTTCTTCTTCCGCGACTGGCAGGAGCTGCTGGAGGTGCCCAATCTCGACCAGATGATCGAGGGGCTGCAGGATCTGGTGGTGCGGCTCGATGATGCGGGGGCAAACCAGTATCGGGTGTTCCGCTTTGACAAAGACGGCGCGATCCGGGCGTGCTTCGCCTTTATCCGTATGGATGCGGCGCTCGACGAGGTGCCTGCCGAGACCATCGCGCTGAGCCAGGCGGTGCAGATGATCCTGCTCTGGTCGGACCGCGCCTTTGCCGAGCGTTCGCCTCTGGCGATGGCGCGCGGGGTGACGGTGTTGCGCCCCGAAATCGCCTCGGTGATCGCGGCGGGCTATGACCCGGTGATGCCGGCGGTCGCACAGGATGCGACCCATGCGCTGCGGCTGGCGGCGCGGGCGGGGCTGCGCCGTGCTGAGGCCGAGGCGGCCAGCGCCGGGCTCGCGGCCGAGGTCGCCAAGACCCACGAAGGCACCCCGCCCGCCGAGCCCGACCTCAAGGTCGAGAAGGACGGCTGAGGCCTTTACCTTCCCCGGCTTCTGTGCGCCCATGCGGGCAAAGAGATCTGGAGGCAGTCATGGCGCATGAATTCCCGGTGCGGGTCTATTACGAAGACACCGATCTGGCGGGCATCGTCTATTACGCGAATTACCTGAAATTCATCGAGCGCGGCCGCACCGAATGGGTGCGCGAGCTGGGGATCGACCAGGGCGCGCTGCGCCGCGACGCGGGGATCGTCTTTGCCGTGCGCGCGGTCGAGGCGGACTATCTGCGCTCGGCGAAATTCGACGATGAGCTGATCGTGCGCACCGCGCTGGAAAGCGAGACGGGCGCCCGGATCACGGTGCTGCAATCGGTCTGGCGGGGCGAGGAAAAGCTGTTTGAGGCGCGCGTCGTGCTGGTCTGCATGAACGAGGAAGGCTCGGCTGCGCGGCTTCCTGCCGATATCCGCGCGAAATTCTCGCCGGCGCTGCACTGAGGGGCGCCGCAATGACGGCAAGTTGACGCAGTTGTTATGGCTTTCCCCCTGAACCTGCGATAGAATCGCTGCTAATGAGAGCCGCATAAACGCGGCCCCAAAAACCGGCGAGCAGTGACCAATGGAACAAGAAGCCCTTGCGATGGCGCAGGAGATCGATTTCTCCTTGCTGGCGCTCTTTGCGCGCGCCTCCCTTACCGTGAAACTCGTGGTGATTTTGCTGCTCGTGTCCAGTTTCTGGTCATGGGCGATCATCATCCGCAAATTCCTGACCTTCCGCGCCGCGCGCGCCGAGGCCGAGGCGTTCGACCGGGCCTTTTGGTCGGGTGAGCCGCTCGATGAGCTGTTCGACCAGATCGGGCCCGCGCCCGATGGCCCGAGCCAGCAGATCTTTGCCGCCGGCATGCTGGAATGGCGCCGCAGCCACCGTCAGGATGGCGAGCTGATCGCGGGTGCGCAGGCGCGTATCGAGCGTTCGATGGACGTGGCGATCGCCAAGGCCGAGGAATCCCTGAATTCGGGTCTGAATTTCCTCGCGACCGTCGGTTCGACCGCGCCTTTCGTCGGGTTGTTCGGCACGGTCTGGGGGATCAAGGTCGCCTTCGAGGAAATCGCGATTTCGCAGAATACCTCGCTGGCCGTCGTCGCGCCCGGCATTTCCGAGGCGCTGGTCGCCACCGCGCTGGGCCTTCTGGCGGCGATTCCGGCGGTGATCTTCTACAACAAGCTCTCGAGTGACGCCGACAAGATCGCGGGCGGCTACTCGGCCTTTGCCGACGAGTTTTCCACCATCCTCTCGCGCCAGCTGGACGCCTGAGCGATGGGCGCGGGGGTGCTGAAAAAGGCAGGCTCGGGGCGGCGGCGCCGGGGGCGCGGGGCGCGCCATCAGGCGATGGCCGAGATCAACGTCACGCCGATGGTCGACGTGATGCTGGTGCTGCTGATCATCTTCATGGTCGCCGCGCCGATGATGACGGTGGGCGTGCCGCTGGAGCTGCCCAAGACCGCTGCCAAGGCGGTGCCGACCGAGCAGGAAGAACCGCTGACGATTTCGCTGCAGCTCGATGGCACGGTCTCGATGATGAATGCGCCGGTGCCGATGGAGGAGCTGATCGGGCGTCTGCAGGCGGTGGCGCAGGAGCGCGACAGCGACAAGGTATTCCTGCGCGCCGATGGCGGCATTGAATATGGCCGCGTCGTCGAGGTGATGGGGGCGCTCAATGCCGGGGGCTTCGCGAATATCACGCTGGTCACGGATGCAGGCGGGCCGACGCTGACGGGCGCGCCGGCGTCGGGCCAGTAACCGGATAGGACGCGCGCGATGCGCATGACACGGGCAGATAAAATCGGCTACGGCATCTCGGCCGCGCTCCATCTGGGCGTGATCGGCTGGGTGTTGCTGGGCGGCAGCTGGTTCAAGCCGAAGCCGTCCGAGCCGATCGTGCTGTCCGAGGTCTCGGTGATTTCCGAGGCCGAGTTCCAGGCGATGATGGCGGCGGCGCCCGCACCCGCCGAGGCCGAGCCGGTGACGCCCGAGGTGCCCTCGGTCGAACCCGCGCCGCAACCCGAGCCTGAACCGCAACCCGAGCCGCAGCCTGAACCCGAACCCGTGCCGGAACCCGAGCCGCAGCCGCAGCCCGAACCAACGCCCGAGCCGGAGCCCGAAGAGGTCGAGGTCCCGCCCGCGATGATGCCGCCGGTCGAGGTGCCGCAGGATACGACCTCGCCGGACTTCTCGCCGCGGCCCAAGCCCAAGCCCGCGCCGCGCGTGGCCCCCAAACCCGCCGAGGCGCCCGCGCCCGACGCCAAGGTCTCGGACCAGGCGGAGGCCGAGACGCGCCCGGATGAGGCCGCCGAGCCCGACACCCCGGTCGAGACCAAGGATGAGGCCGCGCCGCCGGAATCGACGACTGAAATCGTGACCGAGGCGACCGAGACCGAAGAGAAGGCGACGACCTCGGCGCCGAAATCCTCGGCCCGTCCGCGCCCGAAGCCGGCCAAGCCTGCGCCCGCGCCGAAAACCGAAGCCAAGACCGAAACCGCGAAATCCGCGCCCAAAGCCGACACGCCGAAAGCCGACACGCCCAAGCGCGACGCGGTGCAGGATGCGCTGGCCGAAGCGATGCGTGAGGCGGGCGGCGAAGGCACTGGCGGCACCGGCCGCGCGCCCTCGGGTCCGCCCGTCACCTCGGGTGAGAAAGAGGCGCTGATCGTCGATGTGAAAGCGTGCTGGAACGTCGGTTCGCTGGGCACTGAGGCCTTGCGCACCACGGTCACGCTGTCGGTCGCGATGAACCCCGACGGCAAGCCCAATATCGGCACGATCAAGATGGTCGGCTACGAGGGCGGCTCGGAGGCGGCGGCGAAACAGGCCTATGAGGCGGGGCGGCGCGCGATCGTGCGCTGCGGCTCCGACGGCTTCCCGCTGCCCGCCGAGAAATACGACCACTGGCGCGAGATCGAGATCGTCTTCAACCCCGAGAAAATGAGGATGAAGTGATGCGCCACAGTCGGCAGAAATTCGCGGATGCTCAGCGCCTTGTGATGCGCTGCGCCTGCAAAGACGGTTACAGTTCGAACAATCCCACCAAGGGGACGACACGTATGAAAGCTTTCCTGAAGGCCGCGATGGCGGCGCTGATCCTGACCCCGGCCGTGGCCGCGCCCGCGCTTGCGCAGAACGGGCCGCTGCGGATCGAGATCACCGAGGGTGTGATCGAGCCCTTGCCCTTCGCGCTGCCCGCCTTCGTCGCCGAGACCCCCGATGCCACCGAGATGGCGGCGCAGATCGGGCAGGTGATTGCAGCCGACCTGACCGGCACCGGGCTGTTCCGCGAAATCCCGCGCGAGGCGCATATCCAGCGCATCGGCGTCTTTGACACCCCCGTCAGCTATTCCGACTGGCAGGCGATCAACGCGCAGGCGCTGATCGTGGGCGGGGTCTCGATGCAGGGCGGCAAGCTGGTGGTGAAATTCCGCCTCTTCGACGTGTTCTCGGGCCAGCAGATGGGCGACGGGCAGCAGCTTGCGGCCTCGCCGGCAAGCTGGCGGCGGCTGGCGCATAAGGTCGCCGACGTGATCTATAGCCGGATCACCGGCGAGGGCGGCTATTTCGACAGCCGTGTCGTCTATGTCGCCGAGAGCGGCCCCAAGGACGCCCGCCAGAAACGCCTTGCGGTGATGGATTACGACGGCGCCAACACCCAATACCTCACCGACAGCTCGACCATCGTGCTGGCGCCGCGGTTTTCCAACGCGGGCGACAAGGTGCTGTACACGACCTTTGAAACCGGCTTCCCGCGGATCAAGATGCTTGATCTGGCGAGCGTCTCGGCGCGGCTCCTGCCGGAAGTGCCGGGCACGATGACCTTCGCGCCGCGGTTCTCGCCCGATGGCGCCTCGATCGTCTATTCGCTGGAGCAGGGCGGCAACACCGACCTGTGGAAGATGGGCGTCGATGGCGGCCAGCCGCAGCGCCTGACCAACTCGCCCTCGATCGAGACCGCGCCGAGCTATTCGCCCGATGGCAGCCGGATCGTGTTTGAATCCGATCGCTCGGGCACGCAGCAGCTCTACATCATGTCGGCTTCGGGCGGCGAGCCCACGCGGATCTCCTTTGGCGAGGGCCGCTATGGCACGCCGGTCTGGTCGCCGCGCGGTGATCTCGTGGCCTTTACCAAGCAGCATGCGGGGCGCTTCCACATCGGCGTGATGCGCACCGACGGCTCGGAAGAGCGGCTGCTGACGGCCTCGTTCCTCGATGAAGGCCCGAGCTGGTCGCCCAATGGCCGCGTCATCATGTTTACCCGCGAAAGCCCCGGTGCCGAGGGCGGTGCCGCTCTCTGGTCGGTGGACATCTCGGGGCGCAACCTCAAACGCGTGCCGACCCCCGGCGCGGCCTCGGACCCGGCCTGGTCGCCGCTCTTGCGCTGAGCGCCGATTCCCAAGCGGGCCGCAACCTGTTAACCTCGCCCGAAACGGGCAGAACCAAAGGCGGAACTGGAATGAAATTCGCAACCAAGGCAGTGATCCTTCTGGCGGGGCTTGCCCTTGCCGCATGTAACAACCCCGACAAATACGCGAGCGGCGCCGGCGTGGTCGATCCGGGCGGCGCCTATGGCGATGGCGGCATCTCGCAGGGTTCGATCAACGATCCGAACTCGCCGGCCTATTTCGCCGCGACGATCGGCGACAAGGTCCTGTTCGCCGTGGACCAGTCGACGCTGACCCCCGAGGCGCGCTCGATCCTGGCCGGTCAGGCGCAGTGGCTGGGCTCGCACCCGGCCTATAACGCGATCATCGAAGGCCATGCCGACGAGCAGGGCACGCGCGAATACAACCTCGCGCTGGGCGCACGCCGCGCCAATTCGGTGCAGGAATACCTTGTGAGCCAGGGCGTCTCGTCGGCGCGTTTGCGTACCGTGTCTTACGGCAAGGAGCGCCCGCTGGCGGTCTGCTCGACCGAGGATTGCTATTCGAAGAACCGTCGCGCCGTGACGGTGATTTCG
The DNA here is from genome assembly GCF_002358085.1 of Pseudothioclava arenosa. Classification (GTDB taxonomy): domain Bacteria; phylum Pseudomonadota; class Alphaproteobacteria; order Rhodobacterales; family Rhodobacteraceae; genus Pseudothioclava; species Pseudothioclava arenosa. Next base: position 76,910 of record NZ_NTJD01000001.1, read on the forward strand.
ATGGGTCTGGGGAGCTAAGCGATGCTGCGCGGTCTTTTGCTGAGTGCCGCCGTGCTGATGGCGGGCCTGCCGGCGGCCGCGCAGGATGCGCAGACGCTGGCCGATATCCGCTCTGAGCTGGCGGCGCTGGCCGGTCAGATCCAGGGCTTGCGCCAAGAACTGGTGGGCTCGGGGGCGAATGGCCTTCGGGCTGCAGGCGGCGCTTCGGCGCTGGAGCGGATGGATACGATGGAGGCGGCGCTGAGCCGCCTGACCTCGCGCACCGAGGCGCTAGAAAACCGGATCAATGCGGTGGTCTCGGATGGCACAAATCGCATCGGCGATCTCGAATTCCGGCTCTGTGAGCTGGACGCCAATTGCGATATCGGCGCGCTTGGGCAGACCTCGGTTCTGGGCGGTGCGGCCAGCGCCAACCCCGTGACTGCGGCGGCGCCGAATGCGACGCGGGCGGCGGCGCCCTCGCTTGCGATGAACGAACAGGCCGATTTCGACCGCGCCAAGGCGCTGATGGATGGCGGCGATTACGTGGGCGCGGCGGCTGCGTTCAAGACCTTCAACGAGACCTATCCGGGCGGTCCGCTGGCTGCCGAGGCGGCCTTCATGCGCGGCGATGCGCTGAAGGCCGGGGGCGACACCACGGGCGCCGCGCGTGCCTGGCTCGAGTCGTTCAACGCCGATAAGACCGGCGCGCGTGCCCCCGAGGCGCTGCTGAAGCTCGGGCAGGCGCTGGGCGATATCGGGCAGAAGCCCGAGGCTTGCGCGACGCTGGATGCGGTCACGATCCGGTTCCCGGGCACGGGCCCTGCCGGGCAGGTGCCGGGCGCCAAGGCGGCGATCGGTTGCCCCTGAGATGGCGCTGACGCTCGACGATCTTGCCCGGACGGCTTTTGACCCCGGCGCGGTGCCCCGCGTCGGGGTTGCCGTTTCGGGAGGGTCGGATTCGATGGCGGCGCTGCACCTGCTGGCGCGCCATCATGCGGTGGCGGCGGTGACGGTCGATCACGGGCTGCGCCCCGAGGCCGCCGCCGAGGCCGCGTTTGTCGCGAAGGCCTGTGCCGCGCTGGGCGTGCCGCATGACACGTTGCGCTGGGCGGGGGCGGGCGCGCAGGGCAACCTGATGGATCAGGCGCGGCGCGCGCGGCTGCGCCTGATCGCGGAGTGGGCGCGGGCGCGCGGCATCGGGCATGTCGTGTTGGCGCATACGCTTGACGATCAGGCCGAGACCTTCGTGATGCGGCTCGCCCGCGAGGCGGGGTTGGAAGGCCTGTCGGGGATGCGCCCGGCCTTCGAGGCCGAGGGCATCACCTGGCATCGCCCGTTCCTGAGCGTGCGGCGTGCGGCGCTGCGTGACTGGCTTGGCGCGCAGGGCGTCGGCTGGATCGACGACCCTTCAAACGACAACCCGCGGTTTGAGCGGGTGCGTGCGCGTCAGGCGCTGGCGCAGCTGGCACCGCTGGGCGTGACCCCGGAGGCGCTCGGCGCGGTGATCGACCATCTCGCCGCGGCTGACGGGGCGTTGGCGCGCCAGCTTGCGCAGTTTGGGGCAACACATCTGCGTGAAGAGGCTGGTGACCTTGTGATCGAGGCTGAGGCCTTCGCCACGCTCGATCCCGAGCTGCAGCGCCGCCTGATCCGCGCCGCGCTGACCTGGGTCTCGGGCGAGGATTACGGGCCCCGCGCGGCCAAGCTCGCGCGGTTCCTTGAGGTGCCAAAGACGGCAACGCTGCATGGCTGCAAGATCACCTGCGCCAAGGGCGTTCTGCGCCTGACCCGCGAGGCTAAGGCCGTCATGGCATTGCGTGTTCCCGCCGGGGGGCACTGGGATCGCTGGCGGCTGGAAGGCCCCCGAACGGAGGGCGCCGAGATCGCGGTGCTGGGGGCTGAGGGCCTGCGCCAATGCCCCGATTGGCGTGCCGCTGGCCTGCCGCGCGCGTCACTCATGGCCTCGCCGGGGGTCTGGCGGGGCGAAATCCTGCTTGCCGCGCCCGTCGCGGGGCTCAAAAACGGCTGGAAAGCGCAAATTGCCCGCGGCACTTTCTACTCTTCGCTATTCAGACGTTGAACCTCTCCGCTTAATGCCTATTTTCACTCTCAAAGGCTGTGGCCTCTTCGCCGCCGCCCAATGATGTTTTGGAGGTATCCTTTGGGTAACGCACGCAACCTTGCCTTCTGGGCCGTTCTCTTCGTGCTGATCCTCGCGCTCTTCAATCTGTTCGGCGACGGTCAGAGCACGATGAACGCGACGACGAAGAGCTATTCGGAGTTCATGACGGCTGTGAACGACGGCAAGGTCTCGTCCGTGACGATCGATGGCGAAGACGTGCGCTTCCAGACGCAGGACGGCAATTTCACCACCGTCAAACCCTTCTCCGACGAGATCGCCGAGAAGCTGATCGACAAGGGCATCACCGTCCGCGTCGTCAAGCAGGAGCAGTCGGGCTTCATGTCGCTCGTGGGTGTGTGGCTGCCCTTCATCGTGCTGATCGGCATCTGGATCTTCTTCATGAACCGGATGCAGGGCGGCGGCAAAGGCGGCGCGATGGGCTTTGGCAAGTCCAAGGCGAAGCTCTTGACCGAAAAGCAGGGCCGCGTGACCTTTGACGACGTCGCCGGCATCGACGAGGCCAAGGAAGAGCTTGAGGAAATCGTCGAGTTCCTGCGCAACCCGCAGAAATTCTCGCGCCTCGGCGGCAAGATCCCGAAAGGCGCGCTGCTGGTGGGCCCGCCCGGCACCGGTAAGACCCTGCTGGCGCGCGCCATCGCGGGCGAGGCGGGCGTGCCCTTCTTCACCATCTCGGGCTCGGACTTCGTGGAAATGTTCGTGGGCGTTGGCGCTTCGCGCGTGCGCGACATGTTCGAACAGGCCAAGAAAAACGCGCCCTGCATCGTGTTCATTGACGAGATTGACGCGGTGGGCCGGGCCCGCGGTGTCGGTATCGGCGGTGGCAATGACGAGCGCGAGCAGACGCTGAACCAGCTTCTGGTCGAGATGGACGGGTTTGAGGCGAACGAAGGCATCATCATCATCGCCGCGACCAACCGCAAGGATGTGCTCGATCCGGCGCTCTTGCGCCCCGGTCGCTTCGACCGTCAGATCCACGTGCCGAACCCCGACATCAAGGGCCGCGAAAAGATCCTCTCGGTTCACGCCCGCAAGGTGCCGACCGGCCCCGATGTCGACCTGCGCGTGATCGCGCGCGGCACGCCGGGCTTCTCGGGTGCGGACCTGATGAACCTCGTGAACGAGGCGGCGCTGATGGCCGCGCGTGTGGGCCGCCGCTTCGTCACGATGGAAGATTTCGAGAACGCCAAGGACAAGGTGATGCTGGGGGTCGAGCGGCGCTCGATGGTGCTGACGCCCGAGCAGAAGGAAATGACCGCCTATCACGAGGCGGGCCACGCGATCGTCGGCCTCTCGCTGCCGAAATGCGACCCGGTCTACAAGGCCACGATCATTCCGCGCGGTCAGGCGCTGGGCATGGTGGTGTCGCTGCCCGAGATGGACAAGCTGAACTACCACAAGGACGAGGCCAAGCAGAAGATCACCATGACCATGGCGGGCAAGGCGGCCGAGATCCTGAAATGGGGCGAGGAACACGTCTCGAACGGCCCGGCGGGTGATATCATGCAAGCCAGCGCCATTGCGCGGGCGATGGTGATGCGCTGGGGCATGTCGGACAAGGTCGGCAATATCGACTATTCCGAAGCCCATGAGGGCTATCAGGGGAATACCGGTGGTTTCTCGGTCTCGGCCAAGACCAAAGAGCTGATCGAGAACGAGGTGCGCGACCTGATCGAGACCGGCTATCAGGAGGCCAAGCGCATCCTGCAGGAACGGAACGAGGAATGGGAACGTCTGGCCCAGGGCCTTCTGGAATACGAAACCCTCACCGGTGACGAGATCAAGAAAGTGATGGCGGGCGAGGCGCTTGGCGGTGACGACGACGAGGATAAACCCTCGGGCGATCTGCCCTCCGTCACCGCACTGCCCAAGACCAGCCGCGCCAAGAAGACCGGCGGCGACGCGGCGCCCGAGCCTTCGGCCTGAGCCATGGGCAACGCGGCGAAGGGCGCGCAGATCTCTCCGCTCGACTGGAACCCGGACGCCTATGGTCAGTTCCGCGACCTGCGCCTGCGGCCGGCGCTGGATCTCTTGGCGCAGGTGCCGGATCTGCCTGAAAAGGGCCGGGTCATCGACCTTGGCTGTGGCGCGGGCGCCATGGCCGAAGCGCTCAGCTATCGGTTCCGGCAGCGCCGCATCGTCGGTGTCGACAATTCCGAGAGTATGCTTAAGAAAGCCGCGGCGACCGGCGCCTATCATCGCTGCGATCTGGCCGATATCGCCAGTTGGGAGCCGAGCAAGCCGCCCGCGCTGATCTTTTCGAATGCCGCGCTGCACTGGCTGGGCGATCACGCGACGCTTTTGCCGCGGCTGGCCGGAATGCTGCGCCCGGGCGGGGTTCTGGCGGTTCAGATGCCGCGCCAGTTCGGGGCGCCGTCGCATCGCTTCCTGCGCGAATTCGCCACCGAGATGTTCCCCGATCGCTTCGACTTTACCGGCTGGAAACCGCCCGTGGCCGAGCTGGCCGATTACGCGCGTATTCTTTCGCCGCTGGGCCATGCGGATCTGTGGCAAACCGATTACCTGCAACGCCTGCTGCCGGGCGATGACGGGCATCCGGTGCGGCGCTTCACCGAGTCGACGGCAATGTGCCCCTTCCTCGAAAAGCTGTCTGAGCCCGAGCGTGCCGCCTTCACCGCCCGCTACGAGGCCGCGTTGGAGGCCGCCTATCCGGCCGAGCGCGATGGCACTGTGCTCTTCCCCTTCCGCCGCATTTTCTGCGTCTTGCAGGTCCGCTGACCGGGGCGCATTGGCCCTATCCGAGACCTGACTTCGCCTGCCCTGCGCGCATGGGCGGGACGGCCATTCATGGCCCGTGCGACCTGATTTCGGTCAAGCCTCGCCCCCGGAGTTTTGGGTATGCCTGAGGGAAGGGCGGCGATTTGCGCCATCCGAGTGTCGTTTCCGGCAGTAACACCCCGCGTGCCACCCGCTAGGCTGCCTTCGAGGAGGAACCCTGATGCCCTATGATATCGAAATCGCCCGCGCGGCGGAGAAGATGCCGATTTCCGAGGTCGGTGAGAAGTTGGGAATTCCCGAGGCCGCGCTGATCCCTTACGGCCGCGACAAGGCGAAGCTGGACGCGCGCTTTATCCGTGGCCTCGCCGGGCGCGAGGACGGCAAGCTGATCCTGGTGACAGCGATCAACCCGACGCCTGCGGGCGAGGGCAAGACCACCACCACCGTGGGCCTCGGCGACGCGCTGCAGCGCATCGGCAAGAAAACCGCGATCTGCATCCGCGAGGCGAGCCTCGGGCCGAACTTCGGGATGAAGGGCGGTGCGGCGGGCGGCGGGCGCGCGCAGGTCATTCCGATGGAGGACATGAACCTGCATTTCACCGGCGATTTTCACGCGGTGACGGCGGCGCATAACCTGCTGGCGGCGATGATCGACAACCACATGTACTGGGGCAACGCGCTTGAAATCGACGAGCGCCGCGTGACATGGCGCCGCGTGATGGACATGAACGACCGCGCGCTGCGCGAGATCATCGTGGGGCTGGGCGGGGTCTCGAATGGCTTCCCGCGCCAGACCGGGTTCGACATCACCGTGGCCTCCGAGGTCATGGCCTGCCTGTGCCTGGCCAGTGACCTCGAAGACCTGCAGGCGCGCTTGGGGCGTATCGTTGTCGCCTATCGCCGCGACCGCAGCCCGATCACCTGCGCCGATATCGGGGCGGACGGGGCGATGGTGGTGCTTTTGAAAGAGGCGATGCAGCCGAACCTCGTGCAGACGCTCGAACATACGCCGGCCTTCGTGCATGGCGGGCCCTTCGCCAATATCGCGCATGGCTGCAACTCGGTCATAGCCACGCAAAGCGCGCTGAAACTGGCCGATTATGTGGTGACCGAGGCGGGCTTTGGCGCCGATCTGGGCGCCGAGAAATTCTTTGATATCAAGTGCCGCAAGGCCGGGCTGAAGCCCGCGGCGGCGGTGATCGTGGCGACGATCCGCGCGATGAAGATGAACGGCGGGCTGGCCAAGGATCAGCTGGGCTCCGAGAATGTCGCGGCGGTCGAAAAGGGCTGTCCGAACCTCGGCCGCCATATCGCGAATACCAAGGCCTTTGGCGTCCCGGTCGTGGTGGCGCTGAACCATTTCACCTCTGACACCGAGGCCGAGATCGCTGCGGTGAAGGCCTATGTCGCGAAACAGGGCTGCGAGGCGGTGGTCTGCCGCCACTGGGCGGATGGCGGCGCCGGGGCGGTGGAGCTGGCCGAGAAGGTCGTGCATCTGGCCGACACCGGCGCGATGTTCGCGCCGCTTTACCCCGACGACATGGGGCTTTTCGACAAGATCGACACGATCGCGCGGCGGATCTATCACGCGGGCGATGTGATCGCCGACAAGAAGATCCGTGACCAGCTGCGCGAATGGGAGGCTGCCGGTTATCGCGACCTGCCGATCTGCATGGCGAAGACGCCGTTCTCCTTCTCGACCGATCCGCTGTTGCGAGGCGCGCCGTCGGGGCACACCTTGCCGATCCGCGAGGTGCGGCTGTCGGCGGGCGCGGGGTTCATCGTCGTGATCTGCGGCGAGATCATGACCATGCCCGGCCTGCCGCGAAATCCGGCGGCCGCGTCGATCCGGCTCAATGCGGATGGCGAAATCGAAGGTCTGTTCTGAGCCAGCATGCCTTGTCGTGCCCCGTGGAAACTGCGATATGACCCGGGAGCAACGAGAGGGTTGGCGATGAAACAGCCGGACGAGATTGGCTCGATGGCCGAGCTGCGCGCCGAGATCGATGCGCTGGATGCGCGGCTGGTCGAACTTCTGGCCGCCCGCACTCGCCTGATCGACCGCGCCGCCGAGCTCAAGCCTTCGGAAAACATGCCCGCGCGCATTCCCGCGCGGGTCGAGGATGTGGTGGCCAAGGTGCGCGCTCGCGCCGAAGCCGCCGGGATGGATGCCGATCTGGCCGAGCGTCTCTGGCGCGAGATGATCGAGCATTTCATCGCGCAGGAAGAACGTGTTCTGGGAAAAGGGGATCGGGCATGAGCGCCAGGATCATCGACGGGAAGGCCTTTGCCGCGCAGGTGCGCGAAAAGGTGGCGGCGCATGTCGCGCGGCTGAAAGAGGTGCAGGGCATCACGCCGGGTCTCGCCGTGGTGCTTGTGGGCGACGACCCGGCCTCCGAGGTCTATGTGCGCAACAAGGGCAAGCAGACGCTCGAAGTCGGGATGAACTCATACGAGCACAAGCTGCCCGCCGAGACCTCCGAGGCCGAGCTGCTCGCGCTGATCGAGCGGCTGAATGCCGATCCGGAGGTGCACGGGATTCTGGTGCAGCTGCCGCTGCCGGGGCATCTGAACAGCGATCTGGTGATCAATTCGATCGACCCGGCCAAGGATGTCGACGGGTTTCATATCTCCAACGTGGGCCTGCTGGGCACCGGGCAAAAGGCGATGGTGCCCTGCACGCCGCTGGGCTGTCTGATGATGCTGCGCGACCAGCTGGGCAGCCTTTCCGGGCTGAACGCGGTTGTCGTCGGGCGCTCGAACATCGTGGGCAAACCGATGGCGCAACTTTTGCTGGGCGACAGCTGCACGGTGACGATCGCGCATAGCCGCACCAAGGATCTGGCCGCGGTGTGCCGCCGCGCCGATATCCTCGTGGCCGCCGTGGGCCGCGCCGAGATGATCCCGGGCGATTGGATCAAGCCCGGCGCGACCGTGATCGACGTCGGCATCAACCGCATCGAGCGGGGCGGCAAGAAGAAGCTCGTGGGCGACGTGCATTTCGAAAGCGCCGCCGCCGTGGCCGGTGCGATCACGCCGGTGCCGGGCGGCGTCGGGCCGATGACCATCGCCTGCCTTCTGGCCAATACCGTCACCGCCTGCTGCCGCGCCAACGGGCTGCGCGAGCCCGAAGGCCTGACCGCCTGATCGCGGCACTGGTTTGAAAAGCAGAGCGCCGGGGTCTTGCCCCGGCGTTTTTCAATGTTCGATATGCTCGTTGCTGACGAACATGTTCGCCCATGCGCGGTCGATCAACTCGGGCGTCATCTGGTGCGGAATGCCCTCGAAGTCGCAGATCGACATCATCTGATCGACCAGGAACACCGGCTGATAGTTCGCATAGACATTGTCGATCGTCGGATATTTCTCGCGCAGGAGGTAGATCAGCGCCGCCTCGTTCAGCGGCATCCCCTTCTTCTTGGCGACCATCTGGAAGATTTTGAGGAAGCCTTTCTGGTCGGGCCCGTCGATCTTGATCTTGAAGAAAATCCGGCGAAGTGCCGCTTTGTCGAAGATCTCATTCGGGTGGAAGTTGGTCGAAAAGATCACCAGCGTGTCGAAGGGCACCTCGAACTTTTCCCCCGATTGCAGCGAGAGGATGTCGCGGTTTTCTTCGAGCGGCACGATCCAGCGGTTCACCAGCTTCTGCGGCGGCTCGGCCTGACGGCCAAGGTCGTCCACGATGAACACCCCGCCCGAGCTTTTCAGCTGCAAGGGCGCGGTATAGGTGCGCGCAGTCGCGTTGTATTTCAGGTCGAGCATGTCGAGCGACAATTCACCCCCGGTAATCACCGTCGGGCGCTGGCAATAGACATAGCGCCGGTCGAACCGCGCGCCGGTCTTGCGCAGCGAATTCGGGTCGTCCTCGGGCAGGGGGGCGGTGGTGTGCACGATCGGGTCGAAGACGGTAATCACCTGCCCCGCATATTCGACCGCGCGCGGGATATAGAGGTTGTCGCCGATCGCGTCGCGAATGCCGTTCGAGATCGACGATTTCCCGTTGCCGGGCGGGCCATACATCAGGATCGAGCGCCCCGAGGACACTGCCGGGCCAAGCTGCCCGATCAGGTCGGGCGGCAGGATCAGGTGCCCCATCGCGCCCAAGAGCTGGTCGCGCGTGAGCTGGATATTGCGGATCGACTGGCGCTTGACCTGCTCGCGATAGGCCGTGAGCGGCACCGGCATCGCGCCGTAATATTCCGACTGCGCCAGCGCATCGAGCGCGCGCGCCTTGCCCGCATCCGACAGTTGATAGCCCATCTCGCTGGCCGAGGTCGCGTGCATCGTCCCGGTTGCCTCGATCAGGCGCTGCGTGCGCGCGTCGTCGATCAGCTCCTGCACCAGTGTCACCGGCAGAGCGATCAGCTTCGAGAGCGCGCTGACCTGCTCGGTATTGGTGCGAAACATCGTCTTCAGCAGGATGTCGCGCATGGTCACGCGGCTCACGCCCACCTCATCGAGGGTCCGGGGCTCCGGGGGGGCGATCACCTTGGGCACCATCATGTTCATGGTCGGTCCTATCTGCTCTGGCGCGCTTCGCGGCTTTTCCTTCGACGTGTCACGTGCAGGCCGCATTTGCCCACTATCCGGATTCACACGATCAAGATGCGCCGCTAATGTGGCCAAAAATTGGAAACAATACGGGAAGACTGGGATGTCGGGCATGAAGCGGCCGGGGGCCGATCCGCTGCGGTTGTTTGCCGGGATGGCGCTGTGGCTTGCGGTGCTGGCGGGGCTGTCGCTTTGGGGTGGCGTGTTCATCGCCGGCAAGCATGAAGGCGACACGCTGCATCTGGCCGACATGGTGCTGCGGATGGCCGAGGCCGGGCAGATCCCGCATTTCGATTTCATGACGCCGCTCGGCATTCTGGCGATCTGGCCGATCGCGGCGCTGGTCAAGGCGGGGCAGGGGCTGGGCATGGCCTTTTTGCTGGCGCAGCTTGGCTTTGCGCTGGTGCTCTTCGTGCCGATCCTGCGCGTGGCGCTGAGCCGCTTTCCTGCCCGTCTCGGCTGGCTTTACGCGGCTTATGTGCTGGTTCTGTGCGTTGCGCTCGTCCATGGCGAGGGCGATCCGGCGATCTCGGCCTCGATGCATTACAACCGATGGGCCTGGGCGCTGGCCTATGTCGCGGTGCCGCTGGCAATGCTGGAGCCGGCCAAGCGCCGGATGGCGGTGTTCGACGGCGTGATCCTCGGGCTGGCGCTTGCGGCGATGGCGCTGATCAAGGCGACCTACTTCGCCGCCTTCCTGCCCGCCGTGCTGATCGCGCTTCTGGCGCGGCGCGACTGGGTGATGCTGGGCGTGGCGCTAGCGTCGGGGCTTGCCGTGGTGGCCGCTGGCACGCTCCTGCTTGGCGTCGAATTCTGGTTCGCCTATCTGCGCGACCTGCTGATTGTTGCCAGTTCCAAGACGCGCGCGGCGCCGGGGCTCGCGATGGGTGACCTGCTTGTCGGCCCGACGCACATCCTCGCAACCTTCACCCTGATGGCGGCTGTGATCTTTCTGCGCCAATCGGGCCGGATGACCGAAGGGCTGGTGCTGCTTCTGCTGGTGCCCGCCTTCGTCTACGTGACCTACCAGAACTTCGGGAACGACCCGCAATGGCTGATGCTGCTGGCGCTGCTCGCGCTGTCGCTGCGCCCGGCGGGGCTGGCGACCAACGGCTTTGGCTGGCGGTTGCGCACGGCGCTGACGATCGCGGGCGTGATCGCGCTGTCGCTGGGCTCGGCCTCGGCGATCAACATGGCGCTCAGCCCGCTGCGGCTGTTCCTCGCCGACCCGACCGAGTTCACGCCCTTCCTGTCGCAACGCCCTGCGCATGACGACCTTCTGGTTTCGCCCGCGCGGGTCTATCGCGTGTCGATGTCGCGCCCCGGCGCGGATGAGATCCCGCTCTATTCCGCCTGGGCCGAGCGTGCGGCCCCCAAGCCGGACCCGGAGGCCAGCACCGCCCCGCACGATCCGACCGAGGCCTTCCCCTTCAATGGCGAGCCTTTGCCGGTCTGCGAACTGGGCACCGGCTACAACGCCTGGTTCGAAAGCACCGCCGAGGCGCTTGAGGCTGCGGGCCACGGCGGCGCGCGCATCCTTATTGCCGATCTCTTCTCCTCACTCTGGCTCTACGGCGATTTCCCCGCGCTGCGTGGCGGCGCGCCCTGGTATTACGCGGGCACGCCCGGGATCGAGACGGCTGAATTTGTGCTGGTTCCGCTCTGCCCGACCAACCTCACCCACCGCAACGAGATTCTCTCGGCGCTGGACGTGGCCGGATGGCAGCTGGACGAGGTGATGCGAACCGAAACCTTCATCCTGACCCGCCCGCACAAGGGCTAAGCCCTTTCATCGAGACGCAAATACTCCGGGGGTGAATGCCGCAAGGCAGAGGGGGCAGCGCCCCCTCGCGCGCCTATCCGGGCAGGGCCACGATCAGCAGATAGGTCCAGAGCGTGCCCACCAGCGCCAGCCCGAGCGGGAAATCCTTGCGCGTCCAGCTGACCCAATCGGGCGCCAGCGCCACCACCGCCGGGATCCGCCGCGCGATCCGATGCGCGGCGAAAGCGCCGAGCAGGAAGGCGCACAGAAGCACGATCGCCAGTTGCACATGAGCGCCGGTCGAGGAAAAGAACGGCGCGGCGGCGGCCATGAATTTCGCGTCGCCCGCGCCGAAATGCGCGATCTGGTTCAGCACGAAACCGATTGCCAGCAGCACCAGCGCATGGCTCCAGCGCCAGGCATAGACCTCAAGCGGCAACAGGAACGGCCCGGCAACTGCAAAGATTACCAGTGTCGCCAGCACCGCCCGATTGCGGATCTTCATGAATTTCAGGTCGGTATAGGCGACCCAGGCGCAGATCGGGCTGAGCAGCAGCAGAAAGGCCAGCGCCGATTGCGGAGGGGTCAGCCCAAGCACGGATCAGCTCTTCGAGACGTTAGCATCCAGCGCCGCAAGCGCCCGCGCCGCCTCTTCGAAATGCTGCGGGTGGGTCTCGACCGCGTCCTGCAAAAGCCCCTTGCCGATCGCCACATCGCCCTGCTTGATCGCCGACAGCGCCGCCGTGTAAAGCAGCTGCGCCCGCTCGGTCTGGCTCATGTCAATGACGGGCAGGTCGTATTTGCGCTGGCTCGCGCGGGCCAGGACAAGGTTGTTTTTGGTGGTGAAGCGCGCCTTGTCGAAGGTCAGCGATTCCAAGAACAGCTTTTCGGCGCCCTTGGCATCGCCGCGCGTCAGCTTGGAATAGCCCCAGTTGTTGTAGACGGGGCCGGGCTTGGTGGTCAGGCCCGCCGCGATTTCATAGAAGCTGTCGGCCTTCTTCCACTGCTTCTTGGAATCCGCGACCATCGCCTCGAGCTTGTAGCGCTCAAAGGTTTCATGCGTCGGCGGGATCGCGTTCAGCGTTGCCTGCGCTGCGTCCCACTCATTCGCGCGGATCTGCGCATCAGCCAGCCCGACCTGATCGTCAAGCGTGGCGCCCTCCATCTTGGTGACGGCGGTCCAGACCTGCACCGCATCGGCCGGGCGGCCTGCGCGCACCAGCGATTTCGCCAGCCCGCGCCGCAGGTCGATGCGGTCAGGGTTTTCGTCGGACGAGCGCTTGAAATAGCGCACGGCCTCGGCGGGGCTCCCCACCGTCAGCATGATGTCCGAGAGGTTGCTTTCGTCGACGGCGTTCACGCTTTTCATCGCGCGCGCGACATCTGCATCGTTGCTGTTGCCCATGCAGCCCGCAAGGACAAAGGTGCCGCCCGCGAGGGCCGCGACAAGGATCGGGTGGCGCATTTTCGCGTCCTTTTGCTCGTGCCTCACTGCCGGGTCAGAAGGAGGTATTCGCCTGCGCCCCGCCTGACCAGCGAGAAAGTCTTGTTCTCGGGTTCAACATAACCCGGATCTTTGCGTTTTGCGAGCGCGATGCGCAGGTTTTGCCGGATCGAGTCCGATTGGCCACTATCGAGCGCATAGGCGGTTTCAAAGACGCGGGCAGCCTCCGCGACCTCGCCTTTCTCCATCAGCACGACGCCGAGGTTGTTCCAGGCCGGCACAAAGCGGTTGTCGGCGTCGATCGCGCGGCGCAGCACCTGTTCGGCCTGACCGAGCCGTCCGAGTTTCAGATTGGCTGATCCGATCGCCGAAAGCACATCGACCGTCGCGCCCTGGCTTGCGGCAGCGCGGTAATAGGCCTTGAGCGCGAGTTCATACTCGCCCGCGGCCATCAGCCGGTGGCCCACCGTCAAACCGTCGATCGCCTCGCCCTCGGCCATGCCGGGCGCGTAGGGGCTTCCGGCAGGTGAGGAAAAGCCGCCTTGCGAACAGGCGGCCATCAGGCTCAGGGCGAGGGCGGCAAGGAGGCCGCGCAGGGAAGTTTGCATCATGTCCTGCCCGCTTTGCTGGCGCGGGCAGGTGCCTCAGCGGCCAAGCATCTTGAAGTTCTCAAGCATATCATGGATCGAGGGGCCGACAAGGATGATCAGGAGCGGCGGCACGGTGAAGGCCATGGTGCCCAGCGTCATCTTGGTCGGGATCTTGTTGGCGATTTCCTCGGCGCGCATCACGCGCTTGTCGCGCATGTCGGCGGCATAGAGGCGCAGCGCCTCGGCGATCGAGGTCCCGAATTGCTGCGACTGGATCATCACCGTCACGAAGCTCTGCACGTCGGGCAGCTCGGTGCGGGCCCCGAAGGCGCGCAGCACCGAGGGTTTATCAAGACCGGCCTTGATCTCATGGGCGACGGTCTCGAATTCCTCGCAGAGCGCGGGGTAGGAATTCGCCAGTTCCTTGGAGACGCGGATGATCCCCTGATCGAGCGATTGCCCCGCTTCGACGCAGACCAGCAGCATGTCGAGCGCATCCGGGAAGCCCGACTGGATCTCGGACTTGCGGGCCTCGACGCGCTGGTTCACCCAGCGTTTGGGCGCGTAATAGCCGAAGATGCCGGGCAGGACGACGGCCAGGATCATCTTGGTGGTGTCGAGCTGCGTGGCCTCGTTGGCATTGGCGAGGATGATGTAGCCCAGCCCGAGCACGACGCCGCCAAGGCCCAGCCCGAACTGGATCGCGTGGAAGGTGCGCACCGCATTGGGCGCCCGGTAGCCCGCGCGCTGCAGCCATTTGCGTGATTCCGACAGCTCTTCGGCCTTTTTCGGCTCCAGGAAGCCCGAGAATTTCTCGAGCTTGTCGGTGCCTGCGCCGGGGCGCAGCTGTTGCGCCTTGTCGGCCTTCTTGCCTATGCCCCGCTGGCCTTGGGGATTGCGCTTGTTACCCAACCGCTCCAGCGGATCGACCCGCTTCTTGAGCAACGAGGGCAGCGTGGCCAGAACCATCAGCCCGCCCACCGCGACAAGGGCGATCACCGGCCCCATCGGGCCAAGCTTTTCGGTCAGCAATGCGAGCAGTTGTTCCATGGGACTATCCTCAGACCTTGATCGTGGTCATGACCTTCATGAAGGCGATGTTGCAGGCCAGCAGCACGAACACGGCGATCGCGGCGGGCATGAAATAGGGGGTTTCCTTGACGTCGTCGAAATAGTTCGGCGAGACCACCTGGATCACCACCAGCACGACGAGCGGGAAGGACGACAGGAACACGCCCGACCATTTCGGTTCGGCGGTGATGGCGCGCACCCGGCGGAACAGCCGGAACCGCGCGCGGATCACCTTGGCAAGGCCTTCGAGCACCTCGGCGAGGTTGCCGCCCGAGGTCTGCTGGATCGACACCGCCACCGCGAGGAAGCGCAAATCCTGCATGTCGAGCCGTTCGGCCAGCTCCTTGAGGGCATCGGCCATGTTGCGGCCATAGGCGGCCTCGTCGGCGATGATCCCGAATTCCGACCCCAGCGGGTCGGCGATTTCCTTGGCCACGGCCTGCACCGCCGAGGAGAACGGATGGCCCACGCGCAGGCTGCGCACCATCAGCTCCACCGCGTCGGGCAGTTGCTCTTCGGCGAGGCGAATGCGTTTGGAGGCCTTCATCGACACCCAGAGATAGACACCGCCCACGCCCATCACGATCGCGATGGCGATGCGCACCAGCGCCGCGGCTTCGGTCGCCACCGAGAGCCCGACAAAGGCAAAGGCGCTCAGCACCACCATCAGCAGCACCAGAACCATCGGCGAAAACGCGATATTCGCGAGCTGTGCCTTCTTGGCGAGCACCGAATACAGCGGGATGCCCTTGGCGTTCATGTGCTGCGTCGCCTGTTTGCGCAGCTGCTCCAGCACCTCGTCGCGCCGTCCGCCCTTTTCGAGCATCTCGAGGCGGCGGTTCACCCGGCTGTTGAGCGAGATCGACTTGCCGAAGGCCAGCACATAGATGCCCTCGACCAGCAAGATCACGGCGACGAAGATCAGCAGGTAGATGATCGGGGTGGGTGAGATGATCATGGCGGTCCCCTCTTAGTCCTGCACGGGTTCGTAGATCGAGGCGGGCAGATCGTAGCCCCACTGGCGGAAGCGGTCCGAGTAATGCGAGCGCACGCCGGTCGCGGTAAAGCGGCCGATGATCTTGCCATCGGGGGCAAGGCCCAGGCGCTCGTAGCGGAAGATTTCCTGCATCGAGATCACGTCGCCTTCCATCCCGGTGATCTCGGTGATCGAGACCATCCGGCGCGAGCCGTCCTGCAGACGCGAGGCCTGCACGATCAGGTTCACAGCCGAGGCGATCTGCGAGCGCACCGCCTTGATCGGCATCTCGATCCCGGCCATGGCGACCATGTTTTCCAGACGGCTGATGCCGTCGCGCGCCGAGTTGGCGTGGATCGTGGTCATCGAGCCGTCGTGGCCCGTGTTCATCGCCTGCAGCATGTCGATGACCTCTTCGCCGCGGGTTTCCCCCACGATGATCCGGTCGGGGCGCATCCGCAGCGCGTTGCGCAGACAGTCGCGCTGGCTGACCTCGCCCTTGCCTTCGACGTTCGGCGGGCGGCTTTCCATCCGGCCCACATGCACCTGCTGGAGCTGAAGTTCCGCCGTATCCTCGATGGTCAGGATGCGTTCGGAGTTGTCGATGAACGAAGACAGCGCGTTCAGCGTGGTGGTCTTACCCGAGCCCGTCCCGCCGGAGACGATGACGTTCAGGCGGGTCGAGACGGCGGCCTGCAGATAGGCGGCCATTTCCTCGGTAAAGGCGCCGAAGCGGACAAGATCGTCGATGCCCAGCTTGTCCTTCTTGAATTTCCGGATCGAGACCAGCGAGCCATCCACCGCGATCGGCGGCACCATGGCGTTGAAGCGCGAGCCGTCTTTCAGGCGGGCGTCGACATAGGGTGTGGATTCATCGACGCGACGACCCACGGCCGACACGATCTTGTCGATGATGCGCAGAAGGTGGCGTTCATCCTTGAAGGTGATGTCGGTCAGTTCCAGCTTGCCCGAGCGTTCGACAAAGATCTGCTGCGGGCCGTTGACCAGAATATCGTTGACCGAGTCGTCTTTCAGCAAAGGCTCCAGCGGGCCGAGACCCATCACCTCGTCGTAAAGCTCGTTGTTGAGCGTCTGCCGGTCGGATTGGGTCAGCGCCACCGCCATGTCGTTCAGCGCCTCGGCGGTGATCGCACTGATCTCGTGGCGCAGATCGGCCTCGCGGGCGGTTTCCAGCGCGGCAAGATTGAGATTTTCCAAGAGCCGCTTGTGCAGCTCCACCTTCATCTCGCTCATCTTTTCCTTGCGCTTGCGCTCCTTGTCGGCGGCCATCGCCATCGCGGCGGCTTGCGGCGAAGGTTTGCGCTGTGCCGCGGCCATCGCGCGCGCCTCAGGCGCGGGCTTCGGAGTGGCTTGCGGCACGGCCTGCAGAGGTGCTGCGCCAGCCGGAACCTTGGTGGGGGCGGGCTTTTTGTAACGCGAGAACATCGGCGGGCCTCTGGGTTAAGGATCAGGCGCCAGCCGCGGTCTCGGCCGCGTCATTGAGCGCATAAATGGATTGAGCGAGCTTCTGAATTTCCTTGCGGGCCGGGCACTTGGCGGCGCTCTCGGCCAGCGGCACGCCGTGGTCGTTGGCCTGCGTGGCGAGCTTGCCGACATCCGAGATCAGCACGTCGATCGAGATGTCGAGGCTCTCGGCCATGCGCTTGATCCGCGACTTGCCGGTCAGGTCGGTGAATTTCGGCGCGCGGTTCAGCACGTAGCGCAGCTTTTCGGCGGGCAGCCCTTCGGCCTGCAGCGCGCGCACCAGCCGCAGCGCATTCTGCGCCGAGCGCATGTCCAGTTCGAGCAGCGCGAAATAGACATGCGCCTGTTTCAGCACGGCCTCGGTCCAGGACACGACAGTTTTCGGCATGTCGATCACGACGAAATCGAAATTCGCCCGTGCGATGTCGATCAGCCTGTCCAGATCTTCGGAGTTCAGCAGGTCGAGCGGCAGCATGTCGGCCGGCGCGGTCAGCACCTGCAGGCGGTCGTTAAAGGTCAGCAGCGCCTGCGAGAAAGACTCGCCATCCATATTGGCCGTGTCGACGAGCAGGTCATAGACCAGCTCGCGCCGCGGCAGGTCGAGGCTGGTCGCGACCGAGCCGAACTGCAGGTCGAGATCGAGCAGGCAGACGCGCGGCGGCGTGCCGGGGTCCTTCTTGGTGCCGAGGTTCAGCGTCGCCAGTTCCCAGGCGAGGTTGACGGCGAAAGTCGTGCTGCCGACACCGCCCGCCAGGCCATGCACGGCCAGCACAACGCCATCCTTGCCGCCCGTCGCCTTGAAGCCCGTGTCGCCATGCTGCGGCATCTCGGGCGGCAGTTCGGCCTGGCCAAGCCGCTCGATCGCCTCATGCAGGGCGCCTTCGGGCAGCGGGTAGGGCACGAAATCATCGGCGCCAAGACGCAGCAACTGGTGCAGCGCGATCGGGCTGACCTCATCGGCGATCAGGATCACCCGGATCGCCTTTTCCTTGGCCAGCGAGATGATTGCGGAAATCCGGCTGAGGTCGCCCTCATCCTCGGCATCGACGGCGATCGCGATGAATTCCAGCGCATCGGCCTCGGGCTGCCCAAGAAACAACCCGGCATCGTCGAAACTCAGGTCGCCCCAGTTCTCGCCAAGCTCGGTCTCCATGTCTTCGACCAGAAGATCGAAGTTGGAAACGTCGCGCGACACCGTGCACGCCAGAATCGGCGCGGGCTCGGGGTTCAAGACTGCAACTGCACTCATCGCGTCGGTCCTTATCCAGATGGCCGGGACGCCCCGCGGGGAGGGGTGAGCTGAACCCCGCGATCGTTTCCAGGCCGGGTGCGACTCTGCGGACGCACCTCTCCTTTGCAGACCAAGATCGGCATCAATCTTGGCGAGATTGGGGCCGAATTTTTTCCATTGTGGGGATTTGGGCGACGATAACGGCAAAAATGCGGGCTTTGTTTTCACAAGCCCGCCCGAAGAGGAAACAATTCCGGTTGATTCTGTCGATTAGTCGCCTTGGGTCGTGCCTTCGATCTGCGTGATCGGGATCACCGATGCCGAGCGGATATATTCGCGGAACACGACCTGCGCATATTTCCCGTTCAGCACCGCCGGATGCGAGTTCACGAAGCCCGAGACCTCGGTCACGGTGCGGCGATTCTGCTCGTTCGGCTCCTGCGTGAAGATCAGCGGCTGGGTTTCGCCGTAGCTGACCACCGCTTCGAGGCGCGAACGCGAGATGCCTTGTCCGGTCAGATAGGCAACGACAGCGCGGGCGCGCTTCATGCCCAGCGACTTGTTATAGGCATTGGTCCCGACGAGGTCGGTATGCCCGAAGACGCGGAAGCGGACTTCGGGGAATTGCTTGATCCAGTCGGCCTGCTGGCGCAGCACCGCCTGCGCCTCGGGGGTCAGAACCGCCGAGTTGAAGGCGAAGTTGACGGTGTTCGGCACCTCGCCCGCGAAACGCTTCGCCAGCGAGATGGTGAAGTCACGCGCGCCGCTCTGCACGAGCGTGTTGTTCATCGTGGCATTGCCGAAATAGCCGGTGTCGAGCTGGCTGCCAGCCTCCGAATAGAAGGCGCGGCCTTGCGGCCCGCAGGCCGAGAGTGCGAGCCCGGCGGCCAACGCCGCGATCCCGAGAAATGTCGTTTTCATCACTTTCTCCCGTGCCCGCTGCTCATTCCATCACATAGCCATAGGACCCCGAGAAGTCCTGCTTCGCCACTTCGGCCGCCGCACCCGATTTCGGGCCTTTCTCGGTCTTGCCGAAGAGGAAGAACTCAGCCTCGCTGGGCGGACGCACGCGGTCGGTCGGCAGCGCCAGCGCCTCGCCGCGCGTCGGCGTAACCAGATGCGGCGTCACGATAATCACCAGCTCCGACTGCTGGCGCGAATATTCCGCCGAGCGGAACAGCGCGCCCAGAACCGGGATGTCGCCCAGCCACGGCACCTGGCCGCTGAGGTCGTAGAAGTCGTCTTGCAGCAGGCCCGCGATGGCAAAGCTCTCGCCGTCGCGCATCTCGACGGTGGTCGAGGTGCGGCGGGTCTTGAAGGCGTTGACCGCAAAGCCGCCCGAGGACATCGACACCGAGGTATCGACGCCCGAGACCTCGGCTGCGATCTCGAGGTTGATCAGGTCACCATCGACGACGCGGGGCGTGAAGGCCATCGCGACACCGAAGGGTTTGTATTCGATTTTCACGCCGCCGTTGTCATCCACGACCGGGATCGGATACTCGCCACCCGCCAGGAAGTCGGCCTTCTGGCCCGACAGCGCGGTCAGGTTCGGTTCGGCCAGCGTGCGCACGGCGCCTTTCGATTCGAGCGCTTCCATCAGCACGGCGAATTCGAGGCTGCCTGCCGAGAAGCCAAGGCCAAGCGCGCCTTCCGTCGAGCTGTCGATCGGGATCGTGCCATTGCCGGTTTCCGGGAACGCGCCGGAGACCGCGCCCGATTGGGTGAAGTTGCCGGTGCCGCCGATGATGCCGACATTGTCGCCAAAGCCCGTGCCCTTGATCGCGAGAGAGGCGCTGAGGTTCTTGGCGACCGAGCGCTGCATCTCGGCGAAGCGCACCTTCAGCATCACCTGTTGGGTGCCGCCGACCGACATCAGGTTCGAGACGCGGCCGGGAGCGTAGCGGTTCGCAAGGTCGAGCGCGCGGTCGAGTTTGGCCGAGGAAGAGACCGTGCCCGAGAGCACGATGCCGTCATTGGCGGTGCGCACCTCGATGCTTTCGCCGGGCAGGATCTGGCTGAGGCGTTCCTTGAACTCGCCGATATCCGGGGTGACCTGCACCTCGACATTGGTGATCAGCTTGCCGTCGCCGCCGAGGATCGTCATCGTCGTGCGGCCGGGGACCTTGCCAAGGATATAGATCGTGCGATCGGACAGCGTCGTGATATCCGCGATGCCGGGATTTGCGATCGAAAGCTCTGCGAAGGGCTGGTCGCTTTCGACCACCACGGCGCGGTTCATCGGGACCGAAAGCGGATTCGAGGCAGAGCCCGTCATCACGCGCAGCGTCTCCGCTTGCGCCGGCGACAGCGTGGCCAAAGCCAGTGCACTGCCCAGCATGCATGCTTTCAAGAAATTGCTCAGTTTCATTGTGACCTGCCTCTCCGATCACGCCAGGTTACAGGTCTGATGCCTGTTTAACGTGGTTTTTCTGCCCATTATTGCCGGTAGCATGCCGGAAACGTGGAATCTTTGCAAGAATCAACCGTTTGGCTTGCGATTTTCATGTGGGGAATGCGCAACAGACCAAAGCCCGCCGGGTGGGCGGGCTTCGGGTAATCGTCTGAATTCGCGGGGTACATCAGTTCGTGCAGGGGATTTCGACTTCGACGAGTTCCCCGCCCTTGCGGTTGCGGATCGTGCAGATCTGCTTCTTCTCGACCCGGATTTCGGCGGCGCGTTCAATGCCCAGAAGCGTGTCACGGTCCAGCTCGATCGGGTTTGCGGCCGCGGTTTCGCTCATGCCCACAAGCGAAAGCGTCAGCTTGCCGGTCGACTGCGCGAGCGTGAGCGCGGCAACCTCTTCGGGCGAGACTTCCGCGGTGACGGTGCGGGCGATCTTGGTTTCTTCCGAGCGGTCCGCGTCGGCGCTCTGGTCGATCGCGATCAGTTTCACGCTCGACATGATGAGCTTGGTGACCGGCGCGTCACTAATGCTGCCCGACCAGTAGACGTCGACGTAGCTGCCCGGACGCGGGAAGCCCGAAACGCCCGAGGTCGCATCGACCTTCATGGTGAAAGCGCGCATGCCCGGCGCGAGGTTCGCCGCGATCCCGGCATCGACGCCAGGCGGGGTGACCTTGGTCGCCAGAAGCGGCTCGAAGGGTTCATAAGAACGCAGGGCGGCGCGCGGGCGGGTCTCGCCTTCGGCAAAGGCCGCGACCTTGATCTCGGGGGCGGTCTGGGGCGCGGTCAGCAGGTGGAAGACACCCGCCGGCGTCTTGCCCTTTTGAACCTTGATCACTTCGAGGTCTGCGAGGGTAAAGCGCTCGCCGTATTTCAGCGGGCGTTTGACCACGACCACATCGATCATCGCCGGGGCGTTTTTCTGGGAGGCAAGCAGGTAGTCGCGTTCACGCTGGAACTGCGCAATCTGACCCTGCGCCATGTAAACGGCCATGCCGGCAAGTGCGATGCCAAGAGCCAGAAACAGGACAAAGACTAGACGCATCTTACTTTCCCTCGTTTTGCAACGGACCCCAACAGGCCGGGCCAAGCCTTACCATTCGGTCAAATTGCGGCTTTTTGGTGGCCGCGCGCCGCTCTCCCTGCGGCGTGTCGTCAGAACGACGTCGTAACCGATTGCGATGACAGGAACCGCGCCACATCGAGCGCGGCATTATCGGCTTCGGACCAGATCACGCCGCCGACAAGGAAACCAAGCGAGACGATTGCGGCCGTCAGAACGACCCAGTCGACGGTGACCGCACCGCTTTCATCGGTGAGGCAAATCCGCAGCTTGATGAGGGTCTTGATCATACGCCGACCTTTCCGAACTCACAGGGGGGCTCACGGCCCATTCCTCATAGTTTTCGCCTGACAAGGTGGCGTAAATTGGGCGAAAGCGAGAATTGTTTTAGTTTGCGCACCAACGTTTTTCTGTGAAATCAAGGCATTGAATCGAAAAGAGCCGCCCCGTAGGGCGGCTCTGATTTTTGCCTGGTGGGACCGACTTAGAAGGTGGTCTTGACCGAGGCGGTGTTCAGGTAGCTGGCGATGTCGCCGGTCAGGGTGGCGGTTTCCTGACGGATCAGGGCCAGAGCGGCGGCGCCGAGGCCGACGACAGCAGCGGTGAGCACAACCCAGTCAACGGTCACAGCGCCGTCTTCTTCGTTGCGGAACTTGCGGGTCAGTTTGAACAGTTTCATTGGATCTCTCCGTTTGGGTCTCAGGGTTTCTCCGCGAAACTCTGGTCGACCTCTGACCGGGTTTAGCATCGCGGCATGGGCTCTTTATCGGCTTGGATTCGGGCGCGATTTGGGCCGCTCTTGGCTATCTTCGGGGAATTTTACGATCAATTTTGCGCTGAAGCGCCACCCCCGGACCCCGAAAAATAAGAAGGACCGCCCCAAGGGCGGCCCTCCAGAAGCGCGAATTGCGCGACCAGCTTAGAAGGTGGTCTTCACCGAGGCGGTGTTCAGGTAGCTCGCGATGTCGCCGGTCAGGGTCGCGGTTTCCTGACGGATGAGCATCAGAGCGGCGGCGCCGAGGCCGACGACAGCAGCGGTGAGCACAACCCAGTCAACGGTCACAGCGCCGTCTTCTTCGTTGCGGAACTTGCGGGTCAGTTTGAACAGTTTCATTGGATCTCTCCTTGGGGTGTCAGTGATCTGTTGCAGGTTAGCGCGCCGTTCGAACCACCTCTGACCAGGGCCTTGCGTCGCGGTATGAGGATGTTATCGCCCCGCAATCGGGCGCAAATGGGGCGAGTTCTGGCAATATTATGGGTAATTCAGAAACCATTTTGCGGCTTGCAATCCGGGCGCTTGCATCCTGCGAGCGGCGTGCCCCGTGGCGTCGCAACAGATTGATAAACAAAGAAAAGAGCCACCCCGTAGGGCGGCTCTGATTTTTGCCTGGTGGGACCGACTTAGAAGGTGGTCTTGACCGAGGCGGTGTTCAGGTAGCTGGCGATGTCGCCGGTCAGGGTGGCGGTTTCCTGACGGATCAGGGCCAGAGCGGCGGCGCCGAGGCCGACGACAGCAGCGGTGAGCACAACCCAGTCAACGGTCACAGCGCCGTCTTCTTCGTTGCGGAACTTGCGGGTCAGTTTGAACAGTTTCATTGGATCTCTCCGTTTGGGTCTCAGGGTTTCTCCGCGAAACTCTGGTCGACCTCTGACCGGGTTTAGCATCGCGGCATGAGGGTATTGGGCGCTTGGAAAATGGCAGGAATTTGGCCGCGTAGGGGCGTTTTTACGAAGCTTTAAGAAACATTTGAAAATTCGCAGCCTCCGGAGTTGCGCTGCCTAATGCGCTGGAAAGTAACACTTAAATTTCAAACATTGCCCGGATGAACCCTGCCGGGACAGCGCGGCTGGCGCAGATTGTCCTCGATCCGGAGGGCGCGCGACGCGCCTTGCGCGCTTTTTCTGGATTTTTTGCCGCTTTTCCCGGATAAAGGAGGCAATGGGGAAAACCCCGCAACGAGCAGTGTATAATTACAGGCAGCGCAAATGCGCCGAAATCAACTACTTGCGGCAGCGATGCTTGCGCTCCTTTGGGGCGCGCCGACGGTGGCCGAGGCCCCGGCGCCCGAAGCTTTCGACCCGTATAACGGCAAGGTGACGCCCAAGCGCGTGACGCCGCCAAAGCCTGGCACGCGGCGCTTTCTGACGATCCAGATCGACCCGGCGGAGCAAGCGCGCGCCTTGGCGGTGCAGGCCGCGCAGCCTTTCACTCCGGTGACCAAACTGCCGGGGGGCGTCAAGCCCGCCTCGGGCCCCAGCCCCTATGATTGGTATTGGGAGCTGGTCTCGCCCATGCTGGCCGAGCGCGCGGGCCGCTTCGACAAGGCCGTCGCGGCGCTGTCGCAGGGGCCGGGCGGCAAGTCGGTCAACGCACCGCGCCTTGCCCATCTGCAAGAGATCGCGCAATCGCATGGCGCCGAGATCCTTTCGGCCACGATCGGCACCGAGGTTTCGCCCGCGCTGGTTCTGGCGGTGATCGCCACCGAATCCGGGGGGCGCGCCGAGGCGGTCTCGAAGGCCGGGGCCGTCGGGCTGATGCAACTGATCCCCGCCACGGCCGAGCGTTTCAAGGTCACCGACATTTCCAATCCCGGGCAGAATATCCGCGGCGGCGTGGCCTATCTGGATTGGCTGATGAAGGAATTCGACCGCGATCCGCTGATGGTTCTGGCCGCCTATAACGCGGGCGAGAATGCGGTGAAATCGAATGGGGGCGTGCCGCCCTATGCCGAGACGCGGGGCTACGTTCCCAAGGTTCTTGCCGCCTGGCATGTCGCGCGCGGGCTTTGCCTGACGCCGCCCGAACTGGTGACCGACGGCTGCGTCTTCGCGGTGAAAGGGTAGCAATGACCGAGATGACCGATGCGCAGCAGGCGCGCCCGCTTGTTTTGGACGTGGATGGTACGCTCTTGCGCACCGACCTTCTGTTCGAGGGCTTCTGGGCGGGGCTGGCCAAGGCGCCCCGTGCGACGCTTGGGGCCGCGTTGACGCATCTGGGGGATCGCGCCGCGCTCAAGGCCGAGATCGCGCGGGTCGCTGCGCTGCGCCTTGACCTGATGCCTGTGACGCCCAGCGTGGCGCGGCTGATCGACGAGGCCAAGGCCGAGGGCCGTGAGGTGATCCTGGCTTCCGCCTCGGATGAGGCACAGGTGCGCGCGCTGGCCGAACAGCAGGGCCTGTCGCCGCGCGTTTTCGCCTCGGATGGGCAAACCAATCTCAAGGCGGGCGCCAAGGCGCGCACGCTGGTCGCGGAATTCGGCGAGGGCGGGTTCGATTATGTGGGCGATTCCGCCGCCGATCGCGCGGTCTGGCCGCATGCGCACACCGCCTATGTCGTGGGCGACGCCAAGGCCGCATCGGAGCTTTCCGCCGCAGGCCAGCCTGTCGTCGAGCTTGAAGGCGGCTGGACGCTGCGCCGCCTGATCAAGGCGCTGCGCCCGCATCAATGGGTGAAGAACGTCCTGCTTCTCTTGCCGCTGATCGCCTCGCATCGCTTCGATCTGGCGACGCTGGTGCCGATCCTGCTGGGCATCGTCGCCTTCTCGGCGGCGGCCTCGTCGATCTATATCATCAACGACCTGCTCGACCTCGAGGCCGACCGCCGCCACCCGACCAAGTTCAAGCGCCCCTTCGCCAGCGGAGACGTCCCGATTCCCGTCGGCATGGCGGCCTTTGTGGCGCTGGCGACACTGGCGCTGGGGCTCGGCGCCGCGCTGAACCCGGGGTTCTTCGGGGTCGTCCTGTTCTACATGCTCCTGTCGCTCGCCTATTCGCTCAAGCTCAAGCGGATGCGCTGGGTCGATATCGCGACGCTGGCCTCGCTCTACACGATCCGCGTCGTCGCCGGCGCAGCGGCGGGGCAGGTCGATGTCTCGATCTACATGCTGATCTTCATCTTCCCGGTCTTCATTGCGCTCGGCTGCGTGAAACGCCTGACCGAACTGACGCTCGCCACCGGAGACGAGCGCCTGCCCGGCCGTGGTTATGGCCGGGCCGACCGTGGCGACCTGCTCAATGTCGCGGGCATCGGCGTCGTCGGCGCGCTGGTAATTTTCTTTCTCTATTCCGTCTCGGATCAGGGCCGTGTTTTGTACCCCGACACATGGTTGCTTTGGCTCGCGATGGTGCCGATGGGCTGGTGGCTGATCCGCATGGTCGCGCTGGGCTGGTTCGGCAAGCAGGATTACGACCCGATCGTCTTTGCGCTGAAAGACAAGCTCGGGCTCGGCATCCTGATGATCACGCTCAGCCTGATGTTCTGGGCCGCAGGCCTCTGGGCTCAGTGGTTCGGCGGCTAAACCCCTTCATTTTGCTCAAAATATCCCCCGCGGAGCGTCCGGCGGCGGCCGTCGGAGCCTCCGGCGGGGATATTTGACGCAAAGTGAAATCAGATCGAGAGTTTCTTGAACACCGGCTCCGGGATCAGCCGGATCACCGTCATGATCACCTGCCAGATCCGCGCGGTATAGACGACGTTGCGCTTCTTCTCGATCGCGCGCATCAGGTCGTCGGCCACGGCGTCCGGGGTGGTCATGAAGGGCATCTTCATGCCCTGCGTCATCGGCGTATCGACGGGGCCGGGCTTTACGGTGATGACATGGACGCCCTTGCGCCCGGCGCGGTTGCGTAGCCCCGAGAGGTAGGTGGCAAAGGCCGCCTTGGCGGCGCCGTAGACGTAATTGCCGAGCCGCCCGCGATCGCCCGCGACTGAGGCGATGCCCATCACCGTGCCCGCGCCGCGCGTCTCCATTTCCGGGACCAGCATTTGCAGGAAGGTGGCGGGGCCGGTGAAGCTGTCGGCGATCACGCCCTCGATCAGCTCGGGGGTGGCGTCGATCTGCGCCTGTTCGGGCATCGAGCCGGCAAAGACGGCGGCGTTCAGTGTGCCCTCTTCCTGCACGAAACGGTCGATCAGCGCGGCGTAATTCGCCGGGTCGCGCGCATCGAAGGCCATGACTTCGGCCTTGGGCGCGCCACGCAACCGGCAATCGGCGGCCAGCGCCTCCAGTTCCTCCATCCGGCGCCCGGCAAGGAACAGTTGCGCGCCGCTTTCGGCGAGGCGGCGGATGAAGGGGCGGGCCATGCCGGAGGTGGCGCCAAGGATGATCCAGCTGTTCATGTCATGCAGTCCTCAGATGAAGGCGGCGCACGAGGTCGGTGGCCAGCGCCCCTTGCGGGTCGGCCTTGGCCACCTCGGCCTGCCATTTTTCAAGATCGGGATACATCGCGCGGATCGCGGCCCCCTCGGCCAGCGAATCCTTGGCGAAATAGAGCCGCCCACCGGCTTCGGCGGTCATCGCCTCGAGCCGTTTGATCAGCACCCGGGCCTCGGTGCGGTTCGGGAAGTCGATGGCGAGCGTGTAGCCTTCCATCGGGAAACTCAGGTATCCCGCGCGCCCCGGCCCCATGCGTTTGAGCACCGCGAGAGGCGAGGCCAGCCCCGAGCCTGCGATCTCGGCCAGCATCGCCTTGAGCGCGGCGGCCGCGCCCAAGGGCACGACGCATTGGAACTGATGAAATCCGCGCTGGCCGTAAAGCCGGTTCCAGTCGTGGATCTTGTCGAGCGGGAAAAAGAACGCCTCGAGTGGGCGTACGAGGGTGCGGCCATGCGCGGGCACGCGGTGGAAATAGGCCCAGTTGAAGGCGCGCACCACGGGTTTCGCCAGTGCGAAATGAGGTGCGTCCATTGGCACGCGATGCGCGCCGCGGCGGCGTTTCATCAGGCCCGCGCCATTCTCGCCCTCTTCGACGATGCCGCGGCCCATGTCGGCGCCTCTTGCGGTCGCGTCGATCCAGCCGACCGTGTAGCTGGCGGTGGAGCCATCGAGGAGCGCGAGATGTTCGTCCCAGTCATTGGCGCGCCGCTCGGTGACCAGCATCAGGTCGCCTTTACAGCGTTTCATTTGCAGCGTCGCGCAGGTGATCAGGCCGGTCTGGCCCAGCCCGCCCATCGTCGCCTCAAACAGCGCGGAGCCGGGTGTGGCGGTGGCTTCGACGCCATTTTGCAGCAGCGTGACCTCGGCCACATGCTGGCCGAAGCTCCCGGCGTTATGGTGGTTCTTGCCATGTACATCCTGCCCAATGCAGCCGCCGACCGTGGCAAAGCCGGTGCCGGGCATCACGGCGGGCATCCAGCCGCGCGGCGCAAAAGCCGTGGCGATATCGCCGATGCGGGCACCGGCCTCGACCTCTAGCAGCCCGGTTTCGGCGTCAAAACCCAAGAGCCGGTCAAAGCGGCTCATGTCCACGGCGCGCCCGCCCGAATTCAGCGCCGCATCCCCGTAGGACCGGCGCATCCCCATCGCGGGCGCATTGGACAGCGCGGCCAGATCGGCGCGGCTTTCGGGGCGGGCAACCTCGCCCGAGGCGCGCAGCGCGCGGCCCCATCCGGCGTAATCGGTCTGGGTCCAGATCATGGGCGCACCTGTTGACTGCGAAGCGAGCGGCGCTCGGCCAGCGGGAAGGCGGCAAGCCCGATCGCGATCGCGAACCAGAGCGTGGTGAGGCGGATGATCGCGGTGGCGGGCACCGAGATTTCAAGCGGCACGCCCTCGAGTGTCAGGAGCGCGACCATCGCCGCCTCGGCGCCGCCAAGGCCGCCGGGCGCGCCGGTCAGCCCCCCGGCCAGCGTGGCAAAGACAAAAATCGCGATCGCCTTGGCAAGACCGATGTCGGCGCCCATCCAGCTCAGCAAGAGGTCGAAGGCATAGCCCTCGGCGGTCCAACCCAGAAGCCCGAGCGCGAGGCTGAACGCCAGCGTCGGCCCGTGGCTGAAACGCGCGAGCGTGCGCGCGGCGCGGCGGGCGCGGGCGAAGAGCCGGTCAAAACGGCCGGTGAGGCGATGGGCGAAGGTGATGCAGGCTGCCAGCAGGCGCGGGCGGGTGGCGACAATCGCGGCGGCAAGGGCCAGCACCGTCACCGGCAGTGCCCCGGCGATACCGCCCGCCGCGAGCGAGACCGAGCCACCAAGGATCAGCGCCATCGCAGCGAGGTCTCCGGCGCGATCCATCAGCACGAGAGGCGCGGTGCGTTCGACCGCCCAGCCGGTTTCGCGCTTGAGCCAGCGCATGCGCACAAGCTCTCCGACGCGGCCGGGCGTGACAGACATCGCGAAGCCGCCAAGGAAATGGCCCAGCGATTGCAGCGCGCCGACCTGCAGGCCGAGGCGGCGCGCCAAAAGGTGCCAGCGACCGGCGCGGAACAGGTAATTGACGAGCGACAGGCCCAGAAGGGCTCCGATCTGCCAGAGGCCGAGGCGCGAGGCCTGGGCCCAGCTTTCCTCCCACCCGGTCTGCGCCGCGAGCCCCGCAAGGCCGATACCCACCAGCGCCAGCAATCCGCCCAAAAGAGCGAAATCGCGCAGCCGACGGGCCGGAAGGACAGAGGGGGCGGTGTTCATGCTCATCATTGGTCTGTTTCTAGCGACAGATTTGGGCGAGATTATGGACTTGTTTCGGGATTGGCGACAGTTTTTCCGCGAAATGGCGCGCCATTTTGGGGGCGCTGCCCCCGTCCGCTGATGCGGACTCCCCCGGAGTATTTGGGGCTCAATGAAAGCCAAAGAAAAAAGGCCCCGCGCGGGTGGCGGGGCCTTTCGGGGATCGGGTGGATCAGTTGACCAGGGTTGCCTCGGTTGCGGCTCGGAAGTCTTCTTCGGAGACGCCATCGGCCAGTTCGACGAGCTTGAGGCCGCCCTCGACCACATCCATCACGCCGAGATTGGTGATGATGCGGTTGACCACCGCCTTGCCGGTCAGCGGCAGCGTGCAGGCCTTGAGCACCTTCGACTCGCCGTGCTTGTTGGTGTGATCCATCACCACGACGACGCGTCCGACGCCGGCGACGAGGTCCATCGCGCCGCCCATGCCCTTGACCAGCTTGCCCGGGATCATCCAGTTCGCCAGGTCGCCGTTCTCGGCGACTTCCATCGCGCCCAGGATCGCCATCGCGATCTTGCCGCCGCGGATCATGCCGAAGCTTTGCGCGCTGTCGAAATAGCTGGTCACCGGCAGTTCGGTGATGGTCTGCTTACCGGCGTTGATCAGGTCCGGGTCCTCGTCGCCCTCATAGGGGAAGGGGCCCATGCCGAGCATGCCGTTTTCCGATTGCAGCACGACCTCGACCCCCTCGGGGATGAAGTTCGGAACCAGCGTCGGGATGCCGATGCCGAGGTTCACATAGGTGCCGTTCTGCAGCTCTTTCGCGGCGCGCGCCGCCATTTGGTTGCGATCCCACATGGATTAGGCCTCCCGCTTGCGCACGGTGCGCTGTTCGATGCGTTTCTCGTGCGCGCCCTGGATCACGCGGTGCACATAGATGCCGGGCAGGTGGATGTGGTCGGGGTCAAGCGCGCCCACCGGCACGATTTCCTCGACTTCCATCACGCAGATCTTGCCGCACATCGCCGCCGGCGGGTTGAAGTTGCGCGCGGTCTTGCGGAAGATCGCGTTGCCCGAGGCGTCGGCTTTCCAGGCCTTGACGATGGAGAGATCGGCGAAGATGCCCTCTTCCATGATGTATTCCTGGCCGTTGAAGACCTTGGTGTCCTTGCCCTCGGCGATCACGGTGCCCACGCCGGTCTTGGTGTAGAAGCCCGGGATGCCCGCGCCGCCGGCGCGCATGCGCTCGGCCAGCGTGCCCTGCGGGTTGAATTCCAGCTCAAGCTCGCCCGAGAGGAACTGACGCATGAATTCCGCGTTCTCGCCCACGTAGGACGACATCATCTTTTTGATCTGCTTGGTGTCGAGCAGCTTGCCAAGGCCGAACCCGTCCACGCCGCAGTTGTTCGAGGCAATGGTCAGATCCTTGACGCCGCTTTCCACGACTGCGTCGATCAGAAGCTCGGGGATGCCGCAGAGGCCAAAGCCCCCCGCCGCAATCAGCATGCCGTCGCGCAACAGACCCTCAAGGGCCGAAGACGCCGACGGATAAACCTTGTTCATGTTCTTCCTCCACTGAACGCTTGTTCAATTAATTCTGTCGGGCCGGGGGCGCCCTGTCAATCGCCGCGATGCGGCATCGGCGCATCACGTTACGCGGCGGAACCGATAAAGCAAGCCCCGCGATGGCGCGCGGGGCCGCTAACCCGTTATTTTTCGGCCTTGGGCGCCTTTGCCGCAGCTTTCTTTGCCGTGGTTTTGGGCGCGGCCTTTTTCGCCGCGGGTTTCTTGGCGGCCGGCTTCTTGGCTGCGGCTTTTTTCGGCGCGGCCTTCTTGCCGCCCTTCGAGGCCTTGGCTGCGATCAGCTCCAGCGCCTGCTCCAGCGTGACCTCTTCGGGGGCCACATCCTTGGGCAGCGTCGCGTTGACCTTGGCCCATTTCACATAGGGCCCATAGCGGCCGGGCATCACCTGCACGGGGCCACCATCGGGGTGCTCGCCCAGCTCTTTCAGCGGTTGCGCGGCAGCGCCCCGCCCCGGGCCGCGCGCCAGTTTCTGCGCCAAGAGCTCGACCGCGCGATTCATGCCGATGGTGAACACCTCTTCGGCGTCGGGCAGGTTGGCGTAGGTCTTGTTCCACTTCACATAGGGCCCGAAGCGACCGAGATTGGTTTCAACCTGCGCGCCATCCTCGGGATGCGGCCCGATCACGCGCGGCAGGCTCAGCAGTTGCAGCGCACGGTCAAGATCCAGCGCCTCGGGCGCCCAGCCCTTGGGCAGCGAGGCGCGCGGCGGTTTCGGCACCTCGGCGGTTGCCTCGCCCTTCTGCACATAGGGGCCAAAGCGGCCGATGCGCAGCGTGATCGCCTCGCCCTCCTGCTCGCCCAGCACCTTGCCATCGAGCGCGGCGGTCTCGCTGTCGCCATCGGGGGCGGAAAGCGGGCGGGTGAACCGGCATTCGGGATAATTCGAGCAGCCGATAAAGGCCCCGCCCGAGCGCGCCGTTTTCAGGCTCAGCCGCCCGGCATGGCAGGACGGGCATTCGCGCGGATCGCCACCATCGGCGCGCGGCGGATAGAGATGCGGGCCGAGAACCTCGTCGATCTTTTCCAGCACCTCGCCGATGCGCAGATCGGCGGTTTCGCCCAGGGCGGCCGAGAAATCGCGCCAGAAGCGCGCCAGCACATCCTTGTAATCGCGATCGCCCGCCGAGATGTCATCGAGCTGATCCTCAAGATCGGCGGTGAAATCATATTCCACGTAGCGGCGGAAATAATTGCTCAGGAAGGCCGTCACCAGCCGCCCGGTATCTTCGGGGAACAGCCGGTTCTTGTCTTTGCGGACATAGCCGCGGTCCTGGATCGTGGTGACGATCGAGGCATAGGTCGAGGGGCGCCCGATCCCCAGTTCTTCCATGCGCTTGACCAGCGTCGCCTCGGTGTAGTGCGGCGGCGGCTGGGTGAAATGCTGCTCGGGGGTGACGGTGTTCTTCTTGGCGCCCTCGCCCTGCATCAGCTGCGGCAGGCGCGCGCCATCCTCGCCCTCATCATCGTCGCGGCCCTGGTCGTAGACCTTCAGGAAGCCGTCAAACGTCACCACTTGACCATTCGCGCGCAGCACGACCTCGCCGTCTTTCGAGGCGATGTCGACCACGGTGCGCTCCATCCGCGCGGCGGCCATCTGGCTGGCGATGGTGCGCTTCCAGATCAGGTCGTAAAGCTTCCACTGGTCATCGGCGAGCTTTAGCTTTTCGGGGCCGGCCGACATGTCGGTGGGGCGGATACATTCGTGCGCTTCCTGCGCGTTCTTGGCCTTGTTCTTGTACATGCGCGGGCTTGCGGGCACGTAATCCTCGCCGAAGCGACGCTTGATCTCGTCGCGCGCGGCCATCACCGCCTCGGGCGCCATGTCGATGCCGTCGGTTCGCATGTAGGTGATGTAGCCCGCTTCATAGAGCCGCTGCGCCGCCGACATGCAGGCCTTGGCGCCCATGCCGAACTTGCGGCTGGCTTCCTGCTGCAAGGTCGAGGTCATGAAGGGCGCCCAGGGGTTGCGGCTGGCGGGCTTGGCCTCGACCGATTGCACGAAGAGATCGCGCGAATTCACCGCATGCACCGCCAGCTCGGCCGCGGTTTCATTGGCGAGGTCGAATTTCTCGAGCTTCTTGCCGCCCAGCACCGTGAGCCGCGCCTCAAAGCCCTGCCCGCGCGGGGTTTCGAGCTTGGCGGTGACGGTCCAGTATTCCTGCGCGCGGAAGGCCTCGATCTCCATCTCGCGCTCGACAATCAGGCGCAGGCAGACCGACTGCACCCGGCCCGCCGATTTCGCGCCTGGCAGCTTGCGCCAGAGCACCGGCGAGAGGTTGAACCCCACGAGGTAATCGAGCGCGCGGCGCGCCAGATAGGCCTCGACCAGCGCCGAATCGACCTTGCGCGGGTGTTTCATCGCCTCGGTGATCGCGGTCTTGGTGATCGCGTTGAAGGTCACGCGGCTGACGTTCTTGCCCTTCAGCTTCTTTTCCAGCGCCTGTTCGAGGTGCCACGAAATCGCCTCCCCCTCGCGATCAGGGTCGGTAGCGAGGATCAGCGTGTCATCGTCCTTCAGCGCGTCGGTAATTGCCTTGATATGCTTCTTCGAGTCGCTCGCGACTTCCCATTTCATGGCGAAATCGTCCTCGGGATCGACCGAGCCATCCTTGGGCGGCAGGTCGCGGACATGGCCGAACGAGGCAAGCACCGTGTAGTCGGACCCAAGGTATTTGTTGATGGTTTTGGCCTTGGCGGGGGACTCGACAACGACGACGGCCATGACTTTCCTTCCAACAAATCGGGCAAAGCTTTGGGCGCGGAACATGTGGGTGAAGCGCGCCGAAGTCAATGGAGGCTCTGGATTTGGCGGTTTTGCCGCGTTCCGGTCCGGGCGCGGTGGGCGCAGGCCTCTCGGTCAGGATCGGCTCAGCAGCCCTCCGGGGTGACGCTGCACCTGCCCGTCGAGCTCCAGCGCGAGCAGCGTCCGCGCAACCGCCGCCGGGTCGGCGCCGAGATCGCGGATCAACTGGTCCTCGGTACTTGGGCTCGGGCCAAGCAGGGACAGCAACCGCAGGGCCAGCGGTTGCTCGGAATGTTGCGGCTGTAGGGTGGGCGCGCTTTTGGGCGGAGCGGAATCGCCTTGCGGAATGCGAGGGGGCGGAACGCGAGCGGGCGGCCCGCCCAGACCTGCCAGAACATCCTCGGCGCCGCGCACCAGTAGCGCGCCGTCTCGGATCAGCGCGTTGCAGCCGCCCGCGCGCCCGTCGAACGGGTGGCCCGGCACCGCCATCACCTCGCGCCCCTGTTCGAGGGCCGCGCGCGCGGTAATCAGGCTGCCCGAACGCAGCGCCGCCTCGACCACGATCACCGCCTGCGCCAGCCCCGAGATGATCCGATTGCGTTGCGGGAAATGGCGCGCTTGCGGCTGCGTGCCGGGCGGATTTTCGGCCAGCCGAAGCCCGCGCGTGGCCATCTTCTCGGCCAGAGCCGTGTTTTCCAGCGGATAGATCACGTCGATCCCGCCCGCCTGCACGCCGATCGTGCCGGTTTCAAGTGCGGCCTCATGCGCCATCGCGTCGATGCCGCGCGCGAGCCCCGAGACGATCGCATACCCCGCCGCGCCCAGATCATGCGCCAAGGCCCGCGTCATCCGCCCGCCCAGAGACGAGGCGTTGCGCGCGCCCACCAGCGCGAGGCGTGGTTTCTGCAGCAGGGAAAGATCGCCCAGGGCCCAAAGCACCGCGGGCGGATCGGGCAGGTCGATCAGCTCGGGCGGATAACCCGCGCCGCCATAGCACAAGAGTTGCGCCCCCGCGCGCTGGCCCGCGCGCAGCTCGGCCATGGCAACGCCTTCGGGGCAGATTTCGTAACCGGACACGCCTGCGGCGCGGGCGATTTCCGGCAGGGCCGCCAATGCGGCGCGGGCAGAGCCCTGTTCATGGATCAAACGCTTGAAAGTGGCCGGCCCCACGCGGCGCGAGCGAATGAGACGAAGAACCGACAGTTCATCTTCTTCCGTGGTGGGTGGGGTGAAGGGGGTGGGAAGGGAAAACAAATCTGTTTTCATCCGGTCCTCCGCCTCAATCGCCCATCCTGTTTACCCTGTTCTTCGTTAACAGGAGGTTACCGGAATCGGGCGAATGCGAGGAATTTTCGCGCGAGGCGAATGGCGTAAGGAGAGGGGGCGCTGCCCCCTCACCCCCGGCGTATTGGGCCAAGAAGAAACCGGACGGTCAGGCGGCCGAGCCGCCGATGGTGATGCCGCCGATCATCAGGGTCGGTTGACCGACGCCGACGGGCACCCATTGGCCCTGCTTGCCGCAATTGCCGATGCCCGGGTCCAGCGCCATGTCATTGCCGATAGCGCGGATCTTGCGCATCGCGGTGGGGCCGTCGCCGATCAGGGTGGCGCCGCGGATCGGGGCGCCGACGATGCCGTTTTTGACGCGATAGGCCTCGGTGCAGTTGAAGACGAACTTGCCATTGGTGATGTCGACCTGTCCGCCGCCGAAGCCCACGGCATAGATCCCGTCCTTGAGGTCGCGCAGAATCGCCTCGGGCTCGGCATCGCCGCCGAGCATGTAGGTGTTGGTCATTCGCGGCATCGGCGCATGGGCATAGCTTTCGCGCCGCCCGTTGCCGGTGGGGGCCACACCCATCAGCCGCGCGTTCTGGCGGTCTTGCATATAGCCCACGAGCACGCCGTCCTCGATCAGCACATTGCGCCCCGAGGGGGTGCCCTCGTCATCGACGGTGATCGAACCGCGACGGTCGGGGATGGTGCCGTCATCCAGCACCGTCACGCCCTTGGCCGCGACCTGCTGGCCCATCAGCCCGGCGAAGGCCGAGGATTTCTTGCGGTTGAAATCGCCTTCGAGCCCGTGACCGACCGCCTCGTGCAAGAGCACGCCGGGCCAGCCCGGGCCCAGAACCACGTCGAATTCGCCCGCAGGCGCGGGCTCGGCGCGCAGGTTCACCAGTGCGATGCGCAGGGCTTCGCGCGCGGCGGGCTGCCAGAAATCGGGCTCGATCAGCCCGGTCAGGCCAAAACGACCGCCGCCGCCATGACCGCCGGATTCGCGCCGACCGTTTTCCTCGACGATCACGCTGACATTGAGTCGCGCCATCGGCCGGATGTCGGAGACCAGACCGCCTTCGGGGCGCAGGATGAACACCTCTTGCAGCGAGGCGGCGATTGAGGCCGAAACCTGCACCACGCGCTTGTCGAGGGCGCGGGTATAGGCGTCGATCTCGCGCAGGATGTCGATTTTCGCGGCAAAGGGCGCATCCCCCATCGGGTCGGCCTCGCCATACAGGTGGCGGTTGGTGCGCGCGGGCGGGGGCGCCATCATGCCGCCACCGTCACCCACGGCCAGCCGCGCGGTATCGACGGCGCGTTTAAGCGCGGCCTCGGAGATCTCGGTCGAATGCGCATAGCCCGCGACCTCGCCCTTGACCGCGCGCAGGCCGAATCCCTCGGAGGCATCGTAAGAGGCGGTCTTGATCCGGCCATCGTCGAAGACCAAGGCCTCGGAACGGCGGCGTTCGAGGAACAGCTCGCCATCCTCCGCCCCCGCCGTGGCCACACGCAGATGCGCCAGCGCGGCCTCTTGATCGAGCTGGGTTTCGAACGGTTGAAAGCGGCTTTCGCTCATGTGGTTATCCCGGCTGTTGTGGGGGCTTTGGCAAAAAGTGACAGAATGTCGCACCTTTTGCTTGCCCGGCCATTCCTAATGTGTTTTCAAAATACATATAGACATTCCGTCCGGGCGAAGGGAAGCGCCAGGGCGCGGGTGCGGCGGCAGGGAGAGCCGCCTACAGGGAACGGGAAATATGAGAATGCGCTTCGCGAAACTCAGCCGCATTTTTGCGGCCGCTTCTGCATCGGCTCTGATTGCCGGTGAGGCTTTGGCTCAGGACATGATCAAGGGGCTGCCGGTCATCGGTAAGCCGAAAGATGGCGCGCTCGGCTTCCAGCCGGCGTCGTCCGAACTGGCCCACAGCCAGCAATGGCTGGACGGCATGCTGCTCAACATCATCACCGTGATCACGATCTTCGTGGTCGTGCTGCTGGTCTATGTGATGGTGCGCTACAACAAGCGGGCCAACAAGGTTCCGGCGCGGTTCACGCACAACCAGCCGCTCGAACTGGCCTGGACGATCATTCCGATCCTGATCCTGATCGTGGTGGGGTCCTACTCGCTGCCGACGCTGGCGCGTCAGCAAGAGATGCCCGAGGCCGACATCACGCTGAAGGCGATCGGCTACCAGTGGTACTGGGGCTATGAATATGCCGACGAAGACATCGCCTTCGACGCGCTGATGCTGCCCCGCGAGGAACTGGCCGCGCATGGCTATGCGCCCGACGAATACCTGCTGGCGGCGGACAATGCCGTGGTGCTGCCGGTCGGCAAGACCGTAGTGATCAACGTCACTGCCGCCGATGTGATCCACAGCTGGACCATTCCCGCCTTCGCCGTGAAGCAGGACGCCGTTCCGGGCCGCACCGCGCAGCTCTGGTTCAACACCGAGAAAGAGGGCGTCTATTTCGGCCAGTGCTCGGAACTGTGCGGCATCAACCATGCCTACATGCCGATCGTGGTCAAAGTGGTTTCGGAAGAGACCTATGCCCTGTGGCTCGAGCGTGCCAAGGCGGGCTTCCCCTCGGGCGAAGAGATCGTTGCCGACGCCTCGGGCAAGCCGAGCCTGAAGCTGGCCTCGAACTGAGGCCGGCCGGGGAGGGCGCGCGATGAGCGACATCAGCTATCTCGAACGGCAGAACGAGGCCCAGTTCGGCGATTTCGTCGCCCTGCTGAAGCCCCGCGTGATGTCGCTGGTCGTGTTCACCGCCTTTGTCGGGCTGGTGGTCGCGCCGGTGCCGGTGCATCCGTTCGTCGCCTTCACCGCGATCCTGTTCATCGCGCTGGGCGGTGGTGCCTCGGGCGCGCTGAACATGTGGTATGACGCCGATATCGACCGCGTGATGCGCCGCACCAAGGGCCGCCCGATTCCCGCAGGCCGGATCACCGAGGGCGAGGCGCTGGGCTTCGGCCTCGCGCTGGCGGGGATTTCCTGCGTCATGCTGGCGCTGGCCTCGAACCTGTTCTCGGGGCTCTTCCTCGCCTTCACCATCTTCTTCTATGCCGTGGTCTACACGATGTGGCTCAAGCGTTCGACGCCGCAGAACATCGTGATCGGCGGCGCCGCGGGGGCCTTCCCGCCGATGATCGGCTGGGCGGTTGCCACCGGCTCGATCAGCCTCGAATCGATCGCCATGTTCGCGATCATCTTCCTCTGGACGCCGCCGCATTTCTGGTCGCTCGCGCTGTTCATGAAAGAGGATTACTCCAACGCAGGCGTGCCGATGCTGACGGTCACCCATGGCCGCCGCGTCACCCGCCTGCAGATCCTGATCTACACGCTGGTGCTGGCGCCGGTGGCGATCGGCACGGCGTTCACCTCGATCGGGGGGCCGGTCTACCTGGCCGTCGCGCTGGCGCTGAACGCGTTGTTCATCAAGGGCGCGGTGGGGCTGTGGCGCCGCGACGAAGAGGTGGCGCTCGACGACCGCTATGCGCGCGAGAAACGTTTCTTCTACTTTTCGCTGCTGTATCTCTTCGGCCATTTCGCGGCGCTTTTGGCCGAGGCCGGGCTGAAATATTTCGAACTTGGAGGCTGGTAACATGGCGATCACCCGCGACAGCGACATGCATCGCGCGCGTTTCTCGCGCAACATGGGGCTGGGCTTCGTGCTGGTGGCCTTTGCGGCGCTGGTGTTCGGCCTGACCATCGTCAAGGCCAAGACCGGCAGCACGCTCGAGGCCTTCGATCACCAGCCGCGCGTCACGCTCCTGCCGGCGGAGGCGCCCAAGCAATGAGCAACGACGCCGCCAACAAGCGCATCGTTATCCGCCTGATCGGGGTGATCCTGATCATGGGCGCGGGCGCATGGGCGGCGGTGCCCTTCTATGACTGGTTCTGCCGCACCACGGGCTTTGCCGGCACCACGCAGGTGGCTGAGGCGGGTTCGGACGTGATCCTCGACGAGACCGTCACCGTGCGCTTCGTCGCGAACAAGGAACGCGACATGCCCTGGGAATTCCGCCCGATGCAGAACGAGATGAAGCTGCGGATCGGGGAAACCGGGCTGGCCTATTACGAGGCCTACAATCCGACCGATCGCCCGATCGCGGGCACGGCCAGCTACAATGTCTCGCCGGATCTGGCGGGGGGCTTCTTCGACAAGATCGAGTGCTTCTGCTTCACCGAGCAGGTGCTCGCGCCGGGCGAGCGGGTGGAAATGCCCGTCAGCTTCTTCGTCGATCCCGAAATCGTCACCGACCGCGATGCCGGCCATATCCGGCAGATCACGTTGTCTTACACCTTCTTCGAAACCGATTTGCCCGAACAGCAGGCCGCCTTGGCCACGCCTGCGCGGGTGAGTGTCAACTGAGGCCAACAGGGACTGGAAAATGGCACACGCAAAGAACCACGACTATCATATCCTCGCGCCGTCCATCTGGCCCATGCTGAGTGCCGTCGGCGCCTTCGTCATGCTCTTCGGGGCGGTGATGTGGATGCAGGACGTCACCCCGATGATCTTCTTCGCCGGGCTTCTGGTGGTGCTCTACTGCATGTACGGCTGGTGGTCGGACGTGGTGCATGAAGGCGAGACGGGCGACCATACGCCGGTCGTGCGCATCGGCCTGCGCTATGGCTTCATCCTGTTCATCATGTCCGAGGTGATGTTCTTCTCGGCCTGGTTCTGGAGCTTCTTCAAGCACGCCATGTACCCGATGGGCCCGCTCAGCCCGGCCGTCGATGGCCAGTGGCCGCCTGCTGGCATCGAGACCTTCGACCCCTGGCACCTGCCGCTGATCAACACCGTGATCCTGCTTCTGTCGGGCGTTACCCTGACCTGGGCGCACCACGCGCTGGTCCATGAGAACAACCGCCAGGACGTCAAGAACGGCCTGATCCTGACGGTGATGCTGGGCGCGCTGTTCACCTGCTTCCAGGTCTATGAATACAGCCACGCGCAATTCGGCTTTGCCGGCAACATCTATGGCGCCAACTTCTTCATGGCGACGGGCTTCCACGGTCTGCACGTGATCATTGGCACGATCTTCCTGCTGATCTGCCTGATCCGCATCCTGAAGGGCCAGATGACCCAGGAAAATCACATCGGGTTCGAGGCCGCCGCCTGGTACTGGCACTTCGTCGATGTGGTCTGGCTGTTCCTCTTTGCTTCGATCTATATCTGGGGCAGCGCGTAACGCGCCCCCGCCAAGGCAAACGCGCGAACCGGCGCGGGGGGTGACCCTCGCGCCGATCTTTTTTCGGAGGCCCGATGACCCGTTACCTGTTTCCCCTGATCCTCGGCATTGGCGGCTGCGCGATCCTGCTCTGGCTCGGCTTCTGGCAGCTTGACCGGCTGGAGTGGAAACGCGCCATGCTGGATGAGATTGAGGCGCGGATTTCGGGTGCGCCGGTCGAATTGCCGCCCGAAGGCACCGACACGCGCGAGCTGAAATACACGCCTGTCGTGCTGGTCGGCGCGACCACCGGGCAAGAGGTTCTGGTCTTGTCGGGGCAAAAGGGCGTGGGCGCGGGCTATCAGGTGATTTCGGCCTTCGAGACCGGCGAGGGCCGCCGCGTGCTCGTCGATCGCGGCTTCCTCCCCGAGGCCACCCGCATGGGCGACCGCCCCGCCACCGCGATGATCGTCACGGGCAACCTGCACTGGCCCGAAGAGGCCGACAGCTTCACCCCGCCGCCCGATCCCAAGACCGGCATCCATTTTGCCCGCGACGTGCCCGCCATCGCCGCCCACATGGGCACCGAGCCGATCCTGATCGTCGCCGCCCGCATCGAGGGCGATACCCAGGGCGTCACGCCGCAGCCGATCGCGATCACCGGCATCCCCAATGACCACCTCAATTACGCGATTACATGGTTTTCGCTGGCGCTGGTCTGGGCGGTAATGACATTGGCGCTTTTGTGGCGTATCAGGCGGCAACAGATCTGAGGATACCCATGCGCTATATCTCGACCCGGGGGACCGCCCCCGTCCTGACCTTCTCGGAAGCGATGATGACGGGGCTGGCCCGCGACGGCGGCCTTTACGTCCCCGAGACCGTGCCGCAATTCACCCCCGACGAGATCGCCGCGCTCGCGGGCCAGAGCTACGAAGAGGTCGCCTACCGCGTGATGCGCCCGTTCTGCGGTGAAAGCTTCTCGGAAGAGGAGCTGCGCGGCGCGATCGCACGCGCCTATGCGGGCTTTGGCCATGCCGCGCGCGCGCCGATGGTGCAGCTCGCGCCCAACCATTTCCTGCTCGAACTGTTCCACGGCCCCACGCTCGCGTTCAAGGATTTCGCGATGCAGGTGATCGGGCAGCTGTTCCAGATCGCTCTGGCGCGGGACGGCAAGAAGATCACCATCGTCGGCGCCACCTCGGGCGACACCGGCTCGGCCGCGATCGAGGCCTTCCGCGGCCTCGACAATGTCGATGTGTTCATTCTGTTCCCGCATGGCCGGGTTTCGGAAGTGCAGCGCCGCCAGATGACCACGCCCTCCGAGGTCAATGTCCACGCGCTCGCGCTCGAAGGCGATTTCGACGATTGCCAGGGCAAGCTCAAGGACATGTTCAACGATTTCACCTTCCGCGACGAGGTTGGTCTGGCGGGCGTGAACTCGATCAACTTCGCCCGCGTGCTGGCGCAGATCGTCTATTACTTCACCGCCGCCGTGGCGCTTGGCGCGCCGCATCGCAAGATCAGCTTCACCGTGCCCACCGGCAATTTCGGTGACATCTTTGCCGGCTTCCTCGCCAAGGAAATGGGCCTGCCGGTCGAGCGTCTGGTGATCGCCACCAACCAGAACGACATTCTGGACCGCTGCATCAAGCAGGGCGCCTATGCGAAACGCGGCGTGAAACCCTCGATCAGCCCCTCGATGGATATTGAGGTCAGCTCGAATTTCGAGCGCGCGCTGTTCTGGGCCTATGGCAAGGACGGTGCCGCGATCACCGCGCTGATGGGCGAGCTGTCCGAGGCGGGCAGCTTTACCGTCTCCGAGAACGCGATGGCGGCCTTGCTGCAGAACTACGATTCGGGGTCTGTCGATGAGGCAGGGACTTCGGGCGTGATCGCGCGCACGCTGGCGGAAACCGGCGAGCTGATCTGCCCGCACACCGCCGTGGGCGTCGGCGTGGCCGAAGCGGCGCTGGCGCGGCAGCCCGAGGTGCCGATGGTCACGCTTTCGACCGCGCATCCCGCGAAATTCCCCGACGCTGTCGAGGCCGCGACCGGCATTCGCCCGCCGCTGCCGCCGCGCATGGCCGACCTGTTCGACCGCCCCGAGCGTGTGACTCGCGTGCCCAACGACCTTGCCGCGCTGGAAACCCTGATCCGGGAGCGTCGCCGCAAGTGATCGAGCTGACCGAACTGCCGAATGGCTTGCGTGTCGTGACCGAGGCGATGCCGGGGCTTGCCTCGGCCTCGATCGGTGTCTGGGTGACGGCTGGCGGGCGCAGCGAGCGCCCCGAGCAGAACGGCATCGCGCATTTTCTTGAGCACATGGCCTTCAAGGGCACGCAGACCCGCTCGGCGCTGCAGATCGCCGAGGCGATCGAGGATGTGGGCGGCTATATCAACGCCTATACCTCGCGCGAGATGACGGCCTATTACGTCCGCGTGCTGGGCGGCGACCTGCCGCTGGCGCTCGATGTGATCGCCGACATCGTGCTGAACCCGGTGTTCGACCCGCGCGAGATCGAGGTCGAGCGCCACGTGATCTTGCAGGAAATCGGCCAGTCGCACGACACGCCCGACGATATCATTTTCGACTGGCTGCAAGAGGCCGCCTATCCCGATCAGGCGATGGGCCGCACCATCCTTGGCCCCGCCGAGAAGGTCTCGGGCTTTGGTCGCGCCGATCTTTCGGGGTTCGTTGCCGAGCATTACGCGCCGAACCGGATGATCCTGTCCGCGGCAGGGGCCGTCGATCATGATGCGGTGGTGAAACAGGCCGAGGCGCTGTTCGGGCATCTGGCGCCCGTCGCGGCCCCCGTGGCGGAACCCGCGCGCTGGCTGGGCCGCGAGCGGCGCGAGGAAAAGAGCCTTGAGCAGGCGCATGTCGCGCTCGCCTTCGAAGGGCCGAACTACCGCTGCCCCGATCTTTACACCGCGCAGGTTTTTACCACGGCGCTGGGGGGCGGCATGTCTTCGCGGCTGTTCCAGAAGATCCGCGAAGAGCGCGGGCTGTGCTACACGATCTTCGCGCAGGCCTCGGCCTATGCCGATACCGGGATGCTGACGATCTATGCGGGCACCTCGGGCGAAGAGGTGGCCGAGCTGTGCAACCTGACCATCGACGAGCTTAAACGCTCGGCCGAGGACATGAGCGAGGCCGAGGTTGCCCGCGCCCGCACGCAGATGAAGGCGGGGCTGTTGATGGGGCTCGAAAGCGCCTCGTCGCGGGCCGAGCGGATGGCGCGGAACCTCGCGATCTGGGGGCGTGTGCCGGGCCTTGATGAGGCCTCGGAGAAGATCGACGCGGTCAGCCGCGATGCCGTGCGCGACTATGCCGCGCGGCTGGCGGGGCAGGGGCATGCGGCGCTGGCGCTTTATGGGCCGGTGCAGGCCGCCCCCGATCTGGAGGCGTTGCGCGGGAGGCTCTCGGTCTGATGCTCTCGCGTCGTCGCAGGCCCAAGATCGAGACAGCGCGGATGCTGCTGCGCCTGCCGATGCATTCCGATTACACCGACTGGGCGCGGCTGCGCGAGGAAAGTCAGGCGTTTTTGACGCCCTGGGAGCCGGCCTGGTCGGCCGATCACCTTGGCCGCAAGTCCTTCACCAACCGGGTCTATTGGGCGCAGCGCGCCGAGAGCGCGGGCACGGCGGTGCCGTT
Organism: Pseudothioclava arenosa; assembly: GCF_002358085.1. Taxonomy (GTDB): domain Bacteria; phylum Pseudomonadota; class Alphaproteobacteria; order Rhodobacterales; family Rhodobacteraceae; genus Pseudothioclava; species Pseudothioclava arenosa. The sequence continues at coordinate 120,170 of NZ_NTJD01000001.1, forward strand.
TTTCCTGATCCGGCAGCAAGATGCGCGGGTGCTGGGGGCGATCACGCTCGACAATATCCGGCGCGGACCGGCGCAGGCGGCGACGCTCGGCTATTGGGTGGGCGCGCGCTATGCCCGGCAAGGCTATATGCGCGAGGCGCTGCAGGCGGTGGTGGATTATGCCTTCGGCGTGCTGGACCTGAGCCGCCTAGAGGCCGCCTGCCTGCCTGAAAATGCCGCCTCGCGCGGGGTGTTGGAGAAGGTCGGCTTCAAATACGAGGGCGTCGCGCAATCCTACCTGCAGATCAACGGGCGCTGGCGCAACCACGTGCTTTACGCCAATCTGCGCTATGACCGGCGCGGCCGGACGGATGTGGGCTAGGGGGCGCTGCCCCCTCGGGCCTTGCGGCCCTCACCCCCGGAGTACTGGGAGCTCGATGAAAGCGATGACGATGCGAGCAGCGGATACGGTGTTCGAGGCGCAGCTGCGCGCGGCGATGCCGGGGTTGTGGCTGGGTACGCCCGAGCCGCGCCATCTGGAGGAGCCGCGCGGGCGGTTTCGCGGGGTCGGCGCGCTGCTGGCCAAGCCAGCTTCGGTCGAGGCGGTCTCGGGCGTGCTGCGCGCCTGCCATGCCGAGGGCGTGGCGGTGGTGCCGCTCGGCGGGGGCACCGGGCTTGTCGGCGGTCAGGTGACCGAAGTAGGCGCGCCCCTGATCCTGTCGCTCGAACGGATGGCGGGGCTACGGTCGCGTGATGGTCAGTCGATGGTGGTCGAGGCGGGCGCGAGCCTGCAACAGGTGCGCGATTGGGCCGAGGCGGCGGGGCGGCGGTTTCCGCTGGGGCTGGCCAGTCAGGGCAGCGCGCAGATCGGCGGCTGCCTTGCGACCAATGCGGGAGGCGTGAACGTGCTGCGCTATGGCAATGCGCGCGCGCTGTGCCTCGGGCTCGAGGTGGTGCTGGCGGATGGCACGATCTGGCACGGGCTGCGCCAGCTGCGCAAGGACAACACCGGCTATGACCTGCGCGACCTGATGATCGGCTCGGAGGGGACGCTCGGGGTGATCACGGCCGCAAGCCTGCGCCTTGTCGAGCCCCCGGCCGAGGAAGGCACGGCGTTTTTCGCGGTGCCTTCGCCCGCGGCGGCGGTGGCGCTTTTGGAGCTGGCGCAGGGGCGGCTGGCGGGTTGTGTCTCCGCCTTCGAGTTGATCGCGCGGCAGGGGTTGTCCTTCCTGCGCGAGGTCGGCCCCGAGGTGCAGTTTCCCTTTGCCGAAGACCCCGAGTGGATGGTGCTGATCGAACTGGGCCTGCCGATGGGTATGGAGGCCGAAGAGGCCTTTGCCGATCTCTTCGAGGCGGCGGGCGAGCTGGTGCTGGACGCGGTAATCGCGCAATCCGAGACGCAGCGCCTTGCCTTCTGGACGCTGCGCGAAAGCCTGCCGCTGGCGAACCGCCGGATCGGGGCGATCTCGAGCCATGACATTTCGGTGCCGGTGGCGGAGATCCCGGATTTCATCGAGACGGCGCGGGCGATGCTGGCGGAGATGGGGGATTACCGCATCAACTGTTTTGGCCATGTCGGCGACGGCAACCTGCATTTCAACGTCTTCCCGGCGCCGGGCAAGCGGCGCGAGGATTATCTGCAGAGCCGCGAGGCGATCAAGCGGGCGGTGCATGATCTGGTGGCGGGGGCCTATGACGGGTCTGTTTCCGCCGAGCATGGCGTCGGGCGGCTGAAGGCCGAAGACCTCGAGCGCTACGAAGACCCCGCCAAGCTGGCGATGATGCGCGCGATCAAGGCGGCGTTGGACCCGCGCGGTATCCTGAACCCGGGCGCGGTGTTGCGTGAATGAAAAGCGCCCCGCCGCGGGGGCAGGGCGCTTTGCATGTGGTTCACGTGTGTTGCAAGCAGCCGAACCATCAGGCCTGCTCAGCCTAGCCCGAGTCGTCTTGCAAAAGGGTTAAGCCCGGTTCAGGCGCCCTCGAATTCGCACAGAACGCTGACGTTCATCCCGAGGGTTTCCAACAGCTTGCGCCCGCCCAGCTCGGGCAGGTCGACGATGAACGAGCATCCGACGATCTCGCCGCCGAGCCGCTCGATCAGCTTGATCCCCGCCTCGCAGGTGCCGCCCGTGGCCAGCAAGTCATCGACGATCAGCACCTTTTCCCCGGGGGCTATCGCGTCTTCGTGCATCTCCATCACCGCTTCGCCATATTCGAGCTTGTAGGCCTGCGAAATGGTCTGCCCGGGCAGCTTCCCCTTCTTGCGGATCGGCACGAAGCCCTTCGAGAGCTGATGCGCAATCGCGCCGCCCAGAATGAAACCGCGCGCCTCGAGGCCGACGATCTTGTCGATCTGCTGGCCCGCCCAGGGGTGCAGCATCTGGTCGATCGCCATGCGAAACCCGCGCGGATCGGCAAACAGCGTGGTCACATCGCGAAACATGATCCCTTCATGCGGGAAGTCGGCGATGGTGCGGATGTAATCCTTGACGGTTTTCATGCGAAGGGTCTCCGAAGGCATGTGGACGGGCGTCTTGCTTGTGCCGGAAAGGCGGGGGCGCTGGCAAGGGGCTGTGCCGCAAGGTCGCAACTAGCGCTCATCCAGAAGCGCCAGGTGCACCAGCGCCAGAAGAAGCACGGGCAACATCTTGACCAGCCCGCCCATCGGCAAGAGCCAGAGCCCCGGTGCCAACAGGCCAAGCCCGATCACCGCGAGCGCGATCCAGGCGATCTGCGCGATGGCGGTCAGACGTGGGCTCCAATGCGCGAGGAGCGCGAGCCCCAGCACCAGCTCGATCATCCCGCCGCCGCGCATGGCGAACAGCGCGAGCCCTTCGGGACGCCCGGGCATGAGCGCAGCGACCGACGCATCGGGCGAGAGAAATGCACCGATCGCCGCGCCGATCCAGAGCAGCGCCATGGTGATGCGGATCAGCGGCTTGAGCAGGTAAAGCCGCGCCTGCCAGAGGTCTTGCGTGCCGGCGGGGCGGATGCGCAGGGCCTCGGAAATCCCGCGCGGGCGGGTGCGGATATGTTCGAGCAATGCGGTCGAATTCGCGGTGACACCCGCTTCGAGCTGATCGACCCCGGCACGGGAAATCGGCCCGAGTTTCAGCGCTTCGCCCAGTTGTCCGATACGGCGCGCCAGCCCCAGCGGCAGGCGCAGCACCCGCGCCGGGCTGCGCCCCAGCCAACGCCGATAGGCCGCGCTCAGTTCGGCCTGCGACAGGGTCTCGGGGCCGCCGATCTCGAAGGGGCCGGGGCCGGGCGGCGCGCGCAGGCATTCGGCCACGACCTGCGCAAGGTCCGCGGCATGGATCGGGTTGAAGGGCTGGCGCCCATCGCCCACGACAGGTTGCACAAAGGGTAGGGCCGCGAAGGCGCGCACCAGCGACGAGCCACCGTAAGAGGTTTCGCCGACGACCAGACCGGGGCGCAGGAACGTCACCACCTCCGAGGCGAGTGCCGCTTCGGCCTTGCGTCGCCAGCGGGCAAAGCCGGTCTCGGCGCTGTCGATCCCCACCGCCGAAATCTGCACCATCCGCCCGCCATCCAGCGCCGCCAGCGCGGCCTTGGGCGCGGTGACATGCACCGCCTCGAAGGCCTCGTCAGCCCCGGTCAGCAGGCCCGCGCAATTCACCAGATGCACGCCCCCCTCCAGCGCAGCGCGCCAGAAACCCGGCTCATGCGTGGCGGGGTCGCTCAGATCGGCGGCAAGCACCTCAAAGCCCATCTCGCGCAGCGCCTCGGGGCGGCGCGCGCAGGCGATCACCTCGGCCCCCTCGGCGCGCAGGCCAAAGGCGATATGGCGGCCGATGAAGCCGTCCGCGCCGAGGATCAGGACTTTCACAAGACACGCCCCATGACAGTTTGCAGTTTTTCGATCATCGCGGGATCGCGTTTCGCCGGCGCGGTCATGATCGCGCCGTCCAGCGCCTGGCCGCAGCCCTCGTCGCAGCCCTTCGATGCCGCCAAAAGCTCGGGCAGGGCCGCGACCAGCGCGCGCGCCTTGTCGGCATTCTTCATCGCCGTGGCGACGACCTGCGCCACGTCGACCGCATCGTGATCGGGATGCCAGCAATCGTAATCGGTAATCATCGCCACGCAAGCATAGCACAATTCGGCCTCGCGGGCGAGCTTGGCCTCGGGCATGCCGGTCATGCCGATCACATCCGCGCCCCAGCTGCGATAGAGCCGGCTCTCGGCCAGCGTCGAGAATTGCGGCCCCTCCATCGCGACATAGGTGCCGCCTTCATGCACCGCAGTGCCGGTGCCGCGCGCGGCCTCGGCGCATAGCGCAGAGAGCTGCGCGCAGGTCGGGTGCGCAAACGGCACATGGCCCACAAGCCCTGGACCAAAAAAGGTTTTCTCGCGCGCGAAGGTGCGGTCGATATATTGATCGACGATCAGGAAATCGCCCGGCGCATAGGCCTCTTTCAGCGAGCCCACCGCCGAGACCGCGACAAGGTCGGTCACGCCAAGCTCCTTCATCGCGAAGATATTCGCGCGGTACGGCACGGTCGAGGGCGTGTGCACATGGCCCCGCCCGTGACGCGGCAGAAAGGCGATCTGCCGCCCATTCAGGCGCCCGGTCAGGATCTGGTCTGAGGGCGCGCCGAAGGGGGTTTCCACATCGACCCATTCCGCCTCTTCCAGCCCGTCGATCTGATAGACCCCCGAGCCGCCGATCACCCCGATCATCCGTTCCATCGCCCTCTCCGTTTCTGCTTCGGGGCGAGCTTAGGCCCGGCCCGCTCTGCTGAAAAGGGCATATTCATTTCCGCGCTTTCCCCGCATAGTCGCGCGGAACGGGGCCGGAGGGGCAGCAAATGGAAAACCTGCGCGGGGCGCTGTTGATGGTCTTGGCGATGGCGCTTTTCGCGCTGGAAGACATGTGGCTGAAGCGCGCCGCGCAAAGCCTGCCGGTGGGCGAGGTGCTGATGATCTTCGGCTTCGGCGGGCTGATCGGCTTTGCCCTGCTGACCGCATCGCGGCGCCAGCGGCTGGTGCATCCGGCGATGCTGTCACGGCCCCTGCTTGCCAAGGCCGGGCTCGAGGTGGTGGGGCGGCTGGGCTACACGCTTGGGATCGCACTGACGCCTCTGTCGAACGCCTCGGCGATCTTGCAGGCGACGCCGCTGGTCGTCGTGGTAGGTGCGGCGCTGATCTTCAAGGAACGCGTGGGCCGGGCCCGCTGGGCGGCGATCGGCGTCGGGTTTATGGGCGTGCTGATCGTGCTGCGCCCGGGCGTGGCGGGGTTTTCGCCCGCCGCGCTCTGGACGGTGCTGGGGCTGCTGGGCTTCGCCGGGCGCGACCTTGCAACCCGCGCGGCGCCGCGGGTGCTGTCGAATTTTCAGCTCGGCCTGCATGGCTTCGCCGCGCTGATCCCGGCGGGCGCCATCATCCTGATTGCAACGGGGGGCGCCAAGATCCCGAGCCTCGAAACGCTCGGGCTGATTGCGCTGGCCACCTGCGTCGGCGTTACCGCCTATTGGGCGCTGACCTCGGCGATGCGGATCGGCGAGGTCTCGGTGGTCACCCCCTTCCGCTACACGCGGCTGATCTTTGGCGTGGCGCTCGGCGTCATCGTTTTTCACGAAAGCATCGACACGGCCACGATCGCGGGGTCGCTGCTGATCATCGCCTCGGGCCTCTACACGCTCGCGCGGCGCAGGCGTTAGGGGCTCCGCCCCCGTCTGCCTCCGGCAGCCTCCCCCGGAGTATTTAGGGCTCAGTGAAAGATCGTGGCTTTCATCGAGCTGCAAATACTCTGGGGGTCCGGGGGCAAGGCCCCCGGCGCGATCAGCCGCCAGGCGGGCGGTCGAGGGTAAAGAGCTGCTCGATCAGCGCATAATCGCGATAGCCCAGCCGGGTCAGCCGGGCGGGCGGCTCAAAGCGGCCGTCTTTCAGGCAGTCGGGGCGGATATGGATGCCGGTGACTTCGCCATGGACCAGGAAATTCGCCTCCCCCAAAAGCGTGATGACCTGCACCAGCCTGCATTCGAGCGTCGCGGGCGCCGTCGCCACGCGCGGGCAGTCGATGGTTTCGCACTCGGCCTTGGCAACGCCGGCATGGATGAACTCATCGGCGCCCGCCGGCAGCGGGGCAGAGCTTGCGTTCATCGCGGCGAGGTCTTCGGGCGCGACAAGGTTGATCGAGAACACCCCGCCCTCGCGGATTTGCGAAAGCGTGTCTTTCGTTCCGTCCCGGTCGGCCTTTGCCGAAGTCGAGCCGAAGACGACCTGCGGCGGGGTATAGGCCACGGCGTTGAAAAACGAGTAGGGGGCGAGGTTGTCACCCAGGGCGCCGCGCGTGCCGATCCAGGCAATGGGGCGCGGGGCGACGATTGCGTTGAACGGGTTATGTGGCAGGGGGTGGCCATCGGCAGGTCGATAGAACATTCGCGCTCCATGAGGTTTGAACACGAGCCTAGCGCGTGCTAGGCGCGTGATGAAGGTGAATCGGGGGCGCGCCGGATGTATCAGCTCGAGGAAGAGACCGAGGCGGACTGGTGGGAGGTGGAGGCGCTTTACGATCTCTGCTTTGCGCCGGGGCGCACGGCGCTTTCCTCCTACCGGCTGCGCGAAGGTGTAGCCAAGGTCGCGCCGCTCTGCCTGACGCTGCGCGAAGATGGCATTCTGGCCGCCGTGATCCGCTATTGGCCGGTGACGGTCGGGGGGCAGCGCGTGCTGCTTCTGGGGCCGGTCGCGGTGCACCCGACGCGGCAGGGCGAAGGGCTCGGCGGGCTCCTGATGCATGAAAGCCTCGCCGAGGCGCGCCGCCTTGGCTGGGAGCGGGTGCTGCTGGTCGGCGACGCCCCCTATTACGCGCGGTTCGGCTTTGAAAAACTAGACGGGGTCGAGATGCCGCCCCCCACCAACCCCGACCGGGTTCTGGGTCTTGAACTGGTGCCGGGCGCCTGGGAAGGCGTGCGCGGCAAGGTCGAAAAAGCCGACGCCTGATCTGGCGCGCGGGCTGCACGGCCCCCATATCTTCGGGAAACGGAGATGCCGATGCCCGAGATTCTCTTGCCCGTGACCGACCCCGCTACCGTCGAGGCGCTGAACGCGCTGGCCAAACGGCATCGCTCTGCCGCAGGCCCCGCGATGCAGGTGCTGGGCTATCTGGGCGGCTCGGCCGAGACGCTGCTGGGCAAACTGCCAAGCCCGGTCCGGGGCGGTCTCGAAGACGCCACGGCCCGCGCGCTTGAAATCGCTTTTGGCGCCGCCGAGCGCTCGCGCGGGCTGGTCGAGGACCGCCCCGATTGGGTCAACCGCACGCTGGCCTCGGCAATGGGGGCGGCGGGGGGCTTTGCCGGCCTGCCCGGCGCGCTGGCCGAGCTGCCGTTCACTGTCACGCTCCTGATGCGCGCGATCCAGGGCATCGCCGCCGAACATGGGTTTGACCCGGCCTCGGACGAGGTGCGCCTCGAATGCCTGCGGGTCTTTGCCTCGGCCGGGCCGCTTTCAAAGGATGACGGCACCGACATGGCCTTCATGGCGACGCGCGTCACGGTCACGGGCGCCAGCCTGCAAGGGCTGATCGCGCGCGTCGCGCCGAAACTGGCCGCGGTGCTCGGCCAGAAACTCGCCGCGCAGGCCGCGCCGGTTCTGGGTGCGATCGCGGGGGCGGGGATCAACTTCGCCTTCACCAGCTATTATCAGGAAATTGCGCGGGTCCATTTCGGGCTCAAGCGCCTCGCACGCGACACCGATCGGGACGAAGGCCTCTTGCGCGAAGAGCTGATCGCCCGGATCGCGCGTTAACCTTTCTTCTTGGCGAAAATACGCAAATTCCGCCCGCGTCGCCCGCTCAGAGCGTCGCGAGGTAATGCGTGACCGCGGGGCGCGCCGATTGCACGCCCGAGGCGCGCGCCTCGTGGATGATTGCCCGCAGCTCGGCCAGATCGGCGCGGCGGATCAGATGCTTGACCGGCCCGATCGAGGCCGGGCGCATGCTCAGGATCCGCAGGCCGAGTGCCGCGAAGGCCAGCGCCTCGATCGGGCGACCTGCGTCCTCGCCGCAGAAGCTCAGCGGCGTGCCCGCCGCATCGCAGCGCGCCACGATCTGTTCGAGGAAAGTCAGGAACGAGCAATCCAGCGTGTCATAGCGCCGCCGCACGCGCTCGTTTTCGCGGTCGGCGGCAAAGAAGAATTGCTTCAGGTCGTTGCCGCCGATCGAGATGAAATCGCAGCTCTGGAAGAAACTGTCGGGCGCATAGGCGAGCGAAGGGGTTTCCAGCATGGCGCCGATGCGCAGGTCCTCGGGCACCTGGCGGCCAAACGCCAGTTCGCGGTCGCGCTGGCGCAGAACCTCGCCGCGGGCCTCGCGGAATTCCTCGGCGGTGGCGACGAAGGGGAACATGATCGACAGGGGGCGGTCACCGGCCGCGCGCAAAAGCGCCTGCAGCTGCATCCGCAACACGCCGCGCTTGTCGAGCCCAACCCGCAGCGCGCGCCAGCCCATCGCGGGGTTCGGCTCGTCTTGCGGCTTCATGTAAGGCAGAACCTTGTCGGAGCCGATATCGAGCGTGCGGAAATGCACGCGCTTGCCCTGAGCGGCATCCATCACACGGGCATAGAGCGCGGCCAGCTCGTCGCGGCGCGGCACGCGGGTGCGGGTCAGGAATTGCAGCTCGGTGCGGAACAGCCCCACGCCATCCGCGCCCGACCCCGCAAGGGAGGGCAGATCGGCCATCAGGCCCGCGTTCATCATCAGGCTGATCTCGGTGCCCGAGCGGTCACGCGCCGCCTTGTCACGCAGGTCGGCATAGCGCTTCTGCGCTTCGGCCTGCATCGCGACCTTGTCCTGGAACGCCTTGGCCACCGATTCCTCGGGGCGCAGGTGTACGATTCCCTGATCACCATCGACCAACACCGGGTCGCCGTTCAGCGCCTCGGTGGTGATGCGGCTCGCGTGGATCACCAGCGGGATCGAGAGCGCCCGCGCGACGATCGCCGCATGGCTGCCGACCGAGCCTTCTTCCAGCACCACGCCCTTGAGCGCTCGCCCGTATTCCAGAAGTTCGGCAGGCCCGATATTGCGCGCCACCAGCACCGGATCGGGCGGCAGCTCGGCGCCCGTGTCCGAGCCCTGCCCGGTCAGGATCCGCAGCAGCCGGTTCGACAGGTCGTCAAGGTCGTTCAGCCGCTCACGCAGATAGGGGTCGGGCGAGCGTTCAAGCCGCGCGCGCGCCAGCGATTGTTCCTTTTCCACCGCAGCTTCGGCCGAGAGGCCTAGCCCGATATCCTCGGACATCCGGCGCGTCCAGCCGCGCGAGCGCGCCAGCATGCGGTAGGTTTCCAGCACCTGGCGATGGTCCTTGTCCATCGTCGCGGCACCTTCGAGCATGCCGTCGATCTGCGCACGCAGCGCCTCGACGGCGCGTTCGAGCCGCTGCAATTCCGCCTCGGGGTCGTCGCCGACAGGGTTGGTGACCACGACGCGCGGCTCGTGCAGCCAGACATGGCCGATCGCCGCGCCTTCCTGCCCGGTGCCGCCCCGGAACATCACCGGGAAGCGGTGCGCCGCGCCGATGCCGTTCTGTTCATTGGCGACGAAGGCGCCCAGCTCGGTCATCTCGGCCAGCACCATCGCGACGACCTCGAGGCCATAGACCTCGTCATCCGAAAACTCACGCGCCTCGCGCGACTGCACGACCAGAACGCCGAGCTTTTCGCCCACGCGCTGGATCGGCACGCCGAGGAAGCTGGAGTAAATTTCTTCCCCGGTTTCCGGCATGTAGCGGAAACCCGGCTCGGTCGGCGCATCGCCGGTGTTGATCGGCTGGCCGGTGCGCGCGACGCGGCCGACAAGGCCCTCGCCAAGGCGCATCCGGGTCTGGTGGACCGACTCGGGCTTCAGGCCCTCGGTGGCGCAAAGCTCAAGCGTTTCGGGGTCACGGAACAGGTAGATCGAGCACACCTGCGTGCCCAGCGAATCCGCGATCAGATGCGTGATATGGTCAAGCCGGTCCTGGCCGCTGCCCGTGGTCGCAAGCGTATCGCGCAGGCGCCGCAGCAGGCTGCGGCTGTCGCTTTCGCTCCGGTCCATCATGTCAGCGGCCAAGCCCCCGTCTTGAAGGCCTGAAACGGATCAGGCCGATTTCTCGAGTTCGAAGGTATCATGGAGGGCCTGCACGGCCAGTTCCATATATTTCCGGTCGATCAGCACCGAAATCTTGATTTCGGAGGTCGAGATCACCTTGATGTTCACGTTTTCATCAGAGAGCGCCTTGAACATCTGCGCGGCGACCCCGGCGTGCGAACGCATGCCGATCCCCACGACCGAGACCTTGGCGACATCGGTGTCGATGATCAGGTCGTCGTAGTTGATCTTGCCCTCGGCCTTGGCGGCCTCAAGCGCCTTCTGGGCGCGCGCGACCTGGTTGATCGGGCAGGAGAAGGTCATGTCGGTAACGGCGCCCGGATGCGCCTCGTCATAGTCCTTTTCCGAGATGTTCTGGACGATCATATCCACGTTCACGCCGGCATCGGCGAGCGGGCCGAAGATGGCCGAAGCGACGCCGGGGCGGTCTTCGATGGTGAAGAGCGTGATCTTCGCTTCATCGCGCGAATAGGCGACGCCCGAGACGACTTTCGATTCCATGATTTCATCCTCACCGCAGACAAGGGTTCCAGAAGTTTCGTCGGTGTCCTCGAAGGACGACAGCACCCGCAGGCGCACATTGTAACGCATCGCCAGCTCGACCGAGCGGGTCTGCAGGACCTTGGCGCCGAGCGAGGCGAGTTCGAGCATCTCCTCGAAGGCGATCTTGTTGAGCTTGCGCGCCTTGGCCGAGATCCGCGGGTCGGTCGTGTAGACGCCGTCCACGTCGGTGTAGATGTCGCAACGCTCCGCGCCGAAGGCGGCGGCGAAGGCCACCGCGGTCGTGTCCGAGCCGCCGCGGCCCAGCGTGGTGATCCGGCCCTCTTCCGAGACGCCCTGGAAGCCCGCGACGACCGCGACCTTCATGCCTTCGGCGAATTTCGCGTCGATATTCTCGCGCGGGATTTCCACGAAGCGCGCGGCGGAATGCGCCGAGGTGGTCTTGATCGGCACCTGCCAGCCCTGCCAGCTGCGCGCGGGCACGCCCATTTCCTGCAGGCGCAGCGACATCAGACCGGCGGTCACGTTCTCGCCCGAGGCCACGACCGCGTCATATTCGCGCGCATCGTAGAGCGGCGAGGTCGTCTCGACCCAGCCGACGAGTTCGTTGGTCTTGCCCGACATGGCCGAGACGATGACGATCACGTCGTAGCCACGTTCGACCTCGCGTTTGACCTTGGCCGCCGCGTTCGCGATGCGGTCGAGGTCGGCAACCGAGGTGCCCCCGAATTTCATGACAAGAAGCGGCATTGGCCCCCCCTGAGCTGGCCGGCCGAAGACGGCGATTGAATCGGTTCGGGTGTTATCGCCCATGGGCCGCGCGCGCAAGAGTAGAAGGGATTTGGCCCCCCGAAAGCCTGATTGTTGCGCGGGCGTTTGCGGCTCAGTTGGTGCGGCGCTTGGGTGCGAAGGGCAGGGGCATCACCGGCACGCCGTCTTCCAGAAGCGCGCGCGCCTCGTCGAGCCGCGCCTCACCATGGATCGCGCGCTCGGGCGCCTCGCCGTTATGCATCGCGCGGGCCTCGCGGGCGAAATCATCCCCCACGTAATCCGAGCTTTCCTCGATCTTGCGGCGCATCTCGGCGAGCGCCTCTTCGGCGGGGCTGGCGGGCTGCGTCAGCGCGCCCGGGGTCGCGGCGGGCTCGGCGCTGTCGGCCTTGCGCGCGGGACGCACGGCGGGCGCCATCAGCGCCTTTTTTACTTGGCTCGAGCCACAGATCACACAGCCGACATGCCCCCCCGCCAGAAGCGCATCGAAGGCTTCGGCGGATTTGAACCAGCTTTCGAAAGCGTGGCCCTGGTCGCATTTCAAGGCATAGCGGATCATGGCGCCCGTCCGGATGGTGATAGGCGATGATCTAGCCAGCGCGGGAGGGAATGCAAGGGGAAGCCGTCAGGCGAGCCGATCCAGCAGCGCATCGACCAAAAGTGTCGGGCCGGTTCCGGCGCCAAGCGTGGCGAGCGTCCGATGGGCGGCCTGCCCCAGCGCCTCGGCCGCCTCGGGCGAAAGCGTCGCGAGCGCTTCGGCCAGCGCCTCGGCATCGGTCACCGGCATCGCGGCCCCCGCCGTATCGAGCGCGGCAAAGGCTTCGCGGAAATTCGCGGTGTCGGGGCCGTGCAGAAGCGCGCAATCGAAGCGCGCGGGCTCAAACGGTGTGTGCCCGCCCTTGGGCGCGAAAGTGCCGCCGATCACGCAGATCCCGGCCGAGGCATACCAGTTCGCCATCTCGCCCATCGTATCGGCCAGATAGACCGGCGCGCCCGGCGCCTCGTGGCGTGAGCGCGTCGCATGGCTCAGGCCCTGCGCGCGGATCAGCGCCTCGATCTCGGGGGTGCGGCGCGGGTGGCGCGGCGCGAGGATCAGCCGCAGCGCCGGGCGGCGCGTGCGCGCTTGGCGGAAGGCGCTCAGGATCAGCTCTTCCTCACCCTCATGGGTCGAGGCCGCCAGCACGGTCTGTTCGCGCGGCCAGGGCAGCATGTCGTCGGGCTCGGGCATCTGTACCGATTGCTTGAGGTTCACCCGCTCCAGCAGCCGCGCGCGCGGCAGGCCAAGGCGCAGGAACGCGGTCTCCGATCCGGCATCCTGCGCCGAAAGCGCGGTGATTGCGCCGGTGATCCCGGCAGCCAGGCCAAGGCGTTCCCAGAACGCGGCCGAGCGCTCGGACAGGCGCGCGCCGAACAGGAACACCGGCAGTCCGCGTTGCACCGCCATTGCGAAGCGGTTCGGCCATATCTCGTTCTCGATCACGATCAGCGCGCGCGGGTGATGAAGGCGCAGGAACCGCGCCAGCACCCAGCGAAAATCCAAGGGCGCGAGGCGCGCGCTGATCCGCGGCTCGCGCCAGCTTTCGGCCAGTGCCTTGGCGGTGACGGTGTTGGTGGTCACAAGAATGTCGATCTCGGGCGCGCGGGCCAGGAGCGCATCGATGAAGGGGCGCGCCGAGGTCAGCTCGCCGTTCGAGGCGGCATGCAGCCAGATCGAGCCCTCGGGCGCGGGTTCGCCGCCGCCCAGCCGCTCGGCCAGATCCGCGCCCTCCTCCTGGCCGCCGAGGCTGCGCCAGAGAAAGCGCAGGATCAGCGCGGGCGCGACAAGCGCGATGAGAAGGCGGTAGAGGGCCAAGGGCTGCTCCGGTCGGTTTCTTCCATTAGGCGCAGCCGCCCGCGCGATGCAAGCCTCGGGCGTGGAAGCCGCGCAAAGTTCGTTTTGCGGAATTGCCTGTATCTAATGCGAGCAATGCCGGGATATACCTGAGAAAAGTCCAAGCTCGAGGAGGGGCGCGGGCAGCGGAGGAGGGGCCGATGGAGGATCATTACGATTTCATCGTGGTGGGGGCCGGAAGCGCGGGCTGCGTTCTGGCGAACCGCCTGTCGGAGGATCCGCGCAACCGCGTCTTGCTGCTTGAGGCGGGCGGGCGCGACAATTACCACTGGGTGCATATTCCGGTAGGGTATCTCTATTGCATCGGCAATCCGCGTACCGACTGGGGCTACAAGACCGAGCCCGATCCCGGGCTGAACGGGCGCCAGTTGCTCTATCCGCGCGGCAAGATCCTTGGCGGCTGTTCGTCGATCAACGGCATGATCTACATGCGCGGGCAGGCGCGCGATTACGATATGTGGGCGCAGGCGGGCTGCACCGGCTGGGGCTGGGACGATGTGCTGCCCTTGTTCAAGCGGCAGGAAGATTTCTTTGAGGGCGCCGACGATCTGCATGGCGCGGGCGGCGAGTTGCGGGTCGAACGTGCGCGCGTGCGCTGGGATGTGCTCGATGCCTTCCTTGATGCCGCCGAACAGGCCGGGATTCCGCGCACCAGCGATTTCAATCGCGGCGATAACGAAGGCGGCGGCTATTTCCACGTGACGCAAAAGAACGGCTGGCGCTGGAGCGCGCCCAAGGCCTTTCTGCGCCCGGCGAAACACCGCAAGAACCTGCGTATCGTCACCGGCGCGCAGGTCGAGCGGCTGCTGATCGAAGAGGGCCGGGTGACCGGCGTGCGCTATCAGATCGACAATGCGCCGTTTGAAGCCCGCGCGGGCGAGACCGTGCTGTCTGCCGGTGCGGTCGGCTCGGTGCAGGTGCTGGAGCTGTCAGGCGTCGGGCGCGGCGATGTGCTCTTGGCCCATGGCATCACGCCAGTGGCCGAGGTCGCGGGCGTGGGTGAGAACCTGCAGGACCACCTGCAACTGCGCATGGTCTACAAGGTGAAGGGCGTGCAAAGCCTGAACACGATGGCGTCGTCCTGGTTCGGTCAGGCGAAGATCGGGCTCGAATACCTGCTGACGCGCTCGGGGCCGATGTCGATGTCGCCTTCGCAGGCCGGGATCTTCACGCGCTCTTTCCCGGAAAAGGAAACCGCCGATCTGGAGTATCACATCCAGCCGGTGAGCCTTGATAAGTTCGGCGACCCGGTTCACCCGTTCCCGGGGATGACGGCGAGCATCTGCAATCTGCGGCCCGAAAGCCGTGGCTCGATCCACATCAAATCGGGGAATTTCCGCGACGCCCCCGCGATCGCGCCGAATTACCTGAGCACCGAGGGCGACCGGCGCGTCGCCGCGCAGGCGCTGCGGCTCACGCGCGAGATCGTGCGCCAGCCCGCCTTCGCGCAGTTCTCGCCCGAGGAATACCTGCCGGGGCCGCAGTATCAGACCGAAGACGATCTGGTGAAAGCCGCGGGCAATGTCGGCACCACGATTTTCCACCCGGTCGGCACCTGTCGGATGGGCGCGGATGAGGGCTCGGTCGTCGATCCGCGGCTGCGGCTGCGCGCGCTGAAGGGGCTACGGATCGCGGATGCCTCGGTGATGCCCACGATCACCTCGGGCAACACCAATGCGCCGACGATGATGATCGCCGAGAAATGCGCGGCGATGATGCTTGAGGATGCGCGGGGCTAGGGGGCGCTGCCCCCTCTGCCTGCGGCATTCACCCCCGGAGTATTTTCCGCTCGATGAAAGGGTGCTGTTAACCGTGAATTAGGGTTAACGCAGGAAAGATGGGGCACGGCGCAGGCTGGAGAGCCGATGGCCGTGCTCGGTGAAAGCGCGCCCGTCCCGGACCTGTTGGGGTTCCGGCCCGCGGGAGGGAGGGGCGCGCGGCCGCCTCCCTTTCACTGAGCCGAAAATACTCCCGCCGGAGGCAAGCCGCCGCTAGTTGGCGGCGGCGACCGCGTCTTTATGGGCCTTCCAGGCTGCGTCCGAGGGCGCGATGAAGCTGTAGAACATCGGCACCACGAAGAGGGTGAACATCGTCCCGATCAGGAGCCCCGAGAAGATCACGACGCCCATTGCCTGACGGGCGGCCGCGCCCGCGCCTTCGGCGAGGATCAGCGGCACGACGGCCAGCGCCATCGCGGCGGTGGTCATCAGAATCGGCCGCAGGCGGATCGTGGCGGCCTTGGCGATCGCGGCGCGGCGGCCCAGACCTTCGGTTTCGCGCAGCTGGTTGGCGAATTCGACCATCAGGATGCCGTGCTTGGTGATCAGGCCGATCAGCGTGATCAGGCCCACCTGCGAGTAGATGTTCAGCGTGCCCAGCCCGAGGTTGAGCGGCAGCACTGCGCCGAAGATCGTCAGCGGCACCGACATCAGGATGACGAACGGGTCGCGGAAGCTTTCGAATTGCGCGGCGAGCACGAGGTAGATCACCAGAATCGCCGCGCCGAAGGCCAGCAGGATCGTGTTGCCCTGCGTGACTTCAAGCCGCGACTGGCCCGAATAGTCGATGAAGAACCCTTCGGGCAGGACCTCGTTCGCAGCCTCGACCAGCGCGGTGAGCCCGTCGCCCGTCGATACGCCCGGCAGGGGCAGTGCCGAGAGCGTCGAGGCGTTGAGTTGGTTGAACTGCTCGATCGCGGCAGCGGCCACGCCGGTCTCGATCGTCACCACCGACGAGAGCGGCACCATCTCGCCCGAGGCGGCGCGGACGAAATAGCCGCCGAGTTGCTCGGGATTGGCGCGGAACTCCTGCGGGACCTGGGTGATGATGTCATAGCTGTTCGAGTCGCGGTCGAATTGCGCCACGGCATTGCCGCCGACCAGCAGCCCCAGTGTCGTGCCGATATCCGAGATCGGCACGTTCAGCGAGGCGGCGCGGTCTCGGTCGATCGTCACGCGGACCTGCGGCGCGTCGAAGGCCAGCGAGTTCTGCACGATGATGAACTTGCCCGAGGCCATCGCGCGGCGCTTGATCTCGTCGGTGACCTCGGCCACGCGCTCGGGCGTGTGGATCGACTGCACTACCATCGAGATCGGCAGGCCACCGCCCGTGCCGGGCAGCGTCGGAGGCGCGAAGACGAAGCCCTGCACGCCGGGGATCTTGTCGAGCCGGGCCTGGAGGTCGGTCTGGATTTCGGCCTGCGAGCGATCGCGATCGGCCCAGTCCTTCAGCGCCCAGATGTAGATGCCCTGATTTTCCTGCCCGCCGAAGCCCGCGATCGAGAACGAGCGTTTCAGCTCGGGGATGTCCTGCGAGCGGGCAAAGATCTCGTCGGTGTAGATCTGGGTGTAATCCTTGGACGCATAGCGCGGCGCGTTCAGG
This sequence comes from Pseudothioclava arenosa, assembly GCF_002358085.1. GTDB lineage: Bacteria > Pseudomonadota > Alphaproteobacteria > Rhodobacterales > Rhodobacteraceae > Pseudothioclava > Pseudothioclava arenosa. The sequence goes on from NZ_NTJD01000001.1 coordinate 136,798, forward strand.
AAGGCGAACAGCGCGCCTTGGTCCTCGTCGGGGGCAAGCTCGGTCGAGGTGCGCGGGAACATGAAGAGCGTGACCCCCACCAGCACCGCGACCACGAGGATCGTGATCGGACGGTACTTCAGCGAGCCTTCGACGCGGCGGCCATACCAAGCGGTCACGCTTTCCGAGATCGCATCGACCTTGGCCTGGAAGCCGGTGGCATGGCCGGGCTTGAGCAGCCGCGCCGACATCATCGGCGTGATCGTCAGCGCGATCACCCCGGACAGGATCACCGCGCCTGCCAGCGTGAAGGCGAACTCGCTGAACAGCGCTCCGGTCAGCCCACCGGTAAAGGCCAGGGGCGACAGCACTGCCGCCAGCGTGATCGTCATTGCGATCACCGGGCCGGTGATTTCGCGCATCCCCTGGATCGCGGCGGGCATCGGCTTCATGCCGTCTTCGATATGGCGGTGGATGTTTTCCACGACGACGATCGCGTCATCCACCACCAGCCCGATCGCCAGCACCATCGCCAGAAGCGTGAGCAGGTTGATCGAGTAGCCAAGCGCCAGCAGCACCGCCAGCACCCCCACCAGCGACAGCGGGATGGTGACGATCGGCATCGCCACCGAGCGGAGCGAGCCGAGGAACAGCAAGATCACCACGACCACGATCGCGACAGCCTCGCCGATGGTCTTGAACACCTCGGTGATCGAGGCCGAGATCGTCTCGGTCGAGTCGTAGACGAGGTCGATCGCCATGCCTTCGGGCAGGGTGTTGTTGATCGCGGGCAGCTCGGCCAGAACGGCGGCGGCGGTATCCAGCGGGTTCGCTGCGGGCGTCGGGTAGATGCCGATGAAGGTGCCGGGCTGGCCGTTGAAGGTGACGATCTCGCCGCCCTCTTCCGAGGCCAGCTCGACCCGCGCGATATCGCGCAGCCGGATCACCGCGTCGCCCTCCGAACGGATCGGCAGGGCGCCGAAGGCCTCGGGGGTTTGCAGCGTCGATTTCAGCGTGATCGAGCGCAGCACATAGCTGTTCTCGGTCTTGCCCGGCGCCGACAGGAAGTTCGACGCGCGGATCGCGCCCAGCACCTCGGCGGCGGTCACGTTGCGCGCGGCCAGCCGGTTCGGATCAAGCCAGACCCGCATCGCGTAATTCGAGGCGCCGATGATGCTGATTTCCGCCACGCCCGGAATCGTCGACATTCGCGGGCGCACCACGCGTTCGAGATATTCGGTCAGCTGCTCGGCCGTCATGTTCGGGTTCAGCGCGCTCAGATACATCAGCGCGAAGGTCTGGCCCGTGCCTTTCACGATCACCGGATCTTCGGCATCCGAAGGTAGCTGCGAGCGCACCTGCTGCACCTTGGCCAGCACGTCGGTCAGCGCGACATCGGGGTCGGCGCCCAGCTTCATGTTGACCGACACCACCGATGCCGAGGGCCGTGAAGACGAGGTCACGTAGTCGATATTCTCGGTCGTCGCCACGGCGGCGGCGATCGGTGCGGTGATGAAGCCCTGAATCAGGTCGGCTGCGGCGCCCGGATAGACCGTGGTGATGGTGACGACGGTTTCGTCCACCTCGGGATATTCGCGCACGGCGAGGCTGAAGAAGGCCTGAAAGCCCAAGAGCAGCATGAAGGCGCCAACCACGGTCGAAAGCACGGGGCGGCGGATGAAAATCTCGGTGAAATGCATTTTTGGCCCCTTACTCGGCTTTCGCCGTGGCGTCGGGCGAGATCGAATTGTCGATCACGACGCTCGCGCCCGAGGTCAGTTTGTTCTGACCGGCATTCACGACCTTGTCGCCCGCCATCAGCCCCTCGGCGATCTCGACCAGCTCGCCCGAACGACGGCCGAGCTTGACGAAGACCTGACGCGCGATCAGCGCGGGGGCCTCGGCGCCCTCGGGGGTCTCTTCGCGGATCACAAAGACCGAGTCGCCATAGAGGTTCGAGGCGACCACCGTCTGCGGCAGCGCGATCACGCCGTCTTCGCTGGGCAGGTCGACGCGCACCTTGAGGAACTGGCCGGGGGTGAGCTGGCTGTCCGGGTTCTCGACCTCGGCGCGCAGCGACACGAGGCGCGAATTCGGGTCGATCTTGGGGTCGATGCCGACCACGCTGCCGGTGGCCGAAACTTCGCCAACCTCAGAGGTCACGGTCAGGCTCTGACCGATCGAGACGAGCCCCGCATCCTGCTCGGACAGGGTGAAATCGACCCGCATCCGCGTGCGGTCCTGCAGCGTCGCATAGGCGGTGCCGGCGGTGACATATTGACCAAGCTCGATCTTGGGAATGCCGATGGTGCCCGAGAAGGGCGCAATCAGTTGCTTGGTTTCCAGCGCGGCCTTGAGCTTGGCGACCGTGGCACGCGCCTCGGCGGCGGCGGCTTCGGTCTCATCCAGCGCGGAAACCGCCGAAACACCGCGCGCGCTCAGTTCGCGCACGCGCTTCAGAGAGGTTTCGGCAAGGTCCAGCGCGGCCTCGGCGGCGGCAAGGTCGGCGCGCTCCATCCGGTCGTCGATCTGCACCAGAAGCTGGCCTTTCTCGACTTCGCTGTTGGCGGTGAAAAGAATCTCGCGCACGGTGCCTGCGGCTTCGGTCGACAGATCGACGCCGTGCCGTGCATGGGCCGTGCCGATCGCGTCGAGCCCCGGCGTCCAGGTGCCGGGGGTGACCTCACTGACCGATACCGTAGCCGGCGCAGGCGTCATCGTCGCAAAATATTGTGCGATCATCTTGGAGCGGAACAAGTTGTAGCCAACGATCCCACCGGCAACGAGGATCAGGGCGACAAGGGCAATCAGAAAACGCTTCAGCATCATGGCATCCAAATAGGCGCAGCAGGGGTGCTGCGGATTTTGAACCGAATGGTTCAGGAATTGACGGAAAGATCAAGCGCACACGTGCACAGGGGGGTCTGTCCGGAACGCGCAGAACTCAAGCGTTGACGTCTCGTCATGTCTCCCATGCCTTTCCTTTTGAGGTCGCTTGCCTCATCTGTAACTTCTTAACGAGTGTGCCTTAACCTCGGCCTAAAGTGAATGGAGACCGGTATGATCGACCCCTTTGCCCCCCTGCGTGTGGCGCTGGAAGCCGCGCAGATCGGCGTGGATTCGTCTCTGGTCGTCGCGATGCGCGTGGCCGGGATGATGGGCCTGTGGGAGACCGATCCGGGCGAGGTGACGCGAATGGTCGCCGAAAAGCCCTATGCTGTTCAGGAATCCTTCTGGGCGGCGATGACGGCCGCGCAGCGCGGCGAAGCGCCCGACCGCGTGATGTCCGCGGGGATGGAGCCGATCCTGATCCGTACCACCGACAACGTGCAGCGCCTCGGCCAACAAGGCCCGCGCTGGCTCTGAGCGCCGGGAAACCCCGCAGCCATAACTCTGGATGAGGCCGTATCGGTCCCGGTCGCGCCTGGTGGCGGGCGGGGCCCTTGTCGTTGCAACGGACGGATCGGAAAGGGATTTGGAGGCGAGTACCGGAATCGAACCGGTGTACACGGATTTGCAATCCGCTGCGTCACCACTCCGCCAACTCGCCATCCGTGGTGTGGCGTTCCGATTAGAGTATCGCGGGGCGGCGCGCAAGGGGGCGCGGGGGGCATCTCATCGGATCGGTGAGGTTTTTGCATGGCTCACCCGCGCTGCGCAGTTGCCGTGGTCACGCATCTGTGGCAAAACGCCGCCTAGCCAGAGCCCGAGCAACGAAAGAGTGAGGACCATGCAAGATTACGCCGCGCGCCGCACGATGATGGTCGATACCCAGGTTCGGCCTAATGACGTGACGAAATACCCGATCATCGAAGCGATGCTGAATGTTCCGCGCGAGGCCTTCGTGCCCGACGCGCGCCGCGAGGCCGCTTACGTCAGCGAAGACGTCGAGATCGCTCCGGGCCGCGTTCTGCTCGAGCCGCGCAACTTCGCCAAGATGCTCGAGGTGCTCGATATCCAGCCCGGCGATCTGGTTCTGGATGTGGGCGCCGGTCTTGGCTACTCGGCGGCGGTGATCGCGCGCATGGCCGAAGCCGTTGTCGCCATTGAAGAAGACGGGCTTGCCGCGCAGGCCGAGGCGACGCTCGCCGCGATGGGCGCCGACAATGTCGCCGTGGTGACTGGCGCGCTGACCGAAGGCGCCCCCAAGCACGGTCCCTATGACGCGATCCTGATCGAGGGTGGCGTTGCTCAGGTCCCCGAGGCGCTGCTGGCGCAGCTCAAGGAGGGCGGCCGGATCGTCGCGATCTTCATGGAGGGCCCGCTCGGCACGACCCGCGTCGGCCACAAGATCGACGGCATCGTCGCCTGGCGCTATGCCTTCAACGCCGCCGCGCCGGTGCTGCCGGGCTTTGCGGCAAAACAAGAATTCGTGCTCTGAACGACGGCTTGCCTTCCCTGCCTCGTATCGGCAGTATTGAATGTGAACCGCGCGGTTTGCCCGCGTGGAAGGTGCCCTGCCGAAGAAGCGGGGCGCTTTCGCAAATAACCGAGGATGGCAGGCATGATTCGCAATTCCATTAAACCGTATCTGTTCGCGGTCGCGGCGACGCTCACGGCAATTCTTCCGCCGGTCTCTGCAAGCGCCGAGACGCTGGCGGATGCACTGGCTGCGGCCTATCGCAACTCGAACCTGCTTGAGCAGAACCGCGCGACTCTCCGCGCCGCCGACGAAGACGTGGCCGACGCGGTTTCGTCGCTGCGCCCGGTGGTCAGCTGGGTCGCGAAGGCCGTCCACACCGATTATCAGGCCAATGTGCCCACCGAAAACCTGACCGCGACGCTCTTGCTCAATGCCGAGCTGACGCTTCTGGATTTTGGCAAGTCGCGCACCTCGATCGACATCGCCAAGGAATCGGTTCTGGCGACGCGCGCAGCCCTTGTCGGGGTCGAGCAGAATGTGCTTCTGGCCGCGGTTCAGGCCTATGCCGATGTGAAATCCGCCTCCGAGCAGGTCGCGATCAACCAGAACTCGGTGCGCGTGTTGGCCGAAGAGCTGAAAGCCACCAAAGACCGTTTCGAGGTGGGCGAAGTGACCCGCACCGACGTGTCGCTGGCCGAGGCGCAGGTCGCGGCCGCGCGGGCGAAACTGGCTGCGGCACGGGGCGCGCTTTCGGTCGCGCGTGAGGCCTACAAGGCCGCGACGGGCCATTACCCGCAATCGCTCGCTGGCTTCCCCAAGGTGCCGAACCTGCCGCGTTCGCTTGATGCCGCCCGCGCCACGGCGCTGCAGGCGCATCCCTCGATCAAGCAGGCCCAGCATCTCGTCAGCGTGTCCGAGCTGCAGATGAAGCTGGCCGCGAAAAGCCGACTGCCCTCGGTGACCGGCTCGGTCGTCGTGGGTGTGCCCGAGGGCGGCAACAACAACTACGCGCAGGCGACGGTTCAGGCCTCGCAGGCGATCTATTCGGGTGGGGCTTTGTCGGCGGCGCATCGCAAGGCCGTGGCCGGGCGCGACGCGTCGCGGGCGGGTCTCAACGAGGCTTCGGTCTCGGTGGTCGAGGCGGTGTCCAACGTCTGGTCGTCGCTCGATATCTACCGCGCGCAGATCAACGCCTATGACGAGCAGGTCCGCGCGGCGCGCATCGCCTATGACGGCGTGAAGGAAGAAGCGACGCTGGGCGCCCGCACGACGCTTGATGTGCTCGATGCGGAACAGACCCTGCTGGATGCCCAGGCCTCGCGCATTGATGCCGAAGCCGCGCTGCAAGTAGCGAATTATCAACTTTTGGCCGCTATGGGTCTGTTGACGGTAGAAAACCTGAACCTCGGGATCCCGACCTATGACCCGACCGCTTATTACAACGCGGTGCGCACGGCGCCCTACACCAGCACGCAGGGCAAAAGCCTTGATCGCGTGCTGCGGGCGATCGGCAAGGAATAAGGTCGCTACGGAGCGGGCGGTTGATCGGTTCGCCCGCCCCGGCCTGTTCGGGGTCTGCCGCGAAAATCTCCAAGCCGGGGCTGGACTTGCGTGCGCCCTGACAGCAGGATGGGGGCATCATGTCTGAACCCGGAACCAACGCGCAAATCGAAGATGTACTGACGTCGATCCGGCGGCTGGTGTCGCAGGATGCGGCGTCGCAGCCGACGGGGGCGATCCACCGCGCGGCTCCTGCGCCGCGTCCGGAAAAGGCTGCGGAGCCTGACGCTGCCCTGCTGCTGACGCCCGCGCAGCGTATTGAGGCGCCTTTGGTGCGGGATGTCGCAGAGGCGTCCGAGCGCGCGCCTGCCGCGCCGCCGAAATCCGAGGTTCTGATTCTGCGCCCGGCTCCGGATCTGGGCGAGGAACTCTCGCGTCTCGAAACCACGATCGCCGAGATGGAAGCGGCGGTTGTCGCCTCGGACGGGGAGTTTGAGCCCGAGCAAGGCGATCCCTTCGAGCCGGAAGGGGCGGCCCCGCTGGAAGAGCTGCCGGAGCAGTTCGATGCGACGGTATTTACCCCGCAAGCCGAGGATCATGCAGAGGCCGTGCCGTCGGCGGAGGCCCTGCAGGATTTGAACGATAAAGTCTTGGAGCAGGTTGCTGCCGAGGTGACCGAAGCACTCGCGCCCGCAGTGGTTCCGGATGCCGAGGCCGAGCTCGCAGCCTGGGAGGCGGATCTGACCGCAGAAGTCGCGGCCGTCGATGTTGCGCCGGAACCCGGCGTCTGGCCCGGCCTGACCGAGGCGCGCATGGTCGCAGCGGTGAGCCCTGCCACGGCGCAAGGCGCTGCGGAGGCCGGCTTCAACAGCACCAGAGGTCACACGGGGGCCGAGACCGAGGCGGCGTCGGCCGCACTGTCGGCGGTGCCGCCGATGAATGAGGCGGAACTGCGCGCCCTCATCGCCGAGATCGTTCGTCAGGAACTTCAGGGAACGCTGGGTGAGCGGATTACCCGCAATGTGCGCAAGCTGGTGCGGCGCGAAATTCATCGGGCTCTGGGTTCCGAAGAAAGCTAGGGCAGCGGCGCCGAGCGACGGAGCGCAATATACAAAACAAACGGCGCGCCAACTGGCGCGCCGTTTGTTTGTCAGAAAGCGTTAAGCTCTCAGGCGGCTTCGGCCTCTTCCGCGGCCAGCCGACGTTCGCTCTCTTCGCGCGACAGGGCAACCGAGGTGCGGACGCCTTTCGAGACGAACTCCATCAGCCCCTTCACGACGCGCTCGTTCGGATCGATGCCGGCGCAGGACAGCACTTCACGGCCGTCGCGCGACCGCGCCCAACGCGCGATTTGCTCGGGACCGTTGCCGTATTTCTTGTCGTCGGCGATCGCATCGTCCAGAGCCGCAAGCACCACGGCAGCAAAAAGCTTCCGCGCGCGTTGACCCTGTTCGTAGTTGAAGGCGGAGCCGTCAACGAAATCACGCATGAATTCCGTCCTTTATTCTTGCTCTTGAAGGTGGCGTGCAGGGCAACTAAGGCTTTTCACGACCGATTCGATATGCCCCCAGAGTCATGCCTGCCATGATCTGGGCGCATGGCTTGTTTCCCGTGCTACTTTATTTGTTCTCCCCAACCGGGCAGACAGACGAGATTTAGACGCCCTCCCCCGTATTTCAAGGGTTTCAGGCGTATCTTTCCGAACTGACCCTAGGATAGGTAAATTCGGGATTTACCAGATGCGACAGTCATTATGACGCAAATGTGAACTGCGCGGGCAGGCTTACTGCGGCCTCGCCCGCCCGCAGGGTTCCCTGCGCCTTGTCAAAACGCAGATGCGCGAGCCCCTTGCCCTGTGCCTGCGTGTAAAGCGTACCGATTTCGCGCCAGTCGTCGCCCAGCTGAACCTCGATCGGGGAGCCGACGGGTACCGCCTCCGAGACCTCGACGCGGGCCAGGCCTTTGCGCAGCTCCGTCTTGTGCTTCATGCGGGCGGTAACTTCCTGACCGACATAACAACCCTTTCGGAAATCGACACCGTGCAGGGCCTCGAAGCCAGCTTCGAGGATATAGGTCTCGGGCGTCAGCTCGATCCCGGTCTCGGGAATGCAATGCGCGACGCGGAGCGCGTCCCAGTCGCTGCCGTCATCGCCCGCCGTCTCGCCGTAGAGCCGCCAGCCAAGATCGGGGTGGCGCGGGTCGGGCAGGGCGCCTTCGGGCACCGGGCCGGTGCCGCGATAGACCTGCAAGGCCGAAGGCGTGATCGTCACCTCGGCGCGCAGCTTGTACATCGAGAGCCGCTTGACCGTGGCCTCGGCGATGGTCGCGTCGATATCCAGCAGGATCGTTTCGCCCCGCGGCACGAGGAAGAAGTCGGCCAGATACTTGCCCTGCGGCGTCAGCAGTGCGGCATAGATCGGCCCCTCCGCCAGCTTGCGGACATCGTTCGTCACCAGCCCCTGAAGGAAATGCTCCCGGTCGTTGCCCGAAATTTCATAGATCGCGCGCGTGCTCATGGGCGCCTCCTGTCCTGTTCGGAACCGATATAGGGCGACCAGGCGGTGGCGACCAGCCTGCGGCTAGTCGACCAGCTGCATCCGGCAAAGCTGCGCATAGGCGCCACCGGCGGCAAGCAGGCTGTCATGGGTGCCTTCCTCGACCACGCGGCCTTCGGTGATCACCACGATCTTGTCGGCATTGCGCACGGTGGAGAGGCGATGCGCGATGACCAGCGTGGTGTGCCCCTTGCGCAGGGTCTCCAGCGCCTCGGCCACGCGCGCCTCCGAAGTCGTGTCGAGCGCCGAGGTCGCCTCGTCCAGCAAAAGGACGGGCGCATCGCGCAGCAGCGCGCGGGCGATGGCGACGCGTTGGCGCTGCCCGCCCGAGAGGGCCGAGCCGCGCGGCCCGGCGGCGGTTTCGAGCCCGGCCGGAAGCTGGGCGACGAAATCGCTTAGATGCGCGGCCTCGATCACGGCTGCGACATGTTCGGCCGAGACATCGGTGCGGCCCAGAACGATATTCTCGCGGATGGTTTCGTCGAAGAGCGCCGCGTCCTGCGAGACCGAAGCAAAGCGTGCACGCAGCTCGGCCAAGTCGAGATCCTGCAGCGCGGTGCCGCCCAGCGTGATCCGTCCGGAATCCGGGTCGATCATCCGCGTGAGCAGATTGAAAACCGTGCTTTTGCCCGCGCCCGAGGGGCCGACCAGCGCAGTCGTCTGCCCCGCCTCGGCGGTAAAGCTGAGGCCGCGCAGCACCGGCGTGTCGCCATAGGACAGGCGCACATCTTCGAGCCGGATCTCGGAGCTGGCGGGCATCGGTTTCGGTGTGGCGGGCGAGGTGACCGAGGGCTTCGTGTCCATCAGCCCGTAGATCCGCTCAAGGCTGGCTGCCGCCGACTGCCACGAGCCAGAGATATTGCCGAGCCTGCGCAGCGGCTGGAAGGCGAGCGACAGCGCGGTGAAGAACGACATGAATTCGCCCACCGTGCGCTCGCCCGAGATGATCTGATGGCCGCTGAGCGCGAGCACGATGAAAAAGCCAAGCCCGGTCACGATATCGACCAGCGCCGGGATCGCCGCGTTGGACGCCGCCATCTTGATCTGCGACACCCGCACCGCGCGCACGATCCGCGCGAAACGACCGACCTGATAATCCTCAAGCCGGTTCAGCTTGATCGCGTTGACGCCGTGGAACATCTCGTCGAGATGGGTGGCGCGGTCGCTCGATTGCGCGCGCATCTGGCGGGTTTTCTTGCGGATATAGCGCTGCGCCATGATTGCGGGCGCGATCAGCAGCGGTACACCGACCAGCGCGGCCAGCGTCCAGAGCGGGTCGATCGAGAGCGCCACCCCGAACAGCGCGATCAGCGCGATCGCATCGCGTCCACCGCCGGTGATGAACACCTGCCAGGTGCCCTGGACGGCGGCGGTATCGCCTTGCAGCCGCTCAATCAGCGCGCCGGGCGGGTTGGCCAGAAAGAAGGATTGATCGAGCCGCAGCACATGCGCCAGCAGGTCGACCTGCATCGCCGAGGACGAACCCAGCGAGATATTGGTCATCACCGTGCGCGAGGCGATCGAGGTCACCGCCCGGATCAGGAACAGCCCGAAGATGCCTGCGCCGACCCAGAGCACCAGATCGCCGCGCCCGCCGGTAAACACCTTGTCGAACAGGGGCTCCAGCAGCCAGCTCAGCGCGCCCAGCGTCGAGCCTTCGATCACCATCAGCAACAACGCCAGCGCCATCATCCAGCGATGCGGGCGCAGGTAGTCACGCCAGAGCCGGCCAAGCAGCATGCGGGAGGAGGCAGGGCTATGTGCCACAGGGAGCCTGTTTCTTGGGCGCAAGGCGCGCGGTTTCACCGGGTCTAGCGCGAATGGCAGGGCCTGCGCAAGCCGCGCCACCGTGCCCGATTGACCGCGCTGGCGCCGGGTTTTACCGATAGGTCAAATCAATGCAGCCCTCAGGAGCAAACGGATGCCTCTTTCCCACGGTCGGCCCTATCTTGCCATTCCCGGCCCCTCGGTGATGCCCGACCGGGTGCTGCGCGCGATGCACCGCGCCTCGCCCAATATCTACGCGGGCGAGCTGGTCGAGGTGACCGCGCGGGTGGTGGCGGACCTGCGCCGGGTGGCCTGCACCACCGGCCATGTAGCGATCTACATGGCGAACGGGCATGGCGCCTGGGAGGCCTCGATCGCCAATATGTTTTCACGCGGGGACAAGGCTTTGGTGCTGGTGACCGGCCGTTTCGGCGCGCAATGGTCGCTGCATGCCCGCGCGATGGGCGTCGAGACGCAAGAGATCGACTTCGGCACCGCCTCGCCCGCAGACCCGGCGCGGCTTGAGGCCGCTTTGCGCGCCGACACGCGCCATGAAATTCGTGCCGTTCTGGTCAGCCATGTCGATACCGCCACCTCGGTGTGCAACGATATCGCCGCGATCCGGGCGGCTATGGATGCGGCGGGGCATCCGGCGCTTTTGGCGGTGGACGGTGTGGCGTCGCTGGGCTGCGATCCGTTCCATATGGACGATTGGGGCGTCGATGTTTTCGTATCGGCCAGCCAGAAGGGGCTGATGGTGCCACCGGGGCTGGGCTTTGTCTGGTTCTCCGACAAGGCGCTTGAGGCGGGCCGGAAATCCGATCTGCGCACGCCTTACTGGGATTGGACCGCGCGCGCCCTGCCGCAGATGTTCTATCAGCATTTCGGTGGCACGGCGCCGACGCATCACCTCTATGGGCTGTCGGAATCGCTGCCGATGATCCTTGACGAAGAGGGGCTGTCGGCGACCTGGGATCGGCATGCGACGCTGGCGCGGGCGGTCTGGGCGGCCTTCGACGCGTGGTCTCAAGAGGGAGATATCGCGCTCAATGTGCCCGATCCGGCCTATCGCGCGCATTGCGTGACGGCGGTGCGGATCGGGGATGGCGGGGCGGGGCGGCTGCGCCAGTGGTGCGAAGAGGTGGCCGGTGTGACCCTTGGTATCGGGCTCGGCATGGTGCCTTTTGGCGACCCGCGCGAAGGTGATTTCCTGCGCGTGGCACATATGGGCCATGTGAACGCCCATATGACGCTGGGCGTTCTGGGGGTGATGGAGGCCGGGATGCAGGCGCTGAGGATCCCGCATGGCCGGGGCGGCATCGCGGCGGCGGCGGGTGCGCTGGCGGTGTCGGCCTCGTAACGCGCGCCTAGATCTGCGCGAGCCTCTCGCTCCAGTCGATCATCCAGCGGGCTTCGGCGTTTGGCGCGCCCGAGATGGTCTCGGCGGCCTGCATCCGCACATGCTGAGTCCGGGGCGAATAGGCCCCGGCGAGCAAAGCATAGGCCAAGGGGCTAAGGGTCGCGGCGCGGCGGGCGCGGGCGTTGCGGGTCATGTGTCGTCTCCCTGACTGTTCGGTCAGAGGATGGGCATGCACGCCCCGAACGACAAATCACCGATGGGAGAGCCGCTTGTGATCGGCGGCTCTCCGCAAGATCGGGGCTCAGGCCTTGTCGGCCAGCGCCTTGCACCAGGCTTCCATTTCCTTGGTCGCCACTTCCATCGGCGGTTCAAGGAAGGTCAGGTGGAACGCATCGCCCATGTCGGCCACGCCGATCGCGCGCGGGCGCACGGCCAGAACATGCGGATTGGGCAGGGCGATGCCAAAGCAGAACACGATGTTCTTGGCGTCGCGGATGCCTTCGGCCACGGTGCCGCCGATCGACTGGGTATGCGCGTAATGGTTGAAGGTGGCGATATAGGCGACCTTGGGATGGGCGTCGATCTTCGCCTTCAGAGCGGAGATCACCGCGTCGACATCGGCGCAAGAGGTCTCGGCCTTGGGCAGGGTCAGGTCGAAAACCGGGTATTTTTCCATCAAGAGCGATTGTTTCATCGGGCGTGTCCTGTTTCGGGTAAGTGATGTGTCCTGCTTGCCGCGATGCGGCGGCGGGTTCAACGCGACGAAGCGGCGCGGGCGCGGGCCAGCGCGCGCGGCAGCGCCTCGGCCAGAATCTCCAGCTCGGGCTCGGGCGCGCAGGAGATGCGGATACAGCGGTTCAGCGGCGCGACGCCCGGCATGCGTACGAACACACCCTCGTCGGTCAGCGCCTCAAGGACCGCGCGGGCGAAATCACCATCGCCACCGCAATCGACCGCGACGAAATTCGTGGCCGAAGACAGGGGCGTCAGCCCGTTCTCGCGCGCGATTGCCCCGATCTTGTCGCGCGCCGCCCCGATCAGCCGCTGCATATAGGCCGCCCAGGTCCGGTCCTGCAGCGCCGCCAGCGCGCCTGCCTGCGAGATCCGGCTCATGCCGAAATGGTTGCGGACCTTGTCGAAGGCGCGGATCAGATCGGGCGCGCCGATCGCATAGCCCACGCGCGCGCCGGCCATCCCATGTGCCTTGGAAAAGGTCCGCATCCGGATCACCCGCGGGTCCGAGGGCGCGATCAAAGGGGCCGTGCCCTCGGGCGCCATCTCGATATAGGCCTCGTCCAGCACCAGAAGGCTGCCCTCGGGCACCGCCTCGATCATCGCGGCAATCGTCTCGGCCGGGTGATGCGAGCCCATCGGATTGTCGGGATTGGCGATGTAGATCAGCTTGGGGGCAACCTCGCGCGCCTTCGCGATCAGGGCCTCGGGGTTTTCGTGATCGCCCGCATAGGGTACGCGGTGCAGCACGCCGCCAAAGCCCTCGACATGAAAGCTAAACGTCGGATAGGCGCCCGCCGAGGTCACCACCGCATCGCCCGGCCCCACCATCAGCCGCACGAGATAGCCCAGAAGCCCGTCGATCCCTTCGCCGACCACGATATTCTCGGCCGCGCAGCCGTGATGCGCCGCCAGTGCGGCACGCAGATCGTGGTTTTCCGGGTCGCCGTATTTCCACGCCTCGCCCGCCGCCGCCGCCATCGCGGCAATCGCGTGGGGGCTCGGGCCGAAGCCGTTCTCGTTCGCGCCGAGGCGTGCGCGAAAGGCCTGGCCGCGCGCGCGTTCCTGCGCCTCCGGCCCGACGAAGGGCACGGTTGCGGGAAGGCTTGCGGCGAGGGGCGTGAAACGGGGTCCGGTCATGCCTCTTGGCTAGGGCGAAACCCGTGGTCTGGCAAGGCGGTTTCGTCGCGTCACGGCGGCGCAGAGGGCCTTCGGCCGCAGCGCCACGCGCGCTAGTCTGGCCCAAATCAGGAGGAAACCATGACCCGCGTTCACACCGAGATCACCGAAGGCATCGCCACCGTCACGCTGTCGCGCCCCGACAAGATGAATGCCGTCGACATGAAGATGATCGACGCGGTTCTTGAGGCGGGTACGGCGCTGGCCGCGCGAGATGACCTGCGCGCGGTGGTTCTGGCGGGCGAGGGGCGCGCCTTTTGCGCCGGGCTCGACGTGATGAGCTTCGCGCAGCTGGCCGCGGGCGACCCCGAGGCGCTGATCATGCCGCGCGAATTTGGCGATGCAAACCGGTTTCAGCAATTCTCGCTGATCTGGCGCGACCTGCCCGTGCCGGTGATCGCGGCCTTGCACGGCGTGGCCTTTGGCGCGGGGTTTCAGCTGGCGCTCGGCGCCTGCATGCGGATTGCGGCGCCCGGCACGAGGTTGGCGGTGATGGAGATGAAATGGGGGCTGATCCCGGACATGGGCGGCATGGTCACCCTGCCCGAACTGGCTCGCGCCGACGTGATCCGTCGCATGACCTACACCGCCGAAGAGGTGCTGGCCGAGCAGGCGCTGGACTGGGGGCTGGTGACCGAGATCGCCGAAGACCCGCTGGCCCGCGCGCAGGAGCTGGCCCGTGCTATCGCTGGCCGCAGCCCGTCTGCGATCCGCGCCGCGAAACGGCTGGTCACGCGGGCCTTCAATGGCACCCGCGCCGATGTGCTGCTGGCCGAGAGTCGCGAACAGACCGACCTGATCGGCAAGCCCGACCAGATGGAGGTGATCGCCGCCAACATGGCGGGCCGCGCGCCGGTTTTCGGTTGAGGGATCTCGCGTATTTGGACCAAGAAGAAGCAGGGGTTTCTTCTTGGCGAAAATACGCCTGCCTGCGTTCGCCGCCAGGCTAGCCCTTGAGGAACTTGCGCCGCGCTTCCTCGGCGATCGCCTGTTTCATCATCAGCTCGGAGAGGCGCGCCATCGCCGCCTTCTCGCCCTCGGTGCCCCGCACTGCGGCGAGCTGGGCGCGCGCTTCCTCGACCTGCTTCTTCAGCACGATCTCCTCGGGGAGCACGCCCGCCGCCGCCATCATGCGAAAGCCCACCGCCTCGCCCGCGCTCAGATGTGCCTCCCCGGAGCGGTCGGGGAGGGGTTTGCCCTCCCCTTCGAGATGCTCGAGCTGGCCCTCGGCGCGTGCCTTGAGCATCCTCCGCTCCGCCATCCGCTCAAGCGAGCCCGCCATCAGCCGAGTTCCGCCAGGCGTTTCACCGCATCGGTGACCTTGCCGGCCTCTTCCTCTTTCAGGGCGAGTTGATCGCGGGTTTCCGTGACCACCTCTTCATCGGCTTTTTCCAGGAATTTCGGGTTCGACAGGCGCCCTTTCAGCCCGCCGATTTCCTTTTCCATCTTGGCCAGCGCCTTTTCGAGCCGCGCCTTTTCCGCGCCGATGTCGATCACGCCTTCGAGCGGCAGGCCAAACAGCGCGCCGGGCGCGGGCACCGAGATCGCGCCTTTCGGCACGGCGGTTTCGGTGATGCTGTCGATCCGCGCGAGGCGGAAGATCAGCGCCTCGTTGCGCGCCAGCGCCGCGCGCGCGGCGTCATCGGCCTCGGCCAGCACCATCGGCAGCTTCAGCCCCACCGGCACGCCCATCTGCGTGCGCGAAGACCGGATCGTCTCGATCAGCTCGATCACCCAGTTCATCTCGCGGTCGGCCTCGGCGTCGATCAGATCGCTGCCGTAGACGGGCCAGTCGGCATGCACCAGCATCTTGGCGCGCGCGCCCTCGGACGCGGTCAGATCCCAGAGCTCTTCGGTGATGAAGGGCATGATCGGGTGCAAGAGGATGTAGCACTGGTCAAGCACCCAGCGCATGGTTTCGCGGGTCTCGGCGGCGTCCTCGGTATCGAAAAGCGGTTTCGCGAATTCGACATACCAGTCGCAGACCTTGCCCCAGACAAAGCCGTAAAGCGCCTGCGCCGCCTCATTGAAACGGTAGCTTTCAAAGGCCGCGTCCACCGCCTCGCGCACGCGGGCGGTTTCGCCGATGATCCACTTGTTCACGGTATGGTTGGGCTGCGGAATGCCCGCCACCGGCGCGCCTTCAAAGACGCCGTTCATTTCGGCGAAGCGCGTGGCGTTCCAGATCTTGGTGCCGAAGTTGCGATAGCCGGCGATGCGGTCTTTCGAGAGTTTCAGCACGCCACCCAGCGCCGCCATCGAGGTGTTGGTGAAGCGCAGCGCGTCGGCGCCGTATTCGTCGATGATTTCCAGCGGGTCGATCACATTGCCCGCGGTTTTCGACATTTTCTTGCCCTTCTCGTCGCGCACGAGCTGGTGCAGGTAGACGGTGTGGAAGGGGATCTGGTCGGTCACGGCGAGCTGCATCATCATCATCCGCGCCACCCAGAAGAACAGGATGTCGAAGCCGGTGACGAGCACATCGGTGGGGAAGTATTTCGAGGTGCTCTCGTCCCAGTTCGGCCAGCCGAGCGTGCCGATCGGCCAGAGGCCGGACGAGAACCAGGTGTCGAGCACGTCGGGGTCGCGGTAGATTTTCAGAGAGCGACCGTCTTGGGAGATTACCCAAGGCCGCGAGTCTTCCAGTCGCTCGGCTGTTGTGCCGGTGACGCGCTCGATAATGCCGCTGCTTTTTTCGTGCGCAGAGAGCGCACCATCGCGGTCCAACTCTTCGATTGCTGCGAAGCTCTTACCTTTGGCGGCGTAGTAGTCGGCTGCACTTTTTCTAGCTTCTTCGAAACTGCTTGCGCAGAACGGCTGGTTCTCACCGAAAACCAGTTTCCCATCATCATCAAATTTCGGCCCATACCACACCGGGATCTGGTGACCCCACCAGAGCTGGCGCGAGATGCACCAGGGCTCGATGTTTTCCAGCCAGTGGTAATAGGTCTTCTCGCCCGCCTCGGGCAGGATCACGGTATCGCCGTTGCGCACCGCGTCCAGCGCCTTGCCGACGATCTTCTCGGCATCGACATACCATTGGTCGGTCAGCATCGGCTCGATCACCACCTTCGAGCGGTCGCCGAAGGGCTGCATGATCGGTTTGTTCTCGACATAGGGCACGAGGGTTTCAACTTCGTTGCCCTCGTCGTCCTTGACCATTTCCGTGGTCATCACCGCGAGACCCTCGGCGTTGATCTGGGCGACCACGGCCTTGCGGGCCTCGAACCGGTCAAGGCCGCGCAGTTCCTCGGGGATCAGGTTGAGCGTGTCGATCTCGGCCTCGGTGAACTCCGCGCCCTTCGAGATTTCCATCGCGCGCGCGGCGCAGTCTTCGTAGCTCGCGCCATCGGCGCGCATATGGCCGCGGGTGTCCATCAGGCGATACATCGGCAGGTTGCCGCGCTTGGCCACCTGATAGTCGTTGAAATCATGCGCGCCGGTGATCTTCACCGCGCCCGAGCCAAAGGTCGGGTCCGGGTATTCATCGGTGATGATCGGGATCAGGCGGCGATGCTCTTTCGGGCCCACCGGGATTTCGCAGAGCATGCCGACGATGGGCGCATAGCGTTCGTCCGTCGGGTGCACCGCCACCGCGCCATCGCCCAGCATGGTTTCGGGCCGCGTGGTCGCGATCGAGATATAGTCGCGCGTCTCGCGCAGGGTCACATTCCCGTCTTCGTCTTTCTCGACATATTCATAGGTGGCCCCACCCGCGAGCGGGTATTTGAAGTGCCACATATGGCCCGCGACTTCGATATTCTCGACCTCGAGGTCGGAAATCGCGGTCTCGAAATGGGGGTCCCAGTTCACCAGCCGCTTGCCGCGATAGATCAGGCCCTTGTTATACATCTCCACAAAGACCTTAATCACGGCATCGTGGAAATTGCCCTCTTCGCCAGCGGGGGCACCCGGCGCCCCCGACATGGTGAAGGCGTTGCGCGACCAGTCGCAGCTGGAGCCAAGGCGCTT
Source organism: Pseudothioclava arenosa (assembly GCF_002358085.1). Lineage (GTDB taxonomy): Bacteria > Pseudomonadota > Alphaproteobacteria > Rhodobacterales > Rhodobacteraceae > Pseudothioclava > Pseudothioclava arenosa. The sequence continues at coordinate 154,205 of NZ_NTJD01000001.1, forward strand.
GAGCTGGTTGATGATGGTCGAGCCGTATTTGCCCTTCCATTCCCAGACCTTCTCAAGAAAGGCCTCGCGGCCCATCTCGGTGCGCTTGGGCTGGCCGGTTTTCGCCAGCTCGCGTTCGACCATCAGCTGGGTCGCGATGCCCGCGTGGTCCTGTCCGGGCTGCCAGAGCGTGTCGAAGCCGCGCATCCGGTGCCAGCGCACGAGGATGTCCTGAATGGTGTTGTTGAAGGCGTGGCCCACATGCAGCGCGCCGGTGACGTTGGGCGGCGGGATCATCACGCAGAAGGTGTCCTCGCGCGAGGCATTGGCGCCGGCCTTGAAGGCGCCGGCCTCTTCCCATTTCGCGTAGATCCGCGCCTCGGCATCCTGCGCGTTGAAAGTCTTGTCCATCGTCATCGGTCTGGTCCCTTATCGGCTTGGCGCTGTTTAGCGCGCGCGCCCTGCAAGGAAAAGCCTTTCCGGCTGCGAATGCGGGGGCAGGAGGGGGCGCTGCCCCCTCTGCGCGTGCCGCGCATTCACCCCCGGAGTATTTGCGGGCTCGATGAAGGGGGTCAGACGGCGCGATCGAGCTTGGTCGTGAGGTGGATCAGGCTTTCGGAATTCTGCACGCCGGGCAGGCCGCCGACCTCGTCGAGCACCTTGTCGAGCTGTTGCGTGGAGTTTGCCGCGACCTGCAGCAAGAGGTCGACGCGGCCCGAGGTGGTCGAGACCCGCTCGATCTCGGGGATGGATTTGAGGCGGGCAAGAATGGCGGGCTGGGATTTGAGGTCGATCTCCAGCAACACGGTCGCGCGCAGCCGCCCCGCGCGCGCCGCCTCGCCGAGTTTCACGGTGTAGCCCGCGATCACGCCCGAGGTTTCGAGCCGCTCCAGCCGGGCCTGCACGGTCGAGCGCGCGACCTTGAGCCGGCGCGCCATCGTCGCCAGCGAAATCCGTGCATCCCCCGACAGGAGGCCGAGAAGGGCGCGATCGAGTTCATCCATGCGGCACCTTGCAAAATGACCGGGTATTTCGTTATTGTAACGAGATTTCGCGTCGTTTTTGTTCTTTCGTTCAGTGCATTTGTGCCGCATATGCCGAAGAATGAAAAGACAGGAAAAGGGCGGCTCATACGTACCTTCCCTGGGATTGGATAAACCGCGTAAGCGCTTTCCCAACCCGGCACGGGGCAAGAGGTGGCTGCCACTCATTGGGCAAGGAGCACGCCAATGGGACTGTCGAAGACCATCTGGTCGAACCCGGTCGAATTGATCCGCGCCAAGCGGCCCGAACACCCCGTTCTGGTCTGTGCGCCCACGGTTCTGCAGGCCAGCGCGCGCCGGTTCCTGAAAGGGTTTCCGGGGCTGGTGACCTATGCGGTCAAGTCGAACCCCGAGGAGATGGTGATCCAGAACCTCGTTGCGGCGGGCATTCGCGGCTTCGACGTGGCCTCGTCCGCCGAGATCGAACTGGTCTCGCGGCTCGCGCCGGGGGCGGCGCTGCATTACCACAACCCCGTGCGCTCGCGCGCCGAGATCGCCTTTGCGGTGTCGAAAGGGGTCAAGACCTGGTCGGTCGATTCGATCTCGGAGCTGGAGAAGCTGATTGAACTCGTCCCCGCCGAGGGGCGCGAGATTTCGGTGCGCTTCAAGCTGCCGGTGGCGGGCGCGGCCTATAACTTCGGCGCGAAATTCGGCGCGACCGCCGAGCTGGCGGCGGTGCTCCTGTCGCGGGCGGCGGCGGCGGGGTTCATTCCCTCGCTCACCTTCCATCCGGGCACGCAATGCGTCGATCCCTCCGCCTGGGAGACCTATATCCGCAGTGCCGCCGAGATCTGCCGCAATGCGGGCGTGCGCGCGGCGCGGCTGAATGTGGGGGGCGGGTTTCCGAACCACCGTACGGTCGGGCCGGCGCCGGCGCTTGAGGAGATCTTTGCGCTGATCGACCGTGTTGCGACCGAGGCTTTTGGCGCGGATCGTCCGGCGCTGGTCTGTGAGCCGGGGCGCGGCCTTGTCGGCGATTCCTGCAGCCTGGTCACCCGCGTGAAGGCGCTGCGCGATGGCCAGCATGTGTTCCTGAATGACGGGGTGTATGGCGCGCTGGCCGAGCTGCCGCTGATCGGCAATATCGACCGCATCGAGGTTTATTCGCCCGAGGGCGCGCGCCGCATCGGCGAGGTGCTGCCGCGCATCGTCTTTGGCCCGACCTGCGATTCGGTCGACCGGCTGCCCGGTGAGCTGCCGCTGCCCGAAGACCTGCGCGAGGATGATTTCATCGTATTCCGCGCGATGGGCGCCTATTCGACGGCGACCAACACCCGCTTCAACGGCTTCGGCCAGCTTGAAATCGCCACCGCGCTGAGCCTCGGCGCCTGACCTCGCCAAGCTTTGATGAAAACGCCATAATTTCGGTAAGGATGCTGCTGTATACTGGCAGGGTCCTTTTTCTTTGCGGGCGGTCGGATGGCTGAATGCGCGTCACGTCGCCGCCGAGGAGGGCCACGATGCGGGGCCTGATCGAGCGGCTTTCGCTGGCGCTGCGGCGGCGCTTGCCCGGTTGGGCTGTGCCGCCTGCGCCCAGCCCGCGACTGGGGCGTGAGCCGCTGGATCATGTGATCTTGCTCGACGGCACGCTTGGGTCGCTGAAGCCCGGGCAGATGACCTCGATCGGGTTGATCTATCGGTTCTTGCGCAGCGCCCATCCGCGGGCCTCGCTGTATTATGGCAAGGGGCTGCAATGGCGCGAGTGGCGCGAGCTCTCCGAGCTGTGGTTCGGCTGGGGGGTCGAGGCGCAGATCGAGCGCGCCTATGGATGGCTGGCCTCGCGCTACCGGCCCGGCGACCGGATTTTCATCATCGGCTATTCGCGGGGCGCCTTTGCGGCGCGTTCGCTGGCGGGGATGATCGGGCGGGTCGGGCTGCTGACTGCCGAGGCCGCGATCGAGCGCAACGTGCGCAGCGCCTGGCGGCTTTATCAGGGCACCGCGCAGGCGCAGGGGGCGGAGGCGTTTCATCGCGCGCTGTGCCATCCCGACTGCCCGATCGAGTTTGTCGGCGTCTTCGACACGGTGATGGGGCTGGGGTTCCAGCTGCCGGTTCTCTGGATGCTCTCCGAGCCGCGCTATCGTTTCCATGACCACCATCTGGGCGCGCATGTGCGCCACGGCTGCCAGGCGTTGGCGCTTGATGAAACCCGCTCGATCTTCGAACCGCTGATCTGGGAGAGCGAGGCCACCGCCGCGGGCCGGATCGAGCAATGCTGGTTTCGCGGCACGCATGGCGACATTGGCGGGCAGCTTGTTGATTTCGAAGAGGCGCGGCCTTTGGCGAACATCCCGCTGGTCTGGATGCTTGAACGGGCGCAGGCGGCGGGGCTTGATCTGCCGGAAGGCTGGGCGGCGGCTTTCCCGACCGATCCCGGGGCGCCTTCGATCGGGTCGTGGCGGCGCTTCGGCAAGATGTTCCTGCTGCGTGCGCCGCGCGTGGTGGGGCGCGATGCCTCGGAATGCCTGCACCCCAGCGTGCCCGAGACCTATCGCAAACGCCTGACGCGGCGGTTGCGAGCGGCCTCGCCGCCGGACGGCTCAGTCGAGGGGCGCGCCCATGACGAAGCACGTGGCCGATCCGGTCGCGTAGAGGCGACCGTCCTGCACGCCGCGGATCTCACCGCGCGCGACCCCGGTTGACCGGCCGAGGTGGTCGATCTCTCCGATGCCGATGACCTCGGCGCCCAGCGGAATCGCCCGGATCATGTTGATCTTGTATTCGAGCGTCGTCTGATACTGTCCGCGCGGCAGGCCGGTGATGATCGCGCAGGTCATGCAGGTGTCGAGCACCGCCCCGTACCAGCCGCCATGCACCCCGCCAAAGGCGTTGGTCTGTTCGTGGCCGGGGCAGCCCAGCACCTCGACGCGGCCCGCCTCGGCCTTGGAAACGCGGTAGTTCAACGACCGCGCAAGCGTCGTCGTCGGCACTTCTCCGTCCACAAGCTTCTGCATGAACTGCAGCCCGGTCATCTCGCGCAGCTGGTCGAGCGTAAGGAAATCTGACGGGCCGTCGGCGAAAAACGGATCGGGCATATGGGGTCCTTTCGTGGTCAGGCCCTAAGTTATCGCCGTGGTTCGGAAAGGAAAGAGGGAAGCTGGGGGGCGGTTAGCCGTCGAAAAACCCGCCAAAGAGATCGCCCAGGCTATCGCGCAGCGCATAGATGATCGACGAAATCAGGAGGGCGCCGACGACCAGCATGACGGTCCAGGCAAAAAGCTGAAAGCCAACGGCCAGACCGCCCAATGCGATCCCGGACAGAGCGGCCGGTTTATGCTCGTTGCGGATGATCGAGGCGACGCCGATGACGATGGCAATGCCGGCCAACACGCCGACGCCGATGTTGAGGTAGTCGTCAATATCCCGCGCGGGCGCCATCGGCGCGGGTTGCGGTTTGCCCGCCACCGAGCGTGCGGCGGATTTCGCGATGTCGGCGGCAAGCTCTCCAAGGCTGACCCCCGCGCTTTGCTGGGGGGCGAATGGCCCCGCCCAGAACACCACGATCGTCAAAATGAGAGCTGCTGCGCCGGTGAAGAAGCCGATCCATCCGAAAGGGGAGCTTTGGGGGGCACCTACGTCGGACATGCGTCTCACTCCTTTGCTACATCGAGAAACTGGCTACCCGGTCAGGGTCTCATAAACTTCGCGATGTGGCAACGCGACCCGGATCGCCGATGTTTCCGCCTGACCGGCGCAAGAGAAAAGGGGCCCGATTGGGCCCCTCCGCTCAGTTCGATGCGCTGGTTCTTCACGCCACGTTTTCCAGCACGACATCGGGCGTCACGCCCAGCGCATGGCAGACGTCGCGGGTCAGGCCCGGGCGGTTCAGCGTGTAGAAATGCAGGTCTTCGACGCCACCCGCGATCAGGTCGTCGCAGAGTTCCGTGCACAGCGCCGTCGACAGCAGTTGCTCGCGGTCGTCGCGGATCGCGGCCTCATAGGCCTCTTCGACCCAGGTCGGAATCGAGGTGCCGCAGCGGCGCGCGAAGTTCTTGGCGCCCTTCCACGACTGGATCGGCAGGATGCCCGGGATAATTTTCGCGGTGATCCCTTCCTTCACGCAGGCATCGCGGAAGCGGAAGAAGGTGTCGGCCTCGAAGAAGAACTGGGTGATCGCCGACGTCGCGCCCGCCTCGCATTTCCGCTTGAGCCAGCGCACGTCGGCCAGCGTATCGGCGGCCTCGGGGTGCGGCTCGGGGTAAGCGCCGCAGCGCAGGGTGAAGCGGCCATCCTCGGCCAGCCATTCGATCAGCTCGACCGAGCTGGCGAACCCCTCGGGATGGGGCGTGAAGCGCGTCGCGCCTTTCGGCGGGTCGCCGCGCAGCGCCACGATCTCGGTCACGCCGGCCTCGGCATAGGCGTCGATGATCTCTTTGGTCTCGGCGCGGGTCGCTTCGACGCAGGTCAGGTGCGCGGCGACGTTCAGGCCGTAATTCTTGTGGATCGCGCCGACCGCCTCGTGGGTCAGCTTGCGGGTGGTGCCGCCCGCGCCATAGGTGACCGAGACGAAGTTCGGTTTCAGGGGCGCCAGCGCCTGCGCGGTCTCCCACAGCCGGAACGACGCGTCCAGCGTCTGCGGCGGGAAGAATTCGAAGCTGATATTCGGTTTGCTCATGGCGGGCATCCTTTCGTTGAGGCTCTTGTGTCAGAAAGTCGGATGTGAGACAAACTCATAATTCTCACAATGGTTATGAGTCCGGCAACAAGATGCACCTCGAGTTCCGCCATCTGCGCACGATCAAGGCGATTCACGACGCGGGTGGTTTGGCGCGGGCGGCCGATATCCTGCACATCACGCAATCGGCGCTGTCGCATCAGATCAAGGGGCTTGAGGATCAGGCCGGGGTCGAGTTGTTCGTGCGCCGCTCGAAGCCGCTGAAACTCTCGGCGGCGGGGATGAAGCTGTTGCGGCTGGCCGAACGCATCCTGCCCGAGATCGAGGCCACCGAAGAGGAATTCCGGGCGCTCCGCGAGGGCCGCGCCGGGCGGCTGCATATCGCGATCGAGTGTCATGCCTGTTTCGACTGGCTCTTTCCGGTGCTCGAACAGTTCCGCCGCGCCTGGCCCGAGATCGACGTCGATATCCGCCCGGGGCTGGCCTTCAACGCGCTGCCCGCGCTGGAACGCGAAGAGGTGGATCTGGTGATTTCCTCGGACCCAGAACAGATCGCGGGTGTCACCTTCAACCCGCTCTTCGATTACCATCCGACCTTCGTTGCCGCCGCCACCAATCCGCTGGCGCAGAAACCCTTCGTTGTGGCCGAGGATTTTGCCGATCAGACGCTGATTACCTATCCGGTGGATCGTGGTCGCATCGACATCTTTACCAAGCTGCTGACGCCCGCGCGGGTCGAGCCGAGGGCGCATCGCCAGGTCGAGCTGACGGCGGTGATCCTGATGCTGGTGGCCTCGAACCGGGGCGTCGCGGTGCTGCCCGACTGGGTGCTGCGCGAGGTGAAATACCGCCCCGATTACGTCACTCGTCCGGTGACCGAAGGGGGGCTGACCAAGCGTCTCTATGCCGCCACCCGCACCGAGGACGCGACCGAGCCCTTCATGGCGCATTTCCTGCGCTTGGCCCGGACCGAGCCGGTCAAGCTGCAACGCGCCTAAACCTCTTGGAATCCCGCGCCTGCGCGTGTAAGGCACGCGCTTGAACCGAAGGAGCCATCCCATGCAAGGCAGCGCAAACCTCAACCTGATGATCAAGGCCGCTCGCAAGGCCGGCCGTTCGCTGGTCAAGGACTTCCGCGAGGTGGAAAACCTGCAGGTCTCGGCGAAAGGCCCGGGCGATTTCGTCTCGAAGGCCGACCGCGAGGCCGAGCGCATCATCAAGGAAGAGCTGCGCGGCGCCCGCCCGAGCTATGGCTGGCTCGGCGAGGAAACCGGCGAAGAGGCGGGCGAGGACCCGACCCGTCGCTGGATCGTCGATCCGCTCGATGGCACCACCAACTTCCTGCACGGCCTGCCGCATTGGGCGGTCTCGATCGCGCTGGAACACAAGGGCGAAGTGGTTGCCGGCGTGATCTTCGACGCCGCCAAGGATGAGCTCTATTACGCCGAAAAGGGCCTTGGCGCCTATATGAACGAGACCCGCCTGCGTGTTTCGGGTCGGCGCAACATGATCGAGGCGATCTTTGCCACGGGCGTTCCGTTCGGCGGCAAATCGACCCTGCCCGCGACGCTGCAAGACCTCGCGCGGCTGATGCCGCAATGCGCGGGCGTGCGCCGCTTCGGCTCGGCCGCGCTCGATCTGGCCTATGTCGCCGCCGGTCGCTACGACGGCTATTGGGAACGTGGCATCCACGCCTGGGACATGGCCGCGGGGCTGATTCTGGTCAAGGAAGCGGGCGGCTTTATCGGCCCCGTGCGCGAAGGCCGCGAGATTTTCGAAACTGGCTCGGTCATTGCCGCGAATGCGGAACTCTTTGAACCGCTTGGGAAAATCCTGCGCCAGCCGGCCTGATCCGATAGATCGCGCCGGTTTTGGTCGGGGCGACGAAACAAATATAGAACACTCGGATTTCCCGTTCACTCCTTGTTCACTATGTCGTGACAGTCTGAACCCCATCAGAACATGGGGATGTCAGGATGTTTCAGGATGTGAAATGGACGCGGCTTAGCGATTTCTTCATGCCGCAGGGCGAAGGCGCCGGGTTTTTCGTAATCGAAGAGGCGCTGGATCAGCTTGGTCGCGCCGCGCGCGATGTCGCCTTTGTCGAGGCGGCGGAGGCCATGGCCGAAGAGCGTGTCGCCCAGACCCGGCGCATGCTGTGGGCCTGCGAGGAAGAGCTTGATCTGCAAGAGGGCGAGGCGTTCGCCGAGCTTGACGCCGCGATTGACGGGCTGCGTGAGGACCTTGGCAGCCTGATGGCGACCCTACCGCTCGAACGCGCCTTTCATGCCGATCAGCGCGACGCGGCGCGGGCGCGGATGGCCTCTGCGCAGGATCGTCTGGCGCGTTTCCTGCTGGGTCCGGCGCAAGATGCGCAGGCTTTTAATCCGGCATTCCCGCGCGCCGAAGTTGTCGCGCTGGCACAGCAGGCCCTGCAGCGATCGCCCGACGAGATCATCGCCGCCGCCCGGCTTGAGGTGCGGGCCCGCCTGCGTGGTGCGCCGCTTCCCGACCCGCAGGATGGCCCCTATCACCTGTCTCAGCCCGAGGGGTGGTCGGCCTGGCTTGCGGCGGATCTGGCGGCAAGGGGCGCTGCAGGCCGCCCGCACTAAACCCTGCCGGTGTCGTCGCGTCAGTCGCATTTGGCGGCGCAGGATTGCGCGCTTGAGGGGGTGCGAGCCCTCAGAGGCCATGCTAATCTGCCCCTAGCCCGGACGGTGCCGGGTCCTGTCTAGGGGACAAGGAATGATCAAAGAGTTCAAGGATTTCATCGCCAAGGGCAATGTCATGGACATGGCCGTCGGCATCATCATCGGCGCGGCCTTCACGGCCATTGTCACCTCGCTTGTCGGGGATCTTATCAACCCGATCATCGGGCTCGTGCTTGGGGGGATCGACTTCTCCAACATGTATGTCGTGATGTCGGGTGAGGTTGCCGAGGGGGCGAGCCTTGAAGCCGCGCGTGAGGCTGGTGCGGCGGTTTTCGCCTATGGCGCCTTCCTGACGGCGGTCATCAACTTCCTGCTGATTGCCTTCGTGGTGTTCATGCTGGTGAAGATGGTGAATCGGGTAAAGTCGCTGGCCGAAGAGGAAGCCGCGGAACCCGCTCCGGCTGCACCCGCAGGCCCGAGCGAGCTGGATGTTCTGCTTGAGATTCGCGATGCGCTGAAAAAGTGATCTCGCCGTATGGCGGTTCGGGCCCGGCCAATGGCCGGGCCTTTTGCGTCAGAGTCCCAGCGCCTGCTCGGGGGTGATCGTCGGCAGCCCCAGCGCCGCGCCCACGGGCGGGCAGGTCAACTGCCCCGCATGAACGTTCAACCCCGCGCGCAGATGCGGATCTTCGGTGCAGGCGCGCTGCCACCCCTTGTCGGCCAGCGCCAGAACGAAGGGCAGGGTGGCATTGCCCAGCGACAGGGTCGCCGTGCGCGCCGCCGCGCCGGGCATGTTCGCGACGCAGTAATGGATGATGCCATCGACCTCATAGATCGGGTCTTGGTGGGTCGTGGCGTGCGAGGTTTCAAAGCAGCCGCCCTGATCGATCGCCACATCGACGACCACCGCGCCGGGCTTCATCGTGCCCAGCATCGCGCGCGTCACCAGCTTGGGCGCGGCGGCCCCCGGGATCAGCACCGCGCCGACCACCATGTCAGCCTCTGCAACCAGATCCGCCAGCAACTTGCCCGAAGAATAGCCTGTACGGAATTGCCCGCCGAACAGGTCGTCAAGCTGGCGCAGCCGCGGCAGCGAGCGGTCGAGCACCGTGACATCGGCGCCCATCCCGGCGGCGACCCGCGCGGCATGCGTGCCCACGACACCACCACCGATCACGACGACTTTGGCCGGTGCCACGCCCGGCACACCGCCCATCAGAACGCCGCGCCCGCCATTGGCTTTCTGCAATGCCCAAGCGCCCATCTGCGGCGCAAGCTTGCCGGCCACCTCGGACATCGGCGCAAGCAAGGGCAGCCCGCCCGCCCGATCCGTCACGGTCTCGAAGGCGATGCAGGTCGCCCCCGAGGCCAGCAGGTCCTGCGTTTGCGCCGGGTCGGGCGCGAGGTGCAGATAGGCGAACAGAACCTGCCCGGGGCGCAGCATCTTGCGCTCGGCGGGCTGCGGCTCTTTCACCTTCACCACCAGCTCGGCCTCGGCAAAGATCTGCGCGGCGTCCTGCGCGATCCGCGCCCCGACCGCCACGTAATCGGCATCCTCGAAGCCCGAACCAACCCCGGCGCCCGCTTCGATCAGCACATCGTGCCCATGCCCGACCAACTCATGCGCGGCTTCGGGCGTCAGCCCGACGCGAAATTCCTGCGGTTTGATTTCCTTCACGCATCCGACCTTCATCGCTCTCTCCCTTCGGCTGCAATCCTTCTCCCCCTCTAGAGTGCCTCGAATTCGCAGGTAATGCTTTGAAAGATTTCGACCAAATCACTTGATGGATGAAAGCTTCTGCGTCATTTTTGTAAAAATAGCGAAGGAACTTGCGCAAATGACCCTGGATGCCACAGATCGCCGGATTCTGACCGTGATGCAGAAGCAGGGCCGGATTTCCAATGCCGAGCTGGCCGAGCGGGTGAACCTGTCGGCCTCGGCCTGCCACCGCCGGGTGCAGCGGCTTGAGGAAGAGGGGTTCATTCGCGATTATGTCGCGCTTCTGGATCGACGCAAGCTTGGACGACCGACGACGGTGTTTGTCGAGATCACGCTGTCGACCCAGGCCGATGAGGTGCTTGATGCGTTCGAGCGCGAGGTGCGCAAAATTCCGGACATCCTCGAATGCCACCTGATGGCGGGGACGGCGGATTACCTGCTCAAGGTGGTGGCGCGCGATTCGGAGGATTTCGCGCGCATTCACCGTTCCAAGCTGGCGCGGTTGCCGGGGGTGGCGCAGATGAAGTCGAGCTTCTCGTTGAAATCGGTTTCGGACAGCACCGCGCTGCCGGTCTGAGGCAGACCCACACCCCCCGCGGACGCCTGTCGCAAGGCACGAAAAAACCCCCAGTGGCACGCCACGGGGGTTCCTCGGTGCGGGCGAACCCGCCAGCATTTCCAAACGCTTAGAGAGCGCCTTCGCGCTGGGCCTTCTTGCGCGCCAGTTTACGGGCACGGCGGACGGCTTCAGCTTTCTCGCGCGCTTTCTTGACGGACGGCTTCTCGAAATGTTGCTTGAGCTTCATTTCACGAAACACACCCTCGCGCTGAAGTTTTTTCTTCAGAGCACGAAGCGCCTGTTCGACGTTGTTGTCGCGAACGCTGACCTGCATGTGGTGTCACCACCTTCCTAAGTTAGAGTTGCATCAGATTGCAGGAAGCGGCCATATAGCAGGGGGCGGGCGGTTTGTCTACTCTCGCAGCGCGGGGAAAATGCCATGAAAAACGACCATTTGGACATTGCGCGGATGCGTGCGGATCTGCTTGAGGCGATTAAGCCGCATGTGGCCTTCGATGGCTGGTCGGAGCCTGCGTTTCAGGCTGCGGTCGACGAGGTCGGGCTGGAGCCGGCGCTGGCGCGGGTGATCTGCCCGCGGGGCGCGGTCGATCTGGCGGTGGAGTATCACCGTGCGGGCGACCGGGCGATGCTGGCGGCGCTGACCGAAGAGGCGCTGGGCGGGCTGAAGTTCCGCGAAAAGGTGGCTTTTGCGGTCAGGGTGCGGCTCGAGGCCGCAGACCCCGAGCTGGTACGGCGCGGCGCCAGCCTCTTTGCCCTGCCGCAACATGCCGCCACCGGCTCCAAGCTGGTCTGGGAGACTTGCGACCTGATCTGGCGCACGCTGGGCGACACCAGCGAGGATTACAACTGGTACACCAAGCGGCTCACACTGTCGGGGGTTTATAGCTCGACCGTTCTTTATTGGATCGGCGACGAAAGCGAGGATCACCAAGACAGCTGGGCCTTCCTCGATCGCCGTATCGAGGACGTGATGCGCTTTGAAAAGGTCAAGGGCAACCTGCTGAAGCTGCCCTTCGTGCCGGGGCTTTTGGGCGCGATCCGCCCGCCGCGCGGCACCGATGACCTCCCCGGAAAGGACCACCGCTGATGACTTTGCCGCAAACGATGCGCGCCGTTGAAATTTCCGCCCCGGGCGGCCCCGAAGTTCTGCACGAGGTCGAACGCCCTGTGCCGCAGCCCGCGGCGGGCGAGATCCTGATCAAGATCGCCTATGCCGGGGTGAACCGCCCCGATGCGTTGCAACGCGCGGGTGCCTACCGCGCCCCGCTCGGGGCCTCGGACTTGCCGGGGCTGGAATGTTCGGGCCATGTGGCGGCGTTGGGCGACGGAGTTTCGGGCTGGGAGTTGGGCGACGAGGTCTGTGCCCTTCTGCCCGGCGGGGGCTATGCCGAATATGCCACCTGCCCCGCGGCCCATGCGCTGCCGGTGCCGGTCGGGCTTGACCTGAAATCGGCGGCCTGCCTGCCGGAAACCTGCTTTACCGTCTGGTCCAACGTGGTGCAGCGCGGCGGGCTGAAGGCGGGCGAGACGTTCCTCGTGCATGGCGGCTCCAGCGGCATCGGCACCACCGCGATCCAGATTGCGCGCGCGCTGGGCGCTCGCGTCTTCGCCACCGCCGGATCGGCCGAGAAATGCGCCGCCTGCGCCGAGCTTGGTGCCGTCGCGATCAATTATCGCGAGGCGGATTTCGTCGAGCTCCTGCGTGCGGATGGCGGCGCCGATGTCATTCTGGACATGGTGGGCGGCAGCTATATCGCTCGTAATATCAAGGCTTTGGCAGATGATGGGCGGATGGTGTTCATCGCCTTCCTCGAAAGCCCCAAGGCCGAGATCAACTTTGCGCAGGTGATGCTGCGCCGGCTCACGATCACCGGCTCGACGCTGCGCCCGCAATCGGATGCCGCCAAGGCGCGGATCGCCGAGGAAATCCGCGCGCAGGTCTGGCCGATGGTCGAGGCGGGCAAGCTGCGCGTGGTTCACGACAGCACTTTCCCGCTGGCCGAGGCCGCCCGGGCCCATGCCCGGATGGAGACCAACGCCCATATCGGCAAGATCGTGCTGGAAATCGGCTGAGGGGCCGTTATCGGATCCCCTCGATCAGCGCGTTGGTCATCGTGCAGTCGCGAACCGTGTCGGCACTGCAGTCGCGCGGCTTCAGATCGCGGGTCAGGCACAGGCGCACTTCCTGAATGCGCCCGGCCTTGCAGGTCACCGTAAGCATGTCTGGCTCCAGTCCGGGATTGACCTCTAGGAACGCCTCTTCGATCACCTTCGCGGGCAGCTTGTAATCGCGGTCGAGCCCGGCAAGGACCGGTGGAATGGTCACCGCCTCAAAGGCCGCGCGGGCGGTCTCGAAATAGGCGCTGGCCGACAGGCCCGAGCAACGGCCATGCTTTTTCCACTGATACCAGGCGGTGCCGGGTGCGCCCATGATGTCTTCCATCGCGGCGGTTTGCGCGCGCGAGGGATCGCGCTGCGGCGTGCGGCAATAGCTGGGCCAGCCCTCTTCATATTGCGGCCAGAGCCCGTGCAGGACGAACCCGTAATCCGCGCGCGGATCGCATTGCGGCGAGTTGCGCGCATCGCCCTCCAGCGCGCACCATGTCGGCGACCAGCTCAGTGCCAGCACGTAATAGTCGAAATCGCCCGCCCGCTCGCCCTCGGCAAGAACCGGCGCAGTGAACAGGGCAAGGGCGGCGGCAAGCAGCACAGCTTTCATTTTCTCTTTCCTCTCGCCGCAATCGGCACTATATACGGGCGCAATTCCCCTTCCAGAAATGGACCGCGGCAGGGAATTCCCGAGCCGCAGCCGATTTCTCGGCACGGGAGAGATTTGTAAAGGATGGCTGCAATGACGAACAAGCCCCTGATGGCCAAGGCAACCGCCGTGTGGCTGGTGGACAATACGACGCTCACCTTCAAGCAGATCGCGGATTTCTGCGGCATGCACGAGCTTGAGGTGCAGGGCATCGCCGATGGCGACGTGGCGACCGGCGTGAAGGGCTTTGACCCGATCGCCTCGAACCAGCTCGACGAAGAGGAAATCAAGCGCGCCGAGTCCGACCCGCTGCGCAAGCTCAAGCTCAAGTTCAACGCCGCCGCGCTGGGCGAAGACAAGCGCCGCGGCCCGCGCTACACGCCCCTGTCGAAGCGTCAGGACCGCCCGAACGCGATCCTCTGGCTGGTCAAGTTCCACCCCGAGCTGGCCGATGCCCAGATCGCGCGTCTTGTCGGCACCACCAAGCCGACCATCGCCTCGATCCGCGAGCGCACGCACTGGAACATCCAGAGCATGACCCCGATCGACCCGGTCGCGCTGGGGCTGTGCCGCCAGTCGGAACTGGATGCCGAAGTGCAAAAAGCCGCGAAGAAGCGCGCCGCCGAAGGCGTGATGTCGGATGACGAGCGTCGTAAACTGGTCTCGACCGAACAGTCGCTCGGCATGACCGATGAGCCGCGCCTGCCGACCGCGATCGCCGGGCTCGAGAATTTCTCGCTCTCGGACGACAAGCCGGAAGAGGATAACAAGGACTATTCGGACGCCGAAAGCTTCTTCAACCTGCCCAAGGGCGAGGACGAGGAAGACGAGGAATAATCCTCGCCTATCGCGCTAAATGCCAAGGCCGCCTCTCGGGGCGGCCTTTTGCTTTGGGGGCGCTGCCCCCGTCTTCCGTGCCGGAAGCCTCCCCCGGCGTATTTGCACCAAGAAGAAGCCCGATGGCTTTCACTGAGCCCGAAATACTCCGGGGGTCCGGGGGCGGCGCCCCCGGCCTTGGCCTCAGACCGAGAGGCAGATGTATTTCATCTCGAGGTAATCCTCGGTGCCGTGATGCGAGCCCTCGCGCCCGAGCCCGGATTGCTTGACCCCGCCGAAGGGTGCCACCTCGGTCGAGATAATGCCGGTGTTGACGCCGACAATCCCGTACTCGAGCCCCTCCTGCACGCGGGTGATCCGGCCGATGTCGCGGGCATAGAAATAGGAAGCGAGGCCGAAGATCGTGGCATTGGCCTTCTCGATCACCTCGTCCTCGGTGTCGAACTTGAACAGCGGCGCGACCGGCCCGAAGGTTTCCTCGGTCGAGACTTTCATGTCCTGCGTGACGCCGGTCAGCACGGTGGGTTCAAAGAAGGTGCCGCCGAGCGCATGGCGTTTGCCCCCTGTCAGCACCTTGCCGCCATGGGACACCACGTCGTCGATATGGTCCTCGACCTTGTCGACAGCCTTGGCCGAGATCAGCGGGCCGGCTTCGGTCCCCGTTTCCAGCCCGTCGCCGACCTTCAGCGCGCGCACCGCAGCGGCGAGCTTTTCGGCGAAGGCGTCATAGACGCCCGCCTGCACGTAGATCCGGTTCGCGCAGACGCAGGTCTGGCCGTTGTTGCGGAATTTCGAGGCCATCGCACCCGCGACCGCCGCATCGAGATCCGCGTCGTCAAAAACGATGAAGGGCGCGTTGCCGCCCAGTTCCATCGAGCATTTCATCACCTGATCGGCGGCCTGACGCAGCAGGATGCGGCCCACCTCGGTCGAGCCGGTGAAGGTCAGTTTGCGCACGGCATGATTTTCGCAGAACTCCTTGCCGATCGCCGAGGCCTGCGTCGAGGTGATCACCGACAAGATACCCTTGGGCAGGCCCGCACGCTCGCCCAGCACCGCCATCGCGAGTGCGGACAGCGGGGTTTCCGCCGCCGGGCGCGCGACAAAGCCGCAGCCCACCGCGAGCGCCGGCCCTGCCTTGCGCGCGATCATCGCGTTGGGGAAGTTCCAGGGCGTGATCGAGCCGACAACGCCGATCGGCTGCTTGATCACGGTGATGCGCTTGTCGCGCATGTGGCCGGGGATGGTCTCGCCATAGATGCGCTTGGCTTCCTCGCCGAACCACTCGATGAACGAGGCGCCATAGGCGATCTCGCCGCGCGCTTCGGCCAGAGGCTTGCCCATCTCGGCGGTCAGGATCAGCGCGAGGTCCTCCTGATTTTCCATCATCAGGTCGAACCATTTGCGCATCACGGCGGCACGTTCCTTGCCCGTGTGCGCGGCCCAGTCCTTCATCGCGACTTGCGCGGCGGCAACTGCACGGGCGGTTTCGGCGCGACCCAGATCGGGCACGGTGCAGATCACGTCGCCGCGCGCGGGGTTCAGCACCTCAAAGCGCGCGCCGTCATCGGCCTCGACCCACTCGCCCGCAACAAAGGCCTGCGTGGCCAAAAGCGTCGGGTCCTTGAGCAGCGATTTCAGATCGGTCGATGCGGCGTTCATGATGTCCTCCGGCTGGTTAGGCGCGCAGGGAAGCACGCGCGCCCGGGCTTGTCCATCCCGACGCGACCGGGCCTATCCAAAACGCGACATCCAGCTGGGTTGCAGATCGCCGGGGCAGGGACGGGCGGCATGGACCGCGCGGGCAATGGCGCGCGCGAGGCAGCAGGCTGCGGCATGGCCCAGCTGGAACGTGTCGCGCAGCGGCTCTGCCAAGGGGCGCGCCCCGGTCGCCGCGGCAAAGATCAGATCGCCATCCAGAGGCGTGTGCGAGGGCAGGATCGCGCGCGCCATCCCGTCATGGGCCGCCGTGGCAAGCCGCGTGCATTGCGCCTGTGTCAGCGCGGCATCGGTCGCGACAATGGCGATGGTCGTGGCCTCGCCCGGGCGCTTTTCGGGCAGGGGCTCGAACCCGGGCGCAAAACCCCGGCCGATCCCGCGCCCGCCGAATTCGTCGTCCATCTCGAAGGGCGCGGCCCAGAACTCGGGGCCATCGCCCACGGTCACCGACCCCAGCGCGTTCACCGCGACCAGCGCCCCCACCATAAGCCCGCTTTCCAGAACCGCCGAGGCCGAGCCGAGCCCGCCCTTGAGGCTCCCCGTCATCGCGCCGAAACCCGCGCCCGCGGTGCCGATCCGGAACTCGGCCCCGGCAGCCTCCAGCGCGGCGCGGCCCAGTGCGGGGTAGGGGTTCTCCGCCCAGTCCTTTTCACCGCCATTCAGCAGATCGAACAGGATCGCGCCGGGCACGATCGGCACGCGCACGTCGCCCACGGCAAAGCCCCGCCTCGCCGCGCGCAGCCCCGCCATCACCCCATCGGCCGCAGCCAGCCCGAAGGCAGATCCACCAGAGAGCACCAGCGCATCCACCTCCTGCACCAGCTTGTCGGGCGCCAGAAGGTCGCTCTCGCGGGTGCCGGGCGCGCCGCCCATCACATGGACCCCTGCGGTGAACGGGCGCTCTCCGACAAGCACGCTGACCCCGCTGCGCAACCGCGCATCCTCGGCATTGCCCACGTGAAGGCCAGCGACATCGGTAATCAGGTTTCTCGGGCCCGGCTTCATTTCACTTTGCTCCAAATATCCCACGGGGGTCCGGGGGTGTGAAACCCCCGGGTGAATGCGGCGGGTCCGGGGGTGCCCCCCTCCGGGCGCGCTCAGATGCAGCGCCCGCCATCGACTTCCATCGCCACGCCAGTGATCATCGAGGCCTCGTCCGAACACAGGAACAGCGCGGCACTGGCCATGTCCTCAGGCGTCGAAAACCGCCCCAACGGGATCGTCGAAAGGAACTTCGCGCGAATCTCGGGGGTGTCTTCACCCATGAAGCTTTTCAGCAGCGGCGTCTCGCCCGCGACCGGGTTGATCGCGTTGACGCGGATGCCTGCGGGCGCGAGCTCGACCGCCATCGCGCGGGTTGCGGTGATCATCCAGCCCTTCGAGGCGTTGTACCAGTTCAGCCGCGGCCGGGGCGAGACCCCCGCCGTCGAGGCCACGTTCAGGATCGCGCCGCGCCCGGCCGCCTTCATCGCCGGCACGAGATGGCGCGCGGTCAGGAAGACGGATTTTGCATTGACCGCCAGCACCCGGTCGAACTCTGCCTCCGAGACCTCTTCCATCGGCTGCGGCAGATGGGTGATGCCGGCGTTGTTCACCAGAATGTCGACCCGGCCCCAGGCCGCCAGCGCCGCCTCGGCCATAGCCTTGACCGAGGCATCGCTCGCCACATCGACCGCACAGGCAATCCCGCCGATCTCGGCGGCCAGCGCCTCGGCGGCCGCGGCGTTGATATCGGCCACCATTACCTGCGCGCCCTCAGCGGTGAACCGGCGCGCGATCCCCGCCCCGAAGCCCGAGGCGCCGCCGGTGATGATCGCGGTCTTGTCCTTCAGTCGCATTCTGTCCTCCTGTCGTGCGGAAGGGGGGCTTTGCCCCCCGGCGCGGCGCGCCTCCCCCCAGAGTATTTTCGGCTCGATGAAAGCCTAGCCATGCCAGGCCGCCACGGTTTTCAGGGCCGAGAAGCCGTAGAGCGCCTCGAAGCCCTTTTCGCGGCCATGGCCGGATTTTCCGGTGCCGCCGAAGGGCAGTTCGACCCCGCCGCCAGCGCCGTAATTGTTCAGGAAGACCTGCCCCGCGCGCAGCCGTTTCGCCATCCGCAGGCAGCGCGCGCCGTTTTCCGACCAGACTGCGGCGACCAGCCCGTATTCTGTGCCATTGGCGATGGCGACGGCTTCGTCTTCGTCGTCGAAGGGGATGACGATCTGGGCGGGGCCGAAGATTTCCTCTTGCGCGAGGCGATGCGCCGCGTGGCCGCCGCCGATCAGCACGGGGGCGACGTAATGGCCGGTCTCGGGGGCGTCCGGGGCGATCTGGCCGGTGGCCGCGATCTCGAGGTCGGCGGCGAGGCGCAGATAGCCCTGCACGACCTGTTTCTGCCGCGCCGAGATCAGCGGCCCGAGGTCGCGATCGGCAAGCGCGGGCCCGGCGGTAAAGCCGCGATAGGCCTCGGCCATGCGCGCAAGCACCGCGTCACAGACCGGGCGCTGCACGAGGATGCGCGAGGCGGCCGAGCAGGTCTGCCCGGCGTTCTGGATGCCCGCGTTGACGAGGAAGGGCAGCGCGCGATCGAGATCGGCGTCGGCAAAGACGATCTGGGGCGACTTGCCGCCCAGCTCGAGCGTGACAGGCACGGCATTCGCCGCCGCTGCCGCCTGGATCAATTGTCCCACGGCCACCGATCCGGTGAAGGAGATATGGTTCACGCCCGGATGCGAGGACAGCCCCGCGCCCACCTCTTCGCCAAGCCCGGGCACGATGTTCAGCGCGCCGGGCGGCAGGCCGGCTTCGGTCGCGATGCGGGCAAAGGCCAGCGCCGTCAGCGAGGCTTCCTCGGCCGGTTTCAGAACGGCCGCATTGCCCATCGCCAGCGCCGCCCCGACCGAGCGCCCGATGATCTGCATCGGGTAGTTCCATGGCACGATATGGCCGGTCACGCCATGCGGCTCGCGCAAGGTGTAGGCGGTGTAGCCGGGCTGGAAGGGAATGGTCTCGCCCATCACCTTGTCGGCGGCGCCGCTGTAGAATTCCAGATAACGCGCCAGCGCCACCACATCGGCACGCGCCTGTTTCAGCGGCTTGCCGACATCCAGCGCCTCAAGGGTCGCGAGCGCCTCGGCATGCTCGGTAACCAGCGCCGACATCCGCATCAGCACCCGCCCTCGGTCAACCGCCGCCAGCGCACCCCACTCGCCCTCCAACGCCCCTTGCGCGGCGGCGACGGCGGCGTCGATATCGGCGCGAGAGCCGCGCGCGATCTCGGCGATGGTCTTGCCGTCCGAGGGGTTCTCCACCTCCAGCCGTTCGGGCGCGGCACGCCAATGGCCGCCGATCAGAATTTCGGCCGGGTCGAACCAGAGCGGAAGGGTCATGCGGGGTTCCTCCAATGCGCCGGGATCTGCGGCGCGGCGGCGATCAGCGCCTGCGTGTAGGGGTGGCGCGGAGCATCGAACAGCGCCTCGGTCGGCCCCTCCTCGACGATCCGCCCGGCCCGCATCACGAGACAGCGCGTGGTGACGTTGCGCACGACCGACAGGTCATGCGAGATGAAAAGGTAGGCCAGCCGGTGGCTCTCCTGCAAGGCGGCAAGCAGGTCCAGCACCTGCGCCCGCACCCGCACATCGAGCGCCGAGACGGCCTCGTCCAGAACGATCAGCTTGGGTCGGATGATCAGCGCGCGCGCAATCGCCAATCGCTGGCGCTGCCCGCCGGAAAACTCGTGGATATACTTGCCCATGTCGTCGGGCGACAAGTCGACCTCGCGCAGCGCTTCGGCCACGCGCGCGCGCCAGTCCTCGGGGCGGCCGGTCAGGTGGAAAGGCTCGGCCAGAAGCCGATCGACCCGTTGGCGGGGATTGAACGAGCCGTAGGGGTCCTGAAACACGACCTGCACATCGGCGCGCAGGGGCGCGGGCATTTCGGGGCTGACGGGGTGGCCCGACAGCGTGATCTGGCCGCCCTGTAGCGGATCGAGGCCAAGGATCGCGCGGGTCAGCGTGGATTTGCCGCAACCCGATTCGCCCACCAGCCCCAGCGACTCGCCGGGGTTCAGCGCGAACGACACGTCATCGACCGCACGCAACTCGGGATGGGGCGCAAACGGATGCGGACGCGCGAGCGGATAGATCCGCGTGGCGCCCGCAACCTGCAAAAGCGGCGCGGTTTCTTCTTGGTCCAAATACGCAGATCCCGCCGTCTCGGCTGGGCGCGTGCGGTGGGTCGATGCCTCGAGAAGTGCGCGGGTGTAAGCCTCGCGCGGCGTGCGAAACAGCGCCTCGGTCGCGCCGGTCTCCACGACGCGCCCCGCCTTCATCACCGCGACCCGGTCAGCGAGGCCTGCGACCACGGCGAGGTCATGGGTGATCAGGATCAGCCCCATCCCCTCTTCGCGCGCAAGCGCCCCGATCAACGACAGCACTTCGGCCTGGGTCGTGACATCGAGCGCGGTGGTCGGCTCGTCCGCGATCAGAAGCTTGGGGCGCAGCGCGATCGCCATCGCGATCGCGACCCGCTGGCGTTGCCCGCCGGACAGTTCATGCGGGTAGAGTGATAGCGGAAAGCGCGGCGCGGTCAGGCCAACGCGATCAAGTTTCTGCCGTGCGGCATCAAGGGCTTCGCCGCGCAGCATTCTGCGATGCAGCATCAGGGTTTCCGCCACCTGATCGCCAATCGTCATCAGCGGGTTCAGTGCCGTCATCGGCTCCTGAAAGATCATCGCGATCTCGTTGCCGCGCAGCGCGCAACGCTGATTTTCAGACAGGGCCAGAAGGTTCTCGCCATCCAGCGCGATCCGTCCCGAGGCCCGCGCCCGATGCGGCAAGAGCCCCATCATCGCCAGCGCGGTCATCGACTTGCCCGAGCCGCTTTCGCCGACAAGGCCCAGAATCTCGCCGGGCGCCAGATCAAGCGAAACCTCGCGCAGGATCGGCGCGCCGCCGATCTCGACCGACAGCGTTTCAAGGCGCAGAAGGCTCATGTCACGCGCCCCCGCAGCCGCGGATCGAGCGCATCGCGCAGCCCGTCGCCCAAGAGGTTCAGTCCCAGCACCGTGGCCACGATCGCCAGCCCCGGCGCCAGCGCTACATGCGGCGCCATCACCACGAGCGTCTGCGCCTCGGCCAACATCCGGCCCCAGGAGGCGGTCGGCGGCTGTGCACCCAGACCGACGTAGCTCAGGCCCGCCTCGGCCAGAATGCCCAGTGAAAACTGGATCGTGCCCTGCACGATCAGCAGGCTCGCGATATTGGGCAGGATGTGCTCGACCGAAATACGTGCGCGGCCCTTGCCCGCGACCCGCGCCGCGCGGATGAAATCCAGCGTCCAGATCGACAGCGCCCCGGCACGCGCGACGCGCGCAAAAACAGGGATGTTGAAGATGCCGATGGCGATGATCGCATTGGTGGCCGAGGGCCCGAAGCTCGCGGTTATCAGGATCGCGGTCACCAGCGAGGGAAAGGCAAAGATCAGGTCGTTGCCGCGCCCGATCAGCTCGTCGATCCAGCTGCCGCGATGGGCCGCCGCCGCCAGTCCGAGCGGTACGCCGAGCCCCGCGCCGATCCCCACCGCAACCAGCGCGACCGCCAGAGAGACCTGCGCGCCGGCCATCAGCATCGACAGGATGTCGCGTCCGTAAAGATCGGTGCCGGCCCAATGCGCGGGCGAGGGCGGCTGCAGGCGCTGGGCAATCGCGTGCTGGGTGATGTCATAAGGCAACCACACCAGCGAAAGCGCCGCCGCCAGCAGCGCCAGCGCCGAAAGCGCCGCGCCGAGGAGCAGCAAGGGCCTCATCCGCGCCTCCGCAACCGCGGGTCGATCGCGGCATAGGTCAGGTCGGTGACGAAGGTCACGAGGATCACGGCGCAGACCAGCACCATCACCGCCGATTCCACGACGATCAGATCGCGCTGGGTGATCGCCTGAAAGATCAGCCGCCCCAGTCCCGGCAGGTAGAACACGTTCTCGATGATGATCGCGCCCGCCAGCAGAAAGGAAAACTGCATGCCGAGGATCGTCAGCACCGGGATCAGCGCATTGCGCAGCGCGTGGCGCGAGAGCGCCTGCGCCCGGCTCAGCCCCTTGGCGCGCGCGGTGCGGATATAGTCGCGCCCCAAGGTCTCGATCAGGGCCGATCGCAGCACCCGCGCAAGGATCGCCGCCTGCGGCAAGGCTAGCGCCACCGCCGGCAAGGCCAGCGATTTCAGCGCCGCGAGCGGATCGCTCCAGCCCGCGAAACCGCCCGCTGGCAACAGCCGCCATTTTACCGCGAACACCAGCACCAGCAGCATCGCGAACCAGAAATTCGGCAGCGCGATCCCAAGCTGCGCCATCCCCATCAACGCCACCTCCGACGGCCGTCCGCGCCGTGCCGCCGCCCAAAGCCCCACCGGCAGCGCGATCGCTGAAGCCAGCGCCAAGGCCAGCAAGGCGAGCGGCAGCGACACCTGCAACCGCGCCGCCAACAGCTCGGTCACCGGCACCTTGTAGGTAAAGCTCTGCCCGAAATCGCCCTGCATCAGCCCCGCGACCCAGCGCAGGTAGCGCAGCCACACCGGGTCATCGAGCCCCATCTGCTCGCGCAGCGCGGCCAGCGTGTCGGGGGCTGCGTTGATCCCCAGCATGAAGCTCGCCGGGTCTCCGGGCACCACTTCGATCAGCGCGAATATGACCAGACTGGCCACCGCCAGCGAGGCGAACAGCGTCGCGATCCGTTTGAGAAAATAGCGGCCCATCCCCGGCAGGTTCGACTGCGCCGCGCGCGGGGTCAAGGGGGGCGATGCATACCGTCGAAAATCCGGGCCCCGGCCTTTCATCGAGCATGAAATACTCTGGGGGAGGCGCATGGTGCCGGGGGCAAAGCCCCCTTCGCAAATCTGTTGCGCAGACGCGCCCCTTGCGGCACCATCAGGCCGAGCGTGGCGATGGCGTCGCCGCAGGGGCGTCCCCCCAAGCTTGCGGCCTGGCCCGCATTCGTCCTGTACGCCGGGATCTTTCAGGTCCCGCGCAGCCCGTGGGATCGCCCACGGAGATGACGATGACTCGACCCGAATTCTACACCTGCGAAAACGGCCACAAGGCGGTGCTGCCCTTTGCGGCGGCCGAATATGAGGCGCGGCTTGCCGGGCTGCGCGCAGCGATGGCGGCCGAGGGGCTGGGCGCCTGCCTGCTGACCTCGATGCAGAACATCGCCTATTACTCGGGGTTTCTCTATTGCAGTTTCGGCCGGCCCTACGGGCTGGTGGTGACGGCGGATCGCTCGGTGGTGATTTCCGCCGGGATCGACGCGGGCCAGCCCTGGCGGCGCTGCTTTGGCGAGGCGCTGACCTATACCGACTGGGCGCGCGACAATTTCTGGCGCGCGGCGCGGCACCTGATCGGGCCGGGTGCGGCGCTCGGCGTCGAGGCCGATCACCTGACACTGCAAGCGGCGGAAAAGCTTGTTCATTTCCTCGCCCCGGCACGGCAGCTCGATATTGCCCCCGCCACGATGCGCCAGCGCATGGTGAAAAGCCCGGCCGAGATTGCGCTGATCCGTCATGGCGCGGCGGTGGCCGATGTCGGCGGCTACGCGATCCGCGACACGTTGCGCGAAGGCATCCGCGAGATCGACGTGGCGATGGCCGGGCGCGACGCGATGGAGGCCGAGATCGCGCGCCGTTTCCCAGAGGCCGAGTATCGCGACACCTGGGTCTGGTTTCAGTCGGGGATCAATACGGATGGCGCGCATAACCCGGTGACGGGGCGCGCCTTGCGCCGCGGCGATATCCTCAGCCTGAACTGTTTCCCGATGATCTCGGGCTATTACACGGCGCTCGAACGCACGATGTTCCTGGGCGAAGTCGATGACGCGAGCCTGCGCATTTGGGAGGCCAATGTCGCCGCGCATGAGCTGGGGCTGAGCCTGCTGCAGCCCGGCGCGCGCTGCGATGAGGTCACCCATCAGATCAACGCCTTCTTCGCCGAGCGCGACCTCTTGCAATATCGCAGCTTCGGCTACGGCCACAGCTTCGGCGTCCTGTCGCATTACTACGGGCGCGAGGCGGGGCTTGAGCTGCGCGAGGATATCGACACGGTGCTTGAACCCGGCATGGTGGTTTCGATGGAGCCGATGCTGACCCTGCCCGAGGGCCTGCCCGGCGCGGGCGGCTACCGCGAGCACGACATTCTGGTGATCGGGGCAGAAGGCGCCGAGAATATCACCGGATATCCTTACGGACCTGCCTTCAACGTGGTCGGATAACCCTAGGCAGGGGCGGTTTTGGCAACAGGACCGCCCCGGATGCAGGCTGGCGGGCGCTTCGGGCTTGACGCGGGCGCGCCGGGCGCGGAGTTATCGGGGAACCCCGTTTTTCATGACAGGAAAAGACCTTGGAGATGTGTTCGTGCCTGTTTCGACCCTGAGTTCCGCGGTGCTGCCGCGCCTGCGCCACCTTGTTTGCGCCGCTGCCGCGCTGGGCCTACTGGCCGCCTGTGAACCTGTTCCGACCGATTCGGATGCGCCCGCTGCTGCCCCGGTTCAGGGCGCGGCCTGGGTTTCCTCGCGCAGTGTGCCGGTCGAATACCGCGCCCGCCCCGATGGCGAGATCGTCGTGCCCGAGATTTCCGCGGTCTTCCTGACCGAGCGCAACCGCCGGCAATGGGTCGATTATTCCGGCCCCGAAGAGGCCAACACGCTGGTCGTCGACCCCTATGCGCGGCTGCTTTATCACGTGACCGAGCCGGGCCGCGCGATGCGTTTCGGCATCGCCGTGGGGCGTGCGGGCAAGGGCTTTTCTGGCGATGCGGTGGTGCGCGTGAAAAAGGAATGGCCGGGCTGGACGCCCACCGCCAACATGATCCGCAATGATCCCGATCTGTATGGGCCGCTCGCGGGGGGCTTGCAGGGCGGGCTGGATAACCCGCTGGGCGCGCGGGCGCTTTATCTTTATCGCAATGGCCGCGATACCCGCTATCGCATCCACGGCACGATGGACCCGGCCTCGATCGGGCGGGCGACCAGCGCGGGCTGCATCCGCCTGTTCAATCAGGATGTGATGGACCTTTATGATGAGATGGAACTGGGCGCGCATGTAAAGGTGCGCAGCCGCGCCGAGAGCCTCGAATACGAGGGCGAGGTGGTCGAGCTGAAATCGGGCTATGTCGTCTCGGCCAAGGATCTGGCGGCGATCGAAGCCGATCAGAAGGCCTTTGAAGAGGGCCGGATCAAGGACCAGAAGCTGCTGGAAGAAGAGGCCCATGTGCGCGCCGTTGCCGCCGCCGAGGCGCAGGCCGCGGGCCTCAGCCCCGCCGAGATCGCCGAAGCCGCCAAAGCCGCGAGCGAGGCCTTCTGGCTCAAGCATCAGCCCGCCGATGCGGGCGATGCGCGCGACGCCGAACTGGAGGGCCGCTGAGCCCTAGCGGTAGAGGATCACGTAATCCTTGCGGGTGGTCTCGATCACCCGCCAGATGCCGGTGAAGCCCGGGCGGATCACGAAGGCGTCGCCCGTGGTGATGTCGAGACGCGAGCCGTCATCGCCTTCGAGCACCGAGCGGCCCGCGAGGATGCGGCAATATTCCCATTCGTCATAGCTGACGCGCCAGGCGCCCGGCGTGCTCTCCCAGATGCCGCAGTAAAGCCCGCGGTCGTCTTCGAGGTTCCAGGTGCGGTGCACGGGGTCGCCCTCGATCAGGCGGTCGGGGGCGGGGCGGGAGAGTTCGGGCTCGCCCTTGGCGATCAGGCGTTCGGTCAGCATGGGGCCTCCGGGTGGGAGAAACGGAAAGGGCCGGGGGCGTTGCCCCCGGACCCCGAGCGTATTTCAGCCAAGAAGAAGCCCTAGTCGAGCCATTTCACGCCGGTCAGGTCATTGGCCTGCGTCGGCGCATTGGCCCAGAGCCCCTCGATCTTGGCATTGGCGACGCCGGTTTTCGCGAGCTGGAACAGGAAGCCGTTGGCATAATCCTTGGCGAGGATCTCCTGGGCCTGTTTCAGCAGCGCCGAGCGTTCGCCCGCCTCGCTCGTGGTTTCGAGCTGCTCCATCACCGCGTTGAAGGCCTCGTTCTGGTAGCCGAAATAGTAGTCGGGCCGGGCGTAGATGCCGATGTCCATCGGTTCGGTATGGCTGACGATGGTCAGGTCGAAATCATGGCCCTTGAACACGGTTTCCAGCCAGCCCGCCCATTCGAGATTGGTGATCTCGGTCTGGATGCCGACGGTGGCAAGTTGGGCCGCAAGGATTTCCCCGCCGCGCCGGGCATAGGTCGGCGGCGGCAGCGCGAGGCGCAGCTTGAGGTCGCTTTGCCCGGCCTCGGCCAGAAGCGCCTTGGCGGCCTCGGGGTCGAAGGCGGAAAGCCCGGTCAGGTCGATGTAATCGGGGTTGTGCGGGGCGAAATGCGACCCGATCGGCGTGCCATAACCGAACATCGCACCGTCGATGATGTCCTGGCGGTTGATCGCATGGGCGATGGCTTCGCGCACGCGGATATCGGCCAGTGCCGGCGTGCGCTGGTTCATCGACAGGATCGTCTCGCCCTCGGTCGAGCCGACGATCACGGCAAAGCGCGGGTCGGCCTCGAATTGCATCAGGGTCTCGGGCGCGGGGAAGTTCGGGAAGGCATCGACGTCACCCGCCATCATCGCGGCAAAGGCCGCGGTCGGGTCCGAGATGAAACGGAACGTCGCCTTGGATAGTGCGGGCTTGTCGCCCCAGTAGCCGTCGAAAGCGGCGAGAGTGACGTGATCGCCCTGCACCCAATCGGCGAAGGCAAAGGGCCCGGTGCCAACCGGATGGGTCGCGGCCTCGGCCACGCTTTCGGGCGCGACGATCACCGCATCGCCCCAGGCCATCTTGAACGGGAACGCCCCGTCGGGCGCCTTGAGCATGACCTTGACCGTCGCGGGGTCGACCACCTCGACCGCCTCGATCCCGGCGAACAGCGCCTTTTGCGCATTGGCGCTGTCTTCGGCGCGTGCGCGGTCGAGCGAGAACTTCACGTCCTCGGCGTCAAAGGCGGTGCCATCGTGGAACTGTGCCCCCTCGACGAGGTGGAACGTATAGCTCAGCCCGTCTTCGGCCACGTCCCAGCTGCGCGCGAGCGCGGGCTGCACCGAGCCGTCGGGGCCAAAGCGGGTCAGGCCTTCGAAGAGGTTCGCATAGACCACCTCGTCGATCGCGGCGGCTGCGCCCGCCGTCGGGTCGAGGTTCGGCGGCTCCAGCACCATGCCGAGCGTGATCGCGTCGGGTGCTGCGAGCGCGGGGCCCGCGATCAGCGCCAGAACGGCGGCCGAGGTCAGGAAACGATGGGTCATCAAGATGCCTCCCTTTGGTTGGGGCAAGGAACGGGGCGCGGCCCGAAGCGTCATGATCGGCGCGATCCCTGTTTCGATCAAGGGATTCATCGGCTTTGGAAAAAGGGGGAAATCGGGCGGAAATCTCCCCCGAAACGCTGCGTTGCGGCATGAATAAATTGCGGATCGGGGCGCGGAACGCTATGCAATGCGCCAGGGAGAGGGGAGGCGCCGATGAGTGCAACCGGATTTACGAAGCGGCTGATGCCCGCAGATATCGCGGCGATGAAGGGGGGCGATCCGATCGTCTGCCTGACCGCCTACACCACGCCGATGGCGCAGATGATGGACAGCCATGCCGATCTGGTGCTGGTGGGCGACTCGGTGGGGATGGTGCTGCACGGGCTGCCTTCGACGCTGGGCGTGACGATGGAGATGATGATCCTGCATGGTCAGGCGGTGGCGCGCGGGCTGCACCGGGCGCTGATGGTCGTGGACATGCCCTTTGGCAGCTACGAGGAAAGCCCCGCGCAGGCGTTTCGCAATGCCGCGCGGCTGATGGCCGAGACCGGCGCGGGCGCGGTCAAGCTCGAGGGTGGGGTGCATATGGCCGAGACCATCGGCTTTCTCGTCAAGCGTGGCATCCCGGTGATGGCGCATATCGGGCTGACGCCGCAATCGGTGAACACGCTGGGCGGCTACAAGGTGCAGGGCCGGGGCGCCGATGCCGAGCGGCTGCATGCGGATGCGCGCGCTGTGGCCGAGGCGGGGGCTTTTTCTGTCGTTCTGGAAAAGGTGCCGGCGAAACTGGCCGATGCGATTACTGCGGAACTGCCGATTCCCACCGTGGGTATCGGCGCCAGCGCGGGCTGCGACGGTCAGGTTCTGGTGGTCGATGACATGCTGGGCCTGTTCACCGCCTTCAAGCCGAAATTCGTGAAACGCTTTGCCCAGCTGGGCGAGGCCGCCGAGGTCGGGATTGCCGCCTATGCCGCCGAAGTGCGCGCGCGCAGCTTCCCCGCCGCCGAACATGTCTTTGACGACGAGGTGAAGAAATGACCGAAGTGATCCGCACCTCCGCCGAGCTGCGCGACAAGGTGGCCGCGTGGAAACGCTCAGGCATGCTGGTGGGCGTGGTGCCGACGATGGGCGCGCTCCATGACGGGCACCTGAGCCTCGCGCGCGCCGCCCGCGAGCAATCCGACCGGGTGATCGTGACGATCTTCGTCAACCCGATGCAGTTCAACAATGCCGACGACCTCGCGAAATACCCGCGCGACGAGGCACATGACCTCGCGCTTCTCGATGCCGAGGGGGTCGATGTGCTCTTCGCGCCCGGCGTGGACGAGGTCTATCCCGAGGGCTTCGCCTCCAAGGTCTCGGTTGCGGGCGTCTCCGAGCCGCTCGAAGGCGCGATGCGCCCGGGCCATTTCGACGGCGTGGCGACGGTGGTGTCGAAGCTCTTCGGCATGACCCAGGCAGGGCGCGCGTTCTTTGGCGAAAAGGACTGGCAGCAATTGCAGGTGGTCCAGCGCTTGGTCGAAGACCTGAACATCCCCGTCCGCGTCATGGGCTGCCCGACGATCCGCGAACCCGACGGGCTGGCGATGTCCTCGCGCAATGTGCGCCTCTCGCCCGAGGAGCGCGCCGCCGCGCCGGTCCTCTACGCACAGATGCAACAGGCCGCGCAGGCGATCCGCGACGGCGCCGATGCCGGGGCCGCGCTGGCGACTGCCAAGGCCGCGATCCTTGCCGGCGGGTTCCGCGAGGTCGAATACCTCGAATTGCGCAGCATCGACGGTTTCCTGCAGGTCAGCGACCTTGCCACCCCCGCGCGTCTGCTTGCCGCCGCCTGGATGGGCGATGTGCGCCTGATCGACAATATCGCGGTGTGATACAGGCCGGGGGCTGTCTGCCCCCGGACCCCCGAGAGTATTTGAAGCTCGATGAAAGCCCTTTCACTGAGCGGGAAATACTCCGGGGTGAGGCCGCAGGCCGAGGGGCGGCGCCCCTATTTCCCCAACAGCTCCGCCAGCACCAGCGCCATTACCTTGGCGCTGTCTTCCATGTCGGTGATGCCGATCCATTCGTCGGGCTGATGCGCCAGCGCCAGCACGCCCGGCCCGTAGGCGATGCAATTCTTCAGCCGGCCGATCCGGTCGATATGTTTCTGGTCATAGGTGCCGGGCGAGACGACATAGGCGGCCTCGCGGCCCAGAACGGCCGCGATCGCGGCGGCGGTCGAGCGCACGACGGGCGCGTCGCGGTCGGTCATCGTGGGCTGCACCTCGAAGAGGTCGCGGATCTCGTAGGTGAAATTCGCGCGCCGCGCCTTGACCCGTTCCATCAGCGCCGAGACCTCGGATTTCACCTCGTCGATCTGTTCCTCGATCAGGAAGCGGCGGTCGATGATGATGCGGCAGCGGTCGGGCACGCAGGGCGCGGGCAGGCCGGTGTAGCCGGGGTCTTGTTCGGGTTCGCCGCCGTGGATCGAATTGATGTTCAGCGTCGATTGCCGCGCGCCTTCGGGGATCACCGGCATCGCGGTGTGCTTGGTCGTTAGGAGCGGAAACAGCGTTTCTTCCATCTCGGCCAGCACCGCGCCCATGTGGCGCACGGCCGAGTCGCCAAGGAATGGCATCGAGCCATGGGCGATGCGGCCATGGGTCTCGATTTCCGCCCACCAGACGCCGCGATGGCCGAGGCAGATCTGGTCCTTGTGGAGGGGTTCGGGGATGATGACATGCTGCACGCGCTCGGGCGCAAAGCGGCCTTGCGCGGCCAGATAGGCCACCCCGCCATAACCGCCGGTTTCCTCGTCGGCGGTGGCGGAAATCTCGATCGCGCCGGCGTAATCGGGGCAGGCGGTGATTAAGGCCTCGGCGGCGATGACCGAGGCGGCCAGGCCCCCCTTCATGTCGCAGGCGCCGCGGCCATAGATGCGGTCGCCCTCGATCTCGGCGCCGAAAGGGTCGCGGGTCCAGCCGTGGCCGACTTCGACGACATCGTGATGGCTGTTGAAATGCACGCAGTCGCCCGGGCGCGTTCCTTCGCGCCGTGCGACCATGTTCCAGCGCGGGTATGTGTCGCTGTCGCCCGGCGCGTCATGGGCGCGGATCAGTTCAACCTCGAAGCCCTCGGCCAGAAGCCGCTCGGCGAGGTAATCGCAGATCTCGCGGTAATGCCGTCCGGGCGGGTTGAGTGTGGGAATGCGGATCAGGTCCTGCGTCAGCGCGATCAGATCGTCGCGCCGTGCCCGAATTTCATGCGTTATGCGGTCTTCCAGCTTCATGACCGGAGGCTAGCGCCGGGCGGGGGCGACTGTCCATCGAAAGCGGTGGCGGTGGGGGAACGATTTCGTTAGCTTTTCGAAGGACGAGGGCTTGCGCGCAGGGCGGGGGCTCCCCAGATTGTGAATAAGATTAACATTGGAGGGCGCAATGGCCGGTTTGGAAACCCAGATCGCGGAAAGCCAGAAGCAGGTGGCCGAGGCTCAGGCAAAGATTTCCGAGATCACCAGCCGGATCGAGGCCGCGCGCGGCAAGATGGCGGCCGGGCAGGATATCGGGCTGGATATCGAGAACGCCTCGCTCGCGGATGTGCAGGCCCATGCCGATGCGATGAACGCCAATATCGCCGAGCTGATCATGGGGCTCGACGATGTGACGGCCGGGTTCTCGAAGGATTTCGAGGGGCTGCGGACCAAGACCGGCTGGGAAAGTGTCGTCGGCTTCTTTGCTAAGGGCAAATCCGAGGCGATGCGGGCCGAGCGCCTGCGCGCCGCCTCGATCGATTCGAAGTTGCAGGACCTGATTTCCAAGTCGGACACGATCGTGAAGCTGCTGGAAGGCCAGCTGGCGTTGCTGAACGAGCAGAAGGCCAAGGTGGAAACCAACCTGACCGGCACGCTCGATGAGCGTGAGGCGACGGTGGCGGGCCTTGAGGCGCTGCGCGCCGAGATCCTTGCGATGGACCCGAAGATCATCGAGCTGGAAAACAAGATCGCGGTCGAGCAGGACGCGGCCGCGCGCACCCGGCTGGAGACCGAGCTTGCCGACCTGAACGTGCGCTACAACGCGCTGGTGCAGGACGAGCAGGTGAAGCTTGCGAAAAGCCAGACGCTCGAACGCTATATCGAAAAGGGCAAGACCTGGGTCGACAGCCTGCAGAACCAGGCGGCGACGCAGATGGTGCTGATCAACAAGCTTTCGACCGACACGCAGCAGCGCGTGGTGCTGTATGATGCGCTGACCAAATCGCTGAAAACCGCACAGCAGCAGGATGTCGCGCACCGGATCAACGAGATCGGGGTGCAGACCGACAAGGAGGCGCAGACCGCGATGGCCGGCATTGGCGCCGCGACCAACACGCGCATGGCCGAGATGCTGGAGGCGCACGAAGATCACATGGTCTTTGCCCGCAAGGTGCTGGAACAGAAGGCCAAGGCCGACGAGCGCTTCATGCGGCGGTTTCAGGCGATCGTCGAGAAGCACGACAAGAACCTTTACGGCGGCTGAGGACGGCCCGGAGGCAAGCCCGTGGTTGAAACCGACCTGACCAACGATCATCGCGCGCTCGATGATGAATTCGCCGCGCGGCGTTACTTCGCCAAGTTCGAGCGGATCACCCGGATCCTCGCGCGGCTCGCCGAGAGCCCCGAGATTGACGGGGTTCTGGGCGAGGCCGAGGCGGGGATTCTGGGCGGCTACATCCAGGGCGTCGCGGCAAGCTTCAAGGCGCTGTCGATGAAATACCTGGTCTCGGGACGAATCTCGGGGCCGGCGCGCAAGCACCTGACGATCGACCTGCATGAAAGCGGTTTCCCGATCTATCAGGAGCTGGTCGCGATGGCCAATGACGCGGCGCAGGCCGCGCAACACTTGCGCGGCATGGCCTCGGCCGAGGATCTGCGCGACCGGATGCTGCGCCGCATTCTGGGCGAGCGTGAAGTGCCGACTGACCTGCAATATGCGATGAGCCAGCGCCTCTATTTCGAGGCGCTGGGGGCGGGGCAGGGCAGCCTGTTCTGGGCGCAGATGCATCCCACGATCGAGCCGCTGGGCGAGATCGGCGGCGAGCGGCGGCGCTACCTGCTGCATTGGGCGGTCTATGACAGCCAGCTCAATGTGCCGGTGATCTACCTGCTCGATCTTGAGGACAGCGGGCGCCGCGCCCTGCCGCGCGACGAAGGGCGCTGGGAACAGGCCAAGGCGCATCTGATGGCGCAATCGGTGGCGGGGCTGAAGCTGATTACCATCGCCAAGGGGTTCGACACCGATTTCGACGACCTGCACCCCAAGCGGCTGCGCAGGCTGTTCCTCGGGCCGATGTATTCCAACGCCTTCACCTTGCAGAGCGGGCCGATCCGCGAGGTTCTGGACGAGGCGCGCGCGCCCGCAGGCGAGGATTGGGCACTGGCCTGGACCCTCGAGGAGCTGGAATCGGCGCGGGTCGAGGTGGAAAAGGGCTGGTTTTCGGCGACCGAGCGCGAGGTGTTCGACCTCGATCCGCTGGCCGCGCAGAACAGCGGTGCCTCGCGGGTGAGCCGGGCGCTGATCTTGCCGCAGCGCCCGTTTCAGGTGCTCGCGGAAAAGGATCCGCGCGGGTTTCGCGATGTGCGCAAATTCGTGGTGGGGCAGGATGACCGGGTGCTGGTTTATGGCTGAGACCGGGGACGGGGGCGCTGCCCCCGGGGGCTGGCGCCCCTCCCCCGGAGTATTTCTGGCTCGATGAAAGGGTAAGGCGGATGAGTGCACCGCGCGACGAGATGGAACTTCGGGAAGAGGCGATCCGCGCACATTACGGGGCGGCGGCGGCGCTGTTGACCGGGTTCGACCATGCGCCGCGTCTGGCGAAGGCGCGGGCAGTGGAGCCTGCGCCGGTGGAACGCTCGCCGGGGATCGCGGCGACGGGGCGGCGGTTTCGTTCGACCACGCCGGGGCTGGTGACGCGCGCGCTCGGGCGCCCCGACGGGGTGCGGCTGGCCGACCGGATCGAGGCGGTGGGCGAGGATGACCTGCCGACGCCCGCGCAGGCGCAGGTCTTGCAGGCGCTGCGCCGGGCCTTGGCGATTGCGCTGGCGGTGGGAGAGGCGGTGGCCGAAGCGACCGGCACGGCCGAGTTGAAGCGTGCCAATCTGGAGGGGCGGTTGCCCGAGGTGCGGCGCGCCGAGTTCTCGGAACTGCTGGCGGCCGAGGCGCTGGCGGTGCTGTCGGTCTTTGCCAATGCGACGGTGTTTCTGTTGGCGCCCCATGCGGGCGAGCAAAGCGCCGAGATCGGTGAGATCGACGAGGTTCTGGCCGACAATCCGCTCTTGGCGCTGCACGGGGCGTTGTGGGAGCTTGACCAGATCATCGCCGAGCGCGCCGGGGACGATGGCGCGCTGATCGCCACGGTTCTGGCCTATGCCGAAACGCTGAGCGCGAGGGCGCGCGCCCGCGGTGAAAACGCGCCGCGGATCGGGGCGTTTACCGGCACGGCCTGGCGGGTCGAGGCCGACGACCTGCCGATCGCCGGCTTTGCGCCGGCGCTGAAGGCGCGCGGCACGACCCTGGTGATGCAGTTCAAGAAGCCACATGAGGTGGTGGGTAACCATATCGCGAAATATCAGGCGATGCGTCTGGCCAAGATGCTGATGGCCTATGATTTCGAGCGCAAGCTGAACCCCTTTGCCGAGTTGGGCGGGTTCATCTTTACCTTCATGGGCGACGGCAAGCCCGGTACCGGCAAGACCACGCTGATCCAGATGATGGCGGGGTTGCTGAACGACTACTGCAAGGTGGCGGGTTATCCGTTCCGCTATCAGAACTTTGGTATCGACAATATCGACAGCTATCAGGGCAAGTCGGGGCAGAACGCCAAGGCCTTCATCCAGAACGTGATGGACCCGCATGTGATCGGCTTCGGGACGGTCGATGATATCGATCAGATCGCCGGCAAGCGCGGCGACCGGCAGTCGAGCGCGGGCCAGCAAGAGGTGACCGCCGTGCTGATGGAGGCTTTTGCCGGGGCCAACACGGTGGTGCGGGGGAACTGCACCTTTGGGATGTTCTCGAACTTCCCGGAGAACGTCGACGATGCACTGCGTCAGCGGGCAGGGGCGCGGTTTCTGGTGGACGGGCCGCAAAGCCGCGAGGATTACATCGACATTCTCGCGCTCCTGCTGGGCAAGCGCCATGGCATCCCGCTGGGCGATCATGAGCTTTTCGCCGCGCAGGAAATCCAACGCGCCGTGGCCGACAGCTTCGCGCGCCACGCCCGCCCGCATGAAGCGGGCCTCGTGCCGGTCTTTGACGCGGTGCGCACGCGCGTTGGCGAACTGGATACGATCGCCAAGCTGGGCACCTATCTCAAGGCGATTCAAGAGGCCGACCCGCGCTTTACCGGCCGCGCGATCAAGAACATCACCGATGCGGTCAAGGTGCGCGCGATGGATTTCGAACTGCCAGATGAATGGATGGAAAACCCCGATCTGTTCCTGTTCAATTCCTATGACGAGAAATCCGCGATGATCGCGGAGCTGCGCCGCCCGATCACGCCCGAGATGGTCATTCAGGAAATCAACCGCTATGCCGATAGCGAATTCCGCTATGCGGACAAATCGGACGCGGCGGCGATCGACGCGATGGTGCGCGACATGCACCGCACTGAGGCCGCCAAGAAGCGCTATCTGGAGGAACGTGAATGAATAGCTTTCTGGCCTTTCTTCTGATCATCTGCCTGATGATCGGGTTCTGGCTGTCGAAAAACACCTGGTCGAAACTTTTCATCCTGGTGCCGCTGGGTGTGCTGGTGCCGGCCTTCTACGGCGCGGCCAGCAGCTGCGGGCTGGGGTTCATCGCAGATTTCTTCACCGAGGGCGTCTGCCGCACGCCCGAGCGCACGCCGCAGCAGGTTCTGGCGGGGGTCTATGTGCTCTCGTTCCTGCCGGTGCTGGTGTTCACGGTGCTGGCCAAGCTGGGCCGCGACTGGGCGGCGAAACGCAAGGGGGCGTAAGGGGCGCGGATGAAACGCCTGATCGAAAAGGGTCTGATGTTCGGCAATCTGGTGCGGGTCGATGCGCCCGCGCTGGTCGAGCGCTATAACCGCGCGTTGCGCCATCTTGGCAAGCCGCAGACGACCCAGACCGAGTTTCACATCGACATCTCGGGCTATTCGCCCGAGGTTGGCGATGAATTTGGCGATCATCTCTATCTCAACCCCAATGGCGTGAACCGGCAGTTCATCCTGCTTTCGACCGAGCAGAAATCGGCGCCTCTTTTGAACGCGACCTTCTCGATGGAGCGCGCGATCCTGCGCAGTTTCATCGAGGAAAACGAGGCGCAGCTGTTCAGCCTGACGGCGCGCGACGCGGTGGCGGGCGAGCTGGAGGATACGGTCTACGAGCTTTCCAGCCCGGCGCGGCTGTTCGACATCAAGACGATGGTCGTGGTGGCCGACACCGCCGGCAATCACGTCGCCGAGGCCGAAAAGCTGGGCGCCTTGGTCGAACGCTTTCGGACCGAGCCCGACGCCTGGTTCGACGATGTGCTGATCGCCGACATGATCGGGCTGGCCAAGAAGACCGGCGATGTCACGCGCAACCCGGTGCGCCTCAAGGCCACGCGTTTCGAGACGCAGGATTTCTGGAGTTCGCATTTCGGCGGCGTCTATGTGTTCCGTTCGCTGCCCCATCCGGCGGCGATCTGCATGGGCGACCGGCTGGCGCTGGGCGCCCTGCCGATCCGCTATGTCTTTGGCGTCGAACAGCGCAACGAGATCGCCAAGTTCCTGCAGATCAACGAGCTGGTCGAGCCGATCGTGGGCGCGCGCGGCTTCGATGCGGGCGCGGTGCTGCGCCAGAAGATGGATTTCATTCTGGTCGAGGCGGCCGCGCGGCTCGGGCTGAACCCGGGCGACGGATCGCGCCGCGAATTGCGCCGCGTCGCGCAGGATCTGGGCGAGCGTCTGCCGCCCGAGTTTCAGGCGCTGGCCGCGCTGTTGCGCTGGAAAGAGGCGGGCGGGCCCTGGCCGCGCATCGACAGCCGCCACCCCGCCTATTTCTACACGCTGCGCGCCGCCGAGGGGCCGCAAAAGGCGCTGGTCAATCAGCTCTTGTCCGAACTGAGTCCGCTTGATGTGCGCCAGCTTTTCATCTGCCACAAGGCGCTCTTCTATCGTCTCTATGCCGACTGGCCCGAGGCCAAGAAGGCCTATGTCGCCGACTTCCTCGAACGCGAATACCAGATCGACAAGGCCGGTGTGCGCGAGGCGCTGTTCGGTGCCGAACCCGCGATGTCGGAAGAGGATGCCGGCGGGCAGGCGGCCCCGCGCCGCGTGCGCCCCTCGCGTGATGTGGCCGACCTGATGGGCCCCTGGGGCAAGGTGTTGGGAGGCGGGCGATGATCGGATTTTTGCGGCTGGCGATCTTTGCGATAATCGGGCTCGGCGGCGCCTATTTCCTGATGTCGATCTATATGCGCTCGCTCCGGCGCGAGGCGCTGGAAAAGGAATGGGACGGGGCCGTGGGCGAGGGGCTCCCGTCCCGCGAGACCTTCATCGACGAGGGCATGGCCGCCTATGAACGCAGTCTGCGCGCCAAGCTGATCTGGTTGGTGGTGATCGTGCCGCTGGTTCTCTTCGGGCTGGTGCTCTATCTGATGAATTTTACCAAGTGAGGCAAAGATGACCTATGTGAAATGGACCTTGTTCGGGCTGATCGCGCTGATTATCTTCGCTTTCTTCCACTACAACCTGCCCCAGCATGACGTGGTGCGCATCGTCGGCACCTACCAGGAGCGGCAGGATCTGGGCGACTGGACGCGGGTGTTCTGGGCCAGCCCCGACGATCAGTCGGCGACGCTGACCAATCGCGACGTGCAGTTCATTCAGGCGGTCGAGGTCGATGGCGACCCGATGGTCTATCGCAACGAGGATACCGGCTGGGGCTGGCCGCCCTATTTCAAGTTCGACACGGCAAGCCTGCAGACCGAGGCGGATGACCTGAAATCCACCCGCGAGGCGCCGAAATGGGCCGTGGTCACGCATTACGGCTGGCGCTCCGAGCTGTTCTCGATCTTCCCGAATGCGGTCGGCATCTATGAGGTCGACAGCCCCGATGTGCGGATCATTCCCTGGGTCAATATCATCATCCTGACCATGCTTCTGCTGATCGTGCTGACGATCCGCGCGATGCTGAAGCAGTTCAAGGAACGCTCGATCGACCCGGTTCTGGAAGACGTCGAAGAGGCCTGGGACGAGGTCGAGGCCCGCGCTGATGCAGCGGGCGACGAGGTTCGGGGCGTCTGGTCCCGGTTCATGGCCTGGCTCGGAACCTTCAAGGGCAAACCCCGGAAATGACCAAAGGCGCCCCGCGGGGCGCCTTTTGCGTTTGGGCGCCCGGCATGTGCGGATTGACACGCATCAATCTTGTCGTGCGTCGTCCTGTGCTAGGCTGATCCATGGCAGAGGTTTCGCCCCGGAGGAGGATCGTGGGCGTTACTGCCGTTCATTTCGGGAGGAAGAGCCAATGATCAGGAAGATGTGTCTGTCGGCCGTTTTGGCGGTCGGACTCAGTGCCGTATCCGGCGCTGACGCCTTCGCGCAAGATCCGAGTGTCCAGACCTTCGGCGCGGGCCATAAGTTTGTCCTGCATTCCGAGATGGAATTGTCGCGTGTGCAGTCGGCGGCCCTTCGCCGGTTCCGTGGCAAGACCGGCTATTTCGCCGCGATCGCGTATCATCCGGTCGACACGGTGGATTTCTGGGTCTGGAACATCCACAGCCTCGAGACTGCGCGGCGCATGGCCGTGGGGGGCTGCGAGGCAATCGCAAAGGACAAGAACGAGGACCCCAAGCTGTGCAAGCTTTATGCAAGCGTGATCCCGAAAGGTCTCGATCCGTATGAGCAAAAGGCCTCGGGGCTGAGCGAGGCTGGCCTGAAGGAGCTGACGGGGCCATATCGCCGCAAGCAGGAAGCCGGACGTTATGGGGCCTTCGCGATCTCGGGCATGGGCGACTGGGGTTACACCTGGAACCGCCGCAACAAGGAGGATGCGATCGGTTCCGCCATCGCCAGTTGCGAAGCGGCGGCGGATAACGCAATCGCGGGTTGGTCGGTTGAGACGCGCAAAAAGGTCAACCGCGCCAAGCTGAACACATGCAAGGTGATCCATGTGACCATCCCCTGAGATGGTCGCGCGGGAAGGGCGTGAGGTGACTCACGCCCCGTAAGGCACCCAGATCGTTTTCACCTGCGTCGCACGGGTCAGGAACTCGCGGCCCTGCGCTTGCGTCCAGTCGCGGTTTTCAAGCGTCCAGGTGGCTTTCAGGTTGCCCGCGCTTTCCGTTTCGACCATGGCGCGGCCCTGCGCTTCGCCGCAATACCACAGCGCCGCCACATCGTCGTGCTGGGCCAGCACCTTGGCCAGCTCGTCCTTTGCGCCGGTGACGATATTCACCACGCCGCCGGGCAAGTCCGAGGTGTCGAAGACCTGATACAGATCTGTCGCGGCGAAGGGCATCGAGGCGCTGGGCACGGCCACAACGCGGTTGCCCATCGCGATGGCGGGCAGCACGAGGCTCGCAAACCCCAGCAGCGGCGCGGCATCGGGACAGACGACGCCCATCACGCCGAAGGGCTCGGGCACGGCCAGCGTGACCTTGGCGGCCTGCGTCGATTTCACCGCGCCGTCGAACTTGTCGGCCCAGGCCGCGTAGAAAAATGCGCGCGCGACGGTGGCGCCGGCCTCGGCTGGATCGGCGCCCATCTCGCGCAGGCGGGCCTCGAATTCGCCCTGCCGGGCGGCGAGGTTCTCGGCGAGGTAATAAAGCACCTGCGCGCGGTTGTGCCCGGTGGTCTTGCCCCAGCCCGTGGCTTTGTGGGCAGCCTCGACGGCATTGCGGATGTCCTTGCGGGAGCCCAGAGGTGCGAGCCCGATCTCGTGGCCCTTGGCGGTCACGCGGTAGCTCTGACCGCTGTCGGGGCGGGCCTGCTTGCCGCCGATGTAAAGCTTGGCGGTGCGGTCGATGCTGAGCTCGCCCGTCGCGGGCTTGCCCGGATGCGGCGCGGCGTCCAGAGCGCCCGGCGCGCCCTCGGGACGCGGTTTCGCGGTGGGTGCACGCAGATAGGCCGCCATCCCCTCGCGCCCGCCCTCGCGGCCGAACCCGCTTTCGCGCATGCCGCCAAATCCCGCGCCCGCGTCGAACAGGTTGGTGCCGTTGATCCAGACGACGCCCGCGCGCACCCGCGCCGCGATATCCAGCGCCAGCGTGATGTTTTCCGACCAGATCGTCGCGGCCAGCCCATAGCGGGTGTTATTGGCCAGCTCGACCGCCTCGGCGGGGGTGCGGAAGCTGGTCATCGTAGCGATCGGGCCAAAGATTTCCGCGCTCCAGCAGGGGTTTGCGGGCTCGGTGCCCAGCAAAAGGCCCGGTGCGCAGAAATTGCCCGCCGCCGGCAGCTGGGCTTCGGCCTGCACCAGTTCGCCGCCCGCGGCCTCGCCCGCGCTGACCAGATCGCGGATGCGGGCAAGCTGTGCGGGGCTGACGATGGCACCAAGATCGGTGCATTTGTCCAGCGGGTCGCCCGTGCGCAGCTTTTGCAGCCGCGCGGTCAGCTTGCGGGTGAAGGGGGCGGCGATGGCCTCTGCCACCAAGAGCCGTGAGCCCGCGCAGCAGACCTGCCCCTGATTGAACCAGATCGCATTGACCACGCCCTCGATGGCGGCATCGAGATCGGCATCTTCAAAGACGATGAAGGGCGACTTGCCGCCAAGTTCCAGCGTCAGCGCCTTGCCCGAGCCTGCGCTGGCGCGACGGATCGCGCGGCCCACTTCGGTCGAGCCGGTGAAGGCCAGCTTGTCGACCGGGGCCGCGACCAGATCGGCGCCGGTGCGCCCGTCACCGGTGACGATGTTGACGACGCCCTTGGGCAGGCCGATCTCGGCGCAGATCTCAGCGAAGGCCAGCGCCGAAAGCGGTGTCTGTTCAGCCGGTTTCAGCACCACGGTATTGCCGGCGGCCAGCGCGGGCGCCACTTTCCACGCCAGCATCAGAAGCGGGAAGTTCCACGGGATGATCTGGCCGCAGACGCCATGCGGGGCCTCGCCGGGAAACTCGGTCTCGACCAGCTCGGCCCAGCCCGCGTGATGATAGAAGTGCCGGATCGCGAGCGGGATATCGACATCGCGCGACTCGCGGATCGGCTTGCCGTTGTCGAGGGTTTCCAGCACGGCCAGAAACCGCGCGCGTTTCTGCAGCTGGCGGGCCAGCGCGTAAAGCCATTTCGCGCGCTCATGCCCCGGCAGTTTCGCCCATTTCGGCAGGGCGCGGCGGGCGGCCGCGACGGCGGCGGTGATATCGGCTGTGCTGCCCTGGCTGACTTCGGCCAAGGCCTCGCCGGTCGCGGGATTGGCGGTGGTGAACAGATCGGCCGGCACGGTAAACCCGCCGTCAATGTAATGGCCAAACTGCCCGCGCGTGGCGAGCCAACCCAGCACCTCGGTGGCGCTTTCGGGGGCGGGGCCATAGTCCATGCTGTCGAGGATTTCTTTCACGGTCGGCATCTTTCCCTCAGGCAAGCGCGTGGCGGGACGAGGACGCATAGCGCCCGGTGACATGATGTTCGAGCTGACGCTCGACATCGCCCAGAAGCGAGGAGGCGCCGATGCGGAACAGATCGGGGCGCAGCCAGTCGCGGCCCATCTCCTCCTTCATCAGAACCTGCCAGTTTAGCGCGTCTTTCGTGGTTTTCAGCCCGCCGGCAGGCTTGAAGCCAACCTTGTGGCCGGTGCGCTCGCCATAATCGCGCAGCGCGCGCACCATCACCAGCGACACAGGCAGCGTGGCATTGACCGATTCCTTGCCGGTCGAGGTCTTGATGAAATCGGCGCCCGCCTGCATCGCCACCATCGAAGCGCGATAGACATTGCTCAGCGTCTGCAGGTCGCCGGTGGCGAGGATCGCCTTGAGATGCGCCGGCCCGCAGGCTTCGCGCATGGCGGCGATCTCGTCGTAAAGCGCGGCCCAGTCGCCGCCCAGCACGTGGGCGCGGGTGATGACGATGTCGATTTCGTCTGCGCCCTGATCGACGGCATAGCGGATCTCGGCAAGGCGCAGGTCGAGGGGCATCAGCCCGGCGGGAAAGCCCGTCGCGACCGAGGCCACGGGAATCCCCGAGCCTTCGAGCGCGCGCACGGCAGGCGCCACCATCGTGGGATAGACGCAGACCGCGCCGGTGTGCAGCTGCTCTAACCCCAGCCCCGCCAGAATGTGATCGGCCAGCGGGCGGCGCGCCTTGGCGCAAAGCCGCGCGACGCGCGCCGGCGTGTCATCGCCCGCCAGCGTCGTCAGGTCGATGCAGCGGATCGCATTGACCAGCCAGGCCGCCTGAAAGTTCTTTTTCAGCGAGCGCCGCGCACCCAGATCGGCCGCGCGGGCCTCGGCGGCGGGCGTGTTGATGCGGATATCCTCGAACCACTCGGGCATCAGCCCGGTGCCGGGATTGCGCGGAAAATCGGTGGCGGACATCGCCCCTCCTCGAACGGCAGGGCCCGGGATCGGGCAGGCCTGCGGGTGATCGGCAAAGGCTAACCCGGCCCGCGACACGCTTCAACGCGCAAAAGAAAAACCCCGCGGCAAGCGCGGGGTTTCGGGATGCTGTGCCGTGAAGGCTTAGCTGTTGGCGGCGCGGATGCGCT
The DNA here is from genome assembly GCF_002358085.1 of Pseudothioclava arenosa. Lineage (GTDB taxonomy): Bacteria > Pseudomonadota > Alphaproteobacteria > Rhodobacterales > Rhodobacteraceae > Pseudothioclava > Pseudothioclava arenosa. The sequence goes on from NZ_NTJD01000001.1 coordinate 196,041, forward strand.
CGGCGGCTTCCTTGTCATAGGCAATGCCGGCGGTCTCAAAAAGTGTGTCCAGCTCGCCCGAGAGGGTCATCTCGGTGACGATATCGCAGCCGCCGATGAACTCGCCCTTGACGTAGAGCTGCGGGATCGTCGGCCAATCCGAGTAATCCTTGATGCCCTGACGGATCTCGGCATCGGCGAGGACGTTCACATCCTTGAAGCCGACGCCCATGTAGTTCAGCACGCCTGCGACGCGGCTCGAGAACCCGCATTGCGGCATTTCCTTCGTGCCCTTCATGTAGAGGACGACGTCATTGCCTTCGATGTCTGCCTTGATCTGATCGAGTGCGGTCATGGGGAGGTTCCTTCGTGTTCGCGCGTTTCGCCACCCGCAGATGGCATGAAATTCAGGACGAGGACTTGACCGAAGTCAGGGCCTATTCGGGGGCCTTGGTGGTCAGCGCCAGCGCATGAAGCGGAGCGTTCGAGCCGTCCATCGCGCCTTTCAGCGCGGCAAAGACCATGCGCTGCTGCTGCACGCGGTTCTTGCCGCGGAAGCTTTCGTCAATCACTTCGGCCGCCCAGTGGTTCCCGTCACCGGCCATGTCGGTGATGGTGATCTGCGCATCGGGGAACTCCGCGCGGATCAGGGCTTCGATATCCTCGGCTACCATCGGCATGGGCGTCTCCTCTTCCTTTGGGGGAAATCTAGGCCGCGCACGCGAGGGCTGCAAGGGGCGTCGCGGCACGACTTTCAGTTGCGAAAGGTCGCAGGGGAGCGGGGGCCGGGGCCCCCGCGCGCCAAGTCTCAGCCGCCGATCGCGTCGGCGAAGGCGGTGCGATAGAGTTTCGACAGCTCGGCCATCGGTGCCGAAGCCGCGCCGAAGGTCACGGCGTCACCGCCGAAGGTGCCCACACGGTCGATCGGAACGCCGGCCGCGCGCGCAGCGGCTTCGAGCGCATCGGCGCCGTCGGCGTCGCAGGCGACGAGGTAGCGGCCCTGGTCTTCGCCGAAGAGCGTCGCGATATCGCCCGCATCGAGTTGCAGGCCCAGACCCGCGCCTTCGGCCATTTCAAAGGCCGCCAGTGCCAGCCCTCCATCGGCGAGGTCGGTCGCGGCCTTCACCAGCTTGCCATTGGCGCGCAGGAAGGTGCCGTGCTTGAGTTCGTCTTCGAGGTCCACCGGCGGGGCATCGCCCTCTTCCAGGCCGAACGCCTCGTAGGCCAGCGCCGATTGGCCAAGATGGCCATGGGTGATGCCGATCACCAGCGCGATGTCGCCCGCCTCGGGGCGCCCGCCGATCAGGTCGTCGAGCGATTTCAGCAGGCCCACGGCGCCGATCGTCGGCGTCGGCAGGATGCCCGAGCCGTCGGTCTCGTTGTAAAGCGAGACGTTGCCCGACACGATCGGGAAGTCGAGCGCCTTGCAGGCCTCGCCGATGCCTTTGATCGCGCCGACGAACTGGCCCATGATCTCGGGCTTTTCGGGGTTGCCGAAGTTCAGGTTGTCGGTGGTGGCCAGCGGCAGCGCGCCCACGGCGCAGAGGTTGCGATAGGCCTCGGCCACGGCCTGCTTGCCGCCCTCGTAGGGGTTGGCGCGCACATAGCGCGGCGTCACGTCCGAGGTGAAGGCCACGGCCTTGTCGGTGCCATGCACGCGCACGACGCCGGCGCCAAGGCCCGGACGCACCACGGTATCGGCCATGACCTGCGTGTCATATTGCTCGAAGACCCAGTTCTTGGCGGCATAGTTCGGCGAACCGATCAGCGCTTTCAGCGCGTCGATGGCGCCGATCTCGGGCAGGGCGGTCAGCGGCGCGGCCACGGGCGTTTCCACCCAGGGGCGATCGTATTCGGGCGCCGAGGAGGACAGCTTCGACAGCGGCAGATCCGCCTTCACGTCATTGCCATGCAGGATCAGGAAGCGGTCTTCGGCGATGGTCTCGCCGACGATGGCGAAGTCGAGATCCCATTTCTCGAAGATGGCGCGGGCCTCGGCCTCTTTCTCGGGCTTGAGCACCATGAGCATCCGCTCCTGGCTTTCCGAGAGCATCATCTCGTAGGCGGTCATCATGGCTTCGCGCTGCGGCACGTTATCGAGCTGCAGCTTGATCCCAAGCCCGCCCTTGTCGCCCATTTCCACGGCCGAGCAGGTCAGACCCGCCGCGCCCATGTCCTGGATCGAGATCACGGCGTCGGTCTGCATCAGCTCCATGCAGGCTTCCATCAGGGTTTTCTCGACGAAGGGGTCGCCGACTTGCACGGTCGGGCGTTTTTCCTCAATCGTGTCGTCGAATTCGGCCGAGGCCATGGTGGCGCCGCCGACGCCGTCACGGCCGGTCTTGGCGCCGAGGTAGACCACCGGCATGCCGACGCCCGAGGCGGCGCAGTAGAAGATGTTGTCGGTCCGCGCGAGGCCCGCCGCAAAGGCGTTCACAAGGCAGTTGCCGTTGTAGGATTTGTGGAAACGGACTTCGCCGCCGACGTTCGGCACACCAAAGCAGTTGCCATAGCTGCCCACGCCCTCGACCACGCCCTTGACCAGATGCGGAGTTTTCGGGTGCGAGGGCAGGCCGAACGACAGGCTGTCCATCGCCGCGATCGGGCGCGCGCCCATGGTGAATACGTCGCGCAGGATGCCGCCCACGCCCGTCGCCGCGCCCTGATGGGGCTCGATGTAGGAGGGGTGGTTGTGGCTTTCCATCTTGAAGACGACCGCGTCGCCATCGCCGATATCCACGATGCCCGCATTCTCGCCCGGGCCGCAGATCACCTGCTCGCCGGTGGTATGCAGCGTGCGCAACCATTTCTTGGAGGATTTATAGGAGCAATGCTCGTTCCACATCGCCGAGAAGATGCCCAGTTCGGTGAACGAGGGCTCGCGGCCGATGATTTCGAGGATGCGCTCGTATTCGTCGGGCTTGAGCCCGTGGGCGGCAACGAGGTCGGGCGTGATTTGCGGCTCGTCCATGACATCCTCCGGAAGCGCGGGTTTTGCGCTCTCTTAGGCCATGACGGGCAAGGGGGGAAGGGGTGGAGGGCCTCGCAGATGCGGTTTTCCCCCGGTTTTTCAGGGCGGGAGCCGCTTGCAACTGCGCCCTGCGAGCTGATCGGCCCAGAATCAGGGGGCAAATGCGCGCGATCCTAGCCGCGGGCAAAAAAAAGGCCGAGCAAAGCTCGGCCAAAGTCCAACAGGGAGGTAGAAATGATGAGAGTTTCCTCTGATCATCATCTCTGACGCCGCATTTATGGGCAGGTTGTGAATCGATCAAGAAGATTCATGCCGCAGGTGCAGCATGACCGATATGCGCTGAGGACATGGCTTGCCGCGCCGGGGTTACTCGGGGGCGGTTTCGCCCATCTGCTGGCGGCGATAGATCAGAATCTGTTCCTGGATGAAATCGCGGAAGGCGGTGACGCGCCGCGACGAGCGAAGTTCCTCGGGATAGGCGAGGAACACCGGCACTTCGCCAGATTCGATCTCGGGCAGGACGCGCTCGATGCCGGGGTGATCGACGGTCAGATAGTCGGGCAGGATGCCGATGCCGAGATGGTTCAGTACACCTTGCAGCACGCCGAAATAGTTGTTCACCGTCAGCGTCGAGGGCAGGTCATGGGCCATCGCCTGCTGTACGAGGCGCGCGCCTTCGGAGACCTGAGCCGTGTCGGGGCTCTGGCAGATCAGCCGGTGGCCGCGCAGTTCTTCGAGCGAGTTGGGGCGCCCCATCCGTTCGAGATAGCTGGGCGTCGCGTAAAAACGCATGCGGATATTCAGGAGCCGCTTGCGCACCAGGTCGGCCTGCGCGGGTTCCTTCATCCGGATCGCGACATCGGCCTCGCGCATCGGCAGGTCGAGCACACGTTCCTCCAGCATCAGGTCGATCTTGAGGTCGGGGTAGCGCTCGTAAAGCTTGGTCAGGCGCGGCGCGAGCCAGAGCGTGCCGAAGCCGACCGTGGTCGTCACGCGCAGATGGCCATAGACCTCTTCTTCGGAATCGCGGATGCGCGCCGCCGCGCTGTCGAGCTTTTTCGCCATCGCAGAGGTGGCATCGAACAGCAATTCGCCCTGTTCAGTCAGGATCAGGCCGCGGGCATGGCGATGGAACAGGGTGGTTCCGAGCGCCTCTTCGAGGGCGCGGATCTGCCGGCTCACGGCGGATTGCGACAGATGGAGCGATTCCCCGGCATGGGTCAGCGAGCCCGCATCGGCCACCGCGTGGAAGATTCTGAGTTTATCCCAATCCATCGGCTTTATCCTGTTGGCGGCATTACGGTGCAAAGCCGTGGAACCGGCAAGTGCTTTATCGTTAACAGTAGCCCTTAACAAACCACTTTCGGTGAAAATTCAGTGACGCTGCGTCAGGGATGGGACGGTTCCGCACCCTAAAACGCGCCTTCGATGCGTTTTTCCGGTATCTGCCTGTTCACGCGCCGCTTTTTGATCGCCAAGCTGGCGGTTGAGAAAATTCGGCCCTTTGTTTCGTTGCGCAAGCGGCGTATGACGGGCGTCACCCCGCGCGAATTGCGGGATCGGCGATCGGAGGAGCAGGCGATGGCGGTAGGCGTTTTTGACTCGGGGCTGGGTGGCTTGACCGTGTTTGACGCCGTGTCCAAGCGGTTGCCCGACGTGCCTTTCGTCTATTTCGCCGATAGCGCGCATGCGCCCTATGGCGTGCGTACCTCGGACGATATCTTCAACCTGACCTGCGCCGCGGTGGAGCGGCTGTGGGAGGAGGGCTGCGATCTGGTGATCCTGGCCTGCAACACGGCCTCGGCGGCGGCGCTGAAGCGGATGCAGGAAACCTGGCTGCCGAAAGACAAGCGTGTGCTGGGCGTCTTCGTGCCGATGATCGAGGCGCTGACCGAGCGCAAATGGGGCGACAACAGCCCGCCGCGCGAGGTCGAGGTGAAACATGTGGCGCTGTTCGCTACGCCCGCCACCGTTGCAAGCCGCGCGTTTCAACGCGAGCTGGCCTTCCGCGCGATCGGCGTCGATGTCGAGGCGCAGCCTTGTGGCGGCGTGGTCGATGCAATCGAGGCGGGCGATGACATTCTGGCCGAGGCTCTGGTGAAATCCCATGTCGACGCGCTCAAGCGCCGCATGCCCGAGCCCGAGGCGGCGATTTTGGGCTGCACCCATTATCCGCTGATGCAGGAAACCTTCCAGGAGGCGCTGGGCGCCCATGTCAAGGTTTACAGCCAGGCCAATCTGGTCGCCGAGGCGCTTGATGACTATCTCAAGCGTCACCCCGAGATGATCGGGCCTGGCACCGAACGCAAATTCCTGACCACCGGCGACCCGGCCAAGGTCTCGAACCACGCGACGCGCTTCCTGCGTCGCAAGGTCGAGTTCCAGCAAGCCTGACACGCCGTCTTTTCGGAGAATGTCATGACCAAGAAAATCGCAATTCTGGGCGCGTCGGGCTACACCGGCGCGGAACTGGCCCGGATCATCGCCACCCATCCGGGTATGGAGATCGTCGCGCTGTCGGGCGACCGCAAGGCGGGGCAGGCGATGGGCGATGTGTTCCCGCATCTGCGCCATCTCGGCCTGCCGGACCTGCAGAAGATCGAGGAGATCGACTTCTCGAACGTGGATCTGGCCTTTTGCGCGCTGCCCCACGCGACCTCGCAGGCGGTGATCGCGGAACTGCCGCGCGATCTGAAGATCGTCGATCTTTCGGCCGACTTCCGTCTGCGCGACCCGGCGGCTTACGAAAAATGGTACGGCAAGCCGCATTCGGCGCTCGAGATTCAGAAAGAGGCCGTCTACGGCCTGACCGAATTCTACCGCGATGAGATTCGCGGCGCGCGGCTGGTTGCGGGCACGGGCTGCAACGCGGCGGCGGGCCAATATGCGATCCGGCCGCTGATCGAGGCGGGCGTGATCGACTTTGACGAGATTGTGATCGACCTCAAGGCGGGCGTCTCGGGCGCGGGCCGTAGCCTCAAGGAGAACCTGCTGCACGCCGAGCTGTCGGGTGGCACGCATCCCTATTCGGCGGGCGGCGCGCATCGCCACCTTGGCGAATTTGATCAGGAATTCAGTCTCTTGGCTGGTCGCGACGTGCGCGTGCAGTTCACGCCGCACCTGATGCCCTTCAACCGTGGCATCCTCGCCACGGTCTATGTGCGTGGCGAACCGGCGCAGATCCACGCCGCGCTGACCGCGCGTTACGCCGACGAGACCTTCCTCGAGGTGCTACCTTTCGGCGCACTCCCCTCGACACGCTCGATCGCGGGCTCCAATTTCGTCCATGTCGGCGTTATTGGCGACCGGCTGCCGGGCCGGGCGGTGGTGATCGTCGCGCTCGACAACCTGTGCAAGGGCTCCTCGGGGCAGGCGATCCAGAACGCCAACCTGATGCTTGGGCTCGAGGAAACCGAAGGGCTGATGCTGGCGCCGGTCTTCCCTTGACCGAAGTCAGGGACGCCCGCGCCACAACGGGCTAGAGCAGGCCCGCTACGAGGAGGAAACGCGAATGAAGAGCCTCAAGAAGAAACGCCGCATTCAGGTGCTGGCCCTGGCCGCTGTCGCGCTGGCGGTGTCTGCCGGGCTGATCGGGACGGCCTTCAAGGACGGGATCAACTTCTTCCGCGCCCCGAGCCAGGTCTACGAAGAGCCGCCGAAGCCGGGCGAGGTGTTCCGCCTCGGCGGGCTCGTCGAAGAGGGCTCTCTGGTGCGCGGCGAGGGCGAGACCGTCACCTTCAACGTCACCGATGGCGGCGCGGTTGTTCCGGTGCGCTTTTCGGGCGTGCTGCCTGACCTCTTTGGCGAAAACCAGGGCATGATCGGCACCGGCCAGATGGAAGGCGAGATTTTCGTCGCCGACGAGATCCTCGCCAAGCACGACGAAAGCTACATGCCGAAGGAAGTCGTCGATGCGCTGAAGGAGCAGGGCGTCTACCAGGAGCCCAACTCCTGACCGCACGGCGCGTTCCAGCACCGTTAACCTGAGTTTCAGACATTTCCCCGGGGGAGCCTTGGGGAAATGACACATGAAATCTGTTCAGGACATCGCCAATGAAATCGTCGCCCGCGAGGGCGGCTATGTGAACGACCCCGACGATCCGGGCGGGGCGACGAAATACGGGGTGACGCTGGCCACGATGCAGCGCCTCGGCATCGACCTCTCGGGCGACGGCAAGGTCACCGACTGGGACCTGCGGCTCTTGAATCGCGAAAGAGCCGCCGAAATCTTTGTCACGCATTACTACGAGCGCCCGCGCATCGCCGAACTGCCCGAGGCGATCCGGCCCTCGGTCTTCGACATGTATGTGAACGCGGGCGCCAATGCGGTGGTGATCCTGCAGCGTCTGCTCAATCGCATGGGCCATGGCGTCACCGTCGATGGCGCGATCGGCCCCGAGACGATCGAAGCCGCGCGTGCGGCCTTCGCCGAGGCGCCCGCGCATTTCGCCGATGCCTACGGGATCGCGCGGCGCAACTATTACTACGCGCTCGCCGATGCCCGCCCCGCCAGCCGCAAATTCGCGCGCACCCGCGCGGGCAGCAAGGGCGGTTGGATCCGTCGCGCCGAAGAGTTCATCTCGCCGCGCTTCCACCTCAGCGACGCGCAGCACCGCGAGAGGGTCTCGGCATGGGGCTGATCGGCAAGATCTTTGGCACTGCAGCGAGCACCAGCGCGCTCGGCCAGGCCGCGACCGGCGTGGCCGAGGTGTTCATCCCGAATGCCACGAAAAAGATGGAGGCCGCGCATCAGGCCTATATCGCCGCGATGGAGGAACATGGTGCCGAGTTCGAATACGTCCGCCCCGGGGTCTTCGATCGCTTCGTGAACGGGCTGAACCGCCTGCCGCGCCCCTTCCTCGCCTTCGGCACGCTCGGGCTCTTCGTCTATGCGATGATCGACCCGATCGGTTTCGCGCGCCGGATGGTGGGCCTCAATTACGTTCCCGAGCCACTCTGGTGGCTCCTCGGCGCGATCGTCGGCTTCTACTTCGGCGCGCGCGAGGCGCATTATTTCCGCACCCGCGCGATCGTCACGCCCCCGGCCGAGACCCTGCCCGAAGAAACCAACCCCGCACTCGAGGAATGGCAAGCCTCGACAAAGTCCCTGCAATGACCGGAATGCCGCCCCGGGCGGCAGATGTGGAATTTGCGTATTTGCACCAAGAAGAAACAGGGGGGCTCGCTCGGCCCCCTGCTTTCATTTTGCCTGAAATATCCTGGGGGTGAATGGCCGCGAGGCCAGAGGGGGCAGCGCCCCCTTTCTCAGCTCCGGATCCCGGCGAAGCGCTGTTGCCAGTCTTCGCGCTCTTCATCCGCGATCTTGCGGAACAGAACCTCGGGCGTGGTGAAGGCGTGGCCTGCGGGCAAGGTCTCGAGCGCGGCTTTCACATCGCCGGGCCAGCTCCAGTCGTCGCAGTGCATCGCGCCCATCGTGCCTTCGGCGGCATCGGGGATGAAGGGGGCCGAGAGCACCGCGTAGAGCCGCACGAGGTTCAGCGCGAGGCGCGCGATGGCGGCGGCCTGCGCGGGGTCGGTCTTGAACACCGACCAGGGCGCCGAGGCCTGCAGATATTCGTTGCCCGCGACCCAGATCGCGCGCAGCTCGCTCGCCGCCTTGCGGACCTCTTTCTCTTCCATGAACTGCTCGTAGGCGCGGATGCGCGTGGTCAGTTCTTCGATCAGCGCGGCCTCCTGTTCGCCCCAGCTGCCGCCCTCGGGCACAGCCTCGCCGAATTTCGAGCGGGTGAACTTGGTGATCCGGCTGACGAAATTGCCCAGGACGTCGGCGAGGTCCTTGTTCACCGAGCCCTGGAAGTTGTCCCAGGTGAATTCCGCGTCCGAGCTTTCGGGCGCGTGGCTCAGGAGCCACCAGCGCCAGTAATCGGCGGGCAGGATTTCGAGCGCCTGATCCATGAACACGCCACGCCCGCGCGAGGTCGAGAACTGGCCGCCGTCATAGTTCAGATAGTTGAAGGACTTGATGTAATCCACGAGCTTCCAGGGCTCGTCGGAGCCGAGGATCGTCGAGGGGAAGGAGAGCGTGTGGAAGGGGACGTTATCCTTGCCCATGAACTGGGTGTAGGTCACGTCGTCGGCGCCCTTGTCGGTGCGCCACCAGCGTGCCCAGTCGCCCCCCGTCTTGTCGGCCCACTCCTGCGTCGCCGCGATATATTCGATCGGCGCGTCGAACCAGACATAGAAGACCTTGCCCTCCATGCCTGCCCAGGGCGCGCCCTCGAATTGCGCGGGCACGCCCCAGCTCAGGTCGCGGGTGATGCCACGGTCTTGCAGGCCTTCGCCGTCGAACAGCCATTTCTTCGCGATCGAGGTGGTCAGCACCGGCCAGTCGGCCTTGCTGTCGATCCATTCCGCCAGCTTGTCCTTCATCGCCGACTGGCGCAGGAACAGGTGCTTGGTTTCGCGCATTTCCAGATCGGTCGAGCCCGAGATCACCGAATGCGGGTTGATCAGGTCCACCGGATCGAGCTGTTTCGTGCAATTGTCGCACTGATCGCCGCGCGCGCTGTCATAGCCGCAGTTCGGGCAGGTGCCCTCGATATAGCGATCGGGCAGGAAGCGGCCATCAGCCACCGAATACATCTGTTGTTCGGTGACTTCGCGGATCAGCCCGTTTTCGGCGAGTTGCTTGGCGAAATGCTGGGTCAGCGCGCGGTTCTGGGCGCTGGACGAGCGACCGAAATGGTCAAACGACAGGCGGAAGCCGCGCGCGATCTCGGCCTGAACGTCATGCATCTCGGCGCAGTAATCGGCAACCGGCTTGCCAGCCTTGGCGGCGGCGAGTTCAGCGGGGGTGCCGTGTTCATCGGTGGCGCAGATGAACATCACCTCATTGCCGCGCGCGCGCTGGTAGCGGGCGAACAGATCGGCGGGCAGTTGCGAGCCGACAAGGTTGCCCAGGTGCTTGATACCGTTGATGTAGGGGATAGCCGAGGTGATGAGGTGCCGCGCCATGTCAGATCCCTTTTGTCCCGTGTTGCGCGGCTTTTACTTGGGATTCGGGCCGGAGGCCAGCCCCGCATTCAGGGCAGCGCGGCACGTCCGAAGGTGTCCCGCCAGCGCGCGATGAAGCGGCCGCGTTTCTGCGCGTCGCGCGCCACCAGCAGCTCGGGGCTGATCGGGATCGGGCGCTCGGCGCTTTCGGGCAACCCGCTGGTGTCCGGGTCGCGCCCGGGGCCTGTCAGCCGGCTCTCGGTCAGCCGCTGCTGGCCCTCGGGCGAGAGCAGGAAGTTGAGCAGCAAGGCCGCCTCGGGCGCGCCGCCTTTCGGGATCATGTAGGCGCGCGACAGAAACAGCGTGTAATCGCGCGGACGCACCACGCCGACACTGTCGCGCCGGTTCGCTTCGACGTAGGAGCCAAGCACGTTATAGGCCAGCAGATAGCGACCCTCGGCCACGCCCTGGATGATCTCGGCCGAACAGCAGGTCGCCACCGCTTCCGCGCGCGCGAACCCTTCGAGCAGCGCGCCGAAGGTGCTGGCTTCGAGGCTGTCGGCATAGGCGAACAGGTAGCCCAGCCCCGAGGCTTCGATGTCATAGGTGGCGATCCGGCCCCGATGGCGGGGATCATCGCGGCGCATCAGATCGAGCAGGTCGAAGCGCGTCTGCGGCACGTCTTCGGGCGGCAGGAGCGCACGATTGTAGACGATGACGGCGGCCTCATGGGTGATGCCCCAGATTTCGTCGCGCCAGCGCCGGGCCTCGGGCAAGGCCAGCGTTTCCGCCGAGCGATAGGGGCTCGCGCAGCCAAAATTCACCAGCTCGACCATCTGATGCACCGCCGAGGACAAGAGCGCATCCGCACCGCTCCGGCCCGCCTCGCAGTCCTGCAGCGCCAGCGCGTAAAGGTCGTTCGAACCCCATTGCTCGTAATCCACCGCAAGCCCCGGATTGCGCGCGACAAAGGCCTCGAGCGTCGGCCCGAGGATCGCGATATCGGTGGTCGAACGCAGCCGGATCGCGGTGGCGCCATCCGCGCCAAAGCGCGTCCGTGCCTCTTGTGCGGCCGCGGGCAGCGTGAGCAGGGCAAGGGCCAACAGAACGGCACGGATCATCGGGAGGCCTCCGTCATCTGCGGCAGGATCAGCGAGACGCGGAACCCCACTGCGCTATGGCCGAAGCGCACCTCGCCCTCGAAGGCCTCGGCCACGGCGCGCAGGATCGACAGGCCGAGCCCCGCGCTTTGCCCGCGTGACGCTGCGCTGCGCTCGAACCGCGCGCCGATGCGCTCCAGAAGCTCGGGCGGCGGGCCTTGGCCTGCATCCTCGACCCAGAGCGCCGCGCGCCCGTCTTGCGCCTCGACGCCGATCCGCACCGGCGCCGCGCCATGGCGCAGCGCGTTGTTGAACATGTTCTTGGCCGCCTCGATCAGCGACATCTCATCGGCCAGAACCTCGACCGGGTCGGGGCCGATCTCCAGCTCGACGGCGGTGCCGGGCGCGAGCAACTCGTGGTCCTGCGTCTCGAAGACCGCCAGCGCGATGTCGCGCAGGTCGACGGGCTGGCGCGGCACCGAGTCGGTGCGATGAATAACCAGCGCGCGTGACAGCATCTGGTCGAGCAACTCGCCGAGCGACCGGCTGCGCCGCGCCAGCCGTTCCAGCATCTGGCCGCGCTTCTCCGCGTCGGGTTCGTCGGCGGCCAGCTCGGCCTGCACGCGCAGCGCCGCGACCGGCGTGCGCAACTGATGCGCCGTGTCCGAAATCAGGTTGCGCATCGAGCCCACCTGCCGGTCGAGGCGGCGCATGAAGCGGTTCATCGCGCCGAGCATCACGCCCACCTCGGCGGGCACGGGCGCCTCCATAGGCGTCAGGTCGTAGGGGTCGCGCGCGAGCAATTCGGCCGCGATCCGGTCGAGCGGGCGCAGCGCGCGCCGGATCACCACCAGCGCCAGCACCATCAGTGCGATGCCGCCAAGCGCCGTCACGATCAGCGCGTTGCGCGTCAGCCCCAGCGCCATGTCGTTGCGCGCCAAGAGCGTCTGGCCCACTGTCACCGTCACCGCGCCCGAGTAATCGCGCTCGGCAAAGCGGCGGGTGAGGGTGACGAAGCGCGCGGCCTCGCCCTGCAGCGTGCCGTCGAAAAACGCGGGGCGACCGGGCTGGCTGCGGGCGGGCGGGGCGGGTTGCACGGTGGCGTGCCCGGTCAGGAGCCGCCCCTCGGCATCGCGCAGCGCATAGCCGATGCGGTCCTGCGCCGCGAGGCCCAGCAACTGGAACGCAGAGACCGGCAGGTCGGCCACCGGCTCGCCCGCCTCGATGATGATCGTCTCGGCAATGTCATTCGCCGCGCCCAGCAGCAGCCTGTCAAAAGCGGTGCGCGCCGCCTGCCGCCCATAGCCGAAACTGGCCAGCGCGACGACGACGCCCCCCACCAGCAAAAGCGACAGCACCCCCATCGCGACGCGCAGGCCCAGCGAGCGTTCGGCGCGGGGAAGGGGGGCGGCCTCAGCCATTGGCGGCAATCCGGTAGCCGAGCCGTCGTTGGGTCTCGATCGTCACGCCCGCGCCCGCGAGCTTCTTGCGCAGCCGCGCGATATACAGCTCGATCGCGTTCAGCCCGACATCGGCATCGTTGAAGGTGAACAGCCCGTCATAAAGGCGCTCTTTCGAGATCACCTGCCCCTGATGGCGCAGCAGCAGCGCCAGCAATGCCGCCTCGCGCCGGGTCAGGTCGAGCGGGTCGTCGCCCAGCCGCGCGGTCATCGTCGCGGGCGAGAATTCCAGCCGCCCAAGCCGGATCGCATCGCTTTTCTGCGTGGCATCGCGGCGGATCAGGGCGCGCAGACGGGCCTCCAGCTCGCGCTGGTCGAAGGGTTTCACGAGGTAGTCGTCGGCGCCCAGATCCAGCGCCGAGACCCTTTGATCGACGGAAAACAGCGCCGTCAGCATCAGCACCGGCGTGCGATCACCGCGAGCACGCAGCCGCGCCAGAAGCTCGGTGCCGGTGCCGTCGGGCAGGTTGATATCGAGCACCAGCGCGTCATAGCTCTGCACCGCGAGGTGATCCCAGGCGGCTTCGCAGCTTTCGGCGATGTCGCAGGCCATGCCCGCCCGCCCGAGCCGGATCGCCACCGCCTCGGCCATGTCCATCGCATCCTCGACGATCAGGATTCGCATCTTTCCCCCCGATCCGCGCCGGCCTGTCGGGCCGATGACAGCTTCGCGACAGCTTGGCGCGGTAATCCCAGTCATAGCCGAGCGCGTGGAGGCCGCAAAGTGCGGATGCGCCGGCGGGGATATCGCGGCCCGAAGGCCGCTCTTACGGAGGAGAACTCATCATGATCAAGGCAACCCGCCTGACCGTCGCCGCCCTGCTGTTGGGCGCGAGCGCGCTGACCGCTTCGGCCGAAGGCTTCATGCCCGCCAACCCCGAATGCATCGCGCCCGCGAACCCGGGCGGCGGCTGGGATTTCACCTGCCGCCAGGTCGGCAAGTCGCTGCAGGACCAGGGGCTGATCGACAAGACCATGCAGGTCTCGAACCTCGCCGGTGGCGGTGGTGGCGTGGCCTATGCCGAGGTGGTCAACAAGCGCAATGATAACAATGACCTGATCGTGGCGGCCTCGTCGGCGACGGCGACGCGCCTCGCGCAGGGCGCCTATCCGGGCAACACCAAGGACCAGGTGCGCTGGCTCGCCTCGGTCGGCGCCGATTACGGCGTGATCGCGGTGGCGGCGAACAGCCCGATCACCACGCTTCCCGAGCTGCTCGAGCAGATCAAGACCGACCCGACTACCATCTCGGTCGCGGGTGGTTCGGCCGTGGGCGGTTGGGACCACCTCAAGGTGCTGATCGCGGCCAACGCTTATGGCGTCGAGGATGTGCGCTCGGTCAAATACATCGCCTTTGACGGCGGCGGCGAGGCGGTGACGCAACTTCTGGCGGGCTCGGTTCAGGCCTTCACGGGCGACATTTCCGAGGCCAAGGGCTTTGTCGACTCGGGCGACATCAAGGTGATCGCGGTGCTCGCACCCGAGCGCCTCGGCGGCGAATTCGGCAAGTTCCCGACCGCGAAGGAGCAGGGCGTGGACGCGATCGGCGCGAACTGGCGAGGCTTCTATGCGCCGGGCGGCATGTCGGACGAGGCCTATGCCGGCTGGGTCGAAAAGATCGGCGCGCTCTACGCCTCGGACGAATGGAAGGGCATCATGGAGGCCAACGGCCTTGCGCCGCTCGACCTGCAGGGCCCGGCCTTCGAGCAATTCGTCTCGGACTCGGTCGCCCAGATCGAATCGATTTCGAAAGAGATCGGCATCATCAAGTAAGCGCTCTCTCTCGCGCTACTTGAAAACGGGGGCGGCTCGGGCCTGTGCCGCCCCCACCTTTTCCGCCGTTTCAGGAGAGCGTCATGTCTGACCGTATCTTCGGTGCATTCGGGGTGGCCCTTGCGATCTTCTATGCCTTCGCGGCGCTGGCGATCGAAGAGAGCTTCCTGTCGGATGCCGTGGGCCCCAAGGCCTTCCCGCTCATCATTGCCACTATCCTCGGCCTGTCCTCGGCGCTGATCGCGCTGCGCCCCGATGCCGCGCCGCATTGGCCGAGCCTTAGCCGCCTCGCCGAGATCGCCGCCGCGATCGTGGTGCTCGCGCTTTACGCCGAACTGTTGCCCGAACTGGGCTTCGTGATCGCCACCGCGCTCGCCGCCACCTACCTGAGCTGGCGCCTCGGCTCGGCACCGCTGGGCGCCGCGCTGACGGGCGTCGGGATCTCGCTGGGCATCTACACCATTTTCCACCTCGTGCTCGATCTGTCGCTCGCGCGCGGGCCGCTGGGCTTCTGAGGAGGGTCCCATGGACTTGTTGAACTCACTCGCAGATGGCTTTTCCATTGCGCTGACCTGGCAAAACCTTGGCCTGGCGCTTCTGGGCTGTTTCCTGGGCACGATCATGGGCGCGCTGCCGGGGCTTGGCCCGTCGAACGGCGTGGCGATCCTGATCCCTCTGGCCTTCACGCTGGGGCTCGGAGCGACGCCCGCGCTGATCTTGCTGACCTCGGTCTATTACGGGGCGATGTATGGCGGGCGGATCAGCTCGATCCTCTTGAACATCCCGGGCGACGAGCCGGCGATGATGACCTGCCTTGACGGCTATCCGATGGCGCGGGCCGGGCAGGCCGGGCAGGCGCTGGCGATCTCGGGGCTCGCGTCCTTCGTGGGCTCGTTTCTGGCGACTTGGGGGCTGATCCTGCTGGCGCCGCAGCTGGTGAAAATCGCGCTTCTGTTCGGCCCGGCCGAGTATTTCGCGCTCTTCGCGCTGGCCTTCATGACGCTGGGCGGGGTCAGCTCGACCAATCAGGCGAAATCGGCCTTTGCCGCCGCGCTGGGCCTTGGGCTTGCGATGATCGGGGTCGATACCCAGACCGGCGTGCCGCGCTTCACCTTCGGCGAGGTGCATCTTTATGACGGCATCGACTTCCTCGTGGCGATCGTTGGGCTGTTCGCCCTGTCCGAGGTGTTCATCTTCCTCGAAGAGCGCCACGGTTCTGCCTCGGCCGAGGGCTGCAAGATGGAGATCGGCCGTCTGACGCCGCCCTGGTCGATGATCAAGCAATGCACGCCGACGATGCTGCGCACCTCCGGGCTGGGCTTCCTTGCCGGGGTGCTGCCGGGGGCGGGGGCCTCGCTGGGCTCGTTCATCTCGTACTCGATGGAAAAACGCCTCGTCGACAAAGAGGGCACCTTCGGCAAGGGCGACCCGCGCGGTGTCGCTGCCCCCGAGGCGGGCAATAACGCCGCCGCGGGCGGGGCGCTGGTGCCGATGCTGGCGCTCGGCGTGCCGGGCTCGGGCACCACGGCGGTGCTGCTGGCGGTTCTGCTGTCGCTGAACATCACGCCGGGGCCCTTGCTGTTCACGCAGAACCCCGATGTGGTCTGGGGCCTGATCGCGGCGCTCTTCATCGCGAACTTCATGCTCTTGGCGATGAACATTCCGATGGTGGGCCTGTTCACCCGCGTGCTTCTGGTGCCGCCGCGCATCCTGATGCCGCTGGTGGCGATGGTCAGCTTCGTCGGCATCTACGGCATCTCGGGTTCAAGCTTCGACCTGCTGGTGATGATCGGTTTCGGGATCATGGGCTGGGTGCTGCGCAAGCTCGACGTGCCGCTGGTGCCGATCATCCTTGGCACGCTGCTGGGCAACGCGATGGAATCGAACCTGCGCCGCGCTGTGACCATCGACAATGGCGACTGGTTCACGCTGATCGACAGCCCGCTTTCGATCGGGCTCTGGGCGGTGGCGATCGTGGGCTTCGTGCTGCCGCTGATCGTGGGCCGCGTGGTGCGCGCCAAGATGCACGAGCGGGGCGACGCCGAGGGCAGCATCAGCGACTGATCGGGCTCGACGTTCTCCTCCCGAGCCCGCCTCGCCCCGTCCGGTCATGCCGGGCGGGGCTTTTCGTTGAGCCCTGCGGCGATGGCATCGCGCAGGGCCTCGGCCGAGGCATGGCGCACCATCCAGTCCCGCCCCGCCGCGATCAGCGCCTCGCCGCGCGCGGGGTCGGCCTGCAGGCGCAGGATCTGCGCGACGAACTCAGGCGCGGTTTCGGCGGGCAGGTAATGGAGGCCCGGCGTCAGCCCATGGCCCTCCACCGCCTTGGCCGAAGCCACGATTGGCCGCCCGACCCGCAACGCCTCAAGCACCTTGATCCGCGTGCCGCCGCCCTCAAGGATGGGCATCACCGCGACGCTCGCCCGGTCGTAAAGCGGCGCGGGATCGCCCGGATCGGCCGGCAGCCGCAACCCCGCCACGCCCCGCGCCGCCGCGAGCAGATCGGGCGCCGGATCGCGCCCGGCAACCACCGCCTCGGCGCCGGGCAGAGACGCGCGTAGCCCGGGCAGGATGCCCTCGATCAGCATCCGTGCCGCGCCGATATTTGGCGGATAGCCCAGATGCGCCATGAACAGGAGCCGTGGTGCCCGCGCGGGCCGCAGCGGCATCGGGCGCGCCCAGGGCGGGGGCGCGTTCGGCACGACATGGGCGGGCGTGGCGATGCCAAGGCTTCGCGCCCGCGCGATGTCGGCCTCCGAGCAGCACCAGAGCGCCGCGCCCCAGGCCGCAATCGCGCGGTCGGCGTCCTCGGCGGCGCGCCAGCCGGCGGCCAGCCGGGCTGCGGCATTCGGATTTTCGGCAAGGTCCATCTCCTGCAAAAGCAGGCTCTCGACATTGTGGAAATCGACGATCCGGCGGGCATGGGGCAGGGCGCGGCGCAGCGGTTCGGCCAGCCGTAACAGCCCGACGCCGCCCAACACCACGACATCGGGCGCAAAATCGGTGATCTCGTGGAGGGCCTGCGCGATCGCCTCGGCGGACAGCGGCAGTACCGTGCGCGGGCAGACCTCTGGCGCATCCCGGCCACGCAGATTGCTGGCTCCGATCACCCGCAGCGGCCCGAGCGCGCGCAGCCCTTCGGCGAGGCCGTGGTTGCGGATATCCGCCCCGGACACCGGCGTGTCAAACGCTTCGAGGATGACATGAACGATGCGCATCGGGGACTCCTGTCGCTCAGAAATACCCCAGCTTTGCGCGCAACTCAACCTGAGGTGGTGCGCGCGGGTTGACAGGCCCCCCCACGAAGGCTGATCTGGCGCGCAAGAGGCCCGCAACCCGAGGAAAACGTGCCCATGCCCAATCTCAAGATCCATGTCGAAGAGGCGCTCTGGCACGAGCGCGGCGCGGCCCTGCGCGCAGCCCTGCCCGAGATCCGCGCCTTGCTCTGCGACCGGCTTTCGGTGCCGCCCGGCGCGTGCCAGCTCGCGCTGATCCCGGTCTGGGGGCTTGACGGGCAACCGCAGATCAACGCCGAGCTGCACATCTTGCCCCGTTCTGAGCGCACGCCCGATCTGCTGCGCGCGCTGGCCGCCGATCTGCGTGCCGAAGTGGCGCGGGCCGCGCCTGCCGAGGTTGCGGTGCGGATCGGACAGCTCGATCCGACGACCTATATCGCGCTGAAATAAGCACGCCCGGAGCATGAGGACGAGCGAATGACGCAAGAGCAGAACCTGGGCCTGGCCTTTCTGAAGCGCGCTGAAGCGATGCCCGAGGCCGATGCGATCCTCGGCGAGGGCTATCGCCTGCGCTACGGCGAGATGCATCCGCTGGTCCTGTTCACCGCGCAGCACCTGCAGGCGCGCGGGATCGGGCAGGGCAGCCTGGTGATGGTGCGCTCGCAGGACCCGGTTTTCGTTCTGGTCTCGATCTTTGCCGCGGCGCTGCTGGGCAGCCGCTGGGTCTTTGGCCGGGACAAGATGCTGAAGGACCCGCGCGTCTCGCCCGATCTGGTGCTGCAGACCGATGACGAGCCGCTTTTGCCCAAGGGTATCCGGGTCGATGAAAGCTGGGGCCGCCCGCCCGAGGGCGCGGGGCGGCCTCATTTCCCGGGTTATCGCGACCCCGAGGACGACTTCATGCTGAGCATGACCTCGGGCACGACGGGCACCCCCAAGATCGTGGTGCTGAGCCAGCGCATCGTGATGGATCGCACCATGGCGAACCGCCAATGGATCGACCGCCCCGGCGCGTCGATCGTCTCGCTGTTTCCGGTGGGCGCCCCGGCCTATCTGTCGCGGCTGATCTCGGCCTTGGTGTTGGGGGGGCGGGTGATCGTCAGCTACGATCCCGAGTTCTGGGCGAAGGCCGGCGCGGATCTGGTCGTCGGGTCGCCGATCCAGCTTCATAAGCTTTTTGAAAACAAAGAGATATCCACAAGACTCCCGTCGGTTCACACGTCCGGAGGGCGCCCGCCCGAGGGCCTTGTACGCAAGCTGCTCGAACGGTTTGAAACCGTTGGAAGCAGCTATGGCTCCACCGAGGGGCACAATGTCCTGATCACCTATTTCCGGAACGAGCCTGACGGGTCGCTCTCTGCAAGGACGGTGCAACGCAATGTCGAGCTGGAGCTGGTCGACGAAGAGGGGCAGCCGGTGCCGACGGGTGGCGAAGGCATCGTGCGGATCCGCAATGGTTATCTGGCGAAAGGCTATCTGGGCGCGCCCGAGGCGCAGGCGCGGGCCTTCCGCGATGGCTGGTTCTATCCGGGCGATCTGGGGCGCTGGGACCCGGACGGGACGTTTGTGGTAACCGGGCGGCTGAACGAACAGTTCAATATCGGCGGCGTCAAGATCAACGCACAGCTTCTGGATCACGCGATGCTCGAAGTGGCGGGTGTGCGCGACGCGATCTCGTTCCTGATGCCGCGTGCCGACCGGCCCGACCGGCTGACGGCGCTGGTTGCGATCGAGCCCGGGGCAGATCCGGGCCGGGTTGTCGGAGACCTGCGCCTGGCGGCGATTGTGGCGGTTGGGCGTGAAGGCGTCCCCGAGCGGATCTTTTTCGCCGATACCCTGCCGCGCACGCTCACCGGCAAGCCCGATCGCGCGGGCTGCATCGCCTATCTCCAAAGGAATCGGGCGCGTGTACAGGCGCAGCGCGCGGCCACCAAGGGGGCGAGCGGCCCGGGTGAGCTGTGACCTTGGCGCAACGCTCGCATCGCAAATCGCAAAGAACGCTGGGGCGTCGACAGATTAATAACTCTGTGTTGGATCAATCAGCGGATTTCTGCTAACGCTAGGGCAAGAATATTATCGGAATTGCGCACGCGCGATTCAGTTTGGCGTGAAAAGAGGCCCGAAATGATGAACAACACGATGAAAATTGCGTTCGCCAGCGGCGCTGCCGTTCTGGCTGGCATGGCCGGCACTGCGCAGGCGCAGGACCTGAATGGCTTCTACGGCGGCCTTTCGGCGAACAAGGCGATCGGCGGCGATCTGGAGTGGACCTATTACGGTGGCGGCGACGACTTCGGCGGGACCGCGGCTGGCGTGTTCCTCGGCTATAACTTCGCCCTGTCGAACGGCTGGGTTGCCGGTACCGAACTCGCGTTCAGCGAATCCTACGACCTGGACAACTACAGCGGCATCCAGCTCGAAAGCGTGATCGATCTGAAGGCCCGCCTCGGCAAGACCTTCGGCTCGTCCTATGTCTATGGCGTTCTGGGCTACAGCTCGGCCGATGTGAACTTCCAGAATGCTCCGTCCTTCATGCAGGCAGATGGTTCGGGCGTGAGCTACGGCCTCGGCGTCGAAACCAACATCGGCAGCAACGGCTTCATCGGCGGCGAGATCCTGCGCCGCAACATTGATGCCAAGAATGACGCCGGTTTCTACGATACGTACAAGGTCGACGATCTGACCACGCTCAGCATCCGCGCCGGTTTCCGCTTCTGATCCGGAAACAGTCGTAAGATAGAGAAAGGCCGGGCAAGCGCCCGGCCTTTTCGTTGTGAGGCTCAGCCCAGATGCGCCGCACGCAGGGCCTGCATGTCGATTTTGCCGCTTTCGGTCATCGGCAGGCTGTCGAGGCGCAGCAGGCGCGTGATCTGCACGCCGGGGAAGGCCTGATCGAAGAAGGCCTCGACCTGCGGTTTCGGCAGCTCCTGCGGGCCGCTGTAGATCAGGCAGAGCCGCTCCAGCCCGTCCGCGCCGATATCGACCAAGGGCGCAAAGCCGGTGTCGGGGGCTTGCTCGGCCAGCTTGCTCTGGATCGCCTCCAACGCGTATTTGTTGCCGCTGAAATTGATGATGTTCTTCGCACGCCCGAGCAGGAAATAATCCTCGCCATCGCGACGCATGTAGTCTCCGGGCAGGAAATACCCGTCGTTGAAGCCCGCGGACGGCCCCGAGGTGGCCTGACCCGCCTCCAGATAGCTGCGCCCGGACCCGCCCGTCAGCCGCAACCCGATCAGCCCCTCGGTCGCATCGGGCAGGATCTGCCCGGCATCGTCGAAAAACGCCACTTCAAGATCGCTGCGCGCGGGCCGACCGACATAGCCCTCGGGCGGAGGATTGGCCGGGTCGTAGATCATGTCGAAACAGGTGCCGATCTCGGCGGCGCCATAGCCGAAATGCAGCCGCGCGGGGCAGATCTCGGACAGGGAGCGCAGCAGCGCCGCGCTGGTCAGGGCACCACCAAAGCGCATGTCGCGCACGCCTTGCAGATATTGCGCGGCGTTTTCCTCGCCCAAGAGCTTCGCAACCATGCCGGGCGTGCTGCCGATCGTGTCGACGCGGTAGAGGTCGATATAGGGCAGGAGCGAGGGGCTCTGGGGTTGCAGCGAGACGATGCTGCCCCCGGCGAGCAAGACCGCGAGGTTGCTGGTCACGGCCATACCGTTTTTCGGCGACAACGTCGAAAGATAGCGCCGCTGGCTCATGTCGACGCCGGGCAGCGAGCGGGTCAGGCGGATGGTTTCCTCGCGGCTGGCCTCGGTCGATTGCACGAGCTTGCGCTTGCCGGTCGAGCCGGAGGAGCCAAAGATGAACAGCGCGCCGCCACCGCGCCCGGTGTAATCGGGTGACGGGCGCGTGCCCATCAGCGCGAACCAGTCGGGCGAGATCTGAAGCTGCCGTGCGGTGTCGTGCCCGGGCTGCACCTCTTCGACCAGAACGAGGTCGGGGGTGAGGGGGCCATTCTGGTCGAGCCCGGTCGAGACGAAAGACAGCCGGTAGCCGCGCAGGCTCGCGACGAGCGTCATCACCAAGATGAACTCGGCGCGCGCGCTGGCCAGCACCACGGTCTTGCCCGCATCCAGACCATGGGTGCGCAGTTGCATGTCGAAGATCTGCACGAGTTGCAGGATGTCGTCGAAACTGAGCTGGCTGCGCTCGGTGATCAGGGCGATTTTCTCGGGGCGTCGTGCGGCGGCGCGGGCGAAACTGTCGATGAGGCTCATGGGGCGGGCTCCTTGCCGGATTGGCCGCATTCGAGCCTGCCGGGACAGGGGCGTCAAGCCCGCGTGGCGCTTGAAGCGACATGGTGCAGAAGCTAGGGTGCGCGCAGGGGGATTTGATGGCGCGCAATATTCTGACCTGGCTGCAGGACGCATGCATTGAACATGGCGAGCGCACCGCGATGATGGATCCCGCGGGCATGCCCGTGTCGTTCCAAACCTTCCATGTGATGATCCTGTCCTTTGCCGACCGTCTGGAGGCGCAGGGCGTGCGCGCGGGCGATGTCGTGCAGGTGCGCGTCACCGACTGGATCGCCAACACACTTGTTCGGCTTGCGGTGATGCATCTGGGGGCGACCGCGACGCATGTGCCGCCTGAGGCGCTGCTGGCCAATGGCGCGCCGCTGCCTCGCTGGCGCATCGGCACGGCCGATCAGGCCACGCCCGAAGACGAGGGCCGCTATATCACCCTTGATGCTAGCTGGATCGCGCCGCCGCGCAGGCTTTTGCCGCTGGTGCCCGGAGGCGCGCTCATTCGCACGACCTCGGGCACGACCGGCCTGCCCAAGCTGCGGTTGATGACCGCCGAGCGACAGAGCGCGCGGCTGGAGCATTCCATGTCCGAGAGGGGCTTCGTGCCGGGGCCGACTTTTATCGGCTATCGACCGACCTCGTCGCCGGGCACCAACCACATCCTGCGCATGCTCATCGAGGGGCATTTCCAGATGCATCCGCAGGCGACGCCCGAGCGCTCTCTGGAAGAGATGGAGCGCCACGGCATCACCAAGATCCTCGCGCCGCCCCGGATGATCGAGCAACTGGTGCAGGCGGCCGAGCGTACGGGGCTGCGGCCCTCGGCCCTGCACCAGATTGCGGTGGGGGGCAGCGCGATTTCCGAACAGCTTGCGGCGCGGGCCGAGGCGCTGTTCGGCTGTGAGGTCTGGAATTCCTTCGGCAGTAACGAAACCGGCGCGATAAGCATTTATCGACCGACGGACCCCACGCGGCTGCCCGGCTCGGTTGGGCGCATCCAGACGCAGTTCGGCGTGCGCTTCACCCATGAAGATGGCAGCCCGGCAACCGCCGAAGAGGGCGGCGAGTTGTGGCTGCAGCTGCGGCCCGACAACCGGCTGGCCGATTATCCTTCGGGGCGAAGCCTCTGCGACGCCGAGGGCTGGATCGCGACGGGCGATGTCGGGCGGATGCTGCCGGACGGCACGTTTCAGTTGCTGGGGCGGCGGTCGGATTTCTTGAATCTTGGCGGCAACAAGGTCGCCCCGGCGCATTTCGAGGCGGTCGCGCGCGAGCATCCCGGCGTGGCGGATGTGGTGGCCTTTCGTGCCCCGGTCGCCAGCGGGTCAGACGAAGTCGGCCTTGCGGTGCGGCCTCGCGAGGGCTTTGATCTGGGCGCCTTCTGTCAGCATATGGCGCGCCGGCTTGGCCCTGATTTTCCGTTTCACGTCGCGACGTTACCCGAACTTCCCGTAACTCCGGCCGGCAAACCCGACCGGCGCGGGCTGACGCAGGCCTTTGCCGAGTGGCAAGGGGCGGTGGCGGCGCCGCAAGAGCCCAATATCTGATCCAGCGAGGACTCCAAGATGAATTTCCGCAAATTCCTTATGCCTCTGACTCTTGCCGCATTGGCGGTTGCCGCGCCCGTACGCGCGGCAGATACCGTCGCGTTGCAGGTCGGTTATGGGCCGGGTGGCTCATTCGACATCATGGCCCGGTTGTTCGCCGACCATCTCGGCAAGCATCTGGACGGCAACCCGACCGTCGTCGTTGAAAACGTTCCCGGCGCCGGTAGCCTCAAGCTTGCCCGGTTGATCGCCGACAAGGGCGCGACGGATGGCTCCCAGATCGGCACGATCAGCGGCGCGCTGGGCCTGATGCCGGTCTTCGACCCCGAGGGAGGCTTTGACCCGGCCAACGTGCGCTACATTGCCAGCGCGTCAAAAGAATCCTCCTATTGCATCACGCCGAAAAGCTCGGGGATCACCTCGCTCGCGGAATTCGTGAAATCGAACGGCAAGGCTGGCGCGACGGGCAAATCCAGCTCGACCTACACCTATTCGGCGGCGATCAAGGCGGCTCTGGGCGGTACCTATGACATCGTCACCGGCTTTGGCGGCGGCAACGAGATCGACCTCGCGATGGAGCGCGGCGATATTCAGGTGCGTTGTGGCATCAGCCTGACCGTGGTCGGCCAGGCCGACATGCTCGAACGATATCGCATCCTCGGCGAGATCGGCACGGTGTCGAAAGGGCCGGTCACCGACGAGCCCTTCGTCCTCGATATGGTGAGCGATCCGGCCGAGCGCGCGGCGCTTGAGCTGGTGTTCTCGTCGACCCGGATGCACCACCCCTATATCGTCTCGAAAGACACCCCCGAGGAAACCGTCATGGCGCTGCGCAAGGCCTTTGCCGAGACCGCCGCCGATCCGGCGTTTCTGGCCGATGCCGAGACCCGTGGCGTTGTCGTCGATCTGACCGATGGCGGCGAGGTCGAGGCGCTGATCGAAGGCTTCCGCAACGCCGACCCGGCGATCCTGCAGCGCGCCCGCGAGATGGTGCAGTAACGCGCACGACGGCCCGGCCGGAGGCGGCGCCCGATGGACATCTTTCTGACCGCGCTGGCCGAGCTTTTTGCGCCCGGGCATTTCGTCTACCTGCTGGGCGGCGTCGTGCTCGGGCTGGTGATCGGGGTGATTCCGGGGATCGGCGGGCTCTTTGGCCTGACGATCCTCGTGCCGCTGACTTACACGCTCGACCCGATCGCGGCGTTTTCGCTGCTGCTGGGGATGGCCTCGGTCACCACGACCTCGGATACGGTGCCCGCCGTGCTGATCGGTGTGCCGGGCACGGTGGGCGCCGCTGCAACGGTGCTGGACGGCCATGCGCTGGCCAAGAAGGGGGAGGCCGCGCGGGCGTTGGGGGCGGCCTATTCCGCTTCGATGATTGGCGGGGTCTTCGGCGCGATCCTTCTGTCGCTGGCGCTGCCGGTGATGCGCCCGGTGGTGCTGCTGTTGAATTACGGAGACCTGCTGGCGATCACCATCTTCGGCCTGACGCTGGTGGCGATGCTCTCGGGGCAGGATCAGCTCAAGGGGCTTCTGGCGGCCTGTCTGGGTGCGCTGGTGGCCTGTGCCGGGCTTGATCCGCATGAAGGCGCCGAGCGCTGGACCTTCGACCTCCTCTACCTCTGGGATGGCGTGCCGGTCGCGATTGTGTTCCTCGGCATCTTCGGCATCCCCGAGCTGGCCACCATCCTGCGCCGTGACCGTGTCCTGCAGGGTGAGAGCGACGACCATGACCGCCGCAAACTGGTGCAAGGCATGGGCGAGACGCTGCGCAACTGGCGGCTGGTGCTGCGCTCGGGCGGGATCGGCGCGATGCTGGGCGCGCTGCCGGGGGTGGGCGTGACGGTGATCGAATGGCTGGCCTATGGCGATGCCGCGCGCAGCCGCAAGCCCGACGAGCCCGAGTTCGGCACCGGCAATATTCGTGGCGTGATCGCCCCCGAAAGCGCCAATAACGCGAAAGAGGGCGGCTCGCTCCTGCCGACGCTGGCCTTCGGCATTCCGGGCTCGGCGCCGATGTCGATCCTTCTTGGCGCTTTCGCGCTGCACGGGATCGTGCCCGGGCCCCGGATGCTCGATGAGCAGGCGCCCCTCGTCATCACCATGATCCTGACCATCGCCCTGGCCAATGTGCTGGCGACGGGGTTCTGCCTTGGCCTGACGCCCTTGCTGGCCAAGATCGCCCGCGTGCGCGCCACCACGCTGGTGCCGCTGGCGCTGGTCTTCGTGGTGTTCGGGGCGTTCCAGTACAACAAGGATGTTTTCGACCTGATCTTCCTGCTGGCCTTCGGCGTGCTGGGGATCATGATGCGCGGCCTTGGCTGGTCGCGCCCGGCCTTCGCACTGGGCTTCGTGCTGGGCCCGAATCTCGAGAGCTTCTTTTTCCTTTCCTACCAGATTTCCGGCTGGGATTGGCTGACGCAGCCGCTCGTGGTGGTCTGCCTCGCGGTGGCGGCCTCGATCGTGCTGCGCCAACTGTTGAAAAGCTACCGCAGCCGCTCCGAGCGCGGCGTGGTGCCGCCGAAACAGGCCGATCTGGCGTTCCTGGTGCTGTTGCTGGGGCTGGGCGTTGCGGGCTTTGTCAGCCTCGTCTCGCTGCCCTTCGCGGCCAAGGTCTTCCCATCGGGGCTGGCCGCGATCACCGCGGCGCTGGCGGCGGCGCTGGTGCTGCGCGCGGTCCTGCGCTGGCGTGAATCCACCGAGCAAAGCGCCTGGCCGGTGGGCGCGGACCTGCGATTCCTGCTGCTGGTGATCGTGCTTGGTGCTGCGCTCTTGTCTCTGGGGCACCTGCTGGGCCCTGCGGCCTTCATCCTCGGGGTCGGGCTGTTCTTTGGCTACTCGCCACGCCACCTGGCTTTCGCGACGCTTGGCGTCACGAGCGTGCTCTGGCTGCTCTTCGACGTGGCCACACCGCAGAACTGGCCCGCGCCACTCTTGTTCTGACGGTCTGGCGACGCAGCAGACAAACGCAAAAACGCCCCGCAAGCGGAGCTTTCAGCGTTCGATCTGAAGGAGATTTGGTGGACCTGACGGGAGAGGAATCGAACCACCTCTTTCAAGTTCTCGAAGATTGGGAACGCCATCTCGCACAACTTGACCTAGATGGTCTGGGGGTGCGCGATGAAGATTCCCTCACATAATTTCAATAGGTTAGCGCCACCCTCGGCCGCGACGGAAAAAACGAAAGAAAGTAAGCCGACGCCGTTCTCGCTTCGCCTAACGTTCGAAGAACGGGCGCAGCTCGAACAGGACGCGGCGGATATGTCGCTCGGCTCCTATATCCGCGAGCGGCTGTTCGGCGAAGATGCTGCACCGCGCAAGACGCGCGGCAAGGCCCCTATGAAGGACTATGAGGCTTTGGGGCGCGTCCTCGCCGCACTCGGCTCATCGCGCCTGTCGTCCAACCTGAACCAACTCGCTAAGGCCGTGAACACGGGCTCCTTGCCCGTAACGCCCGAAACCGAGGCGGAATTGCGCGAAGCCTGCGCGGCGGTGCTGGTGATGCGCGAAGAGCTTCTTATGGCGCTCGGTCGCGGTATCTATCGTGACGAACCTGGGAGCGCGCCATGATCCTGAAGGCCAAAGAACGTGGCGGCGGCGCGCAGCTTGCCCGCTATCTGCTCTCAATGCGCGAGAACGATCATGTCGAATTGCATGAGGTTCGCGGTTTCGTCAGCGATGATCTGCTGGATGCGTTTCGAGAACTGGACGCCATCGCCGCTGGAACGCGCTGCAAGAACTACATGTTCTCGGCGAGTCTGAACCCGCCTGGCGGTGCCGATCCCACGGTCGAAGATTTCGAGAAGGCTGCCGATGCGGTCGAGCGCAAGCTCGGCCTCGAAGATCAGCCCCGCGCCATTGTCTTCCATGAAAAGGACGGGCGGCGGCATGCGCATGTCGTCTGGTCACGGATCGATGCTGAACGGATGCGGGCAATCAATATTTCACACTACAAGCTGCGCCTGCGGGACGTGTCACGCGATCTGTTCCGCGAACATGGCTGGGAGATGCCGAAGGGGCTGCTCGATTGGCGGGAGCGCGATCCGCTCCGCTACACGCTGCAAGAATGGCAGCAAGCGCGGCGCGTCGGCCTCAACCCCAAACAAATCAAGACGCTTTTCAGGGAATGCTGGGAGCACTCGGATTCAGCTTCCGCGTTCGCGCAAGCTCTCAAAGAACGCGGTTTCACGCTTGCGCCCGGAGATCGGCGCGGCTTCGTCGCCGTCGATTTTCGCGGCGAGGTCTATTCTGTAGCCCGTCAGTCAGGCGTGAAGACCAAAGAAGTCGCGGAACGTCCCGGCGATCCTGAGGCCATGCCTTCGGTCGATGAAGCGCGGCAAGCGATAGCCTCGCGAATGTCCGAACGCCTAAAGGGTTTCGTCAGGCAATCGGAGCTCGAAGCAGCACGCGGCCAGAAGGCGCTGGAATTCGAGCGCAGCGAAATGGCGGGACGGCATCGGCATGAACGTCAGATGCTCCATGATGCTCTGGAAAAACGCTGGATCGCGGAAACCAATGCGCGGGCGGTGCGGCTGCCGCGCGGGTTCTCGGGCGTTTGGAAACGGATCACGGGCGGCTACCCCAGTGTGATCTGCGCCCTCAGAGAGCCTAAACTCCCCGAGAGCCAGCCACAGGAACTACTCAAAACAGACGCGGGCTTGATCGGCCTCCGTCTATCTATGGTGGGCCATAAATCGCGGGTTGGTTTGGGATCAGCCTACGTAGAGCTGCTGCTGCATCTTCCTGTAGGCATCTCGCACTGTGGAAAGCTCACCGAGCTTTTCCTTACTCTCGCTCACGCCACCGAATCGGGCCGTCAAGAACTGCCCCAGCTTCTTGCTTGCAAGCTCGTTCTCTCCATTCGCTTCGTAAGCCTGCAGAATGGCAAGGAGGAGGTTCTTGAGTTCAGCATTTGCTTCCTGCAGCCCGTCAGACCTTACCGCATCGGCTCGGTCGAAACGTGTCTTTGGCGGATTGGCATAGAGAACATACCCGAGAACGTCGAAGAGATCGCTGTTTGGGGCGTCTACAAGCTGGCGGATGTCGTTGAGACGATCTTGATCATACCCGCCTTCCTCAAGCTGGGTCATGAAATGCTCGCGGCTGTCTGGATCGCTCCAGAGTTTCCTCAGAGCATCTTCGTCGGCGATCATCTCCGACAAGTCCCCGAAAAGTCGTTCAAGGAACTCGGCAGCGGACATAGGTTTCCCGTCTGGCCCCCAGTAGGTTGTTGTCTTGAGGAACTTAATCTTTCTCTCTGAACCGTCAGCGAGGCGAACAACGATCTTCTCAACAGGCGGCTCGGGAGGAACAGGAGGCGTCGGGTCGTTCCCGCTATCATCTCCCGTCGTGTCACCACCGGTCTCGCCACCCGTTCCCGGCCTTGGAGGCTCGGGTGCCAGGGGTTCTCCATCCCACTCAGGATCGTTGAAGTTCTCATGCGCCTTCACGAAGTCCCAGATGGTGAAGAAATCCTTCCCGTCGTAGGTCCTCGTCCCCCTTCCGATGATCTGCTTGAACTCGATCATGGAGCGGATGGGTCGCATCAAGACGATGTGCCTGACGTTCCTCGCATCCACGCCAGTCGAGAGCTTCTGCGATGTGGTGAGGATCGTGGGGATGGTCTTGTCGTTGTCTTGGAAGTCGCGGAGGTGCTGCTCCCCGACAACTCCGTCGTCAGCTGTCACCCTGTGGCAGTAGTCGGGATCGGTGCTGGTCTTCGCCTGATTGATCAGGTCTCGGACCAGTGCCGCGTGAGCCTGAGTGGCACAGAAAACGAGGGTCTTTTGTCGTTGGTCCATCTCCTCCATGAACTCCCGGACGCGGGCCAGCTCTCGTTCCCTGATCTCGATGATCCGGTTGAAGTCACCCTCGGTGAACTTCCTTCCTGCCTCAATCTCTCCCCGTAGCACCTCGTCCTGAGGATCGTAGACATACTCGTCGATGGTGCTGGCCATCTGACGCACCTTGAAGGGAGTGAGGAAGCCGTCCTCGATCCCGTCTCGCAAGGCGTAGGTGTAGACCGGCTCGCCGAAGTAGGCGTAGGTATCTGCGTTGTGCTTCCGCTTGGGCGTGGCTGTCAGCCCGAGCTGAACCGCTGGAGCGAAGTGATTGAGGATGTCCCGCCACTGGCTTTCATCGTTTGCTCCTCCCCGGTGGCACTCGTCGATTACGATGAAGTCGAAAAGTCTGAGGGGTAGTCGTGGAAGACTGGCTGACCCTCCCCGGTCATGAAGGTCTGGAAGATCGTGAAGAAGACGCTGGCGTTGGTCGGGGCGCGTCCACCGCGCTTGCGCAATGCCTCAGGGTCGATGCGCATGACCGAAGTCGGGTCGAAGGCGGAGAAGGCGTTGTAGGCCTGATCGGCGAGGATGTTGCGGTCAGCCAGGAACAGGATGCGGGGGCGTCGCACAGGCTCCCGCTCAAGGCTCCACTTCGCATGGAACAACTTCCACGCGATCTGGAAGGCGATGGAGGTCTTGCCTGTTCCCGTGGCGAGCGTCAGGAGGATGCGGTCCTGCCCTTGGGCGACAGCTTCCAACGCTGCGGTGATCGCCTTGTGCTGGTAGTAGCGGGGTTCCCACTTACCCCCAGCTGTCTCGAAAGGCACCTCCCCGAAGCGGAGACGCCACGCGTTCTGGTCGCCGAAAGTGCGATCCCAGAGGTCCTGTGGTGAGGGAAAGGGGGGAGGGAGGTCGTCATTCTCCATTCCCGTCTGCATGTCGCACTGGAACCACTGTAGGCCGTTGGATGCGAAGGCGAAGCGGGAGCCGAGGCGCTGGGCGTAGTCCTTGGTCTGTCCCACGCCTTCCCGGTGACTGAGACCCGCTCGTTTGGCCTCCAGCGTTGCCAGCTTGTGACCGCGATACTCCAGCACGTAGTCACAGGAGAGGCCCTTACCGCGCTTTCCTCCCGACTGGATGCGTCCCGGACAGATCACCTCCCGCCGGACCCGAGAGCCTTCGACCTTGCCCCAGCCGGCAGCGGCCAGCACCGGGTCGATCCGGTTGGCGCGGGTGTCGGCTTCGGTTTCTTCGTGAAGGCTCATCGCTGTTCGGAACCTACAGCTTCAAGCCATGGTGGGTCTCAAGATGCCTCAGAACATCGTCCAGCGCCTCGATGATATGGAGCCTGTTGGCACCGAAGGCGTAGTATCCAGTGGCGAGCATTTGGGGCGATACATCCGTCGCGGCGGGATACTTCCTCCTGCGTTTCTCACCGCTCTCATCGATCATCGTGAGAGGGTAGCGGAAGTCCCGCCCTTTGCCCTCATACACCCCACCGGGACCCCAGTTCTGGATGTTTCCGTTGTAGCAGTTCTTTCCAACAAGATGCTCAAGCTCCGCAAGCAGTCTCGCTCGTTTCTTCGTCAACTTCGATCTTGTCATGGGAAACCTCTTTCTCTCAGGTGAGTTCGCCTGAAAATGCTTTGTTGAGAAGTGATTGACGTAGCTCGTCCACGTTCTCGCAGGTCAGGGTATTCGACGCGCTCGATGTTCTCCTTAAGCAGGTCAATCCGGTAGCGACCGTCGCCATAGCGTCCTGCCATCCCTCGCTCAGCGTGACCCTGTAGCGCGTCCATGATGTTCGGCGGCACAGCTTGATGGCAGCAGAGAGGAGAGGGGCTTCGTGAACGCTTTGAGGAGCCGCTTGAGGCGCATCTGGCGTCGGGACAACGTCGCCCTTGTTTCTTCTCCGAATGGCCTCTCTGGCCTCAACAGAGGCCTCCTGCAACGCACGTGTGAGCCGAGGCCAACTGGGCGACGACGGATCGAGCCGCAGGTCAATGCCTTCCCATGACAGAACCTCCTCTGCCTCAGAGCGGTAGAACGGGTCCGCCTTGCCTCGCGCCATGTTGAAGCGGGTAATCTCGTCCATGTCCTCGACGAGCATTTTGTATTCTTCGAAGGTCTGGCGTGGGTCGAACTGCTGCGGTGACACGAGGACGGACTGTCCCTCATGGTCTTCCACTTCCTCGAACCCATCGATCCTGACCTCTTCATCCTCATCGAGTAGGTGGTGCAGGTAGAGAGCCTTGATTGTGGCGATTTGCTCAGGCGTCAGTTCGTGCAGTTTCTCTTCCCGCTCCCGAGCCAGCCTCAGTCGGTGTTCGTCGAAAAGGCGGTCTACCCTGACAGCCTCGATTTTCACTCTGCAGAGCGCTTCTGAGTAGTCGCGGGTCTTCAGCGAGAAGGTCTCTTCCCGCTTTCCGTAGGTAGCAATGATGTCTTGGGGGACTGCAGCGCGGTGGTAGTAGACCGCTCCACGACGGTAGAGACGGGTGTGTCCGGGCATCTTCGTAAGGCGCTCCACTGTAACACCTCAGCGTAACACCCTTGGAAAATAACTCTTCATTTGCAGCAAGTTACTGATCTTGTTGTCATATGAGGAGATTTGGTGGAGCCAAGGGGAGTCGAACCCCTGACCTCTTGAATGCCATTCAAGCGCTCTCCCAACTGAGCTATGGCCCCACCGGAGGTCTGTCCCGGGCGCTGCCCGGTCCGTGTGGGAGGCGTATAGGCAGATCGAGATACGGGCGCAAGAGGAAAATTCGCGCCGTGTTGAAAAAACCGCGCGCAAGAAAAAAGGCGCGAAGGTTGCCCCTCGCGCCCGGTAATTTCGCCCTGCGACCGATCAGCTGTCGTCGTCGTTCGAGCTGACATCGGCGATTTCGTCGAGCGAGACGTTATCGTCGTCATCATCCTCGAGCAGGTCATCGTCGAGATCGACATCACCTGCGTCATCGTCCAGATCCGTATCGTCCAGATCATCCATATCGACCTGGTTCTTCGGGGTCGATTTTTCGGCGATGAGCACGCGGCTGCGGCCTTCGGTGATGCTTTCCAGCGTGAAGCTGTTCGAGCAGACCGGGCAGGTCATCGGGTTCTTGTTGAGGTCATAGAACCGGCTCGCGCAATGGGGGCAGAGGCGCTTGACGCCCCATTCCTCTTTCGGCATGGAAATCTCCTGGCTTCGCTCTAAACAGAGAGTCGAGGCCAACTGCCACAATGTCCCCGGGGTGTCAAAGCCTTTTCGTGGAGAACCCGGCAATGGTGCGGCCTCGTGCCCCGCAAGGCCCGCAAACCGCCGCAAGGAGCCCGCTCTGACCCGACTCACCTTGCCAGACGGATCCGAGATCGCGCTGCGGCTGCGCCGCTCGGCACGGGCGCGTCGCTATGCGCTGCGGGTGTCGCGCCATGACGGGGCGGTGACGCTGACGCTGCCGCAGCGCGGGACAGAGCGCGAGGCGCTGCGCTTCGCTCAGGGGCACGCCGTCTGGATCGCCGAAACGCTGGCCGGGATCGCGCCGCCCGTGACAGTGCGGTTCGGGATGGAGCTGCCTTTTGAGGGCCGCCCGCTGCGGCTCGAAGCCGCGCAGCTCCGCGCGCCGCGGATCGAGGGCGACCGGTTGCTGGCGCCCGAGGACCCGGCGCGGCTCGGCGCTAGGATCGAGGCCTTTCTCAAGCTTGCCGCCCGCCAGCGCCTTCAGGCCGCCACTGAGACCCATGCCGGCCGCCTCGGGCGTCCGTTCTCGCGTATCACGCTACGCGATACGCGCTCGCGCTGGGGTTCGTGCAGCCACGCGGGCGCGCTCAGCTACAACTGGCGGTTGGTGATGGCGCCGCCCTCGGTGCTGGATTACGTCGCCGCCCACGAGGTCGCGCATCTGCAGGAAATGAACCACTCGCCCGATTTCTGGGCCGTGGTCGCGCGGCTCTGCCCGGGCTACCGCAGCGAGCGTGCCTGGCTCAAGCGCGAGGGCGGGGCGCTGCAGGCGATCCGCTTCCGAGACTGATTGACGGCGCGCCGTTTTGTGATCACAACAGGGCATGACCACCAGCACCTCACGCCCGATCGAAAGCGCCGCGCATGACCGGCTGTATCGCAGCCTGCGTCAGCAGATCATGCATGGCGAGCTCTTGCCCGGCCAACCGTTGACGCTGCGCGGGCTTGGCAAGCAGCATGGCGTCTCGATGACCCCCGCGCGCGAGGCCCTGCGGCGGCTGGTGGCGGAAGGCGCGCTGATGCTGTCCTCCTCGGGGCGTGTCGCGACGCCCGAGCTGTCGAACGAGCGGATCGAGGAACTTGCCGCCCTGCGCGCCCTGATCGAGCCAGAGCTGGCCGCCCGTGCCCTGCCGCGCGCCCACCTCGCGCTGATCGACCGGCTCGCCGCGATCAACTCGCTCAACGCCGAGGCGGTCGCGAAGCAGGACCCGGTCAGCTACATCCGCACCAATCTCGAGTTCCACCGCACGCTCTACCTGCGCGCCCAGGCGCCCGCGATGCTGGCGGTGATCGAAACCGTCTGGCTGCAGCTCGGTCCGACGATGCGCGCTCTCTACAACCGGATCTCGCGCAACGAGCCGCCGCGCCATCACCGGATGATCCTCGCCGCGCTGCGCGCCGGAGACGAGCCCGCACTGCGTCTTGCCGTGCGCACCGACGTGACCCAGGGCCTGCGCCATCTGGCAGGCTAGGAAGCGTATTTGATCCAAGAAGAAGCGCGCAGTTTCTTCTTGGTCCAAATACGCAATTCTACCGAGACGCCTGCGCGCGATCGAAAAAGGGCGACCCGAGGGCCGCCCTTTCGTCGTTTCCGGAGTGCCGGATCAGGCGTGGATCGCGCCGTCGCCGCAGGCCAGAGCCGCTTCGCGCACCGCTTCCGAATAGGTCGGGTGGGCGTGGCAGGTCAGCGCGATATCCTGAGCCGAAGCCCCGAATTCCATCGCGACGCAGATCTCGTGGATCATGTCGCCAGCGGCCGGGCCGATGATGTGGCAGCCGAGGATGCGGTCGCTCGCCGCATCGACGATCAGCTTCACGAAACCGTCGGCCTGGAACACGGCCTTGGCGCGGGCGTTGCCCATGAAGCTGAACTTGCCGACCTTGTAGGCGCGGCCCTCGGCCTTCAGCGCCTCTTCGGTCTTGCCGACCGAGGCAACCTCGGGGGTGGTGTAGATCACACCGGGGATCACGTCGTAGTTCACGTGGCCATGCTTGCCGGCGACTACTTCGGCCACCGCCATGCCTTCGTCCTCGGCCTTGTGGGCGAGCATCGGGCCCACGATCGCGTCGCCGATCGCGTAGATGCCTTTGACGTTGGTCGCCCAATGCGCATCGGTCTTGATCTGGCCGCGCGGCTCCATCTCGACGCCCAGCTCGGCGAGGCCGAGCCCGTCGGTGTAGGGCTTGCGGCCGGTGGCGACCAGCACGACTTCGGCGTCGAGCGTGTGCTCGCTCTCGTCCTTGCGCAGCTTGTAGGCGACGGTGTTCTTGCCCTTGCCCTTGGTCACGCCCTGCACTGCGGCGCCGAGCACGAAGTCGATGCCCTGCTTGGCGAGGATCTTCTGGAAGGACTTGGCCACTTCGCCATCCATGCCCGGCGTGATCGCGTCGAGGAATTCGACCACGGTCACCTCGGCGCCGAGGCGTCTGTAGACCGAACCCATTTCAAGCCCGATCACGCCCGCACCGATCACCACGACCGATTTCGGAATCTTTTTCAGCGACAGCGCGCCGGTCGAGGTGACGACGGTGTCTTCGTCAATCTCGATGCCGGGCAGCGAGGCGGCCTCGGAGCCGGTGGCGATGATGATGTTCTTGGCCGAGTGGACCTCGTCGCCGACCTTGACCTGACCGGCCGCCGGGATCGAGCCCCAGCCCTTGAGCCAGGTTACCTTGTTCTTCTTGAACAGGAATTCGATGCCCTTGGTGTTGCCGCCGATGACATCGTCCTTATAGGCCTGCATTTGCTTCCAGTCGACCGAGGGGCTTTTGCCCTTCAGGCCCATCTTGGCGAAGTTATGCTCGGCCTCGTGCAACTGGTGCGTCGCGTTCAAAAGCGCCTTGGACGGAATGCAGCCCACGTTGAGGCAGGTGCCGCCCAGCGTTTCGCGCCCTTCGACACAAGCGGTCTTGAGGCCTAGTTGCGCACAGCGGATCGCACAGACATAGCCACCCGGGCCGCCGCCGATCACGATAACGTCGAAATCTGCCATTGGAGTTTCCTTTGACTACGGCGGGGGGCGCTGCCCCCCGTGCCCCCCGGGCGTATTTCAGCCAAGAAGAAGGGGCGGGAATGGAAAGGGGCGGCGCGGGGCCGCCCCGGTTGGGTTGCGTCAGATCACAGATCCATCAGCAGGCGGCGCGGATCTTCCAGCGCCTCTTTGACGCGCACGAGGAAGGTCACGGCGCCCTTGCCGTCGACGATGCGGTGATCGTAGCTGAGCGCCAGGTACATCATCGGGCGGATCTTGATCTCGCCGTTGATGACCATCGGGCGGTCCTGGATCTTGTGCATGCCGAGGATACCCGACTGCGGCGGGTTCAGGATCGGCGAGGACATCAGCGAGCCATAGACGCCACCGTTCGAGATGGTGAAGGTGCCGCCCTGCATTTCCGCCATCGACAGCTTGCCGTCACGGGCGCGCTTGCCCTTTTCGGCGATCGCTTTTTCGATATCGGCAAACGACATCTGGTCGGCGTCGCGGATGACCGGAACCACGAGGCCCGTCGGGGTGCCAGCGGCCACGCCCATGTGGACGTAGTGCTTGTAGACGATGTCGCCGCCGTCGATCTCGGCGTTGACTTCCGGCACTTCCTTCAGCGCGTGGCAGCAGGCCTTGGTGAAGAAGGACATGAAGCCCATGCGCACGCCGTGTTTCTTCTCGAAGGCATCCTTGTAGGTGTTGCGCAGCGCCATCACCTCGGTCATGTCCACCTCGTTATAGGTGGTCAGCATCGCGGCGGTGTTCTGCGCGTCCTTCAGGCGGCGCGCGATGGTGGCGCGCAGGCGGGTCATTTTCACGCGCTCTTCGCGGGCGGCGTCATCGGCATTGACCGGGCCGCGCGGCGCGGCGGCGGGGGCCGGGGCGATCGAGACGGCCGGTTTCGCGGCGGCGGCCATCACGTCTTCCTTCATGATGCGGCCGTCTTTGCCCGAGCCCTGGACCGAAGCCGGGTCGATGCCTTTTTCCGCCATCAGCTTGTTGGCGGAGGGCGCGTTCTCGACGTCTTTCGCGCCCGAGGCGGCCGGGGCGGCGGCAGCCGGAGCGGCGGCAGCGGCCGGGGCGGCGGCGCCTGCCGAGGCACCCTCGGCGATCACGGCCAGCTTGGCCGAGGCGTCGACGGTCGTGCCTTCGGGGGCGACGATCTCGGTCAGAACGCCAGCGCAGGGCGCGGGAACCTCGACCGACACCTTGTCGGTTTCCAGCTCGCAGAGCATCTCGTCCTGGGCAACGGTGTCGCCCACTTTCTTGAACCAGGTGGACACCGTGGCCTCGGCA
Organism: Pseudothioclava arenosa; assembly: GCF_002358085.1. Lineage (GTDB taxonomy): Bacteria > Pseudomonadota > Alphaproteobacteria > Rhodobacterales > Rhodobacteraceae > Pseudothioclava > Pseudothioclava arenosa. The sequence goes on from NZ_NTJD01000001.1 coordinate 232,600, forward strand.
ACCGATTCACCGAGCGTGGGGACCATAACGTCCGTCATTTTGACCTCATTGGATTGGGGCGCGGCCTGGGCGCCGGTCTCTTGTTTGGGGGCGGGGGCGGCGGCGGCCGCGCCCTCGGAAATCACGGCAAGGAGGGCGTCGACGCCGACGGTCTCGCCTTCGGCGGCGATGATCTCGGCGAGGGTGCCAGCGGCGGGCGCCGGCACCTCGACGGTGACCTTGTCGGTTTCCAGCTCGCAGAGCATTTCATCGACGGCAACCGCATCGCCCGGCTTCTTGAACCAGGTGGCGACGGTCGCCTCGGTGACGGATTCGCCCAGGGTGGGGACGCGAACTTCGGTCATTTATCAGCCCTCCAGTGCATCGTTGACCAGCGCCTCTTGCTCGGCCTTGTGGCGACTGGCCAGACCCGTCGCGGGCGAGGCCGAGGCCGCACGACCGGCATAGCGGGCGCGGGAATGTTTGGCGTCGATCTTGCCGAGAACCCATTCGATATTGGGCTCGACGAAGGTCCAGGCGCCTTGGTTCTTCGGCTCTTCCTGGCACCAGATGATTTCGGCACCCTTGAAGCGCGACAGCTCGTTGACCATCGAATGCGCCGGGAACGGGTAGAACTGTTCGAGGCGCAGGATGTAGACATCCTCGAGGCCACGCTTGTCGCGCTCGGCGAGCAGGTCGTAATAGACCTTGCCCGAGCAGATCACGACGCGCTTGATCTTGTCGTCGCCCGCCAGCTTGAACTCCGAGTTGCCCGAATGCTGCGGGTCGGCATCGTCCCACATCACGCGGCGGAAGAACGAACCGGTGGTGAATTCCTCGGCCTTCGAGACGCAGAGCGGGTGACGCAGAAGCGACTTCGGCGTCATCATGATCAGCGGCTTGCGGAAGTTGCGGTGGATCTGGCGACGCAGGATGTGGAAGTAGTTCGCCGGGGTCGAGCAGTTCGCCACGATCCAGTTATCTTCCGCCGAGAGCTGCAGGAAGCGTTCCAGACGCGCCGAGCTGTGCTCGGGGCCCTGACCCTCGAAGCCATGCGGCAGCAGGCAGACGAGGCCCGACATCCGGAGCCATTTGCGCTCGCCCGAGTTGATGAACTGGTCGAACATGATCTGCGCGCCGTTGGCGAAGTCGCCGAACTGTGCCTCCCAGAGCGTCAGCGCGTTCGGTTCCGACAGCGAGTAGCCGTATTCGAAGCCCAGCACCGCGTATTCCGAGAGCATCGAGTCGATGACCTCGTAGCGCGCCTGACCCGGTTTGATGTGGTTCAGCGGGTAGTAACGCTCTTCGGTGGACTGGTCGATCAGGCCCGAATGACGCTGCGAGAAGGTGCCGCGGGTACAGTCCTGACCTGCGAGGCGGACCGGGAAGCCCTCGGCCACGAGCGAGCCGAAGGCCAGCGCTTCGCCGGTCGCCCAGTCAAAGCCCTTGCCGCTCTCGAACATCGCCTTCTTGGCCTCGAGCTGACGCGCCACGGTTTTGTGGATGTCGAAATTCTCGGGGTAGGAGGTCAGGCCGCGGCCGATCTCCTGGAAGGCTTCCTCGGAAACCGAGGTGACGCCCGCGTCATAGTCGCCTTTTTCGCGGTCGAGGTGCTTCCAGCGGCCATCGAGCCAGTCGGCCTTGTTCGGCTTGAACGCCTTGCCGATCTCGAACTCTTCGTTCAGGTGCGACTGGAACGCGGCCTTCATGTCCTCGATCTCGCCTTCCGGGATCAGCCCGTCGGCAACGAGGCGCTCGGTGTAGAGCTGCAGCGTGGTCTTGTGACCCTTGATGTTCTTGTACATCTGCGGGTTGGTGAACATGGGCTCGTCGCCTTCGTTGTGACCGAAGCGACGGTAGCAGAACATGTCGATGACCACGTCCTTGGCGAATTTCTGGCGGAATTCGATCGCGACCTTGGCTGCGTGGCAGACCGCCTCCGGATCGTCGCCGTTCACGTGGAAGATCGGGGCTTCCACCATCAGCGCGATATCCGTCGGATAGGGCGAGGTGCGCGAGAAATGCGGCGCGGTGGTGAAGCCGATCTGGTTGTTCACCACGATATGGATGCAGCCGCCGGTGCGATGGCCCTTGATCCCCGAAAGCTGGAGACACTCGGCCACGACGCCCTGACCGGCAAAGGCCGCGTCGCCGTGCAGCAGGATCGGCAGCACCGCGGTGCGTGCCTCGGTATCACCCAGCTGGTCCTGCTTGGCGCGGACCTTGCCCAGCACGACCGGGTTCACCGCCTCGAGGTGCGAGGGGTTCGCGGTCAGCGACAGGTGCACCTTGTTGCCGTCGAACTCACGGTCCGCCGAGGCGCCGAGGTGGTATTTCACGTCGCCCGAACCGTCCACGTCATCGGGCTTGTAGGAACCGCCCTGGAATTCGTGGAAGATTGCGCGGTAGGGCTTCGACATCACGTTGGCCAGCACCGACAGGCGGCCGCGGTGCGGCATGCCGATGACGATTTCCTTCAGGCCCAGCTGACCGCCGCGCTTGATGATGCCTTCCATCGCCGGGATCAGCGCTTCGCCGCCATCGAGGCCGAAACGCTTGGTGCCCATGTATTTCACGTGCAGGAACTTCTCGAAGCCCTCGGCCTCGACCAGCTTGTTCAGGATCGCGCGGCGCCCTTCGCGGGTGAAGGCGATTTCCTTGCCATAGCCCTCGATCCGCTCTTTCAGCCAGCCGGCTTCCTCGGGGTTCGAGATATGCATGTATTGCAGCGCGAAGGTGCCGCAATAGGTGCGCTTGAGCACGTCGATGATCTGGCGCATCGAGGCGATCTGGAGGCCCAGAACGTTGTCGATGAAGATCGGGCGATCCATGTCGGCGTCGGCGAAGCCGTAGCTGCGCGGGTCAAGTTCCGGATGCGGGGTCTTGTCGCGCATGCCCAGCGGGTCGAGATCGGCGATCAGGTGGCCGCGGATACGGTAGGCGCGGATGATCATCAGCGCGCGGATCGAGTCGAGCACGGCGCGTTTCACCGCCTCGTCCGATACTTCGACGCCCTTCTCGGCGGCTTTCGCCTTGATCTTGTCGCCAGCGCCCTTGGCCTCTTTCGGGGCCGGCCATTCGCCGGTCAGCGCGGCGGTCAGCTCATCGGCGGGAACCGGCGGCCAGTCGGCGCGATCCCAGGACGCGCCCTGCGCCGATTTCGTCACCGAAAGCTGGTCGTCGCCAAGCGTGGCAAAGAACTCGGCCCAGGCAGCATCGACCGAGGCCGGATCCTGCGCGTAACGGGCATAGAGCTGTTCGACATAGTCCGCGTTCGCCCCTTGCAGGAAGGAGGAAGCGTGGAGCTGATCGTTGGGGGTCTGATCGTTCATGGTTTCACCTGAGTCCGGTGTCGGTTGAGGTCGGGGCCGTCACGCAGCGCAAAAGCGGGGCGCGGCGGCGGTGATCGGGCGGAGGCGTCGGGCCTCCGTCGCGGGCGATGCGTGATGGTGAGCGGGGAGGGCGCGGGACGAGACGACCGGGGCCGGCGCCGGGGCGCCGCGCCGAGGCGCGCAAAGGACCAATGCGTCTCCGGGGCGATACCCCGGCGAAAGCGCGATCATCATCTTCTCTCTCCCAGTTCGGCAGGGTGCCGAAACTCCCGAGCGAGGCTCGAAAGAGCAAAGCAGAGGGGGCCCACTCTCTGTTTTGCTCTTGCGAGTTGCGCCGAAGCGCAGGGTAGGGGCCACCCCGAAGGGCAGCCCCGCACCCGAAAGGCTTATTCGCCCTTGATCGCCTTCATCACGGCTTCGCCGAGATGGGCGGGGCTTTCGGCGACAACGATGCCCGCCGAACGCATTGCTTCGATCTTCGACTCGGCGTCGCCTTTGCCGCCCGAAACGATGGCGCCGGCGTGACCCATGCGGCGGCCCGGAGGCGCCGTGCGGCCCGCGATGAAGCCCGCAACCGGCTTCCAGCGACCTTTTTTCTTCTGCTCCTTCAGGAACTCCGCGGCTTCCTCCTCGGCCGAACCGCCGATTTCGCCGATCATGATGATCGAGGTGGTTTCCGGGTCGTCCAGGAACATGTCGAGCACGTCGATATGCTCGGTGCCCTTGATCGGGTCGCCGCCGATGCCGACAGCCGACGACTGGCCGAGGCCGAGGTCGGTGGTCTGTTTCACGGCTTCATAGGTCAGCGTGCCCGAGCGCGAGACGACGCCACACGAGCCACGCATGTGGATGTGGCCCGGCATGATGCCGATCTTGCAGGCGTCCGGCGTGATGACGCCGGGGCAGTTCGGGCCGACGAGGCGCGATTTGCTGTCGATCAGCGCACGCTTCACGCGCATCATGTCGAGCACCGGAATGCCCTCGGTGATGCAGACGATCAGTTCCATCTCGGCGTCGATCGCTTCGAGGATCGAGTCGGCCGCGAAGGGCGGGGGCACGTAGATCGCGGTCGCGTTGGCGCCGGTCACGTGTTTCGCTTCGTGGACCGAGTTGAACACCGGCAGGTTCAGGTGCGAGGTGCCGCCTTTACCCGGGGTGACGCCGCCGACCATCTTGGTGCCGTAGGCGATCGCCTGTTCCGAGTGGAACGTGCCCTGCGAGCCGGTGAAGCCCTGGCAGATGACTTTGGTGTTTTCGTTGACGAGGACTGCCATGTTCTTAGCCTTTCACCGCTTTCACGATCTTCTGGGCGCCGTCGGCGAGGTTGTCCGCCGCGATCACGTTCAGGCCCGAATTCGCAATGATTTCCTTGCCCAGTTCCACGTTGGTGCCTTCGAGGCGCACAACCAGCGGAACCTGCAGGCCGACTTCCTTCACCGCGGCGATGACGCCCTCGGCGATGATGTCGCAGCGCATGATGCCGCCGAAGATGTTCACGAGGATGCCCTTAACTTTCGGGTCCGAGGTGATGATCTTGAAGGCTTCGGTCACTTTCTCTTTGGTGGCGCCGCCGCCAACGTCGAGGAAGTTCGCCGGCTCGGCGCCGTAGAGCTTGATGATGTCCATGGTGGCCATCGCCAGACCCGCGCCGTTCACCATGCAACCGATCTCGCCGTCGAGCGCGATATAGTTGAGGTCGTATTTCGACGCTGCGAGTTCTTTCGGGTCTTCTTCGGTCTCGTCGCGCAGGGCGGCGACATCGGCGTGGCGGTAGACCGCGTTGCCGTCGAAGCCGAGCTTGGCGTCAAGCAGCTTGAGGTTGCCGTCTTCCATGACGATCAGCGGGTTGATTTCCAGCATCTCCATGTCCTTCTCGACGAAGGCACGGTAGAGGTTGCCGAGCAGAGCAGTCATCTGCTTGACCTGACCGCCTTCGAGGCCGAGCGCGAAGGCGACGCGGCGACCGTGGAACGGCATGTAGCCGGTGGCCGGGTCGATGGTGATGGTCAGGATTTTCTCGGGGGTCGAGGCGGCGACTTCTTCGATGTCCATGCCTCCCTCGGTCGAGCACACGACCGAGATGCGCGAGGTGGCGCGGTCAACCAGCAGCGCGAGGTAGAGTTCGCGCGAAATGTCCGAACCGGCTTCGATGTAGATGCGGTTCACCTGCTTGCCGGCCGGGCCGGTCTGGTGGGTCACCAGCGTGCGGCCGAGCATCTTCTTGGCTTCTTCGGCAGCTTCTTCCACCGACTTGGCCAGGCGCACACCGCCCTTTTCGCCAGCTTCGGCTTCCTTGAACTTGCCCTTGCCGCGGCCGCCGGCGTGGATCTGGGCTTTCACGACCCAGAGCGGACCGTCAAGCTCACCCGCGGCAGTCTTGGCGTCTTCCGCCTTCAGGACCGCGCGGCCTTCCGAGACCGGGCAGCCGTAGCTCTTGAGGAGCTGCTTCGCCTGATATTCATGAATGTTCATGGCATTTTCCCATGCTGGTGCGATTTGGGGCCTTTTGTCACAGCTTGGGCATGTAACAAAACTATAAATGCGTCTTCGCCGCCTTTTCGGGCATAAAAGCGCCTTTTGTGATCACAGTTTTAGGGGGTGTGATCACAATTATTCGGAATTTTGACAGTAGCCCGGTTTTCCCGCGACTCACTCTGCTGGCGGGCGCTGCGGCGCAGCATCTGCAAAGATGTGTCCACGCCTCGGAAACATCTGCAAAGCGACGCAACGTCAACTGGCCTGCGCCCCCATGAAAACAAGGGGCGCAGCGCCATGAAGTCAGTTCAGGAACACCATGAACAGCGGCGCCTGTCCCGAGACCAGCATCTCGAACCGCTGCACGTTTGCCGAGGTGACCAGCGGGGCGTCGCTCAGATAGGGCAGGGCGCCCCAGCCCTGGATCCAGCCCACAAGGTCGATCGGGCGTGGCTCGGTGAACAGGCGCGAGATGTCGATGCCGATCGAGGCGCTGTCGGGGTTGCCCATGAAGAACCCTTCGACGTCCCAGTAGGGCGCGGCCAGTTTGCCCGTCAGCAGCCCTTCGGCATCCGCAAGCACCCGCTGCCAGTTCGCGCCGATCCCTTTCGGGAAGGGGATGCCGGTGGCCGAGACCTGTGCGTCATTCGGGATCCACTCGCGGTCATTGTCGGTTTCGGCTTCGACCCGCGTCCAGAAGATGCGGTTCTCCGCGACCATCGACAGGAAATGATCGCGCGCGGCGACGGTGCGTGCGACCGCGGGTTCGTGGCGCAGCGTGCCGTCGATGATCGCAAACAGATCGACGAAGCTTTCGAAGTTGCGCTGGCGGCCGCCGGGCTCGGTGGCGCCGCGCAGCACCGATTTCGCCTCGAGCACGCGGGCGATCGACGGCTCGGGGTCATAGGCGAGGATCATCTCGGTCGAGCCCGCAACCATGTGGGTATAGGCCGAGAGCCAGGCGGCATCGGCCACGTCAAAACGGATCTCTGGCAGGGGTGGCCGCTCGGCCTGACGCATCCATTGCCAGCCCCAGATCGTCACGCCGACCATCTCCGCGAAATCCTCGTATTCGGCGCGTTTGCCGTCGCGGTCGAGGTCGATCCAGAGGTCGCCAAAGCGCAGCACCAGCCCGAAATCCGAGTCCTCGGGAATCCCGGCCAGCGCCGTGCGCGCGCGCTCCATCGCGTCGAGCGTGTTGCTCAGCAGCGCGGTGATCTCGGCCGGATCGAGGTTGCGGGTGGTGTCATTCTCGGGCAGGCGCCCGGCCATCCCGAACATCATGTCGAAATCGCGCGGCATGCCGACCTCCCAGCGCAGCTGATAGGCCTGCGAGAGCGCGTTCAGGAATTCGAGCCCCGCAATGGCAAAGCGTTCCTCGTCGCTGGGGCTGTCCAGCGCCGAGAGCCGCGCCAGCGTCGGCGCAATCCCGGTTTCGGCAATCTCTGTGGAAATATCGGTCTCTGCCAGTGCCACGGCGGGCAGGGCGGAAACCACGGCGGCTGCCAGAATGGCACGCATGACGGGTCCTCCTCCCAAAAAATAAAAAGGCGCACCCGAAGGTACGCCTTTAAGTCTACTCGTTTTTTGCCGATTAGGCCAGCGACGGGTCGATGCCTTTGCAGGCTTCGACGAGGCCCTTCACCGCGTCGACCGACTTGTCGAACATCACTTGCTCTTCTTTGTTGAGCTTGATGTCGACGACCTTCTCGATGCCGCCGGCGCCGATGATGGTCGGCACGCCGACATACATGTCCTTCACGCCCAGCTCGCCATCGCAATAGGCGGCGCAGGGCAGCAGGCGCTTCTGGTCTTTCAGGTAGGCTTCGGCCATTTCGATCGCCGAGGTGGCCGGCGCGTAGAAGGCCGAACCGGTTTTCAGCAGGCCAACGATCTCGGCGCCGCCATCACGGGTGCGCTGCACGATCGCGTCGAGCTTCTCTTGCGAGGTCCAGCCCATTTCGACCAGGTCCGGCAGCGGGATGCCGCCAACGGTCGAGTAACGGACCGAGGGAACCATGGTGTCGCCGTGGCCGCCCAGAACGAAGGCGGTGACGTCGCGCATCGAGACGCCGAATTCGACCGACAGGAAGTGACGGAAGCGGGCCGAGTCGAGCACGCCGGCCATGCCGACGACCTTGTTCGCGGGCAGGCCCGAGAACTTCTGCAGCGCCCAGACCATCGCGTCGAGCGGGTTGGTGATGCAGATCACGAAGGCGTTCGGAGCGTGGGCCTTGATGCCTTCGCCGACCGATTTCATGACTTTCAGGTTGATGCCCAGCAGGTCGTCGCGCGACATGCCCGGCTTGCGCGGAACGCCCGCGGTGACGATGCAGACATCAGCGTCGGCGATGTCGGCGTAGTCGTTGGTGCCTTTGAAGGAGCCGTCGAAGCCTTCCGAGGGGCCCGATTCAGCGATGTCGAGGGCTTTGCCCTGCGGGGTGCCTTCGGAAATGTCGAACATGACGACGTCACCGAGTTCTTTGATCGCGGCGAGGTGGGCGAGCGTGCCGCCGATCTGACCAGCGCCGATAAGGGCAATCTTGGGTCGGGCCATTTGAGTCCTCCAAAGTCAGGATGGATGGGTTGAAACTGACGCCGAGGGGATTAGCGGCTTGCGGCCGTTGTGGCAAGGGCGCTGCGCGGTGAGGGGGCGCATTGTATGCAATTGTGCACTGAAAATTGCCAATTCACGACTTTTTCGGCGGGTGAAGGCGGCGGCGACGGGGCGGATCGGTGCCGGATCTGCCGTTCATTGCTGAAATCAGTCTGGACCGATTCTATCGCGGGGCCGTTGCGAAACCTTTCTGCGATGCGGCAAATCGGGGGTTGATGATTCTGTCTCGATCGTGACATTTGACGCAACTTTATTTCGGAGGACAGAATCATGGCGAACCGTCCCACTCGCTCGGTGCTTTACATTCCCGGCTCGAAAGAGCGCGCTCTGGAAAAGGCCACGGGTCTGATCTGCGATGCGATCATCTTCGATCTCGAAGACGCCGTGGCCATGGATGAAAAGGTCAATGCGCGCGGCCTGCTGGCCGAGACCCTGAAGACCGCCGATTACGGCAACCGGATGCGCATCGTGCGGATCAATGGGCTCGATACCGAATGGGGCGCGGACGACTGCAAGACCTTCGCCGCCGCGATTGCGGATGGCGCCAAGGTCGATGCGATCCTGATCCCGAAGGTCTCGAAAGCCGCCGATCTTGATGCCGTCGCCGCGCTGGTGCCCGATGTGCCGCTCTGGGCGATGATGGAAACCGCACTCGGCATGCTGAACGCGCATGAGATCGCGCAGCACCCGCGCCTTGAAGGCATGGTGATGGGCACGAACGACCTTGCCAAGGAAATGCAGACGCGTTTCCGCGCCGACCGTCTGGGCCTGCAAACCGGGCTGGGCCTGTGCCTGCTGGCCGCCAAGGCCTGCAGCAAGATCATCGTCGATGGCGTCTATAACGCCTTCAAGGATGACGAGGGGCTCAAGGTCGAATGCGAGCAGGGCCGCGACATGGGCTTTGACGGCAAGACGCTGATCCACCCGGCGCAGCTCGAGATCACCAACGCCGCCTTTGCGCCCTCGGAGGCCGAGATCGACCTGGCCAAGCGTCAGATCGCCGCGTTCGAGGAGGCCGAAAAGAATGGCCTTGGTGTCGCGGTTGTGGATGGCCGGATCGTCGAGAATCTGCATATCGTCACGGCGCGGCAGACGCTGGCCAAGGCGGAGGCGATCGCCGCGCTGAACGGCTAAGGGGCAATCGCGATGGCACTTCTTATTCTGGGCGTCCTCTTGTGGGCGCTGCCGCATCTGGGCAAACGGCTGGTTCCGGGGTTTCACCGGGCGCTGCAGGGCTCGGAGAAGCCGATGGTGGCGGGGCTGGCCAGCCTTGGCATCGTGCTGATGGTGATCGGCTACCGGATGTCGGAGGGGGCTGTGTTCTGGGGCCGCCACCCTGCGACGGTCGGCATCAATAACCTGTTGATGCTGGTCTCGGTTTACCTGTTCGCGGCTGCGGGGATGAAAACGGCGCTGGCGCGCAAGATGCGCCACCCGATGCTGATCGGGATGATCCTGTGGTCGATCGCGCATATCCTGGTGAATGGCGACGTGCCGAGCTTCGTGCTGTTCGGCGGGCTGGGCCTCTGGGCGGTGCTGGAGATCGTTCTGATCAACCGCGCCGTGCCGAAATGGACGCCCCCCAAGGCGAAGCCCGCGAAATTCGAGGCGATGGCGCTGGGCGGCACGCTGCTGGTTTTCGGCGCCATTGCAGGCATCCACTACCTGCTCGGCTATCCGGCTTTCGGCTGAGGGGCGCGCGATGAAACTCTACCGCTTCCTCAGCTCCGACGACACCAGCGAGTTCTGCCACAAGGTCACCGCCGCGCTGAACAGCGGCTGGGAGCTGCACGGCTCGCCGACCTACGCCTTCGACGCCGCCAAGGGCGTGATGCGCTGCGGCCAGGCCGTGGTGAAGGAAAAGGACGGGGAGTATCACCCCGAGATGAAACTGGGCGCCCAGTAGCGCCGCAACCGAGGAACGATCATGGCAAAGACCAATCCGGGCCGCTTTTTCGAAGATTACAAAGTGGGCGACGTGATCCGCCACGCCGTGCCGCGCACCGTGGCCGAGGGCGAGCGGGCGCTCTATCACGCGCTTTATCCGGCGCGCCACGCGCTTTATTCCTCGGATGAATTCGCCGGCGCCTGCGGCCTCGAAGGCAGCCCGCTGGACGATCTGGTGGCCTTCCACGTGGTCTTTGGCAAGACCGTGCCTGACGTGTCGCTGAACGCGGTGGCGAACCTTGGCTATGCCGAGGGCCGCTGGCTGAAGCCGGTCTATCCGGGCGACACGCTGCGCTCGGAGTCCGAGGTGATCGGCCTCAAGGAGAACTCCAACGGTAAGTCGGGCGTGGTCTATGTGCGCACGCGCGGCCTGAACCAGATGGACGAGGTCGTGCTGGAATACGTGCGCTGGGTGATGGTGCGCAAAGGCAATCTCGATGCGCCCGCGCCCGAAACCGTGCTGCCCGCGCTGGCCAAGGTGGTCGCGCCCGAGGACATCACGATCCCCGAGGGGCTGACCTTCGAGGAATATGACTTCGATCTGGCCGGAGAGGCGCATCGCTGGGGCGATTACGAGATCGGCGAGAAAATCGACCACGTCGATGGCGTGACGATCGAGGAAGCCGAGCACATGATCGCCACGCGGCTCTGGCAGAACACCGCCAAGGTGCATTTCGACGCGACCTTCCGCGAAGACGGCCAGCGGCTGATCTATGGCGGCCATGTGATCTCGATGGCGCGGGCGCTCTCGTTCAACGGGCTGGCCAACGCGCAGATGATCGTTGCGCTGAACGGCGGCGCCCATGCGAACCCCTGCTTCTCGGGCAATACCGTGAAAGCCTGGTCCGAGGTTCTGGATAAGGCTGATACCGATGCGCCGGGCGTCGGGCTGATCCGCCTGCGCCTCGTCGCGGTAAAAGAAGGCGCCGAGCCTTTCGCGCTGAAGGGCGAGGACGGCAAGTACAAGCCCGAGGTCCTGCTCGACCTCGATTACTGGGCGGTGATGCCGAAATAAGCGACCCGTTACGGTCCAAAACAGATACCCGCGGTGCCGATGCCGCGGGTATTTTCATGTCCGAGACCTGCCCGGCGGCGCTTTTGCCTCAAAACGACTCCCCGCGCGGGGGCAGGGCCCGCAACTTGCCCAAACGGCAATTTTAGGTGCGAATATGTGATCACGCCCCCAAAATATGTGATCACAAACCGCCTTTTTCTCCCCTGTTTGTAACGATTTCCCGAAAATTGGTACAAGTCGCGCGTGACTCGCGTGAAATAATCGCTATTGAGTAGGGGCAATTCCGGCCAGCCCCGGATCGCGTGGCGCCCCCTTGCGCCCGCCCGCTCGGGGCACAGCGACAGAGGGACCCATTATGGCTGACGTGAAACGGGTGGAACGGCCCCTTTCCCCGCATCTGCAAATCTATCGCCCACAGCTTACGTCGATCACGTCGATCCTGACGCGGATCACCGGCAATGCCCTGATCGTGGCTGTGATCCTGGTGGCCTGGTGGCTTCTCGCCGCTGCGACGAGCCCCGACTACTTCGACTTCGCGAATGCCGTTGTGACCTCGTGGTTCGGCAAGCTGGTCTTCCTCGGCTCGATCTGGGCGGTGTGGTATCACTACCTCGCCGGCCTGCGTCACCTCTATTTCGACGCCGGCAAGGGCCTCGAGATCAAGACCGCCGAAAAGCTCGGCATGGGCGTGATCATCGGTTCGGTCGTGCTGACCATCATCACCATCATTCTGGTCTGAGGAGACGATCATGCGTTACCTGACCGCACGCAAACGCGCCGAAGGCAAAGGCGCCTCGGGCACCGGCACCGAGCATCACTGGTACATGACGATGTCGGCCGTGGGCCTGGCCTTCCTCGTGCCCGTCTTCCTGTACATCCTTGGCTCGACCATCGGCGCGCCGCTGGAAGAAGTGATCGCGACCTTCTCGCGTCCCTTCCCGGCGATCATCACCGCGCTGGTCACCGTTGTCGGCATGCGCCACTTCGCCAAGGGCGCGCAGATGATGATCGAGGATTACGCGCAGGGCACCGCCCGCAAGGCAGCTATCATCGCCGCCTACGCGATCGCTTATGCCGTGACGGCCGCCGTGCTCTACGCGCTGGCCAAAATGGCCTTCATCGGCCTCATCCTTGGCGCGATGGGCGCTTGAACGACGGGAAGACAGACAGATGGCTGCTTATCAATACGAAACGCATGAATACGATGTCGTGGTCGTGGGCGCCGGTGGGGCTGGCCTGCGTGCGACCCTTGGCATGGCTGAACAGGGCCTGCGCACCGCCTGCGTGACCAAGGTTTTCCCGACCCGTTCGCACACCGTTGCGGCGCAGGGCGGTATCGCCGCCTCGCTCGGCAACATGGGCCCGGACAGCTGGCAATGGCACATGTTCGACACTGTGAAGGGCTCGGACTGGCTGGGCGACACCGACGCGATGGAATATCTCGCGCGCGAAGCTCCCAAGGCCGTTTACGAGCTTGAGCACTACGGCGTGCCCTTCTCGCGGACCGAGGAAGGCAAGATCTACCAGCGTCCCTTCGGTGGCCACACCACCGAATTCGGTGACGGCCCGCCCGTGCAGCGCACCTGCGCCGCGGCAGACCGCACCGGCCACGCCATCCTGCACACGCTCTATGGCCAGTCGCTGAAGAACAACGCGGAATTCTACATCGAGTATTTCGCCATCGACCTGATCATGTCGGAAGACGGCGTGTGCCAGGGTGTGGTCTGCTGGAAGCTCGACGACGGCACCTTCCACGTGTTCAACGCGAAGATGGTCGTGCTGGCCACCGGCGGCTATGGCCGCGCCTATTTCAGCTGCACCTCGGCCCACACCTGCACCGGCGACGGTGGCGGCATGGTGGCGCGCGCGGGCCTGCCGCTGCAGGACATGGAATTCGTGCAGTTCCACCCGACCGGCATCTACGGCTCGGGCTGCCTGATCACCGAGGGCGCGCGCGGCGAGGGTGGTTACCTGACCAACTCGGAAGGCGAGCGTTTCATGGAGCGTTACGCGCCCCATTACAAAGACCTCGCGCCGCGTGACTATGTTTCGCGCTGCATGACCATGGAGATCCGCGAAGGCCGCGGTGTGGGCGAGCATGGCGACCACATCCACCTGAACCTCTCGCACCTGCCCGCCGAAGCGCTGGCCGAGCGCCTGCCGGGCATCTCGGAATCGGCCAAGATCTTTGCCGGTGTCGACGTGACCAAGGAACCGATCCCGGTTCTGCCGACGGTGCACTACAACATGGGCGGCATTCCGACCAACTACTGGGGCGAAGTGCTGAACCCGACCAAGGACGCGCCGAACCAGGTGGTTCCGGGCCTGATGGCCGTGGGCGAAGCGGGCTGTGCCTCGGTGCACGGCGCGAACCGCCTCGGTTCGAACTCGCTGATCGACCTCGTGGTCTTCGGCCGCGCCGCCGCGATCCGCGCCGGTCAGGTCGTCGATGCCAAGGCCCGCAACGGCGAGCTGAACCAGGCTTCGGTCGACAAGGCCTTCGATCGCTTCGATGGACTGCGCCACGCCAAGGGCGGCACGCCGACGGCGGAACTGCGCCTTGAGATGCAGCGCACGATGCAGGCCGACGCGGCGGTGTTCCGCACCGACAAGACGCTGAAGGAAGGCGTCGAGAAGATGACGGATGTTGCCGCCAAGCTCGACGATCTGGCCGTCACCGACCGCTCGCTGATCTGGAACTCGGATCTGATGGAGACGCTCGAGCTGACCAACCTGATGCCGAATGCTCTTGCCACCATCGTCGGCGCCGAAGCGCGCAAGGAAAGCCGTGGCGCCCATGCCTCGGAAGACCACGCGACCCGCGACGACGAAAACTGGCGCGTGCACACCATCAGCCGCGTTGTCGGCAACAAGGTCGACCTCGAATATCGTCCGGTCATCAAGGACCCGCTGACGACCGAGGCCGAGGGTGGCATCGACCTGAAGAAGATCGCGCCGAAAGCGCGGACCTTCTGATGATCCGTCGGTCTGCATATGGCGCACTTGCGGTGGCGGGGCTGATCCTCGCCGCCTGCGGTCCGATCCCGGTCCATGAGGCAGAGCGGATCTGCGCCCAGCAGGTCTTGAACAAGCCGCTCAGCGGCGAGGCGAAAGTGGGCATCAACCAGGACGGCCACGCGATCACCGATATCGACATGACGCTGTCGCTCGACGCGCTCATGGGTCGCGACCCGAACGAGGTCTATTCCCGCTGCGTTTACAACAGATCCGGTCAGCTCCCGACGCGGCCGCTCTATTCCCGCTAACCGAAAGGGGAAACACATGGTTCAGTTCACGCTTCCCAAGAACTCGACAATCCGCGTCGGCAAGACCTGGCCGAAGCCGGAAGGCGCGAAGAACGTTCGCAAATTCCAGATCTATCGCTGGGACCCGGACACCGGGGAAAACCCGCGCATCGACACCTATTTCCTGGACATGGACCGCTGCGGCCCGATGGTTCTGGACGCGCTGATCAAGATCAAGAACGAGATCGACCCGACCCTGACCTTCCGCCGCTCGTGCCGCGAAGGGATCTGTGGCTCCTGCGCGATGAACATCGACGGGATCAACACGCTGGCCTGTATCTACGGCCTCGACGAGATCAAGGGCGACGTCAAGATCTACCCGCTGCCGCACATGCCGGTGGTGAAGGACCTGATCCCGGACCTGACGCATTTCTACGCGCAGCACGCCTCGATCATGCCCTGGCTGGAAACCAAGACGAACCGCCCCGCGAAAGAGTGGCGCCAGTCGATCGAGGATCGCAAGAAACTCGACGGTCTCTATGAATGCGTGATGTGCGCCAGCTGCTCGACTTCGTGCCCGAGCTACTGGTGGAATGGCGACAAATACCTTGGCCCGGCAGCGCTCCTGCACGCCTACCGCTGGATCATCGACTCGCGCGACGAGGCGACCGGCGAGCGTCTGGACAACCTTGAAGACCCCTTCAAGCTCTATCGCTGCCACACCATCATGAACTGCGCGAAAACCTGCCCGAAGGGTCTGAACCCCGCGAAGGCGATCGCCGAGATCAAGAAGATGATGGTCAGCCGCGTCGTCTGATCGCGGAATGCCAGACAGAAAAGGGCCCGGTGCAATGCGCCGGGCCTTGTTCATTCCAGCGTGCGGCGCTGGCCGGGAATGGGTTGCACCGCCGCCTCACGCCACCAGCCCTTGAGCTCGGACATTGCCCCGCTCCGCCCGGTCTCGGACCAGCCTTTCTCGGTGCCGGTGAAATGCGTGACCAGTTTCAACTCGGATTTGTCGGCAAGTACCAGCGCCACAAGGTCATCGGGCAGCATCAGCGTGTAATCGTAAAGCCGCCGGTCGGGCAGATCGACGCCGGGCAGGCCGATCTGGGCCAGCTCGGTGCAATAGAGCTTTGTCGGATCGGTGCCATCGAAGGTGAAGTCATATTCGCGCCCGAGCGTGGCAAATGCGGCCCGCGCGTCGCACCGATCCGTGCCGCAGCCCGTCTTGAGGCGCAGGATGCTGAGCGCATCGGTGGCGAGTGCGTGGTTTGCGTCCGACAGATGCACGCCGTTCGTATCCGCCTCAATGAAATACATGCCGTTCCGGATCGCCGTGTGATGCGGCACCACGGCCGGGTCATCCCAGAGACCGGCCCGCTTCAGGTCGTCTTCGGAGCCCAGATACAGCACCACATGACCGAAGAGCCCCGGCAAGGTTTTCCCCGAAAGCCGGTTCTTGGAACTCAGAGCCAGCAGGTCCATCGGCTCCAGCTGCGCGAGAATCGCCTCGCGCGCGGCGGGGGGCTCAAGGTGACCCTCGCGGAAGACGACATTGCCGAACACCGGCCCCAGAACCGGCATCAGCGGATCGGCGATCTGCATCACCGGCGGCGGGTAGAACTCGGCATTATCACAACAATTCGCGAGCTCGGTCCCCGACAAGGCACGCGCTGCCTCCCCCGGATCCGGAGGGGCGCAGCCGGTCAGGGACAGCCCCGCGGCACAGAGAAGCGCTGCCATAACGTGATGAGACATCGTGAAAACCTGAATTCAGACGCCCATTTTCGCATTCCGATGCATGCGGGGCAATGGGGGCACACCAAAACGTCAACAAATGCTGCATTGCAGCATCGTCATGGCGACCATGCAAAATTGACCCTCGCGTAACGGTGGTCGTCGCCCTATATGCCCCCACAGGGAGGAACACCGTAATGGAGCGTTCCAATGGTTGCAGACGTGATCGAGTCCCGTCAGATTGAAAAACTCCGCAATCTGATCGAAAGCCAATCCTACTACGAGCCGGAATACCCGTGGCGCAAGCCGCGCAAACCGGCATCGAGCCTGGATGCTGTCGAACTGATGTATGCGTACTACGGCACCCGCTGATCCAAATCGCACTGGCGCCTGCGCCCCGGTCACGACAGACTGGGGCGCAGGAGGCCTCGCATGAAACCTACGATCCCAGAATTTTCTCCTCCGGCCGATGCCGCCGCGCGCCGTGCGATCCGCCCGGTGATCTGCTATCCGCCCGAGACCCTGCCGGTCCCCGATCTGGCCAGCTATCGCGCCGCGCGCGAGGGCTGGGTCAAGACCGCCGAGGTCATCGTGCCCGCCCGCGCCGCTGCCAGTTTCGAGGTGCCTGCGGGCCATTTCTTTCGGATCACCAGCATCGAGGGCCCGCAGGTCGGTGACCTCAACCTGTTCTCGGCTGACCTGTCCGAGCGGTTTTATTCCGGCAAGACCCGCGCGCTGCACGGCACGCATCTGAGCACGGGCGACCGGCTCTGGTCCTCCTTCCCGAGCCTGCGACCGATGGCGACGATCACGGCGGACACGCTGGACTGGTATGGCTTCGATGGCGATGGCGGATCGGTCCATGATGTGATCGGCACGCGCTGTGACCCCTACACCCATTGCCTGCTGTCGGATGGCGGGCAGTATCACCACTGCTGCCATTCGAACCTGACGCGCGCGCTGGCCGCGGCTCGCGGGCTTGACCTGCCTGCTGCCGAAGCCCTCGTCCATGATGTGCTCAACGTCTTCATGTGCACGGGGTTCACCCGCGATACTGGCCAGTATTTCATGAAGGCGAGCCCGGTGCGCCCCGGCGATTGCCTCGAATTCTTCGCCGAGATGGACCTCTTGGGCGTGCTCTCGGCGTGCCCCGGCGGCGATTGCGGCTCCGAGCACAGCTCGGATATGGCGCGCTGTTTTCCGCTGCTGGTAGAGACCTTCCGTCCGAGCGCGCCCCCGGCGGGCTGGGCGTCTCCGCCCGCGAATGGCTATGACCGGAGCCACGGCGGCTAGGGCGCAGGGGGCGCGGCCCCCTCTGCCTTCGGCATTCACCCCCGGGATATTTGCGGCAAAATGAAAGCCCTTTCATCGAGCGGAAAATACTCCGGGGGTGAGGGCGTAGCCCGAGGGGGCAGGGCCCCCTAGTCTTCGGGCGGCAGCGAAAGCTCGGTTTCGAGGAAGCGCTCGAAGGCGTCGAGGTCGAGCGGCTCGAACTGGCCAAACCCCTGAATCCAGGTGGTGGCGTCGCGCAATGCGTGGGGTTCGAGCTTGCACCATTTCACCCGGCCGTGTTTCTCCTGCGAGATCAACCCGGCATCGGCGAGGATCGAGAGGTGTTTGGAGATCGCGGCGAGCGACATCTCAAAGGGCTCGGCGACATCGGTGACGGCCATGTCGTCTTCAAGCAGCATGGTCAGGATCGCGCGCCGGGTCGGGTCGGCAAGCGCGGCAAAGATAGCATCGAGCTGGGCGGCGTGGCGAGGGCTCATGCGACCTTGATGGCGGGCGCGGTGAAAAACGTCAACCAATCGGTTGAATAAGCGGTTTGGCCCGAAATCTGCCCTTGCGGCGGCGTGGGGCGCGATCTGTTGCTGTGACGGTTTGCTGAAATCTTGTTTTATCAAAGGGTTATGTTGTTCTTGCGTTGCCGCTAACGCTGTTGACTCACGCCTGCGTGACAACTAAACCGGGGCCAAGTTTCAGGCGGGGGCCAATCATGTCCGATGTGCCGTCCGAAGAGCCCGATCCCGAGCGCCTTGCCGCGCTTGAGAAGAAGCTCGACGAGGTCAAGCGGGCGCGAGCGCCCAAGCCGCGCGCCGATCAGCAGCTGTCTCAGGCGAACATGGCCTGGCGGATGGTGATCGAGATGGTTTCGGGGCTGGGGATCGGCTTCGGCATCGGATACGGGCTGGATGCTCTTTTGGGCACGCAGCCGTGGTTGATGGTGCTGTTCACGCTCCTGGGCCTGGCGGCGGGGATCAAGGTGATGATCCGCTCCGCGCAAGAGATGCAAAAGGAAGCGGCTGCCAAGGCAGCTGATGTAGAGGGAAGATAGACGTGTCGGAAGCTCAGGGCGAAGGTCTCGTGTTCCACCCGATGGATCAGTTCATCGTGAAGCCGCTCTTCGGTGACGGCGCCGTCCACTGGTACACGCCCACCAACGCGGCGCTGTGGATGGCGGTCTCGGTGGTGGCGATCATCCTGCTGCTGGTGATCGGTACGCGCGGCCGCGCGGTCGTTCCGAGCCGTATCCAGTCGGTTGCCGAGCTGGCCTATGGCTTCATCCACAAGATGGTTGAGGATGTCGCCGGCAAGGACGGGCTGAAGTTCTTCCCCTATATCTTCACGCTGTTCCTCTTCATCGTGTTCTCGAACTTCCTCGGCCTGCTGCCGAAAGCCTTCACGCCGACCTCGCATATCGCGGTGACCGCGGTGCTCGCGATGCTGGTCTTCGTGACCGTGACCGTGGTGGGCTTCGTCAAGAACGGCGCCGGTTTCCTGAGCCTGTTCTGGGTTTCGTCAGCGCCGCTGCCGCTGCGCCCGGTGCTCGCGCTGATCGAAGTGATCTCGTACTTCGTGCGCCCGGTCAGCCACTCCATTCGTCTTGCGGGCAACATGATGGCCGGCCACGCCGTTATCAAAGTGTTCGCCGCCTTCGCGCCGCTGATCCTGATGTCGGGCATCGGCATCGCGGTGACCCCGCTTTCGATCCTGGCGATCACGGCCATGTATGGCCTCGAGATGCTGGTGGCCTTCATCCAGGCCTATGTGTTCACGATCCTGACCTGCGTCTATCTGAAAGACGCGCTGCATCCGCATCACTAAGGTCCGGGTCCCCTAAACCAATTCTGCCAATTCCAACCTCAAGGAGTATACGAACATGGAAGGCGATATCGTTCAAATGGGTGCTTACATCGGCGCTGGCCTGGCCTGCATGGGCATGGGTGGGGCTGCTGTCGGTGTGGGTAACGTTGCCGGCAACTTCCTGTCGGGCGCCCTGCGCAACCCGTCGGCCGCTGCTGGCCAGACCGCCACGCTGTTCATCGGCATCGCGTTCGCGGAAGCCCTGGGGATCTTCTCGTTCCTCGTCGCGCTTCTGCTCATGTTCGCCGTCTGATCCCTTTTCGCATCCTTGCGGTCGGATGGGCCTGATGGGCCCATCCGGTAATTGAAGGGTCCAGGGGGACGACCATGGCTAACGAACACGAAGCGGCCAACATGGCGCATGACGCGGGTGCCGCCGCAGCGGAAGCTGCCGGTCACGCCGCCGAGTCCGCCGGCATGCCGCAACTCGACTTTTCGACCTTCGGGAACCAGATCTTCTGGCTCGTCGTTACGCTGGTCGTGATCTACTGGGTGCTCTCGCGCATCGCTCTGCCGCGCATCGCTTCGGTGCTGGCGGATCGTCAGGGCGCGATCTCCGGGGATCTGGCCGCTGCCGAAGAGCTGAAAGCCAAGGCCAAGGACGCCGAGGCCGCCTATGACAAGGCGCTCGCGGATGCCCGCGCCGAGGCCCAGAAGATCGCCGGCGAAGCCCGTGCCGAGATTCAGGCCGAGCTCGACGCGGCCACCGCCAAGGCGGATGCCGAGATTTCGGCGCGTGCCGCCGAGTCGGAAGCCCGGATCGGTGAAATCCGTGCCGGTGCCGTTGAAGCGGCCGAGGTCGTGGCGAAAGACGCCGCTGCCGAGATCGTTGCGGCGCTGGGTGGCAAGGCAGACGCGAAAGCTCTGGCTGCCGCGGTCAGCGAACGGCTGAAAGGGTAAGATGATGAAGAAACTTTCGCTCCTTCTCATTCTCGCCGCTCAGCCTGCTCTGGCTGCGTCGGGTCCGTTCTTCTCGCTGCGCAACACCGACTTCGTGGTGACGATCGCGTTCCTGCTGTTCGTCGGCGTCCTGCTTTGGGCGAAGGTGCCGGGCATGCTCGGCAAGCTGCTCGACAAGCGTGCCGAAGGCATCAAGGCCGACCTTGAGGAGGCCCGCAAGCTGCGCGAAGAGGCTCAGGCGATCCTCGCCACCTACGAGCGCAAGAGCCGTGAAGTGCAAGGCCAGGCCGACGAGATCGTCGCCGCCGCCAAGCGCGACTCGCGTGCTGCCGCGGACCAGGCCAAGATTGACCTGCAGGCTTCGATCGTACGCCGCCTGAAAGCGGCCGAAGACCAGATCGCCTCGGCGGAATCCGCTGCGGTGAAAGAGGTCAAGGACCGTGCGGTGACCGTGGCTGTCGCAGCTGCCGGCGAAGTTCTCGCCAAGCAGATGACGGCCAAGGACCAGGCTGGCATGATCGACGCCGCCATCGCCGAAGTCGAACAGCGCCTGCACTGAGCAATCGCTGATCTGAAATCGAAGAACCCGGCCCTTGGGCCGGGTTCTTTCATGTCCGGGGTTATTTCGCGCCCTGCTTGGCCGAAAGTCGCAGCAGCGCGGTGGCCTCGTTGCGCTCGGCCTTGCGCTGCTCGCTCAGCGCCATGTCGACGAAATCCATATGCGCCGCCACCGCCGCCCGCGCGGCCGTGCCGTCGCGGGCCTGGATCGCCACGTTGATCGCGCGGTGCTGTTCGAGCAGGGAATCGCGGGTCGATTTGTTGCGGAACATCACCGAGCGATTGTAGAACACGCCCTCGCTCAGCAGGTCGAACATCGCGCGCATCATGTGCAGCATGATGACGTTGTGGCTCGCTTCGATGATCGCCATGTGGAACTGCGCGTCCAGCGCCGCCTCGTCGGCCGGGTTCCGTTTGACATGGGCGGCTTCCATCTTGCGAAAGATTGTGTCGATCACCTTCAGGTCGGTGGCCGAGCCCAGATGCGCGGCGCGTTCCGCGGCAAGCCCTTCAAGGTCGCGCCGGAACGAAAGGTAGTCGAATACCGCCTGATCGTTGGTGGCGAAAAGCTGGATCAGCGCCGGGGAAAAGGCCGAGCCCAACACATCGGCCACATAGATCCCGGCGCCCGCGCGCGTGGTCAACAGCCCCGCTTCCTGCAGCTGCGCCACCGCCTCGCGCAGGCTCGGCCGCGAGACGCCCAGCCGTTCGGACAGTTCACGCTCGGACGGCAGTCTTTCGCCCGGCCGCAGAATTCCTTGCAGAATCAATCCCTCGATCTGCCGGACGACAGCAGAGGCGAGCTTTTCCGACTCGATCTTCTGAAACGGCATTCCCTTCTCCCTTTGGTCAAGGAATATGACCGCAAACCAATTGCTGCAAATGAAAAAGGCCCCGCTGCAGTTGCGCGGAGCCTTTGGAGTCGGGGGAGGGGATCAGTTGATCGGGGTAATCACGAACTCGACGCGGCGGTTCTGGGCGCGGCCTTCCGCGCTCAGGTTCGACGCGATCGGCTCGTCCTCGCCGCGGCCATAGGAGATGACGCGGTTGCGCGCCACGCCGCCCGAGATCAGCACATAAGCGACCGAGTCGGCGCGCTCCTCGGAGAGGCGCTGGTTATACGAGGCCTCGCCGGTGTTGTCGGTATGGCCGATGACCTCGACGCGGGTGTCGGGGTAGCGGTTGAGGCTGCCGGCAAGCACCATCAGATCATCGCGCAGGTCGGGGCGCAGTTGCGCGCTGTCGACGGCGAACAGCACGTCTTGCGGCATCGTCACGATCAGCTCGTTGCCGGTGTTGACGATGCGCACGCCCTGCGTGTCGAGATCGCGGCGCAGTTCCGCCGCCTGCTTGTCGAGCTGCGCGCCAGCGGCGGCGCCCAGCAGCCCGCCGATCGCGGCGCCGGCGAGACCTTTCTCAAGCTTCTTGTCATCGGCGGTGGTCGCGCCGATCAGGCCACCGATCAGAGCACCGGCCACAACGCCCTGATTGCGCTTGGCGTTGGGGTTCGGCGTGCCGTCGGCGTAGCTTTCCTGCAGCGAGGTATTCGAGACGCAGCCCGCCAGCGCCAGCGCGGCGGCCGTCAGAATGACAACGGGTTTCATCGGTTTCATATGCTCATGCCTTGGTTTTGCGCCCGTTACGGGCTTTCCGGGGCCAAGATAAGCGGAAATCCCCGGTAAACACCACTGAACTTGCCGCGAGCGGCGGGAATTCGCCCGTCACGCGCCTTCACTGCGGGCGGCCTCCCATGCGAGGACGGCGCGCTTGACCGGCAGGCCCCAGTGATAGCCGCCAAGCCCGCCGGATTTGCGCAGCGCGCGGTGGCAGGGGATCAGGAACGAGATCGGATTGCGCCCGATTGCGGTGCCGACGGCGCGCACCGCGCGCGGGTTGCCAATGGCCGAGGCGATCTCGGAATAGGTGGTGACCTGCCCCGACGGGATCGCAAGCAGCGCCTCCCAGACCTTGATCTGGAAGGGCGCGCCGATCAAGGCAAGCGGCACCTCGCCCTGCTGCGCGAAGGCTGCCCGGACCCAGGGCGCAAGGGCCTCGGGCGCCTCGGCGAAACGCGCCTCGGGCCAGCGCCGGGCGAGATCGTCGTAACAGGCCTGCTCGCCCATCTCGGCGGCAAACCCCATGCCGCAAAGCCCGCGCTCCGTGGCCATGGCGATGGCGGGGCCAAAGGGGGTCTCGAACCGGCCCCAGCGGATTTCGAGCCCGTCGCCGCCGCGCGCGAACGCGCCGGGGCTCATCGCCTCCCAGCGCAGCACGAGGTCATGGAGCCGCCCCGTCCCCGAAAGCCCCGCCGCATCCGCCACCTCCTCCAGCGGCAGACGCCGCGCCAGCAACTCGCGCGCAAGCCCCATCGTCAGGTATTGCTGGTAGCGCTTGGGCGAGACCCCGACCCAGGCCGAAAACACGCGCTGAAAATGCGCGGCACTGAACCCCAGCCGCCCGGCCAGATCCTCGAGCGACAGCGCCGGCCCCGTTCCCGCGACCCGCTCGGCCTCGGCGCGGTCGATCTCGGTGATCGCGCGGGCGATCAGGCGGTAGTGATACTGGTCCTCAAGCGTGGTCATCGGCGCCTCCTGTCGCGCCACTCTAGGGCGCGCGTGCCGCGCAAGCGACCCGAAAGCTGCGCAAAACCCACGTGATCCCTTGCCGGGCGGGGCAGGGACGGGCATAGGATCGGGCATGGTTCGACAGCTTGATTATATGCAGATGAAAGCCATCTTCGCCCGGTTCGAAGAGGCGGAGGCGCACCCGAAAGGGGAGCTTGATCACACCAACGCCTACACGCTTCTGGTGGCGGTGGCGCTTTCGGCGCAGGCCACGGACGTGGGCGTGAACAAGGCCACCAAAGACCTGTTCCCGATCGCCGACACGCCCGCCAAGATGCTGGCGCTCGGCGAAGAGGGGCTGATCGAGCATATCAAGACGATCGGCCTGTTCCGCCAGAAGGCCAAGAACGTCCTGAAAATGAGCCGCATCCTCGTCGAGAAATACGACGGCCTCGTGCCCAGCTCGCGCGCGGCGCTGGTCGAGTTGCCCGGCGTCGGGCGCAAGACGGCGAATGTGGTGCTCAATATGTGGTTCGGTCATCCCGCGCAGGCGGTCGACACCCATATCTTTCGCGTCGGCAACCGCACCGGCATCTGCCCGGGCCGCGATGTCGAGGCCGTCGAGCGCGCGATCGAAGACAATGTGCCGGTGGAATACCAGCGCCATGCCCATCACTGGCTGATCCTGCATGGCCGTTATATCTGCGTGGCGCGCAAACCCAAATGCGGGGCCTGCCCGATCCGGGAATGGTGCCAGTTCGAGGAGAAAACCCAGTGAAAAAATATCAGGTCGTCGGCATCGGCAACGCCATCGTGGACGTGCTCTCGCAATCGGATGACGCGTTTCTGGCCGCGAACGGCATCGAGAAGGGCGTGATGCAGCTGATCGAGCGCGCCCGCGCCGAAGAGCTTTACGCCGCCATGACCAACCGCACCGAGGCGCCTGGCGGCTCGGTCGGCAACACGCTGGCGGGGCTGGGCAACCTTGGCCTGCGCACGGCCTATATCGGGCGGGTAAACGACGACGCGCTCGGTCATTTCTTCGAGGCCTCGCTGCGTGCCGAGGGCACTGATTTCCCGAACCCGCCGGTGAAAGGGGGCGAACTGCCCACCTCGCGCTCGATGATCTTCGTCTCGCCCGATGGCGAGCGTTCGATGAACACCTATCTCGGGATATCGGCCGAAGTCTCGACCGAGGATGTGCCGCTGGCGGTGGTCGAGGATACCGAGTTTCTGTTTCTCGAAGGCTACCTCTTCGACAAGGACCACGGCAAAACGGCCTTCCTCAAGGCCGCGCAGGGCACGCGGCGCGGCGGCGGCAAGGCGGGGATCTCGCTGTCCGACCCGTTCTGCGTCGATCGCCACCGGGACAGCTTCCGCCGCCTCGTCCGCGACGAGATGGACTATGTCATCGGCAACAATCACGAATGGGAATCGCTCTATCAGACCGACCTCGAAAGCGCGCTGAAACAGGCGTCCAGCGAATGCGAAATGATCGTCTGCACCCGCTCGGGCGAGGATGTCGTACTGATCGGCGGCGGCGAGCGCGTCGAGGTGCCGGTGCAGCGCGTGACGCCGGTTGACGCCACTGGTGCGGGCGACCAGTTCGCCGCGGGCTTCCTTTTCGGCTACGCCACGGGTCGCCCGCTCGCCGTCGCGGGCAAGATGGGCACGATCGCCGCCTCTGAGGTGATCTCGCATTTCGGCGCGCGCCCCGAGGCTGACGTGCAGGCACTTTTCGCCGCGCACGGGCTCGTCTGAGCCGCCCTTTCATCGAGCCTGAAATACTCCGGGGGGAGGCTTCGCGCCGCGAAGACGGGGGGCAGCGCCCCCCTTACGCCCCAAGTTTCGCATGCACCTCGTCAAGGTCGATCTCGCCGACCGGCATCTTGTTGTCGGGGTCGTCGAAATCATAGCGGAACAGCTGGAAATCCTTCTTGTAGATTTCCCAGACCAGATGCCGTGACAGGTCGTCGAAATACTCGCTGACCTTATGCGCGCGCTTCGGCCCGTGCCCTTCGGATTCGTTGAATTTCGGGATCTTGGCCAGATCGACCGGCACCGGCGTCTCGATATGGTCGAGCACCTGCTGCATGCCCTCGTTGAACTTCTCGGTGAAGAAGATCTTGTCGTACTGACCACCGTTGCAGATGAAGGTCGAGATATGCCCCGACATCGCCGACCAGTGGATATCGGGCTCCATCGGGCGGCGCCAGCGGATGGTGTCGCGCGCGAACAGCAGGAACCGGCGGAACGACGTGATCTGGTCGAAGTCGAAATTGTCCTCGGGGCTGCCGACCTCGATCCCGTATTTCTGCACCAGCTGCGGCACGAGGTTGCCGCGATAGCGTTTGCCGTTGCGCTGGATGCCCGCGATCTTGTCGAAGAACGAGCTCAGGATGCGGGCGTAGGGATTGCGCACGCAAGTGAAGGCATAGGATTTATGCGCCTTCACATTGGCTTCGATCGCCTTCTGGCTGGCCTCGATCGACCATTTGTGCATGCCGCCGGTTGCGTCGTGAATGTCGCCGTCAAAGAAACGGCCGTGGTCCGAGAAGAACATGATCTGCCCGATGCTCGAGCAGGCACATTTGGGGACCACACGATAGACCACGCTTTCGCTCTCGGTCATCCATGTGCCAGGAAACCCCATAATTCATACCTCCACGATCATGCGAGCTTCGCGTCAGTGGCGTCACCCGAGAATTAGGCCCTAAAGAGCAAAGAAATACTTACTTTTCAACGGATATTACCGTTAAAGAGACGATGATCCGAATGCAATGGAAGGTACTGTTTCGGAAATGGCGAAAATCGCCTTCATAATGCTGACCCACAAGGACCCGAAAGGGCTGATCGAGCAGGCACGCCGGCTGACCGAGCAGGGCGATTTCGTGGCGATTCACTATGACGCGCGGGCCAAGGCCTCCGATTACGCGCTCTTGCAGGATGAACTGGGTTCGAACCCGCGCGTGACGTTTGCGCGGCGGCGGCATAAATGCGGCTGGGGGGAGTGGTCACTGGTCGCGGCCTCGCTGGAAGCGGTGCGCGCCGCCGTCGAGGCCTTCCCGGAAGCCACGCATTTCTACATGCTTTCAGGCGATTGCATGCAGATCAAGACCGCCGAATTCGCCCATGCGTTCCTGGATGCCGACCCGGTCGATTACATTGAATGCTTTGATTTCTTTGGCTCGGACTGGATCAAGACCGGCTTCAAGGAAGAGCGGCTGATCTATCGCCACTTCTTCAACGAGCGCACGCAAAAGCGCCTGTTCTACACCAGCTACAACTTGCAGAAGCGCTTCGGCTTCACCCGCGAGGTGCCCGCCGACGTCGAGATGAAGATCGGCTCGCAATGGTGGTGCCTGCGCCGCGCGACGATCGAGAAGGTGCTGGCGTTCTGCGATACGCGTCGCGATGTGATGCGGTTCTTCCGCACAACCTGGATCCCGGATGAAACCTTTTTCCAGACCATCGTGCCGCATGTCGTCCCCGAGGCCGAGATTCGGTCGCGCACGCTGACCTTCCTGATGTTCACCGATTACGGCATGCCGGTGACCTTTTATAACGACCATTACGACCTGTTGCTGAGCCAGGATTCCCTGTTCGCGCGCAAGGTCAGCGCGGATGCGAGCGAGCTGAAGCAGCGCCTTGGGGCTCTTTGGGGGCAAAAGGGCGTGCAGTTCTCGATCTCGAACGAAGGGCGCTCGCTGTTCAAGTTTCTGACCGGGCGGGGCCGCATCGGGCGTCGTTTCGCCCCGCGTTTCTGGGAGGTCGACACCAGCCTCGGGCGCGAGAACACGCTGCTGATTGTGGTCTGCAAGAAATGGCACGTCGCCAAGCGTCTGGTCGCGCAGGTGCGTCAGCGCACCGGCATCGAGGCGGTGGAATACCTGTTCAACGAGACGGGCGGGCTGCCCTATCTGGGCGGGATCGAGGGCACGCTGGAAAAGCGCCACCGCCACCGCCGCGCCTTGGTCAAGATGCTCTTCGACCTGCATCGCACCGACAAGCTGCTGATCTGCATCGACCCGTCGGATTTCGACCTGCTGCAGGATTTCTGCGCCGACAAGGCCCGCGTGCGCGTGCTTGAGATCGCCTGCGATTTCTCCGACGATTACCTTGTCGGCCATGCCCGCCGGGTAGGCCTTGCGGGCGAGAGCACGCCGCAGGAGGTGATCGACCGGCTGTTGCCCACGATCCGCGCCGATATGCGCTTTGAATCCGATCGGATGCATGATGCCGACCTGCCCGGGTTCGCGGTGATCCGTCAGGCCGCCACGCCCGAAGAGAATGCCCGGGCCCTGGCGGCGTTTTTGGGCTGCGATCGGGCGACGGCTCGTGATATTGCCGGAACCGACCACCTGTTTGTCGACTGAGGAGAGCCGCGATGGCCTATGCCTACGATCCGCAAAACATCTTCGCCAAGATCCTGCGCGGCGAGATCCCGAACAACACCGTTCTGGAAACCGAGCACACGCTGGCCTTCCGCGATATCGCGCCCAAGGCCCCCGACCATGTGCTGGTGATCCCGAAGGGGCCCTATGTCTGCTTTGACCATTTCTGCAACGAAGCCTCGGATGCGGAACTGGTCGATTTCGCCCGCGCCGCCGGTCAGGTCTGCAAGATGATCGGTGCCGAGCCGGGCCATGGCGGCGACGGCTTCCGCGCGATCACCAATGCCGGCGAGGATGGCGTGCAGGAAGTGCCGCATTACCACCTGCATATTCTGGCCGGGCGCCCGCTTGGCCCGATGCTCTTGATGCGCTGACCGGCGCCTTCGATCTTGCCTGAGGCGTGGGTTTGGCTAGTATGCGGCAAACCCGCGCGTTCCCCGCGACCCATGACGGAGCCTTCCATGACCACCGCCCCCGCTGCGCCCGAAACCCAGATTGTCACCACGTGGAAAGTCGCCTGTGACGGCGGCGAAGGCGCGCTTGGCCATCCGCGCGTCTGGCTGACCCTGCCGCGCGACACCGGCGAGGTCGAATGCCCCTATTGCGACAAGAAATTCGTGATCGACCGCGATCACGCGCATGACGATCACTGATCGCAGCGCAACCACCTGACAGGGCGGCCCCGTTCGAGCATCGGCGGGCCGCCCTTTTCGTTTGCGCCCCCCTGTGGCAGAACGGGGCAAACGCGCGAAGGGGGAAGACATGGCATTCGGAAAAGGCTGTCACCTGCATCTGATCGACGGCTCGGCCTATATCTTCCGCGCCTATCACGCACTGCCGCCGCTCACGCGCAAATCCGACGGGCTGCCGGTGGGGGCGGTCGCGGGGTTCTGCAACATGCTCTGGTCTGAGCTGCAGAAGGATCACGGCGCCGATGGCCCGACCCATATCGCGGTGATCTTCGATAAGGGCAGCCACACCTTCCGCAACGATCTTTACGATCTCTACAAGGCCAACCGCGACGAGATGCCCGAGGATCTGCGCCCGCAGATGCCGCTCACGCGCGAGGCGACGCTGGCCTTCAACATCGCCTGCAAGGAGCTTGAGGGCTACGAGGCCGATGACATCATTGCGACGCTGGCGCGTCAGGCGCGCGAGGCGGGCGGGCGCGTCACGATCATTTCCTCCGACAAGGACCTGATGCAGCTGGTCGGCGGCGGCGTCGAGATGTTCGACGCAATGAAGAACCGCCGCATCGGCCCCGAAGAGGTCGAGGAGAAATTCGGCGTGCGCCCCGAGCGGGTGATCGACGTGCAGGCGCTGGCGGGCGACTCGGTCGACAATATCCCCGGCGCGCCCGGCATCGGGGTGAAGACGGCGGCGCTCCTGATCAACGAATTCGGCGATCTCGACACGCTTCTGGCCCGCGCCGAGGAAATCAAGCAGCCCAAGCGCCGCCAGACCCTGATCGAAAAGGCCGATCAGATTCGCCTCTCGAAGCGCCTCGTGACGCTCGATCAGGACACGCCGCTGGATTTCACGCTTGATGACCTTGAGCTGCGCGACCCCGAGCCCGAGGTGCTGATGGATTTCCTCAATCAGATGGAGTTCCGCGCGCTGACCCGCCGCGTGGCCGATCATTTCGGCGCCGCGCCGCCGCCCGCGCCGGAAATCGCGCCGGTCTCCGAGCGCGCGCCCGAAGACGCCCCCGCGCCCGAGCAGGCGGCTTTCACGCCCGGTGATTACGTGACGATCCGCGACGCGGACACGCTCGAACGCTGGCTCGATCAGGCCCGCGCGCGCGGCTGGCTCGCGGTCGATACCGAGACCACCTCGCTTGACGAGATGCAGG
Source organism: Pseudothioclava arenosa (assembly GCF_002358085.1). Lineage (GTDB taxonomy): Bacteria > Pseudomonadota > Alphaproteobacteria > Rhodobacterales > Rhodobacteraceae > Pseudothioclava > Pseudothioclava arenosa. The sequence goes on from NZ_NTJD01000001.1 coordinate 262,362, forward strand.
CCGATCTGGTCGGCGTGTCCTTGTGCATCGAGCCGGGGCAGGCGGGTTACCTGCCTCTCGGCCACACGGCGGGGGGCGATGACCTGTTCGGCGGCTCCGCGCCGCAACCCGGCCAGATGCCGATGGCGCAGGCGCTGGCGCTGTTGAAGCCCGTGCTTGAGGACCCCGCGATCCTCAAGATCGGGCAGAACATGAAATACGATTTCAAGATCTTTGCCCGCCACGGCATCCGCGTCGCGCCGATCGACGACACGATGCTGCTGTCCTACGCGATGCATGCGGGGCTGCATGGCCACGGGATGGACGCGCTGTCGGATCGCCACCTCAACCATCAGCCGATCCCGATCAAGGAGCTGATCGGCTCGGGCAAGGCGCAGATCACCTTCGACAAGGTCGAGATCGACAAGGCCACCGCCTATGCCGCCGAGGATGCGGATGTCACGCTGCGCCTCTGGCAGGCGTTCAAGCCGCAACTGCACCGCCTGCGCGCGACCACGATCTACGAGACCGAGGAACGCCCGCTGGTGCCGGTTCTGGCCGATATGGAGATGGCCGGCGTGCGTGTCGACACCTCGGTTCTGGCGCGGATGTCGAACGCGTTTGCGCAAAAGATGGCCGGGCTCGAAGACGAGATCCAGCAAGTTGCGGGCCAGCCCTTCAACGTCGCCTCGCCCAAGCAGCTGGGCGAAATTCTGTTTGAAACCATGGGTGCCGAGGGCGGCAAAAAGGGCAAGACCGGCGCCTGGGGCACCGGCGCCGATGTGCTCGAGGACATTGCCGCCTCCGAGAACGAACAGGCCGCGCGGCTGGCCGGGCTGGTGCTGGACTGGCGCCAGATCGCCAAGCTGAAATCGACCTACACGGACGCGCTGCAGACCCATGTGAACCCCGAGACCGGCCGCGTCCACACCAGCTATTCGATCGCCGGTGCCAACACCGGGCGGCTCGCCTCGACCGACCCAAACCTGCAGAACATCCCCGTCCGCTCCGACGAGGGCCGCCGCATCCGCGAGGCTTTTGTCGCCGGGCCGGGCATGCGCCTTGTCAGCCTCGACTACAGTCAGATCGAACTGCGCATCCTCGCCCATGTCGCAAACCTCCCCGAGATGAAGCAGGCCTTCAAGGACGGCATTGACATCCACGCGATGACCGCCGCCGAGATGTTCGGCGTGCCCGTCGAAGGCATGGACCCGGCAATCCGCCGGCAGGCCAAGGCAATCAATTTCGGGGTGATCTATGGCATCTCGGGCTTTGGGCTTGCACGCAACCTGCGCATTCCGCGCGCCGAGGCGCAGGGCTTCATCGACCGCTATTTCGAGCGATTCCCCGGCATCCGCCGCTACATGGACGAGACGGTGAATTTCGCGAAAGAACATGGCTATGTCGAAACCATCTTCGGTCGCCGCATCCATACCCCCGAGATCAACGCCAAGGGCCCGGGCGCGGGCTTTGCCAAACGCGCGGCCATCAACGCGCCGATTCAGGGCGCTGCCGCCGACATCATCCGCCGCGCAATGGTGCGCATGCCCGACGCCATCGCGGATCTGCCCGCAAGGATGCTGTTGCAGGTCCATGATGAATTGATCTTCGAGGTCGAAGAGGGCGCCGAAGAGGCACTGATCGGCGCCGCGCGCGCGGTGATGGAAGGCGCTGCCGAACCGGCGGTCAAGCTCTCGCTGCCGCTCGTGGTCGACGGCGGTGTCGGCCACAGCTGGGCCGAGGCGCATTGATGCGCGCGCCGCGCGGGCGAAAACTGCGGGACGCCTCCGGCGGGCGTATTTGAGCCAGGAGAATTGGGCTTCTTCTTGGGAAAAATATGCCGGGGGAGCCCGGAACGGGCGGGGGCGGAGCCCCCGGAAACAGTGGGGGCGGGCATGCCGCATGATCATCATCACCATGGTCACCACCATCACCACCACCTGAGCCCCGCCGCGGGCGATCGGCAGGTGGCCTGGGCGGTGGCGATCAATCTGGGCCTCACCGGCGCTCAGGTGATCGGCGGGCTGGTGGCGGGATCTGTCGCGCTGATCGCAGACGGGGTGCATAATTTCTCGGATGCGGCGGCGCTGGTGCTGGCCTTTGGCGCGCGCCGGCTGGCGCGGCGTGGTGCGGACGCGGCCATGAGCTTTGGCTGGGCGCGGGCCGAAGTGGTTGCGGCGCTGATCAATTACGTTTCGCTCGTTGTGGTGGCGCTCTGGCTGATCGCCGAAGCCGTGGGGCGTCTTCTGGCGCCGCCCGAGGTGAACGGTTCGATCGTGATCTGGCTGGCGGCGCTGGCGCTGGTGATTGACCTTGGCACGGCCTGGCTGACCTGGCGGCTGTCGAAGGAAAGCCTGAATATCCGCGCGGCCTTCCTGCACAACCTTGCCGATGCGGGGGCCTCGGTTGCGGTGATCGTGGGCGGCGTGGCGATTGTTCTGTTCGATTGGCGCCTGATCGACCCGCTGCTGACGATCGGGATTTCGGTCTTTATCCTGTGGCATGTCGCGGGCGATATCATGCCGGTCCTGCGCATCCTGATGCTGGGCGCGCCGCAGCGGCTGGAGACCGCCGAGATCGAGGCGCATCTGGCGCGGGTGCCAGGCGTGGCGAGCCTCCATCACGTCCATCTGTGGCAGATCGACGAGCATCGCAACGCCTTCGAGGCGCATCTGGTGCTGGCCGAGGGCGCGGATTTTGCGCGGGTGATCGCCGAGGCCAAGGCGATGCTGGCCGAGGAGTTCGGGCTGAAACATGTCACGCTCGAACCCGAGACAGCGGCGCTGGGCTGTGCCGATCGCGCCGCCGCCTGTTAGCGGATCAGGCCGCCACGGTAAGCCGCTGCGTGAGCCGCCGTGCGAAGGGCGCCACGATCAGCACCGCCGGATAGGCCAGGAGCCAGGACGGCAGCCAGGCGCCGATCCAGAGCTGCGGGAAGTTCTCGACCAGACCGGTCGCGCGAAAGGTCGCGATGCCCGAGACGAGAAAGGACATCAGCCCCGAGAGGATCAGGCTGAACAGGAAATGGCTGTAACGTGCAGGGATCATGGTGCGGCTCCGGTTGAGGGGGAGGCGCTGAACCTAACCTGTGCGCGGGTGTTCGAAAACGCCGATGGGGGCGCAGGTCCCTTGGCGAATTTGCACAGGATCAGGTTCCGGCTTTGGCCTTCTCCAGCCAGCCGATCCCGGCCTCGGTCGTTTCAGCGGGGATATATTCGGCGCCGATGTAGCCCGCATAGCCCCCGGCCTTCAGACCCGCGAAAACCGCCGGATAGTCGATTTCCCCGGCATCGGGTTCCGAGCGCTGCGGGGTCTGCGCGATCTGCACATGGCGTGTGGCCCCGCCATGGCGTGCCCAGGCCGCCTGCGCATCGCCGGTGATCTTTTGCGCGTGATAGAAATCGAATTGCAGGCCAAGGTTCGGCGCGCCGACCTCGGCGATTACCTCGGCGGCGAGATCGTAATCGGCAAGAAAATAGCCCGGCATATCGCCCCGGTTGATCGGCTCGATCAGGAACGAGTGATTGGGCGCCTCGGCACAGGCCCAACGCAGGTTCTCGATGAAACAGGCGCGGGCCTCGGGCGCGTCGCTGGCCCCGGCCATCACATGCAGATGCAAGGGTTTGAGCACCTGCGCATAGCGCAGCACCCGGCGGAAATCGCTGCGAAACCGGGCCTCTTGCCCCGGCACGGCAGCAAAGCCGCGCGGCCCGCCGGTGTAATTCGGCGGCGGCGCATTGATGACCACAAGGGGCAGCACATGGATCACCAACTCGTCGCGCATCTCCTGCGCGGGGCCGTCATAGGGAAACTGCACCTCGACCGCATCGAACCCCGCCGCCTTGGCTGCAGCGAAACGCTCCATGAATGGCAGCTCACTGAACAGGAGGCTGAGATTCGCGCTGAATTTCAGCATGTTAGAGGTCGGCCATCGGGATGATCGGGAAGAATTCACCATGCGACCAGAGGCCAAGCCAGTCGGCGCCTTCGTGGCTGGCCGGGCGCGCGATATCGACGAGGCGGTAAAACGTCTTGCGGTCGATCCGGGCTTCAAGGCCGCGACGCACGTGGATATAGGGGCGCGGCTCGCCGCCCTCGCGGGTCTCGACGCGGATGCGGTGCTCGGCATCGGCGACAACCTCGTCGCCGACATTGGTGGTGAAGCGCAAGACCTGCTCGGGGCCGCGCCCGACCGCCTCGCAATCGGTGGCGATGAAGGGTGCGTCCTCGACCCGGATACCGACCTTCTCGACCGGCGTCACAAGGAAATATTTTCCGTCTTCGAGCTTGAGCACCGAGGCGAAAAGCCTGACCAGAGGCGCCCGCCCGATCGGCGTGCCAAGATAAAACCAGGTGCCATCCGCGCGGATCTCCATGTCGAGATCACCGCAAAACGGCGGGTTCCACAGATGCACCGGCGGCGGGCCTTTCCGACCCGCCTTGCTTGCCGCCGCGGCGATACCATCGGCGTTGGGCGCTGCGCCCTTCACGGGCTTTTGTGGGGTCGATCCGTTGCTCATCGGTCTTTCCGGTTTGTTTGCGCGCGAATATCTGCTTTGCTGAACATAATAGCTTACGGGGAGCATTTGTCATGGCCGATACCGATGATTTGATTGGCGAAATCGAGGCACTGGGCAGCAAGCTCGCCGCCGCGCGCGACTCGATCAACCGCCGGTTCATCGGGCAGGAGCGTGTGGTCGAGCTGGTGCTGGCCGCGATGCTGTCGGGTGGGCACGGGCTTTTGGTCGGCCTGCCGGGGCTTGGCAAGACCATGTTGGTCGATACGCTCTCGACGGTGATGGGGCTTGGCTCGAACCGGATCCAGTTCACGCCCGACCTGATGCCAGCCGATATCCTTGGCTCCGAGGTGCTGGAAACCGCCGCCGACGGCAGCCGCGCGTTTCGTTTTCTCGAAGGGCCGGTGTTCTGCCAGCTTCTGATGGCTGACGAGATCAACCGCGCCAGCCCGCGCACGCAATCCGCGCTGTTGCAGGCGATGCAGGAACGCGAGGTGACGATCGCCGGTGCGCATCGCCCGCTCGGGCGGCCCTTCCACGTGCTCGCAACGCAAAACCCGATCGAGCAGGAGGGCACCTATCCGCTGCCCGAGGCGCAGCTTGACCGCTTTCTCGTGCAGATCGACGTCGAATACCCCGACCGCGCGACCGAGCGCGATATCTTGCTGGCCACGACCGGCGCGACCGGCACCGAGGCGCATCAGGTGTTCTCGCCCGAGGATCTGATTGCGGCGCAGGAGCTGGTGCGGCGTATGCCCGTGGGCGAGACCGTGGTCGAGGCGATCCTCGACCTCGTGCGCGCCTGTCGCCCCGGCGAACCCGAGGGTTCGAAACTCGCCGCCGAGGCACTGGCCTGGGGGCCGGGTCCGCGCGCGGCGCAGGCGCTGATGCTGACGGTGCGCGCGCGCGCGCTGATCCGGGGCCGCCTTGCGCCCGGCATCGAGGATGTGATCGCGCTTGCGCGCCCGGTGCTCAGCCACCGCATGGCGCTGAGCTTTGCCGCCCGCGCCCGTGGCGAGACCTTGCAGGGCGTCATCTCCGGCATTTCGCGCGAGGTGCTGGGCGCCGCTGCCGAGGCCGCGGCGTGACCCAAGCCCCGCCTTCTGCCGCCCGCGCGCTCGAATTGCGCCGCGGCGCGGAGGCCGAAGCTTCGGCCCTTCCCGCGCTTCTGGTCGCGGCAGAGCATCTGGCGGCAACGGTGCAGATGGGGGGCCATGGCCGCCGTCGCGCGGGTGCGGGGGAGGAATTCTGGCAATACCGGCCCGTGCATTCGGGCGATGATGCGCGGTTCATCGACTGGCGCCGCTCGGCGCGCTCGGACACGCAATACCTGCGTGAACGCGAATGGCAGCTGGCGCAGTCGGTGCATCTTTGGGTCGATGACGCGGCCTCGATGCGGTTTGCGGGCAGCGCGACGAATGCGGCGCGGGCCTCCAAGGGGGAGCGCGCGCGGCTTCTGGCGCTGGCGCTGGCGGTGCTGATGATCCGTGGGGGCGAGCGTGTCGGGCTGATGGGGCCGCTGGCGCCGCCGCGTCCGGGTCGGGCGCAACTGATGACGCTGGCCGCGCATCTGTCGAGCCTGCCTGAGGCGGGCGATTACGGCGCGCCCGAGGTGGGGGCTGTGCAATCGGGTGCCCGAGCGGTGTTTCTGTCGGATTTCTTCGGCGCGCCCGAGGCGATCGAAGCGGCGCTTGCGCGGCTGTCGGATCGCGGCGTGACCGGGGTGATGCTGCAGGTGCTCGACCCCGAGGAAGAGGAATTCCCGTTTCAGGGCCGCACCATTTTCGAGTCGATGTCGGGCGCCTTGACGCATGAAACCCGCAAGGCCGCCGACCTGCGCGCGCGCTACCTTGAACGGCTGGCCGAGCGGCGCGAGCGGCTTTCGCGGATGGCGCGCGCGGCGGGTTGGCAGTTCTCGACCCATCATACCGGATCGCCCGCGCAAGGCGCACTGCTCTGGCTCAATGCCGCGCTCGGGAGGCTGGTCTGATGTGGATGCTGGGCCCTGTCGGTTTCTCTGCGCCCTGGCTCTTGCTGGGGCTCTTGGGCCTGCCGATCCTGTGGCTCTTGCTGCGCGCGGTGCCGCCTGCGCCGATCCGCCGTCGCTTTCCGGGTGTCGCGCTCCTGCTGGGGCTCCGCGACGAGGATGCCGAGGCCGATCGCACGCCTTGGTGGCTGATGCTGTTGCGTATGGCGGCGCTGGCGGCGGCGATCATCGGTTTTGCCGGGCCGGTCCTGAACCCGCGCGTGGCGCTGCCGGGGCAGGGGCCGCTGCTGGTTCTGTTTGACGGCTCCTGGGCCGCGGCGCCGGGTTGGTCGCGCGCGATCGCCCGCGCTGGACTGGCGCTTGAAGAGGCGCGCGTCGCGGGCCGCCCGGCGGCGCTGATCGACCTGTCCGACCCGCCACCGCAGGCCCTGTCCTTTGCCCCCGCCGCGGATCTGGCCGCGCAATTGCCCGGCCTGAAACCCCATCCGTGGGAGCCTGCCGCGTTCGATCCGGCGCTGTTGCCGGAGGGCGGTTTCGACACGCTCTGGCTCTCGGACGGGGTGGCGCGCGAAGGCCGCGCGCCCTTGCTAGCGGCGGTGCAATCCCGTGGCGCGGTCAGCGTCTGGCAGCCGGCGCGCCCGGTGCTGGCGCTCAGCTCTGCGGCACTTGTTGACGGCGAGCTGGTCGTCGGGGCGATTGCCTCCGCCCCGCCCGCCGCGCCCGTCGAGATCGTGGCCGTCGGGCTCGACCCCGCCGGGATCGAGCGCGACCTGATCCGCGCGCCCCTTGATTTCGAAGGGAAAACCAGCACCGAACAGGTCTTTGACCTGCCGCCTGAATTGCGCAACCGGATCACCCGCTTCGAGATCGCGGGCGCGCGTTCGGCGGGGGCTGTGCGGTTGACCGATGACGCGCTCAAGCGCCGCAAAGTGGCGCTGGTCGCCGGGGGGCGCCCACGCGAAGGGCTCGAACTGCTCTCGCCGCTGCATTACCTCCGCGAGGCGCTGGCGCCCTCGGCGGACCTGATCGAAAGCCCGCTGGAAGATGTGCTGCCCGTCAGCCCCGATGTGATCATCCTGGCCGATGTCGCCGAGGTCGCCGAGCCCGACCGGCTTGCGGAATGGATCGAGGAAGGCGGGCTTCTGCTGCGCTTTGCCGGGCCGCGAATGGCGGCGGCCGAGGCGGAAGACCCGCTTTTGCCAGTGCGGTTGCGGCTGGGCGGGCGTTCGGTCGGGGGCACGATGAGCTGGGGCGAGCCGCGCAGCCTCGCGCCCTTTGCCGAGGCCTCGCCCTTTGCCGGGCTTCCCGTGCCCGAAGAGGTGCGCGTGAGCATGCAGGTCATGGCCGAGCCGGGCCCCGAGCTGGCCGAGGCGACGCTGGCGGCGCTGGCCGATGGCACGCCGCTGGTGACGCGCGCGCGCTTTGGCACCGGGCAGATCGTGCTCTTCCATGTGACGGCGAATGCGGAATGGTCGTCTTTGCCGCTGTCGGGGCTGTTCCCGCAGATGCTGGAACGGCTTGCGGTTTCGACCCGCCCTGCCGAGCCAGAAGCGGCGGAATTGGCGGGCACGATCTGGGTGCCGCAAAAGGTTTTGGATGGCTATGGCCGCTTGCAGGCGACGGATGCCGCTGCCGGGATCGCGGGCGAGGACCTTGCCGGCGGTGCGGCTAGTGCTGCGACGCCGCCGGGGCTTTATGCGGCGGGTGACCGGGTGATCGCGCTGAATGCGGTGACGCGCGGGCGCACGCTGGCGGCGGCGCAATGGCCCGCGACAGTGACGCTTGAAGGTGCGCTGGAGGAGCGGGAAGAGGTTCCGCTGAAGGGCATCGCGCTGGCGCTCGCGCTTGGCGCGCTTCTGCTCGACGTGCTCGCGACGCTGGGCCTGTCGGGGCGGCTCTGGCGCCCGGCTGTGCGCGGCGCGGCGCTGGTGCTGGCGCTGGCGCTGGCGCTCGTGCCGCACCCGCCGCAGGCGCAGGAACCCGCGCAGATGGATGAGGCCCGCGCCATTCAGGCCGCCTCGAACGTGGTCTTCGCCCATGTGCCCACCGGCGATGCCGAGGTCGATCGCGTCGCTTATGCCGGGCTCAAGGGGCTGTCGGATATCGTCGCGCGGCGCACCACGGTCGAGCCCTCGGCGCCGATGACGCTGGATCTTGAGCGCGACGATCTTGCGCTGTTCAGTCTGATCTACTGGCCGGTGACCGAAGGCCAGCCCGCGCCCTCGCCGCGCGTTTATGCCAAGCTCAACCGTTACCTGCGCAGCGGCGGGATGATCCTGTTCGATACGCGCGACGCCGATCTGGCCGGGGTCGGGGCAACGACGCCCGCCGGGCAACGGCTGCAGGCGCTGGCGGCGCCACTGGATGTGCCGCCGCTCGAGGCGGTGCCGCCCGATCACGTGCTCACGCGCACGTTCTACTTGCTGCAGGATTTTCCGGGCCGCCACGACGGCGCGATCTGGGTCGAGGCCGCCCCACCTGATGCCGAGCTGGCCGAGGGCATGCCCTTTCGCAACCTCAATGACGGTGTGACGCCGGTGGTGATCGGCGGCAATGACTGGGCCTCGGCCTGGGCGGAAACCCCCGAGGGCCTGCCGATGTTTCCGGTCGGGCGCGGCATGGCGGGCGAGCGTCAACGCGAGATGGCGGCGCGTTTTGGCGTGAACCTCGTGATGCATGTGCTGACGGGTAACTACAAATCCGATCAGGTCCATGTGCCCGCGCTTCTGGAAAGGCTCGGGCAATGAGCGGGCTTTCGGTGATCTTCGCGCCGCTTCTGCCCTGGCCCGTGATCGCGGCGCTTGCCGGGGCGGCGCTGGTGCTGGTGGCGCTGGCGCTGTGGCGCGGGCTTCCGGGCTGGGCGCTGCGTGGCCTTGCCGTGCTGGTCCTGTTGGCGGCGCTGGCGCAGCCCGCGCTGCAAACCGCCGAGACCGAGCCGCTCTCCGACATCGTCTTGCTGCTCGATGATCGCTCGTCCTCGCAGGCGCTGGCCGATCGTCCGGCGCAAACCGATGCCGCGCTGGCCCGGATCGCGGCCGAACTGGACGGGTTGGGCGGCGTTGAAACCCGCCGTGTCAGCGTGGCCGATGGCGAGGGCAACGCTGGCACCGAGATCGGCGCGGCCTTGGCCGAGGCGCTGGCCGCCGAGCCGCGCGCGCGCATCGCGGGCGCCATCGTGATCTCCGACGGGCAGGCCCATGACCCGGCGCTCTTGCCCGAGATGCCCGCGCCCCTGCATCTGCTGCTGACCGGGCGCGATAACGACTGGGATCGCCGCCTCGTGATCCGGACCGCCCCCGCCTTCGGTATCATCGGCGAGGAAACCCAGATCCGCCTCCGCGTCGAGGATCAGGGCGCCGTGCCGCCCGAACTGGCCGGGCGCGCGGGGCTGGAAATCTCGATCGACGGGGGAGACCCCAAACGCTACGAGGTCAATGTCGGGCGCGAGCTGGAGCTGCCGCTGGTGCTGAAACACGGCGGGCAGAACGTGGTGCAATTCACCCTCGATCCGTCCGAGGGCGAGCTGACCGAACGCAACAACGCGGCGGTCGTGCAGATCAACGGCGTGCGCGACCGGCTGCGCGTGCTGCTGGTCTCGGGCGAACCCCATGCGGGCGAGCGCACCTGGCGCAACCTACTGAAATCCGACGCGGCGGTGGACCTTGTGCATTTCACCATCCTGCGCCCGCCCGAAAAGCAGGACGGCACGCCGGTCTCGGAGCTCTCGCTGATCGCCTTCCCGACGCAAGAGCTGTTCATCGACAAGATAGACGAGTTCGACCTGATCATCTTCGACCGTTACGGCGCGCGCGGCATCCTGCCCTCGGCCTATTTCGCCAATATCCGCAGCTATATCGAGCGCGGCGGCGCGGTGCTGATTTCGGCCGGCCCCGAGTTCGCCACCGTCCAGAGCCTCTCGCGCACCGCCCTCGAAGACCTGATGCCCGCGCGCCCCACCGGTCGCGTCCTCTCCGAGGCCTTTCTGCCGCGTCCGACCGAGCTGGGCCTGCGCCATCCGGTGACCGCCGGGCTTGACGGGGCGCCGCCCGCCGCCGGTCAACCTGAGGCCGAAGGTGTCCCGCACTGGGGCCGCTGGCTGCGCCAGATCGAGGTTGAAAACCCCACCGGCGAGGTCGTGATGGAGGGCGCAGGCAACACGCCGCTTCTGGTGCTTTCGCGTCAGGGCGAGGGCCGTGTGGCGCTGCTGGCCTCCGATCATGCCTGGCTCTGGGATCGCGGCTTCGAAGGCGGCGGCCCGCAGCTCGAATTGCTGCGCCGCATCGCGCATTGGTCGATGAAAGAGCCCGAGCTGGAAGAAGAGGCGCTTTACGCCGAGATCGAACCCGGCAGCCTGAGCGTGACCCTCGTGCGCCGCTCGATGGCGCCTTCGGTCCCGCCCGTCGCCCTCACCCATCCCGACGGCACGCGCGAGGAAATCGCCCTTGCCGAAACTGCGCCGGGCCGCTTCACCGCGCGCTGGCAGGCGCCGGAGGCCGGGCTCTACCGGCTGCGCGACGGAGATCTGGAACGCGTCTTCGCGCTCGGCCCCGCTGCCCCGCGTGAATTCGAAGAAACCCTCGCCAGTGCCGCGACGCTTCAGGCCGCGATCACCGCCTCGGGCGGCGCCGTCACCCGCCTTGAAGACGGCATCCCCCGCCTGCGCCTGATCCGCGCGGGCCGCGCCAGCGCTGGCAATGGCTGGATCGGCCTCACCCCGCGCGGCGCCAGCGCAACCGTCGACTTGCGGGTCGCGCCGCTCCTGCCGGGCTGGGCGTGGCTCCTGATGGCCGTCGCGCTCACCCTCGCCGCCTGGCTGCTTGAGGGGCGCACCCGCCGCCGCTGAACCTCTTCATTTTGCCGAAAATATCCCGGGGGGAGGCCGCAGGCCGAGGGGGCAGCGCCCCCTATTCGGGCGGGTTCTCCAACAGCGCGATCCGCGCGACCGAGGCGAACTCGCGCCGCCACAGCATCACCGTCGTCATCACAACCGCCACCGCCAGCGCCACCGGACCGGCCAGCCAGGCCAGCGAGGCCAGCGCGAAATAGACCGAGCGCAGCCCGCGGTTGAAGCTCTTGGCAGCATTGATGTTGACCCGCGCCGCCTGCGCCGCGCGCGGATAGGCCAGCGGGTCGTTCACATCATTGGGCACTGCCGCCATCGCGATTGCCGCATAGGAAAACAGCCGGTGCGACCAGACGAATTTCAGGAACGCATTCGCCCCGAACAAGACCGCCGTCAGGATCCGCGTCTCCCACAACAGCCGCGGCCCTTCCTCCAGCGCGAATTCCGACGCCAGGTCCGACAGCCGCTCGGGATTGCCGATCAGCGCGAGCCCGCCCCCGATCGCGATCAGCGCCGTCGAGGCGAAGAAGGTCGTCGATTGCCGCAGCCCGTCCATCATCGCGCCATCGAAGATCCGCGGCTGGCGCGTCACCAGCTGGCGCATCCACTCGCGCCGGTAGCCCTCCATCAAAACCCCGACCGAGGGACGATGCGCGGGCGGATGCTCGGTCACCCAGCCGATGCCGAGCCAGGCCAGCACCAGAAGCGCCAGAGCCGCCAGATCGGCGAAACTGAGAGGGCCAAGAAGCAAATCACTCATGATAAACTGTTAGCGCGCTTCGAGATTGCTTGCCAGACGGCAAAACTGGTTATATTTTCTGACCAGATGGAGGAGCCCCGATGGAACTGCCGAAAGCCGATGCGCGGGTGATTGCCCGCAAGGCCCAGATCGTCGCGCGTCTGCGCGCGGTCTTGCCCGCCGATGCCGTGATCGACGCCCCCGAGGAAACGCGCGCCTATGAATGCGATGCGCTCTCGGCCTATCGCTGCCCGCCCCTGGCGGTGGTGCTGCCGCGCTCGATCGCCGAGGTCGCCGCCGCGCTCAAGGTTTGCCACGAAGAGCGCGTGCCGGTGGTGCCGCGCGGCGCGGGGACCTCGCTCGCGGGGGGCTCGATGCCGACCGAGGATGCGATCGTTCTGGGGCTCGCGCGGATGAGCGCGGTGCTGGAAACCGATTACGAGAACCGGTTTATCCGGGTCGAGGCGGGGCGCACCAACCTGTCGGTGACCGGTGCGGTCGAGGCTGAGGGGTTCTTTTATGCGCCCGATCCCAGCTCGCAGCTGGCCTGCGCGATCTCGGGTAATATCGCGATGAATTCGGGCGGCGCGCACTGTCTCAAATATGGCGTGACCACCAACAACCTGCTGGGCGTCACGCTGGTGACGATGGCGGGCGAGGTGGTCGAGATCGGCGGGCCCTGGTCGGATGCGGGCGGGCTTGACCTGTTGGCGCTGGTCTGCGGCTCGGAGGGGCAACTGGGTGTCGTCACCGAGGCCGTGCTGCGCATCCTGCCCAAGCCCGAGGGCGCGCGCCCGGTGCTGATCGGGTTTTCCTCGAACGAGATCGCCGGCGCCTGCGTGGCCGATATCATCCGCGCCGGCATCCTGCCCGTCGCGATCGAATTCATGGACCGCCCCTGCATCGAGGCGACCGAGGCCTTCTGCCACGCGGGCTATCCCGATTGCGAGGCGCTCCTGATCGTCGAATGCGAAGGCGCGCCCGCCGAGATCGACGAGCAACTGGGCCTCGTGCGCCAGATCGCGATGCGCCACGATCCGGTCGAGTTCCGCGAGGCGCGCGACGGCGACGAGGCCGCGCGGATCTGGCTGGGCCGTAAATCGGCCTTTGGCGCGATGGGGCAGATCAACGATTACATGTGCCTCGATGGCACGATCCCGGTGTCGTCGCTGCCGCAGGTGCTGCGTCGGATCGGCGAGTTGTCGGAGGAATACGGGTTGAAGGTCGCCAATGTGTTCCATGCGGGCGACGGCAACATGCACCCGCTGATCCTCTATAACGCGAACGAGCCCGGCCAGCAGGAGCTCTGCGAGGCGCTGGGCGCCGAGATCCTGAAGCTTTGCGTCGAGATGGGCGGCTGTCTGACCGGCGAGCATGGCGTGGGCATCGAAAAGCGCGACCTGATGGGCGTGCAGTTCACCGCTGCGGATCTTGAGGCGCAGATGCGGGTGAAGGATGTGTTCGATCCGGCCTGGCTCTTGAACCCGGTCAAGGTGTTTCCGCTGGCCGCCAGTGCCACGCGGCGCGCGGGGTAGGGGCTCTGCCCCGCTGAGGCTGTGCCTCTGCCCCCCGGAGTATTTTTCGGCTCGATGAAAGCAGGTCCGATGAAGATTGAAACCGAAGAGCAACTGGCCGAGGCGATCCGCACGGCGGAGGGGCCCGTGCGGATTGTGGGCGGCGGCACGCGCCCCGTGGGGCAAGCGGCGGGCACGCCTTTGCAGGTCGCGATTTCCGGCATTCGTTTGTATGAGCCCGGCGCGCTGACGCTGGTCGCGGGGGCGGGCACGCCGCTTGCCGAGATCGAGGCGGCGGTGGCCGCCGAGGGTCAGCGACTGCCGTTCGAGCCCGCGCATTGGGTGGCGGCACTGGGGCAGGGCGGCGAGAGCACGATCGGTGGCGTGGTGGCGGCGAATGTGTCCGGCCCGCGCCGGGTGCAGGCGGGGGCTTGCCGCGACAGCCTGATCGGGGTGCGCTTTGTTGATGGCCGCGGCGAGATTTTGAAAAATGGCGGGCGCGTGATGAAGAACGTCACCGGCTACGATCTGACCAAGCTGATGGCCGGGAGCTGGGGCACCTTGGGTGTGCTGAGCGAGGTGGCCTTCAAGCTGTTGCCGGCAGCGACATCGCAGGCGACGCTGGTCATCGACCTGCCGTCTGACGCCGCGCAGCCGGCGCTGGCCGCCGCGCTCGGTTCGCCTTTTGACGTGTCGGGCGCGGGCTGGTTGCCGGGTGTGGGCGCGATTGTCCGCATCGAGGGTCTGGCGGATTCGGTCGCCTATCGCGCTGACCGCCTTGTCTCCCTGCTCGCGCCGTTCGGGGCGGTGCGGATCGAGCGTGAGGGCTCGGCGCAGCTTTGGGCCGATCTGCGCGATCTGGCGCCGTTCGCGGGCAAGCCGGGGGACCTGTGGCGGTTCTCGGTGAAGCCCTCGGAGGCGCCTGCGCTGGTTGCACGCCTGGGCGGCAAGGTGATGCTCGATTGGGGCGGGGGGCTGATCTGGGCGCTCTTGCCCGAGGGCACCGACGCGCGCGCCATGGCCGCGCCCTACACCGGCCACGCGACCTGTCTGCGCGGCGCCGCCCCCGCCTTTGAACCCGAGCCTGCGCCGGTCGCGGCGCTGAGCCGGGCGCTGCGGGCGCAATTCGACCCCCGCGGCATTCTCAACCCCGGAAGGATGGGCTGATGCAGACCAATTTCACGCCCGAGCAACTGGCCGATCCCGGCATCGCGCGCGCCAACGAGATCCTGCGCGCCTGCGTGCATTGCGGGTTCTGCACCGCCACTTGCCCCAGCTATCAGGTGCTGGGTGACGAGCTCGACAGCCCGCGCGGGCGGATCTACCTGATCAAGGACATGCTCGAAAACGACCGCCCGGCGGATGTGAAGATCGTCAAGCATCTCGACCGCTGCCTGAGCTGTCTGGCCTGCATGACGACCTGCCCTTCGGGGGTGCATTACATGCATCTGATCGACCACGCCCGCGCGCATGTCGAGCGCACCTATCGCCGCCCGTTCCTTGACCGGATGCTGCGCTGGACGCTGGCGCAGATCGTGCCCTATCCGGGGCGGTTCCGGCTGGCGATGGGCGGGGCGAAGCTGGCGAAGCCCTTCGCGCGGTTCCTGCCCGATGCGCGGCTGCGTGCGATGGTGGGGATGGCGCCGAAGACCATTCCGCCCGTCAGCCGCAACGATGACGCGCAGACCTTCCCGGCGATGGGCGAGCGAAAATACCGCGTCGCGCTGCAGATCGGCTGTGCGCAGCGCGCGCTGAATACGGACATCAACGACGCCACGATCCGGCTGTTGCGGCGGCTCGGCTGCGAGGTGGTCATTCCGCGCAACCTCGGCTGCTGCGGGGCGCTTTCGCATCACATGGGCCGCGAAGATGAAAGCCATGCGCAGGCCGCGCGCAACATTCACGCCTATCTCTCCGAGGGCGATCTGGATGCGGTCATCATCAACACCTCAGGCTGCGGCACGACGGTCAAGGATTACGGTCATATGTTCCGCCAGGGTCCGCTGGCGGGCGAGGCCGCAAAGGTCGCCGCTCTGGCCAAGGACGTGACCGAGTTCCTCGCCCAGGTCGGCCTGCCCGAAGGCGCGCCGAAGGGGCTGCGCGTGGCCTATCACGCCGCCTGTTCGCTGCAGCACGGCCAAAAGGTGAAATCGGCGCCGAAAGACCTGCTGAAACGCGCGGGCTTCGAGGTGGTCGAGCCGGCCGACAGCCATCTGTGCTGCGGCTCGGCGGGCACCTACAACCTGCTCCAGCCCGAGATTTCCGAGGAACTCAAACGGCGCAAGGTGGCCACGCTCGAGGCGCGCGCGCCGCAGGTGATCGCGGCGGGCAATATCGGCTGCATGATCCAGATCGGCTCGGGCACCGGCGTGCCGGTGGTGCACACGGTCGAGCTGCTGGATTGGGCGACGGGCGGGCCGAAACCGCCGGCGCTGGCGGCCACGCCATAATCCTGCCAGAGAGCGGCGCTAGACCTGCCTTGGATCATCCTTTACGGATCGTTGCATGCGCCGGTTCCTGCCCCTTCTGAGCCTGCTTGCGGCCCTTGCCTCCGCGACGATCGCGCTTGCGCAGACGCCGCTTGAGCGGCTGGCGACGGGTGATGACGCGCGCGGCTGGGAGGCGGTCGGTCGGCTCAATCTTGGCGCCGGGAGCTTTTGCACCGGCACACTGATCGCACCCGATCTGGTGCTGACGGCAGGGCATTGCCTGTTCGATCCGCGCTCGGGCGAGATGCTGCCGGTGGACCGGATGGAGTTTCGCGCGGGCTGGCGCAACGGCCGCGCGCTGGCCTCTCGCAAGGTGCGCCGCGCGGTGGCCCACCCCGCCTATGCCTATCTCAGCGCCGACCGGCTGGGCCGCGTTGCCTGGGACCTGGCGCTGATCGAGCTGGAGCAACCGATCCGCCTGCCGCAGCTTGCGCCCTTCGACCTTGCCGCGCCTCCGCGCCAGGGTGAAACGGTGGGGGTGGTGTCCTATGCGCATGACCGCGCCGAGATGCCCTCGCTGCAGCGTGAATGCGAGGTGATCGCGCGCGATACCGATGTGCTGGTGATGGATTGCGTCGCCGATTTCGGCACCTCCGGCGCGCCGGTGTTCTCGATGCGCTCGGGCCACCCCGAGATCGTCTCGGTGATCTCGGCCAAGACGCTTTACAACGAAGAAAACGTCGCGATCGGCACCATGCTCGAAGGGCTGGCCGATCTGCGCGCGGCGCTGCGGTTGCGCAACCCCGATCCGCAGGACGCGCAGGTCAGCAGCTCGGGCGGGGCCAAGTTCGTGCGCCCCTGAACTCGCTTTGCGCCGGTTCGCGCAGGGTCTTGAACTCGGGTTTTCCACCTCCCATCTCTCTCTTGTCGGGGCGCCATGACGGGCCCCGGAGATGCCTGCCCCGTCCGGGGAGGCCCAACCGACATCGCTCAGGAGAGGATGCAATGCGTAGTTTTGATTTGTCCCCGCTCTATCGCGCCACCGTTGGCTTTGACCGCGTGGCGGACCTGATGGATCGCGTGCTGGCGGCCGATGTGGCCCAGCCCAGCTACCCGCCCTACAACATCGAAAAGACCGACGAGAATGCCTATCGCATCTCGATCGCGGTCGCCGGGTTCTCGGATGCCGAGCTTGGCGTCGAGCTGCGCGAGGGCGCGCTGATCGTGACTGGCCGCAAATCCGAAGACGAACCCGCCCGCACCTATCTGCATCGCGGCATCGCGACCCGCGCCTTTGAGCGCCGCTTTGCCCTTGCCGATCACATGAAGGTCACGGGCGCCGCCCATCAGGACGGCATGCTGCATATCGACCTTGTTCGCGAGGTGCCCGAGGCGCTGAAGCCGCGCCGGATCGAGATCGCCGCGCCGCAACGCACCAGCGCCACGATCGAGGCCGAGACCTCCAAGGCCTGATCGGGCCGAACGATCCAGACACGGACGCGAGGCCTTCGGGCCTCGCGTTTTTTCTTGGCTCAGCCGGATTTCGGTGTGGCGACCATGGCGCCGATCCGCGCGATTTCCTCGGCGCCGGCGCTTTGCAGCTTGGCCTCCAGCGCGCGGTAATCGGCGACCAGCGCCGCGCCCGCCTTGGTCAGCCGCGCGCCGCCGCCCTTCGCGCCCCCGCGCGAACTTTCGACGACCGGCTCGGCGAAATGGGCGTTCATCTCCTCGACCAGCTGCCAGGCGCGTTTGTAGCTCATGCCCATCGCGCGCCCCGCCGCCGAGATCGAGCCCTCGCGCCCGATTGCCTCCAGCAGCGTGGCCTTGCCCGGGCCAAGCATCAGATCGCCAAAATACAGCCGCAGCATCAGCCGGGTCAGGTCCATCGGGCACCTCCTCGGGCCATCCTGCGGCGCGGCGGCGCGGGGCGCAAGGGCACGCGCGGAAATGGCCTTGCGCCGGGCGCGCGCGGGTGACAGCTTGCCCCGATGCGGCGGAGCCACGCGGCCCCGGGGAGAGAGATGCGCCTGACCCTTACCTTCTTCGTGCTCGGCTATGTGCTCAGCCAGTTCTACCGCGCCTGCCTCGCGGTGCTGACGCCTGTCCTGAAAGAGGAACTGGGCGCGGGGCCGGGCGATCTCGCGCTGTCGCTGGGGCTTTGGTACGTGGCCTTCGGGGTGATGCAGATCCCGGTCGGCGAGGCGCTGGACCGGATCGGCCCGCGCCGCACGGCGGGGGTCTTGCTGGGCCTTGGCGGCGGCGGAGGTGCGGCGGTTTTCGCGATGGCGACGGGGCCTGCGGGCATCCATGCCGCGATGATCCTGATCGGGATCGGCTGCGCGCCGGTGCTGATGGCGTCGTACTATTATTTCGCGCGCAGCTTCCGCCCTGAGCTTTTCGGCACGCTTGCGGCGGGGATCATCGGCGTCGGCTCGCTTGGCAACCTGATGGGGGCGGCGCCGCTGGCGGCGACGGTCGAGGCGATCGGCTGGCGCGCGACGCTCTGGGCGCTGGCGGCGATCACCATCGTGGTGGCGGCGGGGGTCTTGGCCTTCGTGCGCGACCCCGAGCGCGTCGAGCGGCCCGGCGGGCGCGAAGGCTCGGTGCTGGACCTGTTGAAGATGCCGGGGCTGTGGCTCCTGTTGCCGCTGACGATGGCGAATTACACCGCGGCCGCGGGCATTCGCGGGCTCTGGGCGGGGCCGTATCTGGGTGATGTCTTTGGCGCCGATGCCGCCGGGATCGGGCAGGTGACGCTGGTGATGGGGGTCGCGATGATCCTTGGCAATTTCGCCTATGGCCCGGCCGATAAGCTGCTTGGCTCGCATCGACGCGTGGCGCTGGCGGGGAACGCGGTGCTGGCGCTTTCGCTGGGGGCGTTGTGGCTGATGCCCGCGGGCAGCCTCTGGCAGGTGACGGCGATCCTCGCGGCGGTTGGCTTCTTTGGCGCCTCCTTCCCGGTGCTGATGGCGCATGGCCGCGCGTTCTTTCCGCCGCATCTGGTCGGGCGCGGCGTGACCTTCCTGAACATGTTCTCGATCCTCGGCGTGGCGCTGGCGCAATTTGGCTCGCGCCCGGTGTTCGAGGCCGCCTCGCAGGGGCGCGAGCCTGCCGAGGCCTATGGGCTTTTGTTCCTGTTTTTCCTGCTGCCGGTCGTGATCGGGCTTGCGATCTACGCCTTCAGCCGCGACAAGCCGGAGGCATGACGCCCATGCCCCGCACCCTCTCGCCGCTGGCCTTCCTGATCGCGCGCACGCTGCGCCGCGAGGCGCCCCTCGCCGCGCTTTCGGTGCCGCAAGAGGCGCTGCTGGCGGATCTGGCGGGCAAGCGCGTGGCGCTGGTGGGCAATGCGCGCGCGCTGGCCGAGACCCAGCATGGCGCGGCGATCGACGGGCATGACCTGGTGGTGCGGATCAACCGCGCGCCGATGCCGGCAGCCGAAAGCCACGGGCGACGCACCGACTGGCTCGCGCTGGCGACCAGCCTGCCTCCGGCGGAGCGCGCACGGATCGGGGCAGGGCGCTATCTGTGGATGAGCCACAAGCGCAAGCGGCTGGATTACGCCACGGCGACCAGCCCCGGCTTCTACTTGCATCCGCTGGCCGATTACGCGGCGCTGAAGACGCGGCTGGGCGCGCAGCCCACCACCGGCGCGATGATGATCGACCTGCTCGCGCGCTCGGATCTGACGGCGCTGTCGCTCTACGGCTTCGACTTCTTTGCTTCGCTCTCGCTTTCGGGCTCGCGTTCGGCCGAGAAGGTGCCCCATGATTTCGCCGCCGAGGCCGCCATGGTCGAGGCGCTCAAGGCGCGGGATTCCCGCATCACCTTGCACAATTCGTAACGAATCCCTTTCCAAACCCCCCGGTTTTCGCTAAGCGGCCTCGTTCTTTTGAGCAAGGAGGTCCTGATGGGCTATAAAGTCGTCGTCGCCGGTGCCACGGGTAATGTGGGCCGCGAAATGCTGAACATTCTGGCCGAGCGCCAGTTTCCCACCGATGAGGTTGTTGCTCTGGCTTCGCGCCGGAGCCTTGGCACTGAGGTGAGCTACGGCGACAAGACCCTGAAGACCAAGGATATCGAAGGCTTCGACTTCTCGGGCTACGATATCGCGCTCTTTGCTATCGGCTCGGATGCGACCAAGAAATACGCGCCGATCGCCGCCTCGCAGGGTTGCGTCGTGATCGACAACTCGTCGCTCTATCGCTACGACCCGGACGTGCCGCTGGTCGTGCCGGAAGTGAACGCCGAGGCCGTTGAGGGCTACACCAAGAAAAACATCATCGCGAACCCGAACTGCTCGACCGCGCAGCTGGTTGTGGCGCTCAAGCCCCTGCATGACCGTGCGCGCATCAAGCGCGTCGTCGTCTCGACCTACCAGTCGGTGTCGGGCGCGGGCAAGGACGGCATGGATGAGCTTTGGGAGCAGACCAAGGCCGTCTACAACCCGACCGCCGAAGTGCCGGCGAAGAAGTTCACCAAGGAAATCGCCTTCAACGTGATCCCGCATATCGACGTCTTCCTCGACGACGGTTCCACCAAGGAAGAGTGGAAGATGACCGCCGAGACCAAGAAGATCCTCGATCCCTCGATCAAGCTGACCGCGACCTGCGTGCGCGTGCCGGTGTTCGTCGGTCACTCGGAAGCGGTGAACATCGAGTTCGAAGAGTTCCTCGACGAAGACGAGGCCCGTGACATCCTGCGCGAAGCGCCGGGCATCATGGTCGTCGATAAGCGCGAAAACGGCGGCTATATCTCGCCGAAGGAATGCGTGGGCGACTACGCGACCTTCATCTCGCGGATCCGTCAGGACTCGACGATCGAGAACGGCCTGAACCTGTGGTGCGTCTCGGACAACCTGCGCAAGGGCGCGGCGCTGAACGCGGTGCAGATCGCGGAAACGCTGGGCAACCGCTGCCTGAAAAAAGGCTGAGCGGTTCACCGCCACATGACCCAAATGTGAGGGCGCCGGCTTCGGCGCCCTCTTGCTTTTTGGACGCGCGGCGCTGACCCTTCGGCCATTGGTTCCGGAGGAAGTATCATGCGTGCCCTTTTGATTGCGTTGGCGATGACCACCGCGCCCGCCGCCCTCAATGCCCAGATCCTCGAACTGGCGGCACACCCCGATCACGTCACCGTCTACCCGCAGGGCGCCAAGGTCTCGCGCCGGGTCGAGGTCGCGGGCGAGGGCACGCGCCAGATCCTGATCCCCGACCTGCCGCGCGGCACCGATATCTCGACGCTGCGTTTCGCGGGCGAGGGGGTGCAGGTGGGCGGCGCCACGCTGATTGACGGGCGTTTGCCGGCCAGCGAGGGCGCGATTTCGCCCGCGATCGAGGCGGCACGCGCGGAGGTCGAGCGGCTGGAAGCCGCGCTTGCGGTCAAGGAGGACGATCTGCGCCGCATCCATGCCCGCGCCGAGGCGGCCCGCGCCCAGATCGGCTTCTGGCAGGGGCTTGAGGCCAGCGCCGAGAGCGCAGATCAAGTGGCGGCACTGGCGCATGCGGTGGGGGCGGGCACGCTGGCCGCGACCGAGGCCGCGATTGCCGCCGAGGCCGAGTATCGCGCCGCCGATCTGGCGCTGCGCCCCGATCGCGAGGCTTTGGAAAAGGCGCGTCAGGCGCTGGCGGCGCTTGAACACCCGTCGAATGACAAGGCGGCGCTGATGCTCTGGGTGTCGGGGAGCGGCACGCTGGAGATTTCCAGCTTCGTGCCGCAGGCCGGTTGGCAGCCGAGCTATGACCTGCGCTACGACGAGGCCGCGGGCGAATTGCGCGTCAGCCAGTATTTCGAGCTGTATCAGCACAGCGGCGAGGATTGGACCGATGTCGCGCTGACGATCTCGGCGGCGCGGCCTGCCGACCGGGCGGCGCCCTCAGAGGTCTGGCCGCGGCTCTTGCACGCGACGCCCGACCGGCCGATCGCGCTGACCGCTTCGAAGGCGGCGACGCGCGAGATGATGGCCGAGGCGGATGGCGCCTTTTTCGAGGCGGCCCCCGCGCCTGAGATGATCCTCGAACTGAAGCTCTTGGGTGAGATTCCGACCTTCGAGATCGCCCAGCCGCGCGACCTGCGCGACGGGGTCGAGGGCTTCCGCGTCGAATGGCAGGAAACCCGCGTGCCCGCGACGATGCTGGCCGAGGTCGCGCCGCTTTACGACGACCATGCCTATCGCGTGATCGAGGGCGAGGCGCCCGAGGGCACGTTCTTCTTTCCGGGTTCGGCGATGATCTGGCAGGACGGCAGCCTGATTGGGCGCACCGATCTGCCCTTCGTGCGCGCGGGCGACGAGATGCGCGTGGGGCTTGGCCCGATCGAAACGCTGCGCGCGACGCGGCTGATGCCAGAGACGCTGGAGGGCGACAAGGGCGTGATCTCGCGCTCGAACACCCGCCGTGAGGTGGTCGAGATCGAGGTGTCGAACGACAGCGGTCGCGACTGGGCTGTGCGCGTGATCGACCGGTTGCCCTATTCCGAGCAAGAGGACCTGACGATCGAGACCACGGCCACGCCCGCGCCGACGGCCCGCGACCTCGATGACAAGCGCGGCGTCATTGCCTGGGAGTTCGACCTCGCGAAGGGCGCGGCGAAAACCCTGCGCACGGAGACCGAGATTACCTGGCCGATCGACCAGATCCTGCGCTGACGCGGTGGCTCAGGCGACGCGTTTCGATTTGAAGCAGGGCGGCGGTTTGCGGGGCAGCGCACCGGGGAAGGGCGCGCGATAGCGCAGCCGCAGGGCCGCATAGTCGAAGCCCAGCACGTCGAGCCAATCGACGAAATGGTCGCCCGGCCAGTCATGCAGCGCTAGCCGGTCGTCCTCGTGCAGGCGCAAGACATATCCCGCGCGACGCAATCGCATCTGAAGGGTCAGCCAACCGCCCGCTTCGGCGATCATCTCGCCAAGGGCTGCATGCAGCGGGCGGGCGGCACTGGCGCTGTCGGCGCAAAGCCCCGTTTCCAGGGCCTTGCGGATCATCTCCGAGGGGCTGCGCGCGGCAGCTCGGGACTGTTGCTCGATCTGTTGGAGCAGATCGAGGGGCAGCCGCAGGGTCACGAGTCGGTCAAGCTGTTTCATACCCCCAGCATCGCGCAGGAATGCTTAATGCCGGGTGAAAGCGCGTGGTCCGATCAGATCGCCGCGAAGCTATTTTCCTTCGGGTCGTATTCGTAAAGCTTGCCCTCACCGATATCGATGCGCAGCCCGTGCAGCGTCATCCGGTCGTCATCGAGGGCTTCACGCACGAAGGGGAAGGTCATCAGGTTTTCAAGGCTGATCTTGACCGCCTCTTCCTCCAGCGCCTGCTGACGCTGCGCTTCGGGGATGTCCTTGACGCGCTCATAGCCGGGGCGCAGCAGGTTCAGCCAGGTGCCGACGAAGGAGTCGGGGGTTTCCAGATCGGGAGCGTTGCCTTCGCACAATGCGCAGCAGCCCGCTACGCCACCACAATTGGAGTGGCCCAACAAGATCAAGTGTGCGACCTTGAGGTTACGCACAGCATATTCGATCGCCGCCGAGGTCCCGTGGTGATCGCCATCGGGGTTATAGGGGGGCACGAGGTTGGCGATGTTGCGGTGAATGAAGAATTCACCCTGATCGGCGCCAAAGATTTTGGTCACATGAACACGCGAGTCGCAGCAGGAAATCACCATCGCGCGGGGGCGCTGCCCTTCATCGGCAAGGCGCCGATACCAGGCGCGGTTCTCGGTGTAGGTGGTGGCCTGCCAGCCTTGATAACGCTCCACCAGATAGCTCGGCAGGGGTCTGACGTGTTCCTTCATGGGGTCCTCCAGGTTCGCTCGGAGATAGATAGGGCGCAGTTTCAGAAATTTCGAGGGGTTTTACGCAGGGAATTGTGCGGGCCGGAAAGGAATTCTTGAGACCTTGCACGCAGCCTGTGCGGCAAGGACGGGCCGTGGTGGGCCTTTGGGTGAAGGAGGGTGAGAGGTGGCGCAGGTCACTCAATGCAATTGGGAAGAAGGGGTGCGGCTCGATTCCGACCGGATCATCGCGCTTTACGCCAAGCTGGGGCCTGCCGGGGCTGAGCAACTGATCTCCGCGACGATGGAGGATCTCGCGGTGCAGCTCAGCATCGTTGAGCGGCTGGTTCGAACGGGAAGCGGTGACGCGTTGCAGGCGGCGATCGAGGGGCTTTTGCCTCTGGCGCGGCAGGTCGGACTACCGATGCTGGCGCGGGTCGCGCGCGATCTGATCGACTGTGTGCAGCAGGAAAACGGGCCGGCGACGGCGGCCGTTCTGGCACGGCTGATGCGGATCGGCGATCGCGGGCTGACGGCGGTCTGGGATCTGGCGGATATGGGTGTCTGACGGGGGCTTGCGGGTCGCGCCTGCTGCGTTAGGCTGGCGCGGAAACAGCCGGAGAGAGCGATGCCCGCCGCCTACCCCCTCGACCATCCCGAATTGCGTTTTGTTACCGCGTCAGACGCGGCGCTGCCCCTGATCGTTGTGCCGCAAGATCATCTTTCCGAGGCGCTGGACGACCTGCCGACGGCCCATGCCAACTGGGCGCTGGCACAAGGGTTTTCCGGTCGTGCGGGCGAAACCTGCCTCTTGCCGGATGCCGAGGGCCATGTTGTCGCCGCGCTGATCGGGCTTGGCCCGGCCAAGGCCCCGGCGCGGGTGCGCTTTGCGCTGGCCAAGGCTGTCTCGACCCTGCCCGAAGGCGATTGGCAATTCCATCACCTGCCCGAGGCGGCCCGCTTTGAAGCGGCGCTGGGGTGGCTCTTGGAAACCTATCGCTATTCCCGTTACAAACCCGCTGAGGCGCCCAAGGCCCGGCTGGTCTGCCCCGAGGGCGTCGATGCCGCGCGGCTTGAGGCCTTTGTCGCGGGCGAGGCGTTGACGCGCGACCTGATCAACACGCCTGCGAACGACATGGGCCCCGATGAGCTGGAGGCCGCTGCCCGCGCCCTTGCCGCCAGCTTCGGCGCCGCGATCGAGGTGACCGAGGGCGATGCGCTTCTGGCCAACAACTTCCCCCTGATCCATGCGGTCGGGCGCGCCTCGCCGCGCGCGCCGCGCCTGATCGACCTGCGCTGGGGCGAGGCCGGGCCGAGGGTCACGCTGGTCGGCAAGGGGGTCTGTTTTGACACCGGCGGGCTCGATATCAAACCCGCCTCGTCGATGGGGCTTATGAAAAAGGACATGGGCGGCGCGGCCACGGTGCTGGGGCTTGCGCGGATCATCATGGGGCTGGGGCTGCGGCTGCAACTGCGCGTGTTGATCCCGGCGGTCGAAAACGCGGTGTCGGGGGCGGCGTTCCGGCCGCAAGACGTGCTGGTCTCGCGCAAGGGGCTGAGCGTCGAGGTCAACAATACCGATGCGGAGGGGCGCCTGGTGCTGGCCGATGCGCTGGCCCTCGCCGATGAGGCGCGCCCCGACGCGATTTTCTGCATGGCGACGTTGACGGGGGCCGCGCGGGTGGCGCTGGGCCCCGATCTGCCGCCCTTCTACACCGATGACGAAGTACTGGCGGGCGCGTTGGCGGCGGGGGCTGCGACGCAGGCCGACCCGCTCTGGCGGATGCCGTTCTGGGCGCCCTACGAGACCCTGATCGAGCCTGCGATCGCCGATCTCGACAACGCGCCGTTGGGCGGCATGGCAGGCTCGATCACCGCGGCGCTCTTCCTGCGCCGTTTCGTCACCGAAACCGCGCGTTTCGCGCATTTCGATATCTACGGCTGGCAGCCCGCCGCCGCACCCGGTCGCCCTAAGGGCGGCGTAGGGCAGGGGGCGCGCGCGATCCTCGCCGCGATCGAGGCCGCGATCCTGTCCGGTGAGGGCGCCTGATGACCGCCCGCGATCGTCGTCTTACGCCGTTTTCCGGCCGCATCGCCCATGCTTCGCTGCGTGGTCAGGTTGAGGCGCTGGTCTTCACCGAGGGCGAGCCTGCGCGCATTATTCAGCCCGTGACCGACCTCTGCGCCGCCCCTGACGGTGCGCGCGACCGGCAGCTTCTGTTCGGGGCGGATGTGCTGATCATCGAGCGGCGCATGGCCTGGACCTTCGTGCGGGCTGCGGCCGATGGCTATTGCGGCTGGGTTGCCTCGGCCGCGCTGGGCCGGCCCGAGGCGGCCACGCATTGGGTCGTCGCCCCCGCCACGCATATCTACCGCGAGGCCTCGATCAAGCGTGGCGAGGTGATGGGGCTGAGCCTCGGCGCGCGGCTGACCGTCTTCGATGACGAAGGCCCGCTGATGGAAACCGATCTGGGGTTCGTGCCGCGCCAGCATCTGCGTGCGTTGGGCGACTGGGCGCAGGACCCGGTCGCCGTGGCCGAAAGCCTCTTGGGCACGCCCTATCTCTGGGGGGGCAACTCGCGCGAGGGGATTGATTGTTCGGGGCTGGTGCAGATCGCCTTTTCCGCCTGCGGGCGCGCCTGTCCGGGCGACAGCGACCAGCAATGGCAGGGCCTTGGCGCGCCCTTGGCCGAGGACGTGCCGCTTGAACGCGGGGATCTGATGTTCTGGAAAGGCCATGTCGCGCTGATCTGTGACGCCGAGACCCTGATCCATGCGAACGGCCACACCATGAGCGTCGCTTATGAGCCCATCGCCGAAGCCCGCGCCCGCATCTCCGCCGCAGGTGAGGGCGCGTATCTGGGCCTGCGCCGCTGGGGCTGAACGAAATCGGGCATGAGGCCGTCTGCCAACTGGACGCGCTGGCCGGAATCGGTATTGTGCGCGCGACTTAAGCTTTGCAGGACAACTGATGTCGTCATCTCCGCTGTTTTCCGCCCCGACTGCCACCGGAAAGCGCCGCCTCGTCGTGCATCTCGGATTTCCCAAGACCGCCACGACGACGATCCAGGCGATGCTTGCGGCCAATGCTGACAGGTTGGGGCCGGGCGTCGCGGTCTCGCCCAAGGACGAACTGACCCTGAAACTGCGCAAGAACGCGCTGCGCTATATGCGCAGCGGCGGCAAGTTCTGGTTCAAATGGCGCCATGGCGTGGCGATGCGCGAGATGGTGCGCAAGATCGACGCGATGGATTTCGAGACCCTGCTGATCTCGGATGAAAACATGGTCGGGATCGAATCCGGCAAGATCTTTGATCCGCCGGGCGGCGTCGATTGTGCTGCTTGGGTCAAGCGGCTCGATGCGGCGCTGTCGGGCTATGAGGTGACCTATGTGCTCTACACGCGCGACCCGGCACCTTGGCGCGTGAGCGCCTATAATCAGGCCTTTAAGATGCGGCGCGTGACGGAGCCTTTCGCGGATTGGGCGGTCAAGCACGACGACCTCGGCGGGCCCGCGCGCATCGTCGAAGAGTTGCGTGGCTTTCTGGGCGAACGCCTCAAGACCCTTGATATGGCGGATGAGATCGGGCCGGGCAAACTGATGGGGCGCTATCTGCTGGAGTTGGCGGGTGTCAGCGAGGAGCGGATCGCAGGCATCGTGGTGCCGCCGCGCAAGAATGAGAGCCTGCCGCCGGCTGCGATCGAATTCCTCAAATGCGCGCGGGCAAACCCCCGTCTGCGTGGTGCGCGCTATCGCGATTTGGTGCGCCTGTGCGCCCGTCATCCCGATCTGTTTTCGAAAGAGTTTCACGCCTAGAGTGGGGCGAGGCTTTGCCTTGATGCGTTCCGGCCACCAGGAGGGCCCATGCTGAAGAAACTGCTCAGCCGCGCCAAGATTTCCAAGCTCGGCCTGACCGCGCCCAAGGCGCTGCCGGGGCGGGCGGGGCTGGCGATTGTCGCGATCGTCAAGAACGAGGCGCGCTATATCGGCGAATGGGCGCGGTTGCACCACGCAGCCGGCGCGCGGCATTTCTACATTTACGACGACGCGAGCCAGGACGACACGCTGGCCGAGCTGCGCGCGGCTCTGCCGCCCGAGGCGCTGACGGTGATCCCCTGGGCGCAGCGGCTCAGCGATATCCGGCTTGGCCGCGAGATCCACAATCAGGTGCTGGCCTATGCCCATGCGGCGGGAAATTTCGGCGGTGCGCATCGCTGGATGGCCTTCATCGACGTCGATGAATTCCTGATCCCGACGGGGGGCGACAGTTTCGACGTGGCGCTGGCGCCGCTGGGCGATATTCCCAATGTCTCGCTGCCCTGGCACATGTTCGGCACCTCGGGCCATGCCACGCCGCCCGCAGGCGGGGTCCTGCGCAACTACCTGATGCGGGCGCGCGACCCGATGGGCGATGCACCGGGGCTGCGCGCCTTCAAGATGCTGGTCGATCCCTGCCGGCTGAGCGCGCTGCGCATCCATTCGATGGAGACCGAGGGCACGCAGGACACTTGGAATGACGCGGGCCACAAAAGCAGCTTTGCCGAGCGCGACAAGCCGGGCTTCTACTCGACCGCCGCCGTGCAGCTGAACCACTATTACACGCGCTCGCAGGCGGATCTGGATGCCAAGATCAATCGCGGCCCGAACCTTGTCGCCAAGACCGACGAATATCGTCGCAAGGTGCTGCGCACGGTGGGCAGCATCGAGGCTGACCTGATCGAAGACACCCTTGCGCGCGATTGCGCCGCGCGGCTCCTGGGCTGATCACTCGCGCCAGGCGTCCTCGACCCATTTCGCGGGCAGGATGAAGTGGCGGATGTGGCGAAACAGGCTGCCCTCGCGCTCGCCGCGCATCCCCGCCTTGATATGCTCAAGCCGCCCCATCACGCGGGTGCGCACGTTCCACCGCCCCGCAATCGCGTCGGGCGGATTGAGCCCGCCGGGGAAGATCACCACCTTGGTGCCCGGCGCCAGCTTGGGCGGCAGGAAGAAATTCAGCGGGAACTGGCGCACGCAATGCCATTTGAACGTGGCGACCCAGCCCTTGGGCCAGAACGTCACCCCGCCCGGCGCCCGCCGCGTCACGAAGCGTTGCTCGAAGACATAGGTCTCGGCGGTCTTCTGCGGATCGGCGAGGAATTCGGCGCGCAGCGGTTCGAGCTTGCCGATCGGGAAGCGGAACAGCGAGGTCTGCCCCAGCCGCTCGAAGGGCGTGTTGGGGTTGCGCGTCAGGATCACGTCCTCGGGGTCGCCATGTTCAAAGAACCCGTCGAGATTGCCGGTGATGACCAGATCGAGATCCATGAACAGAACCGGCCCCGTGAGACCGCCCAGATCGGGCCGCCACAGCCGCGACTTGCCCCAGATGCCCTGACGCACCTTGGGCATCTCGCAGCCCAGATCGGGCAGCGCGATCGGCTTGATGCCGGGGGCGAGCCCGTCGAAATTATCGGTGATGCAATAGAAGTCGAAGGGCGGCGTGATGTTGCGCGCGACCATCGCGTAAAGGCGGTTCACGTAATCGACGCCGTATTTCTCGCCCCAGCGAATGCAGATGACCTGTTTCTTCATGCGAAATCGTCCTTCATGTGCCGGCGCGGCGGAATGGCTGTATCCCTACACCGGAGGCACCACGGCGCGCAACGCAGAAGCCCGCGTGTCAGAAGCGGTAGCCGAAGGTCTCGGCCTCTTTGGCATAAAGCCGCCCGACGATGGCGGCGGTATCGGCGTCATACATCTCGCGATAGCCGCCTGTGCCACGCGAATGTTTGCGCGTGCCGGTCTTGGCGCGCGGCAGCCAGCCATCCCAGCCCAGCCCGATCGCATCGAGCGCGCCCTGCATCCCCTCGATCAGGGTTTCGTAGCGCACCACGTGATCGGCCACGATCTGGTCGTCGATCGTGTAAAGCGGCCAGTTGTCGTGAAATTCGAGCGGCACGATCCCGCCCAGGCTGTTCCCGGCCTCAAGTGCGCGCAGGTATTCGGGAAAGCTGGGCGCCCTGTTCAGCCGCTTGATGCGCCAGAAGTAATCCGAGACGGTCTTGTCCCAGGGGTTCCGCACGACGCAGATCTTGGCGTAATTGGCCCATGCCTCGGGGAAGGCGCGCGCCAGCGTGGCGGCGGGGCTGTGCGGTGGCTTGCGCCCCAGGAGCGGCCGATAGGCATGGTCGAGCGAGCGCGCAACCAGACGCGCATAGCCACGCTTGCTGACCAGCCTTGCTAGTGGCAAGAGCCCGTGCGCGTGCCGGTTCGCCTCGCGCAGGACGCGCGGCGTCAGGGCGATGCCCGCCGCCAGCGTTTCCGGCAGGCCGCTGATCTGGAGGTCTTCCGGTCCCAGCCCACGCGCCAGCGATACGGTGATCGAGCTGCCCGCCGTCTTGCGGTTGTGCAGAAAGATGTAGCGATGGGCGTGGCTGATGATCATCGCAGCTCCTCAGCGCAGGAAGCGCGGGCGCAGATGCGACACGGTGCGCTTGAGCCAGCGCGTGAAGCCCGACATCTTGCGGCCCCGGCTGCGGCCGATGTCGTGGAAATCGGCCGGGTTCAGGCGGTATTCCGGCAGCCAGGCGGCCAGTTCCTCGGCGGTGTTGGTGTCGAGGTTGAATTCAAGGTAGCGGCCCGGATGGGTCTCCATGAAGCCGCGGACATCAGCCAGATGGGCGTCCCATTCCGCGCGCCACTGGTCCTTGAGAACCTCCATGTCGCTCAGCCCGCGCGCCTTCAGCTCGCGCTGCGCGAATTCACCATGGCCATGCTTGAGCCGCGAGGCAATCCAGGCCTCGCGGTCGCGCAGGTTCATCAGCAGGATCGTGTCGGGATAGTCGCGCAGGATCTCGCGGAAGGCGCTCGCGCCCTCCCAGGTCTCGGTGCCGTCATTGATCATCAGATCGCAATAGAAGGTGTAATTCTCGACGCTGTCGAAGACCTTGCGGCCCTCGGCAAGGTTGTCCTTCATCACCCGGCCGATGCGGCGCGGCACCGGCCAGCGGTCGCGCACCTTGTGATGGATGACCCGGTGCCCCGCGCCGCGAAACAGCTCGGCCAGAGAGCGGGTGCCGCATTTGTTGAACCCGATCGAGACGACGCGCGGCAAGGGGGGCGTGGAAGGCGAGGTCATGGCGGTCTCCGGTCGGGCGGGCGCAAAGCGCGCCCGGCAAAAATCTCGCACTTCCTGTCGCAGATTTTGTGCCCGCGCGCAAACCCGGATGCCCGTTCCGCATCAGTTTGCCGGGCCTCAGCCCTTGCGAGCCTTGCGTTTCTCGCGCTCCTGCGTTTTCCAACGCTGATGCGTCCAGAGCCACTGGCCCATATGCGCGCGCACCCGCGCCTCGAGGCTGTCGTTGAGCGCCTGCATCATCGTGCGCTCGTCGCTATGCGCGATCGGCTCTTCCAGAACCACCTTGAACGAGATCCCGTCGGGTTGGCGCACCGCGTAGACCGGCACCAGGAGCGCGTCATGCTTCAGCGCCAGCTGCGCCGCAGACAGCGCCGTATAGGCGGGCTGACCGAAGAAGCTCAGCGGTTCACCCTTGCCCATGTGCTGGTCATGCAGGATAGCCAGCATGTTGCCCTTGCGCAGGAAGCGCAGCATCTCGCCAAAGCCCTGCCGGCCGCGCCGGAACAGCGGTTTGCCCAGCGTTTCGATGGTGCGCACGTAGCGGGTGTTGAAGGCGCGGTTGTTCATCGGCCGATAGAGCCCGCCGACCTTGTAGCCGCGCTGGATCATGCCGGAGCGAAACACGTCGTAATTGCCGAAATGCCCGGAGACCGCGATCACGCCGCGCCCCTCGGCGGTGGCCTGTTCGATCGCGGCAAGGCCGGGGCCCTCGAACGGGGTCTCGGCGACGACCCTCAGGAAATCGCGCGGCGAGAACAGCTCGATCATGAAGCGCCCGAGATTGTCGGGCACCGCGCGGATCAGGCGGCGGCGCTCGGCCTCGGGCAGGTCGGGGCGTGCCAGCGCGAGATTGGTGGCGATGCGACGGCGCATGCCGGTCAGGGGCGCCACGATTTCTGCCGCGAGCCACCCCGCCAGCGGCACCCGCCAGCGATAGGGCAAGAGATGCAGCAGGCCCACGACCAGGGCGACCGTCCAGTCCTGCAGACGCTCGCGCAGCGTCAGAGATGTGCCGGATTTTGCCTTGGCCATGAAGGGGCGCTCCGCTTGGATCTGGGGCGCCTTGCCTGGCGCCGCCGTCGTTGCGTTCGCTGATAAAGCATTGCGCGGGTTCAAGACAAGCCGCTGCGCCCCGCGCTAGTCGATCGGGCGGATCAGCTTGCGTTCGAGCACGGCCAGAACCGGCACCAGTTCATGCCCGCGCTTGAGCACGCGTCCGTCCATCCCGATCACCGCATATTGGCCCTGACGCTGGCGCAGCGCGGGGATTTTCTCGATGCGGTACAGCGGGTGTTCGGCGGCGCGGCGAAACACCGAAAACACCGCGCGGTCGCGCAGGAAGCTCATCGCGTAGTCGCGCCACTCGCCCGCCGCCACCATCCGCCCGTAAAGGCCGAGAATGCGGCCCAACTCGATCCGGTCGAAGGCGACCTGCGTGGGCGCGCCGGAGGAATTGGGAAACGGAGGCGGGTTCTGAACGGTCATGGGAAAAGGGTACATCGGTGCGAGGGCAAATCAAGCCCGCATCGGTTCAAGCCCCGCGCCCGGCCCGTGTGACGAGATTTTGCCCGAAAATGACCCATGAATGGTCGTGATCGCTGCCGAAAACCGCCCAACTCGACCGCGATAAAGAAGACAGCGGAAATCGCTAAGTCCCCGGCGGTGCGGTCAATAGCCCCCACCCAGTTCGCGCCGCCGGGGCATTATCCCCTCGCATTTCAGCCTCTCGTCGCCGGGTCACGCGAATTTTAGCGCCCTGCGCCCCGCCACGGGCTGACCTTGCCGCAGGCGCGCGCTATCTTTCGGGCAACCCGAAGGAGATTTCCCATGCATCATGCCCGCCCGCTTGCCGTTCTTGCCCTTGTTGCCGCCGTTTCGGCTCCGTTCGCCGGGGCGGTTCTGGCCAAGGAGATGGTCAACAATCCTGACGTGAAGGCCCGGATCGACACGATGGAGCAGTTCCGCACCCATATGAAGGTGCTGGGCAACATGGCGAAGGGCACGCTCGATTACAGCCCGACGCAGGCGGCGGAGGCGGCCGCGGGCGTGCAGGCCGCCGCGGTGACCGTGGCGCCGCTCTTCGAGAAAGAGGCGCATGATCCGGCGTCTGACGCAAAGGATGCGATCTGGAAGGATTTCGCGGCGTTTTCGGCCAAGGCCGAGGCGCTGGTCGAGGCCTCGATGGCGATTGATACCAGCTCGCTCGAGGCGGTGCAGGCCTCGGTGCAGCGCGTCGGCGTGACCTGCAAATCCTGCCATGACGATTACAAGAAGGACTGAGGCCGGGGCCTAGCCGCAGCGCACGGCCTCGATCAGCCCGTCCTCGCCGATCACGATATTCAGCCGCTCCGGCACGAAATCCATCGTCACCGCCATGCCGGGACGCAGGATCCGTGTGGGGGCGGCGAGTTTCATCGTGGCGAGCCGTTCGGCGGGCTGGCCGAGCAGATCCTGCAAATCCTCGGCCCCGCAACTGGACCCGAGCACCGGATTGGGCGTCGGTTCGGGCGGCACCGGCGCAGGTTGTCCGAGGCTACACCCGGAGCCCGCGCCGAAGATCAGCGCCAGAAGCGTAAGGGGCCGGTTCAGCCGCAATCGATGTTCCAGATGTTGCCAGCGGCATCGAGACGGAACACGACGCGCTGCGGGTTGTAGTTCTGATCCTCAAAACCGCGCCATTCGACGATGCGATAGGGCCGGTCGATCACGAGGTAATCGAGCGCGCTGCGCGGCTGGCCCAGCACCGAGAGGTAATCGGCGGCATGGCAGGTGTCGGGCTGACGCTCTTCGAGGCCGCCGGCGGTGGTGGTGACGGGCGGGGTCAGTTGCGGCGCGGGCAGCACCGGCGCCGGAGCCTCTTGGTGAGGCGCTGGCTGGCAGGCCGCAAGCAAAACCGCGGCGGCAATGACGTAAACTCTCAACATCTGGTCGCACCCATTCCTTGCTTTTGAGCCCGCTCAAGGGCAGGCTTTCGGCCAAATCATACATGGAGGACATTGTAATGAGAACCCGTGCCGCAGTGGCGCTTGCCCCCGGAAAACCCTTGGAAATCATGGAAGTGAACCTTGAGGACCCGAAAGAGGGCGAGGTTCTGGTTGAAATCAAGGCCACGGGCATCTGTCACACCGACGAGTTCACATTGTCGGGAGCCGACCCCGAGGGCATCTTCCCCTCGATTCTGGGCCATGAAGGGGCGGGTGTCGTGGTGGCTTGCGGGCCCGGCGTGACCACGCTGAAGCCCGGCGACCACGTGATTCCCCTTTACACGCCCGAGTGCCGCGAATGCCCGAGCTGCCTGTCGGGCAAGACCAACCTCTGCACCGCGATCCGTAATACGCAGGGTCAGGGCCTGATGCCCGATGGCACGACGCGGTTCTCGATGCTCGATGGCACGCCGATCTATCACTACATGGGCTGCTCGACCTTCGCCAATCACACGGTGATGCCCGAGATCGCGCTGGCCAAGGTCCGCGATGACGCGCCCTTCGACAAGATCTGTTACATCGGCTGCGGCGTCACCACCGGCATCGGCGCGGTGATCAATACCGCCGGCGTCGAGATCGGCTCGACCGCCGCCGTGTTCGGGCTGGGCGGGATCGGGCTCAACGTCATTCAGGGCCTGCGGATGGCGGGCGCTGACATGATCATCGGCGTCGACCTGAACGATTCCAGGGCCGAGATGGCGAAGAAATTCGGCATGACCCATTTCGTGAACCCCTCGAAGATCGAGGGCTCGGTGGTGCAGGCGATCGTGGACCTGACCAAGACGGAAAAGGACCAGATCGGTGGCGTCGATTACAGTTTCGATGCGACCGGCAACACCAAGGTGATGCGTGACGCGCTGGAATGCTCGCATCGCGGCTGGGGGGTGTCGGTCATCATCGGCGTGGCGCCGGCGGGGGCCGAGATTTCCACGCGGCCCTTCCAGCTGGTCACTGGCCGGGTCTGGAAAGGCACGGCTTTCGGCGGCGCCAAGGGCCGTACCGATGTGCCGAAATTCGTCGACTGGTACATGAACGGCAAGATCGAGATCGACTCGATGATTACCCACACCATGCCGCTGGAACGGATCAACGAGGCGTTCGACCTGATGCATCGCGGCGAGTCGATCCGCTCGGTGGTGATCTACTGAGACCGGAAGAGGGGGCTGCGCGCCCCCTCTTTGCCTGACGGCAAATTCACCCGGCGGAGTATTTTTCGCTCGATGAAATCAGGCGCCGAGATAGGCGCGCAGGCTGGGCGGCGGGTTCGCCAGAAGTGCGGCGGTGTCTTGCGGCGGATGGGCGAGACCCTCGGCCACAAGGAGTGTCTGCGGGCAGAGCGCGGCGGCGTCTTCGGGGTCGTGTGTGACCATCAGGAGGGTCGTGCCCTGCTCGGCGGCAAGCTCTGCGGTCAGCGCGAGCATCTCGGCCTTGAGCGCGGGGCCGAGCGCCGAGAAGGGCTCATCGAGCAACAGAAGCGGGCGTGCGCGTAAAAGCGTGCGCGCGAGCGCCACGCGGCTTTGCTGCCCGCCGGACAGCTCGGCGGGTTTGCGAGGGCCGAGGCCCGCGAGGCCGGTCCGTTCCAGCGCAGCTTCGATGCGGGCGTGATCGGCGGGTGAGAGCCGCAAGCGCGGATCGAGGCCAAGGCCGATGTTTTGCGTCACACTCAGATGTGGGAACAGGTTCTGATCCTGAAACAGGATCGAGAGCGGTCGCGCGCCCGGCTCGGTGCGGGTGATGTCTTGCCCGGCCCAGAGGATGCGGCCCGAGGCGGGCGCCAGAAACCCCGTGATCGCCGCGAGCAGGGTGGATTTTCCCGCGCCTGAAGGGCCGATCACCGCGACGCGCGCGCCGGTGGCAACCGAGAGATCGGCGGCGAGGCGGAAGCTACCCTGTTCGAGGCGGAGGTTATCGAGGGTCAGCATGATGTCCGATCCGATCCAGAAGCCAGAAGAGCCCGAAGGTGAGTGCGATCAGCAGCGTCGCGGCGGCGGCGGCCTGATCCATCCGATAGGCGCCCATCAGTTGGAAAAGCGCAAGCGGCAGGGTCTGGGTGCGGCCGTCGGAAAACAGCGTGATGACGCCGAGGTCTCCCATTGAGAAGGCGGCGGCGAGCCCTGCGGAAAAACCCAATGGGCGGGCGAGGCGCGGCAGCGTCAGGAGCCGCAGGCGGGCCCAGCCGCTCATGTTCAGCGATGCCGCGAGCCGGTCGTAATCGGCTTGCAGCACGCGCACCTCTGGGATTAGGAGCCGCACCGCGAAGGGCAGCGACAGCGCCGCATTCGCGATCAGCGTGACCGGTAGCGCGAGGCTAGAGGCGGCGACGAAGGGGCGTGCAATCAGGTAAAGCCCGGTGCCCATCACCAGCGCCGAGGCGGTGAGCGGGAGCATCGCGGCGGCCTCGGCCCAGCGGGTGCGCGGTGCGGCCAGAGCCAGCGGCAGCGCGAGCAGGATCGTCAGCACCGTCGAGGCGGCCGCGAGCCCGAGCGAGGTGGCGCTGGCGGCCCAGATCGAGGCGGGCAGGTCGGCAAGGCCCGGAACGCCGCGCGCGAGGATCAGGGTGATCGGCACCAGCAGGAACAGCGCCGCAGCGGCGATGGCCGTGCTGTCGATCAGCCGTGTGAAGGGGCCGCCTGTGAGGCCAGCGACCGGCGGGCGATCCAGTCCCGCGCCAAAGCCTGCGCGCAGGGTCAGCCGCGCCGAGATCGCCAGCGCGCCAAGGCACAGCCCCACCTGCATCAGCGCCAGCGTGGCGGCGCGGCCAAGATCGAAATCGAAGCGGAAGGCCTGATAAATCGCCAGCTCGACGGTTGTCGCCTTGGGCCCGCCGCCCAGCGTCAGGGCAATCGCGAAAGAGGTCAGGCAGACAAGGAAAATCGCCAGAAACGCGCCGGGCAGGACCGCGCGCAGCATCGGACGTTCAAGATGGCGGGTGACCCCGGCAGGCGCGAAGCCGAGGCTTGCGGCCAGCCGGAAACGTTCAGACGGGATCGCTTGCCAACCGTGCAGCACCATCCGCGTGGCCAGCGGCAGGTTAAAGAACACATGCGCAAGGATCACCCCATGCGCGCCGTAGATGGTCATGCCCGGCAGGCCGAGCGCGTCGAGCGCGCCATTGACCAGCCCGCGCCGCCCGAAGACCGCGATCAGCCCCATCACGGCGGCGATTGTCGGCAATATGAAGGGGGCGCCCATCAGCGAGATCAGCAGGTCCCGCCCGGCAAAGCGCCGCCGGTGCAGGGCGCGCGCGACCGGCACCGCCAGCGCGCAGCTGATCACTGCCGAGACCGCCGCTTGCCAAACCGTGAACCACAGCGCGTCAAGGTCGCGCGGCCCAAGCGCCGAAAAGCCCCCGGCGCGGATTGTCACCGCGCCGAGTGTGCCCAGCACGAGCGCTGCCAGCAGGCTTGCCGACAGCGCCGCCGGGATCAGTTGCCGAAGGCTGCGAGCCATTCCTCAAGCGCGGGGGCGCGCAGGGCTTCGGCCTCGGTTTCCGAATAGAACAGCGTCTTTTCGGGGCGCGGCAGGGCGGCGAAGCCCTCGGGCAGGAAGCCCTCTTTGATGACGGCCGGATAGGACCAGTTGGCGGTGGCGATCATCGACTGGAAGCCGTCCGAGAGGATGTAATCCATGAAGCTCTGGGTGAGTTCGGGCGTGTCGGTGGTGCGCAGCTGGCCGACCAGCTCGGTCATGAAGTAATGGCCCTCGGAAAAGATCGCGGCGGCTTTGGTGTCGTCGCCCTCTGCAACGATGTGATAGGCCGGCGAGGTGGTGTAGCTCAGCACCATATCCACTTCGCCATCGGTAAAGAGCCCGTAGGCCTCGGACCAGCCGGGCGTCACGGTCAGCACCTTGGGCGCCAGTTTCGTCCAGGCTTCGGGGGCCTGATCGCCATAGATCGCCTTGACCCAGAGCAAGAGCGCCAGCCCCGAGATCGAGCTGCGCGGGTCCTGGATCGCGATCTTCAGATCGTCGGGCGCGTTCAGCAGGTCGTCGAACGAGGCGGGCGGATTGGCGAGCTTCGTCTTGTCGTAGACAAAGGCGGTTTCGCCCCAGTTGAAGGGCAGGAACACCTCATCCGTCCACGCGATCGGCAGGGTCAGGACGCTGGTGTCCTGCCCGTGCGGCGCGAAAAGGCCGGTGGCGCGCGCGCGCGCGGTCACGTCGGTATTCAGCCCGATCACCGCATCGGCCTCGGTCTTGTCGCCTTCCAGCAACAGCCGGGGCAGCACGTCGCCCGCCACGAACTGCAGGTCGCAGTTGCAGGTCGCCTCGAATCCTTCCTCGATCTTCGGGCCGGGGCCCCATTCCGAGGTGAAATAGTCGGGCGCATAGACAGTGAGCACGGGCTTGTCTTCGGCCAGCACAGGGCTGGCAGCCGCAACAAGACCCGCAAGCATCAGAGTTTTCTTCATTTCATTCGCTCCATTGCTGACGGGCGGGGTCAGGGAGCGAATCCGGGTGGATTGCCGAAACCTTCCCTCCGCCGGTCTTAACCGGTTCAGGTTCAACGGGTTCGCTTGCGCATCTCAGCCGGGGGCGCGAGGCCCCTCGGCACCCCGAGGTAGCGCGAAACATAGCCCCGATGCGGGCGCTTGCAAGGGGAAAGCGCTTGGAATTTGGCCCCCGCGCCGCTAATCGGAGGGCAAAGGAGAGCGATCATGAGCTTCAACACCTTCGGACATGTCTTCCGCGTTACCACCTGGGGCGAAAGCCACGGGCCTGCGCTGGGCGCCACCGTCGATGGCTGCCCGCCCGGCATCGAGATCTCCGAAGAGTTCATCCAGGTGTTCCTCGATCGCCGCCGCCCCGGTCAGTCGAAACAGACCACCCAGCGTCAGGAGCCCGATCAGGTGCGTATCCTCTCGGGGGTGTTCGAGGGCAAGACCACCGGCACGCCGATCCAGCTGATGATCGAGAACACCGACCAGCGCAGCCGCGATTACGGCGAGATCTCGCGCCAGTTCCGTCCGGGTCACGCCGACATCACCTATCACCAGAAATACGGCATCCGCGACTATCGCGGCGGTGGCCGGTCCTCGGCGCGCGAAACCGCCGCGCGGGTGGCGGCCGGGGGCGTCGCGCAGGCGGTGCTGGCGCAGCTCGTGCCCGGTCTGCGGATCTTCGGCTACATGATCCAGATGGGCGCCAAGCACATCAACCGCGCGCGGTTCGACCGCGAGGAGATCCTGCGCAACCCGTTCTTCATTCCCGATGCCGAGGCCGTGGACGAATGGGCCGATTACCTCGGCGCGATCCGCAAGAACCACAATTCCGTCGGCGCGATGATCGAGCTGGTGGCCGAGGGCTGCCCGGCGGGTCTTGGCGCGCCGATCTATGCGAAAATGGACACCGATCTGGCCGCCGCGATGATGTCGATCAACGCGGTGAAGGGCGTCGAGATCGGCGAGGGCATGGCCGCGGCCGAGCTGACCGGCGTCGACAATGCCGATGAGATCGTGATGGGCCCGAACGGCCCGGAGTTCCTCTCGAACCACGCCGGCGGCATCCTGGGCGGCATCACCACCGGCCAGCCGGTCGTGCTGCGCTTCTCGGTCAAACCCACCTCGTCGATCCTGACCCCGCGCCGCTCGATCAACACGGCGGGCGAAGAGGTCGAGGTCATCACCAAGGGCCGCCACGACCCTTGCGTCGGCATCCGCGCGGTGCCGGTGGCCGAGGCGATGATGGCCTGCGTCATCCTCGATCACCTGCTGCTCGACCGCGCCCAGACCGGCGGTCGGCGCGGCCAGATCGGCTGAGGCCTCCCCGGGCGAATATTCGTTACGTCACTCCAGCTTGCCCGAAGTGCCGCGGGCGCGCTATTCTGCACCATATCGTTCAGGAGGACCGATGGACGTCGAATCCAACAAGCCGGAGATCCGCAAGGGCCGCAAATTCGACCAGGTGCTCGAGGGCGCGCGGGCGGTGTTCCTGCGTGACGGGTTCGAGGGTGCCTCGGTCGACGACATCGCGCGCGAGGCGGGCGTGTCGAAAGCCACGCTCTACAGCTATTTCCCCGACAAGCGGCTCCTGTTCATGGAGGTCGCGAAATGCGAATGCGCGCGTCAGGCCGATGAGGCCGCCGCCCTGATCGAGCCCGAGCAGATGCCCGTGGCCGAGGTGCTGCGCTTTGCCGCCGAGCGGATGATCGAGTACATGTCCTCGCCCTTCGCCCTGCAGACCTACCGGCTCT
Organism: Pseudothioclava arenosa; assembly: GCF_002358085.1. Classification (GTDB taxonomy): domain Bacteria; phylum Pseudomonadota; class Alphaproteobacteria; order Rhodobacterales; family Rhodobacteraceae; genus Pseudothioclava; species Pseudothioclava arenosa. The sequence goes on from NZ_NTJD01000001.1 coordinate 302,426, forward strand.
GCGTCGCCGAGGCCGACCGGTTCCCGCAGCTTGGCCACGAGTTCTATCATTCCGGCCCCGAGGTCGTGCGCCGCCACATGGTCGATTATCTCGGCAAGGCGGTGGCCAAGGGCGAGCTGCGCATCGACGATCTCGAACTTGCCGCCGACCAGTTCGCCGAACTGTGCAAGGTCGATATCCACAACCGGCTGATCTTTGGCGTCAGCGGCTGCTGTAACCCGCGCGACCGCGACCGCATCATCGACGGCGCCGTCGAGATGTTCTTGGCGCGGTACGGGGTGCGCTAAAGCGTTCGAACCGAAGTGTCGGCCCCGCTTCCGTTGATCTTGAAGGCTGCCGGATGCGCGGCGATGAAGCTGCGCCAGGTCTTGGTCGTCGGGTGCTCCGAAATCTTGAACTCGGGCCGCGCGCGCCGCATCAGCTCGTTGATCCGGGTGAGCTTCAGTGCCCCGCCATTCTGGCGGATCATCTCGGTTAGCTCGGCCTTGATCGTGGATTTGCGCTGCACAGGGGCCACCTCGCCTCCGAACTCGGTGAAGCTGCTGTAGGCCGCACGGGTCTCCGGCTTGGTGGCGCTGCCGCCAAAGCCATGAACCGGCACGCCCTGTTCGCGCAGATAGAGCGCGAGATGCAGGAAATCCGAGTCGCTGCTGGCAATCGCGAACGCATCGGCGAGGCCGCGATGGAACAGGTCCAGCGCCTCGATGCAGAGCGCCATATCGGCGGCATTCTTGGCCGAGTTGACATGTACGAAGCGCAGGCCCGCGACGCTGGTCCAGCCATGCGCGTGATCGACATGGCCATAAGCACGGCGGATGATTGGTTGCCCGCTCTTGCTGGCGTGGCGCATCAGCTCGTCGGCACAGGTGCTGTTGAGGTTCTCGGCGTCGATCAGCAAGGCCAGACGCGGCGGGTTCGACATGATGAAATTCCTTGATACGAATGAACCAAGGAAAGCGCGGTCGGCCCGGGATTGTCAACGCCCGGGCGCCGTGCCGGATGTCAGGCCTTGTCGCGCACCAGAAGGTGGTTGCCTTCGCCTTTCTTGACCTCGAAGCGCCCGGTTTTCTTCAGCAGGTCCGAGAGTTTCGCGCTGCCATAGGTGCGGGTGTCGAAATCGGGATTTGCCTGCGAGATGAACTGGCCGAGCTGGCCCAGCGAATACCATTCTTCTTCCAGCCCGATCCGCTTCATAGCGGCGATCACAAGCGGGATGGCCTTGCTCGGCGGGAGCTTCTCGCTGCTGGACTGGGGCGCGGGGGCCGCCTCGCCGCCGGTGCCGGTTGCCGGAGCGGGGGCGCTTTCATCGCCGAGGTTCTCGGCATAGATGAAACGTTTGCAGGCGTTGCGGAACGCCTCCGGGGTCTTTTTCTCGCCGATGCCGTAAACGTCCAGCCCCTGTTCGCGGATGCGCGAGGCAAGCCGGGTGAAGTCGCTGTCCGAAGACACCAGCACAAAGCCGTCGAACAGCCCCGAATGCAGGAAGTCCATGGCCGCGATCACCAGCCCGATATCGGAGGCATTCTTTCCCTTGGTATTCGAGAATTGCTGATCGGCGACCATGCCGAGCGTGTTGACCTTCTTGGCCCAGCCGCTCAGCCGGCTTGACGACCAGTCGCCATAGATCCGGCGCACGCTGGCTTCGCCGAGCCCCGAGATTTCCTGAAAGATGGCTTCTGCGTATTGCGCGGGCACATTGTCCGCGTCGATCAGAACACAGAGGCGCGGGGCGCGGGTGGTTGTCATGGTTTCTCCTGTTGGTTGCGGACACATTAGTCGATCCGGGGTGCCGCTACCATGGCAAAGAAAAACGCGCCCCGAAGGGCGCGTTTCCCGAGTTCAGACCAAGGCGGACGCTTAGGCGTGCTTGCCTTTGTGCGGCGCCCAGAGGCGCTTGTTGGTCAGGTAGAGCAGGGTGGTCAGCAGCGTCAGCAGCAGCACACCCACGAAGCCCCACTGCTTGCGCGCCATGAGCTTCGGCTCGGCGGCCCACATCAGGAAGGCCGAGACGTCTTCGGCCATGTGATGGACCGAGGCCTCGTGACCGTCTTCATACTCGATCAGTTCGTCCGAGAGCGGCGGCGGCATCGAGATCAGGCCGCCCGGGAAGGCGGTGTTCTCGTAGAAGATCGAGCCAGCCATCTCGACTTCCTCGCCGGTGTAGCCGGTCAGGATCGAGACGATGTACTCGGGGCCACCGATGCCGTTCACCAGCTGCGAGATACCCGTGCCGTAGGGGCCGTGGAAGCCCGCGCGGGCCTTCGCCATCAGCGAAAGGTCCGGACCCATGCCATCACCGCGACGGGTGGGGAACATGTCGGTTTCCTTGCGCGGACGGGTCTCGTCGGTTTCCGGATCGTAGACTTCGTCCAGCTCGGCCGCGAAAGCGCGCACCCAGGCCGGATCCATCTGCGGGCCACCTTCGTCAGCCAGCGTGCGCAGCGGCACGAACTTCATGCCGTGGCAGGCCGCGCAGACTTCGCGGTAGACTTGGAAGCCGCGACGCAGCTGCTGCTGGTCGTACTTGCCGAACGGGCCTTCGAACGAGAAGGCGACATCGTGGATGTGCCCTTCCGAACCCGCGCCCATCGCCGCACCGGTGCCCAGAACGAGCGCGGAAACGGCAGAAATCAGAAGCTTTTTCATGATATCCTAGTCCTTTTCCTTACTCGGCCGAGGTGCCGTAGTGGTTGTTGAAGTCTTCTTCGATCGTTGCCGGCATCGGCAGCGGTTTTTCGATCAGGCCGAGCACCGGCAGGATCACGAAGAAGTAGCCGAACCAGTAGGTCGCACCGATCAGCGAGATGTAGGGATAGATCCCGTCGGTCGGCATCGCGCCCACCCACATCAGCACCACGAAGTCGATCGCGAGCAGCCAGAACCACCATTTGAACATCGGACGGAACTGACCCGAGCGGACTTTCGAAGTGTCCAGCCAGGGCGCCAGCGCCATCGCGATGATCGCACCGAACATCGCGATCACGCCGAAGAACTTGGCGTCGACGATGCCGAAGGTGATCTTGTTGACCAGGATCACGGCCCAGACGTCAGCGGTAAAGGCCCGCAGGATCGCGTAGAACGGCAGGAAGTACCATTCGGGCACGATATGCGCCGGGGTCGAGAGCGGGTTCGCCTCAATGTAGTTGTCGGGGTGGCCGAGGTAGTTCGGCATGAAGCCCACGACCGCGAAGAAGATCAGCAGGACCAGCGCCAGGGCGAAGAGATCCTTGATCACGAAATACGGCCAGAAGGGCAGGGTGTCTTTCTCGGCTTCGGCTTTCGAGCCGCGACGCACTTCGACACCGGTCGGGTTGTTGTTGCCCGTGGTGTGGAAGGCCCAGATGTGGACGGCGACGAGGGCCGCGATCACGAAGGGCAGCAGGTAGTGCAGCGAGAAGAAGCGGTTCAGCGTGGCGTTGTCCACGGCCGGCCCGCCCAGGAGCCAGGCCTGAATGTCCGGGCCGATGCCCGGGATCGCGCCGAACAGGCCGGTGATCACGGTGGCACCCCAGAAGGACATCTGACCCCAGGGCAGCACGTAGCCCATGAAGGCGGTGCCCATCATCGCGAGATAGATCACCATGCCGACGATCCAGGTCACTTCGCGCGGAGCTTTGTACGAACCGTAGTAGAGGCCGCGGAAGATGTGGATGTAGACCGCAAGGAAGAACAGCGAGGCGCCGTTCGCATGCATGTAGCGCAGCATATAGCCGCCGTTCACGTCGCGCATGATGTGCTCGACCGAGGCAAAGGCCAGGTCGACATGGGGCGTGTAATGCATCACCAGAACGATACCGGTGACGATCTGAAGCGCGAGGCAGAACGCGAGGACGATGCCCCAGATCCACCACCAGTTCAGGTTTTTCGGCGTCGGGATCATGATGGTGTCATAGATCAGACCGACGATGGGAAGACGGTTATGCAACCATTTCTCGATGCCCGTCTTGGGCTCGTAATGGTCGTGCGGGATGCCAGCCATAGAGTTCCTCCTCAGCCCAGCAGAATGGTCGATTCATCGGTGAACTGGGCCACCGGAATGTCGAGGTTGCGCGGCGCCGGACCTTTGCGGATGCGGCCCGAAGTGTCGTAGTGCGAACCGTGGCAGGGGCAGAACCAGCCACCGAAATCGCCCGAGCCGTTGCCGATCGGAACGCAGCCCAGGTGGGTGCACACGCCGATCATCACCAGCCATTCGCCAGCTTCGTCCAGAGCGCGGTTTTCATCCGAGGCGTCGGCGCCCGGCTTGTTCGCGTTCTCGGCGGTCTGGTCGATCAGTTCGCCCAGGTCCACGGCGCGCGCGGCGTCGATTTCGTCCTGGGTGCGGCGACGGATGAACACCGGCTTGCCGCGCCATTTCACGGTCAGCTGGGTGCCGGTTTCAACGCCCGAGATGTCGACATAGATCGACGACATCGCTTTCACGTCCGCCGAGGCGTTCATCTGGTTGACCAGCGGCCAGACCGCTGCGCCGGTGACGACAGCGCCGGTGCCGGCGGTGGCGAAATAGAGGAAATCCCTCCGGGTGCCTGCGTTATCTTCTGCGTGGGACACGTGCATTCTCCCTTCCCGGGCCTGAATGAGGCCGATACGACGGTCCGGGCCGCACCGAAGTGCCGCCGAACATGGCCGCTCTTTAGCAATCACAACCTTGTCAGTCCAGCATGCATTCGGTTGAGCCGGGGGCCTAATTGCCGCATTGCGCGAATATTTTTCGCCTGAGGCCACCGCGCGGCGGAATGACCGGCGCTAACGGTGCCGGGGTGCTCAAATCCCCGGCGGCCCGCAGGGGCAGGCCGGGGCGGGGCGACTCAGTCCGGGGCCAGCAGATAGCCGATGCCACGCACCGTCTGCAGATAGCGCGGCTCGCGCGGATCGGGCTCGATCTTGCGGCGCAGACGCGTGATCTGGACGTCGATCGCGCGGTCGCCTGCGCCTTCTTCGCTGGTGCCCGGGCGGTCGCGACCCAGCTCGTCGATCAGCTCGGCGCGGCTGATCACCTCGCCCGTGCGCGCAGCGAAGATCCGCATCAGCGCGCCCTCGGTGGCGGTCAGCCGCACGGGCTCGTCACCCGACCACATCTCGCCCCGGTCCTGGTCATAGCGCAGCGCGCCCAGATGCAGATATTTCGGGCCAGTTTGCGCCTCTTGCGGCACGCGGCGCAGGATCGCGTTGATCCGCAGCAACAGCTCCTTCGGCTCGAAGGGCTTGGCGAGGTAGTCATCCGCGCCCGCCTCCAGCCCCTCGATCCGGTCGCGGGTCTCGCCGCGCGCGGTCAGCAGCAGGATCGGCGTCGCGATCTTGCGGCGCAGGTCCCGCGTGAGGCTCAGCCCGTCCTCGCCGGGCATCATCACATCCATCACGATCAGGCTGAATTCCAGCGCCGTCAGGAGCTTGCGCGCATGCGCCGCGTCACGTGCGGCGGTCACCAGAAAACCGTTTCGGATCAGGAACTTCTGCAGAAGCGTCCGGATCCGTTCGTCATCATCCACGATCAGCAGATGCGGTGCGTTGGCAAGGGTCATCAGCCGCCGTCCCGCATCGACTGGTAATGGCGCAATTGCTGCGGGTCCATCATCGCCTCGAGCACCTGCCGGAAGCCCGCGACCGCTTGCGGGCCGGCCGCGCGATAGGCCGCGCGCATCCGCCCGCGCTGTGCCTCGGACAGCTCGCGTTCGAGCGCCGCGCCCTTGTCGGTCAGGTGCAGGCGCCGTTCGCGCCGGTCTTTGGTGCCGACGCGGCTTTCCACCAGACCGTCCTCGATCAGCGTGCGCAGAACCCGGTTGAGGCTCTGCTTGGTCACGCCCAGCACGTCCAACAGCGTCGTCACCGTCAGCCCGGGCTGACGGTTGATGAAATGGACCGCGCGGTGATGCGCGCGCCCGTAGCCATGCTCTTCAAGGATCCTGTCCGGGTCGGCTGTAAAGCCGCGATAGGCGAAGAACATCGCCTCGATCCCCTTGCGCAGCTGCTCGTCGGTCAGGAACAGGAGCGTTTCGCCCCCAGTCGCCGGAATGTCGGCCATGATCTCCTCTCACTTTTTTCCGACTTTATGTCAGCCTTGTTGACTTTCCAAGAATCAATTGTTACCCATCCGTCGATTTCGCGCAATAATATGTCCAATGCGGACCAAATCTGCGCAACTTTCGAAAACCGGATGATCCGAAGGAGGATAAAATGGCCGGGGCTTATGATGATCGCGATGGCAAGATCTGGATGGATGGCAAGCTTGTGGAGTGGCGTGACGCCAAGGTCCACATTCTGACGCACGCACTGCATTACGCCTCCTCGGTCTTCGAGGGTGAGCGTTGCTACAACGGCAAGATCTTCAAATCGGTTGAGCATTCGGAGCGCCTGCACAAATCGGCGAACCTGCTCGACTTCCAGATCCCCTATACCGTGGAGCAGATCGAGCAGGCGAAATACGACGTGCTCAAGGCCAATGGCTGGGACAATGCCTATGTTCGTGCGCTGGCCTGGCGCGGGGCGGGGCAGGATATGGGTGTCGCGTCGCGCAACAACCCGGTGCGTCTGGCCGTGGCGGCCTGGGAATGGGGCAACTATTATGGCGATGCCAAGATGAAGGGCGCCAAGCTCGACATCTCGAAATGGCGCCGCCCCGATCCGAAGACGATCCCCTCCGAGGCGAAGGCCGCCGGTCTCTACATGATCTGCACCATGTCCAAGCATGCCGCCGAAGACAAAGGCTGCTCGGATGCGCTGATGATGGATTATCGCGGCTATGTGGCCGAGGCGACCGGCGCTAACGTGTTCTTCGTGAAGAACGGCGAAGTGCACACGCCCAAGCCCGATTGCTTCCTTAACGGGATCACCCGCCAGACTGTGATCGGCATGCTCAAGGAAAAAGGCATCACCGTCCACGAGCGCCATATCGAGCCGGTGGAACTCACGGGCTTCGAGCAGTGCTGGCTGACCGGCACCGCCGCCGAAGTAACTCCCGTGGGCCAGATCGGCGATTTCCACTTCGAAGTGGGTGCGCTGACCCGCGACATCGCGGAAAGCTACGAAAAGCTGGTGCGTAGCTGATCGCGTCGGGGGCCCGTCAGGCGGGCCCCGCGCTACCAAAAATCAAGGGCGTGCCGCAGGGCGCGCCCTTTTCTCATGGAAAACCGGGATCAGGCTTCTTCGCCGCGCTCGATGCGCAGGAATTCCTTGGTTTTCGTATCGCCCCGGTCGGCCGGGCGCTGCGACAGTTCTTTCACCGCCGGGTGCACGCCGCTTTTGCGGTCGATGTCGAGGAATTCCTTCACCCGTGTGCCTTCGGCCTTGGGCTCGTTGTGGTCGATGATGTGCTTGGTCATGTCTGGCCTCCATTTCATCCCCATCGGGAGGGAAACCTAGCACGGTTCGCCGGAAAAAGCGACCGGGCATGGTGCCGCAGGGTGAATGGCCGGCAGTGGTCAGCCGGGCGGGCTCATGGCGCGGCGCTGGCGGGCGCGCTCGATCCCCAGTTGCCGCTCGCGCCAGACGATCAGGACGCCGGCCGCGATCACCAGCGCCGCGCCGCCCAGCATCACCAGCGTCGGCACCTCGTCGAAGACAAGGTAGCCCACCGCCAGCGCCATCAGCATCGAGGCATATTCGAAGGGCGCCACGATTGAGGCATCCGCCGCGCGATAGGCTGAGGTCAGCAGGATCTGCGCCACGCCCCCGATCAGCCCCGCCAGCACCAGAAGCGCAATGGCCCAGAGCGGCGGCATCACCCAGCCGAAGGGCAGGGTTGCGAAGGACAGCACCGTTGCCGTGCAGGAAAACCAGAACACGATGGCCGAGGTGGTCTCGGTCTTCGTCAGCTTGCGGATGAAGATCTGCGCCAGCGCCGCGAACACCGCCCCCATCAGCGCGACCATCGCGCCAAAGGCCGCGCGCGAGTCTCCTACGCCCGAGAGTCGCGGGCTGAGGATAATCAGCACCCCCAAGAGCCCCAGCGCCACCGACGTCAGCCGAAAGGCGCGGACCTCTTCGCCGAGGAACATCGCGGCGAAGATCACCACCAGGAGCGGCGCGGCATAGCCGATCGCGGTGGCCTCGGGCAGGGGCAGGATGCCGATGCCGGCAAACATCAGCCCCATCGCGCAGGTGCCGATCAGCCCGCGCCAGACATGGCCCATCGGGCTTGCGACCTTGAGCCCGTGGCGCAGATCGCCCCGGCTCGCCAGCCAGACCAGCGTGATCGGGATCGCGAAGAGCGAGCGGAAAAACACCTGCTCGCCGGGGGGCACTTCGCCCGCCGTGGCCTTGAGGATCGCCGACATCGCGACGAACAGCGCGACCGAGCCGATCTTGAACAGGATGCCGCGGGCGGTGTCGCTCATGGCGCAGCCCCCAGCCGCTCGAGCGCCCATTGCGCGGCTTCGCGCACCACCGGATCGGGGTCCGCAAGATGCGGGCGCGCGGCGTCAGTCAGCGCGGGATCACCGGAGTTTCCGATGGCATAGAGCACGTTGCGCAGCATCCGGTCGCGCCCGACCCGCTTGATCGGGCTGCCGGAAAACCGCGCGCGGAATGCGGCGTCGTCCAGTGCGGCCAGTTCCGCCAGTGGCGGGTGCCCGACCTGATCGGCATAGCGCATCTCGCGCGCCTCTGCGGCGAACTTGTTCCAGGGGCAGGCGGCGAGGCAATCGTCGCAACCATAGATCCGGTTGCCCATCGCCGCGCGCAGATCCTGCGCGATCGGGCCCTTGTGCTCGATCGTGAGGTAGGAAATGCAGCGTCGTGCATCGAGCTGGTAGGGCGCGGGAAAGGCGCCGGTCGGGCAGGCGTCGAGGCAGGCGGTGCAATTGCCGCAATGGCTGTCTTCGGGCGGATCGGGGGGAAGTTCGATCGTGGTGAAAATCGCGCCCAGAAAGAACCAACTGCCCAGATCGCGCGCGAGAAGGTTGGTGTGCTTGCCCTGCCAGCCGAGCCCCGAGGCCTGGCCGAGAGGCTTTTCCATCACCGGCGCGGTGTCGACGAAAACCTTGATCGCCTCGCCCTCGGCCTGATCCAGCAGCCAGCGCCCGACGCGCTTGAGGCGCTTCTTCACGATGTCATGGTAATCGCGTCCGCGCGCGTAGACCGAAATCGCGCCGCGATCGGGCAGGCCGACCACCGCCATCGGGTCTTCGTCGGGCGTGTAGGTCTCGGCCAGCATGATCACCGAGCGTGCCTCCGGCCAGAGCTGGTCGGGGGCGCCGCGCCAGCTCATCCGCTCTTTCATCCAGCCCATCTGGCCATGTCGCCCGGCCGCGACAAAGGCCTGCAGCCGCGCGGCGATCTCGGGCACGGCGTCGGGGCGGCAGATGCGCGCCTTGGAGAAGCCTTCGGACAGGGCCTGGTCGATCAGCCGGGATTTCAGATCCTGCACCGGTACGCTCCTTTCGGGGCGGGGCAGGGGCGCTGCCCCTCTTGGCCCGCGGCCAATTCACCCCGGGATATTTGGGGCAAACTGAAAGCCGGGAGCGGCCCCGCGCCGGGATCAGAAATCAAGCTCGGCATATTGCGGGGCGGGCGGAAGGCCCGGCAGTTGGTCGGCCAGAAGCGAGCGGAAGGCCGGGCGCGATTTGATCTTGGCATACCAGTCGCGCACCGCTTCCGAGCGGTTCCAGTCCACGTCCGAGATATAGTCGAGGCAGCTCAGATGGGCGGCGGCGGTAAAATCGGCAAGCGTCATCATGTCGCCCGCGAGCCAGCGGCGCTGGTCGAGGAGCCAGCCGAGGTAGTCGAGGTGATACTTGATCGCGCCGAGCCCCTCCTTGACGGTCTTCGAATCCGGGTAACCCTGTTTCATCACCTTCTTCCAGACCCGCTCGCCCATCACCTTGCGGGTGACCTCAGTGTTGAACTTGTCGTCGAACCAGGCGCAGAGCCGGCGCACCTCGAAGCGTGCATCGGCGCCTTTCGGCATTAGCGCGGGCTCGGGGTGGGTTTCCTCGAGATATTCGCAGATCGCCTGGCTTTCGGTCAGCATCTTGCCGTCGATCTTCAGCACCGGGACCTTGCCGGCGGGGTTGCGGCGCAGGAAATCGGGGTTTTGCTCCCAATAGCGTTCCTCGACCAGCTCCACCTCGATCTTCTTCTCGGCCAGCGTCAGCCGGACCTTGCGACAGAAGGGCGAGAGGGGCACGTGGTAAAGACGGTTCATGGGAATTCGCGCGAAAGGGGGTTTTCCCCGTGATAGCGGGCGGGGCGGGGCGGATCAATGGGCGGCGGTGGCGGCGGCGCGGATTGCGCCTCAGCTCTGGGGCTTTGCCCGTTTGCGCGGCTGTTTCGGTTTCGGTGCGGGCAGGGCGCGGGCGATTACGGCGATCAGGCCGGCGAGCCAGTCCGCATCCTCCCAGAGGTCGGCGTCGATACGCCAATGCATCCGTGCGCCGGGATAGGGCAGGCCCTCGGTCGGGCCGTCGGGCAGGGCGGCGAGATAGTCGGTCGCCGCGGGGATCTGTTTCACGAAAAGCGCATCGTCACACAGGAGCGCGACGGTCTTTCCCTCGGCATAGACCGCGTATTCGCCGAACATCTTGCGGGTGCGGATCTGGTCGCCCAGCTGTTCGCGCAGGAAGGCCTCGGTCTCGGGGCTGGTCGCCATCAGAACGCCTTGCGCGCGCGCAGGGCCGCCTGGATCGTGCCGTCGTCAAGGTAATCCAGCTCGCCGCCGATCGGCACGCCCTGCGCGAGGCTGGTGATCGAGACGCCGGTGCCTTCGAGCGCCTCGGCGATGTAATGGGCGGTGGTCTGGCCCTCGACTGTGGCGTTGAGGGCAAGGATCACCTCGCCCAGCCCCTCGTCGCGGACGCGCGCGACAAGGCGCGGGATTCCCAGCTCTTCGGGGCCCACCGCATCAAGCGCCGAGAGCGTGCCACCCAGCACGTGATAGCGGCCTTTGAAGGCCTGACCGCGCTCCATCGCCCAGAGGTCGGCGACATCCTCGACCACGCAAAGCTCGCCGGTGGCGCGTTTCGGATCGGTGCAGATCTCGCAGATGTCGCCGGTCGCGATATTGCCGCAGCGCGCGCATTCGCGCACGGTTTCGGCGACATGGGCCATGGCCGCGGCGAGGGGCGCCATCAGCGCGCCCCGCTTGCGGATCAGGTGCAAGACCGCACGCCGTGCCGAGCGCGGGCCCAGCCCCGGCAGCCGCGCCATCAGCGCGATCAGGGCCTCGATCTCGTCACCTGCGCTCATCGTCGGGCCGCCGATCAGCTCGGCAGATCCATGTTCTCGGGCAGGCCCAGCTCGCGCAGGAGCTTGCGCTGTTCGTCCTGCTCGCGCGCCTTGGCCTTGGCCTGCGTGTCCTTGATCGCGGCGAGGATCAGGTCCTCGACCACTTCCTTTTCCGAGGCCTGCAGAATCGACGGGTCGATCGACAGCCCGGTCAGCACGCCCTTGGCCGAGGCGGTCGCGGTGACCAGCCCGGCGCCGGCCTCGCCGGTAACCTCGATCGAGCCAAGGTCTTCTTGCAGTTTCGCCATCCGCTCCTGCATTTCCTTGGCGGCCTTCATCATCTTGGCCATGTCGCCAAGCTGGCCCAAACCTTTCAGCATTGCGCTCTCCTTAATTGTCCTCGAAAGGATCCCATTCATCTTCGACCGGAGCCAGCGCTTCGGCATCGACCTCGGCGGCCAGCTCCTCGGCGCTGGTGATATCGGTGATTTTCGCCTTGGGGAAGGCCGCGAGGATCGCCTGCACCATCGGGTTTTCGCGCGCCTCGGCCTCGGCGGCACGGAAGGTCGCGTCGCGGGCCTCGGCGATGGTTTTGGCGCCGCCCTCGGCCACGACCGAGACCCCCCAGCGCGCGCCGGTCCAGCCCTGAAGGCGCTGTCCAAGCCGCGCAGCAAGGTCACGCGGGGCGTCGGGTGTCGGCTCGAACTCGATCCGGCCCGGCGCGTATTTCGCCAGCCGGATGTGGCCTTCAACCTCGACCAGAAGCGTCATGTCGCGCATCCGCCGGATCAGTTCGACCACGTCTTCGAATGTCGCAAAGCGCGCAAGCGGATGCTCGGCCTGCGGTGCGATCGCCACAGCCGCAGCCCCGCCCTGCGCGCGGGCCGGCGCCAAGGACCGCATCGTCAGCCCATGCACCGGGCCTGCGCCCATCGCCGGGCCGCGCCCCGCGCCGCCCGAAGGCCCGCCCGCAGGCGCGCCACCCGGACCGCCCGCGCCGGGGCCCGTCGGATTGGGCCCTTTGCCGAGCTTCGCGATCAGCTGCTCGGGCGTCGGCAGGTCGGCGACATGGGTCAGCCGGATCACCGCCATCTCGGCCGCCATCATCGCGTTCGGTGCCGCGCCCACCTCTTCGATCGCCTTCAGGAGCATCTGCCACAGCCGCGTCAGCACCCGCATCGGCACTTTTTCGGCCAGCCCCTGGCCGCGCACGCGCTCTTCGGGCGGCACGGTCGGGTCTTCGGCGGCCTCGGGGGTGATCTTGATGACGGAAATCCAATGGGTGATCTCGGCCAGATCGCGCAAGACCGCCATCGGGTCGGCGCCATCCGAATATTGCCCCGACAACTCGGCCAGCGCCTCGGCGGCCTGCCCGTGCAGGATCATTTCAAAGAGGTCAAGCACCCGGCCCCGGTCGGCCAGCCCCAGCATCGCGCGCACCTGATCGACCGTGGTCTCGCCCGCGCCATGCGCGATCGCCTGATCCAGAAGCGACATCGCATCGCGCACCGAGCCCTCGGCGGCGCGGGTAATCAGCGCAAGCGCGTCATGGGCGATAGCCGCGCCTTCCTTGCCAGCCACGGATTGCAGATGGCCGATCATTACTTCGGGCTCGATCCGGCGCAGGTCAAAGCGCTGGCAACGCGACAGAACCGTCACCGGAACCTTGCGGATCTCGGTGGTGGCGAAGATGAATTTCACATGCGCTGGCGGCTCTTCGAGCGTTTTCAGAAGCGCGTTGAAGGCGCTGGTCGAGAGCATGTGCACTTCGTCGATGATGTAAACTTTGTAGCGCGCCGAGGCCGCCCGGTAATGCACGCTTTCGATGATCTCGCGGATGTCGCCGACGCCGGTGCGTGAGGCGGCGTCCATCTCCATCACATCGACATGGCGGCCCTCGGCGATGGCCTTGCAATGTTCGCACTCAAGGCAGGGCTCGGTGGTGGGGCCGCCCTTGCCGTCGGGCCCGACACAGTTCAGCCCCTTGGCGATGATCCGCGCGGTGGTGGTTTTACCGGTGCCGCGAATGCCCGTCATGATGAAGGCCTGCGCGATGCGCGAGGCGGCGAAGGCGTTCTTGAGCGTGCGCACCATCGCATCCTGCCCGATCAGGTCGGCAAAGGTCGCGGGGCGGTATTTGCGGGCCAGAACCTGATAGCCGGCGGCTGTCTGGGGTTCGGCGGGCAGATCGGACATCGGGGCGCTCCTCATGGGTCCGCCGCAGTCTAGTCGGCGGGGCGTCCAAGTCAAACCGATCGAGGGGGTGGGGTGAGAGGCTGGACAGCGACCCAAGCGGGGCTCGTTGCGGCTGCTTCCTTCCGGACCTGACCGGGTTGGCGAGGCGCTCGCCCGCGCCAACCTCTCGCGGCCCGATATAGGCAAGCGCGGCCGGATTCGCAAGACATGCCGACGTGCGCCGGGAAAACGGGAAAAGGGGGCGCTGCCCCCTCTGGCCTCACGGCCATTCACCCCCGGAGTATTTTCGGCTCAGTGAAAGAGGGAAGGGTTTCATCGAGCCCGAAATACTCCGGGGGGAGTCCGAAGGACGGGGGGGCAGCGTCCCCCTGCCCGGGTTCAGTGGGCGGGGCGTTCGGCCCAGCCGGCAAAGATCTTCTCGAGCGCAACCACCGCGTAGTAGAGCACGATGCCGAGGGCGGCGAGCGCGATCAGCACGGCGAACATCAGGGGATAGTCGCCGTTGGTCTCACCCGATTTGAACAGCGCGCCAAGGCCGCGGCCATGCGGGCTGACGATTTCCACGAGGTTGGTGCCGATGAAGGCCAGCGTCACCGCGACCTTCAGCGCGCCGAAGAACTCGGGCAGGGTTTTCGGCAGGGCGATCTTCCAGAACACGGTGAATTTCGAAGCGCCGAGCGCGCGCAGGATGTCGCGATACTCGGGTTCGAGCGTGGAGAGCCCGATGCCGACCGAGACCGCGATCGGGAAGAACGAGATCAGGAAGGCCATCAGCACCGTGTTGAAATCATGCTGGCCGATGAACAGAAGCGCCAGAACCGGCACGAGCGTTGCCTTCGGGATCGCGTTGAACCCCACCAGCAGCGGGTAAAGCCCGTCGCGCGCGATCCGCGAGAACCCCATGATCATGCCCAGCAGCGTGCCGACCACTACCGCGATCAACAGCCCCAGCACCGTGCGCCACAGCGTCTGCCAGCCCATGGTGAAAAACAGTTTCCAGTATTTCGCGTAGGCTTCGGGCAGGTCGGACGGCGAGGCCATCACGTAATTCGGCCAGCCGTTGACCTGCACGATCAGCTCCCAGATCGCGAGGAACAGCACGATCGCGGTCAGCGGCACGACGATTTTCTGCAGGTTCTCGTTCATCAGTGCATCTCCCCGTCGCGGCCCTGTGCAATGCGGATCTGGTCGCGCAAGAGGTGCAGCATCTCGACGGCCTTGGGTTCGTAGAGCACGTCGATCGTGCGATCCGCGGGCAGATCGACATCCAGCACGTATTGCGTTTTCGCCGGGCGCCCCGTCAGCACCACGACCTGGTCGCCGAGAAACACGCTTTCGCGCAGGTCATGGGTGATCAGGACGCAGGTGAAGGGCTCGGCCGCGCGCAGGTCGCGCATCGTCTGCCAAAGGTCTTCGCGGGTGAAATTGTCAAGCGCGCCAAAGGGTTCGTCCATGATCAGCACATCGGGGCGATGCACGATAGCGCGGCAGAGGCTGGCGCGTTGGCGCATGCCGCCCGAGAGTTCGGAGGGGCGCTTGTTCTCAAAGCCTTTCAGGCCGACCATTGACAGCAGCTCTTCGGCACGGGCCTCGCGCTCGGCGCGCGGCATCCGCGGTGCCACGATCTCCAGCGGCAGAATCACGTTCTCGATGATCGAGCGCCACTCCAGCATCACCGGGTTCTGGAAGGCCATGCCCACGGTTTTGCGCGGGCTCGAAACCTCTTGCCCGTCCAGCACCACCGCGCCGCGATCGGGGCGCATCAGCCCCGAGACCAGCCGCGTCAGCGTCGATTTCCCGCAGCCCGAGGGGCCGACCACCGCGCAGAACTCGCCCTTGGGCACTTCGAGGTCGAGTCCCTCAAGCACGGGCAGCGGACCGTTGCGGGTTTTATAGGCGTGGTGCACGCCCTTGATGTCCAGAAAGCTTTTCATTTTACCTCTTCGGCGGGCAGGCAGAATGAAGGGGCCCGAAGGCCCCTTCCGTCTTGTCTCATTCGAGCATCAGGCTGCCATCCGTCGGCAGGTAGGAAGCGTCGAAATAGGCCGCCGCATCCGGCGTGTTGGTGAACTCGTAGACCATCTTCATCTGTTCGATCGCACCGGCCATGCGCTCGGGGTCGATCGAGCCGATGCCGTTCGCCTTGACGAAATCGGTCAGCACGTTCGCGTCGATCGACATCTGCAGACGCTCGGTTTCCAGCGCGGCATCGGCGGCCGGGTTGCGCTTGATCAGCGCCTCGACGGCGACGCCCGGCTCGGCCACGGCGGCTTTCCAGCCCTTCGCGGTGGCGCGCAGGAAGCCGGTGACGATCTCGGGATTGGCCTTGGCGAAGTCGGTGTTCACGATGATCGCGTTGCCATAGAGATCGACGCCGTAATCGGCCATCAGCAGGATTGACTGATCTTCCAGCGGCACGCCGAGGCGCTTGAGGTTCAGCGTCGACGAGAACGAGAAGCCCGTGACCGCCGCGACCTTGCCTTCGGCCAGCATCGGCTCGCGCACCGGGAAGCCGACCGGCTCGACGGTGATCTTGCTCACATCAAGGTCGTTTTCGGCGGCGAAGATCGGGAACTGCGCCCAGGCGCCATCCGGCGGCGGCGCGCCGAGGATCTTGCCTTCAAGGTCTTTCGGCGTCTCGATGCCCAGCGACTTGCGCCCGACCACGGCAAACGGCGGTTTGTCGTAGATCATCATCACCGCGGTGACCGGGGCGTCGGGGTTCTGGTCGAGGAATTTCATCAGCGAGTTGATATCGGCGAAACCGATCGGAACTGCGCCCGTCGCCACCGGCGGGATCGCGTTGACCGAGCCGGTGCCCTCGGTGATTTCGACGCTCAGGCCTTCTTCACCGTAGAAACCCTTGTCGATCGCCAGGAAATAGGGCGCCGAGGGGCCCTCGAATTTCCAGTCCAGCCCGAAATGAATCGCGGTTTCCGCTGCCGCCGGTGCGGCCATGGCGAGCATCAGCCCCAGTGCCGACGCGCCGAAACCCAGTTTGCCTTCGAACATTTCTTACTCCCCGTCATGGTTACGCGGCCGCCAGGGGCCGCTTGCAGGGGCGATCCTGCGCCCTGCGCGGGGGCGCGGAAATCTCGGGCAGGGGGGTGACGCTAGGGTAGTTCCGGAAACCCGGCGGAGTTGCCTAAAAATCAGGCGCACTGCGTGGAAATGGTGCGCATCGCAGAAGTTTCGGCGTCGAAAAACAGGCGCATGCGCAAGAATCCCTCGGTCGTCTGCCCAAGCGGCTGCATTTCGGGGCCATCCGCCAGCGGCAGACAGGGCGCGGCGCGGGGCGAGGTCTCGAAGATCGCCGAAGTGCCGGGCAGGGGTGCAAAGCGCCAGACCTCGGTTGGGCGCGGGGCCAGCGAGGCGCTGGCGCGGATCGTGTCCTCAAGCAGGTCGCGGCTCAGGACCGGGCGGCCCAGCGGTACGAGGGGATGATCGGGCGCGATGAAATGGCCTGCGCCGCTGCTGCGATAGGAGTTGGTCACCAGGATGAATTCCTGTGTGTCGCGGATCGGCAGGCCATTCAGCCGAATGTCATCCACCCGCCGAGCCCAGGGCGCGCGCATCTGCCCGTCGGGCGCGTAGCGGGCGGGCTGGCTCGGGTCGATCCGGTAGCTCAGGCCAAAGAGCATGTCGAAATTGTAGCAGGGAAACTCGGGGTCGATCAGCGGCTGATCCTGCGCACCGGGGGTGACCTGCGCAAAGATCCCCGCCGCGCGTTCCAGCCATTCGCGAACCTGCGCGCCGTTCAGCCGCAGCGCCGTCACCGAGTTCGAATAGACATAGACATCGTCGATATTGGCCAGAACCAGGGGCCCGGCGGGCAGGTCGATGAAATAGCCCGGGCCGCCCCGCCCGCCGCATTTGAACGGCGCCACCGCCGAGAGGATCGGCAGCTTCGCCTCGGGGCGCCCGGCCAGCCGCAGGCGGGCGAACTGCGCCTGCGCCTCGGCCAGAAAGCTCATGATCGGATCTGGGGCGACCAGCGAGAAAAACGAGTTCACCGGAGAGGTCAGCCGCCCGACCTCCTGACGCAGATGGCCCAGCGTTTCCTGATGCGCGTCGGCGACCGACAGGAGCACTTCGGGCGCCTCGGGCAGAGGCTCGGGGCGGTCGGGCGCGCCGCCGATCCGGATCGGGCGCAGGGCGGTCTCGAAATCCGCGATGCGCCAGCGCCCGTCCGGGGCTTGCGTCAGCGTCAGGTCAAGCACACCCAGATGCGAGCCCCAGCGTCCGGCGCTGAGCGCGGGCTTGCCCAGAAGGCTGCCGCGCAGCGGGTCGATGCCGGCGTTTGGCGTCATCCCGGGATCGGGAAAGGGCAGGTGGGTATGGCCGCACAAAAGCACGTCGATCCTATCAAGCCCCGCCAGCGCCAGCGCCGCATGTTCGAGCGCCTTGCTCTCGGGGTCGAGCCCTTCGGGCAGCGGCGCGATGCCGGTATGGGCCAGCGCGACCACCAGATCGACGCCCTGCGCGTGCAGCGCGGGCAGATGGGCGCGCGCGGCCTCAAGATAGGCGCGGGTCCGGGCCTTGCCGTCGAGCGCATCGCGCGCCCAAAGCTCGGTCTGCGGCGGCAGGAAGCCGATCACCCCGATCCGCAGCCGGTGCAGCGCCCCGTCCGAGGCCCGCATCTCGCGCTCCAGCACGACCCAGGGCGGCAAAAGCGTTTCGTCCTGTTGCGGCGTCGGGCCCGGCCGCGTCACCATATTCGCGCTGACCATCGGGAAATTCGCGCCCGCCACGACCTGCTGCAGGTAGTCGAGCCCGTAGTCGAACTCGTGATTGCCCAGCGTGCCCGCGTCATAGCCCGCAAGGTTCATCGCGGCGATCATCGGGTGACGCTCATGCGCGGCCAGGCTGCGCGCCAGCCCGAAATACTGCGCCAGCGGCGTGCCTTGCAGAAAATCGCCATTGTCGAACAAGAGCGTGTTCGGCGCCTCGGCGCGCGCCTGTTCAATCAGCGTGGCGATGCGCGCAAAGCCGGTGGCGGGGCAGAGGCAGTCGTTGAAATAGTCGTAGCCGTGGATATGGCCGTGCAGATCCGTCGTTTCGAGAACGCGCAGTGCGATCGTCACCCGATCCGTGCAATCCTGACCGGGGTGCGCCCGGGCAGAGGTGGTTGCCATATCCTGTCCCTCGTTTCGCCGCTGGGGTTTATGGGCCGCGATCGAAATTCTGTTCAACCTGTATATCGCTCAACCATAGGTAGAACAACCTTTCATTTTCCAACATTCTGGCCGCCGTTCCGGCACTGGCCAAAGCCGGCGCGCCGTGCCAAGTCTGGGCCTCGGAACAGGAGGGTATCATGACCATGCCGCCACGTGCAGAGCTAGCCTTCGCCGGATCGGGCCTTGAGCGCGCCGCCCATCTGCGTCGCGATGCCGGAGCGCTGGTGCGCCTTGCCGCCCATCCCGAGGCGCGGGTGCTGCCGTTCTGGCGTGGCCGTCCGGCCTTTGCCGCGGGTGGCGGGCTTGAATGGCTTGCGCCGGGGCATCCGGCCTTGTCCGATGCGCCGGGCGAGATGCTGTTTCTGGGCCTCGATGATGGCGAGGCCCCTCGCTTTGCCGCAAACCTCTCGCTCTGGACCCCGGCGGTGGACCTGCCCGACGCGCGCGCCTTTTTCGATGCGAGCGAACAGCACCATCCCGATATGCCCGAGGGCTCTGTCTTTGCCGAGTTGCGCGGCCGGATGATGGCGCTCTCCCCGCGTGAGGCCGAACTCGCGGCCTCGGCGCGTGCGCTGTTCGAATGGCACCGGGCGCATGGGTTCTGCGCGCGCTGCGGGGTGGCGTCGGACTGGGCCGAGGCGGGCTGGATGCGGCGCTGCCCGGACTGTGGCACGCAGCATTTCCCGCGCACCGATCCGGTCGCGATCATGCTGGTGACGCGTGGCGACCGGGTGTTGCTGGGCCGCTCTCCGGGCTGGCCCGAGGGCATGTTTTCCTGCCTCGCGGGCTTCATGGAGCCGGGCGAAACGCTTGAGGACGCCGTGCGCCGCGAGGTGGTCGAGGAAACCGGCGTGCAGGTCGGCGCGGTGCGCTATGTCGGCTCGCAGCCCTGGCCGTTTCCGGCCTCGCTGATGCTGGGCTGCGTCGCCGAGGCGGTGTCGGACGAGATCCGCCTCGATCCGACCGAGATCGAAGACGCGCTCTGGGTCTCGCGTAGTCGGCTCGCCGATGTCTTTGCCGGGGCCGACCCGATGATCCGAGCGCCACGTAAAGGTGCGATTGCGGGCTGGTTGCTGCGGCTCTGGCTTGCGGATCGGCTCGATTAAGGCCAGTCTCCGCCCCGAATATCGCCTCTGTCGTCTGTCCTCACGAGTAGCCTTCACATGAAATTTTCGACCCGCACCGACATCGCCGCGCCGGTGGAATTTGTCTTCGCCCAGCTTTCGGACTTTCCCGGCTTCGAGGCCGCTGCCCGGCGGCGCGGCGCCGAGGTGACGCGGCTTGATACGCTGGCGGCGCCGGGGGCGGGGATGTCCTGGGATGTGGCGTTTCGGCTGCGCGGCAAGCGCCGCCAGATGATCGCCGATGTGCGCCATTACGCGCCGCCCACGCGGCTCGACTACCTCGCCATCTCGCCGAGCTTCGCGTTGGAGCTGACGCTGGAGCTGGTACAGACCATGCCGGGGCGCAGCCGTCTGGTGATCGGTCTGGAGGTCAAACCGCGCTCGCTGCCGGCGCGGCTGATGGTGCAATCGGCCAAGCTCGGCCGCAAACGGCTCGATCGCAAGTTCGAGGAGCGCGTCGCGAAATTCGCCCGCGAGCTGGAAGACCGCGCCCGCGCCGCCGGCGTCGCTTAACGCTCGTCGCGCAGCGGGTCGGCCGGGTAGACGCCGAGGATTTCCAGATACGAGGTAAAATAACGCAGCTCGTCCAGCGCGAGCTTGACGTTTTCGTCGTCGGGATGGCCCTCGATATCGGCGTAGAACTGGGTCGCGGTGAAATTGCCCTCGACCATGTAGCTTTCCAGCTTGGTCATGTTCACGCCATTCGTGGCAAAGCCGCCCATCGCCTTGTACAGCGCGGCCGGGATGTTGCGCACGCGGAAGACGAAGGTGGTCATCATCTTGCCGGCGCGGCGGCTCAGGTCGGGCTGGCGCGACATGATGAGGAAGCGCGTGGTGTTGTCCTGCTTGTCCTCGATATGGCGCGCGAGCACGTCGAGCCCGTAGATCTCGCCGGCCAGTTCCGAGGCCAGCGCCGCGACCGACTTGTCGCCCTGTTCGGCGACGATCTTGGCCGAGCCCGCGGTATCGGCGCCTACTTCGCGGCGCAGCCCGTGCTCTTGCAGGAAGTTGCGCACCTGCCCGAGCAGGACGGTGTGGCTCATCGCGGTCTTCACATCGGCGAGCGTCGCGCCCTTGACCGCGAGCAGGTTGATATGGACGCGCACAAAGGCCTCGTCGATGATTTTCAGCCCGCTCTCGGGCAGAAGGTGATGGATGTCGGCCACGCGGCCATAGGTCGAGTTCTCGACCGGCAGCATCGCGAGATCGGCTTCGCCCTTGCGGACCATCTCGATCACATCCTCGAAGGTGCGGCAGGGCACGGCCTCCATGTCGGGGCGCGCGTCATGGCAGGCCTGATGCGAATAGGCGCCGGGCTCGCCCTGAAAAGCGATGCGCCCCGTGATGCCTTCGATCCTGCGTGCGTTCATGACAATCTCCTTCCGCCTGTTCGCGCTATAACTGCCCGCGCCGCGCGAGAAAAGCGCCAATACCGGCAAATTCCCGCGTGGGGCGGGCGTTGTGTCGCACAAGCGCCTCTTGTCGCGGCGGCGCGGCAATCCCATAATTTAGAAATGTTCCATTTTGATCGACCGACCCGCGTGTTTCGTTTTTCTACCCTCGTCGCAGCGCTTTTCGCGCCCGCGATGCCTGCCCTTGCGCTGGATCTGGCTGCGGCCGATCAGGACAAGGGGGCGGTGATCTTCGATCGCAAATGCTCGACCTGCCATGACGTGACCGGCCAGACGGTCTCGGGGCCGCCCTTGAACGGGGTGGTCGGGCGCAAGACCGCCTCTGTCGAGGGGTTTCCCTATTCGGATGCGATGCGCGGGCTTGATGGCGCCTGGACGCCGGAACTGCTCGATGCCTATCTGGTCAAGCCGCGCCGGATGCTGCCGGGAACGGCGATGTCCTTCGGCGGGCTCAAGAAGGACGAGGACCGGCGCGACCTGATCGGCTGGCTCGCGACGCTCAAACCCTGAGCGATTGAGCCCGGATCGGGCCGGAAAACCGGTGTGTTGGTCGTGAAATAGCGCTAGCGGTCCGAGAATCTACCTTGAAATGAACGGCCCAACCGGGATACATGCCCCAAACTGAACAGCCAATTCAGGGAAGAGCTATGTTCAACACGATGAATATCACGAAAGTTGCGGGCAGCGTGCTGGGCGCTTTCCTGTTCCTGCTCCTCGCGGCCTGGGTCTCGGGGTCGCTTTACCATATCGGTGGGGATGCCCATGGTGCCGAAGGCGCCGAGCATGCGATGATGACCGACAAGCCGGGCGGCCTGCTTGATGAGGGCGGGGCCGAAGAAGAGGCCGCGGCCGAAGAAGAAGTCGCGCTGGTTCTCGGCGAAGGCGATGCGGCCAAGGGCGAGAAAGTCTTTGGCAAGTGCAAAGCCTGCCACAAGCTCGACGGTTCGAACGCGACCGGCCCGCATCTGGATGGCGTCGTCAACCGCGCTGTCGCTGGGGTCGAAGGCTTTGGCTACTCGGACGCGATGATCGCCCATGGCGGCGAGTGGACGCTGGAGCGTCTGGACGCCTATCTGGCCAGCCCGAAAGACGATGTCCCGGGCAACAAGATGTCCTTCGCGGGCCTGAAAAAGGCGGAAGACCGCAACGACGTGATCACCTACCTGCAGTCGCTGCAGTAAGCGATCCGCAACAGATTTCGCGAAAGGCCGTGCCGCAGGGCGCGGCCTTTTTCTTTGCTCTCACGCCCGGCTCACGCGAAAGCAACTTGAAGCCCGCCCGTCCGCCCCTTTACCTTCGCGGGAAAGCACAGGGGGAAGTCATGGCAAAAGCGGCGATTGCGATTTCGGGGCGGGACCCGGCGGCGGGGCTGCGCCGCGCGGGGCTGGCGCTGATGCTGGGGGCGGGGCTCTGGCTGGGGCTGACGCAGGCCGGGCGCGCCGAAGACACCATCGTTGCCCATGGCGTCGCCACGCTCGGCACGCTGAGCTACAGCCCCGATTTCACCCATCTTGCCTATGTGAACCCCGAGGCGCCCAAGGGCGGCGAGATTTCCGAATGGACCTCGGGCGGGTTCGACAATTTCAACCCCTACACGCTCGAAGGTCGCGCCGCTGCCTGGGCCTCGGCAGCGCATGAATCGCTTTTGACCGGCACTGCCGACACCGTGGGCGAGGCCTATTGCCTGCTCTGCGAAAGCGTCGAATACCCGGCCTCGAAAGACTGGGCGATCTTTACCCTGCGCGAGGGTATCCGCTTTTCCGACGGCACCCTCGCCACCACCGATGACGTCGTCTTCTCCTATGAAACCTTCCGGGATTTCGGGCTGTCGTCGTTTCGCGCGGTGCTCGCGCAGCAGGTTGCCTCGGTCGAGAAGCTCGATGACCGGCGCGTGAAATTCACCTTCCAGCCGGGCTATCCGCGCCGCGACATCATTCAGGCGGCGGGCGGCTTGCCGCTCCTGTCGCGCGCGCAGTTCGAGCGCGACAAGATCAGCCTCGACAAGGCCTCGGACGTGCCGCTGATCGGCACCGGGCCCTACAAATTCGGCGCCTCCAAGGACGGTCGCTCGGTCAGCTGGGTGCGTAACCCCGACTATTGGGGCGAAGACCTGCCGATCAATCGCGGGCGCAACAATTTCGACACCGTGCGGATCGAGTATTTCGGCGATTACAACTCGGCCTTCGAGGCGTTCAAGGCGGGCGCCTATACCTTCCGCAACGAGGCCTCCTCGATCCAATGGGCGACGGGCTATGATTTCCCGGCCTTCACCAAGGGGCTCGTGCAGAAGGTCGAGCTGCCCTCGGGCGACGTGGCTTCGGGGCAGGCCTTCCTGATCAACCTGCGCCACCCGCATCTGCAAGACATCCGCCTGCGCGAGGCGCTGGGGCTCGCGTTCAATTTCGAATGGTCGAACGCGACGCTGTTCTACGGGCTTTACAGCCGGGTCAACTCGATCTGGGAAAACTCCTATCTGGCCGCCTCGGGCACGCCTTCGGCCGAGGAGCTGGCGATCCTAGAGCCGCTGGCTGCCGATCTGCCCGATGGCATCCTGAGCGACGAAGCGGTGATGGCGCCGGTCTCCAGCGCCGACCAGTTCGACCGCAAGAACCTGCGCCGTGCGGGCAAGCTTTTGGATGAGGCGGGCTGGAGCGTGGGCAATGACGGGCTACGCCGCAATGCCGCCGGCGAGGTGCTGCGCATCACCATCCTCAACGACAGCCAGACCTTTGACCGCGTCATCAACCCCTTCGTCGAGAACCTGCGCCGGATCGGCATCGACGCGGTCCACGAGCGCGTGGACGACGCGCAATATGAAAACCGCCGCCGCAGCCATGACTTCGACCTGATCACCAGCCATGTCGGCCAAGACCTGCTGCCGGGCGCCGACCTGCAGCAATATTTCGGCTCGGCCTCGGTGGGGGATGTGTTCAACGCGATGGGGCTGGCCAATCCGGCGGTCGACAAGATGATCCGCCTCGTCGAAGAGGCGAACACCCGCGAAGAGCTGGTGCCGCGTGTCCATGCGCTCGACCGGGCGCTGCGGGCGCTGCGGTTCTGGGTGCCGCAATGGTACAAGGCCAGCCACACCGTCGCCTATTACGACATGTTCGAGCACCCCGAAGTGCTGCCGCCCTATGCTCTGGGCGAGACCGACTTCTGGTGGTATAACGCCGAAAAAGCCGAGAAACTGAAACAAGCGGGCGCCTTCTGAGACCCGCGACCGAGGCAAGAGGACAGGGCAGCGCATGGGCGCCTATATCCTGAGGCGGTTGCTTCTGATCATCCCGACTCTGATCGGGATCATGATCGTCAATTTCACCCTGACCCAATTCGTGCCCGGCGGCCCGATTGAACAGGTCATTGCCCGCATCGAAGGCGAGGCCGACAGCCTGCGCAACTTCGCGGGCGGCGGCGATGCGGGCGGCGGGCAGGGCGGTGTCGAGGACAGCGGCTATCAGGGCGCGCGCGGCATCTCGCCCGATCAGCTCGCGCAGCTGGAAATCGACATGGGGTTCTCGCGGCTGGTCTGCGAGCCGGCATTCACCGGCACGCCCTCGGTGCGCGCGCCCGAATGCCGTGCCGAAAAGATCCCCGCGCTTGAGCGGTTCTTCATCATGATGGGGAATTACCTGAGCTTCGATTTCGGCAAGAGTTTCTTCCACTCGCAGACGGTGGTCGAGCTGGTGCTCGACAAGATGCCGGTCTCGATCACGCTGGGGCTGTGGTCGACGCTGCTGGCCTATCTGGTCTCGATCCCGCTCGGCATCCGCAAGGCGGTGAAGGACGGCACGCCCTTCGATACCTGGACCTCGGGGGCGATCATCATCGGCTATGCGATCCCGGGCTTTCTGTTCGCGGTGATGCTGATGGTGCTGTTCGCGGGCGGCTCGTTCTGGAAACTGTTCCCCTTGCGCGGGCTCACCTCGGACAATTTCGACCAGCTCAGCCTGATCGGCCAGATCCTTGATTACCTCTGGCACATCGTGCTGCCGGTGACGGCGATCACGATCTCCAGCTTCGCGACGATGACGCTGCTGACGAAAAACTCCTTCCTCGACGAGATCAACAAGCAATACGTCCAGACCGCCCGCGCCAAGGGCCTGACCGAAAAGCGCGTGCTTTACGGCCATGTCTTCCGCAACGCGATGCTGATCGTGATCGCGGGCTTCCCGGCCACGTTCCTGGGCGTGTTCTTCGGCTCGTCGATCATCGTGGAGACGATCTTTTCGCTCGACGGGCTGGGGCTTTTGGGCTTCCAGGCGGCGGTTGAGCGGAATTACCCTGTCATTTTCGGCACGCTCTACGTCTTTGGCCTGATCTCGCTGGTGGTGAATATCCTGTCGGACCTGACCTATGTGCTGGTCGATCCGCGCATTGACTTCGAGCGGAGGGCGGGTTGATGGCGCTCTCGCCGCTGAACCAGCGCCGCTGGCGCAACTTCAAGGCCAACCGCCGCGCGTTCTGGTCGCTCTGGCTGTTCCTCGGGCTGTTCGTCGCCTCGCTCCTTGCCGAGGTGATCGCGAACGACAAACCGATCGTCATGAGCTTTCGCGGCAGCCTCTATTTCCCGGCCTATAAATTCTATCCCGAGACCGAGTTCGGGGGCGATTTCCGCACCGAGGCGGTCTATCGCGACGAGGCGGTGCAATGCCTGATCGTGACCGGCGGTGCCGAGGCCTGCTGGGACGACCCCGAGGGCTTCATCGCCGAGGCCCGCGCCGCGGGAACGGTCGAGGGCGAACCGGTCGAGACCGGCTGGATGCTCTGGCCGCCGATCCCCTATCACTACCGCACGATCAACAACGTCGGCACCGCCCCTTCGGCGCCCGATGGCGATCACTGGCTGGGCACCGACGACACCGCGCGCGACGTGCTGGCGCGCGTGATCTATGGCTTCCGCACCTCGATCCTGTTCACGCTGATCGTCACCGTCGTCGGCTCGCTGATCGGGATCGCGGCGGGCGCGGTGCAGGGCTATTTCGGTGGGCGTACCGACATCATCTTTCAGCGCGCGCTGGAGATCTGGTCGTCGACGCCCTCGCTTTACGTCATCATCATCCTCTTTGCGATCCTCGGGCGCAGCTTCTGGCTTCTGGTGTTCGTCGCGATCCTGTTCGGCTGGCCGGCGCTGACGGGCGTGGTGCGCGCCGAGTTCCTGCGCGCGCGCAATTTCGAATATGTCCGCGCCGCGCGCGCGCTGGGTGTGGGCGACCGGGTCATCATGTTCCGCCACATCCTGCCCAATGCGATGGTGGCGACGCTGACGATGCTGCCCTTCGTCATCACTGGCACAATCTCGATGCTGGCCTCGCTCGACTACCTCGGCTACGGCCTGCCCAGCTCCGCGCCGAGCCTTGGCGAGCTGGCGCTGCAGGGCAAGCAACACCTGCACGCGCCCTGGCTCGCCTTTACCGCATTTTTCACCTTTGCCCTGATGCTGTCGCTTCTGGTCTTCATCTTCGAGGGTATCCGTGACGCCTTCGATCCGAGAAAGGTCTTCAAATGAGCCCGGTTCTCGAGGTCGAAAACCTGCGCGTCGCGTTCCGGCAGGACGGCAAGCTGATCGAGGCGGTCAAGGGCGTCTCCTTCGCCATCGCGCGCGGCGAGACCGTGGCGCTGGTGGGCGAAAGCGGCTCGGGCAAGTCGGTCACGGCGTTGTCGAGCGTGTCTCTGCTCGGCCCGAATGCGCAGCTTTCGGGCTCGATCCGCTATGAGGGGCGCGAGATGGTCGGCGCCTCGGACGACACGCTGCGCGCGGTGCGAGGCAATGACATCAGCTTCATCTTTCAGGAGCCGATGACGTCCCTGAACCCCTTGCACACGATCGAGCGCCAGATCGGTGAAAGCCTTGCGGTCCATCAGGGCCTCAAGGGCGAAGCTGCGCGCGCGCGCTGTCTGGAGCTGCTGACCAAGGTCGGCATCCAGAACCCCGAGACCCGGCTCGCGGATTATCCGCACCAGCTTTCGGGCGGGCAGCGCCAGCGCGTGATGATCGCGATGGCGCTGGCGAACGGGCCAGAGCTTTTGATCGCGGACGAGCCGACAACTGCGCTGGATGTGACCATTCAGGCGCAGATCCTTGACCTGCTGGCCGATCTGAAGCGCTCGGAGAACATGTCTTTGCTGTTCATCAGCCACGATCTGGGCATCGTGCGGCGCATCGCCGACCGGGTCTGCGTGATGCAAAACGGCGAGATCGTCGAGCAGGGCGCGGTCGAAGAGATCTTTGCCAATCCGCAGCATCCCTATACCCGCAAGCTCCTGGCGGCGGAGCCGAAAGGGCTGGCCGATCCGGTGCCCGAGGGAGCCGAGACGCTGGTGGAAACCCGCGATCTGCGTGTCTGGTTCCCGGTGCAGCGCGGGCTCCTGCGCCGCACCGTCGGCCATATCAAGGCGGTGAACGGCGCGACCCTGTCGGTGCGCGCGGGCGAGACGCTCGGCATCGTTGGTGAAAGTGGCTCCGGCAAGACGACGCTGGCGCTCGCGATCATGCGGCTGATCGCGTCCGAGGGCCCGATCAGCTATCTCGGGCAGGATATTTCGGGCTGGGGTGCGCGCGATCTGCGCCGGCTGCGCCGCGACATGCAGATCGTGTTTCAGGACCCGTTCGGCAGCCTCTCGCCGCGGATGACGATCGAGCAGATCATCGCCGAGGGGCTCACCGTGCACGGCGTAGAACCCGGTCGTGACCGGCGCGAGATGGTGGCGGAAATCATGGAAGAAGTCGGGCTCGACCCCACCGCGATGCACCGCTACCCGCATGAGTTCTCCGGCGGCCAGCGCCAGCGCATCGCCATTGCCCGCGCGATGATTTTGCGGCCCAAGGTGGTGGTTCTGGACGAACCCACCTCGGCGCTCGACATGACGGTGCAGGTGCAGATCGTGGACCTTCTGCGCACGCTGCAGCGCCGCTATGGGCTGGCCTATCTGTTCATCAGCCACGACCTGCGCGTGGTGCGCGCGCTCGCCCACAAGGTGCTGGTGATGAAGCGCGGCGATGTCGTCGAGGCAGGCCCCGCCGCGCAGGTCTTCGAGGCCCCGCAAAGCGATTACACGCGCGAATTGATCACCGCCGCGCTCGGCCCGCAGTACGCGCGCTCGGAGGCTTTGGGGTGAAGATCCTCTTCGTCCATCAGAACTTTCCCGGCCAGTTCCCGCATCTGGCTCCGGCGCTGCAACGGCGCGGCCACGAGGTTCTGGCGCTGACGACCGAGACGAATAACCGCCCCTCTCCGGTGCCGGTGATAAGATACCGCAGCCCCGAGCCGGTCGAGATGAGTTCGCGCCTGACCTTCATGTATGCCGAGGTCGCCGAGCGTGGCCTGCGCGCCGCCCGCGCCGCCCGCCAGCTGCGCGACGAAAAGGGCTATGTGCCCGACGTGATCGTCGGCCATTCCGGCTGGGGCGAGACGTTGTTCCTCAAGGAGATCTGGCCCGAGGCGCGGCTGCTGATCTATGCCGAGATGATGTATCGCACGACCGGTCTCGACACCGATTTCGACCCGGAATTCCGCCGCCCCGATTTCGACAGCCGGATACTGACCACCGCGCGCTCGGCGCATCTGATCCAGTCGATGGTGCAGGCCGATGCCGCGCTCGCGCCGACCGAGTTCCAGGCCGCGACCTTCCAGCCCGAGCTGCGCGCCAAGATCACCGTCTGCCATGACGGCATCGACACCACCCGTGTCTGTCCGAACCCCGCGGCGCGGCTGGCGATCCCGGGCACGGATCTGGTCTTCGCTCCGGGCGACGAGGTGCTAAGCTTTGTCAGCCGTTCGCTCGAACCCTACCGCGGCTATCACATCCTGATGCGCGCCCTGCCCGACGTGCTTTCCGCGCGCCCCAAGGCGCATGTGGTGATCGTCGGCGCTGAGGGCCAAAGCTACGGCGGCGCCCCGAAGGACGGCGTGAGCTGGAAACAGAAATTCCTTGAGGAGCAAGGCGACCGGATCGACCCGACCCGCGTCCATTTCCTTGGCCGCGTGCCTTACGAGACCTTCCTGTCGCTCCTGCAGGTTTCGCGCTGCCACGCCTACCTGACCTATCCCTTCGTGCTGAGCTGGTCGCTGCTGGAGGCGATGGCGGCGGGCTGCATGATCGTGGCCTCTGATACCGCGCCGGTGCGTGAAGTGATCCGCGACGGCGAGAACGGCTGGCTGGTCGATTTTTTCGACATCCCCGGCTGGTCGCGCGCGCTCACCGAGGCGCTCGCAGCGCCCGAGCAATTCGCCCCACTGCGGGCCGCCGCGCGTCAGGCCATTGTCGAAGGCTACGACCTGCACAGCCTCTGCCTGCCACGCCTGATCGACTTCGTCGAAACCGCGGGGCGGTGACGGAGCCGGGGGCTTTCCGCCCCCTCTTGGCTGCGCCAATTCACCCCCGAGGATATTTTGTGGCAAAATGAAGGGGCTTCAGATTTCTTTAACCACGCGCGTGCACTCTGGGCGGGCGGAACAGGCGGGGACGCCGATGACCGTGCAAAGTGAAGGCGCGCCCCTCTGGTGAGCCGGATGCGCAGCCAGCGGGGGCGCAACACTGTTTTCATTTTGCCAATAAATATCCCCGCCGGAGGCGTCCGACGGGGATATATTCATTGCGCTTTGTCGCGGGCTCAGATGGCCGAGCTGTGTCCGGCTTTCGACAGGTCGTAGGCGTCGAAATGACGCGCGATCATGCGGGTAAGCGGGCGGCCCTTTTCGGGGATTTCGAGGCCCGAGGTGGTGACGCGCACGCAATCCTCGAACTTTTCGGCGCAGGCGCCGAACTCCTTGGCCAGCTGGACCGGATCGGCACCGTAATCGCGCACGAGCTCATCGGTCGAGACCTTGAAGTCGCACATCAGCGCTTCGATCAGCCGCGAACGCATCTTGTCGTCTTGCGTGAAGACATGGCCCTTCGAGGTCGAGAATTTCCCCGCGCGGATTGCCCCGGTATGGGCGCCGGTCGAGGGGTTGTTCTGCGTAAAGCCTTGCGGGAAGCGCGAGATCGAGCTGGCACCCATACCGACCAGCGCTTCGGCGAGGTCGTCGGTATAGCCCTGAAAGTTGCGGCGCAGCTTGCCGGCCTTTTGCGCTTTCGACAGCCCGTCGGTTGGCAGGGCGAAGTGGTCGATCCCGATCTCGTCATAGCCGTCGGCGACGAAGAGCTTGCGCGCGGTCTCGAACAGGTCGAGGCGCTCTTGCGGGGTCGGTAGGTGCTCGGACGGGATCAGCGTCTGGCGCCGCGCCATCCACGGCACATGCGCATAGCCGTAAAGCGCCACGCGATCTGGACCGAGCGACAGCAGCTTTTGCACCGATTCCGCGATCCGGGCGTTATCCTGGAAGGGCAGGCCATAGAGGATGTCGGCGTTCAGGCTTTCGACACCGCGGGTGCGAATCATATCGACCGCACGCTTGGTGATTTCATAGCTCTGGTCGCGACCGATCACTTCCTGGATCTGCGGATCGAAATCCTGCACCCCGATCGAGGCGCGGTTCATCCCCGATTGCGCGAGCGCGTCCATGCGCGCGTCGTCGATCTCGTTGGGGTCGATTTCGACCGAGAATTCAGCGCCTTCGCCCATCGGCACCGCCTCGAAGACGGCCTCAGCGACGCGGCGCATCATGTCGGCGGGCATCAGGGTCGGCGTGCCGCCCCCCCAGTGCAGGCGCGACAGCTTCACGCCCGGCGCCAGCCGATCCTTCAACATTTTAAGCTCTGCGAGCAGCGTCTCCGAATAGGCGCGCACCGGATCGTCGCTCTGCGTGCCCTGCGTGCGGCAGGCGCAGAACCAGCACAACCGGCGGCAGAACGGCACGTGCATGTAGAGAGAGATCGAGGCCCCGGCCGGGATCGCTTCGATCCATTCGGCGAACGTTTCGGGTCCCACCTCTTTCGAGAAGTGGGGCGCGGTGGGGTAGCTCGTGTAGCGGGGCACCCGTGCGTCGAAAAGCCCGAGCCGGGTGAGTTGCGATTCCTGTTCCATGGAGGTATGTTTAGCGATAAGACGCGCAACAGAATTTGACCCAAGTCAAGAAAGCTCCCATGGCCTGTGAAGACATGGATACGGTGTCGCTGCATTGTAGTGACTGCCCGATCCGCCACCGCGCGGTTTGTGCGCGCTGTGAAACGGACGAGCTCGATCGGCTCGAAGAAATCAAATATTACCGCTCCTTCGAGGCTGGTCAGACGATCATCTGGGCCGGCGACCGAATGGATTTCGTGGCCTCGGTGGTGACCGGGATCGCGACGCTGACGCAGACGCTGGAAGACGGGCGCACACAGATGGTGGGGCTTTTGCTGCCGTCGGATTTCGTGGGCCGTCCGGGGCGCAACACGGCCGCCTATAACGTCACCGCGACGACCAATGTGATGATGTGCTGTTTCCGCAAGAAGCCCTTCGAAGAGATGATGGAGCGCACGCCCCATATCGCGCAGCGGCTCTTGCAGATGACGCTGGACGAGCTGGATGCGGCGCGTGAGTGGATGCTGCTGCTGGGCCGCAAGACCGCGCGCGAAAAGATCGCCTCGCTTCTGTCGATCGTGGCGCGCCGCGATGCCTCGATCAAGATGCAGCCGGCGCAAGGCTCGATGAATTTCGAACTGCCGCTGACCCGCGAAGCGATGGCCGATTATCTTGGCCTGACGCTGGAAACCGTGTCGCGCCAGATCTCGGCGCTGAAACGCGACGGCGTGATCGCGCTGGAAGGCAAGCGCCATGTGAGCGTGCCTGATATGGATCGGCTGCTGAGTGAGGCCGGGGACGACAGCGACGGCGGCTTCCTCGTCTGATCCAACCGCGCGCTTGATCGAAAACCTGATCCGGGTGATGCTTTAACCTTTCTTAACGAGGTTGAAGCCATGCTCAGGACAATTTTCATTTGCGTATTGATGGCGGCCCCGCTGCCGACAGCGGCTGCGGTTTCGCAAGGCGCGGTGCTTGCCGGGCAGGGCGATGCGATCGCCCATGGCGGCGGTTGCCGCAAGGATTCCCCAGCGGGTAAATGCTGCCACATGGATCGGAAGGCTGGTGTCGTTCACTGTCATTAAGCCCTTTTTGGGGGCGTGCCTGCTCGCTGGCGTTCTCGCTGGCGGCGTCGCCGGCCCGGTCTTGGCGCAGCCGCTCAGCCAGTCGATGGCGCAATGCGCGGGGCTGCATGTCTGGATGTCCGAGCGTGTCTCGGCGCCCGAGCGGCAGCAGAAGCTCGCGCAGATGGCGACGATCTGGCGGGGCGAGGCCTTGCGGCAGGCGCAGGCCGAGGGGCAGGGCAAGCCGGCCGAATTCGTGGCCGGGCATCTTTTCGCGATGCTGGAGACCTGGCGTGGAAAATCCGACTTTGCGGTGCTCAACGAGGAGTTCCGCGACTGGGTGAATTATTGCGGCTCGCTGGGCCGCTCGCGCGGGATCAGTTTCGAATAGAATGCAAAAGGGCGGCCCGAAAGCCGCCCTTGATCACAATCGCCCAAGCGGCGTCAGTGCGCCATCAGCACCGGCACTTCGGCTTTTTCCAGCATCGAGCGGGTGGCGCCGCCGAGGATCGCCTCGCGGAAGCGCGAATGCCCGTAAGCGCCCATCACCACCATATCGGCCTTGGTGTCGCGCACGTGGCGGTTGATCACGTCCGAGACGCGCGGCAGCGTTTTGGCCAGAACCGAGACCTCGGCATGCACGCCATGGCGCGACAGCATCTGGCTCAGCGCGCCGCCCGGGTCCGAGCGCTCGGGGCCATGGGCGGGCGGATCGACGATGGTGATGTCGACCATTTCCGCGGCCTTAAGCTCGGGCAGGGCCTTGCGGATCGCGTTCATCGCCTCGCTCGACTGGTTCCAGGCGACCACGATGCGCTTGCCGCTGGGCGGCGTGGTGTAACCGTCCGGGACGATCAGCACGGGCACCTGGCCCTCGAACAGCGCTGCCTCGACCGCCGCTTCGACCTCGGGGCCGCGGCCTTCGCCATAGGGCAGGCCCGCCACGACCACATCCGAGAAGCGCGCGCGCAGCCCGACCGCGGTCGAGATCGCGCCGATCTGCGCGACGATCGATTCCACGCTCCAGCGCACGTCCTCGGGGGTCAGTCGCTCGGTCAGCGCCGCCTCGAGCTTGCGCGCGTCATCCTGTGCGCGATCCATGGTTTCCTGCTGCACGAAGGCCGTGGCGCCGGCGTAGTAATAGCCGGTCTGGGTGCGGTCCACGCCCATGCAGAGCACGTCGAGATGCGCATCCTCACGCCGGGCCAGCGCGATCGCGGCCTCGATCTGTGCCTTGGAGGCGTCGACATCGGTCACAATCGTCAAAATCGTCTTATAGGCCATCACTGGGCCCTCCCGCTGAGAGATCTTCCTAGGTGCAGGCTAATCCCGGCAGGGGTGCGCGACCTTGACGCGGATCAAGCCGCAAGAAGAGAAAGCCGCCAGATAATCAGGCGGTTCCGGGGCGGCCTTGACAATTGTTAGCGCCACGAGCTTGTGAACTGCGACGAAACGGCGCAGGTAGGGCAGGAATATTTGATGCAGATCAATGCATCGGGCATACCCCCGGACCACAAGGGCTACAGTCGAAACCCCCTGCCCGGATTCCGATTCCCGGATATAGCGGGGGACAGACAAGACGAAGGGACGCACAACATGTGGGATTATTTCAAGCTGATCGCGCTTGGCGTCGTGGCGGTTCTTGCCGCCATTGCCGCCAATTACGGGCGCGATCTTGCATATACGGTGAACGCGATCGAGGTCTTCCTGGCCGCGGTCATCGCGTTCATCTGGGTGCTTCGCACCATGGGGTCGGCTCCGGCCCCGGCGAATGAATACAACGACGGCGTGGTTCGCGCCGGCGTCATCGCGACGACCTTCTGGGGCGTCGTCGGGTTTCTGGTCGCGGTCATCATCGCGTTCCAGCTTGCCTTCCCGGCGCTGAACCTCGAGATCGCGCAGGGTTATCTGAACTTCGGCAAGCTGCGCCCGCTGCACACCTCGGCGGTTATTTTCGCCTTCGGTGGCAACGCGCTCATTGCCTCGTCTTTCTATGTTGTGCAGCGGACTTCGGCTGCGCGCCTGTTCGGCGGCAACATGGGCTGGTTCGTGTTCTGGGGGTACCAGCTGGTGATCGTGCTTGCCGCGACCGGCTACATCCTGGGCGCCACCCATTCGAAAGAATACGCCGAGCCGGAGTGGATGGTTGACTGGTGGCTGACCATCGTCTGGGTGTTCTACCTGGTCGTCTTCCTCGGCACGATCTTCAAACGCAAAGAACCCCACATCTACGTGGCCAACTGGTTCTACCTGTCGTTCATCGTGACCATCGCGATGCTGCACATCATGAACAACCTCGCGATCCCGGTTTCGCTCTTCGGGTCGAAGTCGGTTCAGGTGTTCTCGGGTGTGCAGGACGCGATGACCCAGTGGTGGTACGGCCACAACGCTGTGGGCTTCTTCCTGACCTCGGGCTTCCTGGGCATGATGTATTACTTCGTGCCGAAGCAGGCTGAACGTCCGGTTTACTCGTATAAACTGTCGATCGTGCACTTCTGGGCGCTGATCTTCATTTACATCTGGGCTGGCCCGCACCACCTGCACTACACCGCCCTGCCGCAGTGGGCCTCGACCCTCGGCATGGTGATGTCGATCATCCTGTGGATGCCGTCCTGGGGTGGCATGATCAACGGCCTGATGACGCTTTCGGGCGCCTGGGACAAACTGCGCACCGACCCGATCATCCGCATGATGGTTGTGTCGATCGGCTTCTACGGCATGTCGACCTTCGAAGGCCCGATGATGTCGATCCGCGCGGTGAACTCGCTGTCGCACTACACCGACTGGACCATTGGCCACGTGCACTCGGGTGCTCTGGGCTGGAACGGCATGATCACCTTCGGCGCGCTGTACTACCTGACGCCGCGTCTGTGGGGTCGTGAACGCCTCTACTCGCTGAAACTCGTGTCGTGGCACTTCTGGCTCGCCACCATCGGCATCGTGCTCTACGCGGCGTCGATGTGGGTGACCGGCATCATGGAAGGCCTGATGTGGCGCGAAGTCGACAGCCAGGGCTTCCTCGTGAACGCCTTCGCTGACACCGTGAAAGCGAAATTCCCGATGTATGTGGTTCGCGGCCTCGGTGGTGTGATGTACCTGACCGGTGCCTGCATCATGGCCTACAACCTCTGGGCAACGGTTGCCCGCCAGCCGCGCACTGCGTCGTCGGCGGTTGCCGTTCCGGCCGAATAAGGAGGAGAGACACAATGGCTCTTATCGACAAACACGTCGTTCTTGAAAAGAACGCCACTCTCCTTCTGATCTTCTCCTTCCTCGTCGTCACGATCGGCGGCATCGTGGAGATCGCTCCGCTCTTCTATCTCGATAACACCATCGAGAAAGTCGAAGGGGTGCGTCCCTACACGCCGCTCGAACTGACGGGTCGCGACGTTTACATCCGCGAGGGCTGCTATGTTTGCCACTCGCAGATGATCCGTCCGATGCGCGACGAGGTGGAACGCTACGGTCACTTCTCGCTCGCTGCCGAGTCGATGTATGACCACCCGTTCCAGTGGGGCTCGAAGCGGACGGGGCCTGACCTCGCCCGCGTCGGTGGGCGCTACTCGGACGCTTGGCATGTGGATCACCTGGTGAACCCGCAGGCCGTCGTTCCGGAATCGGTGATGCCGAAATACGGCTTCCTGCTCAATCGCGAGATCGATGCGAAATACATCGAAGATCGTCTGAGCACCGATGCGCTCGTGGGCGTGCCCTACACCTCGGAAATGATCGCCGCGGCGAAGGAAGACTTCTTCGCTCAACTCGATCCGGACGCCGACACGGACGGCCTCCTCGAGCGTTACGGTGACAAGGTCACCATCCGTAACTTTGACGGCCAGACGGCGGTCACGGAAATGGATGCACTGGTCGCCTATCTCCAGGTTCTCGGCACGATGGTCGATTTCTCGACCTTCTCCGACGAGGAAGCCCGGGCAAGTCGCTAAGGAGGAATGGGAATGGATTATCACATTCTTAGGGAATTCGCGGACAGCTGGGCGATGCTCGCCATCTTCGCCGTGTTCATCGGCGCTGTGGTCTGGGCGTTCCGTCCCGGCTCCCGCAAGATCCACGAGGATGTGGCCAACATCCCCTTCCGTCACGATGACAAACCCGCCAGTCCCTTGCAGGATCCTGCCTCCGGGCAGGATCAGCAGGGATGACGGCGCCACGTTGTAAGGAGGCGTGGACGAAATGAGCAAAAAACCGACGAAAAAGGTGGAAGTCCAGACCACGGGTCACGAGTGGGACGGCATTTCCGAGTATAACAACCCGCTGCCCCGCTGGTGGCTGTGGACCTTCTACGTGACCATCGTCTGGGGGATCGCCTATTCTGTGGCGATGCCTGCATGGCCGCTGTTCAACGGCAACACCCCCGGCATGCTTGGCGCCAGCCAGCGTGGCGACGTGCTGTCCGAGATCGAGCGCTATGACGCGATGAACAAGCCGATCGAAGCGAAACTGGCTTCTGTCGAGCTGACCGAGATCGCCAACGACCCGGAACTGGCCAACTTCACCCGCAACGCGGGCGCGGCGGTCTTCCGGACCTGGTGTGCCCAGTGCCACGGCGCTGGTGCCGGTGGTCAGAAGCGCCTCGGCTACCCGAACCTTCTGGACCAGGACTGGCTCTGGGGTGGTTCGATCGAGGACATCCACTTCACCGTGACCCACGGCATCCGCAACGAGGATGACCCGGAAGGTGAAGCACGCTTCTCGCAGATGCCGGCTTTCGGCGCGGATGAGCTGTTGAGTAACGAGGAAATCGCGCAGGTCGTGCAATACGTCCGCAAGATTTCGGGCCAGGAGTTTGACGCGGCGGCGATGGGTGAAGGCGAAGTTCTCTTCGCTGACAACTGCTCGTCGTGCCATGCCGAAGACGGTACCGGTGACCGCGCGCAGGGCGCGCCGAACCTGACCGACGCGATCTGGCTCTATGGTGGCGATGTCGACACCCTGACCGAGACCGTGGCGAACGCCCGCTTCGGCGTGATGCCGAACTGGAACACCCGCCTCTCGGAAGCCGAGATCCGCGCTGTGGCGTCCTACGTCCACAGCCTCGGTGGCGGTGAATAATCGAAATTCGGGGGGGCTCCGGCCCCCTCGAGTAGCACCGGCGCCCCGTCCTGTTCGCGCGTTTCCTGGGGGCGCCGGTGTCTTTTTCCGGCATGCCCGAGAGGGTGAGGCAGGCCGTGGAAAAATGATGCATATCGCGCGAATCTTTGGCAAGGGAGAATCTATCGCCCGCGCCGCCCCTTCCCTCTGCAATCCCTCTGCAATCCCGGGATTCCTCGCGCTGGAAATGGCTTTCTGATCAATGAAATCAGATGGTTCCGAAATGCTGCATCGGAAATCTGCCTTTTTGACGCATGTCAAAGTTTTTTGAAACGTTCCATATCAGAAGAAACCCAACAGCAAGTCTAGCCAACGGAGAGAGTCGTGAGCTCCACCGAACAAGCCGATCCGCCCCCCCTTTACGCCGCGCGTGAGCCGGTCTTCCCGAAGCGTGTCTCGGGGAATTTCCGTACGCTGAAATGGGTGCTGATGGCGCTGATGCTCGGCGTCTACTATATCGCCCCCTTCATCCGCTGGGATCGTGGCCCGGCGCTGCCCGATCAGGCGGTGCTGCTGGATCTGGCGAACCGCCGGTTCTTCTTCTTCATGATCGAGATCTGGCCGCATGAATTCTATTTCGTCGCGGGCCTTCTGATCATGGCGGGTCTCGGCCTGTTCCTGTTTACCTCGGCGGCGGGGCGCGTCTGGTGCGGCTATGCCTGCCCGCAGACCGTCTGGACCGACCTTTTCATTCTGGTCGAGCGCTGGGTCGAGGGTGACCGCAACGCCCGGATTCGTCTGCTGCGCCAGAAATGGGACCTTGAAAAGACCCGCAAACGGATCACCAAATGGATCCTGTGGCTCGTGATTTCGGTCGCGACGGGCGGGGCTTGGGTGTTCTATTTCACCGACGCGCCGCAACTTTTGCATGACCTCGTCACCGGCCAGGCCCACCCGGTCGCCTATACCACGATCCTGGTGATGACGCTGACGACCTTCGCCTTCGGTGGTTTCGCGCGCGAACAGATCTGTATCTACGCCTGCCCGTGGCCGCGGATTCAAGCCGCGATGATGGACGAGGATACGCTGGTCATCGCCTATCGCGAATGGCGCGGCGAGCCGCGTGGCAAGCTGAAAAAGGGCCAGGACACGGTTGAAGGTCAGGGCGATTGCATCGACTGTAACGCCTGTTTCGCGGTCTGTCCGATGGGGATCGACATCCGCAACGGCCAGCAGCTGGAATGCATCACCTGCGGCCTGTGCATCGACGCCTGCGACGAGATGATGGACAAGATCGGCAAGCCGCGTGGCCTGATCGGTTACATGGCGCTGAAGGACGAGGAAGAAGAGCGGGCCGGTGGCCATCCGCGCAACATCTGGAAGCACATCTTCCGGGTGCGCACGATGATCTACTTCACGCTCTGGGCGGCGATCGGTGTGGGTCTGGTCGTGGCGCTGTTCATGCGCTCTCCGATCGACTTCAACATCACGCCCAACCGCGATCCGCTCTATGTGATCCAGGGCGATGGCACCGTGCGCAACATCTACACGCTGCGTCTGCGCAACAAGCAGGGTGAAGACACGACCTTCCGGGTCTCGATCGTCGGCACCGATGGTCAGCCGATCGAAGGCCTGCATGTCGCGCTTGAGGGGGCGGAAAGTGACACCGTCACCGCGCTGCCCGATGAAACGCTGACCCAGCGCCTCTATATCGAGGCCGCGCCGAACACGCCGCTTGCCAAGGCCGACCGGACCAGCCTGCGCCTCTGGATCGAGGACACCGGCTCCACCGACCGTGTCTCGACCGAGACCGTGTTCAACGGGACCGGAGAGTGAGCGCCTCAAATTAACGTGCGGGGCCGCCATTGTGCGGCCCCGGGCTTTTCCCGCCTCGCCGAAATGCGTATGAACGGGGCAGGGAAATCGGACCAGCAATCGGGGAACGGCAATGGCCAAGGAAATCAACGGCAAACACGTTCTGGGCGGATTCGTCGGCGCTTTCGGCCTGATTATCGCCGTGAACATCTTCATGGCCTACAAGGCGATCGGCACCTTTCCGGGGCTTGAGACCGAGAATTCCTATGTTGCCTCGCAGACCTTCGACGCCGACCGTGCCGCGCAAGAGGCGCTTGGCTGGCGTGTTGAGCCGACCTATGAAAACGGCTTCCTGTCGCTGGTGATCCGGGACGCGCAGGGCCTGCCCGCGCGCGTTTCCGAGCTGAAGGCCGTCGTCGGCCGCACCACATTTTCTGGCGATGATGTCGAACCCGAATTCGCCTATAAGGGCGGGCTGTTCATCGCGCCGCTCGCGCTTGAGCCCGGCGCCTGGCTGATCCATCTCGAGGCGACCGCCGCCGATGGCACGCCCTTCCGCAAACGCCTCGATTTCTTCGTGGATGGCTGACCTATGGCGCTGAGTTCGGACATCGACGGCACCGCCCCGCAGGACGAGCACGTTTCCGCTTCGGCCTGCCCGGCCTGCCTTGCGGCGCCTTCGGCCGAGCAACTTGCAAAATCGGGCGATATCAAGGGCGCGCGGCTGATGCTCTCGCTGCCGACGGCACATTGCGCGGTCTGCATTTCGGATGTCGAACGTGAACTGCACAAACAACCGGGCGTGAAATCGGCGCGGGTGAACCTGACGCTGAAGCGGGTTTCCGTCGATGCGGAACCGGGCGTCGAGGCCGGCGCGCTGATCTCGGCGTTGGACCGGATCGGCTACGAGGCGCATGAGCTGGACGCCGGGATGCTCTCGGCCACCGAGAACGACAAGCGCGGCCGCGACCTGCTGATGCGCATCGGCGTCGCGGGCTTCGCGATGATGAACATCATGCTCCTGTCGATCTCGGTTTGGTCCGGGGCCGAGGATTCGACGCGCGACATGTTCCACTGGATTTCCGGCGCGATCGCGATCCCGACGGTGCTGTTCGCCGGGCGGCCGTTCTTCTCGAACGCCTGGGCGGCGCTGCGCGCCCGGCGGCTGGGCATGGATGTGCCGATCTCGCTGGCGATCATCCTCGCCACGGCGATTTCGCTTTACGAAACCTCGCAATCGGGGCGCCACGCCTATTTCGACGCCGCGGTGATGCTGACCTTCTTCCTGCTGGTCGGCCGCTATCTCGATTACCGCACCCGCGCCACCGCGCGCTCGGCCGCCGAAGAGCTGGCCGCGCTGGAGGTGCCGCGCGCCACCCGCCTCACTGACACCGGCGAGGAAACCGTGCCCGTGGCTGAGCTGCGCCTGGGCGATCTGGTGCGCGTGCGTCCGGGCGGGCGGATCCCGGCGGACGGCACCGTGACCGAGGGCACTTCGGAAACCGACCGCTCGCTGCTGACGGGGGAATCGCTGCCGGTCTATGCCGGGCCGGGCTCGGTTCTGTCGACCGGCGAGGTCAACCTGACCGGGCCGCTGACGCTCTCGGTGACGGCGGCGGGCAAGGATAGCTCCCTGCACCGGATGGCCGATCTGGTGGCCGCCGCTGAAAGCGCCAAGACGAAATATACCTCGCTGGCCGAGCGTGCCGCGCGCGCCTATGCGCCGATCGTGCATATGCTGTCGTTCACGTCTTTCGTGACCTGGCTCTATCTGACCGGAGGCGATGTGCGCCACGCGCTGAATATCTCGGCGGCGGTGCTGATCATCACCTGTCCCTGCGCGCTGGGTCTGGCCGTGCCGGCCGTGGTCACCGCCGCTTCGGGCAAGCTGTTCCGCAAGGGGCTCCTGATCAAGGATGGCACCGCGCTTGAGCGTATGGCCGAGGTCGACACCGTGGTTTTCGACAAGACCGGCACGCTGACGATGGGCGCGCCGCGCCCCGAGAACCTCTCCGACCTGACGCCCGAGCAGCTTTCTGTGGCCGCGGCGCTGGCGGGGGCCTCGTCGCATCCGCTCGCGCGTGCGCTCCACGAGGTTGCGCTGGCGCAGGGCTGCGTGCCCGCGACGCTGGACGATCTGCGCGAAGTGCCGGGCTTCGGCATCGAGGGCAAATGGCAGGGGCAGCTGGTGCGCCTTGGCCGCGCCGACTGGATCGGCGCCGAGGCGGGCGACACCACCGCCACCCATCTCAAGATCGGCGAGGCCGCGCCGGCTTCGATCCGGTTCCACGACAGCCTGCGCCCCGGTGCCGAAGAGGCCGTCGCCGCCTTCGCCCGTCAGGGCTCCGAGATCTGGCTGGTCTCGGGCGATGTCGAGGGGGCGGTGGCCGATCTGGCCGCGCGTCTGGGCATCTCGAATTACCGCGCGGGCGTGCTGCCCCATGAAAAAGCCGAGCTGGTGCAGTTCCTCTCGGGCGCGGGCAAGCATGTGCTGATGGTGGGCGACGGGCTGAACGATACCGCCGCGCTGGCCTCGGCCCATGTTTCGGTTTCACCGGCCTCGGCGCTGGATGCGGCCCGCACCGCGTCGGATATCGTGCTTCTGGGCGCCGATCTGGCCCCCGTCGCCGATGCCGCGCGCATCGCCACGCAGGCACGCCGCCGGATCAAGGAAAACTTTGGTATCTCGATCCTCTACAACGTGATCGCGGTTCCGATTGCGCTGATCGGGCTGGCCACGCCGCTCGCGGCGGCGCTGGCGATGTCGCTGTCGTCGATCACCGTTTCGCTCAATTCGCTGCGGCTCAAGTGAGGCCCCAATGGAAATCCTGACCTTCCTCATCCCGATTTCGCTGTTCATGGGCGGCGTGGGGCTGGTGGCCTTCTTCTGGGCGGTGAAGACGCGCCAGTACGAAGACCCCAAGGGCGACTCGCAGCGCATCCTGTCGGATGAGTATGACGATCGCCCGAAACAGGACTGAAACCCGTCCCCGGCAAGTGAAAAGGCCGCGCCCGGTTGCCCGAGGCGCGGCCTTTCCCGTCTTTGGGGGAGGAAACTCAGGGCCCGATCACCGAGCATTTCTGCGCGCGGGCGGTGAGCCGGGCACAGGCCAGTTCGGCCATATCGCGGCTCATGCCGACGAAATTCGCCTCGAAGCCTTTCGGGCGGCTGGCAACCTTGCGCAGCGCCTCGCCCAGCGTGTCGGTCTCCATCAGCGCGATCGTCAGCAGCGCGCGTTCGGCGGCGAATTTCGAATTGTAATAACCGAGGCTCACGCCATGCCCGCGCCCGCCCGAGCTGGAGGCGCGCGCCACCACCTTGGGCTGTTGATGCGGCGCCGGGGCAGGGGGCGTCAGCGCGGCCAGAATAACCTTGTCGCTGCGCGCGGCACGGGTTTCGGGCTGCGGTTCGGTGGACTGGACGAAGGCCGGTTCGGCATCGCCCTGCGCCTCGACATCGGCCTCGTTGCGCAAGATGTCATCCATCATCGCCGAGGCGAGGCGGAGCGTCTCGGGTTGCGGCTCGGTCGATTGGGCAAAGCCGCTCGGCTCGGGGGCCGGGGCAGGCGCGAGCGCCGCGATTTCGGTCTGGGCGACGGGGGCTTCGACCGCCAGCGCCGCAAGCGCGGTGGCCTCGTCCTCGACCGGCGCCTCGACCGGCTCGGTCGCGGCAATCCGCGTGGCCTCAGGCTCGACCGGGGCGGGAGCAAGTGCCGCGATATGGCGCGGGCGCGGCATCGGGCGCGGCCCGGTCGCAGGCGCGATGGCCTCGGCCAACTGGATTTCGGCTTCCGGTTCTGGTTTTGCGTCGGCCTCCGCGAGTTTCGCGGCCACGGCTTCGGGCTCGACCGTCACATCGGCGGCGATCTTCTCGGCCAGCGCACGGGCCTGCGCCTCGGCCTGAGCCTGCGCCAGCGCCATCTGGATCGCATCGGCATCCGCCCCCGGCACACCCGGGCGGCGTTTCGGGAAGGGCGATTTTGAGACCGCGCCCGAAACACG
This sequence comes from Pseudothioclava arenosa, assembly GCF_002358085.1. Classification (GTDB taxonomy): domain Bacteria; phylum Pseudomonadota; class Alphaproteobacteria; order Rhodobacterales; family Rhodobacteraceae; genus Pseudothioclava; species Pseudothioclava arenosa. The sequence goes on from NZ_NTJD01000001.1 coordinate 345,374, forward strand.
AATGCGCTGCGCGCTCAGCCCGGAGGTCGATCCGGCGTTCGAGGCCATCAGCATCTGGGTATCGGCGGCGGGCGCGCTGGGGCGGTTCTCGGGGGAGCGGCCCGAGGCGCGCTTGAAGCCCAGATCCAGCAATTCCGCCATTTTCGCGTTGCGCTGCGCCGTCGAGGAGCCGCCAAAGACGGTCGCGATGATGCGCTTGTTGCCGCGCTTGGCCGAGGCGGTCAGGTTGAAGCCCGCGGCCACCGTGTAGCCCGTCTTGATCCCGTCGGCGCCCTCATAATCGTTCAGGAAACGGCGGTTGGTGTTATAGACCTTGGCCATGCCCGCATCAGCGGTCTTGCGCGAGAAGATGTTGTAATATTGAGGGAAATCGTAGAACAGGTGGCGCCCCAGGATGGTCATGTCGCTGGCGGTCGAGAGGTGCCCGGCCTGCGTCAGCCCGTTGGCATTGCGAAAGGTGGTGTTGCGCATGCCAAGCGCCTTGGCGGTGCGGTTCATACGCTCGGCAAAGCGCGCCTGATTGCCGCCGATCGCATCGCCCAAGGCTGCGGCCGCGTCATTGGCGGATTTCACCGCGGCCGCGCGGATCAGGTAGCGCACGGCGATCTTCTGCCCCGCCCGCAGCCCGAGCCGCGAGGGCGGCTGGCTCGCCGCATTGGCCGAAACGGTGACCATCTGATCGAGGCTGATCTCGCCGCGCTCCACCGCCTGGAAGGTGATGTAGAGCGTCATCATCTTGGTCAGAGAGGCCGGGTGCAGCCGGGTGTCGGCGTTCTTTGAATACAGAATCTCGCCCGAGCGCATATCCATCACCAGCGCCGCATAGGGCGCAGCGAAAACACGCACGGGAAGGGCCGCCAAAATCAGGGCAAATAGCCCGAAGCGGACCCAGCCCATCAGCTTGGTCGCGGTAATTGCCATGTCTCTGCCTCGTGCCCCGGTTTGTTTGGTGATTTGGGGCTTATTCGATCAGCCTAACATGAGGCTCGAAAGCTGAAAACCGTTAAGTTTCAACACGGTGATCTGCGGCTTTCCTGCACTACCGCAAGATGTCGTGGGTGGGAGCGGGCGCGCCACTATAGATCGAGGGGTGCCCGGGGGTGCGGGCGGAGCCTCCGGCGGGAGTATTTAGGGCTCGATGAAAGACATCTCGATTTGCCGGATCAGCCCGGGCAGGAGCGAAAGCGCCTCGATCCGGTGAAAGCGCGGGTCGGTGTCTCGTGCCTCGGCATGTTCGAGCGGCCAGGTCAGATCGTGGGGCACATGCACCGCCCAACCGCCCGCGTCGAGCATCGGATTCACGTCGGATTTCAGAGAGTTGCCGACCATCATCCCCTGCGCCGCACCGCTTCCGTGGCGCGTAAAGGCGCCGGTATAGATCGCGGCGGTCTTGTCGGAGACGATCTCGACCGCGTCAAAGAAATCGCCAAGCCCCGATTGCGCCAGCTTGCGTTCCTGATCGAGCAGGTCGCCCTTGGTGATCAGCAAAAGCCGGTAGCGCCCGGCGAGCGCGTCGATCGTGTCGCGTGCGCCGGGCAAAAGCTCGATCGGGTGGCTCAGCATCTCGCGGCCGGCGGCCATGATCTCGGCAATGACCGAGCCCGGGACGCGACCCTCGCTGACCTCGATCGCGGTTTCGATCATCGAGAGCGTAAAGCCCTTCACGCCAAAACCGTAATGTCCGATGTTGCGCCGCTCGGCCGCCAGAAGCCGTTCGGCCAGGTGTTCAGCGGGGGCGTGATCGCGCATCAGCTCGGTGAAACGGTCTTGTGTCAGCGTGAAAAACCGCTCGTTGTGCCAAAGCGTGTCATCCGCATCGAAGCCGATCGTGGTCAGTTGCATGGCGCCTCCGGAATTGGGTCGCCAGCATGGACAAACCCCGCCTGCTTGGCAATCGCGCGGGTGTTACAGGGTTTTCATGGCGCGCGATCCGCCTATATTCGCGAAACGACGTTCAGCGATTCCACGAGGGCAGTTTGCTTCACCCGCTTCACATGATGGCCGGCCGCGAGGACGATGCCGATGGGGATGCCGGTGTCGCGACCAAGACGCGTGCCAAGACGCAGCGGCCGCGGATGTACAAGGTGCTCTTGCTGAATGACGATTACACGCCGATGGAATTCGTTGTGCACATCCTCGAGCGGTTCTTTGGCAAAAGCCACGCCGAGGCCTTCGACATCATGTTGACCGTGCACAAGAAGGGGCTGGCGGTGGTCGGCGTCTATTCCTTCGAGGTGGCCGAGACCAAGGTTACCCAGGTGATGGATTTCGCGCGCCGCCATCAACATCCCCTGCAATGCACGATGGAAAAGGAGTGACGCGCCCGCGTCCGCTGCCATGAGTCATCCCCGACTGTCCCTTGCGCTTTCCGCGCCCGATGCGCTGCCCGCTGACGGGCGGATCGCGCTTTTCCGTCCGCGCGCCGAGACCGATCTGTCGGATCTGCCGCGAGAGCGGCTGATTGCCGTGCAGGGGTTCAAACCCGATCATGATGCGCTGGCCGCCCGCGGGATCGAGGTGGCGCCCGCTGCCAAGGGTCCGTTTGCCGCGGCGATCGTGTTCGTGCCCCGCGCCAAGGCCGAGGCGCGCGCGCTTTTGGCCGAGGCGGCGGCCGAGGTCGTGCCCGGCGGGCCGATCTGGGTCGATGGCGCGAAGTCCGACGGGATCGACTCGCTCTACAAGGACTTGCGCGCGCGCATTGACGTGTCGCCCGCGCTGGCGAAGGCGCATGGCAAGATTTTCGCCTTTGCCGCCGATCCCGCGCCGCTGGCCGATTGGGCCGCGCGCCCGATCACGCCCGCGCCGGGCTTTGCGACGATGCCGGGCGTGTTCTCTGCCGAGGAAATCGACGAGGGCTCGGCGCTTTTGGCGGCTTGCCTGCCCGAGGCGCTGCCCGCGCGGGTGGCCGATCTGGGCGCGGGCTGGGGCTGGCTGTCGGCGCAGGTTCTGGCGCGCAAGGGCGTCGAGCAGCTTGACCTGATCGAGGCCGACCATGCCGCACTGGACTGTGCGCGGCGCAATATCACCGACCCGCGCGCGGCGTTTCACTGGGCCGATGCGACCCGGTTCGAGCCCGCTGAACGCTATGGCGCGGTGGTGATGAACCCGCCGTTCCATACCTCGCGCGAGGCGGACCCGGCGCTGGGCCATGCCTTTATCCGGGCGGCGCGTGCGATGCTATCGCTGTCGGGCACGCTCTGGATGGTGGCGAACCGGCATTTGCCCTATGAGCCGACGCTGCGCGAGTGCTTCCACGAGGTCGAGGAAATCACCCCGCCGGGTGGCCCCTCAAGCCGGTTTCGCATCATCCGGGCCGCGCGCCCGCTCTCGTCGAACCAGATGGCCGCCGCGCAGAAAGCCGCTGCCGCTGCCGCACCGCGCCGATCTGTCGCTCGCAAACGGCGCTGATCCGCGCTATTTTCCCCTGATCCGCCAAGCCTGATCCGCCACGGAGACCTGCATGACCCTGTCCATTTCCGGCAAGACCGCCATCGTCACCGGTGCGGCCCACGGCATCGGCCTCGCGATCGCGCGGCATCTGCTTGATCGCGGCGCGCAAGTGATGTTCGCCGATATCGACGAGGCGCGCCTTGCCGACGAGCTGGGCGATGATGCGAAATCGGATGGTCCGGCGCGCTATTTCGCGGGCGATCTGTGCCAGAAGCTCTGCGTGAAAAACCTGCTGTCCGCCACGGTGGATGCGTTCGAACGTATCGACATCCTCGTCAACGCCGCGCGCTGCATCAAGCCAGCCGATCCGCTCGATACCGACCAGACCGTCCTTGATGAGATGTTGCAGCTCAACATGAAGGGGATGCTGCGGCTCTCGCAGATGACCGCCAATCGCATGATCAAACAGGCGGAGGACGAGGGCAACAAGACCGGTGAGGCGGGCTGCATCGTCAATATTTCGACCCCGCCCGCCGCCTGCGCGCATCCCGAGACCATGGCCTACGCGATCGCCTCGGCCGCGCAGGAGCAGATGACGCGCAGCCTCGCGCTGGTTCTGGCGCCCAAGCATATCCGCGTGAATGGTGTGAACTTCGCCTCGGTCATGAGCGCGAACCTGCAAAACCATCTGCGCGACCATCCCGAATGGCGCGGCGATCTGATCAAGGCAACGCCGCTGGGCCGCATCGCTCCGCCCTCGGAACTGGCCGAAACCGTGCAATTCCTGGCTTCCTCGGGGGCGGGGTTCGTGACCGGGCAGATCGTGACCGTCGACGGCGGGCGCGGCCTTGGCAGCGCCCCGCGCCTGCTCGCTTTCTAGGGCGTCATTCCGGGTAGGCCTGCTTGCAGGCGGTGATCGCGGCATCCACTTTCGGCAGCAATTCCTTGCGTTTGGCCTGCAGCCCGGCAAGTTTGCGCTTCTCGGCCTCGGGGTCGATCGCGACCTTGCGTTCGCGGGTTTCCCAGCGCGTTTCAAGGCACATCACGGTCTTATGCTTGACGGTGCCGTCGGGCAGGGTGATCTCGCGCACGCCGCACGGGTCCCAATCCCGCACCGGGACTTCGTATTCTTCATAGGCATAGCCGCGCGCCAGATTGCCCTCGACCTCGGCGATCAGCCGCTCGACCGTGCGCAACTCGCGGCTTTCGCGGTTGATGCATTGCTCTTGCGGCGTGCCGCAGGCAGCCAGAGCGATCAGGGCGAAGAGGGCAAGACGGGCACGCATGAAAACCTCCTGGGCAAATCTGGCCCGAGCCTAGCGCGCCGCCCGCGCCGAGACAAATCACGCTTTGCCGCAGGCGCGGTTTGGCGCATTCGCCTTTGCCTTGCCCGGTGGCGATGCTATCACGGGCCGACCCGAGGAGGAGCCCGTATGCAAGAGCAAAACACCGATCCGTTCGACGCCCGCAAGGAGCGCGCCAGCGCCTGGTTCTCGGAGCTGCGCGACCGGATCGTGGCCGCTTTCGAGGCGCTGGAAGATACCCAGACCGAAGGCCCCCATGCCGGGCTGCCCGCTGGCCGCTTTGAGGTTACGCCGACCACGCGCACCGGCCCCGATGGCGAAGATCAGGGCGGCGGCAAGATGAGCGTGATGCGCGGTGGGCGCGTTTTTGAAAAGGTGGGCGTGAATATCTCGACGGTCTGGGGTACGCTGGCGCCGCGCGCGCAGGCGGCGATGGCCGCGCGGGGCGTGCCGGGCATGGCCGAGGATCCGCGCTTCTGGGCCTCGGGGATCAGCCTTGTCGCGCATATGCAAAACCCGCATACGCCGGCGGTGCACATGAACACGCGGATGTTCTGGACGCCGGGCGCGTGGTGGTTCGGCGGCGGTGCCGACCTCAACCCCTGCATCGAATATGCCGAGGACACCGCGTTTTTCCACGACACGCTGCGCGCCGCCTGCGACGCCCATGACCCGGGCTATTACCCGAAGTTCAAGGCCTGGGCAGACGAGTATTTCTTTGTCCCGCACCGGGGCCGCGCGCGCGGTGTCGGCGGGATTTTCTACGATGATCTGAACACCGGCGACTGGGAGGCGGATTTCGCCTTTACCCGCGACGTGGGCGCGGCCTTCCTGCCCGCTTTCGTGCCGGTGACCGAGCGGCGCCGCAACCAGCCCTGGACCGAGGACGACCGCGAAACCCAGTTCCGCCATCGCGGCCTCTATGCCGAATACAACCTCGTCTATGACCGGGGCACGAAATTCGGCCTCGAAACCGGCCATAACGCGAATGCGGTTCTGATGAGCCTGCCGCCGATCGCCAAATGGTACTGAACGCGGGCCTTGGCGCCTGACATTTCGGAGAGTGGCGCATGGACGCGCTTTGGGCCTTTGCCTTCACCTCGTTCATCATCGAGCTGACGCCGGGCCCGAACATGGCCTATCTGGCGGTGGTGGCGGCAACGCAGGGCCGCCGTCCGGGCTATGCGGCGGTGGCGGGGGTGGCGCTGGGGCTGGGCATCGTCGGCGCGCTGGCCGCGATTGGCGTCGCGGCGATCGTTTCGGCTTCTGAGCCGCTTTATCAGGCGCTGCGCTGGGCGGGGGTGGTCTACATGCTCTGGCTGGCCTGGGACGGCTGGCGCGATGGCTCCGAGGCGATCGAGCACGCGCCGCTTGGCTCGTCGAACTGGCGCTATTTCCGCCGCGGCCTGATCACCAACCTGCTCAACCCGAAGGCGGCGGCCTTCTATGTCGCGGTCCTGCCGACCTTCCTGACGCCCGGCGCGATTTTGCAGGAAACGCTGTGGCTGTCCGCGATCTACGTCGGCGTCGCGACGGCGGTGCATGGCACGATCGTGACGCTTGCGGGGGCGGCGCGGGCACTTTTCGAAGACCCGAAGCGCGAACGCATCCTGCGCCGCACGCTGGCGGTCGCACTCGCCCTGGTGGCGATCTGGTTCGCCTTCAAGACCGCGCGCTGAGCCCATGAAAAAGGGGCCTTCCGGCCCCTTTCCTCAGCCCTTGCGGACCGTTTCGATCATCAGCGCGACATTCTCGGGGTCGGCATCGGGGGTGATGCCATGGCCGAGGTTGAAGATATGCGGGCCGTTCTTGAACGCCTCGACCACGCGCCGCGTCGCCGCGACCAGCTCCTCGCCGCCCGTCACCATGTGGCGCGGATCGAGGTTGCCCTGCACGCAGCCCGACTTCTGCACGTTCGCCGCCGCCCATTCCGGGGTGACCGAATTGTCGATCGCCACGCAATCCGCGCCGGTCTTCTCGTGGAACCCGATATAGCCGTCGCCCGCCTCGCGCGGGAAGGCGATGACCGGAAGGCCCGGGAAGCGCGCCTTCATCGCGGCGATGATGCGCCGCGCGGGCTCGACCGCGAAATCCTCGAAATCCTGCCCCTTGAGGCTGCCCGCCCAGCTATCAAAGATCTTCACGACCTCGGCGCCTGCCTCGACCTGCTTCGCGAGATATTCGATCGTCGCTTCGGTCAGGAGGTCGATGATCCCCTGGAAGGTCGCGCGGTCTTCGGCCTTGAGCGCATGCGCGGGGCCCTGATCTTTCGTGCCGCGGCCGGCGATCATGTAGGTCGCCACCGTCCAGGGCGCGCCGGCAAAGCCGATCAGCGTGGTTTCCTTGGGCAGCTCGCGCGACAGGATGCGCACGGTTTCATAGACCGGCGCGAGGTGGTCGTGGATGTCGTCGCGGCCCTTGAGCTTCGCCAGCCCTTCGGGCCCGGTGATCGTCGAAAGCCGCGGGCCTTCGCCGGTTTCAAACCACAGATCCGCGCCAAGCGCCTGCGGCAGAAGCAGAATATCGGCAAACAGGATCGCCGCGTCGAACCCGTAACGGCGGATCGGTTGCAGCGTGACCTCGGCGGCCAGATCGGAATTGTAGCACAGCGACAGGAAATCGCCGGCTTCGGCACGCGTCGCACGATACTCGGGCAGATAGCGCCCCGCCTGCCGCATCATCCAGATCGGAGGGGTGGGCAGAACCTCGCCTTTCAGGGCCCGCAGGATCGTCTTTTCGGTCATCGCGCTTCTCCTCTTTGCCCCCTTGAATTTGTCCTGCGGCGCAATGTCAAGCGCGAGGCGCTTGCGCGGGCCTTTTGACGCGGCTACGAAGGCCTCATGACACAGATGCCCAATGCGACCTCGCCCCTGAAAATCGGCACCCGCGGCAGCCCCCTGGCGCTGGCGCAGGCCTATGAAACCCGCGCCCGCCTGATGGCGGCCCATGATCTGCCCGAAGAGGCCTTCGAGATCGTGGTGATCAAGACCACCGGCGACGACCGGACCCTGATCGACGCCGACAAGCCGCTCAAGGAACTGGGCGGCAAGGGCCTGTTCACCAAGGAAATCGAAGAGGCGATGCTGGAAAGCCGCATCGACATCGCCGTGCATTCGATGAAGGACATGCCGGTCAAGCAGCCCGAGGGGCTGTTGCTCGATTGCTACCTGCCGCGCGAAGACACGCGCGACGCCTTCGTCAGCCTGAATTACGGCTCGATCCACGACCTGCCCGAAGGCGCCGTCGTTGGCTCGTCGAGCCTGCGCCGCCGCGCGCAGCTGCATTTTCGCCGCCCCGACCTCAAGCTGGTCGAGTTCCGCGGCAATGTGCAGACGCGCCTGAAAAAGCTCGAAGACGGCGTGGCCACCGCGACCTTCCTCGCGATGGCGGGGCTGAACCGGCTGGGCATGGCCGAGGTCGCCCGCTCGGCGATCGAGCCCGAAGACATGCTGCCCGCCGTGGCGCAGGGCTGCATCGGCATCGAACGGCGCGAAAACGATGCGCGCGCCGCCGAGATGCTGGCCGCGATCCATAATGTCGACGCGGGTCACCGCCTCGCCGCCGAACGCGCCTATCTGGCGACGCTCGATGGCTCCTGCGAAACCCCGATCGCGGGGCTCGCGATGCTCGAGGGCGACCAGATCTGGCTGCGTGGCGAGGTGCTGCGCCCCGATGGCTCGGATGCGCTTTTCGAAGAAGGCCGCGCCGCGATCTCGGATGCCGCCGAACTGGGCGCCGATATCGCGCGCAAGCTTCTGGCCCGCGCGCCCAAAGACTTTTTCGACTGGCGCTGACGGCCCGCGCCGCCACGCCTCTTGCTCCGTCGGGACGCTCCGCGGGGGATATTTGAAGCAAAGTGAAAGCTCTTCATTTTGCAAGAAATATCCCCGCCGGAGGCATCTGTCGGGGCCGCTTGCGCCATGGAGGTGGAAATGGCGATCCTCGACAGGCTGCGCGATCTGCTCGGGCCCGGCCATGTGCTGACCGGCGATGACGCGGCGGGGTTCGGGCGCGAATGGACGGGGCATTACCGCTGGACGCCGCTGGCAGTGCTGCGGCCCGGCTCGACCGAGGAGGTCGCGGGCGTCTTGCGGCTGGCCAATGCCGAGGGGGTGCCGGTGGTGCCTTTGGGCGGGAATACCGGGCTGAATGGCGGGACGATGGCCGAGGGCGCGCTGATGCTCTCGCTAGCGCGGCTCAATCGCATTCGCGAGCTGAACGCGCCCGCGCGCACGATCGTGGCCGAGGCAGGTGTCGTGCTTGAAGCCTTGCATGAGGTCGCGGCGGTCGAGGGCCTTTCCTTTCCGCTGACCTTCGGCGCCAAGGGCTCCGCCACGGTGGGCGGGTTTCTTTCGACGAACGCGGGGGGCTCGAACGTGCTGCGCTACGGCTCGGCGCGGGCGCTTTGCCTTGGGCTCGAAGTGGTGCTGGCCGATGGCCGGGTGATGAACCTGATGAGCGCGCTGCACAAGGATAACACCGGCTATGACCTGCGCGACCTGATGATCGGGGCCGAGGGCACGCTGGGCGTGATCACGGCAGCGGTGCTGCGGCTGGTGCCGGCGCCGCGGGCCTATGCCACGGCGCTTCTGGGGATGGAGAGCCTTGGTGCTGCGCTTGATCTGTTGAATGCGCTGCAGGCGGGCACAGGCGCTGCGGTCGAGGCCTTTGAATTCATGCCCGCCGCCTTCATGGAGCGGCTCGGGGCGCTGAAACCCGATCTGGCCTGCCCCTTCGCGCCGCAGCCGGTGAACATCCTGATCGAGACCGCGACGACGATGGCGGGCGAAGACCCGCAGGCGCGGCTCGAGGCGCTTTTGGCCGAGGCTTTCGAGGCCGGGCAGATTTCGGAGGCGGTGCTGGCGGGGTCGGAGGCGCAGCGGCGTAAGCTCTGGGCGATGCGTGAGGCGGCGGCCGAGATCACCTTTACCGAGCCGGATCTGGTCGATACCGATGTCGCGCTGCCGCTGGATCGGCTGGAGACCTTTCTGAGCCGAATGCACGCGCGGCTTTTGGCGATCGACCCGGGCGCGCGCGAGCTGTCGGTCGCGCATCTGGGTGACGGCAATATCCATTACGCGGCCTATCCGTCGGACCCGGCGCTGAAACCCGTGATCCGCGCCGCCGTGGCCGAAGAGGCGGTGGCCTTGGGCGGGTCGTTCTCGGCCGAGCATGGCGTGGGCGTGTCGAAACGCGCGACGATGGCCGCGCATAAGGATCCGGTCGCGCTCGAGGTCATGCGCGCGATCAAGGCCGCGCTCGATCCCAAGAATATCCTCAATCCCGGCAAGGTCCTGCCCTGAGATGCGCGGCCCCTTGCGTCCCTTCCTCCAAGATCCGGCGCTGGGCCTTTCGGCGGCGCTGATGCTCCTGTTCGGCAGTTATGCCGCAACGATGGCGCCCTATACGTCGGCGCTGGCTGTGACGGTTTTCGGCCTTTCGGAGCGCGCCTATTCGCTGGTGCTGGTGGTGGCGTCTACGGTGGCGGTGTCGTCCTCGGTGGGGCTTGGCATTCTGGCCGATCAGCGTGCGAACCGGCGCGGGATCGCGCTGTTTTCTGGGGCGATGCTGGCGCTGGGGCAGGGGCTGATCCTGAGCACGGGCGCGCCCTGGGCCTTCGTGCTGGCCTCGGCACTGATCCTGCCGCTGTCGGGCTCGATCTTTGGCCAGCTCTTCGCGCTGTCGCGGCTCGCCGCCTCGACCCGCCCCGAGGCCGAGCGCCCGGCGATTCAGGCAACGCTGCGTGCGGTTTTCGCGCTGCCTTGGGTCGTCGTCTTACCGATCTGGTCGGTGGTGTTTCAGGGCGGCGCCTCGCTGATGATCGTCTATCCGGTCGGGCTGGCGCTGGCGCTGGGCTTTCTGGGTCTGAGCTGGCTGTTCTGGCCGCGCGATGGCGCGACGCGCTGGCCCGATCCGAAATCGGGTCTGAGCTTTCGCCAGTCGCTGCGCGAGATCGGCCACCCGGCGGTGTTGGCGCGGGTTCTGGCATTGGGGCCGGTGCATGGCTCGGTGATGCTTTATATGGTGGTGCTGGGGCTGGTGTTTACCGCGACGCCGGGGCGCGGCGCGCAGGATGTGGCGCTTTACGCGGGGCTTCTGGGGGGCGTCGAGGTGCCCTTCATGCTGGCGCTGCCGCGGATCATCGGACGGCTGCCGCGGCAGGGAATGATCGTCGCGGGCATGGTGCTTTACGCGATCCACCTGGCGGGCTTGCCGCTTCTGGCGGAGACGCCTTTCGTCTGGGCGCTGATCCTGCCCGGCGCGATGGGCGGCGCAGTGATCCTGACCCAGCCGATGGCCTATCTGCAGGACCTGATGGGCACGCGGCCCGGGGCGGGGGCCTCGCTGATGGCCTTGCAGAAACTGGCCGGAGACGCGATCTGCGCGGGCACCTTTGCACTTGGCACCTGGATCGCGGGCTACGAACTGGCCGCGCTGATGGGGGCGGGGCTGGCGGTGGCGGGGGCGGTGGCGCTTTGGGCGATGGACCGGCGCGCCGATCCCTTGGCGTGATCAGCCCGCCTTTGCCCGCGCGATCAGCTCAAGCACTTTCGGCCCCAGCTCGCGGATGATCAGCGCCACGCCCTCCGGCGAGGGATGTATCCCGTCGCCCTGCATCAGCCCCAGCGCCGCGCGTTCCTGCGGCGGGTAGGCCATGATCGGCGCATAGATGTTTTCCAGCAGGAGCGTATCGTAGCGCGCCGCCAGTTCGGGCCAGAGCGCATCGAACTCGGTCTTGTAGGCGGGCCCGTAATTGCCCGGCGCCTCCAGCCCGACCAAGAGCACCGGCACCTCGCGCGCCTTCAGCTCATCGAGCATCGCCGAGAGGTTCTCGCGCGCCTGCGCCGGGGGCAACCCACGCAGCATGTCATTGCCCCCAAGCTCCAGAATGACCGCATCCGTTCCCCCGGTCAGCGACCAGGCCAGCCGCTCGCGCCCGCCTGCCGTGGTGTCGCCCGAGACGCCCGCGTTGACCACGCGCACCTCGGCGCCCTGCGTGAACAACCAGCCACGCAGCTGGTCGACAAGGCCTTCGCCGGGGTTCAGCCCATAGCCCTGCGTGATCGAATCCCCCAAGGCCACCACTTCGACCGCCTCGGCCTCGGCGCGCTGGCCAAAGGGCAGGGCGAAAACCAGAAAACCCGTCGCGATCAGCTTGCACAGGCGCGCGCAGGGACCATATCGAAGGGTAAGCAGAGGCAGGCGGATTTTCATGACGGATACGATCCTTTCCCTTTCGGACGTTGGGCTTACCTTGGACGGGAATGCCGGCCCCGTCGAGATTTTGCAGGGCATCTCACTGGATATTGAGCAGGGCAGCTCGGTCGGGCTGACCGGTCCGTCGGGCTCGGGCAAATCCTCGCTCCTGATGCTGATGGGGGGGCTTGAACGCGCGACGCGGGGCTCGATCCAGGTGCTTGGCCAGGATCTTGGCGCGATGGACGAGGATCAACTCGCGCGGTTTCGGCGCGGGCGGATGGGCATCGTGTTCCAATCTTTCCATCTTGTGCCGACGATGACCGCGCTGGAGAACGTGGCGCTGCCGCTGGAAATCATGGGAGAGGCCGATGCATTCGCCCGTGCCGAGGCCGAGCTGGCCGCCGTGGGGCTTGGCCATCGCGGCCATCACTACCCCTCCGAGATGTCGGGCGGCGAGCAACAGCGCGTGGCGCTGGCTCGCGCGGTGGTGACGCGCCCCGCGGTCCTGCTGGCCGATGAGCCGACGGGGAACCTCGATGCGGCCAATGGCGCGGCGATCATGGACCTGTTGTTCGGTTTGCAGGAGCGCCACGGCGCCACGCTGGTTCTGGTGACCCACGCGCCCGAGCTGGCGGCGCGGTGCGACCGGGTCGTGCAGCTCAGCGACGGGGCGCTGGCATGATGCTTTCGGCGCGTATCGCGGCGCGCGAGCTGCGCGGCGGCATCCGGGGGTTTCGGGTGTTCCTGCTCTGCCTGATGCTGGGCGTGGCGGCAATTGCCTCGGTCGGTCTGGTGCGTGGCGCGATCCGCGAGGCGCTGTCCGATCAGGGGGCGATGCTCTTGGGCGGCGACGCGCAATATGACTTCACCTATCGCCGCGCGACCCCCGAGGAGCGCGCCTGGATCGACGATCACGCGGCGGCCGTGTCCGAGGTGATCGAGTTCCGTTCGATGCTGACGCGCGGGGCTGGCGATGCGCTGGAAACCGCGCTGACGCAGGTCAAGGCGGTGGATGGCGCGCATCCGCTGATTGGCGCGCTGGTGCTGGATCCGCCAGTGCCGATGGGCGCGCTTGGCCCCGAGGGGGGCTTGCCGGGCATTTTCCTCGACCAGATTTTGGCCGACCGGCTGGGCCTTGCGCCGGGCGATACCGTGCAGCTTGCGGGCCAGCCCTTTGCCTATCGCGCCGCGATTACCCGCGAGCCCGACTCGACCGGCGCGGGCATCGGGCTCGGGCCGCGTTCGATCGTGGCGCTCTCGGCAATCGAGGCGACGCCGATCCTTGCGCCGGGTTCGCTCTATGAGACCGAATATCGCGTGATCCTGCCCGAGGGCACGGATCTCGATGCTGCCAAAACTGCCGCCGAGGCGCGGTTCGAGGGCGCGGGCATGCGCTGGTCCGACAGCCGCCGCGCCGCGCCCGGCGCGGATCGGTTCGTGGACCGGCTCGGGTCGTTCCTTGTGCTGGTCGGTCTGGCCGGGCTTGCGGTGGGGGGAGTCGGCATCTCGGCCACGGTTTCGGCCTGGATCGAGCGCAAGGCCGAAACCGTCGCGACCCTGCGCGCGCTTGGCGCCGCGGGGGGCACGATCCGCGCGATTTTCCTGTGGCAGCTCGCGGCGCTGAGTGCGCTTGGCATCGTTGCGGGGCTGGGCCTTGCGGCGCTTGTGGTGGTGCTGGCCGCAGGCGTGATCGAGGCGGCTTTGCCGATCCCCGTCACCATCGCGCTGAGCGCCGGGCCGATGCTTGAGGCGGCGGTTTACGGCGCGCTGGTCGCGGCGATCTTCGCGCTCTGGCCGCTGGCGCGGATGGCCACGACGCGCTCGGGCGCGCTGTATCGGGCAGGGCGTGGGCGGCGCTGGCCGTCCTGGCCCGCGCTGGTCTTGATGGCGGTGTTGGTGGCGGTGCTCTTGGCGGCGGCGGTGGCGTTTTCCGGCCTTGTCGGGCTGACGCTGGGCACGTTTGGCGGGGTCGTGGGCGCGCTGGTGTTGCTGTGGCTGGCAGCCTTCGGGCTGCGGCTTCTGGCGCGCCGGGCGGCGCATCTGTCGCGGGGCCGTCCGGCTCTGCGGGCAGCCCTGGCAGCGATCGGCGCCCCGCGCTCCGAGGCGGCGCCGGTGATCTTGTCGCTGGGGCTCGGGCTGTCGGTGCTGGCGGCGGTGGGGCAGGTCGATGCGGCGCTGCGCTCGGCCATTCAGCGCGACTTGCCCGATGTCGCGCCCGCCTATTTCATGATCGACATCCAGAACAGCCAGTTGCCCGAGTTTCTGACGACCCTCGACACGCTTGGCACGGTGGACAAGGTCGAGACCGCGCCGATGCTGCGTGGCGTCATCACCGAGATCAACGGCCAGCCCGCGCGCGAGGTGGCGGGCGAGCATTGGGTGCTGCGCGGTGACCGGGGCGTGACCTATGCGACCACCCCGCGCGAGGCGCTGACGGCGGGTACCTTCTGGCCCGAGGATTACGCGGGCCCGCCGCAGGCCTCGTTTGCCGCGAAAGAGGCACAGGAACTCGGCCTGAAACTCGGCGACAAGATCACCGTCAATATCCTTGGTCGCGACATCGAGGCCGCGATCACCTCGCTGCGTGACGTGGATTTCTCGACCGCCGGGATCGGCTTTGTGCTGACGCTGAACCCGGCCGCCCTGCAGGGCGCGCCGCATGTCCATATCGCGACGATCTATGCTGCGCCCGAGGATGAGGCCGCGATCCTGCGCAGGGTCGCGCAGGAGTATCCGAACGTGACCGCGATCCGGGTGCGCGATGCGATCGCGCGGGTCTCGGAGGCCCTGGGCACGATTGCGCGGGCGACCTCGCTGGCGGCGGGGGTGACGCTGTTGACGGGCTTTGTCGTCCTGATCGGCGCCGCGGCTGCGGGCGAGGGCGCGCGCAACTGGGAGGCCGCGATGCTCAAGACCCTGGGCGCGACGCGGGCGACGATCTTGCGCTCTTTCGCGCTGCGGGCCGCCTTGATGGGGGCGGCGGCAGGGCTTGTCGCGATCGGCTTCGGGGCGCTGGCGGGTTATGCCGTGCTCGAATGGGTGATGGAGGCGCAGTATCGCTTTGCGCCGCTGCCGGCGCTCGCGATCGTGCTGGGCGGTGTGCTGGTCACGCTGACGGCGGGGCTGGTGTTCGCGCTGCGTCCGCTCGCGGCGCGTCCGGCCCGGATCTTGCGCGCGCGGGAATGACGGAGGCCTCCGGCGGGAGTATTTTTGGCTCGATGAAAGGGCTTAGCGCAGCCCGGTTTCCTTGAGGATGCCGCGCCGTTTGGCCTCGTAGTAATAGCCCTTGGCATACCACATCACCGCGCGCTCTTCGGAGCCATCGGCGCACATCCACGCGCCGCGCAGGTATTTCACCGCGTATTTCAGGTTGGTGTCCGCATCGAGCAGATCATGCGGTTTGCCCTTGAAGCCCATGCCGCGCGCGGTTTGCGGCAGGATCTGCATCAACCCGTAATAGGGGCCGTTGCGCGCGCCGGGGCGATAGTTGCTTTCGCGCTGGACGACTCGGTGCACGAGGCTGCGCGGCACCTCGTAACGATCGGCGTAATGGTTGATAAGCTTGCGCAATTCGGCGGTTTCGCCCGGGTAAAGGGGCGGGTTGTGGCGCGTCCCCTCGCGCGCGGAGGATTTGGAGCTTTCACGCCCCGCGGGCTGGCCGCAGGCGGCGAGCGACAGGGCGGAGAGACAAAGGGCGCGGCGAGACAGGAGCATGGAGCCTCCGAAAACTGGGTCGATGCGACTTAGCCATGGTTTGTGCCCCGTGCAAAGCCGGGGATTTCGGCATCGGCGCCCGATTGCCGATGTCAGGCGCGGCGCAGGCGCAGCGCGTTGGTGACCACGAAGACCGAGGAAAACGCCATCGCCCCCGCCGCCAGCATCGGCGAGAGGCCGGGGCCGCCGAAGGGCTTCAGCACCCCCATCGCCACCGGGATCAGCGCGGTGTTATAGGCGAAGGCCCAGAACAGGTTCTGGCGGATGTTGCGCATCACCGCGCGTGACAGCACCAGCGCGCGCGCCACCCCCTGAGGATCACCGCCCATCAGCACGACCTCGGCGGCCTCGATCGCGACATCGGTTCCGGTGCCAATCGCGATGCCGACATCGGCGGCGGCGAGCGCGGGCGCATCATTGATGCCGTCGCCGACAAAGGCCACGGCGCCTGCGCGACCGAGCTCTGTGACCGCCGCGACCTTGCCCTCGGGCAGGACCTCGGCGATGACGCGGTCGATGCCGAGCGTGCGGCCTACGGCCTCGGCGGTGCGCCGCGTGTCGCCCGAGACCATCGCGGTTTCAACGCCCGCCTGATGCAGCGCAGCGATTGCCTGTTTGGCACTATCTTTCACCGGGTCCGAGACCGCGATTAGCGCCGCCAACCGCCCGTCGATCGCGATCCAGATCGGGGTTTTCCCCGCCCCGGCCAGATCGGCGGCCTGCGCGGCCAGAGGCGCGGTGTCGATACCCGCCTCGTCCATCGCGCGGGTATTGCCGATCAGGAAGGGCGCGCCCTCGACCTGTGCCGACAGCCCGCGCCCGGTCAGCGCCTTGATGCGCTTGGCCTGGCGCTCCGGTAGGGCGCGCGCGGCGGCTTCAGCGAGGATCGCATGGGCCAGCGGATGCTCCGAGCGCGCCTCGGCGGCGGCGGCACGGGCCAGCGCCTCGTTGCCATCCATGCCGGGGGCTGCGATCAGATCAGTCAGGGCCGGGGCGCCCATGGTCAGCGTGCCGGTCTTGTCGAAGCCCACGATTTTCACTTCGGAAAGCCGTTGCAGCGCGTCGCCGCGCCGGAACAGGAGGCCCAGTTCCGCGCCGCGCCCGGTGCCGACGAGGATCGAGACCGGCGTCGCCAGCCCCATCGCGCAGGGGCAGGCGATGATCATCACCGAGACGGCGGCGATGAAGGCGGGGGTGAAGCCCTGACCCGCCAGCATCCAGAGCGCGAAGGTCAGCACCGAAAGCGCCATCACCGCGGGCACAAACACCCGCGTCACCTTGTCGACCAGCGCCTGCACGGGCAGCTTCTGGCCCTGCGCCTCTTCGACCAGCGCGATGATCCGCGACAAGACCGTGTCGCCGCCCGTCGCGGTGACGCGATAGGCAAGCGCCGACTGGCCGTTGACGGTGCCGCCGGTGACCGGCGCGCCTTCGGTTTTCTCGATGGGGGCAGGTTCACCCGTCAGCATGCTTTCGTCGATCCAGCCGTGGCCCTCGGTCACGACGCCATCCACCGCGACGCGCTCGCCGGGGTTCAGCAGCACGATATCGCCCGGCGCCAGTTCATCGACGGGGAGCTCGATCACGCCGTCTTCGCGCTGGACACGCGCCGAAGTGGGGCGCAGCGCGACGAGGCGCGAGATTGCCTCGCCCGCGCGGCCCTTGGCGCGCGCTTCAAGCCAGCGCCCGACGAGGATCAGCGTGACGATCACGGCGGCCGCCTCGAAATAAACCTCGCGCGCCTCGGGCGGGAACAGGCCCGGCACCAGCACGACGAGCGCCGAGTAGAGAAACGCCGCCGAGGCGCCCATCGCCACGAGCGAGTTCATCTCGGGCGCGCCGCGCAACAGAGCCGGGAAGCCGAGCCGCAGGAACACCCGCCCCGGCAGCGCCAGCACCAGCGCCGTGAGGACGAACTGGATCCACCAACTCGCCTGCATCCCGATCGAATTCATGATCGCTTGGTGAAAGCCCGGGATCGTATGCGCGCCCATCGCCAGCACGAAAACCGGCGTGGTCAGGACGGCCGAGAGGATCACATCACGCTTGAGCCGGGCGGCCTCGGCGGCCTGTTTCTCGGTCACCGGGGCGGGGGCGGCGCCACCCGAGGCGAGCGTCGCGGTGACGCCTGCGTCCTGGAGCGCCCGGATCAATTCCGAAGGCGCAATCGCGCCCTGGGCGTAAGAAACCTGCAGCCCCTCGGACGCAGGCGTCACCGAGAACACGCCCGATTGCGCCGCCAATATCTCGGCCGCCTTGGCCGCATCGCCCTCGGGGTGGATCAGGGCCTGGGCGCGGGCGGGCGGATAGCCCGCAGCCTCAAGCGCCGCCGCCAGCGAGGCGGGCGTTGCCGGGGCTTCGAAGCTCACCCGCGCCGAACGCGCCATCAGGTTCGCCGAAGCATCCTGCACGCCGGTCTCGGCGCTCAACGCGCGCTCGACCCGTCCGGTGCAGGCCCCGCAATGCATGGCGTCGATGATGAAGGTGGTCTGGTTCATGAGGCGCCCCTTTCGCCCAATGACTTGGCGCGGGGGGCTGCCGGGGTCAAGCAGCGGAAGTCACATTCGAAATCTTGAATTTAATATGAGGAAATGCTATCTCGCGGATCAGATCAACCCGTTTTCCAGGAGTCCTCCCATGTCCATTGATCGCGCGATGTTCGCCTTTGCCGGCGCCATGGTTCTGCTCAGCGTCGTGCTGACCCAGTTCGTCCACCCCGGCTTCATGTGGTTCACCGTCTTCATCGGCGCCAACCTGTTCCAGTCGGCTTTCACCGGCTTCTGCCCGGCCGCCAAGATCTTCTCGAAGCTCGGCCTGCCGGTCGGCTGCGCCTTCAAATAAGCCAAAGCGGCAGCTCCTCGCGGTTTCGTTGGTTGTTCACGTTTTGGTGCTTTGGTAGCCTGAACGTGAACAGATCGGAGAATGCGATGCGTCGCCGTGCCCTTTTGACAAGTCTTGCCGTGGTGCCCCTGATCGGGGCGCCCGGTGTTTCCCATGCGATCGAGACCGCCTCCGAGGCGCCGAACTGGCCGATCGCGGAGCGTTTCTATCCGCGCGAAGTGCGGGTGAAACCCGAGCTGGCGGTGGGGTCGATCATCGTGCTCTCGGACAAATTCTACCTGTATCACGTGATCGCGCCCGGGCGGGCGATGCGCTACGGCGTGGCCGTGGGCCGCGACGAGTTGAAATTCCGCGGTCAGGCGGTGGTGGGGCGCAAGGTCGAATGGCCGAGCTGGAAGCCCACGCCCGAGATGATCGCGCGCAGCCCGCAGAAATACGCCAAATATGCCGACGGGATGCCGGGCGGCCCGAAGAACCCCTTGGGCGCGCGGGCGATGTATCTCTATCAGAACGGCCATGACACGGCGATCCGCATTCACGGCACGACCGAGCCGAGCTCGATCGGGCATGCGGTGTCGAACGGCTGCCTGCGGATGGTGAACGATCATGTGATCGCGCTGTTCGAAAAGGTGCCGGTGGGGACGCCCGTCACGGTCTACTGACCATTGACCCCGGCCATGAAGCGCCGGTCGATCCGGTCTTTCAGCCGCCAGAGCCAGGCACCGTCGAGCGGCAGGCCCCATTTGTCGGCTACCGCGCGCTTGTCGCCTGTCGAGATCAGTTTCAGATAGTCGCGCTGCGGCTGATAGCCCTGCATTGCTCCGCCCAGAACGGCGGCGCGCAGGTTGGCGGCCAGCACCGGCGCCTCGCGCACCGCGAAAACGCCCGCCTTGGGGCGCGGCGCATGCGAGAGATGCGCGATATCTCCGGCGGCAAAGATCGCCGGGTCCGAGCTTTGCAGGCTTGGCCCGACCGTGATGAACCCTTCGTGCAGCTCCAGCCCGGTTTCCGTCAGCCAGTCGGCGGGTTTGGTCGCGCCGGTGCCGATGACGAACTGCGCCTCGGCCTCGCGCCCGTCTGCAAATCGCAAGCGCCCCGGCGCTGCGGACACCAGCCGCGCGCCGGTCTCAAGGTTCACACCCAGCCGCCCGCAATGGCGCAGGAGCCGCGCCCGCGCGCCGCGCCCAACCGCGCCCAGGACCTGCGGCGCGGCCTCGTAGACGGTGACCTCGGCCTGTGGCAGGCGATGCTTGCAGGCCAGCGCAAGCTCCACCCCGGCCACGCCGCCGCCGATCACCGCCACGCGCGGCGTGGGCGGCGGAGCGGTAACAAAGGCGGCCCAGCGGGCGGCGAAATCTTCCAGCGGCTTCGCGGGTGTCACAGCTTGGGAAAATCCCGGAACCTGCGGCATTTCCGAGGTAATACCGATGTCGATCGAGGCGATGTCATAGGGCAGGGTCGTGCCGTCACCAAGGCGCAGAAGACGCGCCGCGCGGTCGATCCCGGTGGCCCGGGCCAGCACCAGCCGGGCGCCCGCGCGCGCGGCCAGACCAGCCAGGTCGATGCGCAGGGCCTCGAACGGGTAATGCCCCGCGATATGGCCCGGCAGCATCCCCGAATAGGCGGCCTGCGGCGTCGGGTTGAGCAGCACCAGCTCGGCCCCCGCGATCGGCTCTTGCGCCAGCGCGCGCAGCACCAGCGCATGGGCATGCCCGCCGCCCACCAGCACGATCCGCTTGCCTGTCTTGCCGCGATCCATCGTCACCTCCTGCCTCAGAGCTAAGCCGAAACGGCGCCGCTGCCAATCGCGCAGCCTGCCGCAGGGCCGCGCGCCTCCCGCGCCCGTCTCCGAGTGATTTTTTCCCGATTAGGGCCTTGACGCTTGCCGCGCTCTGGCTTAGTTCCCGCCCCCAGTGGCTAGGTAGCTCAGTTGGTTAGAGCACACGACTCATAATCGTGGGGTCGGGGGTTCAAGTCCCCCCCTCGCCACCATCTTCCCCCTTTAGAAACGTGGCGCCCTTACGGGGCGATTTCGCGTGTTCGGCTGGCGGCTTTGGCGGCCGCGCATGAAAAAGGCGGGCCTGGAGCCCGCCTTTCTGGTTTTCCCGAAGGCCTCAGCCCTTCTTGGTGGCCTTCAGCTTGTCGATGCCCAGAAGCTTCATCGCGAAGGCTTCGTAGAAGGTCTCGGACGTGCCCTTGCGGAGCTTGTGCATGAAGTATTTCTCGAAGCCGGCCTTGGCCCAGTGCACCCATTTGCCCTGGCTCGACCAGTTCACGTTGCGCGGCGGGATCTGCGGCTGGGCGACGAAGGCGATGCCCTGATCGCCGAAATCGGCGAGGCAGACGGCGTTCCAGGTGCCGACCTCGTCGGGCTCTTGCCCGCGCACGATCCGCCCGAGGTTATGGGCGGTCGCGGTGACCATCGATTCGATCATGAAGCCGGTTTTCGGCACGCCACAGGGCACCGGGGTCGGCGCGATCGGCGGGATCGCGACGCAGACGCCGATGGCGAAGATGTTCTGGTATTTCGGGTTGCGCTGATACTTGTCGACGATGGTAAAGCCGCGCGGGTTCGACAGCCCTTCGATGCCCGAGACCGCCGGAATGCCGCGGAAGGCGGGCAGCAGCATCGAGTAGCCGAAGGGCATTTCATGCGTCGCCTTGACCGAGCCGTCCTCGGCGATTTCCTCGACATGCATCACGCCGTCTTCGACCTTCTTGATGCGCGAGGAGGTCATCCATTTGATGTGCTTGTCGCGCATCGCGGATTCGAGCAGCCCCTTGGTGTCGCCCACGCCATCGAGCCCGAGGTGGCCGACATAGGGCTCCGAGGTCACGAAGGTGATCGGCACCTGATCGCGGATCTTCGCGCGACGCAGCGCGGTGTCGAGGATGAAGGTGAACTCATAGGCCGGGCCGTAGCAGGACGCGCCCTGCACTGCGCCGACGATGATCGGCCCCGGGTTTTCGCAGAAGCGGTCGAAGGCCACACGCGCCTCTTCGGCGTGATCGACGTGGCAGATCGACTGGGTGAAGCCGTTCGGCCCGAGCCCTTCGATCTCGTCAAAGGCCAGCTCGGGGCCGGTCGCGATTACGAGGTAGTCGTAGCTGACCGACTCGCCATTCTCGAGTTCGACCCGGTTCTCGTCGGGGATCAGCTTGGTCGCGGGCACCGGGATGAAATCGATGTTCTTGCGCTTCATCGTCGGTTCGAGATCGACGGTGATATCCTTGCGGTCGCGCCAGCCCACGGCCACCCACGGGTTCGAGGGCACGAAGTGATACTTCGGATCCTTCGTGATGACGGTGATCTTGTCTTCCTTGCGCACGGATTCGCGCAGCTCGTAGGCTTGGATGGCGCCGCCAAGGCCGGCGCCCAGAACCACGATATGTGCCATGATCTTTCCCCCTCTGCCGGTTTCGGAACCGGACCGTTCTCAAAATATGCGTAACCTTGAATATGACGCTGCGTTGCGTCAAGAGATTCCGCAAATCTGCCGCGCAATCTTACCATATTTTCTAGGGGTTTGGCGCAGGATCGTTGCTAGAACGAAAAACGGGCCGGAAATCCGGCCCGTTCGTGGTTTTGTTGCAGGCGGGCAGGCCCGCTGCATGTTACTGCGGCAGTTCGGCGGTGATGCCTTCGACATAGAAGTTCATGCCGGCCAGTTCGCCATCCTCGGCGGTCACGCCCTCGGCCAGCCAGGCCGAACCGTCCTGCTTGTTCAGCGGCCCGGTGAACGGGTGGTAGGTGCCCGCCGCGATCGCATCCTTCAGCGCCAGCGCTTCGGCCTTCACCTCAGCCGGAACCGCGTCCGAAATCTCGCCGATTTCGACCATGCCGGTGTCGATGCCGCCCCAGGTCGCGCCCGAGGCCCAGCTGCCGTCGAGCATCGCGCCGACGCGCTGCACGTAATAGGGCGCCCAGTTGTCGATCGTCGAGGTCACGCGCGGCATCGGCGCAAAGGCACCCATGTCGGAGGCCTGACCAAAGGTGATCACGTTGCCGGCCTCTTGCGCCTTGGCTTGCGGCGCGGTCGAGTCGGTGTGCTGCATCACCACGTCCACGCCCTCGGCGATCAGCGCGGCGGCGGCATCGGCCTCTTTCGCCGGGTCGAACCAGGTGTAGGCCCAGACCACTTTCATCTCGACATCGGGGTTGACCTTTTTCGCGTGGAGATAAGCCGAGTTGATGCCCTGGATCACTTCCGGGATCGGGAAGGAGGCGATGTAGCCGATCTTGTTCGACTTGGTCATGCGGCCCGCGATGGTGCCTTGAATGGCGCGGCCCTGGAAGAATTTAGCGTCATAGACGGCGACGTTGTCGGCGGTCTTGTAGCCGGTGGCGTGCTCGAATTTCACATCGGGGAACTTGGCCGCGACATTCATCACCGCGTCCATGTAGCCGAACGAGGTCGCGAAGATCAGGTTGTTGCCTTCCAGCGCGAGCTGGGTCAGCGCGCGCTCGGCGTCGGGGCCTTCGGGAACCGATTCCATGAAGGTGGTCTGCACTTTGTCGCCATATTCTGCCTCGATCGCCTGACGGCCCTGATCGTGCTGATAGGACCAGCCCATGTCGCCCACCGGGCCGACATAGATGAAGCCAACTTTCAGCGGCTCTTCGGCGAAGGCCGGCAGGCCGGCCGAGGCGATCATCGCGGTGGCGGCGGTGGTGATAAGGAAGGATCTACGCTTCATGGGAACTCCCCGTTGGTTGTGGGCCTGTGGCCCGGGTCTGATTTGGCCCCTTGCGGGGCAGGTCACGACGCCTTAGCTCGAGGCGTGGAAAGATTTGCCAAGGGCGGCGGGTGCCGCCTGTACGCCATGGCGATGCACCGCCGACAGGATCACCAGCACCACAATCGTGATGACATAGGGCGCCATCGACAGCAGGTGCACCGGGATCGAATATTCAGCCGCTTGCAGCTGCAATTGCAAGGCCGTGATGCCGCCGAACAGATAGGCCCCGATCAGCACGCGCTCGGCGCGCCAGCTGGCGAAGACCACGATCGCCAGCGCGATCCAGCCCGCGCCCGCGGTCATGCCCTCGGTCCATTGCGGCACCCGCACGAGGCTCAGGTAGGCGCCGCCGAGCCCCGCCAGCGCGCCCCCAAAAGCCAGCGCCGCGATGCGCACGGCGATCACCCGGTAGCCCAGCGCATGCGCCGCGTCATGGTTTTCGCCCACGGCACGCAGGACCAGCCCGACGCGCGTCTTGTTCAGAACATACCAGGTCGCCGCGACAAGCCCGAGCGACAGGTACACCATCCAGTCGTGAGAAAACAGCACGCGCCCCAGCACCGGCAGCTCGGAGAGCGGGCCAAAGTCGAGCTTGGTCGTCGCGGGCGGGCGGATGCCCTCATAGCTCTTGCCGATCAGCGCCGAGAGGCCCAGCCCGAACAGCGTCAGCGCAAGCCCGGTGCCGACCTGGTTCGACAGGAACACCTGCGTGAGGATCGCGAACAAGAGCGCCAGCGCCGCGCCGGCCAGCGCGCCCGCCGCAAAGCCCAGAACCGGGTTTCCGGTGGCGACCGCGACCGCAAAGCCGCCGACCGCGCCCATGATCATCATCCCCTCTACGCCCAGGTTCAGAACGCCGGATTTCTCGGCCACCAGCTCGCCCGTCGCGGCCAGCAGCACGGGCGTCGAGGCTGTCATCAGCATGGCCGTCAGCGCGATGATATCAATGCCACCGAGTGTCATGCCTTGGCCCCCTTGCCGATGCGAATGCGGTAGTTGGTGAGCACGTCGAAGCCCAGCAGGAAGAACAGGAGCATCCCCTGAAACACCTGGATCGCGGCGGCAGGCAGTTGCAGCATCAGCTGCGCCATGTCGCCACCGATATAGGTCAGTGCCATCAGCAGCCCCGCCAAGAGGATGCCGATCGGGTGCAGCCGGCCAAGGAAGGCCACGATGATCGCGGTGAATCCGTAGCCCGAATTGAACCCGTCGGTGATCTGCCCGTTCGGGCCCGCCACTTCAAACAGCCCCGCCATCCCCGCCAGCGCCCCCGAGAGCATCAGGCAGACCATCACCAGCCGCGACGGGTTCACCCCGGCAAAGCGCGCCGCCCGCGGTGCCTCGCCCGCGACGCGGATGCGAAAGCCTGCAAGGTGGCGGTGCATCAGGATGTAGGTTGCGATAACGGCAACAATCGCGGCCATCACCCCCCAATGCGCGCCGGTGCCCGCGATCAGCTCGGGGTTATGGGCCGAGGCGTATTGCTGCAGGTTGCGCGAGCCCGGAAAGCCGAAGCCCTGCGGGTTCTTCATCGGCCCGAAGGCCATGTAGGCCAGGAGGTTCTGCGCCACATAGACCAGCATCAGTGAGACCAGGATCTCGGAGGTGTTGAACCAGATCTTGAGCAGCGCCGGGATCATCCCCCAGAGCAGCCCGCCGAGCGCGCCCAGCACCACCATAGCGGGGAAAAGCCAAACGCTTTCCGCTGGATAGACCGCAAGCGCCAGCCCCGCGCCGCAAATCGCACCGATGATGTACTGGCCCTCGGCGCCGATGTTCCAGATGCCCGCGCGAAAGCCCACGGCGAGCCCCGCCGCGATCAGGATCAGCGGCGCCGCCTTGACCAGAAGCTGGCCGCGGAAATAGGCCGCGTTGGGGCCAAAGAGCGGGTCCCAGAAGATCACGCGGATCGCCTCGACCGGGTTCTTGCCGAGCGCGGCGAACAGAAAGCCACCCGCGATCATTGTTGCCAGAATGGCGACGATCGGCGTGGCCCAGCTCCAGGTCTTCGAGGGTGTCGGACGTTTGATCAGCGTAATCACAGCGCCGCCTCCTGCATGCCATGCGCGCCGCCCAGCATCAGGCCGACCTCGTCGATGGTCAGGCCTTCGGTCGGGCGCGGCGCGCTCAGCCGGCCTTCGTTCAGCGCGGCGAAATTATCGGCGATTTCCATCAGCTCATCGAGATCCTGCGAGATCACGATCACCGCGGCCCCGCGCCCTGCGAGGTCGAGGAGCGACTGCCGGATCGAGGCCGCCGCCGCCGCATCCACGCCCCAGGTCGGCTGGTTCACGACCAGCACGCGCGGCTCTTGCAGCACTTCGCGACCGATCACGTATTTCTGCAGGTTCCCCCCCGACAGCGCCCGCGCCGCCACATGCGGCCCCGGCGTGCGCACGTCGAACGCGGCGATCACCTCTTCGGCAAAGCGCCGCGCGGCGCCCATGTCGATGAACCCTTTTTTCGCCAGAGACTTGCGCACGGTCCCGGTCAGAAGCGCGTTTTCCGTCAGGCTCATCGCCGGCACGGCGGCATGGCCCAGCCGTTCCTCGGGCGCGGCCAGCACGCCCTTGGCGCGGCGCGGATCGGGGCCGAGCCCCGAGATATCTTCGCCCATAAGCCGCACGGTGCCCGGCTCGGAAGGTCGCTCGCCCGAGAGTGTCGCGAGCAGTTCCTCTTGCCCGTTCCCGGCCACGCCCCCGATGCCCAGCACCTCGCCCGCCCGCAGTCGCAGCGAGACCTCTTTCAGAGAGGGCCCGAATTGCGACATCGGCGGCAGTGAAAGCCCCTCGACCACCAGCAATTCCTCGCCAAGGCTGCGGCCTGCGCGATCGGCCGACTTGAACTCGGCGCCGACCATCATCTCGGCCAGCTCGCGCGCGGTTTTCTCGCGCGGGGTGCAGCTGTCGACGACCTTGCCACCGCGCAGGATCGTCGCGCCGTCACAAAGCGCGCGGATCTCTTCGAGCTTGTGCGAAATATAGAGGATCGCCGTGCCCTCGGCCGAGAGCTTGCGCAGCGTGTGGAACAGAATCTCCACCTCTTGCGGCGTCAGCACCGAGGTCGGCTCGTCCATGATCAGGAGCTTCGGGTCCTGCAACAGGCAGCGCACGATCTCGACGCGCTGACGCTCA
The DNA here is from genome assembly GCF_002358085.1 of Pseudothioclava arenosa. Lineage (GTDB taxonomy): Bacteria > Pseudomonadota > Alphaproteobacteria > Rhodobacterales > Rhodobacteraceae > Pseudothioclava > Pseudothioclava arenosa. The sequence continues at coordinate 371,697 of NZ_NTJD01000001.1, forward strand.
CCCGCGGACAGGTCGCCGACAAGGCGCGCAGGGTCTAAAGGCAGCCCGTAAGTCGTTGAGATTTCCCGGATGCGGGCGGAAAGTTCGCGCATCGGAGGCGGGTTTTCCATGCCAAGCGCGACGTTTTCGGCCACGTTCAGCGCCTCAAAAAGCGAGAAATGCTGAAACACCATCGCGACGCCTGCGGCCCGTGCCGCGCGCGGCTCGGGCGGGGCGAAGGGCGCACCGTTCAGTTCCATCGTCCCGGCATCGGGCTTGACCAGCCCGTAGATCATCTTGACCAGCGTCGACTTGCCCGCGCCGTTCTCGCCCAAAAGCGCATGGACCTCGCCGGGCGCGATCGAAAAGCTCACGTTGTCATTGGCTTTGACGCCCGGATAGGCCTTGGTCAGGCCCTCGATCCGCAGAAGTTTTGCATCCCCCGTCACCCGGCGCGTCCTTCTTGTTCATGGCCCGAGCTGGCAGGCCCGGTGGCGCGTTTCTCTCTGAGTAGCCCGCTGGCGACCCCTAGGGCAATGGCCTGCGGGTGCTTTCCCAACGTCGGATCGCCTATTGGGCAGGCAATGCGCGAAATTTGTGCGTCGCCATGGCCAAGTGCCCGCAGCCGCGACCGGAAGCGTGCCCATTTTGTCGCCGACCCGATCAACCCGGCTTGGGAAAACCCGTGAGCCAGAAGCGCGTGGCACAGCTCCAGATCAATCGCGTGGCTATAGGTCAGGATCAGATGCGCGGCCTCGCGCGGGGCAAGGGCGACGGCGCGGGCGGGCTCGGGCGCGATGATCCGCCGCAGCCCGTTCTCGCCTTCGGGAAAGCGGTTTTCGGCGGTGTCGATCCAGGTGATTTCGAAGGCGGGCAGGGGCGCAAGCACCGAAACCAGCGCGCGCCCGACATGCCCCGCCCCCCAGATCCAAAGCGGCGTCGGCGCGGGCGCGGGGGCCTCCAGCAGCCAGCCCTCGATCCAGCGTTTCGGCGCCTCGCCCCGGTCGCGGGCGCGGGCCAGCGCGCGGCGCACCGCCAGCGGCATCTCGGGCGCGCCGCCCAGCGGACGGGCGAACACCTCCGCCGCCTTAGTGCGCGCGATCCAGTCCGCATCGACCCGCTCCAGCGCCAGTACGAGGGCGCCGCCGCAGCACTGGCCGACATCGGGGCCAAGCGCCACGCGCTGGCTGCCGGTTTCGCCCCGGCGCGCCGCCGCGATCGCGTCATGCTCCAGCCGACCGCCGCCGATCGTGCCTTCGATCCCATCGGCCCAGACCCAGAGTTCCGCCCCCGCTTCGCGCGGTGTTGATCCCTTGACCTCGGCCACCAGCACGCGGGTGAAGGGCCCGCGCCGGGCCAGGGCTGCGCGCAGCAGATCGAGCCTCATGCCGCATCCCCCCGCGCGCGATGCACCGCCGCGAGAACCGCCTCGGGCGTCGCGGGGGCGCGCAGGTCCGGATAGTGCGGCCCGCAAGCCGCGCAAGCCTCCGACAGCGCAAGCCATGCCGAAATCCCCAGCAGGAACGGCGGCTCACCCACCGCTTTTGAGCGGTAGATCGTGTCCTCGCGATTGGGCTCATCCCAAAGCGAGACGTTGAACACTTCGGGCGCATCCGAGGTCGCCGGGATCTTGTAGGTCGAGGGCGCATGACTGCGCAGCCGCCCCTGTTCGTCCCAGACCAGCTCTTCGGTAGTCAGCCAGCCCGCGCCCTGCACATAGCCGCCCTCGATCTGCCCGACATCCAGCGCCGGGTTCAGCGAGGCGCCCGCGTCATGCAGGATATCCGCGCGCAGGATCCGGTTTTCGCCGGTCAGCGTGTCGATCACCACCTCGGTCACCGCCGCGCCATAGGCAAAGTAGAAAAACGGCCGCCCGCGCCCGGCGACACGGTCCCATTCGATCTTGGGCGTGGCGTAGAACCCGTTCGACGACAGGCTGATCCGCGCCTGATAGGCCTCGGCGACCAGATTGGAGAAACGCCAGACCCGCGTCCCCGCCCGCACCTCGCCCGCCTCGAAAACCACCGCTTCCGCCGGGCAACCGCCCCGATGGGCGGCAAACTCAGTCAGCCGGGCCCGGATCGCCAGACAGGCGTTCTTCACCGCCATCCCGTTCAGATCCGCCCCCGACGAGGCCGCCGTGGCCGAGGTGTTGGGCACTTTCGAGGTATCCGTCGCGCTCACCCGAACCGCCTCGGGGCCGATCGCAAACACCTCCGAGGCCACCTGTGCCAACTTCTGATGCAAGCCTTGCCCCATCTCGGTGCCGCCATGGTTCATCAGCACCGTGCCGTCGGTATAAAGCTGCACCAGGGCACCGGCCTGGTTCAGATGGGTCAGGGTGAAGGAAATCCCGAATTTCACCGGGCTCAGCGCGATCCCGCGCTTCAGCGTCCGATGCGCCGCGTTCCATTCCGCCACCGCCGCCTTGCGCGCGCGGTACTCCGCGCTCGCTTCCAGCCGCGCCACAAGCGCGTCCAGCACGCAATCCTCGACGGGCTGGCCGTAATGGGTCTCCTGCGGCTTCATTTTGCCCGAAATATCCCGGGGGGCCGAGGCTTCGCCTCGGCGGGGCAGAGCCCCCTCGGCGGGCGGGGCATAGAAATTGCGCTGGCGCAGTTCGAGCGGGTCGATCCCCGCGACGTGGGCCAGATGGTCCATCGCGCGCTCCATCCCCAACAAGCCCTGCGGCCCGCCAAAGCCGCGAAAGGCGGTGGCGCTCTGGGTGTTGGTGCGCAGCCGGTGGCTCTCGATCCGCATCGCGGGCACGAAATAGCTGCTGTCCGCATGCAGCATCGCGCGGTCGCAGACCGGCAGGCTCAGGTCCATCGACCAGCCGCAACGCGCCATCTGCACGAAGTCCGCCCCCACCAGCCGCCCCTCGGCGTCGCAGCCCAGCCGGTAGCGGATGCGGAAATCGTGGCGCTTGCCGGTGATGACCATGTCGTCGTCGCGGTCATAGCGCATCTTGCAGGGCCGCCCCGTGGCGCGCGCCGCCACTGCGCAGGCGATCGCCAGATGGTTGCCCTGGCTTTCCTTGCCGCCAAAGCCGCCGCCCATGCGCCGCATCTCGACGCGCACGTCATGTAGCCCGAGCCCCAGCGCCTCGGCGACTTTGTGCTGGATCTCGCTCGGGTGCTGGCTCGAGCACTTGATCTCGACCCCCTGATCGAGCGGCAGTGCCAGCGCCGCCTGGCTTTCCAGATAGAAATGCTCCTGCCCGCCGATCTCGAATTCGCCTTCGGCCAGATGCGCGGCGCCCGCCAGCGCCGTGCCCGCATCGCCGCGGCTCCAGACGACCGGCCCGCCCTCGAAAAGTGACCCGGCCGCGAGCGCCGCGTCGATGGTCAGAATCGCGGGGCGCTCGGCATAGTCGATCCGCCCGAGCCGCGCGGCCTTGCGCGCTGCCAGATGGCTCTCGGCCACCACCAGAAAAATCGGCTGGCCGTGATAATGCACGACGCCCTCGGCCAGCACCGGCTCGTCATGGGCTGAGGGGCTGGCGTCATTGGCAAAGGGCATGTCGGCGGCGGTCAGCACCGCGATCACGCCCGGCGCCGCGCGCACCGCCGAAAGGTCCATCGCGGTGATCTCGGCATGAGCGCGGGTGCTCAGCCCGAAGGCCAGATGTGCGGTGTTGGCCGGGCAGGGGATGTCGTCGGTATAGCGCGCGCCGCCCGTCACATGCAGGCGCGCCGAGTCGTGAGGCAGGGATTTCGCGACACTCATGCCCGCACCTCCAGAACCGACGTGGCTTCGCCCTCGGCCTCGCGCAGGTAGCGCAGGACCATCGCCCGCGCCGCCTCCATCCGGTAGCGGGCCGAGGCGCGCAGGTCGGACATCGGCGTAAAATCCTGTTCCAGCGCCGGCAGGGCGGCTGTGATGGCGGCCTCGGTAAATGGCTGGCCGATCAGCGCGGTTTCCAGCGCCTTGGCACGTTTCGGCACCCCCGCCATGCCGCCGAACGCGATGCGCGCACTTACAATTTTCGAACCATCTCGGGTGATATTGATGCCGCCGCAGACCGCAGAAATGTCCTGATCGAACCTTTTCGAGAGTTTGTAGCAGGCAAGTTCGGGCGCGGATTTCGGCACGATCACGGCCTCGATAAACTCGCCCGGCGCGCGGTCTTGCTTGCCATACTCCAGGAAAAACGCCTCCAGCGGCAGCTCGCGCCGCGCCGCGCCGCGCCGCAAGACCAGCCGCGCCCCCATCGCGATCAAGAGGGGCGGCGTGTCTCCGATCGGGGAGCCATTGGCGATATTGCCGCCGATCGTGGCGACCTGCCGGATCTGTTCGGAGGCAAAGCGGCGCAGAAGTTCGGCAAAGGTGGGGTGCGGCCCTTCCATCGCCTTGCGCAGCGCGGCGATGGTGGTGTTGGCGCCGATCCAGATCTCGTCGCCCTGCGTTTCCACGCCTTCCAGCGCGGAAAGCCCGGAGAGGAACACGACCTGCTCTAACGCGCGCAGCTGTTTCGTCGCCCAGAGCCCGACATCTGTTGCGCCCGCGATCAGCTGGGCGCCGGGGTTCTCGGCATACCAAGCGGCGAAGCGGTCAAGGTCGTGCGGGCGCCAGCCATGGGCGCCTTCTGTCTCGGCCGGGGCGGGCAGGGCGGCCTGTGCCGCGCGGTCGTCAAGATGTGCGGGCGCGGGGGCCGCAGCGGCGGCCTTGGCCGCGCGCAGGATCGGCGCATAGCCGGTGCAGCGGCACAGATTGCCCGCCAGAAGATCGGCGTGATCGTCGCGCCCCGCCGCATGGCCCGCCGCCATCGAGGCGACGAATCCCGGCGTGCAAAAGCCGCATTGGCTGCCGTGATGGGCGATCATCGCCTCTTGCACCGGATGCAGCGTGCCATCGGGCGCCGAGATCCCCTCGACCGTGCGCAGCGCGCGGCCCTGCATCTGCCCCATGAACAGGATGCAGGCGTTGATCGCCTTGGGAAGATCGGCGCCGGGCTCGGTCACCATCACCGTGCAGGCGCCGCAATCGCCTTCGTTGCAGCCTTCCTTGGTGCCGGTCAGGCCTTGGGCCCGAAGCCAGTCGAGCAGGGTTTGCGTTGGATCGACATCGCGCAGATGCCGGGTTTCTCCGTTCAGAAGAAACGTGATCTCCATGGAAAAAGTCCGCCGCGTTACCCTGATTAGTCGCCCGCCCCGCTCGATGCGGCGTAGAACGGAGGGGCCTCCCGGTTCTCCGAGCAAAGCCGATCAGCGCCGGGCTGACAAGCTTTTCCGCGCCCCGCCACGCGTGGATTTCGGGCGGGTGCCCAAAAAACGAGCAGCGTGAAGCGGCGATCGGGGCTTATCAAGGCGCGCGGCGAAGGCTAGCTTCGGCCCATGCCCGATCCCCGATTCATCCATCTGCGCCTGCACACCGAATACTCGCTGCTCGAAGGGGCGGTGCCGGTGAAAAAGCTGATCAAGCTCTGCGAGGGTGCCAAGATCCCGGCCGTCGCCGTGACCGACACCAATGCGCTGTTTGCGGCGCTGGAGTTCTCGGTGCTGGCGCAGGGCGCTGGGGTGCAGCCGATCATCGGCTGTCAGGTCTCGGTGGCCTATGATCCGGCCGCGCCCGGCGAAAAGCCGCGCCTGCCCGCGCCGCTGGTGCTGCTGGCGCAGAACGAGGCGGGCTATGAAAACCTGATGAAGCTCTCGACCTGCCTTTACGTCGACAAGCCGGGCGGCATGATCGAGGTGACGGTCGACGAACTGGCCGCCCATTCCGAGGGGCTGATCTGCCTCTCGGGCGGGGCTGACGGGGCGCTGGGGCGGCTGATCCGGGCGGGGCAGCCGGGCAAGGCGCGGCTCTTGATGGAGCGCCTCGCCACGATCTATCCCAACCGGCTCTACGTCGAACTGCAGCGCCATCCGGGCGAGGGCGGCGCCCTGCCCGAGGCCGAGCGCGCGACCGAGCGGCCCTTCATCGAGATGGCCTATGATCTGCATCTGCCGCTGGTCGCCACCAACGATGTCTATTTCCCGAAATCCGACATGTTCGAGGCCCATGATGCGCTGATCTGCATCGCCGAGGGCGCCTATGTCGACCAGCAGGAGCCGCGCCGCCGCCTGACGCCGCAGCATTATTTCAAGTCCGAAGGCGAGATGTGCGCGCTGTTTGCGGACCTGCCCGAGGCGCTGGAAAACACTGTTGAGATCGCGAAACGCTGCTCTTTTGCCGCCTATAAACGCAAGCCGATCCTGCCGCGTTTCGCCGAAGACGAGGTCGAGGAACTGCGCCGCCAGTCCTGGGAAGGCCTGCGTGCGCGCCTTGCGGTCATCCCCCATGCCGCCCCGGTCGAGGAATATGAGGAGCGGCTGAAATTCGAGCTCGGCATCATCGAGCAGATGGGCTTTCCCGGCTACTTCCTGATCGTGGCCGATTTCATCAAATGGGCCAAGGATCACGGCATTCCGGTCGGGCCGGGGCGGGGCTCGGGGGCGGGCAGCCTTGTGGCTTATGCGCTCACCATCACCGACCTTGACCCGCTGCGCTATTCGCTGCTGTTCGAGCGGTTTCTGAACCCCGAACGGGTCTCGATGCCCGACTTCGACATCGACTTCTGCATGGATCGCCGCGAAGAGGTGATCCATTACGTGCAGGAGAAATACGGTCGCGAGAAGGTTGCGCAGATCATCACCTTCGGCGCGCTTCTGTCCAAGGCAGCGGTGCGCGACGTGGGGCGCGTGCTGCAGATGTCTTACGGTCAGGTCGATCGGCTGTCGAAAATGATCCCGGTCGAGGGCGTGAAGCCCGTCAGCATCGAAAAGGCGCTGGCCGACGAGCCGCGCCTGCGCGAAGCGGCGCGTGCCGAAGAGGTGGTGGAGCGGCTCCTGACCTACGCCAAGCAGGTCGAGGGGCTGCTGCGCAACGCCTCGACCCACGCGGCGGGCGTGGTGATCGGCGACCGGCCTCTGGATGCTTTGGTGCCGCTCTATCAAGACCCGCGCTCAGACATGCCCGCGACGCAGTTCAATATGAAATGGGTCGAGCAGGCGGGGCTGGTGAAGTTCGACTTTCTGGGCCTCAAGACGCTGACGGTGATTCAGTCGGCGATGGAACTGATCTTCAAATCGGGCCGGCCTTTGCATGTCGCGGCGGACGGCACAGAGCTTTACGAGCCTGCCGAGGGCGCCGAGAACCAGATCAACGCGATCCCGCTCGATGACGCGAAAACCTACCGTCTCTACGCGGATGCGCGGACGGTCGCGGTGTTCCAGGTGGAAAGCTCGGGGATGATGAACGCGCTACGCCAGATGAAGCCCACCTGCATCGAGGATGTGGTGGCGCTGGTGGCGCTGTATCGTCCGGGCCCGATGGACAACATTCCGACCTATTGCGAGGTGAAACACGGCACCCGCCCGCTGGAATCGCTCCATCCCACGATTGACCCGATCCTGAAGGAAACCCAGGGCATCATCGTCTATCAGGAGCAGGTGATGCAGATCGCCCAGGTGATGGCGGGCTATTCGCTTGGCGGCGCTGACCTGCTGCGCCGCGCGATGGGGAAAAAGATCGCCGAGGAAATGGCCAAGGAGCGGCCGAAATTCCTTGAGGGGGCCAAGGCCACGCATAATGTCGATGCGAAAAAGGCAGGTGAAGTCTTTGATCTGCTTGAGAAATTCGCGAACTACGGCTTCAACAAATCGCACGCGGCGGCCTATGCGGTGGTGTCCTACCAGACCGCTTGGCTGAAGGCGAACCACCCGGTCGAGTTCATGGCGGGCGTCATGAACTGCGATATCCACCTGACCGACAAGCTCGCGATTTACCTCAACGAGGTGCGCCGCGGCCTTGATATCGAGGTGGTGCCGCCCTGCGTGAACCGCTCGCTCGCGAGTTTCGACGTGGTCGATCAGAAGCTGGTCTATGCGCTCGGCGCGCTGAAAAACGTGGGGCTCGACGCGATGCGGCTCATCGTCGAGGCGCGGCAGGTGGACGGGCGCGACGTGCCCTTCGCCAGCCTCACCGATTTCGCGCGGCGCTGTGACCTCAAACGCATCGGCAAGCGGCCGCTTGAGATGCTCGCGCGCGCCGGGGCCTTCGATCAGATCGACCCGAACCGCAAGCGCGTTTTTGAGAGCCTCGAAAGCCTGATGGCCTGGTCGGCGGCGGTGCTTGAGGCGCGGGCCTCGGCGCAGGTGTCGCTGTTTGGCGATGCGGGCGACGACCTGCCGCCGCCGCGTCTGGCCGATACCGACGACTGGCTGCCGGCGGAACGTCTGTCGGAAGAGCACAAGGCGATCGGCTTCTATCTCTCGGCCCACCCGATCGAGGATTACCTGCCCGCGCTGCGCCGCAAGAAGGTGATGTCCTTCGAGGAGATCGAGAAGAAGGCCGCCGCCGATGGCCCCTTCGTCTGCAAGGTCGCGGGCGAGCTGGCCTCCATGCGCGAACGCAAATCCGCCAAGGGCAACCGCTTTGCCTTCATCGCCTTTTCCGACGCCTCGGGGCCCTTTGAGGTCACCTTTTGGTCGGATGCGCTGGATGGCGCGCGGGCGCATCTGGAAAACGGGCGGCTTCTGGTGATGACGGTGCGCGCCGAGCCCGAGGGGGAATCGGTGCGCCTAGTCGCGCAGGGCGTGCAGCCGATCGACCAGGTGACGGCGGATGCCGGGGGGGCGGGGCTGCTCATTCATCTTGAGACGCCCGAGGCGGTGCCCTCGGTCGCGGCGATCCTTGAGCGGCTGGCCGCCGAGGGCAAGGTGCGTTCGCGCGGGCCAGTGGCCTTCAACGTCTTCGATGCCGAGCGTGGCTGTCAGTACAAGATCGACACCGGCAGCCAGTTCCCGGTCAACCCGCAGGTCAAGGGCGCGATCCGCGCGCTGCGCGGGGTCTCGATGGTCGAGGAAATCTGAGGCTAAAGCGTTCGTTTCGCAAGAAATTTCGCCGCCAGAACCGCGAGCACGATGCGCATCGCGTGATGGGCTGTGACGTAGACGATGCTCATTTGCATCGACAGCGCGATCAGCGACATCTCTGCCAGCCCGCCCGGCGCGAAGGCCAGGAAAACAGCCGTGCGCGGCTCGTCGATCAGGGGCGCGAGGGCGAAAGCCATCACGGCTGCCAGCGCCAGCGAAATCGCGGTCGAGACCGTTGCCATCAGGGCCGCCGCGCGCAGCCGGTGCCGCTCGATCCCGGCAAAGCGCACGCCCAGCGACACGCCGATAATCAACTGCGTCGCCTGCACCAAGAGCGCGGGCGGGGCGCTTTCGACATAGCCCAAGAGGTGAAACAGTCCCGAGCACAGGATCGGTCCGGTCATGAAGCCTGCGGGCAGGCGAATGATCCGCCCGACCCCCGCGCCGATCACCGCCGCTGCGACGAGCCAGGGCAGGTCGGCCAGCGTGAAGGCCGCGCGATCCAGTGTCGCGCCCCCGGCCGAGCCGACCGCATGGCCGGTCAGCCAGGTGAAAAACAGCGGCACCGAGATGATCGTCACGATCACGCGGATGAATTGCAGCACCGTCACCATCGCGCCGTCGCCACCGCGCTCCTCGGCCATCTGCACGGTTTCGATGAGCCCGCCCGGCGCGGTGCCGAACAGCGCCGTCACCGGATCTAGCCCGCCCATGGCGCGCACGGCGCTGAAGCTCAGGAAATGCGCGAGCGGGATGAAGACGCAAAGCGCCACCAGCGAGGGCCACCACAGTTGCACCTCATCGAGGATCGCGGGGGTGAAGCTCGCGCCGATCGCGACGCCGAGGATCGGGATGAACCAGAACCGCAGCCGCACCGGGAATTGCACAGGCCGCCCCAGCGGCTTCCAGCCGATCAGCGCCACCGCCGCCACCGCCAGAAGCGCCCCCAGCAACATCGGCAGGGGCAGATGCGCAAACTTGGCCGCAATCCCGCCCAGCGTCCCGATCGCGATCGTCAGCACGACGGTCGGCCAGTGATGCGAGCGAAGGGCGGCGGGCGGGGTCATCTGGCGCTTCTCTCAAAGCCCGGGGTCGGGGGCAATGGGCTGCGTCGCACAGAGCGCCCTGCGCCGCTGCGCAATCCGCATCAGCACCAAGGCCGCCAGAGCCAGCAGCGCCTCGGCCAGCCGATGCAGCGTCATCACCCGCAGGGCATGGGCCCCGGCGCCGTCCGGGTGCAGCATTTCGCCCAGCGTGACCAGCTCATTGAGGCTGATCGCCAGCACCCCCGCCGAGGCCAGCAGCACGCCAGCAATGCTGATCCGCAGGTCGTTTTCGCGCATCAGGGCGATCAGCAGCAAAAGCGTGGGCGCCCCCCAAGCCGTCTGCCAGAAGAACACGCCCAGCTCGCGCCAGAGCTGCAACCGGCGGATCACCGTGCCCAGTTCAATGCCCGGCGTGAAGATCAGCGTGCCAAGGAAAAACACGGCCTGCGCCAGCACGAAGCCCCATGCGATGCGCCACAGCCAGACCAGCATCCGATCACCAATGCGGCGGCTTCTGATCGGCCAGCGGTACTTGCCCGCCCGCCTCGAATTCGCGCTCGGCCTCGCGCTCCATCAGGATCAGGAGTTGCCGCTCGAGCCGCTGGATCCGCCGCGCCTGATCGGCGACGACATCGGACAGGTCCTGAACCGTCTTTTCCTGATGCGCCAGTTGTTCTTCCAGCCGGATCGTATCGTTGCTCATGAGGCTCTCCTTTCTGCTGTCATAGCGCGGATTTTTCCCCGGCGCGAGCCTTGGCGCGCCTTGCCCCGTGGGGCTGAACCCGCTATGCCCCGAGCCAAAGGAACAAGGCCCCCGAGGACCGCCATGGCGAAAGAGAAAAAGCAGCCGCGCCCGAAAGCCGAGCCCCCCAAGGGGTTCCGCGACTATTTCGGCGCCGAAGTGACCGAGCGGGCGGATATGCTCGCCCGCATCGCCGAGGTCTATCGCGCGCATGGCTTCGATCCGCTGGAAACCTCGGCCGTGGAAACCGTCGAGGCGCTGGGCAAGTTCCTGCCCGATGTCGATCGTCCGAACGAGGGTGTTTTCGCCTGGCAAGAGGACGATGACGGCAAGTGGCTGGCGCTGCGCTATGACATGACGGCGCCCTTGGCACGCGTGGCCGCGCAGTTCCGCAACGATCTGCCCGCGCCCTATCGGCGCTACACGATGGGTCCGGTCTGGCGCAACGAAAAGCCGGGGCCGGGGCGGTTCCGCCAGTTCTATCAATGCGATGCCGATACCGTGGGGGCGCCCTCGGTCGCGGCGGACGCCGAGATTTGCGGCATGCTGGCCGATGCGCTGGAGGCCGTGGGCATTGATCGCGGCGACTACATCGTGCGGGTGAACAATCGCAAGGTGCTGAACGGCGTGATGGAGGTCGCGGGCGTTCTTGACCCGTCCGACCCCACGAAATTCGAGGCCGAGCGTGGCACCGTCCTGCGCGCCATCGACAAGTTCGACAAGTTCGGTGAGGCGGGCGTGCGCGCGCTGATGGGCAAGGGCCGGATGGACGAGTCGGGCGATTTCACCAAGGGCGCGGGGCTCACGGACGAACAGGCCGACATCGTGATGGGCTTCATGGAGGCCAAGCGCGACACCGGCGCCGCCACCGCCGCGCGGCTGCGCGAGCTGGTCGGTGGCTCGGCGCTGGGCCTTGAGGGCGTGGACGAGCTGGAAACCATCGCCGCGCTGCTCGAAAGCCAGGGCTACGGCCCCGACCGGATCGTGATCGACCCGTCGGTCGTGCGCGGGCTTGGCTATTACACCGGCCCGGTGTTCGAGGCCGAGCTGACCTTTGAAATCCTCGACGAAAAGGGCCGGGCGCGGCAGTTCGGCTCGGTCGCGGGGGGCGGGCGTTACGATGACCTGGTGAAGCGTTTCACCGGGCAGGCGGTGCCCGCGACGGGTGTCTCGATCGGGGTTGACCGGCTCTTGGCCGCGCTGCGCGCCAAGGGGCGGCTGGAAGGCCGCATGGCGGGCCCGGTGGTGGTGACCGTGATGGACCGCGAGCGGATGGGCGATTACATGGCGATGGCCTCCGAGCTGCGCGCCGCCGGCATCCGCGCCGAGGTCTATCTGGGCAACCCGAAGAACTTCGGCAACCAGCTCAAATATGCCGACAAGCGCGAAAGCCCGGTGGCGATCATCCAGGGCGCCGACGAGGCGGAACGCGGCGTCTTGCAGATCAAGGACCTGATCCTTGGTGCCAAGATCGCGGCCTCGGCTTCTGTTGAAGAATGGAAATCCCAACCCGCGCAATTCGAGGTGTCGCGCGGCGATCTGGTTGCAAAAGTGCAAGAACTGCTCGCACGTTACGCGGGCTGAGGGGGCAAGATGGCCAGCAAATCCGCAGCCCGGGCGCGTGGCGCGCAACTGCTCGAAGCCTTCCGCGCGGCCGGCGCCGCCGAGATCCAGCCCGACATCCTGCAGCCTGCAGGTACGCTTCTGGATCTTTACGGCGAGGACATCCGCGCGCGCGCCTATGTCACTGCCGACCCGATCCGCGGCGAGCAGATGCTGCGCCCCGATTTCACCGTGCCCGTCGTGCAGGAGCACATGGCCAACGGCGCCGAGCCCGCGCGCTATTGCTATCTCGGCGAGGTGTTCCGCAAGCAGGATCATCGCGGCGCGCAGCGGGTCTCGGAATACAACCAAGTGGGCTATGAGGTGTTTGACCGCACCTCGCCCGAGGCGGCTGACGCCGAGGTTTTCGCGCTGATCGCGGCGCAGTTGGCACATCTGCCGCTGACCGCGACGATCGGCGATATCGGCATCCTGTCGGCGGTGATCGAGGGGCTCGACACGTTGCCCGCGCGCAAATCGGCGCTGGCGCGCCACATCTGGCGCCCGCAGCGCTTCCACAAGCTCCTGCTGCGCTATTCCGGCCAGGTGCCGGTGCCTGCGGCGCGCGCGGCGCTCTTGGCGGGCGCGCGGGCCGAGGCGCCCTGGATCGGCCTGCGTGACAGTGCCGAGATGGAGGCCCGGATCGCGCGGCTTAAGGCCGATGCCGCAGCCCCCGCGCTGCCCGCTGAAACTGTCGCGGCGCTTGAGGCGCTCCTGGATCTGCGCTGCCCGGCGGCAGAGGCGCCCGAACGCCTGCGCGCGATCGCGCTGGCGGGGCTTGCCCCTGCGATCGCCCGGCTTGAGGCGCGGCTTGCGGCACTGGTCGCGCGCGGCATCGACACGGGCGCGCTGATTTTCGACGCGAGCCATGGCCGCACGACGATGGAATATTACGACGGCTTCGTCTTTACCTTCACCGCCGCCGACCCCGACCTGCCGCCCGTCGCCTCGGGCGGGCGTTATGACGCGCTGACCCGCGTGCTGGGGCAGGGGCGCGAAATTCCGGCGGTGGGCGGCGTGATCCGTCCGGGCCTTCTGGCCGATCTGGAGGGCGTGGCATGAGCACGATCAAGCTGGGCGTGCCCTCGAAGGGGCGGCTGATGGAAAAGACCTTCGACTGGTTCGCGGCGCGCGGCGTGACGCTGAAGCGCACCGGCTCGGAGCGCGAATATGCCGGGGCTGTCGAGGGCGCCGAGGCGGTCGAACTGGTGCTTTTGTCGGCGGGCGAGATTCCGCGCGAGCTGGCGGCGGGGCGCATTCATCTGGGCGTGACCGGCTCGGACCTCGTGCGCGACAAGCTGGCCGATTGGGAGGGGCTGGTCACCGATCTGGCGCCTCTGGGCTTTGGCCATGCCGACCTGATCATCGCCGTGCCGACCTGCTGGGCGGATGTCGATACGCTTGAAGACCTCGACGCGGCGGCGCATGCGTTTCGCGCGGCGCATGGGTTCCGGCTGCGGATCGCGACCAAGTACCACCGGCTCGTGCGCGAGTTCCTGACCCGCGAGGGCGTGGCCGATTACCAGTTGGTCGACAGCCAGGGCGCGACCGAGGGCACGGTGAAGAACCTCACCGCCGAGGCGATCGCGGATATCACCTCCTCGGGGGAAACGCTGCGCGCGAACCACCTCAAGATCCTGTCGGACGGGTTGATCCACCAGTCGCAGGCGACGCTGTTTGCCTCGAAAGCCGCCGATTGGGCGGGGCTGGAAGGCCCGCGCGCGGCGCTGATGGCGCAGCTCGGGCTGTAACGTCGCCAAGCCGGGGGTTTTGCACCCCCGGACCCCCGCAGAGTATTTTCGGCTCGATGAAGGGTCAGTAGCCCTTGGCGCGATCGACGCGGAACAGGAGCGGCTCGCCCGCCTCTGAGCGACGGATGTTTTCGGCGATGACGCGGGCGGCCGAAGCCGGGCGCGTTTCGGCGGCGACATGGGGGGTGACGATGACGCGGGGATGCGCCCAATAGGGATGCTCGGGCGGCAGCGGTTCGGTCTTGAAGACGTCGAGCGTGGCGGCGGCGACCCGCCCGCTGTCCAGCGCGGCCAGAAGCGCGTCATCGTCGATGGAATTTCCGCGCCCGGGGTTGAGGATCACCGCGCCGCGGGGCAGTTGTGCGAGGCGTTCGGCGTTCAGCAGGTTCGTGGTTTCGGGCGTGTTGGGCAGGAGGGTCACGAGGATCTCGGCCTCTGCGAGCGCGTCTGACAGCCCGGTTTCGCCCGCAAGGCAGGTAACGCCCGGCAGCGATTTCTGGCTGCGGCTCCAGCCCGTGACGCGAAAGCCAAGGCTGGCCAGCGCCGAGGCGCAGGCGCCGCCCAGTTCGCCCAGGCCCAGCACCGTCACGCCGCGTTCGCGTGCGAGCGGCGGCACATGCCCGTCTTGCCGCCAGACCCCGTCCTGATGGTCGCGAAAAAAGTCGATGCCGAGGTGATAGCGCAGCGCGTGGCCGACGACCCATTCGACCATCCCGCGCGAGAGGCCTTCGTCGACCATTCGGCAGAGCGGCTGCGTCAGGCTCTGGTTGCCGACGATACGCTCGACCCCGGCCCAGAGGCTCAGCACCGCGCGGGCGCGGGTGAAGGGGGCGAAATCCTGCACCGGGCCGCGCGGCGAGTAGACGATGTAATCGACCTGATCGGGGTCGATTTCACCGGGCAGGGAAAGTTTGGCCTCGATCCCCGCTTCGGTCAGCGCGGCGTGCAGGGGCGCTTCATAGCGCGGCCAGTTCTCGATCCGGTCGGCAAAAAGGATGTTGGGCATCGGCTACCTCGGGCGGTGGACATGGGCGCTTTGCACCAGCCCGAAGGCGGCAAGCAGGATCATCATCGCTGTCCCGCCGTAAGACACAAGGGGCAGCGGCACGCCCACCACCGGCATCAGCCCCATCACCATGGCCATGTTGATCGCGAAGAACAAAAAGAACGACCCCGCCACCCCGATCGTCAGCAGCGAGGAGTAGCGGTCCCGGTTGATCACCGCCGAATAGAGGCAGATCGCAATCACCCCTGCGTAAAGCAACAAGAGCGAGAACGCCCCGACAAAGCCGAACTCCTCGGCCAGCGTGGTAAAGATGAAGTCGGTGTGTTTCTCGGGCAGGAAGTTCAGCCGCGACTGCGTGCCCTGCATGAATCCACGCCCCGACCAGCCGCCAGACCCCAGCGCGATCTGCGCCTGCATGATGTTGTAGCCTGCGCCCAGCGGGTCCGAGCTGGGATCGAGGAAAGTGTCGATGCGCTTGTACTGATAGTCGTGCAACAGCTGCCAGTCGGTGCCGCGGCTCTCCATCACGCCGAAGACCAGTGCCACCACCAGCGCGATCACCCCGCCGAAATACCAAAGGCTGACCCCCGCGGCGAGCATCACGATGCCGCCCCCCATCACCAGCATCACCGCGGTGCCAAGGTCGGGCTGGGTCAGCACCAGGAAGGTGGGGAGCAAGATGATCGCCACGGGCAGGGCAACCCATTGCGGCTTTGAGACTTTTTCAAGGTCGAGCCAGTCGTAATAGGCGGCGAGGATCATCACCAGCGCGATCTTCATTAGCTCCGAGGGCTGGATGCGCAGCGGGCCGATCTCCAGCCAGCGTTGCGCGCCCATGCCGATCGCGCCGAACAACTCCACCGCGATCAGCAGCAGCAGCGCGAAGAGATAGGCCAGCAGCGACATGTTGCGCCAGAACCAGATCGGCACGAAGGCGACGATCAGCATCGCGACCATGCCGACGCCGAAGCGCTTCATCTGCGGCGCGGCCCATGTGTCCAGCGTGCCGCCCGCGACCGAGTAAAGCATCAGGAAGCCGGTCGCGGAAATCGCGGTCAGCAGCAGGATCAGCGGCCAGCTCAGGTAAAAGACCTTGGAAAACCCGGTGGGTACGGTCTTGAGGCGACTTTCCAGATAGCTCATCGCCCCCCCTCAGACCCGCGTCCGCGTGTTGCCCGGCGTCGCGGGTGCGATCAGTTCGAGCCCTTCGAGCAGCGTGCGCATCCGCGCCTGTTGCGCCTTCGGGTAGGCCGAGAGAGGCGGCAGGCCACCGGCCAGCGCGAACAGCATGATATCGCGCGCGATCGGTGCCGCCGCGGTCGAGCCACCGCCGCCATGCTCGACCACCACCGCAACCGCATAGCGCGGCGCATCGAAGGGGGCGTAGCAAACGAACAGCGCGTGGTCGCGCCGGTTCCAGGGCAGGTCGTCGTTGGAGACCACGCCGCGGGCGCGCTCGGCGGCGGTGATGTTGCGCACCTGGCTGGTGCCGGTCTTGCCGGCCATGCGCCATTCCTTGGCGGCGATCATCGAGCCGCGCGCCGTGCCCGAGCTGCCATTCACCACCTGGAACATGCCGCGGCGCACCTGTTCGAGCCCCGCCGCCGAGAGGCCCAGATCGGGCGCCTCGGTCTGCGGCAACTCGGTGCCATCGACGGCGCGGACCAGCCGCGGTGAAATCTCGCGGCCGCTGGCGATGCGCGAGGTCATCACCGCCAGTTGCAGCGGCGTCGCCAGCACATAGCCTTGCCCGATCGAGGCGTTGATCGAATCCCCGATCTGCCAGGGCTGGTCGAAGCGCTGCTGTTTCCAGTCCTTGGTCGGGGCCACGCCCTCGCGCACTGCCGACATCGGCAGTTCATGGCGCACCCCGATGCCGAGGCGCTTGGCCATCTCCGACATCTTCTCGATGCCGACCTTCATCGCCAGCTCGTAATAGAACACGTCGCAGCTCTGCTCGAGGCTCTTCGCAAGGTTCACCGTGCCATGCCCGCCGCGTTTCCAGCAGTGGAACCGCCGCCCCGAGACGGTGAAATGGCCGGGGCAATATTCGGTGTCGCCGGGGCCGATGATCCCGGCCTCGAGCCCCGCCAGCGCCACCACCATCTTGTAGGTCGAGCCGGGCGGATACTGCCCTTGCACGGTCTTGTCGGCCAGCGGGCGGTGATCGTCTTCGGTCAGAGCGCGGTAATCGGCGTTCGAGATGCCGCGCACAAAGAGGTTCGGGTCGAAGGAGGGCGCCGAGGCGATCGCCATCACATCGCCATTGGTCACATCCATCACCACGGCGGCAGCGGATTCATCGCCCAGCCGCGCCAGCGCGAAATTCTGCAGCGCATGATCCAGCGTCAGTTGCAGGTTCGCGCCCGGATCGCCTTCTTGCCGTCCCAGCTCGCGCATCTCACGCCCGCCCGAGTTCACCTCGACCCGGCGCTGCCCGGCCTGTCCGCGCAGGTTCTCTTCGTATTTCGCCTCGATGCCCAGCTTGCCGAGCTGGAATTTCGGGATCCGCAGCAGCGGGTCCGGGTCTTCGATGCGACTGAGGTCATAGTCCGAGACCGGCCCGACATAGCCGATGACATGGGCGAAATCGGGCCCTTGCGGATAGGAGCGCGACAGGCCGACCTCGGGGGTGACGCCGGGCAGGGCGGGGGCGTTGACCGCGAGCCGCGAGAATTCCTCCCAGCTGAGCTGGTCGGCTACCGTGACCGGCACCGTCGGCGCCCGCTTGCGCAGCTCGGCCAGAATGTCGAGCGCCTCGCTGTCGGAGATCGGGATTAGTTCCTGCAGGGCGGCGATAGTGCGTTCGAGGTCGTCGGTGGACTCGCGGGTGATCGTGACGCGGTAATTCTGTTCGTTGCCCGCGATCAGCACGCCGTTGCGGTCATAGATCAGCCCGCGCGCGGGCGGGATCAGCCGGATCTTGACCGAGTTACCCTCGGCCAGGGTGCGATATTGGTCGGCCTGCTCCAGCTGCATCTTGCGCATCCGCAGCCCGAGGACGCCCACGATCGCCCCCATCGCGCCGCCCAGAAGGGCCGCGCGGCGCGAAATTTCGCGGGTGCTTTCGGCGGTATCACGAGGAGATTTTCGCATGATCCCCCCTCAGAGCCGGTTGCCAAAGGCGTCGACCTCGCCCAAAGCCGCGCGGCGCAGGCCGAAGGCGAGCTTGGAAAAGGCCACGACCAGCGGATAGGCCGCGATCGTCATCAGGAGCCGCAGCAATTCGAGGCCGAGCGGCAGAGGCTCGACGAAGGTGACCAGCAGCACCAGCCGCTGCGCCACCAGCATCGCCAGCCAGACCGCGCCGATCAGCGCCGTCTCGAACAGGAAGGGCAGGTCGCGCAGGCTTTCCTCGCGCCGGCGCAGCCATTCGGTCGCCAGCAGAACCAAAAGCGGCCAGAGCCCGATCGGGCGGAAGAACACCATGTCCTCGACCACGTAGACCAGCACGATCAGCAGCGCGGGAACATAATCGTCGCGGCGCATCACCCAGGCGAAGGTCAGCGCCAGCATCAGGTCGGGGCCCGGAAAACTGCTCGCGCCGCCATTGACCGGCAGGAGCCGCAGGAACAGCACGATCGCCGCGATCCCCAGGTAGAGCAGCCGATGCAGGGCCCGGCTTCGGGTCAGCGGATCAACCATCGCCGCCTCCGGCCGTGGCCTCCTCAGCGGGGGCTTCGGGCTCGGGCGGCTGCACCGGCTCTTCGGGCAGAATCAGGTCGCCCGCGGATTCAACGCGCTCTTTCGGATGCGAGCGCAGGACGCGCACGAAATCGAGCTGCTCGTAATCGGCCTTGAGCCGCACCCTGAGCCGCCCGTCGCGCGTCTCCATCACCTCGCCCACCGGCAGCCCGCCGGGGAACACCCCGCCATCGCCCGAGCTCACGACCCGGTCGCCGGGGCGCACCAGCTCGGGGCTGACGAGAAAGTCGATCGGCGGAAAGCGCGAGTTGTCGCCCGAGACGATTGCGCGCTGCCCCGCCGGCATGATCGTGACCGGAATCCGCGAGGAACTGTCGGTCAGAAGCAGAAGGCGGCTCGTGGTTTCGCCCACGCCCGCGATGCGCCCGACAAGGCCAAGCCCGTCCACCGCCGCCCAGCCATCGACGATGCCGTCGCGCGAACCGATATTCAGCAGCACCGACTGGTGGAACGGGCTGCCCGAATCCGCCAGCACCACGCCCGAGACCGAGGTCAGCTTGGGGTCGAGTCGCAGGTTGTTCAGAGCGCGCAGCTTGGCGTTTTGCTGCTCCAGCTGCACCGCGGCTTCTTCCCAGCTCTCGACGCGGCGCAATTCGCGGCGCAGCTCCTGGTTCTGCTCATAGATCCGGTTGTAGGACTGGAACCCCTCGATCATGTCGAGCGTCTTGGTCACCGGCACCATCGCCCAGTCGAAGGTCGGCACGAAGCGGTCGATGAACAGCGCGCGCATCCGCTCGGCGCGGGGGCTGTCGATCCGCCAGAACAGGAAGGCGCCGGTCAGCAGAAGAACCAGCACCGCAATCAGGATGCGGCGCAGCGGACCGATGAAATCCTCTTCCTCACGGTTCGTCGCCAAAGGCGCCTCCGGTCAAACAGGGTCCGTCAGGGCAAACGCGCCGGGCCGAAACCCGCCCGCGCGCATGTCTCAGCTGTCGTAATCGATGACGTGGCGCAGCTGCTTTTCATATTCAAGCGCCTTGCCGGTGCCGAGCGCCACACAATTCAGCGACTGGTCGGCGATCGAGATCGACAGGCCGGTCTGCTCGCGCAGCGCGAGGTCCAGCTCGCCCAGAAGCGCGCCACCGCCGGTCAGCATCACGCCGCGATCGACGATGTCGGCGGCCAGGTCGGGCGGCGTGGTTTCCAGCGCCTGCATCACCGCGTCGCAGATCTGCTGCACCGGTTCGGCCAGCGCCTCGGCGATCTGCGCCTGATTGATCTCGACCTCTTTCGGTACGCCGTTCAGCAGGTCGCGCCCGCGCACCATCAGGCTCACGCCGCGGCCGTCGTCGGGCATGCGCGCGGTGCCGATCGTGGTCTTGATGCGCTCAGCCGTGGCCTCGCCCACCAGCAGGTTCATGTTGCGGCGCAGGTAGGAGACGATCGCCTCGTCCATGCGGTCGCCGCCGACGCGCACCGAGCGCGCATAAACGATGTCGCCGAGGCTGAGCACCGCCACCTCGGTGGTGCCGCCGCCGATATCGACGACCATCGAGCCGGTGGGGTCGGTGATCGGCATGCCCGCGCCGATGGCGGCCGCGATCGGTTCCGCGATCAGCCCGGCTCGGCGGGCGCCCGCCGAGAGGACCGACTGGCGGATCGCGCGTTTCTCGACCGGGGTCGCGCCATGCGGCACGCAGACGATGACCTTCGGCTTCGAGAAGGTGTTGCGCTTGTGAACCTTGCGGATGAAATGCTTGATCATTTCCTCAGCGCTGTCGAAATCGGCGATGACGCCGTCGCGCATCGGGCGGATCGCCTCGATCGAGCCGGGGGTGCGGCCGAGCATCAGCTTGGCGTCCTCGCCCACGGCGAGCACCTGCTTCTTGCCGTCTTTCACGTGATAGGCCACGACCGAGGGCTCGTTGAGGATGATCCCCTTGCCCTTCACATAGACCAGCGTATTCGCCGTGCCGAGGTCGATCGCCATATCGGAGGAGAAGATCCCGCCCAGTCCAATCATGTTCTATCCGTCCCGAAAATCCCGAAAACCCGACTCGGAGGCCGGGCGAAGCTCTGGCTCGTATAGTAAAATGGCGCAGATCGGGGAAGGGGATTCCCCAAGCCCAGCAGGTCTAGGGGCGGAACTTTGCCGCAGGCTTGGAAGGCGCTAGCAGTTCTCCAACATTTTGAATCAGAATAGCGGTAGTTTTCGGGTATCGTCTGTCAGAAATCCAATATCTCACGTTTCTGTCAAAAATCACGACGGGCAATGAAAAGGGCGGCCCGTGGGCCGCCCTTCGGGTCGCTGTCAGCAGCGGATCAGAGCTTGTAGCTGACCGTTTTCACATCCGCGTCGGGCGCAGTTTTCTGGCTGCGCACGCGCAGGCGGTTCAGCGCGCCGACATAGGCCTTGGCCGAAGCAAGGATGGTGTCGGTATCGGCAGCCGAGCCCGAGGCGATGCGTCCCTCTTCCTCGAGGCGCACGATCACGGTGGCCTGCGCATCGGTGCCGGCGGTCACCGCCTGCACCTGATAGAGCTTGAGCCGCGCCTTGCTCGGGTAGATCGACTTCACACAGCGGAACACCGCATCGACCGGGCCATCGCCCGAGCATTTCGCGGTCTTCTCTTCGCCATCGACCAGCATCTTCAGCTCGGCTTCCTGACCGTCGCTGCCGCAGACCACGCGCAGCCATTTCACCTGCAGGTAGTCATGGTCGGTATTGGCGACCTGGTCGGTCATCAGCGCGATCAGGTCTTCGTCGAAGATTTCCTTCTTGCGGTCGGCCAGCGCCTTGAAGCGCACGAAGACGTCGTTCAGCTGGTTATCGGCCAGATCGAAGCCCAGCTCTTTCAGCTTGGAACGCAGCGCCGCGCGGCCCGAGTGTTTGCCCATCGCGATGTTGGTCTCGGTGATGCCGATATCGGCGGGCTTCATGATCTCGAAGGTTTCGACATTCTTCAGCACGCCATCCTGGTGGATGCCCGACTCGTGCAAGAAGGCGTTCTTGCCGACGATCGCCTTGTTGTATTGCACCGGGAAGCCCGAAACCTGGCTGACGCGGCGCGAGAGATGCATGATCTTCGTAGTGTCGATGCCGGTCTGGTAGGGCATCAGGTCCTTGCGGACCTTGATCGCCATCACCACCTCTTCCAGCGCGGTGTTGCCCGCGCGCTCGCCCAGCCCGTTGATCGTGCATTCGATCTGGCGCGCGCCCGCCGACACCGCCGCCAGCGCGTTCGCGGTGGCCATGCCGAGGTCGTTGTGGCAGTGGGTCGCAAAGATCACCTCGTCGGCGCCCGGAACTTTCTCCAGCAGCATCGCGATGATGTCGGCGGATTCCTGCGGCAGAGTGTAGCCCACGGTGTCGGGGATGTTGATCGTGGTGGCGCCCGCCTTGATCGCGGTCTCCACGACGCGGCAGAGGTAATCGCGCTCGGTGCGGATCGCGTCCATCGCCGACCATTGCACGTCCTCGCAGAGATTGCGCGCGTGGGTCACCGTGTCATGGATGCGCGCGACCATCTGATCCTGATCGAGATCAGTGATGCCGCGGTGCAGGGGCGAGGTGCCGATGAAGGTGTGGATACGCGGGCGCGCGGCATGTTTCACCGCCTCGAAGCAGCGGTCGATATCCTTGTAATTCGCGCGCGACAGCCCGCAGATCACCGAGTTTTTCGAGCGCCGCGCGATCTCGGAGACCGCCTCGAAATCGCCTTCCGAGGCGATCGGAAAGCCGGCCTCGATGATGTCCACGCCCATCTCGTCGAGCAGCATGGCAATCTCCAGCTTCTCGTCATGGGTCATGGTGGCGCCGGGCGATTGTTCGCCGTCGCGCAGGGTGGTGTCAAAAATCAGGACGCGGGATTTGTCGGTCATGTTCTGGGCCATGGATATACTGTCTCTTTGCTGTGGCTCTTAGCGTGTCGGGGGGCCGAAGGCCAGCGTTTCGCCTGGGGCTTCGGGGTTGGGCGCTGGCTACCTCCGAGCGGTCGCGCCCGCAGGCACGCTCAGAGGCGGCTAAGAAGAAGCAGGGCGCAGAGGGCCGGGCCGCGCAGGGGCGCCGCCGAGGTCGAGACATATGCAAAGCTCTGTGCCATGGCGGGGACTATACGCAGGCGAACGCCGATGAAAAGCAAAAAATGGCCGGTTCGGTCCGATTTATTGCCGCTGCGGCATCACTGGGTTTCGGCGGGGGCGGGGGCGTCGGGCGGCACTTCCGAGCCCTCGACCAGCACGTCGTCGCGCCACGTGCCCGCGATCACCCGGCCCGAGGTGTAATGCATCACGCCCGCGCCCTGGCGCTTGCCCTGCACGAAGGCGCCTTCATAGCGGTCGCCGTTCGTGGCGGTCATCGTGCCGAAACCGTCAATGACGCCATCGTGCCAGCTGCCTTCATAGGTCTCGCCATTGGCGCGGATCAGCTTGCCCTGACCGGCGCGCCGGCCCGCCTCGAACTCGCCCTCATAGGTGTCGCCCTCGGCATAGGTCGCGCGGCCTTTGCCATGGCGCTGGCCATCGGCCCAGTCGCCGTCATAGACATAGCCATCGGGCGCGACCATGCGGCCCTTGCCATGGGGGCGCGATGCAAGAAACGCGCCTTCGTAGATCGTGCCGTTCGGATAGGCGATCGCGCCAAAACCTTGGGGTTGGCCGTTGACGAATTGGCCCTCATAGACGGTGCCATCGGGATAGGCGGCTCGACCTTTGCCCTCGATCCGGCCATCGGTCCAGTTGCCTTCGTAGATATAGCCGTCATGGCCCAGAAGCTTGCCGTGGCCATTGCGGCGATCTTCGACGAAGGCGCCCTCGTAGACATCACCGTTCATATAGCTGGCGCGGCCCTGCCCGTGGCGGCGGCCATTGCGCATCTCGCCTTCGTAGGTTTCGCCATCGGGTTCTTCGAGGCGTCCGATGCCGTTCATCTGCCCCCCGGCCCAGGCGCCTTCGTAGATCAACCCGTCGGGCATCACGAGCTTGCCCTGGCCCGCGCGTTGATCGGCGCGAAACTCGCCCTCGTAGATCGCGCCATCGGCATAGGTGATCTTGCCGGGGCCGTTCTTGGCCCCCGCCTGCCACGCGCCGTCATAGCGATAGCCGGCGCCTTCGAGCGTCCCGGTGCCATCGGGCAGGCCCTTGGAGAAGCTGCCGCTGTAGATCGCGCCGTCGGTATAGCGCAGAATGCCTGTGCCGGCGATCTCACCCGCGCGCCACTCGCCTTCGTAGATGCTGCCATCGGCGAAGGTGATCTGCCCGGTGCCATGTGGCTTGTTGGCGTGGAACTGGCCGATATAGGTCGAGCCGTTCGGATAGCGCGCCCGGCCCGCGCCCTCGATCTTGCCCTCGACCCAGGTGCCTTCGTATTCATAGCCTGACGGCAGCGAATAGCGGCCTTGCCCGTGCTGCTTGCCATCGCGGAACTGGCCCTCGTAGACGCCGCCATTCTCGTATTGCTTGGTCATCACCTCTTGCGCCGGAGCGATGCCCGCCGTCATGGCCACCAGCGTGAAGCCCAGAACAAAATCGCGAATCTGAAAAGATTTCATGGGCCTGACCAAGCCTCCCGGAACCGCCCGCCGTCGGGCCTTGCGCCGGAGGGTAAGCCGCGCCGCGCCCAAGAACAAGCGCCGGGGCCTGCCGCGAAACCGCGCAGGCAGGGGCACTGGGAAGGCGCGCGCGATTTTCCACCCCCCGGGCGCTTCCCTGCGCCGCCCCGAGGCGCTACATCAGGGACAGACCCGAAGCCTTGCAGGATTTTCGCCCATGGCCGACAGCTTTCGCCTGACGCTCGCGCAGCTCAACCCGACGGTGGGGGCGTTCGATGCCAATGCCGAGAAGGCGCTGGCCGCCTGGCAGGTGGGGCGCGACGCGGGCGCGCAGATGGTGGCGCTGCCCGAGATGTTCCTGACCGGTTATCAGACGCAGGATCTGGTGCTGAAACCCGCCTTCGTGCAGGACGCGATGGCGCAAATGGAGGCGCTGGCCGCGCGGATCGTCGATGGCCCGGCGCTGGGCATCGGTGGCCCCTATTGGGACGAGACCGGCCATTACAACGCCTATTGGGTGCTGCGAGAGGGCAAGGTCGTGGCGCGGCTGCTCAAGCATCACCTGCCCCATGACGATGTGTTCGACGAGATGCGTCTGTTCGATTCGGGACCGATTTCGGGGCCCTACCGGATCGGGCCCCTACGCATCGGCACGCCCGTCTGCGAGGACGCCTGGCACCCCGATGTGGCCGAGACCCTCGCCGAGACCGGCGCCGAAATCCTCTTGATCCCGAACGGTTCGCCCTATCGCCGCCGCAAGCTCGACCTGCGCCAGAATGTGATTGTCAGCCGCGTGGTCGAGACCGGGCTGCCCACCGTCTATCTTAATGCCGTGGGCGGGCAGGATGACCAGTTGTTCGACGGCGCAAGCTTCGTGCTGAACGCGCATGGGGCGCTGGCGGTGCAATTCGCGCCCTTCGAGGAAATCATCGACCATGTCGATTTTACCCGCACGCCCGAGGGCTGGGTCGCCGCCGAGGGCCGCAAGGACGCGCAACCCGGCGATTACGAGCAGGATTACCGCGCAATGGTCATGGGC
Source organism: Pseudothioclava arenosa (assembly GCF_002358085.1). Lineage (GTDB taxonomy): Bacteria > Pseudomonadota > Alphaproteobacteria > Rhodobacterales > Rhodobacteraceae > Pseudothioclava > Pseudothioclava arenosa. The sequence continues at coordinate 396,914 of NZ_NTJD01000001.1, forward strand.
CTGCATGATTATCTGGCGAAATCCGGGTTTTCCAAGGTGCTGCTGGGGCTTTCGGGTGGGATCGACTCGGCGCTGGTCGCGACGATCGCGGCCGATGCGCTGGGCGCGGAAAATGTGCGCTGTGTGATGCTGCCCTCGGAATATACCTCGCAAGGCTCGCTGGACGACGCCGCCGATCTGGCCGGGCGGCTGGGCTGCCCGCTCGATACGGTTTCGATCGAGGGCGCGCGCGATGCCGTCGAAGGGGCGCTCGCGCATCTGATGGTGGGCACCAAGCCTGACGTGACCGAGGAAAACGTCCAGTCGCGCCTGCGCGGGCTGATGCTGATGGCGATTTCGAACAAGTTCGGCGGCATGCTTTTGACCACGGGCAACAAGTCCGAGGTCGCGGTGGGTTATTGCACGATCTATGGCGACATGGCGGGCGGCTACAACCCGATCAAGGATCTCTATAAAACCCGCGTCTTCGAGACCTGCCGCTGGCGCAACGCCAATCACCGCCCCTGGATGAAGGCGCCGGCGGGCGAGGTGATCCCGGTCACGATCATCGATAAGCCGCCCTCGGCCGAGCTGCGCCCCGACCAGAAGGATCAGGACAGCCTGCCGCCCTACGAGGTGCTCGACGCGATCCTCGAACGGCTGGTCGAAGAGGATCAGTCCGTGGCTGAGATCGTCGCGGCGGGCTATGACCGCGCCACGGTCAAGCGGGTCGAGCACCTGCTGTATATTTCCGAATGGAAACGCTTCCAGTCGGCGCCCGGGCCGCGGCTTACGACGCGCGCCTTCTGGCTTGATCGGCGCTATCCGATGGTCAACCGCTGGCGCGACGGCAGCTGATCAGATCTCGCTGACCGGGCAAAGCGGCAGGAGCTTGCGCACATCCGGCGCGCGGCAAAGGTCGGTCGCGGGGGTCATCACCGCCGCTGCCGCCGCCGCCGTGCCGAATTGCAGCGCCTCGGGCTGGCTGAGCCCGCGCGCGAGGCCCAGCGTATAGGCGCCCAGAAAGCTGTCGCCTGCGCCGACCTTGGAGACGACCTGAACCTCGGGGATTTCCGCGATCCAGCGGGCCTTGGCGGTGGCGATCAGGTTGCTGTCCGCGCCGCGCGCCACGATCACCGCATGCGCCACGCCATGACGCACCAGCGTCTGCGCGAAATCGGCGCTGTCGCAGCGCGTGGGCAGGGGGTGGCCGGCCAGCTCCTCGGCCTCGACCTCGTCCATGCGCAGCACGTCGGCGGGTTTCAGCGGTGCGCTCGCCAGCCGCTTCAGCGCCTTGCCCGAAGTGTCCAGCACCAGCTGCGCCTTGGTGCGTGCGATCCGCGCGGCGAGCGTCGCGGTGAAATCGTCGGGTACGCCCGGCGGATGGCTGCCCGAGACCACGACGATGCCGTTTTCCGGCGCCGCCCGCGCGATCCGGTCGAGCGCGCGGCGCAACTGGCGCGCGCCCCAATGCGGCCCGGGCATGACAAAGCGGTATTGCTCGCCCGAATGGCGGTCGGTCACGGTGATGGACTGGCGCGTCTCGCCCGGAGCCGGGAAAGGCACGAGCCCGATGCCCGCCTCGGCCAGAAGCCGCATCACCTTGTCGCCGGTGGTGTCGCCCACCGCGACGAAGGCCGTCGACTGCCCGCCCAGTTCGAGGATCGTGCGGCTGATGTTGATGCCGCCCCCGCCCGGATTGGTCAGCGGCCGCGAGCAGCGCAGCTTGCGCTCGGGGCGGACCTCGTCAGCGTCGACGGCAAGGTCGACGGTGGGATTGAGTGTGATCGTCAGGATCGGTGTCATCGCGGCCCCGCGCGGCTGGGTTCACGCTATTCTGGGCGAAAAGCGGCGCCGCGCCAAGGGGTTGTCCGCCCCGACCGGGGTGCCCGGCCGGGTGCGGCGATTACAGGTCGAGCTGGTAGGACACCGGCACGAAGCGGTAGCTGTCGGCGTAGCGCTCGACATAGCCGAGCCCCGGGAAGGGCATGTGATAGCCGATGAAGGGGATGCGGTCGGTTGCAAGTCGGTCGAGGAAGCGCGCGCGGCTCGCCGCGGCCATCGCCTTGTCCATGTCGAATTTCACCTCCCAGTCGGGGCGCTGCAGCGACCAGACGAAATGGTTGGTGGTATCGGCCCCGAGCATCAGCGTCTGGCCCTCGCTTTCCAGCGCATAGGTCATGTGGCCCGGCGTGTGGCCCGCGGTCAGCATCCCCTGAATGCCGCCCACCACCTCGTCGCCGTCCCCGATGAAACGCATCTTGTCGGCGAGCGGACGCACCTTGGTGTCGAACCCCTCGTTGCCCGCCGCGGCCCAGTGGTCGTATTCCTGCTGGCCGGTCACATAGACCGCGTTCGGGAAGGTCGGCGTGCCATCGGCCATCAGCCCGCCGATATGATCGCCATGCATATGGGTCAGCACCACCAGCGTCACCTCCTCGGGGCTGCGCCCGGCGGCGGCAAGTGCCGCGCGAATCCCATCGGACGAGAGCCCGGTGTCGAACAGGATCACCTCGGCGCCGGTATCCACGAGCGCGGGGGCGAAGCTCATCATCATCTTGTCGGTGGGGATGAAATTCGCCTCGGCCAGCGCGCCGAACTCTTCGGGGGTGGCGTTGAGGCCAAAGATCGTCTGCGGCCCCTCCATCGGCCGGGTGCCGGACAGAAGCGTCGTCACGGTGAAATTGCCAAGCCCGAACCGGCGATAGGGCGCGACGGCGGGGGCGGGCATGGTTTCGGCGCGCGCGGGTGTCGGGCGCGCCACAAGGGCGGGTGCGGCCAGCGCGGCCCCGGCGGTGAACAGCGCTGCGCGGCGGCTCAGGCCCCGGGTCTTTACGTCATTGGAAAAGGTCTTCGTCATCTCTCTGTCTCCCTGTCGAGGATGCTCCGATCCCGAAAGGGTAGCGCAGAAAGGCGATCCGTCTACTCCCACCAGCGGTCGATCACGGCGATATCATCGTCCGACCAGCCGAAATGATGCGCCAGCTCGTGGATGTAGACATGCGCGACCAGCGCGCCCAGTGCGACATCGCCACGGTCGATCCATTCATCGAGGATCGGCCGGCGGAACAGCCAGATCACATCCGGCCCGCCCGGGTCCATCACCGATTTCTCGGTCAGGGGGATGCCTTCGTAAAGCCCGGTCAGCTCGAACGGGTTCTCGATACCCAGTTCTTTAAGCATCTCTTGCGCCGCGAAATCCTCGACGCGCAGCACGACCTCGGCGGCGCGGGCGGCAAAGGCCGCGGGCAGGGTGGCGCGCGCAGCCTCGGCCATGGCTTCGATCTCGTCCAGCCCCGGCGCCTCGGCCTTGTTCCAATCGCGCATCGCGCCCTCCGATCCTGTTGCACCCCGTGCCCGATATGGACAAAACTTCGCGCATATGAAAGAGCAGGCGCTGACAGGAGACCACCCAGATGACCACCGTTACCCGCTTCGCGCCTTCGCCCACCGGCTTTATCCATGTCGGCAACCTGCGCACCGCGCTGTTCAACTACCTGATCGCCCGCAAGACCGGCGGCACCTTCATTCTGCGCCTCGACGATACCGACCAGGAACGCTCGAAGCAGGAATATGTGGATGCGATCAAGGAAGACCTTGAATGGCTCGGTTTGACCTGGGACCGCGAAGAGCGTCAGTCGCTGCGGCTCGATCGCTACGAGGCGGCGGCGGAAAGCCTGAAGCTTTCGGGCAAGCTCTATGAATGTTTCGAGAGCCCGACCGAGCTGGATCTCAAGCGCAAGAAGCTGCTGAACATGCACCGCCCGCCGGTCTATGACCGCGCTGCGCTGAACCTCAGCGATCTCGACAAGGAGCGGCTGCGCGAAGAGGGTCGCGATGGCTATTGGCGGTTCTTGCTGAACCAGACCCGGATCGAATGGACCGACGGCATCCTTGGCGATCTGTCGATTGATGCGGCGAGCGTCTCGGACCCGGTGCTGATCCGCGCCGACGGGCAGGTGCTTTATACCTTCGCGTCGTCGGTCGACGACATCCAGATGGGCGTGACCCATATCGTGCGCGGTGGCGACCACGTCACCAACACCGCGACGCAGATCCAGATCATCGAGGCGCTGGGCGGCACGCCGCCCGCTTTCGCGCACCATTCGCTTCTGACCGGGGCGCATGGCGAAGAGCTGTCGAAGCGCCTTGGCACGCTCTCGATCCGCGACCTGCGCGCGAATGGCGTGGCGCCCGAGGCGCTGCTGAGCCTGATGGCGCGGCTGGGGTCGAGCCAGCCGGTCGAGCTGCGGATGAGCCTTGATGAAATCGCCGAAGGGTTCGAACTGTCGCAATTCGGCGCGGCGCCCACGAAATTCGACCCCGAAGACCTGATCCCGCTGACCCGTGCGCGCAACCAGCAACTGCCCTATGCGGTGGTGGCCGATCAGATCGCGGACCTCGGTATCCCGGCCGAAATGGGTGAGAAGTTCTGGGCCGTCGCCTCGCAGAATATCGACAAGCTCTCGGACCTTGGCCAATGGGCCGATCTGGTGCTGAACGGCGCCGAACCGCTGGTGGCCGAGGAAGACGCCGAGTTCATCGCGGAGGCGCTGACGCTGCTGCCGCCGCCGCCCTATTTGGACAGCTCCTGGAAGGACTGGACGCAGGCGGTGAAAGAGAAGACCGGGCGCAAGGGCAAGGGGCTGTTCATGCCGCTGCGCAAGGCGCTGACGGGGCTCGATCATGGCCCTGACATGAGCGAGCTGATGCCGCTTTTGCAGAAGGTCGGCGCGAAGGGCTGAGCCGCGCGGCTTGGGCCGCGTTGCATGAGTATTTGAAGCTCGATGAAAGGCCGGGGATTTCCCCGGCCTTTTTCTTTTGCCCGAATGCCGGGCAGGATGCGACGCGAGCGATGTCGTTTTCGGCTGCGAAGCGTCGATTTCGGTTTTTGGGCTTGTCAGGCGCGCGCAGGGCGCGCTATCCGGAGCAAGACGGACAAGGGAGAATCTGGCCCATGTCAGTGCCGAAGGAGCAACCGCCCCGGTAAACTCTCAGGCAAAAGGACCGGTCCGTCGAGAACTCTGGAGAGAGGCGCTGAGGCGCCCGCCGAAGGGATAACGATCTCAGGCGCTTGGGAGAACCCGGGCAAGGACAGAGGGGGCATCGAGCGGGCGCACGCGCCCATGGGATTCGATGCCGGAGATCCGGCCAGAACGGGAGACGGCGATGAGCGGTCTGAAGCGGACGGATCTGTATGATCTGCATCTGGAGCTGGGCGCCAAGATGGTGCCCTTCGCGGGTTATGAGATGCCCGTGCAATACCCGATGGGCGTGCTCAAAGAGCATCTGCACACGCGCGCCGAAGCCGGGCTGTTCGACGTGGGCCACATGGGGCAGGTGCTGGTGCCGGCCTCGGCTGCGGCGGCGCTTGAGGCGCTGGTGCCGGTCAGCGTGGCGGGGCTCGCGCCCGGGCGCCAGCGTTATGCGTTCTTCACCAATGAGGCGGGCGGGATCCGCGACGACCTGATGATCGCGCATCTGGGCGAAGAGCTTCTGCTGGTGGTCAATGCCGCCTGCAAGGAGGCCGATTTCACGCTGATCTCGGCGGCGATCCCCGAGGCGCGGATGATCGCCGATCGCGGGCTTCTGGCGCTGCAGGGGCCGGGCGCCGAGGCGGCGCTGGCGCGGCTTTTGCCGGGCGTGGCCAAGATGGGCTTCATGCAGATCGACGCCTTCCAATGGGATGGTACGGAGCTGTGGATCTCGCGCTCGGGCTATACCGGCGAGGATGGCTATGAAATCTCGGTGCCGGGCAACCGCGCGGCGGACTTCGCCCGCGAATTGCTGGCCGAGCCGGGCGTGGCGCCGATCGGCCTTGGCGCGCGCGACAGCCTGCGCCTGGAAGCCGGGCTGTGCCTTTACGGCCATGACATCGACACCACCACTTCGCCCATCGAGGCGGGGCTGAGCTGGGCGATCCAGAAGATCCGCCGCAGGGGCGGCGCGCGCGAAGGCGGCTTCCCCGGTGCCGAACGTATCCTGGCCGAACTGGAAACAGGCCCCGCACGTCTGCGCCGTGGCCTTGCCCCCGAAGGGCGCGCGCCGATGCGCGAAGGCGTTGAAATCTTTGCCACCCCCGAGGGTGGTGCGCCGATCGGCACCGTGACGTCGGGCGGCTTCGGCCCCTCGATCGGGGCGCCGATGGCCATGGCCTATCTGCCCGCCGACCTGCCCGAGGGCGCCACCGTTTACGGCGAGGTCCGCGGCAAGCGCCTGCCCGCGAAGGTCGTGCCTATGCCCTTCCATCCCCATTCCTACAAACGCTGAGGAGCTACCCGATGAAATTCACCGAAGAACATGAATGGCTGCGCGTCGAGGGCGATCTGGTTGTCGTCGGCATCACCGAACACGCCAGCGAGCAGCTGGGCGACGTGGTGTTCGTCGAGCTGCCCGAGGTCGAAACGCAAGTGGCCAAGGGCGACGATTGCGCTGTGATCGAAAGCGTCAAGGCGGCGTCGGACATTCTGGCTCCGGTCGATGGCGAGATCGTCGAGGTGAACGAGGCGATCGTCGAGAACCCCGCGCTGGTCAACGAAGATCCGCTCGGCGCGGCCTGGTTCTTCAAGATGAAGCTCGACGACATGAGCCAGCTCGACGAGTTCATGGACGAAGACGCCTATAACGACTTCATCGGGTAAGGGCCGGATCATGTTCACCCCCACGAATTACGACACCTACGATTTCGCCAACCGCCGTCACATCGGGCCGAGCCCCGCCGAGATGGCCGAGATGTTGAAAGCCGTGGGGGTGCAGAGCCTCGACCAGCTGGTCGATGAAACCGTGCCGCGCGCGATCCGCCAGGACGCGCCGCTCAGCTGGGCGCCGATGACCGAGCACGCGATGCTGGCCAAGCTGCGCGAGGTCGCGGCGAAGAACCGGGTGATGACCTCGTTGATCGGGCAGGGCTATTACGGCACGGTCACGCCGCCCGCGATCCAGCGCAACATTCTGGAAAACCCCGCGTGGTATACCGCCTACACGCCCTATCAGCCCGAGATCGCGCAGGGCCGCCTTGAGGCGCTTTTGAACTACCAGACGATGGTCGCGGATCTAACCGGGCTGCCGGTCGCGAACGCGAGCCTCTTGGACGAGGCGACCGCGGCGGCCGAGGCGATGACGATGGCCGAGCGCTCGGCCAAGTCGAAGGCGCGGGCGTTTTTCGTCGATGACAACCTGCACCCGCAGACCATCGCGGTGATTGAGACCCGCGCGGCGCCCTTGGGCATTTCGATTGTCCGCGGCCAGCCCGAGGATCTGAAGCCCGAAGAGGTGTTCGGCGCGATCTTCCAATACCCGGGCAGCTTCGGCCATATCCGCGACTTCACCGACATGATTGCCGCGCTGCATGACGCCAAGGCGCTGGCGGTGATGGCGACCGACCTCTTGGCGCTGTGTCTGTTGAAAGAGCCGGGCGCGATGGGCGCCGATATCGCTGTGGGTTCGGCGCAGCGCTTCGGCGTGCCGATGGGCTATGGCGGCCCGCACGCGGCCTTCATGTCGTGCCGCGACGAGCTGAAACGCGCGATGCCCGGTCGGATTGTGGGGGTCTCGATCGACAGTCACGGCGACCCGGCCTACCGGCTGTCGCTGCAGACGCGCGAACAGCATATCCGCCGCGAGAAGGCCACCTCGAACGTCTGCACGGCGCAGGCGCTCTTGGCGGTGATGGCGAGCTTCTACGCCGTCTTTCACGGGCCCAAGGGGCTGCGCGCTATCGCCGAGCGTGTGCATTTCAACGCGGTGCGGCTGCGCGATGCGCTGGTGGCCGCCGGCGCCAAGGTTTCGCCGCAACAGTTCTTCGACACGATCACTGTTGAGGTCGGCGTGGGCCAGCTGGGCATTCTGGCCGCGGCCGAGCTGCGCGGCATCAACCTGCGCAAGATCGGGCGCGACCGCGTCGGTATCTCGCTCGACGAGCTGACCGATGACGACGTGCTGGCGCGGCTGCTCGACGCCTTCGGCATCACGGAACCGCCGGCGGTGTCCTGCGGCCTTGCGATCCCCGACGTGCTCCTGCGCGAGAGCGACTACCTGACCCATCCGGTGTTCCACATGAACCGCGCCGAATCCGAGATGATGCGCTACATGCGCCGCCTGTCGGACCGCGACCTTGCGCTGGATCGCGCGATGATCCCGCTCGGGTCCTGCACGATGAAGCTGAACGCGGCGGCTGAGATGATGCCGCTGACCTGGCCGGAGTTTGGCGCGCTGCACCCGTTCGCGCCCTATAACCAGGCTGCGGGCTATCACGAGGCGATCTCGGACCTGACCGAGAAGCTTTGCGAAATCACCGGCTATGACGCGTTCTCGATGCAGCCCAACTCGGGCGCGCAGGGCGAATATGCGGGGCTTCTGACGATTGCCGCCTATCACCGCGCGCGCGGCGAGGGGCATCGCGATGTCTGCCTGATCCCGGTTTCCGCCCATGGCACCAACCCGGCATCCGCACAGATGGCGGGGATGAAGGTGGTGGTGGTGAAATCGGCGCCCAATGGCGACGTGGACCTTGAGGATTTCACTGCCAAGGCCGAGGCCGCGGGCGACAAGCTTGCCGCCTGCATGATTACCTATCCCTCGACCCATGGCGTGTTCGAGGAAACCGTGCGCGCGATCTGCGACATCACCCATCGCCATGGCGGGCAGGTCTATCTTGACGGGGCGAACATGAACGCGCTGGTGGGGCTGGTGAAGCCGGGCGAGATCGGCTCGGACGTGTCGCACCTGAACCTGCACAAGACCTTTGCCATCCCGCATGGAGGCGGCGGCCCGGGCATGGGGCCGATCGGGGTGAAGGCGCATCTGGCGCCCTTCCTGCCGGGCCATCCGGTCAGTGGCGGCGCCGAAGGGCCGGTCTCGGCCGCGCCCTATGGCTCGGCTTCGATCCTGCTGATTTCCTGGGCCTATTGCCTGATGATGGGCGGCGCGGGGCTGACGCAGGCGACCAAGGTCGCGATCCTGAACGCGAACTATATCGCGGCGCGCCTCAAGGTGGGCTACCCGATCCTGTTCATGGGTAACCGTGGGCGCGTGGCGCATGAATGCATCGTTGACACCCGCCCCTTCGCCGAGATGGGCGTGACCGTCGACGACATCGCCAAACGCCTGATCGACAACGGTTTCCACGCGCCGACGATGAGCTGGCCGGTGGCCGGGACGCTGATGGTCGAGCCCACCGAATCGGAGACCAAGGCCGAGATCGACCGCTTCATCACCGCGATGCTGGCGATCCGCGAGGAAATCACCGCCGTCGAGCGCGGCGAGATCACCGCCGAGGAAAGCCCGCTGCGCCGCGCGCCGCACACGGTCGAGGACCTCGTGGCTGACTGGGACCGCCCCTACACGCGCGAGCAGGGTTGCTTCCCGCCGGGCTCGTTCCGCGAGGACAAATACTGGCCGCCGGTCGGGCGCGTCGACAACGTCTATGGCGACCGCAACCTGATCTGCATCTGCCCGCCGGTGGAAAGCTACGCGGCCGAATGAGGGGAGGGGGCGCTGCCCCCTCTTTGCCGTTCCGGCAAATTCACCCCCGGAGTATTTGCGGCTCGATGAAAGGGGCGCCTTGCAATGCGAGGCGTGCGTTCCGATATCTTCGGCAAGATGAATGTGATGGAGGGGCAAGATGACCCAATCCTATCGAGTGACCTGCCTTGACTGCGGGCAGGCAAATCGGGTTCCGGCCGACAAGATCGGCTCCGGGCCGAAATGCGGCACGTGCGGCGCGAGCCTCGTGAACGGCAAGGTCGCCGAAATCGACGCGGGCATTCTGGCCAAGGCGGAAAAAGACGACCTACCTTTGCTGGTCGATTTCTGGGCGCCTTGGTGTGGGCCTTGCCGGCAGATGGCACCGCAGTTTCAGGCGGCTGCCAAGACGCTGGCGCCGAATGTGCGGCTGGCCAAGGTGAATACGCAGGTCAATCCGCAGGCGACGCAGCGCTACCGCATTCAGGGCATTCCGGCCTTTATCCTGTTCGGGAAGGGCCGCGAAATGGGGCGGGCCGCGGGCGCGCGACCGGCCTCGGCGCTGGTCGAATTCGTGAAGTCGAAGCTGCCCTCGGCGGCCTGAAACCGGCGCGCGCGGCGGGGCGGAATTTTTGTCGCAAAGCCCCCATCGGGCGCTTGACAATCCGCCCGCCTTGCGCGAAACACCCGCCACTGGAAACGGGGTCGTAGCTCAGTTGGGAGAGCGCGTCGTTCGCAATGACGAGGTCAGGGGTTCGATCCCCCTCGACTCCACCAGTCCCCCCCCTCAAGTAAAACCTGATGCGGCCAAGCGCTGCCGTTTTCCTGCCCGCCGCGCGCAAAGTTTCAGCTTTGTGCCGGGGTTGTGAAAGTTTTTGCCGCGCCGCAGCAATTTTGACATCTTTTCGAAACCCGACCGTGCCAGAACGGGGGCGTAACATGCACGGAGGTCGCCATGTTTTCCCTCGCGGGACAGAAGATACTCGTCGTTGGCATCGCCAATGAACATTCCATCGCCTATGGCTGCGCGCGCGCCTTTCGCGCGCAGGGCGCCGATCTGGCGGTGACCTGGCTCAATGACAAGGCCGAGCCGCATGTTCGCCCGCTGGCGGAAGACCTGGGCGCCGAGATCATGATGCCGCTCGATGTCAGCCAGCCGGGGCAGTTGGAGAAGGTGTTCGACAAGATCGTTGCGACCTGGGGGCGGGTTGATACGATCCTGCATTCGATCGCCTTTGCTCCGCGCGATGATCTGCATGGGCGGGTGATCGACAGCTCGGCCGAGGGCTTTGCCAAGGCGATGGATGTCTCGGTGCATTCCTTCCTGCGGATGATCCGGCTGGCGGAGCCTCTGATGCCCGCGGGCGGCACCTGTCTGTCGGTCTCATTCCATGGCTCGACCCGCGTGGTACGCCATTACAACGTGATGGGGCCGGTCAAGGCGGCGCTGGAAAGCTCGGTGCGCTATGCGGCGGCGGAACTGGGCGAGAAGGGGATTCGTGTCCATGCGCTGTCGCCCGGGCCTCTGGCGACGCGGGCCGCTTCGGGGATCGACCATTTCGACGAGTTGATGGCCGAGGCCGCGAGCCGCGCGCCCACCCATCATCTCGCGACGATCGAGGATGTGGGCGCGATGGCGGCTTTCCTTGCCTCGCCCGAGGCGCGCAACCTGACCGGCGGCGTGCACGATATCGACGGCGGCTATTCGATCACCGCCTGAACCCGGCCATGGCCGCTGCAAGGGCCCGCCTTGGCGGGCCTTTGTCATGCGTGGGGCTTTTCCCCAGATAGTGTGGCCGCGCCATGACTTATCCACGACAATTTGCTTTACAGATCCTTCATTCGGCCCCACGATATCTGGTATAGGCGGCGCGCTGCCACGCGCCAGCTTGTGCAAGTATCAAGGTCTAGGGGTTGCATCCTGGGGCATTAAAAGAGCAGGGGGATACAGGCATGGCACTCAGCGAGGACTTCCTCTTTAGCGAAGATCTTCACCCGATCGACGTGGTGGAGCATCTGGCCGAGGCCCATGACTGGGATTTCGACCGGGTGACCGAGGACCAGATCGCGATGACGGTCGAGGGCCAATGGCGCACCTATTCGATCACGCTGGCCTGGTCGGCGCAGGATGAAACCCTGCGGCTGATTTCCACCTTCGAGATGGACCCTCCCTCGGAGCGCATGGCCGAGCTGCATGATCTGCTCAACCGCGCCAATGACATGTGCTGGACCGGCGCCTTCACCTATTGGCGCGAGCAGCGGCTGATGGTCTGGCGCTACGGGCTGTTGCTCGCGGGTGGGCAGGGCGCCACCGCCGATCAGATCGACCGTCTGATCGGTGCCGCCGTCGTCGCCTCCGAGCGCTTCTACCCCGCCTTCCAGCTCGCCTGCTGGGGCGACCAGTCGCCGGAAGAGGCGATGAAGGTCGCCATTGCAGAGGCTTACGGGCGCGCCTAATCTGCCCCCCGAACAAAGGGGGCACCATGGATTTTACCGATATCGCAACGCGTGGTCTGGTTCTGCTGGGCTGTGGCAAGATGGGCTCGGCGATGCTGCAGGGCTGGCTGGCCGGGGGGCTGCCGCCCGCATCGGTGCACGTGATCGACCCGCATCCCTCAGACTGGCTCAAGGCTACGGGCGTGAATATCAACGCGGGCCTGCCGGGTGATCCGGCGGTGGTTCTGCTGGCGGTCAAGCCGCAGATGATGGCCGATGCGCTGCCGCGACTGGCGGCGATGGGCGGCGGCAAGACGCTGTTTGTCACCGTCGCGGCGGGGATCACCATCGACACCTACGCGCAACTTCTGGGGGCTGACACGCCGCTCATTCGTGCGATGCCCAACACGCCCGCCGCGATCGGGCGCGGCATTACCGCGATCGTCGGCAACGGGGCCGCGACGCCAGCGCATCTCGATCTGGCCGAGGCGCTGTTGCGCGCGGTCGGGCAGGTGGTGCGCCTTGAAAACGAAGGCCAGATGGATGCGGTGATCGGCGTTTCGGGCTCGGGCCCGGCCTATGTCTTCCACCTGATCGAGGCGATGGCGGCGGCTGGCGTCGAGCAGGGCCTCTCGCCCGAGCTCGCGATGCAGCTGGCCAAGGCGACCGTCGGCGGCGCGGGCATGCTGGCCGAGCAATCCGACGAAAGCCCCGCGCAATTGCGCATCAACGTGACCAGCCCCGGCGGCACCACCGCCGCCGCGCTCGAAGTGCTGATGGAACCTGAAACCGGCTTTCCGGGCCTCGTATCGCGCGCCGTCGCCGCCAATATCCGCCGCAACCGGGAGCTGGCCGGATGACGATTTCCTTCGATGATTTCCTGAAAGTCGACATCCGCGTGGGCCAGGTCGTGCAGGCTGAGCCCTTCCCCGAGGCGCGCAAGCCCGCGATCAAGCTCTGGGTCGATTACGGCCCCGAGATCGGCGTCAAGAAAAGCTCGGCGCAGATCACCCGCCATTACACGCCCGAGGCGCTGATCGGGCGGCGCGTGCTGGGCGTCGTCAATTTCCCGCCGCGCCAGATTGGCCCCTTCATGTCCGAGGCGCTGGTGCTCGGCCTGCCCGATGCCGACGGCGAGGTGGTGCTGATTACCCCCGATCTCGAGGTGCCGCTGGGCGGGCGGATGTTCTGATGCGGCTCCTGGTCACCCGCCGTCAGACCGAGGCCGTCGAGGCCGCCATCGCCGCCGAGTTCGACGCGCGTTTCCGCCATGACGAGGGGCCGCTGACCGAGGCCGAGGCGAGCGCGGCGCTGGCTGAGTTTGACCTGATCCTGCCGACTTTGGGCGATTCCTTCGGCGCGGGTGCTTTCTCCGGGCCGGTGCGGGCGAAGATGCTGGCGAATTTCGGTGTGGGCTATAACCACATCGACATCGCCGCCGCGCGCGCCGCGGGCGTCACCGTCTCCAACACGCCCGGCGCTGTGACCGACGCCACCGCCGATATCGCGATGACCCTGATTCTGATGAGCGCGCGCCGCGCCGGCGAGGGCGAACGGATGCTGCGCGCCGGACGCTGGACCGGCTGGCAGCCGACCCAGATGCTGGGCCTGCATGTCACCGGCAAGCGGCTCGGCATCATCGGCATGGGCCGGATCGGCAAGGCAATTGCGAAACGCGCGCATTTCGGCTTCGGCATGGAGATCGTGTTCTTCAACCGCTCGATGGTCTCCGATCCGGTCAGCCCGGCGCGGCAGGTCGCGCTGCCGGAGGCTTTGGGCGCCGATATCGTCGTGCTCGCCGTGCCTGCCACGGCCGAGACGCACCACATGATCGACGCCGCTGCACTTGCACAAATGCAACCTCATGCGCATCTCATCAACATCGCGCGGGGCGATATCGTGAAAGAATCCGACCTTATTGCCGCTTTGCAGGCCCGCAGGATCGCGGGCGCCGGGCTCGATGTCTACGAGTTCGAACCGAAGGTTCCCGAGGCGTTGATCGCGTTGGAAAACGTCACGCTCCTGCCGCATCTGGGCACTGCCGCCGAAGAGGTGCGCAGCGCGATGGGCTTCATGGCGCTCGACAACCTGCGCGCATTCCGTGACGGCACTCCGCCGCCGAACGCGCTTTGAAAGCTTGACCTTTCGGCTGCTCGGGCAAAAAACTCCGCCAGACCGGAGGATATGATGTTCACAGCTGCGATTACCGGAACCGGCGTCTATACGCCCCCCGAAACGATCACCAATGAAGAGCTGGTCGAGGCCTTCAACGCCTATGCCGACCGGGTGAATGCCGAGAATGCCGATGCGATTGCGGCAGGCGAGGCCGAGGCGATCCCGCAGTCCTCGACCGAGTTCATCCTCAAGGCCTCGGGGATCGAGAGCCGCTATGTGATGAACAAGTCGGGCGTGCTGGACCCCGCGCGCATGTATCCGGCGCTGCGTCAGCGCAGCGACGACGAGCCGGGGATCATGGCGGAAATGGCGCTCGATGCCTGCCAGAAGGCGCTGGCCCAGGCCGGCCGCAAAGGCGCCGAGGTCGATCTGGTGATCTGCGCAGCCTCCAACATGGAACGCGCCTATCCGGCGATCGCCATTGAGATTCAGAAACTTCTGGGCGCTACGGGTTTTGCCTTCGACATGAATGTGGCGTGTTCATCGGCCACCTTCGGCATTCAGGCCGCCGCCGACATGATCCGCACCGGCTCGGTGCGCCGCGCGCTGGTCGTGAACCCCGAGATCACCTCGGGCCACCTCGAATGGCGCGATCGCGATTGCCATTTCATCTTTGGCGATGTCGCCACCGCCACGCTGCTCGAACGCAAGGAAGACGCGCCGCATGGCTTCGAGATCCTCTCGACCCGCTGCGCCACCGAGTTTTCCAACAACATCCGCAATAACAACGGCTTCCTGCGCCGCACCCGCCCCGATGGCGTGGTCGACCGGCGCGACATGCAGTTCATGCAAGAGGGCCGCAAGGTCTTCAAGGAAGTGCTGCCGATGGTCAGCGCGCATATCCTCGGGCATCTGGCCGAAGACGGCATCGCGGCCACCGACCTGCGCCGGCTCTGGCTGCACCAGGCGAACAAGACGATGAACGACTTCATCGGCCGCAAGGTGCTGGGCCGTGACCCCGAGCCCGGCGAGCAGCCCAATATCCTTCAGGAATTCGCCAATACCTCCTCGGCGGGCTCGATCATCGCCTTCGCGCGCTACTCGGATGACATGGAGCCCGGCGACAAGGGGCTGATCTGCTCCTTCGGCGCGGGCTATTCGGTCGGCTCCGTCATCGTCGTGAAATACTGACGCTGCGCCTCGCGTATTTTCTCCAAGAAGAAGCCCGCAGTTTCTTCTTGGGAAAAATACGCATTCCGAGGCTGCCGCCTGTGCGCGTTCAGAGGTCGCCCATTTCCTCGCGCCAGTGCCGCCGGCAGAGCGAGACATAGGTTTCGTTGCCACCCACCTGCACCTGCGCACCTTCGCGCAGCGCGTGCCCGTCGGCGCCCTTGCGCACCACCATCGTGGCCTTCTTACCGCAATGGCAGATCGTGCGGACCTCGCGCATCTCGTCGGCCAGCGCGAGGAGCGCCGCCGAGCCGGGGAACAGGTGGCCCTGAAAATCCACGCGCAGCCCGTAGCACATGATCGGCACGCCGAGGTCGTCGACCGCGCGCGCGAGTTGCCAGACCTGCGCCTCGGTCAGGAATTGCGCCTCGTCAATGAAGATGCAGGCGCAGGGGCCTTGGGCGAGCCGCGCCTCGATCAGCGCGAGCATGTCGGTTTCTGGGGTGAAGGTCGCGGCTTCGGCGCCGATGCCGATCCGGCTGGCGATGCGGGCCTCGCCTGCGCGGTGATCAAGCTCGGCGGTGACGAGGAAGGTCTGCATGCCCCGCTCAATGTAATTGTAGGAGGCCTGCAGGAGGATCGTGCTCTTGCCGGCATTCATCGTCGAGTAATGGAAATAGAGCTTGGCCATGCCAAGGGCTTAGCCCGAGCCTGGCGGACTGGCAAGTTTCCGGATGGCCCGGAAGGGTGGAGCGGAGGCGCCAGCCCCCCGCTCCGGTACTCATGCACTTGTGACGCCACTGCACTCACACGCGTCGGTCCGGCGATCCGACGCTTGGAAGGTGACATTTCCCTGTGACTTGTCTAAGGGGAAAGAGATTAACGAATTCCCCCAAGGAGGGCGCGCCGTGGGCGACCGTATTGGCTCTTATCTCAAGAAACACACAGAGGCGCTGGTCAAGGACCTCGGGATCGAGCGCGCGGCCGAAATCTGCGGCAAGTCGAAGGCGACGCTGGGGCGCTATTACTCCTCCGATACCGATAATGCCGAGCGTTACATGCCCGTCGACGTGGTGGCGCGGCTTGAGGCTGCGGCGAGCTTTCCGCATGTGACCCATGCGCTGGCGGATCTGTCCGGCGTCACTCTGTCATTCGAGAATGGCAAGAACGAGCCAACCAACGGGCATCTGAACTCGGATATCGTCGAGTTGAGCCAGCGCTTTGCCACGC
Organism: Pseudothioclava arenosa; assembly: GCF_002358085.1. Taxonomy (GTDB): domain Bacteria; phylum Pseudomonadota; class Alphaproteobacteria; order Rhodobacterales; family Rhodobacteraceae; genus Pseudothioclava; species Pseudothioclava arenosa. The sequence goes on from NZ_NTJD01000001.1 coordinate 413,306, forward strand.
TGATGAGCGAGTATCACCAGTCGATCGCCGACAACCTGATCTCGGTGAACGAGGCCAAGCGCCTGCTGGCCGAGACCCAGGCGCTTCAGCGCGTGCTGCTCGAGATGAAGCTGCGCCTCGAGGATGAATCCGCGATCTGATCAGCCCTTGCGCCGCGGCGGCGCCGAGCCGCCCGCGGGTTTCTGGCTGCGCCGCACGGGTTTCTTCGCGGCGGGTTTCGCGGCCTCGCTCGCGGCGGGCTTCGGCGCTTTCGGCTTGCGCTTGCCGACATTGGCCTTTTCCGCGGCGCGTTTTTGCTGCGAGGCGCGGTTGCGCGCATTCGGGCGCATTCCCTCGGGGTCTTCGTGCGGCGTGCCGCCGATCACCGGAATCTTGGCGCCCATCGCTTTTTCGATCGCGCGCAGGTCGCCCATTTCCATCGGCCCGCAGAGCGCGACCGCCCGCCCGTCACGCCCCGCCCGCGCGGTGCGGCCGATGCGGTGGACGTAGTTTTCGGGCACGTTCGGCAGGTCGTAGTTATAGACATGCGCGACCAGCGGAATATCGAGTCCCCGCGCCGCCACGTCGGTTGCGACCAGCACCGCCAGATCGCCCGAGCGGAAGGCCGCCAGCGCGCGCTCGCGCTGGTTTTGCGACTTGTTGCCATGGATCGCCGCGACCGAGAAGCCCCAGTTCTCCAGCAGCCGCGCGAGCTTGTCGGCGCCGTGTTTCGTGCGCGAAAACACCAGTGCATGTTCGCCCTGGTGGCTGCCCAGATATTCGGCCAGCAGCGTCGCCTTTTCTTTTTGCGTGGTGAAATGTACGCCCTGCTCGATCTTGTCGGCGACCTTGCCGGGCGGCGCGGCCTCGACCCGGACCGGATCGCTCAGGTAGGTGCGCGCCAGTTCTTCCATCAGGGGCGGCATCGTCGCCGAGAACAGGAGCGTCTGGCGCTCTTCCGGGATCAGCTTGGCGATCTTGCGCAGCGCGTGGATAAACCCGATGTCGAGCATCTGGTCGGCCTCGTCCAGAACCAGATAGCGCGTCTCGGACAGCACCAGCGCGCGGCGGTCGAGCAGATCAAGCAGGCGCCCGGGCGTCGCGATCAGCACATCAGTGCCGCGCGCCAGCGCCTGTTCCTGCTTGTTGAGCGAGGCGCCGCCCACCACGCGCTGGATCGAGACCGGCGCGTCCTCGGCGAAAGCGGCGAGGTTCTCGTGGATCTGGCTGGCCAACTCGCGCGTCGGCGCGAGCACCAGCGCGCGCACGGTTTTCGGCGCGGGGCGTTTGCCAAAGGCGAGGATGCGCGTGATCATCGGCAGGCCGAAGGCGGCGGTCTTGCCGGTGCCGGTCTGCGCCAGACCCAGCAGGTCGCGCCCCTTCACCACATGCGGGATCGCCTTGGTCTGGATCGGGGTCGGCCGGGTGAACCCCATCTTGGTCAGGTTCTCCACGAGGATCGGCGCGAGGCCCAGGTTTTCAAAGCTCATCATCTGCCTTTCGCGCAGTTAAGGCACCGCTCATGGGCGAGGGGGCAGGGGAAGTCAAGCGCGCTCGGCGGTATCCATCCAGATCGTGACTGGCCCCTGATTGAGCAGGCTGACGTCCATATCGGCACCGAAGCGGCCGTTTTCAACCTGCAGCCCCAGATCGCGCAGCGCCTGCGAGAAATGCAGGTACAGCCGCTCGCCATCGGCGGGCGGGGCGGCTTGCGAAAAGCCGGGCCGGTTGCCGCGCGAAGTATCGGCGGCGAGCGTGAACTGGCTGACGACAAGGCAGCCGCCGCCGATATCTGCGACCGAGCGGTTCATCTTGCCGGCCTCGTCCTTGAAGATCCGCAGCTTCGAGATCCGCGCGGCGAGTTTTTCTGCCTCGGCCTCTCCATCACCCGCCATCGCGCACACAAGGATCAGGAGCCCTTGTTCGATTTCTCCGGTTTTCTCGCCATCAACCGTGACGCTTGCCTGAGTTACACGTTGGATAAGTGCTCGCATCTGGGTCTTCCTAGCGCAGGGCGCCGCTTTCGTTGAGGTAATTCAGATAGGTCGCGCCGCCGATCAGGAGCGCCAGCGCCAGCACCGCGAAGGCGATCTTCCAGGCCGACCAGGGCCGGTCGCCACGCACCTGCCCGGTCTGCGCATTGACCACGAAGCGAAAGCTGCGACCGCGGTATTTGTAGGCCGCGGTCCAGATCGGCAGCAGCACGTGCTTGAAGGTTTCGGCGCGAAACTCCGGGTCGAGATGGGTGATGCGCTGCTCGTCGCCGCCGATGTCGCGGCGCACGTCGGACTGGAGCACATGAAACATCTCGGCGCGGGCCAGATGATGGGCCTCGTGCAGGTCGACCGTGTAGCCCTCGGCCTCGAAGCCGGCGAGGTAATCGGGCTGGTAGGGCGCCAGCGCCGACAGATCCCAGGGCCGCAGCGCGTCGATATATTCGGGCGGCAGCGAGCGCGCGGCATAGATCAGCACATCGTCGAAGAACCGCGCGACGCGGCCCTGCGCAAAGCTCCAGCGCACGCGGCGCACCCGCTCGCTGCGCATCTCGGAGCGGCCATTCACCCGCACCTGGCGCTGCCGCGTCTCATAGTAGTAATCGCCGCGCTGGCCGGTGTAGCTGGCGCGGCTGTCGGCGTCGAAGGTCCAGAACGGGGCGTAGATGCCGCGCATCCGCCGCCCCTTGCGCGCGTATTGCGCGAGCCCCGAGGGCGCGAACCACAGCCGCCCGAGCCAGCGCGACAGCGCCTTGCGCGCCTCTTCCTCGCTCAGCACGAAGGGCAGCACGCCCTGCGGCTTCAGCAGCCGCCGCGTGCCGGTGTCGGTCACGACAGGCGTCGCGCAATAGGGGCATTCGGTGGCGTGATGCTCGCCCTCGAACTCGATCGTCGCGCCGCAATTCGGGCAGGAGGCAGTGCGTTGCTCCTCGCTCGCACTTTCAGGCAGGCGCGCGGTCAGCCCATCCTCCAGCGGCAGTTCGGCCAGCACCGCCATCCCGCGCCCGGTCGCGCGCGGAATATCCTGCACATGGCCGCAATGATCGCAGATCAGCCGGGTCTGCCCCGGCTGGAACCGCAGATCGGCCCCGCAGGAATCGCAGGGATAATGGTGCTCGGCCTGAGGCCCCGGCGCGCTCATCGCGGCTTACCCCGCGGGCGGGGGCGGCGGCTGGATGGTGAAAAGTTGCGCGAGTTCGGCGATGTCATCGGCCTTGAGCCAGCCGTCCTGCCCGGGCGTCCAGACCAGCGTGTCGCGGGTCAGGCTGCCGTCCGAGACCATCCGGCCCAGATGCCCGCGCCCGAAAGGCCCGGTGGCCGCGCCATTCGCCGCCACGTGCCAGACCTTTTCAACGGCGGGCGGCAGCGGCGGCGGCGCGATCTGGGTCGGTTGGGCGGCGATTTGCGGCTGCGCGCCCCAAGGCCCGGCAACCTGCCCGGCCATCTGCTGGCCGATGCCCAGCCCAAGCCCCGCGCCGATCGCGGCCCCCACGCCCGAGCCCGGCTGCGCCAGCCCCTCGGCGGCGTTGAACAGCATGTAGCGGCCCAGGTCGCCCACAATCCCCATCGAGGTGCGCTTGTCCAGAACCGCCTCGACGGCCTCGGGCAAGCTGATGTTTTCGATGTAGAATTCCGGGATCGTGAGGCCGTATCCGCCGATCGTCGGGGCAATCGCCGTGGCGATCATCTTGCCCAGATCGGCGGTGTTCGCCGCCATATCGAGCACCGGAATATTGGCCCGCGCGATCACCCGCGAGAATTCCTGCACGATCACGTTGCGGATCTGGAAGCTGATCTCGTCGGCGGTGAACTCGCCATCCGTGCCGACGATTTCGGTCATGAATTTCGCCGGGTCCGAGACCCGCATCGAATAGGTGCCGAAGGCGCGCAGGCGGACCGGGCCGAACTCGGGGTCGCGGCAGATGATCGGGTTTTTCGTGCCCCATTTCAGGTTGTTGAAGCGGGTGGTGTTGACGAAATAGATCTCGGATTTGAAGGGCGAGCGGAAGCCGTGATCCCAGTGCTGCAGCGTCGTCAGCACCGGCATGTTGTTGGTTTCCAGCATGTAGAGCCCGGGGCCGAAGACATCGGCGATCTGGCCTTCATGGACGAAAACCGCCGCCTGACCCTCGCGCACCGTCAGCTTGGCGCCGTATTTGATCGCGTGGCCTTCGCGCTCGAACCGCCAGACCATCGTGTCGCGGCTGTCGTCGACCCAGTGGATCACGTCGATGAATTCGCCGGTGAGAAAATCGAGAATACCCATCGGGGCCTCCTTAGCTTTCGCCGCCCATCAGTTCGGCGGCAATCGTCTGGACAATCGGGCGCGCCTCGGCCTCGGTCATGCCGGGGGTCAGGCGCGGGTCGTAAAGCATGCGCAGCAACAACTCGTCATGGCGCGTCAGCAGCGCGAATTCCTCGTCATCGTTGAAGATCGAGGGGCGCGCGCGCGGGCTGTCATTGGCCAGCCCCATGCCCTGCGCCAGTTCTTCGTGGATGCACGAGATGCGCATGCGGTCGGGATGCTCGCCACGGATCACGGCGACGACGCGGTCGTACTCGGGCGAATTGCCCGAGGAAAACGCGAAGGCCACGCAGAAGGTGGTGGGCGCGAGCCCGGTGATCGCGGAGACCGAGGCATCGTCGATCCCCGGCACCAGTTGGCGCAGACGCGGGGCAGCGGCGCGGCGTTCGTCCTCGTTCAGCACCAGCACGGTGAAGTTGCCGGGGCCCGAGCCGAAGCTGACCGGATGCCCCGAGGCGCGGCGCAACTGCCCGGCATAGGCCGAGATCGCGCTGCGGTCGGCGCGGCGTTGCGCCAGCGGGATCGAGGGGCCGAACTCGACGCTCATGCGCACGGGTTTGACCCAGCGGCGCAGGCGCGAGGCCTGCTGTTCCGCGACAAACCCGCCACCACGCGCGGAATATTCGTCATAAAGCGCGATGCGGATGAAATCCTCGGCGAGCTGGCGCGCGGTAAAGGGCGCGTCGCGCGGTGCCACGTCCTGGCGCAGCAGGCCCTGCGATTCCAGCGCCCGGCCGACGCGCGTCAGATATTCGCGCATCGCCGCGCTTTCCGCCGAGGGCGGCACCACCTCGCCGTCACGCGCGCCGCCGGGGGCAGGCGTGGGCAGCGGCGAGGTCTTGGGCGCGGTCGGGGGCGCGCCGAAGGGCATGCCCTCGCAGCCCGCGAGCAGCCCGGCGAGCGCCACAACGCTTGCCGCGCGCATCAGAGCTGCGAACACCCCCGCGCGCATGGATCAGGCAGCCCCGCCGCCGGCACGGGCCGAGGCCAGCGTGTCGCGCAGCTTCGCCTCGAGCGCGACCAGCTCGGTCTCGGCCTCGGCGCGCTTGCGCTTGCCCTCGTCGGCGATGCGCAGGCTGTCCTCGATCGTGGCGATCAGCTCGGCATTGGCGGTTTTCACCGCCTCGATGTCGAAAACGCCGCGCTCCATTTCGGTGCGCACGACCTCATTGGTCTGACGCAGGTTCTTCGCATTTGCGGTCAGCAGCTCGTTGGTCAGATCGCCCGCCTCGCGTACGGCTTCGGCCGCCTCGCGCGAGCGCTGGATCGTCACCGCCTGCGCCAGCTGGGTTTCCCAAAGCGGCACGGTGTTGACCAGAGTCGAGTTGATCTTGGTCACCAGCGATTTGTCGTTTTCCTGCACCAGCCGGATCGAGGGCAGCGACTGCATCGTCACCTGCCGCGTCAGCTTCAGGTCATGGACGCGGCGTTCCAGATCATCGCGCGCGGCGCGCAGGTCGCGCAGTTCCTGCGCGCGCAGGATCTTGTCGTTCTCCGCGGCGCCTTCGATTGCGGCCTCTTTCGCCGGGATGTCGGTCGCGTCGATCTGTTTCAGCTTTTCCTCGCCCGCGGCGATGTAAAGTGCGAGTTCGTCGTAGAAATTCAGCGTCTTGTCATAGAGCAGGTCGAGCGACTTGATGTCTTTCAGCAGCTTGTGCTCGTGGCCCAGCAGCTCGTCGGTGATGCGGTCGATCTGGCCCTGCACCTCTTCGAAACGGGCGAGGAACTTGGCGAAGGGTGCCGCGCGCCCGATCACTTTTTCCCACCACGAGCGTTCGCGGCGCACGTCCAGTTCCGAGACCGAGAAGCCGCGCAGCGTGGTCACGATCCCGCGCAGGCTGTCGCCGGCGGGGCCGACATCCTTGTTCTTCACGTCGGAAAGCATCGCCTGGCTGATCACCTGCAATTCGCCCTGCGCGCGCGAGCCGAAGCGCACGATCGAGCCCGAGTCGGTCAGGTCGATCTCGGCCATGCGGGCGCGGATGCCCTCGGCCAGATCGGGCGTGGCCTCGGCCAGCGGCACCACCGCATTGGCGGCGGTGGGCTCGGGCAGGACCACGGCGGTTACGGCCTCGATCTCGGCCAGCGCGGTCTCGGCCTTGGTGCGGATGGTGTCACTCATCAATCCCTCCTTCGGGTTTTACTCTTGCGGGCTGCGCCGGGGCGCCAGTGCCAGCCCCTCGCGGGCGAGCCGGTCGCGCAGCACGTCGATTTCGATCTCGAGCCCCTCGCGGCCATTGGCGATCAGTGAACGGGTGCGAGCGGTGAAATTGGCTTCCAGGTCATCCAGCAACGCCACGTAATCGGCGCGCGCCTGAGCATCGCGGGTTTGGCCCCAGAACTCCACGAACTTCACGCTCGCGTCACGCGCGCCCATCAGATAGACGCCCATGTAGCGCCGCGCGGCGGAGAGGTCGGCGGGGTCTTCTTCGACGGCGCGGAACAGCTCGCGCGCGGTGGCGCCAAAGCGTTCGACCCGCGCGCCAAGGTCGCGGTCGCGGGTGCCCGCGATCACCTCGCGCATCGAGTCGAGGTATTTCTCGCCCTCGGCGACGATCCGCGCGACGCGCTCTTGCTGAAATTCGTCGACCCCTTCGAGGCCCTTGTTCTTCATCGGATCGAGGCCAAAGGCGGCAAGGCCCAGCCCCGCGCCGATCACGCCCACGGCGAGCGCGCCGATCAGCCCCATGTCGGGGGATTGCGCGCCCAGCCCAAGCCCCAGCCCGAACAGGATCGCGCCGAGGATCTTGCGCGGAAAGGCGGGGCGGCGTGCGACACGGCGCGCGTCATAGGCGGCCTCGGCGCGCAGCCCTTCGCGGGTCAGCATCGCGGCGAGACCGATCAGCACAAAGGCGCCGATCGCACGCGCGAGCCACTCGGGGCCCGAGCCGAAGGCCGTGAACAGGACGGGCGCGGCGGCCAGCGTAATCCAGAACGGGCGGTTTTCATGCGGATGGCGTGGTGGCGCGGGGGGCTTTGCCGCGATCTCGCGCCCGCCCAGATCGCGCGCGCCAGAGTCGCGCCCGGGGCCGGGTTGCGGGCTGTATTTGCCGCCGAAGCGTTCCGCCATCGCCCTCACACGCCTCCGGTCAGGGCGACCGACAGCGTCAGCGCCAGAAGGAGATAGAAGGCAATGCGCTGCATGGCCGTGCGTGACATATCCGCCCCCAGAACGGGCGGCCCCGCCACCCAATCGCCTCAACTATAGGGGTAGGGGGGCAGGGGCGCTAGGGCCGTGGGCGAAAAAACGCCGCCCGGCCCGTGCCTTGGCAGGTCCTGCGCGGGGTTTCGCTTATCCGTCGCGGCGCGGGCCGCGCGGGCCGGATTTCGGGCCGTGGCTCTTGAACCCGCCAGAGCGCGGCTTGTCGCCGCCGGCAGACTTGCCGCCATGGCTGCGGAAGCCGTCCGAGCGCGGTTTGCCACCGTCTTTGCGGCCCTCGCCGCCTTGCGATTTGTAGCCTTCCGAGCGGAATTTCCCGCCGGGTTTGCCGCCCGGCTTGTCACCGCGCGGCTTGAACCCTTCGCCACGGGACTTGAAGCCCTCCGAACGCGGTTTGCCTTCGCCACGCGGTTCCCAATCGCCACGGGGTTTGTCGCTGCGGGGCTTGTAGCCCTCACCACGGGGCTTGTAGCCCTCCGAGCGGGGTTTGCCTTCGCCACGCGGTTCCCAATCGCCACGGGGTTTGTCGCTGCGGGGCTTGTAGCCCTCACCACGGGGCTTGTAGCCCTCCGAGCGGGGTTTGCCTTCGCCACGCGGTTCCCAATCGCCACGGGGTTTGTCGCTGCGGGGCTTGTAGTCCTCACCACGGGGCTTGTAGCCCTCCGAGCGGGGTTTGCCTTCGCCACGCGGTTCCCAATCGCCACGGGGTTTGTCACCGCGGGGTTTGTATCCCTCGCCACGGGGCTTGAAGCCCTCCGAACGCGGTTTGCCCTCGCCGCGCGGTTCCCACTCGCGCCGCGGCTTGCCCTCGCCGCGGTCGAACCGCTCGCCATGGCCCTTGAACCCTTCCGAGCGCGGCTTGCCCTTCGGCCCGCCAAAGCTCTTGCGGCCCTCGCCATCGGCGCCTTCGCGGCGCGGGCCACGGCTGTCCTTGCGGTCGTCCGTGCCCCAGCGCGGCTTGCGTGCGCGCTCTTCGCCCTCGGGGCGCGGCGGCGCGTCCCCGCGCGGGGCGCCGAAATCGCGCTGGCGGCCAAAGCCCTTGCGCTCGCCGCCGTCGCGCTCGAACCGCTCGCCGCGCGCCGGACGATCACCGCGATCGCCACGCTCGCCGCGATCGCCACGTTCCCCCCGCTCGGGCCGGTCGCCAAAGCGCGGCTTGCGGGCCGGGCGCTCGCCCTCGCCGAACTTGCCGCGCGGCGCGCGTGCGGGCGCGTCATCGCCTTCGCCGGTCAGCAGCCGGTCGCCGAGCTGGTCGCGCAACACCTTGCGGCGCACTTCGAACACGTCGCCGGGCTTCATGTCATTCAGGCGGAACGGGCCGTAGCTGATCCGGATCAGCCGGTTCACCGTCAGCCCGACCTCGGTCATGGCGCGGCGGATCTCGCGGTTCTTGCCCTCGCGGATGCCGACGGTCAGCCAAGCGTTCGCGCCCTGCTGGCGGTCGATGGTAATCTCCATCGGCTGGAATTCCTCGCCGTCGATGGTGATGCCGTCGCGCAGCGGGTCAAAGCTCTGCTCGGTCGGGCGGCCATTCACGCGCACGCGGTATTTGCGCAGCCAGCCGGTTTCGGGCAGCTCGAGGCGGCGCTTGAGCCCGCCATCGTTGGTCAGGAGCAGCAGGCCCTCGGAATTAAGGTCAAGACGCCCCACATTGAGCACGCGCGGCATGCCCTCGGGCATCTCGTCGAAGATCGTGCGGCGGCCCTGTTCGTCCTTCTCGGTCGTGACCAGGCCCAGCGGCTTGTAATAGAGCCAGACGCGGGTTTCCTGCGGCGCGTCGATCGGCTTGCCGTCGATGGCGACCTTGTCGCGCGGGCTCACGTCGATCGCGGGCGTGTCGATTACCTTGCCGTTCAGCGTCACGCGGCCAGCGAGGATCATCTTTTCGGCGTCACGGCGCGAAGCATGGCCCGAACGCGCGATCACCTTGGCGATGCGTTCGGATTTGGCGGATTCGGGGCGTGCGGGGGAATCGGTCATCATCTTGTCCTTCTACGGGATGGGGCGCGCGTTCATCGCGGGCGAAGGCCGCCCCATACACCTTTCGCAGGCACTTGGAAAGCGGCTTGATCGGTGCCGCGTTGCAGGCGATGAAGGGCCATGGTGTTCACGTCTTTCATGGATCAGGCGCTGGAAGAGGCGCGCGCGGCGGCACGGCGCGGCGAGGTGCCGGTGGGGGCCGTCGTCGTCTCGCCCGAGGGGCGCGTGGTGGCGCGCGCAGGCAATCGCACGCGCGAGCTCAGCGACCCGACAGCCCATGCCGAGATCCTGGCCCTGCGCGCCGCCTGCGCCGCCGCTGGCTCCGAGCGCCTGCCCGGCCATGATCTCTACGTGACGCTCGAACCCTGCCCGATGTGCGCGGCGGCGCTGTCGAACGCGCGCATCGCCCGCATCTATTACGGCGCCTCCGATCCGAAATCGGGCGGCGTCGCGCAGGGCCCGCGGATCTTCGCCCATCCGCAATGCCACCACGTCCCCGAGGTCTATGACGGCATCGCCGCCGCCGAGGCCGAACGCCTGCTCAAGATGTTCTTCGCCGAGCGCCGCTAGGCCCTCGGGCGCGGGTATCGGGCGAATTTTCAAAGATACATTCAAAACTCTTGATTTTTGCAAGGATGCGCCGGACGCTGGCGTCATCTGTGAAAGGGAGACTCAGATGACATTCAAGGGAGGAATGGCCGCGCTCGCGCTGGCCGTGGGGCTTATTGCAGCCCCGGTTTGGGCCGAGCCTTCGGCCAAGGTTGCGATCCATGTCGACGAGGACGGTGTGCGCACCATGAACATGGCGCTGAACAATGCGGCGAATATCAAGAAATACTATGCCGACAAGGGCGAGGAGGTCGCGATCGAGATCGTCACCTACGGACCGGGGCTGAACATGCTCCGCGCCGATACCTCGCCGGTGAAGGACCGCATCGCCCAGATGGCGCTGCAATATGACAACCTGACCTTCTCGGCGTGCCTCAATACGGTCGAGGCGATCAAGCAAAAGACCCAGCAGGACGTTGCCCTGCTCGATGAGGCCAGCACCGTCCCCTCGGGCGCCGTGCGCCTGATGGAGCTGCAACAGCAAGGCTACAGCTACCTACGTCCGTGACAATAGGGAGGGGGGCGCTGCCCCCCGTCCTTCGGACGCCCCCCGGAGTATTTCAAGCTCGATGAAAGGGCTTTCATTTTGCCCGAAATATCCCGGGGGAGCGCGCGAGCGCGGGGGCGGAGCCCCTTTTGCCTCAGAGCGTGATCGGGGTCATCACCTCGGGCTCGATGACGGTCACGCCGGGCAGCCCGTCCCGCAACGCCTCGGCGGATTGCTCCAGAAGCGGGAAGGTGCGGTAGTGGCAGGGGATCACCGTCTTGAAGTTGAAGTATTTTTTCGCGGCCCAGGCGGCGGCCTTCATGTCCATGGTGAAATGCCCGCCCGCGCAGAGAATGCCGATGTCGGGCGCGTGATACTCGCCCATCCAGCCCATGTCGGCCATGATCCCGGTGTCGCCCGAGACATAGATCACATGGCCTTCGCCCGCGATCATGTAGCCCGCCTCGCCGCCGGCATAGACCGGCCCTGAAGGTGAGCCGAGCGAAGAAGAGTGGCTCGCGGGCACCATCGTCACCTTTGCGCCGCCCAGATCCACCGTGCCGCCCTTGTTGAAGCCGACCCCGTCGATGCCTTGTGTGTCCTGCCAGAAGCTGACGATGTCGTAGATCCCGACGACCGGGATCTTCAGGTCCTTCGCAATCGCCAGCGTGTCGCCCGAATGATCGCCATGCCCGTGGGTCAGAAGGATATGGGTCGCCCCCGCCAGCGCCTCGGCGCGCGCGGTTTCGGGAAACATCGGGTTGCCGGTCATCCACGGGTCGATCAGGATCACCGCGTCTTCGATTTCCAGCCGAAAGCCGGAATGGCCAAGCCAAGTCAGGTTCATCGCATCCTCCAGGTGTTTTGCCCGAGATTAGCGCAGATTGGCGCGAAGAAAAGCGCGGCACCCGCCCACTCGGGGAAGCGCGGCTTGAAAGCGGCCCGCCTTGCGGCTAAACCCGGGCGCAAGACCAGCGGAGACCCATATGTCCATTGATATCGACACCGCCCGCAAGGTGGCGCATCTGGCCCGGATCGCGGTGCCCGAAGAGGCCCTGCCCGAGCTTGCGCGCGAACTTTCCGGCATCCTGACCTTCATGGAGCAGCTCAACGAGGTGGACGTGGAGGGCATTGAGCCGATGACCTCGGTCACGCCGATGCGCCTCAAGCGCCGCGTCGACGAGGTGACCGATGGCGGCTATCAGGACAAGATCCTGAAAAACGCCCCCGATGCCCGCGAGGGTTTCTTTGCCGTTCCGAAGGTGGTCGAATGAGCCTGAACCAACTGACCATTGCCGCCGCGCGCGACGCGCTGAAGGCGGGCGACGTGACCTCGGTCGAGATCACCGAGGCCTGCATCGCGGCGATCGAGGGCGCGGATGCGCTCAATGCCTATTGCGCCAAGACCCCCGAGATCGCGCTGGAACAGGCCAAGGCCGCCGATGCGCGCCTCAAGGCCGGTGACGCGCCCGCGATGTGCGGCATTCCGCTGGGCATCAAGGACCTGTTCGCGACCAAGGGCGTGGGCACGCAGGCCGCCTCGAACATTCTGGCGGGCTTCAAACCCGAGTATGAATCGACCGTGACCCAGAACCTCTGGGATGCGGGCGCGGTGATGCTGGGCAAGCTCTCGATGGACGAATTCGCGATGGGCTCGTCGAACGAAACCGCCTGCTACGGCCCGGTGGTGAACCCCTGGAAGGTCGACGATCGCAAGCTGACGCCGGGTGGCTCGTCGGGCGGTTCGGCCTCGGCGGTGGCGGCGGACCTGTGCCTGGCCGCGACCGGCACCGACACCGGCGGCTCGATCCGCCAGCCCGCGGCCTTCACCGGTATCGTCGGCATCAAGCCGACCTATGGCCGCGTGTCGCGCTGGGGCGTGGTGGCCTTTGCCTCTTCGCTCGATCAGGCCGGCCCGATGACCAAATCCGTGCGCGACGCGGCGATCATGCTGGGTGCGATGGCCTCGGTCGACCCCAAGGATTCGACCTCCGCCGATATTCCGGTACCGGATTTCGAAGCGGCGCTGACCGGCGACATTCGCGGCAAGAAGATCGGCATTCCGCGCGAATACCGCCTCGATGGCATGCCCGCCGAGATCGAGAAGCTCTGGAATGACGGTATCGCCATGCTGCGCGATGCAGGGGCCGAGATCGTCGACATCTCGCTGCCGCATACGAAATACGCGCTGCCCGCCTATTACGTGATCGCGCCGGCCGAGGCCTCTTCGAACCTCGCGCGCTATGACGGGGTGCGCTATGGCCACCGCGCCAAGCTGGGCAAGGGCGACGGCATCACAGAGATGTATGAAAAGACCCGCGCCGAGGGCTTCGGCCCCGAGGTGCAGCGCCGCGTGATGATCGGCACCTATGTGCTGTCGGCCGGCTTCTACGACGCCTATTACAACCGCGCCCGGCGTGTGCGCGCGCTGATCAAGCGCGATTTCGATCTGGCCTTTGCCGATGGGATCGACGCGATCCTGACGCCCGCGACGCCGTCTTCGGCCTTCGGTCTGGGCGAGATGGCCTCGGCCGATCCGGTCGAGATGTATCTGAACGACGTGTTCACGGTCACCGTCAACCTCGCGGGCCTGCCGGGCATCTCGGTGCCGGTGGGGCTCGATGCCAAGGGCCTGCCGATGGGGCTGCAGCTGATCGGCCGCCCCTGGGCCGAAGGTGACCTCTTGAACCACGCCTATGTGCTGGAACAGGCGGCGGGCTTCTCGGCCAAGCCGTCGAAATGGTGGTAAGGCCGGTGTGATGCGCAAACTTCTCCTCGTGATCCCGGCACTTCTGGTCGCCGCCTGCGAACCGCAGATGCCGAATTCGGCCTCGGGGGTCGGGTTCGAGGATTACGTGGATTACGCGGCGCGGCGCGAGGCCGAGCTGCGGGGGCAACAGGCGCAGGCGGCGCTGCCGCAAGGCGCGCCGATCGTGCCGCCCGCCAACGGTGCGCCACTTTCCGCGCTTTCGCCCGCGGCAACGGCGCCTCTGCCTGCGCCTTCGACCCCCGAAGAGGCTGTGGGGGCCGATGCGATGGCCTCTCTGGGGCTGGCCGAGCCCGTGGCGCCCGCGCCTGCCGTGGCGGCGCCCGCGCCGGTGGTCAGCGGGGCGGCGGGCCCGAACCTTGCGGCCTATGCGCTTTCCGCCAGCCATGCGCCCGGCACGCCGGTCTATCCGCGTGGCGGCATGCATCTGGTGTCCTCCGAGAAAGCCTGCGCGCGGTTCGTCTCGCCGGATCTGGCGCAGATCGCTTTCCTTGAAGCGGGCGGCCCGCAGCAGGATCGCAAGAACCTCGACCCCGATGGTGACGGCTTTGCCTGCGGCTGGGATCCGCGCCCGTTCCGCGCGGCGCTGCAGTAAATGGCCTTTCCATCGCCCAATTTCGGCGAGCGGCGCGATGGCGCGCGGCCCGAACTGGTGGTGATTCACTATACCGCGATGCCCAGCTGCGCTTCGGCGCGCAAGCGGCTCTGCCTGCCCGAGGCCGAGGTCTCTGCGCATTGGCTGATCGGCGAGGATGGCGAGGCCGAGCAGCTGGTCGACGAGGGGATGCGCGCCTGGCACGCGGGCGCGGGCGCTTGGGGCGGGCGGGGCGACGTGAATTCGCGCTCGATCGGGATCGAGCTGGCGAACAGTGGCGACGCGCCCTTTCCCGAGCCGCAGATGGCCGCGCTGGAGCGGGTTCTGGCAGGCATCCTGAGCCGCTGGGGGCTGGGCCCCGAGGCGGTGATCGGCCATTCCGACATGGCGCCCGAGCGCAAGATCGACCCGGGGCCGCGCTTCGACTGGCGACGGTTGGCGCGGCAGGGGCTGGCGATCTGGCCCGAGGCGGGTGGCCCCGCGCCGCGCCCCGATCCGGCCGCCTTCGCGGCGCTGGCGGGGGCGTTTGGCTACCCGGATCAGCCGCTCGAAACCCTGCTGGCCGCGTTCCGGCTGCGGTTCCGTCCGCGCCATCAGGGCGCTCTGGATGCGACCGACATGGCGATGATCGCGGATCTGGCCGCGCGTTTTGGCGCCGATGGCGGCCCGTGGCGCAGCGCCTGAGGGGGCTCCGCCCCCACGCTGACGCGCCCCCCCCCCGGGATATTTTTGGCAAAATGAAGGGGCAGGGACGTGGTGCCTTTGGCCCTTTCGCTTGACCTGATCGGGGCGCGCGGCGTAAGGGCAGGGCGCGCGGATGGCCGGATGACCGCGGCTGCCCATAGCTCCGCCTTGGCGGATAGCTGGGGGGTCGAGGAAAGTCCGGACTCCATGAAGCATCGGTGCCGGGTAACGCCCGGCGGGGGTAACCCTAGGGAAAGCGCCACAGAGAACCAGACCGCCCGCGCCTTCGGGGGCGGGTAAGGGTGAAACGGTGGGGTAAGAGCCCACCGCGGGACTGGCAACAGGACCGGCACGGCAAGCCCCACCGGGAGCAACGCCGAATAGGGACCACGCGCCGCGCCGCAAGGCCGGCAGGGGAGCTTCGCCCCGAGTGGTCCGGGTTGGCGGCTTGATCCTGCGGGCAACCGCAGGGCCAGAGGAATGGTCATCCACGGGGCTTCGGCCCCCGGACAGAATCCGGCTTACAGGCCATCCGCGCGACGTTAAACCATCTTGGCGTTTTGGAAAAAAGCGCGCACACTCCCCCCGATTTTGTTCAATTACGAGGGGGGAAGACATGAGCTTTGTCAAAACTCTGGCTACGCTTGCGGTCGGGTTTGCCGCCGCGAAGGGCGTCGACAAGTTTCGCAAGATGGGTGGCCTTGATGGCATGAAGGACGCGCTGCGCTCGGCCGGAAGTGAAGGCGGGATCGCCGATCAGATGGGCGATATGGCCGAGAAATTCGGCATGCCCGGCGGCAAGCAGGCGGTGCGCGACATGTTCAACCGCTTTGGTGCGCAGGCGGCGACCGCGACCGAGGCCACCGAGGCTGGGCTGGGCAGCCTGATGAATGCGATGACGGGGGCCGCTGCGGCGGGCGCCAAGGGGCTTGGCGACATGATGGAGGCGGTCGGTCAGAACCTGCCGACCAACACGATCATGGAAGAGCAGGCCAAGCTGATGATCCGTGCGATGATTCAGGCGGCCAAGGCCGATGGCGAGATCGACGCCGAAGAGCGCGAGAAGATCCTCGATCATCTGGCCGATGCCTCGGACGAGGAAATCGCCTTTGTGCAGGCCGAGTTGGATGCGCCGGTCGATGTGGCACTTCTGGCCGAGGCCGCGAGCGAAAGCACCAAGGCGCAGGTCTATTCGGCGGCGCTGATGGCGATTTCGGTCGATACCGAGCATGAGAAGCAATATCTCGCGCAGCTCGCTTCGGCGCTGGGCCTTGAAACCGCGCGCGTGGCCGAGATCCACAACGCGATGGGCAAGCCTCTGATGTAACAGCGCGTGGGAGAGGCGGAAATTTTCGCCTCTCCTCCGGTTTCGAGGTTGACTCCTGCCTGCGGCTGGCTAAAAGGCGGGCTTCAAGGAATTCGAGGGTAACGCGCCCGTTGCGCGACGGCCCGACTCTAGGAGAGAGAAAATGGCGAAGCCGACGACGATCAAGATCCGTCTGAACTCGACGGCGGGCACCGGGCACTTCTACGTGACCAAGAAGAACGCCCGCACCATGACCGAAAAAATGACCGTGAACAAATACGATCCGGTCGTTCGCAAGCACGTCGAATACAAGGAAGGCAAGATCAAGTAAGATCGCGCCAACCGGACAAGCTTTGGGCCGCTCCTTTCGGGGCGGCCTTTTGCTTTGGGTCACGTCGGGTCAAATAGTTTATTAAATGAATCGGGTTTACAAATCCGACTAAAGAAGTCAGTTATCCACTCGGGAGAACAAACAGACCGAGGGATGACAATGCTCCGATTCGTGACAGCCTGCGCCGCCGCCAGCTGGGTGGCCGCGCCGCTCGCCGCCCTGGCCGAGGCGCCCGCGCCCGCCGAAGTGATGACCGCCTATGCCGATATTGCCGAGGCCGGCTATGCCGACAGTCTCGCCACCGCCGAGGCGCTGCAAACCGCCGTGGCCGCTTTCCTTGCCGCGCCGTCCGACGAGACGCTGGCGGGTGCCAAGGCCGCCTGGGTCGCCGCCCGCGTGCCTTATCAGCAGACCGAGGCCTTCCGCTTCGGCAATGCGATCGTCGATGACTGGGAAGGCCGCGTGAACGCCTGGCCGCTCGATGAAGGGCTGATCGATTATGTTGATCTCGATTCGGCGGCGGTGAATGAGGAAAACGATTACGCGCTGCTCAATATCATTGCCAATCCCAAGGTGACGATCGGCGGCACCGAGGTCGATGCGACCGAGATCACGCCGGTTCTTCTGGGCGAGGTGCTGCATGAGGCCGAGGGCATCGAGGCCAATGTCGCCACCGGGTATCACGCGATCGAATTCCTGCTCTGGGGGCAGGATCTGAACGGCACCGACGCGGGCGCCGGCGCGCGCCCCTATACCGATTTCGTGCAGGGCGAGGGCTGCACCGGCGGCAATTGCGACCGCCGCGCGCCTATCTGTCGGCGGCGACCGCGTTGCTGGTCTCGGATCTTGCCGAGATGGCCGCGAACTGGACCGACGATGGCGCCGTGCGCGCCGCTCTGATGGCTGACCCCGAGGGCGGGATTTCGTCGATTCTGACGGGGATGGGCTCGCTCAGCTATGGCGAGCTGGCGGGCGAGCGGATCAAGCTGGGGCTGATGCTGCACGATCCCGAGGAAGAGCATGATTGCTTCTCCGACATGACCCACCTGTCGCATTACTACGACGGCGTCGGCATTCGGAACGTCTATACCGGCCGCTATACCCGCGTCGATGGCTCGACCGTCGAAGGCCCTTCGCTGTCGCAACTGGTGGCGGCGGTGGCACCCGAGGTCGATGCGCAGCTGCGCGCCGAGCTGGATGCGTCGGTGGCGGCGCTGGGCGAGATGAAGGCGGCGGCCGAGGGGGGCATGGCCTATGACCAGATGCTGGGCCTTGGCAACGAGCGCGGCAAGGCGCTGATCGAAGGGGCGGTGGCCGCGTTGGTCGCGCAGACCCGCTCGATCGAGCGCGCCGTGGCCGCGCTGGGGCGGGAGGTCGAGCTGGAAGGCTCGGACAGCCTCGATAACCCGAACGCCGTGTTCCAGTGACCTGAATGGGCCCGGTCTGCCCGGGCCCTTTTCCCCATGAACAAACCTGCCGCCTCCCTGCTGATCGCCGTGACCCTTGCCGCCTTGCCGCGCGCGGGGGGCGCTGATCCGCGCCTGAACGAGCCGCATCTGGCCCTGCGCCCGCTTGCGCCCGATCAGGCGGCGCGGGCCGAGGCGATTCTGGCTTCCGGTCCCGAAACCGGGCAGGCCGAAGCCTTCGAGGCCAATTCGGGCGGGGTCGCCACCACCCAAGGCCAAAGCTTCCGCGACATCCTGCCGGGCCTGTCTGACGAGGCCCGGATGCAGGCCACGCTGGGCGAGGCGCTGTTCGACAAGCTCTGGGTCGCGGCGCCCTCGACCACGCGCGCCTCGGACGGGCTTGGGCCGGTCTTCAATGCGCGCTCCTGCGCGGGCTGTCATCCGGGCGGCGGGCGCGGGCGACCCGAGCCTGAGGGCATCTCGGGGCTGGTTGCGCGGCTCTCGAATCCGACGGCAGCCGGGGCGCCCGACCCCGATTTGGTCGCGCTGGGTGCGTGGCACCCGATCGGTGGCGACCCAGTGTTCGGTCGTCAGCTCAACACCCGGGCGCTGCCGGAATTGCCGCCCGAGGGGCAGCTGTCGATCGACTGGATCGAGGAAAAAGTCTCGCTGTCTGGCGGTGAGGTGGCCCATCTGCGTCGCCCCCGTGCCCGCGTGAAGGATGCTGGGCAGGGCGCGCTTGCGCCCGAGACCCGGGTCGACCTGCGCGTCGCGCCGCAGATGATCGGGCTTGGCCTTCTGGAGGCGATCCCGGCGGCGGCGATCCTGGAGCAGGCCGACCCGGAGGATGCCGATGGCGATGGTATCTCGGGGCGCGCCGCGGTTGCGCCCTCGCGCCAGCACGGCCAGCCGATGCTGGGCCGCTTTGGCCACAAGGCGCAGGTCGCGACGCTTGCCGACATGAGCGCCTCGGCGCTGTTCCACGATCTGGGCCTGTCCTCGCCGCTCTATCCGCAGCCCGAGGGCGATTGCGCCAGTGCCGCCTGCGCGGCCCTTCCCGATGGCGAGGACGCGGGCCTGCGCGACGGGCGCGAAGTCTCTGCCGAGGCCGTCGCCGCGCTGACCCGCTATGCCGGCGCGCTGGCCGTGCCCGCCCGCCGCGCGGTTGACGACCCGCAGGTTCTGGCCGGCAAGGCCGCGTTCCATGACGCTGGCTGCGCTGCCTGTCACCGCCCGAAACAGCTGACCCACCAGCTGGTCGACGACCCCGCGCGCAGCTTCCAGCTGATCTGGCCCTATACCGACCTTCTGTTGCACGACATGGGGCCGGAGCTCGCCGCTGCGGCGCCCGAGGGCGCGGCCTCTGCCTCGGAATGGCGCACGCCGCCGCTTTGGGGCATCGGGCTGAGCGCGCAGGTCACCGGCCCGCCCGCGACCTATCTGCATGACGGGCGCGCGCGATCGTTACTCGAAGCGACGCTTTGGCACGGTGGCGAAGCCGAAGCCGCCCGTGATAGGGTCGCCGCGATGGCGCGCGAGGCCCGCGCTGCCCTGATCCGATTTCTGGAGAGCCTATGACCCGTTCCCTTCTCGCCCGTTTCGCCGCCTCTTCCGCGCTTGTCGCCGCGCTGGTTGCGCCCGCCGGTGCAGATGTGCCCGAGGCGATTTCCAAGGAAATCCTGCCCGGCTATCAGGCCTTTGCCGCGGCCTCTGAGACACTGGCCGAGGCCGCGCGTCAGGATTGCTCCGCCGAGGCGCTGCGCGGCCCCTGGAACGCGGCGTTCGATGCCTGGATGGGGGTTGCGCATCTGCGCCTTGGACCGGTCGAGGATCAGGGCCGGGCGCTTGCCATTGCCTTCTGGCCCGACCCCAAGGCCACCGGCGCGCGCAAGCAACGCGAGATGATCGAGGCCGCCGATCCGGCCCTGCTTGAGCCCGGCGCGCTGGCGCAGGCCTCGGTCGCGGCGCGCGGGCTGTTCGGGCTGGGTCGCCTCCTTCATGGCGAGATGGAAAACGGGGTGCCCTATGTCTGTGACCTGCGCCGCGCGCTGGCCGAAGACATGGCGCGGATGGCGGGCGAGATCGTCACCGACTGGGGCCCCTATTCCGAGCTGCTGCTTAGCGCGGGCGCCGAGGGTAACACCACCTTCCTCAACCCCGAAGAGGCGCGCCAGGCGCTGTTCACACAGCTGATCTCGGGGCTCGAATTCAACGCCGACCAGCGGCTCGGGCGGCCCTTGGGCAGCTTCGACAAACCCCGCCCCGAACGCGCCGAGGCGCTGCCCGCCCAACGCGCCCGCGCCGATGTCGCGCTGTCGCTCGCTGCGCTGAAGGCGCTGGCCGGGGCGCTGGCGCAGGGCGTCGGCGATATCCCGAAAACCGAGGCCGCGTTTGATCGCGCGCTGGCGCAGGCCGACTGGCCCGAAGACCCGGCCTTTGCCGCCGTCGCCGATCCGGGCGGGCGGCTCAAGGTCGAGATCCTGCAGCAGTCGATCCGGCTCGCCCGCGACGCCGCGCTGGAAGAACTGGGCGGGCTGCTGGGCGTGTCGGCCGGGTTTAACGCCGCCGACGGAGACTGAAAGGACCCCATGATGCAACGTCGCGCTTTCCTCGCCTCGCTGGCCGCCGCAACCGCGCTGCCGCGCGCAAGCTGGGCCGATGCCGGCTCGCCCGCCTATCTGGCGGCGGCGGCAGACGGGGCCGGGGCCTATTTCCTCTGCGGCATCAGCGCCGCAGGCGCGCGCCTGTTCAGCCTGCCGATGCCCGGGCGCGGCCATGCCGCCACCGCCCATCCGACCCGCCCCGAGGCCGTGGCCTTCGCCCGCCGCCCGGGCACTTTCGCGCTGGTCATCGATTGCGCAAGCGGCACCACCTCGGCCCGGCTGACCCCGCCCGAGGGGCGCCAGTTCAACGGCCACGGCGCCTATTCCGCCGATGGCGCAGTGCTCTTCACCTCCGAGGTCGTGGCCGAGGGCTCCGAGGGCCGCGTCGGCGTCTGGGACGCGGCGCGCGGCTACCAACGCATCGGCGAATTCGCCAGCGGCGGCATCGGCCCGCATGAAATTTTGCGACTGCCGGGCTCCGAAACGCTGGTCATCGCAAACGGCGGCATCCAGACCGACCCGAGCGACCGCACGCCGCTCAACCTCGACCGGATGCGCCCAAACCTCGCCTATCTCTCACCCGAGGGCGCGCTGCTCGAACAGGTCGAGCTGCCCGAGCTGTGGCAGAACTCGATCCGCCACCTCGGGATCGCCTCGGACGGGCTCGTGGCCTTCGCGATGCAATGGCAGGGTGACCTGATGGAGCCGGTGCCGCTCCTGGGCCTCCATCGTCGGGGCGAGGCGCCGATTCTCTGCGATCCCGCCCCCGAAGAGATTTTCGCGATGAAGGGCTATGCCGGGTCCGTCGCCTTCGCGCCGGGCGGCCAGGAGGTCGCCATCACCAGCCCGCGTGGCGGCCGCGTGCAGGCCTTCTCGCGCAAGGGCGACCCACTCTGGTCGGTCGCCCGCGCCGATATCTGCGGGCTTGGCCCCTGCACCGAGGGCGGCTTTGTCGCAACCGACGGGCAGGGCCTCGTCGCCCGCCTCGATCAAGGCGCGCTGCACCCCCTCGAACGCGACTCGCTCTCGTGGGACAATCACCTCGTCTCGCTGCTCTGAGCACGCGAGCAATCCATCAGGGGCGCGGCCTGTCCCGCGCTCCTGCCGCTATCCCCTTCATTTTGCCGAAAATATCCCGGGGTGAATGGCCGCAGGCCAAAGGGGCAGCGCCCCTGAGCACCGCAAAGCGCAGTGCCAAAATTCAACAATCTGGGGAAGGATGGTGCTGTGAGAGAGGATTGAACTCTCGACCTCTCCCTTACCAAGGGAGTGCTCTACCACTGAGCTACCACAGCGCCGGTTCGGTCTGTTTCGACCGTGGGCGGGGATTTAGCGGCATTCGCCGGAGCGTGCAAGCCCAAATCTCGACTTCTCTCGACAGGATTTTGCCAAGACGTTAGAGAGGGGTCGATGAACCAGAACAACACCCCTGCCGGCGGCGGAAAGTCGAAATCCGAGATCGAGCGCGAAGAGCGTTTGCGCGCAGCGCTGCGGGCGAATCTGCACCGCCGCAAGGCGCAGGCTCGCGCGCGTCAGGCCGAGGATACGGGCAGCGAGAACGAGGACGAGTAAGCGCATGGACCAGATCATTGTTCACGGCAACGGCCCGCTGAGCGGCGAAATTCCGATCGCGGGGGCCAAGAACGCCTGCCTCGCGCTGATGCCGGCGACGCTCCTGTCGGACGAGCCGCTGACGCTGACCAACGCGCCGCGGCTCTCGGATATCGCCACGATGAAGCAGCTTCTGGCCTCGCTCGGCGCCGAGGTGACGCAGTTGCAAGACGGTCAGGTTCTGGCGATGTCGAGCCATGGCGAGATCACGCCGCATGCCGATTACGACATCGTGCGCAAGATGCGCGCCTCGAATCTGGTGCTCGGCCCGCTGCTGGCGCGGCTCGGTCATGCGGTGGTGTCGCTGCCGGGCGGATGCGCGATCGGTGCGCGCCCGATGGACATCCATATCGACGCGCTCGAAGCGCTGGGCGCGCAGATCGAGCTGAAAGACGGCTATCTGCATGCGAAGACGCAGGGCGGGCTGCGCGGTGCGGTGCATGAAATGCGCTTCGCCTCGGTCGGCGCGACCGAGAACTTCCTTATGGCGGCGGTGCTGGCCAAGGGCACTTCGGTGCTCAAGAACGCCGCGCGCGAACCCGAAATCGTCGATCTGGCCGATTGCCTGCGCAAGATGGGCGCGCAGATCGAGGGCGACGGCAGCTCGACCATCGAGATCCAGGGCGTCGACCGCCTGCATGGCGCGACCCACCCGGTGGTGACCGACCGCATCGAGCTGGGCACCTACATGCTCGCCCCCGCCATTGCCGGCGGCGAGGTCGAATGCCTCGGCGGCAAGATTTCTCTGGTCGAAAGCTTCTGTGAAAAGCTCGACGCCGCCGGGATCTCAGTCGAGGAAACCGCGCGCGGGCTCAAGGTGAAGCGCAAGGGCGATCGCATCCGCGCCGTCGACATCGTGACCGAGCCTTTCCCCGGTTTCCCGACCGACCTGCAGGCGCAGATGATGGCGCTTCTGTGCACCGCCGAGGGCACCTCGGTCCTCGAGGAAACCATCTTCGAAAACCGCTTCATGCACGCCCCCGAACTCGCCCGCATGGGCGCGCATATCGAGGTCCATGGCGGCCACGCGACCGTGCATGGCGTCGAGCGGCTGAGGGGGGCGCCGGTGATGGCGACCGACCTGCGGGCCTCGGTGTCGCTGATCCTTGCCGGCCTCGCCGCCGAGGGCGAAACCATCGTCCGCCGCGTCTATCACCTCGATCGCGGCTATGAACGGCTGGTGCGCAAGCTCAAGGGCGTGGGCGCCAAGATCGAGCGGGTGAAAGAGGAATGAGTGACGCGCGCTTCGAAGACGCGGGCGAAAGCCCGCTCGCGCTCCGCGCCGAAAGCGCCGAAGACCTCGGCGTGATCGCGGCGCTGGTCCAAGACGCGGTGCTGCCGATCACCGAGATCTCGTGGGAGGCCAAATCCCGCCGCCTCGCCTTCCTGGTCAACCGCTTCCGCTGGGAGGATCAGGCGCAGGCAGAGGCCGCGCGCCGCCCGTTCGAACGCGTGCAGTCGCTCCTGGTGATCTCGGGCGTAACCGGCGTCGCCTCGACCGGCATCGACCGCCATGACCGCGACATGATCCTCTCGATTCTCGATCTCGGCTTCGAGCCCGGCGAAGACGGCGCGGGGCAGGTGATCGTCACGCTCGCGGGCGACGGCGCCATTGCCGCGCGCGTCGAATGCCTCGAGGTCGACCTGCGCGACGTCACGCGCCCTTACCGTGCGGTCTCGGGCCACGCGCCACACCACCCGGACTGACCCTCCCTTCTTCTTGGTCCAAATACGCAGCGCCTGCGCCGTCCGCGCCCCGACCGGGCAGGCGCGGCAGATTTGCCGCGTGCCAGCGCCGCTTGCGGTTCGGCGCTTGCCGATGCGGCGGCAAGCCATTATCCCCGATCAGGACCAAGGAGACCGTCATGCCGCATTTCCTCGACACCAGCGCCGCCGATTTCGAGACCCGCTTCACCGAGTTGCTCGGCATGAAGCGCGAGGACAGCCCCGATGTCGATGCCGTCGTCGCGGGGATCATCGCGGATGTGCGCGCGCGCGGCGATGCGGCGGTGATCGAGCTGACCGAGAAATTCGACCGCCTCGCGCTGACGCCCGAAACGCTGGCCTTTTCCGAGGCCGAGATCGAGGCCGAGATCGCCAAGGTCTCGCCCGAGGAGAGCGCGGCGCTGGAACTCGCGGCGGAGCGTATCCGCGCCTATCATGTCCGCCAGATGCCCGAAGACGCGCTCTGGCGCGAAGAGACGGGCGCCGAGCTTGGCTGGCGCTGGACGCCGGTTTCGGCGGCGGGGCTTTATGTGCCGGGCGGGTTGGCGAGCTACCCGTCCTCGGTGCTGATGAACGCGATCCCTGCCAAGGTCGCCGGGGTCGAGCGGCTGGTCGTCGTCTGCCCGACGCCGGGCGGCGTGGTGAACCCGCTGGTTCTGCTGGCCGCGCGGATCGCGGGGGTCGATGCGATCTACCGGATCGGCGGCGCGCAGGCGGTGGCGGCGCTGGCCTATGGCACCGCGACGATCGCGCCCGTCGACAAGATCACCGGCCCCGGCAATGCCTTTGTCGCCGCAGCCAAGCGCCGCGTCTTTGGCAAGGTTGGCATCGACATGATCGCCGGCCCCTCCGAGATTCTGGTGATTTCCGACGGCTCGACCGACCCCGACTGGATCGCCATCGACCTGCTCAGCCAGGCCGAGCATGACGAAAGCGCGCAGTCGATCCTGATCACCCCCGATGCCGCGCATGGCCGGGCCGTGGTCGCCGCGGTCGAGAAACGCCTCGAAACGCTGGAACGGCGCGCGATCGCGGGGCCGAGCTGGCGCGATTTCGGCGCGGTGGTGGTCACGCGCGATCTGGCCGAGGCGGCGGCGCTCTCGAACCGCGTGGCGCCCGAGCACCTTGAGCTGTGCGTCGAGGACCCGGATGCGCTGTCTGACCAGATCACCCATGCGGGTGCGATTTTCCTTGGCGCTTACACGCCCGAGGCGATCGGCGATTATATCGGCGGTCCGAACCACGTCCTGCCCACCGCCCGTTCGGCGCGGTTTTCCTCGGGATTGTCGGTTCTGGACTTTCTCAAGCGCACGACCCTTGCCAAGATGACCCCGGCCGCTCTGAAGGCGATCGGGCCCTCGGCCGAGGTTCTGGCGCGCTCGGAAAGCCTTGAGGCACATGGGCTTTCTGTGCGGGCGCGACTGGCGGCGCTGAATGAAGGAGACGAGTGAGATGACGCGTATCGTCAAGCTGGAGATCGACGACAGCGGCCTGCCCGCGCCCACCCCCGAGATCGAGCAGGAACGTCGCGTCGCCGTTTTCGACCTGCTTGAAGACAACAGTTTCGCAATTCCCGGCCGCGATGACATGCCCGCGCCCGAAGGCCCCTTTGCGCTGACGCTTGCGGTGCGCGACGGTCGCCTTGTCTTCGACACCGAAACCGAATCCGGCGAGAAAGTGGTGGAGTTCCACCTGAGCTTCGGCCCGTTCCGGCAGGTGGTGAAGGATTACTTCCAGATCTGCGAAAGCTATTTCGAGGCGGTCAAACGCCTGCCGCCGAGCCAGATCGAGGCGATCGACATGGCGCGCCGCGGCATCCACAACGAAGGCGCGCGCGTTTTGCAGGAGCGACTTGAGGGCAAGGCAGAGATTGATATCGACACGGCGCGGCGACTGTTTACTCTGGTCTGTGCGCTCACGCCGAGGAACTGAGCCATGCCCGATCTGCCCCACGCGGTGCTGTTCTGCTGCGATCATAACTCCACTCGTTCGCCGATGGCCGAGGGGATGATGAAGAAGTTTTACGGCACCGAATGCTACGTGCAGTCGGTGGGGGTGAAGGCCGAGCTGGATATCGACGGTTTCACGATCTCGGTGATGCATGAGATCGGTGTCGACCTGTCGCGCCACCGCGTGCGCAACTTCGATCAGCTTTCCGAGATGGGCGACGATCTGGGCACCTTCGATCTGGTGGTCGCGCTGTCGCCCGCCTCGCATGCCCAGGCGCAGGAACTGGCGCGCTTCAACCATATCGAGGTCGACTTCTGGCCGATCACCGACCCGACCGGCTGCGGCGAAAACCGCGAGGCCAAGCTGTCGGCCTATCGCCATACCCGCGACGAGATCCGCGCGCGCATGATCGCGCGTTTCGGCGCCCCAACTCAGGACTGAACGATGCCCCGCGCGACCGCCCTTGCCACGATTTCCGACTATTATGACGCGTTCAACGCTGGCGATACCGCCGCGATGGAGGCGCTTCTGACCGATGATTTCGAGCATCACGTCAACGAAGGCCAGATCCGCAAGGGCGTGGAGAAATTCCGCGAATTCAACGCCCATATGACGCGCTGCTACCGTGAAAATCTGACCGATATCGTGGTGATGGCCAATGACGCGGGCACGCGCGCGGCCGCCGAATTCGTGGTGAACGGCGTCTATCTGCAGACCGACGCCGGTCTGCCCGAAGCGCGCGGCCAAAGCTATATTCTGCCCGCCGGCACGTTCTTCACGCTGCGCGACGGGCGCATTCAGCGCGTCACCACCTATTACAACCTCGCCGACTGGATCGCGCAGGTCGGCTGATGGCACTTGAGATCCGCACGCTGACCGGTCCGGCGCTCGATGCGGCGCTTGACGATGTGGCGCGGCTGCGGATCGCGGTGTTTCGCGACTGGCCCTATATCTACGACGGCTCGCTCGACTACGAGCGGCGCTATCTGGAGAGCTACCGTAATTCGGAGGCGGCGGTGGTGGTTGGCGCATTCGATGGCGCGCGGCTGGTGGGCGCGGCGACGGGTACCCTGCTCGAAGATCATTCCGACGATTTCGCCGCCGCCTTCGCGCCGACCGGCCTCAAGCTGCAAGACGTGTTCTATTGCGCCGAGTCGGTGCTCTTGCCCGAGTATCGCGGGCAGGGTGCGGGGCACGCGTTCTTCGACGCGCGCGAGGCCCATGCCCGTGCGCTGGGGCGCAGCTTTTCGGCCTTTTGTTCGGTGATCCGCCCCGCCGATCACCCGCTGCGTCCGGCCAGCTACCGCCCGCTCGATCCGTTCTGGCGCGCGCGGGTCTATGCGCCGATGCCGGGCGTGGTGGCGCGGTTCCGCTGGACCGATCTGGGCGATGCTGAGCAGACCGAGAAACAGCTTCAATTCTGGGGGCGGGCACTATGAGACGGGTTACCATTGCCGCTGCGGCCTATCCGCTGGACTGGCTGGAGGATTGGGGCGCCTATGAGGCCAAGATCCGCGCCTGGGTCGGGCATGGCGCCGCGCATGGTGCCGACCTGTTGGTCTTTCCCGAATATGGCGCGATGGAGCTTGCGAGCCTTGGCGGCCCCGCCGTCGCCGCCGATCTGGAGGCCTCGCTCGCCGAGGTGCTGCGCCACCGTGCCGCGATGGAGCGCCTGTTCGAGTCGCTCGCGCGTCAGTTCGAGCTTTATATCCTTGCGCCGTCGGGTCCGGTCGCGGCGGGCAACACGCGGCTGAACCGTGCCGCACTTTATGGCCCCTCGGGGCCGATCGGGGCGCAGGACAAGGCGATCATGACCCGGTTCGAGCGCGAAGACTGGACGATCTCGGCGGGGCAGGGGCTGCAGCTCTTCGAGACCGCGCTGGGCCGGATCGGCGTGCTGATCTGCTATGACAGCGAATTTCCCCTGCTGGCGCGTGCGCTTTGCGAGGCGGGGGCCGAGATGCTGCTGGTACCTTCCTGCACCGACACGGTCGCGGGCTATACGCGGGTGCGAGTGGGCGCGATGGCGCGCGCGTTGGAAAACCAATGCGTCGTGGTGCAGGCGCCGACCGTGGGCATGGCCGACTGGTGCCCCGCGATCGACGAGAACCGGGGCGCCGCGGCGATCTTCGGCCCGCCCGATCGCGGCTGGCCCGAGACCGGCGTCATCGCCGAAGGCGAGATGGACGCGCCGGGCTGGGTCGTCGGACAGGTGGATTTGAATCTGGTCGCTCTGAGTCGCGCGGATGGCGCGGTTTTGCCCTTCGCGCACTGGCCCGAGCAGGCTGCGCAGGCCTCTCACGTCACGATCCGGTGCGAATCCGCCCCCCTCGCTTGACATTTGCCTTGAATTCCGGGCGATCCGGGCGCATTTAGGCCACGCCCGCAGCTTTCGCGGGTGATGCACAATGGAGTGACCATGGCCAAGGAAGAAATGCTCGAATTCCCCGGTGTCGTGAAGGAACTCCTGCCGAATGCGACGTTTCGGGTCGAGCTGGAAAACGGCCATGAGATCATCGCACATATGGCAGGAAAGATGCGCAAGAACCGCATCCGCGTTCTGGCCGGCGACCGGGTTCAGGTGGAAATGAACACCTACGACCTCTCGAAAGGTCGCATCAACTACCGCTTCAAGTAAGCACCGTGAAGCTGATCCTCGGATCCGCAAGCCCGCGACGGCGTGAGTTGCTGGGCCAGATCGGCTACACCCCCGCCGAGATCCGCCCCGCCGATATCGACGAAACGCCGGTACGGGGCGAGCGCGCGCGCGACTATGTCGCCCGCATGGCGCGCGAAAAGGCGATGGCGCTTGAGTGCGCCGAGGCTGAGGTGATCCTCTCCGCCGATACCACCGTAACCTGTGGCCGCCGCATTCTGGGCAAGCCCGAGGATGAAAAGCAGGCGGCCGAGTTTCTCTGGCTCCTCTCGGGGCGGCGCCACCATGTGCTGACGGCGGTGGCGGTGCGCACGGCTTCCGGTCTGCGCGAACGTCTCGTCGATACCGTCGTGCGGTTTCGTCCGCTCTCGAATGCCGATGTGAACGGCTACCTCGCCTCGGGCGAATGGCACGGCAAGGCGGGCGGCTACGCGATTCAGGGCCATGCCGGGGCGTTCATCCCGTGGATTCAGGGCTCGTTTACCGGCGTTGTCGGGCTGCCGCTGGCTGAAACCGCCGCGCTTCTGGCCGCCGCCGGCCTGCAAGGAGATCAGCCATGAAGGGCCGTTCCGTGATTCTGGGTCAGGTTGCCGGGCGTGAGGCCGCGGCGCTGATGGTTGATGGCGAGTTGCACGACCTGCTGATCGACGCCTCTGACCTGGTGCCGCTGGCGCCCGGAGCGATCTGCCGCGCCAAGGTGGGCCGCCAGATGAAGGGGCAGGGCGGCGTGTTCGTCGATCTGCCCGATGGCGCGCGCGGCTTCCTGCGCGAGGTCAAGGGGCTTGCGCCGGGTCAGACCGTGATCGTCGAGGTTACTGGCGGGGTCGAGCCGGGCAAGGCGTTGCCGGTTTCGCTTCGGGTGCTGTTCAAGTCGCGCCTCGCGATCGTGACGCCCGGCGCGCCGGGGCTGAATGTCTCGCGCCGCATTCGCGATGAAGATACGCGCGCCGCGCTTCAGGCGCTGGCGGGCGAGGTGATGGACGGCTGCGATTTCGGCCTGATCCTGCGCTCGGCCTGTGAACATGCGTCCGAGACCGAGATCGCCGAAGACATCGCCGCGATGCGGGGCCTGGCCGAAGCGGTGACGGCCGACCTCGAAGGTCCGCCCGAATTGCTGGTCGATGCTCCCGGTCCCCACGAAGAGGCCTGGCGCGACTGGGCCGATCCTGCACCCGATGAGGTGCTGGAGGGCGATTTTGCCGAGCTGGGTGTGCTTGATGCGGTGGCGGCGCTGACCGATCCGCGCGTCGAGCTGCAAGGCGGCGCGCATATGATGATCGAGCCCACGCGCGCGCTGATCGCGGTCGATGTGAACACCGGCAATGACACCTCGCCCGCCGCCGCGCTCAAGGCCAATATCGCCGCCGCGCGCGAGCTGCCGCGCCAGCTGCGGCTGCGCGGCCTTGGCGGGCAGATCGTGATCGACTTCGCGCCGATGCCGAAACGCGACCGCCAGGTGCTCGAGCAGCAGATGCGTGTCTCGATCAAGGGCGAGGCGGAAAGCGCGCTGGCCGGGTGGACGCCGCTGGGCAATTTCGAGATGCAGCGCAAGCGTGACCGGATCGCCCGCGCGCCCCTGCTGAGGGGGCTGGAATGAGCTGCCCGATCTGCGCCAAGGGCAGCGATCCGAAATATCGCCCGTTCTGCTCGAAACGCTGTGCCGATGTCGATCTGGGGCGCTGGCTGCGTGGGGCTTACGTGATCCCGGGCACTCTCGCCGAAGAGGAAGAGCGCGCGTCCGAGGGCGCCCCCGCCGACCCCGACAAGCCGCTGCACTGACGCGGAACCCGTTGTTATTTATGCGTTAAGTGACGCTCTTTGGGCGGTCCGTCAGTGGCGCGCGCATAGTCTTCTGCGGTCGTGTGCCACGACATGAAAAAAATCCCGAAAACCCTCTGGACAGGTCCCGCGCCCTCGTCTAGTAACCCTCCACCGAAGGCCGCGAGGCCCGAGTGCCCGGATAGCTCAGTTGGTAGAGCAGCGGATTGAAAATCCGCGTGTCGGTGGTTCGAATCCGCCTCCGGGCACCACTAAAACTCCTTAAAAATAAGAGAAGTTCGTTAGCCCCTATCAGGGCTGTGCCATTCCGTTGCCATGCTGGGCTACATAGGGGCTACATTCTGGTCTTGGTTGCCTTTCTCGTGGAGTTAACATGCCTACCCGCGTCAGGATCGTGCATTACGGGAACTCGATTTTTTGCGCTCCCATGCGACAATCTCTAATTGCAGCCGAATAAGTAGATCAGAAGGGGCGGATTGTCTGGCCTAAGTCTGAGTATATACTTCATGGAAGCTACTAATCCCGAGCAATTTTTTCTGTCCGTTGAGCAGGTCGCTACCCGCTATGGCGTCTCAACCGACAGCATCTGGCGTTGGAGGAGCAAGGGCTCGTTTCCTGCGCCGGTCCGCATCGGAGATCGTTCTACGCGCTGGCGCCTTTCAGACTTGCTGGAGTATGAGGAGACGTTGCAGGCCTGTTTCGCGATGGATGCCGGCTTCTCCTTTTCCTGAGTAGTCGTCAGTTTCTGGGGGCGGAGGTTGCGCCCCGCCCCTAAGGAATGGCTTGATACGCCTAAGTCGGCGTCCCGCGCCTAAGACAGAAGTGCGGTCAGCGCTCTCACGCGCTCAGGGGTGACTTTTGGATCGCGACCGCATGAGATGACACGGATGAATTCGATCCACGCCTTCTCGTTCTCGGTCAGCTGGTTCCATGACCCCATCGGCGACTGCGGGGTCGTGATCGGCCCATCGATCATTGCCCGAAAATCCCCCGCAGCACGGAACGGGACCGGGCGGTCAGACGCGGGTCGCTGTTGCCAGACGCCTCGCGGATCTCGTAGAGCCACCCGCGCTCGTTCTCGGACACGGGCGTGCCGAACACCTCGACGATTGCGGTCGCCGCGGTGACGCCGACGGACTGTTCGAGCGCGAGCCGCATCAGCAGGGCCGGGTCTGCTTCCAGGGCTTTCGCTAAGGCGGGCACCCGATCAAGCGGGATCTTGTTCGCGCCGGATTTCAGAAGGCTCAGCATGTTCGCGTTCACGAAGCCGACTTCATGGGCGATCTTCTTCTGGGATTTCTTGTGTTTCAGATCGCGAACGCGCTCGGCAATGAAGCGGGCGCCGGGGCTGTCTTCGTAGGGTGTGTTCTTCACGGTCTCTCCTGTGTGTTGAAGCTGTGATACCGTGATACCGCGTGCGCTTACGCAGGTCGGGTGGGACCTCGCTCGAGCGCATAGGGAAGTAGAAGTCTTAGAAAGAACACGTAAGCGTGACGGGGGTGTGTTCTGGCGCCGTCAAGCGGGGCGATCGAACCCTCCGGGTTCAGCGCGTTGGTATTCCCGGAAGGGGTGGTGGTGGCGGGATATCGAGGGGCGCCTCGGTGAAGAGGTTTGGAAACAGGCGCTCGCGGTAAGCGAGGGGAAACGCGATCCTCACCGGGGTTTTGGGCGTCGAGGATTTCAGGAAACCGTCGCTCACCGCCTTGGAAAGAACCTCGCGCGCGGCTCGTTCTTTCAGTCCAAGCACTATCGGCGCATCTCCGCGCGCCATCTCGCCGAAGCGCAGGACGTGATCGACGAGCTTGACGATGCGGGTGTCTTCGGGATGCAGGTCGCGCAGGAGCGCCGTGTAGCGCATTTGCAGCGTCGTCAGGTCGAACATTGTGCTGGTGAAGCGGATCTGGTCCAGCATTACCGTCAGGAACCAGCCCGTGAACCCGTGCAGGGCGGTCATGGAGAGGTTCCCGCGCCCGTCACGGTCTCCTTGGCGTGGCATGTCCGCACGCGCCATCTCGGCCTTATACTCGCCGCTCTCGCGCAACCCGCGCGCCAGTCCGCGGCTAACCGACCAGAGGCCGTGGCCACCGATTCCCGCCTTGCGGATCATCGCGTGAGACATCAGTCGGCTGACGCGCCCATTCCCGTCCAGAAACGGATGAATGTAGTTGAAGCGGTGATGCGCCGCCGGGATCGACAGAATCTGCCCTGTTCGACCGCGTGTCAGTCCGAGATAGCGCTTCGAGAAATACGCCATGAAGTCCGAAAGGCGATGCGCCGACGGTGGCAGGTGTTGTCCGACCTCGACCTCCGGCCCTGGCGCGCGCATGACGCCTGGCACGATTTCGATCCGCTGGCCATGATGCGTGACGAAACGCAGATCCTCCGGCATGGCTTCGTAGAAGCGGCGATGGATGTCGAGGAGGAAGGCGAGGTCGCAGGGCTCGGGAAGGTTGCCGGTATCGGCGAGCGCATCGATCCATTCCTGCACGGCGATATGGGCGATGGCTTCCTGAACCAGCGCGCGCTTCTCCGGGGCGGGGTCTCGGCCTGCCATCGCGGCCTCGATATCGGCCGGGCGGGTGTTGTGACCTTCGATCAGGTTCGAGTAATAGGCGTTCATCAACCGAACGAGACTACGCAACTCGGCGGCGCTCTCAGGATGGAGGTCATGCCCTAAGTCGGAGGCCGCATCCCGGATCTCGATCACGCGGTCTGTCAGGGCTTCAGGGATCTGCTCCTCGATGCCACAAGGTTCGATCCGCGCCGGTGTTTCGAGCATGTTCGTGCCGATCATAAAAATATTCAATTACATGTTTTGTAACATGAATTCTGAGAGTGATAAAGATTCATGCCGATCTCTGATGCCGATGACGCATGCTGATATTCTAGGCGTGAGAGATGAACATCGATTGCTCGCTTGCCTGACGCGCGTCAGGCGCTCAGATCAGCACATGCCTGGAGCAGGGAAAGACATATGAGTAGGAACCAATCGCTAGCATGCGGGGCCGCGACAGCACCGAAAATTTGCGCTGACAGGGCGCTTGAAATGTAACCTGACAGATACCGTCAGGTTACATTTCGGGGCAAAAGGTAAAATTTAGGTCTAAAAAGGTAACATATAGCGCTCGAATCCGGTCTTTAGGCGACTTGAAGGGCTCGTAAATGTTACATGGCGCCCAAGGCGGACTCTCAAAGTTTCCTTATTTTATTGAGCTATTCAGGGCCACTTAACCGAAACGTTACCTGAAATCGCTGAATTCCGTGTTTTCTGGGAAAACGTCGCGATGACTGGACCAACTTGGCGGGTCGGGGAGAGGTATGAGGGGCATATCAGTAACGCCAAATGGGACGTCTGGCCCGATAAGCGTTTCAGTTGTCGTGGGCCGCAGGGCGCGACGGCACGGCTTAAGACAGCAGGCGCAGTCGTTGTTGCAGCCGTTTCGCATCCGCACTTGTCACTACTAGGGTTGCAGGTGCCTGAGTTGCCGTCTTGGACGGTCTCACGCCGCTCATACTGCCGCGCCACCGTTAGGGGCGCGCAAGGGCAGGTCGTGCGTCGGTCCTGCACACACGACCACCTGCGAACCTGCGGACCGCGTCAGGCACGTGCCCCTGCGCGCCTATGAAGGTGTTTGCGACTAGACATGCGGTGCGTGTCTCATGCGGGTGCAAGTATGCCACGAAAACGACGAGGTGGAGGGTTTGCTCGCGCAGGCGGACGGACTTGGGTGGCGCGCGCGTTTTTTCTGCTCCGGGATGTGTCATCCGTATGGACTGGTAGCGAGCAAAAATTATGCGGTCGGCAGAGCCGGAGCTCGTAACTCCGCTTTGGGCGACAAGAGGCAATATCTGGCCACGGCATTCAGGTTTGGTGCAGCGATTCTTGAAGAACAACATTCGGGGAATGTGACATCGCAACATTTGCCGCAGCTGAAAAGTAGGCCTGGGCCGTATCCCCGTTCAATGAAAATCCCGGCTTGGGAACAGGCGCTTGGATTGCTCGCGGGGGTGGCGGGCGGTGGGGCGCGGGCGGGGTGCATCGTCAGCTTGCGGGTGCGTGAGGCCGATCATTTCGGGCATCGGGTGGCCGAGATCCGAGAGGCGATGCGAGAGGTCTTCGATCCTGTCCGCGATCAGGTGCACGACGATCCCCTCGCGCTCCAGCCGCCCGGTTACGCGCAAGAGCCGCCCGCCCATCACCGCGCGGCGGAAACGTTCATAGACCTTTGGCCAGACCACGATATTCGACAGGCCAGTTTCATCCTCCAGCGTCAGAAAGATCACCCCCGAGGCGGTGCCGGGGCGTTGGCGGGTGATGACAAGGCCGCACACCGCAAGGCGCCCCGGCGGCGCGCTCACGAGCTGATCATGGCAGGTCAGGCCGGGGAGGGTGGGGCGCAACAATTCCATCGGATGCGCGCGCAGGGTCAGGCGCATGGCCACGTAATCCTCGACCACCTCTTCGCCCAGATGCATGGCAGGCAGGGTGACCTCGGGTTCGCGCAGCCCCTCGCCATCCAGCGGGTTGGAAAACAGCGGCAGCGGCGCAGGCGCCCGGATCGCGCGCACCGCCCAAAGGGCCGCGCGCCGCGTCAGCCCCATGCCGGTGAAGGCATCGGCCTCGGCCAGCCGTTCGAGCGTGGCGGGCGGGGTGCCCGCGCGCAGCCACAGGCTCTCGGGGTCGGGGTAGCCATTGCCGCGCGCCGCCACGATCCAGCCCGCATCCTCGGCGCGAAAGCCCTTGATCTGGCGAAACCCGAGCCGTAGCGCGAGCCGCCCATCGGCCCGGCGTTCGAGCGTATTGTCCCATTCGGAGCGGTTCACACAAATGGGGCGCACCTCGACCCCATGCTCGCGCGCATCGCGCACGATCTGGGCGGGGGCATAAAACCCCATCGGCTGCGAATTCAGCAGCGCGCAGGCAAAGACCGCAGGATGATGGCATTTGAGCCATGACGACACATAGGTCAGCATGGCAAAGGCGGCGGCGTGGCTTTCGGGAAAG
The DNA here is from genome assembly GCF_002358085.1 of Pseudothioclava arenosa. Classification (GTDB taxonomy): domain Bacteria; phylum Pseudomonadota; class Alphaproteobacteria; order Rhodobacterales; family Rhodobacteraceae; genus Pseudothioclava; species Pseudothioclava arenosa. Next base: position 448,238 of record NZ_NTJD01000001.1, read on the forward strand.
CCGTAATCGGCAAAGCTCTCGATCTGGGCAAAACAGGCCTCGGCCACCGCCTGCGTGTAGCCATTCGCCCGCATCCCCGCAATAAAGCGGTCGCGATGCGCGCCGATCGTGCCCATGCGGCGGAACGAGGCGAGCGAGCGGCGCAGCTGATCGGCCTCTTCCGCGCTATAGCCTGCGCCCACCACCGCGATCTGCATCGCCTGTTCCTGAAACAGCGGCACGCCAAGGGTTTTGGCCGTGACGGCGGCCAGTGCAGGGCCGAAGGGCTCGGGCGCCTCAAGCCCCTGACGGCGGCGGATATAGGGCTTGACCATGCCGCCCTGAATCGGGCCGGGCCGCACGATGGCGACTTCGATCACCAGATCGTAGAAAGTGGCGGGCTTCATCCGCGGCAGAAAATTCATCTGCGCCCGGCTTTCCACCTGAAACACGCCCACCGCATCGGCGCGTTGCAGCATCGCGTAGGTGGCCGGGTCTTCCTGCGGCACGCTGTCGAGCCCAAGGGTTTTGCCCTCATGCGCTTCCAGAAGCGCAAAGCTTTTGCGCAGGCAGGTCAGCATCCCGAGGCTCAGGATATCGACCTTGAGGATGCCAAGCGCGTCAATGTCGTCCTTGTCCCATTCGATGCAGGTGCGCCCCTCCATCGCGGCATTTTCGATCGGGCACAGCGCATCGAGCCGCCCGCGTGTGATGATGAAGCCGCCGACATGCTGGCTCAGGTGGCGCGGGAAGCCGATGATCTCGCGGATGAGGCGGATCGTGAGCGATAGCCGCGGGTCCTCGGGGTTCAACCCCATCTCGCGCATCCGCGCGGGATCGGCACCCTTGTTCGACATGCCCCAGATCTGGCCGGAAAGGGCCGCCGTCACATCGGCCGACAGGCCCATCACCTTGCCCACCTCGCGGATCGCGGCGCGGGTGCGGAAATGGATCACCGTGGCACAAAGCCCCGCGCGGTCGCGGCCGTATTTCTGATAAATCCACTGGATGATTTCTTCGCGCCGCTCGTGCTCGAAATCCACGTCGATATCGGGCGGCTCGCCGCGATGGCGCGAGATGAACCGCTCGAACACCATGCCGATCATGTCAGGAGACACATCGGTGATGCCAAGCAGGTAGCACAGAATCGAATTGGCCGCCGAGCCGCGTCCCTGACACAGGATGCCGCGCGCGCGGGCCTCGGCCACGATGTCGTGGACGGTCAAGAAATAGGGCGCATAGCCCAGCTCGGCCACCAGCCCCAACTCCTTGGCCATCAGCTTATAGACCCGCTCGGACGCGCCTTGCGGATAGCGCCACGCCAACCCTTCGCGTGCCAGCCGGTCGAGCCGCACCTGAGGCGCTTCGCCCTCGGTGCCCTCGTCGGGATAGTCGTAGCTGAGTTCGCCCAGATCGAAGGCACAGCGCGCGGCGATCTCTGCCGTGCGCCGCAGCGCGGCCGGATGATTGCGGAACAGCCGCGCCATATCGGGGGCGCCCTTGAGACGGCGCTCGGCATTGGGAAGGGCGCGGGTGCCGATCTGATCAATCGTGATCCCTTCGCGCAGGCAGGTCAGCACATCGGCAAGCGGGCGGCGGGCGGCGCGGTGCATCAGCACATCACCCAAGGCGACCATCGGGGTGGAGCATCGCAACGCCAGCGCCGCGCAGGCCGCGAACCACGCCTGATCCGATCCGTCATAGCGCGGCGCGGCCCCCAGAAACACATGGCCGGGAAAGCGGTGCGCAAGGCGCTGGAGCGCGGTCCGGGCCGAGGTGAGATCGGGGGGCGGCAGGGCGATCAGGATCATGCCCTGACAGCCGGCCTCAAGATCGGCCAGGTCGAGGTGACATTCGGCCTTGCCCGCGCGGCGTTTGCCAAGGGTCAAAAGCTGCGAAAGGCGTTCATAGGCCGCGCGGTCGGTGGGCAGGGCGACCCAGTCGACCGGGCAATCGCGCAGCACCAGCCGCGCCCCCACGATTAGCTTGGGCAGCACGGGGCCATGGGGGTGCAGCAACGTCTCGGGAGGGGCGGTCTCTTGCCGCGAACTGGGGTCGTGCTGCCGGGTGGAGCGGATCGGCACGCCCGCCTCGGCCTCTTTGCGTAGGGTGCGTAAAGCCGACCACGCCCGCACCACACCGGCGAGCGAGTTCCGGTCGGTGATGGCGATGGCCGACAGCCCCAGTTCGGCCGCCCGCAGCACCAGTTCCTCGGGGTGTGAGGCGCCTGTCAGAAAGGTGAAATTCGAGGTCACGCAGAGCTCGGCATAGGTGGGGGTCATGCGAACTCTCCCTGCACGAACCAGCCGGGGTTTTGTGGCGTGTAAAACAGCCACAGTCGCCGCCCCTCACGGGTGTCGATCTTCCAGTAATCGCGCAGCCCCGAGCGCCAGTTGTCATCGGGCAGCCACCATTCGGGGGTGATCCGTTCAGGGCCAGTGGCGCGCGCGGTGGTGAGGGTCATGCGCCGCCAGCGAAACCGCGCGGGCGGCTGCGCGCCAGACGCATGGATCGGCTCGGGCGGGAACAGCCGGATCGGACGCGGGCGAGGTGCATGAAAACCACCCTGCGCCTCGCTGAAGGCGGCAGGCGCAATCAGAAAACTACGCTCGGGGATATGACTGTCGGCGGGCAGAAACCGTTGAATGTTCTCCAGCCCGATGCGCGTGCCGATGCGGGTGATCAGATCGGCAAGGTGGTCCGGGCGGGGCTGGTTGGTGGGGCCGATCTGTTGCAGGGGCAAGGGTTCGACCTGCGTAGCCTCCAGCCGGATCTGGTCGATGCCGAAACCTGCATCCACCTCAGTCACGCCGCGCTGGAACAGCGGCAAAATCCGCGCGGGCTCACGCATGGCGGCGGCAAGGCGCAGCTCGACTTGCTGGCTGGCCTGATCGACGCGGCGGAGCGTCAGGCACAGCCGCCGCGCCCCCATGTCCTGCGCGGCAAGCTTGGCACAAAGCGGCGCAAGCAGGCGCTCGGTCGCGGCCATCACATCGGCCTCAAGGCCGATCGGTTCGGGGAGGGTCAGGCGCACGCTGAACTGTGGTGGCTCGGCCTCGGGGGTTACGGGTTCGGGCTGCGCGCCAAGGGCCTGATCGAGCCGCAAGAGCAGATCGGGGCCAAAACGGCGCGCCAGCGGCGCGCGTGGGCTGGCGGTCAGATCACCGATAGAGCGCAGGCCCAGACGTTGCAGCCCGGTGACGGTCTCGGGCGCAAGGCGGAGTGCTGCCACGGGAAGCGCAAGCAGCCCATCCTCCGTGTCGCCAAAATGCGCGAGCGCCCATGCCGTCCCGCGCGTGCCCGCCGCTGCCAGCCGCACTTCGATCCGCGCCCGCTCCAGCCGCGCGCGCATATCGGCCAGCAGCGCCGCCTCGTCGCCCCACAGATGCGCCGACCCTGTGATGTCGAGCACCAGGCCGTCGGTGCCCTCAAAGCCCACCCAAGGGCAGAACCGCTCCGCCCATCGCCGCAGGCTGCGCAGAAGCCGCGTATCGCGCGCAGGCTCGGCAGGGCGGCTGATCAGATCGGGGCAAAAGCTGCGCGCATCGGCCAGGCGCATCCCGCGGTGCAGGCCCGCCTGCTCGGCGGCGGGGTTCAAGCAATAGATCAGTTCTGTGCTGCCCGTGCGCGCGGCAATGACGAAGGGCGCCTCACTCGGGTGTGCGCGCAGAACCCGGTCGCTCGCCAACCGGGGGAACCACATGGAGACGATGCGTCTGTGCGTCCCAGTGAACATGCCACGCGCCAGTTGTTCCTGATTTGTTCTTGATAATTTCCCACCGCATCAGAGTCGAGTCCTCGCACGCGGGATCGAAAAGTGGCGTGGCCCGCCAACGCGTTTCGGCGGCGTTCGAGCCCATACCCTCCGGGATGATGCAAAGCCCTGTCGTGCCGCCCGTGCGGGCGGCCAACTGCAACCGCCGCCCTTCGCGCAGATCGAGGGGGCGCGTCACCTCCAGCACGACGACAGAGAGGCTGCCGTCTTTGAGCGCCTCTTCGGCAACTGCCAGACTGTCGGTCTGATTTTGCGTTTTGGCCAGCAACAGCTTGGCCGGGTCAAGAAACGGCATCATGCTTGCCGGCGTCAGCATATCCGCAAGCCAAGCCTCCTGAGCCCAAAGCGCCCGCCCCCCCGCAACCCCCGCAACAATGGCAGAAAACCCCGTGGAGGCGGGGCCGCAAACCTCATGCACGCGGCCTGCACGCAGGGGAAAGAAAGGAGGCAGCTGAGACGACATTCCTGAAATCTATCGCAGTGTCCGGTGGTTTCAAATGGTGTGTTCTGGCCAGCGGATTGTGCCGCTTCTCCGCGAGAATCCGCTCCGGGGCATTGCGGTCACTTGTTCGTGCTGATTAGGCTTGTCGTTCGGAGCGCCTGCTCCCCGCTCCAGCGATAAACGCAGGGGGTATCAGGGTAGTCGAGGCAGGCAGCTTGCGGTGTCTCGATCCTAGGAGCGCCACGCATCTTGTAATGACCGACCAGAACTGGCGGGTTCTCCTCGCCGTAGAAGTCGAGGCCCAGTTCATCGGTGATTTCGGTCTCCGGTAGGTATTCGGGATTCGGGACCGAAAGCGCGGCGGCTCGCCAGGTCGGGGCATCAGCACGCCACCACGCGATCCGAACTTGGGTTCGGTAATGCCCGCTGTTGTCGTGAAAGCCGATGCCCGCTGGTAGCGCAGTCTCAGGTCCGCTCAGGAGCAGATCAACGGCTCGCGCGAAGGGCGTCTCCTTTCGGGCGACCTCTTCGAGATCGTCCGGACGCAGCCGCCCGTCTAGACGTCGCGCGGCGATGGTTGAGATGGCCGTGTCGCTCCAGCAAGCGTGCACCAATCGCAGCCCGCCGAGATCGCGCCAGAGGGGCAGGGTGAGGAACCATTCGGTCCAGTCCAGCGCGTCATCACTGCCGATACTGAAACGCTCGATGAAGCTGCGGTGCTGCGCCCGGTTCTTGTCATCGCGCGCCCTGAGGGGCTGCCCGTTACTGTCGAGGCGGTGAAATAGGATCGCGTTAAGTTCGTGGTTGCCCATGACCGCGACGGCACCATCGTCTTCGATGAGCCGACGCACTCGCGTCAAAACTTCAGCGTCGTCAGGACGCAACACCGACTTCCCGGCGTCGATGAAGTCGCCCAGAAAGGCGAGGTGGTCGCTGGAGGCCGCTGTTGCCAGACTGAGCGAGAGCCGCTCTGGGTCGGCATGGATGTCGGGGATCACGGTGTAGTTCGACATGTAAATCTCCTTGTCGCAAACAGGAATAAGCACGGTCGCAGGACGCGTCCATGGCCGGGGCGATGATGTCAGTGAGAACTGGGGGAGCGGATCGAAGCTCGATGGCGGTTGATCCTCATCAGCAATCTATGCGCTACTTGACTGTCGATCCAGGAAAGCCGAACCGATGTGTGGACGTTTCGTCGATCCGAACCTGCGCGGGACCGAATTTGAGCATTCGGAAATCAAGATCGCGCCCTTCCCGCGGCGCTTCAACGTGAAGCCGACCGAGGACGTGCTGATCTTCGCCAAGGAACCGCTTGAGGTGATGGTGGCGCGGTGGGGGCTGATCCCGTCCTGGCACAAGGGCGAGCTGCGGGACTGGAAGGCCAGCACCTTCAATGCCCGGATCAAGGAGGCGAAGGACAAGCCAACCTTTCGTCAGGTCTGGCGCCATGGGCGCTGCCTGATCCCATCAGGCGGCTACTTCGAATGGACGGGCGCGCCAGGCGCAAAGCAGCCGCATTTTGTCAGTTCGGCCGGGAATGAAGAGACCCTCTGGTTCGCCGGGCTTGCCTCGCGCTGGCGGGGGCTTCTGACCTGCACGATGATGACCCGTGCCGCGACGCCCGAGATGGCCTGGCTGCATCCGCGGATGCCGGTGATCCTGAATGCAGAGGAACGTGATGCATGGCTCGCCGGGACCGATGACGCCGAGCTTGGTGCGCATGTTCAGCTTCACCAGCACGAGGTTGCCCGCTTTGGTCTTCATGACGATGGCCCACAGCTAATCGAGGGAAGCGGGTAGGTATGGCTTCGGTGGCTGAGTAGATCAGTCTCTCATAGTCGATCCTTGAGCGCTCTAAGTTGACCCCTTCGTGCTTTCACTTGATGGAGCCATACGAGATCAACTTCAACTGCTATTTCTACAAATACGTGCCGCCACGCGGGCTCGCGGAACTCGATGCCGAGTTGAAGACGCTGGAGGCAGAAATTGCTGGTCTCCTGCAGGAGGTTGTTGAGTGACAGACATAATGACACTCGCCAGTCCGCCAGGCTGGAAACTCTATCGACTTGGGCAACTGTTCAGCGAGCGCAAGGAAAAGGGCAGCGACAAAGACTTTCCGCCACTTTCTGTCACGATGGGCGGCATCGTTCCGCAACTCGAAACCGCCGCCAAGACCGATGACGGCGACAACAGAAAGGTCGTTCGCGTCGGCGACTAATCCGAGTGCAACAGAGCACCGAAAAATCCATCGACCGCCTCAAAGAATACCGCTCCGCGCTGATCACCGCCGCTGTCACGGGTCAGATCGACGTATCGACCTATGCCAAATCCGGCACCCCCGACCGCCGCCTCGACGCCATTCAAGAGGAGATGCAAGCGTAATGGCACGAAAATTGACGACCAATCAGGAGATCGACGCCTTTATCGCAAAGGTCATCGGCGAGGCGCATCACCACGGCGGCAATGTCGAACACGTCATTCAACCGCTCTCTGACGAGGTGCGGCAGCGCCTGAATCTCAAACTCGACAAGGTCGAGGTCTACGAGCGGAACGGCAATCTCGCTCGGACGTGTTGGGTCACCCTTCAAGGATCGCGCTACGTCTTCACCTACAACTACAAGACCAAGCAGATCGATCTGCGCGACCACAGCATTCACGGTGCATGGCGCTTCTCGTTCGACAACGCGACACCATTTCCTGACATTCAACGCGAGGTGGGGAAACTGTGACCAGCATCCACACCACCGCCGACATTCATCAAGAGAAGGTCTTCGAGGCGCATATCGTCGCCTGCCTGACCGCCGATCAGGGATACATCGAACGCAACTGCCCGTCGCACTATGACGTTGCCCTCGCACTCGATCCTTCGTTGCTGTTCCGCTTCCTCAAGGCGACGCAACCGGATGCGTGGCAGGTGCTGGAGGATCACTACAGCGCGCAGGCCGAGGCGGAGGTGCTCAAGCGTCTCGAGAAGGCGCTGAAGGATAACCCTACCCACGTCGTCCTGCGCGAGGGGCTGAAGCTGGTGCCGAACATCCGCTTCGCGCTGTGCTACTTCAAGCCGGCCTCGAACCTGAACCCGGATCTGACGCGGCTCTCCGAGATCATCAGCTCGTTCAACGAGCGCCACGGCACCCAGTTCTCGCGCGAGGACTTCATGCGGTTCGAGCGCGTCACGCGCGATATTATGGACGACGAGATGACCGAGATGGTCCGCAACAACCCGGCTGACGTGGTTTACAACGCGTTCTCGCAGGCGTTCTTCCAAGCCATGGTGAAGATGTTCCAGCAGGATAACGAAATGCGAAATATCGTCATGACGGATAAAGACGCGCGGGAGCAGGCGACACGCCACTTTTTCAAGCGGGCGCAACGGCAGGCGAGGGGGGGCATAGGTCCCAATTAGCTTGTCGGAGTTGCTGCCAAATTCGACCCCAAAACCGAGGGTTCTAAGTCGGGTGCAACAGCGGGCGGCAACGCCCGTGAGGTTTAGCTGATAAACCATCTCAGTTGCCTTGGCTCGATGTGCTTTGAAGTTGACAGACGTGAACTGTCCAGAAGAAACTGAATTTGTATTATCAGCAAAGCGAGACCCCGAATGTCCGCCAATTTTGACAACCATGAAGAGCCGAAGTTAGACCCGAAGCTTTTCGCCCTTGATCACACAATGTCATTGAAAGCGCTCAAGAAAGAGATTGGGCAGCTTGCGCTCTCAGCTGACATGAAGGCACTGATTATTGATCTGGCGGGGTTCACGATCAAAGTGGCTGGCAAGGTGGTCGAGCTTGGTCGCAAGATCCTGCAGGTCGCTCTAGCGTTGCTGCGCGCCTTTCCTAACACAGCATTCGGTGCGATTACGGGGCTAATTCTTGGCCGGCTAATCGCGAAAATTCCGGTGCTTGGTCAGAAGTTGAGCACCTTTTTCACGCCCTTGCTCGTGATGCTAGGTGTCGGGAAAGGGGCCATCATGGATTTGGCGAGCGGCGCTCTCGGCAGAAACATGGATGCCTTCATTGATGCTGTGGCTGATGTATTCGGTCTGGGTTCTGCAGAGCTACAGGCATGACTGATCTCAAGGATTTCGCACCGCTCGAACAGGTTGTCGCAGACGATCTGAGGTTTCGGTTGATGCTTGGTATTGGTGAGGATGCTTACCGTTCTCTCCGTTACTCGAAGAACCTGCAGAAACTCTTCGATGCGGGTGGGGCAGCCACGACTGGCGCAGGTATTGCGCAATCTGCCGTTGTCGCGAAGACGTTTTTCGGGGGATCGAGCTTGTTAAGCTTACTGCCATGGGCACCGGCTGCGATGACGCCTACAGGATGGGTGGTCGCAGCGGGTGTTGCCTCGGCCGGGGCTTTCTGGGGGGTTATGCGTCTTGCCGATGGCTTCGGAAGCTCCCGAGTTCGAACGATTCCTGAGTTCATCAATACGCCGATAGATCTTCTGGGAGTTACCCTTGTCGATATGATAGGCACGCTTGCGGTGAAGATCGGAGAAGTCGATGGGCGCCTCGCCCGCATTGAGCGTCAACACATCATCAACTATTTCGTAGATGAATGGGGGATCGATCGTCAATACGCGCGAAAAGCAATTGGTCTGATCGCAGAGAATGAGGGGAAGATTAGCCTGCAGGAAGCAGCGCAGGTGCTCGGGCAATTCCTGCGCGAAAATGAGGACTGCAACGCGGTTGAAATTCGAAACGACATCATGATGATATTACACGAAATCGTGCGTGCGGATGGTTCGATCGATGAGCGTGAGGAGCTGGCTCTAGAGAAGGTTGAGGAGATCTTGCATGAAGAAACCAATTTCTCTGCCCTTCGTAGCACAGGGGAGGTGGCGGGATCGATATACCAAGGCGTTACCGGCAGTGTTTCGACCGTTACCTCTACTATCTCGGATGCTGGGGCATCGCTCGCGGACAGGATCGGCTCGGGACTGGAGAGCCTCGGGCGGGCCTTGCGACGCAAGGATGATAGCGGGAGTGGCGGCGCTTAACGCGTTCCATACGTGATAAGAACGTTACGCCTGCCACACTTTCTTGCGGGAGTTCTTCCAAGCTCTGGTGAAGATGTTCCGGCAGGATTAGGAGATGCGGAACATCTTCATGACGGACAACGACGCGCGGGAGCAGGTGACACGGCACTTTTCAAGCAGGCGCAACGATAGGCGCGAGTGGGTTAGTCGCCGTGAGCCTGGAGCCGAACAAGATCGTCAAGGGGCTGCCATCGATGGGATTCCAGTCCCTTCTCATGGCGCCGGGTGAAGATCAGTATGGGGTGCTCAGGCCACGGCCTCGATCATCGCGAGCGCGGTCGCTAGGTGTGACAGAGCTTCCTCTTGCGGATCGCGGGTGTCTTTCAGAACACGTGTCGTTTGAAGGTAGTGCGAGGCCGCGCCGCCGACTCCGTCGTGCTTGAGGGGGTCACCGTGCGCGAGAATCTGAACAATGGTAGAGGTAGGCACCTTAAGCGCCTTCATGATTGTCGCAGCAGTTCTGCGTAAATCGTGACGATGCCAATCCTGTGTCTGTGATGTCTGGTGAAGAGCCTTCTGGAAACGATCCCAATTGTCGAGGTTGCCGGTGCCTGTGCCGTTCGGAAAGACTAGTTCATTCTGCGCTCCGTCTTTCCAGCGTGGTAGACCGCTAAGGATATCCGTCGCCGCATCTGACAGGGGAAGATCCTGACTTCTGGGACCGCTTCTCGTCGATTTCACAGAGGGCTTGTGCCAAACCTTGTTTTTGCGGTCGAGATCACCCCATCGCATCGCGCACACCTCGGATATACGGGCGGCCGTGAACAGGACGAACCGCATCGCAATCGCGCGGTAGTCCCGTTCAGGGTTCAGGCGCAGTTTCCCAAGCTTCGGAGCCGGAAAGGTCAATAGCGGCAGCACGCACTTCAGTTCGTCTTCGGTAATGGCCGGGCTCGACGCCGGAGATGCGGTGATGGTGTGGAAGGCGCCGACCGATCAGGGCTATGCGTTTCGAACCGCAGGCCGCAATCGTCGTATGCCGGTGGATTTCGATGGGTTGAAGCTGGTGAGTTTTTCCCCGGAAAGACCAACCTGACAGGCCCCGAAACGCCCGGCGGAAGTTGGTAAGCTCTTTGACATTGTAAAAATATTGGTAGATCAATGCTCTACAGCAAGAGCGTTCCCCGCCCACGCGGGGATGAACCGTGGGGCGGGCGGCGATGCATACCCCTTGTTCCGCGTTCCCCGCCCACGCGGGGATGAACCGCCCGGTCTCGGCGCAGATCGCCGGGATCAACAGCGTTCCCCGCCCACGCGGGGATGAACCGATCAGCCTGTTCAACATCTGCGTAGGCGACGTGCGTTCCCCGCCCACGCGGGGATGAACCGGGGGCGGTCCTTCCGTCTCTTAATCTGCGTGTGCGTTCCCCGCCCACGCGGGGATGAACCGGCATACGTTGGTCGTTCGATGCAGCTCTATCGGCGTTCCCCGCCCACGCGGGGATGAACCGCTCGAAATCCGATGCAAAATCCGTGTGCCCGCGCGTTCCCCGCCCACGCGGGGATGAACCGGTGTTGGAAACCGTTCCGGCGGTGGCAAACCTGCGTTCCCCGCCCACGCGGGGATGAACCGCATCATTGCGCTGCTTGAGGTGCCCCTAGATTTGTAGACGCTTTGCCCCCTAACTTTGAGGCTAGGAGGCCGACATGGGGACGAGCAATTACAGCGACGAGTTCAAGCGGGACGCGGTGCAGCGGATCACGGTTCGGGGATACCCCGTTCGCGAGGTTGCCCGGCGTTTGGGAGTGAGTTCGCATTCATTGTACAAGTGGCTGAAGCTGTTCGGGGAGCCGATGGCAAAGTCGGTCGATGTCGACCATGAGGCCGAGAACCGACGACTGAAGCGCGAGCTGGCGCGCGTGACTGAGGAGCGCGATATCCTAAAAAAGGCAACGGCGTACTTCGCGCGCGAGTCCCAATGAAGTACGCCTTCATCCGGGCGCATCAAGCCGAGTTCGGCGTCCGGGCCATGTGCCGGGTGCTGCGGGTCCATTTCTCTGGCTTCTATGCATGGCTTAAGGAACCGTTAAGCCGCCGCGCGCAGGACGATGCGCGCCAGACGGAACTGATCCGGCAGGCCTGGTGCGACAGCGGCAAGGTCTATGGCTATCGCAAGCTGGCCGATGATCTGCGGGATCAGGGAGAGCAGGTTTCCGAGAACCGGGTCGCCCGGCTGGCTGGCATTGCCGGCATCATGGCACAGGTCGGCTACAAGCGCCGCCCCGGTCGCTATGGCGGGAAGCCCGCTGTCGTCGCGTCCAACACCCTGGATCGGCA
>NZ_NTJD01000010.1 GCF_002358085.1 Pseudothioclava arenosa
AATCCACATCCGCGTCGCACTCATCAACCGCTTCAATGCCCTCGGCACCGCCGAGATCGTACGCGTGCCCTGAACATGAAGGGGAAAGGGGAAGTCACGCCTCAAGCCGCCTTTCTGCAACAATGCCTCGTCAAAGGCTGCGAAAGCACCCCGCCCGCCACAAGCCAAGTTCCCCTGACATGACCGTTCAGCCTGCCTTCTGTGTTATTCCCTGTCTGAACCCCAATACGAACAGTGCGGCTCCATCAGCCAGCAGTTCTAGCGACAGAACGAAGCCCAAAGTGACCTGGGTTCCCGCCAGAACGAGACCTCCAAGCACGACGGACACTCCGGCCGCCGCGAGGATCACCGGAAAGAACGGGTCGCCTCGCAAAGCGCGGCCCATCCAGAACTTCGCCGCGCCGGATACCAGAAAAAGAACGCCCAGAATGTTTCTCAGCAGGCTTCCGTCACCGAATGGGCCGAACACGAGCGACAGCCCTAGAAAAAGTGCCGCAGCGGAAAAGAGGATCGCGCCAGCCCTTTCGCGTGCTTCCGATGCATGCCAGGCAGCGCGTATCTGCAGCAGACCAACGATGAGCAATGCCCAGCCTGCAATGGTTGTCGAAGCGAACTGAGCGGCGGTCGGATTGAAGAGTCCCCAAAACCCACCAACCAGCGCGACAGCACCAGCCACTAGGCGAACGTTTCTGCCAGTCATGGAAGTTTCCCTATTTTTTTTCCGATCTTCCCAGAAGTGAAATTGCGATCAGCAAAACTCCATTGGAGATCAGTTCGATAGCCAGGAGTATTCCAAGAACGACGGCCGCAGACCATGGAAAGTTCAAAAGGATCATGGCCCCCAGCAGCAAGGAAACCGCTCCGGCGAGGATCAGGAAGACGCGAACACGGGAATCTGATGCGCTGAATGCCAGAATGAGGCGAAAGCCACCGACGATCAGCATGATCACCGCAACAAGAAGGGTCAGCGACAGAACGCCCTTGAGAGGATTCGCGACCAGACTGAAGCCAAGCACAACCAGGCCAAATCCGAGAAGAAGCGACAGGATGCGCGATCCCCACTCCGTGTCCCAGAATATCGAAACGAGCATCATAGCTCCGACCGCAACGAAAAGATATCCGGTCAGCAACTCTGCAGTCAGGGTCGCGGCCAGTGGGTTCGCAAGCGCGAAGACGCCCCCGAGCAGAGATAATAGCCCGGCAATGAGCCACCAAATCCAACCTTTCATCACCATATCCTTTTTTCGCTTCGGTGTTCAGTGGAACTTTCAACACTAACAATAGTAAGATCGCCCGACTGGATGATAGGCAAATCGATAGGCCCAACCGGCAATTCGTAGAAGACTTCGGCCTCGGCTGCGATAGCGCTCACCGTCCAGCGTCCGTCGCCGAAATTCACGCTGCCGCCTAGGCCAGAGGCGGTGCTACCGTTGTCTGTATGCATGTATCCGAGACCAACACCCGCAGTCTTCGAGCCTGGCAGGTTGAAAAGATACTCCGTGCCGAGCGTCAGGCCGTTGCCCAGTTCCGCGCTTGAGAACGGGATCGGCGCCACCACCAGGGTGCAAAAGCTCAGGCCGACATCGGTCTGGACAACTTCCGCAGGCGAGACACAGCAGGGTTGTATCACCCTGTCAACCGCAAAGGCCGAGCACGGCGCAAGCGCGAACATTCCGGCGGCCATGCCAATTCCGACAAGCGAAAGGCGAACCGTTGCCGTCCGGTCTGGTTCAGCCGAAATTGATCTGACAAAACCAGCGCTGGCGTTCATCCGCCATACTCCTCGACTAGCAGAGGTTGCATCGAATAGCTGACAGAAACCGGAGCCTGTCCGTCGACATAGCCAACCTTCTGAACCGAACTCTGGGCGACCATGGTCCCGGTGATCCACACGGGAGTGAACAGTCCGTTGACCTCGATGCCCTCCGGATACACGACATGGACGATCTGGTTGGCAGGCGGCGGCGGGGTGTGGACGCAGGCGCCGACGGTCGGCACAAGCAGGAACTCAACCGCCTTTCGATCCTTGAATTCGAGCGGCAACACATATCCAGGCAGGCGTACGCTCGTGCCAACGAGTTCCTCGTTCACCCCGGAGGCCGCCGCTTCGCGTTTCTCCATGATCGCGAGGCGCGCGGCGAACAACCCATCGACATCGAGGCCGTCCCCGGCCAGTTGCTTGCGCAAAGCTTGCGCTTCGGTGCTGGCTTCGGCGTCATCGCTCCGCTCGGCCAGGGCCTCGAACCGCAGGATCTGGCGCAGCGTGTCCATCTGATCGTCGGTGAGGGTCTCAAACGGGTTCTCGATCACAACGGCCGGAGGTGCGAGCGTATCCCATGAGATTTCCAGAGGGTCAGCCGCTTGTCCGAGACCCGGAAGAACGGAAAGCGAGAGCATAAAGACGAGACGAGCTAACATGGTCATGGAGAATTCCCCTGAGTTTATCATAGCCGGACCGACAGCCCGTCGGCCAACGTCATGCGATAGACCCGAACTGCCGGGATAAGCGAGGCGAGAAGCCCTGCGCAAAAGATGATGGAAAGGGTGGCCAGTTCGCGCGCCCCGAAGGCATTCAATCCCAATCGCAGGCCGAAGCGGGCAGAGAGGATCGGATCGGTCACGAACGTGGCCAACGTGAGCAGAACAAGGCCAAGGAACAGCCCTACCGCTGACAGGATGGCGGCTTCGGTGACGATCAGCGCGAAGATACGGGTGGGCGTGGCGCCGACAGACCGAAGGATCGCGAATTCGCGGCGGCGGGTTTCGAGGCTCGCAGAGAGCATGACCACCATGCCGATCATTCCTGCGAAGGTCACAGCCCACGCCATCAGTCGCATCGCGCGCTCCGCTGTCCCAGTGATCCCCCAGAGTTCGGCGAGCGCGACCGCCGGTAGGACCGCGCTGAGCGCGTCGGAGGGGCGTTCGTTGACCGCCCGCTGCAGGCCGAGGACACTCGTCCGATCGATCAGCCCGACATAGACGGCATTGATCCGGTCCGGTTCGTGACCATGTCCGGCCTCCGTGCCTTCGGGGTCGCCATGATCTTCGTGGTCCTCATGCTCTTCATGGTCGTCATGCGCGTCATGGTCATCGTGCGCGATATGGTCGTCGTGTGCGTCATCCTCACCATGACCGTCTGCGGGCATCGCCGCAGGGTCGAGGGGGTCGGCCAGCGGCGCATCTTCTTGCGCATGAAGGGAGTCGAAGCCCTCGAGCGTGACGAAGACCATACGGTCGACGGCGGTGCCGGTCGGCGCGAGCACGCCCGAAATGGTGAACGGCGCATCGTCGTGGAGGTCGAACGAGACCTCGCCGGAGCCATGGGCGTTGACGATCACCGTACCGGGCGCATAGCCGAACCGCGCCGCGACTTCGGCCCCGATCACGGCGGCGTCTGCCCCATCGCCGGTATAGAACGTGCCAGCCGCCAGGGAGAGCGACTGACCGCCAGAGTGCCGGAAATGCTCGAAATACGATGCATCCGTCCCGATCACCGGATAGCCGCGATGATTGTCGCCCATCTGGATCGGCACCGCCCAGGCCACCTCGGGCCGACCCGCCAGCCACTCGAAGCTCTCCCATGTCATGCCGGTCCCGGTCCCGCCGACACCAAACACGGTGGCCATCAGGATCTGCACCGAATTACCGCGCGGCGCCACAATCAGGTCGATCCCCGAGGCAGAGTTGGCGAAACTGTCGCGCGCGCCGTCCCTCAGCCGCTCGACACCGAGGATCAGCGCAACGCTGAGGCTGATAGCCAGCACAGTGAGGCCGGCGACGAACCGGCGGTTCCACAGGCTGCGCAGGCTGAACCCCAGCATCAGGCCGCGCCCCCGTTGAGGGCGAGGAAATCAACATTGCGGTCGAAATGTTGCTCCAGGCTGCGGTCGTGACTGACGAAGAGCAGTGCGGTGCCCGCTTCGGCGCATTCGCGCGCCAGCAAGTCGACGAAGGCGGCCTTGGCCGCCTCATCGAGCGCGGAGGTCGGCTCGTCCGCCAGGATCAGGTCCGGCTTGCCGATCAGTGCCCGGGCGGCAGCGACGCGTTGTTGTTGGCCGACACTGAGCTCGTTGGCCGGCTTCGAGGCCAGAGACGGATCGGCAAGGCCCAACTCACTCAACAACCGTCGCGCCGTGCCCTCCGGATTGTCGCCAGCACGGACGCGGCGGTGCCGGGAATAGGTGCAGGGGAGTAGGACATTCTCGATCGCGCTCAGCCACGGAATGAGGTTGAATACCTGGAAGATCATGCCGATGTGGTCCACCCGAAACCGGTCCCGCGCACCGCCATGCACTGCGCCAACATCCTGATCCGCAACGCGTATGGCACCCTTCGGCACTTCGACCACCCCCGCAATCGCAGACAGCAGCGTCGATTTTCCGCAGCCGCTCGGTCCAAACAGGAACAGGCTCTCGCCGGACGCCAGAGACAGCGCGCCGATCTCCAGCGTGTTGCGCTCCGCGCCCGGCCAACGGTAGACAAGCCGTTCAATCCGCAATGGGTGCATATACCGACTTCCCGGCAATGAAGCCGCCCGCCGCGCTTTCGCAACCGGCGGCCGTTTTCACTGAAGCGTGTTCTTGTAGATCACGCCGTCTTTCATGATGACGACGAAATTCTTCTCCGGATCGCCAATGAGATCGATATTCTCGAGTGGGTTACCATCGACCAGAAGCAGGTCGGCGTAGGCGCCTTCCTCAATGACACCGAGCTTGCCCGGATAGGGGTTGCGCGGGCCGGACAACGCGATGAGCTCAGCCGGGCGGGATGTTCCCTGAACCAGTATCTCATAGGGGGTGAACCACTTCTTGCGCATCACGAGCTCTTTCGTTTGCAGCATGGGATCCGCGCCGAGGACAAGGTCGGTACCGAAGGTCAGTTTCGCGTTGTACTTCTTCGCCAGCTCGAAGAAACGCTCGGTGTCTTGCAGAACCACTCTCTGGCTTTCCCTGGCCTTCTCGGTGAAGGAAGGAATGTCGATGGTAAAGACAAGGTACTGCGACGTGAACCAGATTCCCTTTTCGACGGCATATCTCATCGTCTCATCGTCGATCTGCTGGCCGTGCTCAATCACCTTGACGCCGGCGTCGATTGCGCGACGGATTGACTCGACGTTGTACGCATGCGCCCCGACATAGGTGTTCCAATCCGCCGCCGCGGCTACCGCCGCGCGCATTTCCGCGGGCGTATACTGCTTGGTGTCGATCGGGTCCAAATCGGTGCTGACGCCACCGCCCGCCATGATCTTGATGAAGCTTGCGCCTTGGCGAAGGATTTCACGCGTTGCAGCCAGGACTTCCGCCTCGCCATCCGCCATGTAGGCAAAGTTCAACCGGCGGTCGGGAGTCATCCCCACCTTATCGAAGCGGGGATGGCCCGTGTAAGGGAATCTGGTGTCGCCGTGCCCATTCGTCGGACCTACAACGGGCCCGGCTGATACGATCCGCGGTCCCGGCACGAGCCCTTCGTCGATCGCCCTCTTGAGCCCCATGCTGTCACCGCCCGGATCCCGCACGGAGGTCACGCCTCGCATCAGGGTCCCCTCGGCATACTTGCTCTGCGCGATCCCTATGTAATAGAGGTTGGCGAACTGGTCGGCTAATGACAGCCCGCCCTGGTTGAGATGCTGGTGTGTGTCAATCAGCCCTGGCATCAGCGTGCGCCCGCCGCCATCGATCACCGTGCCACCCGCGACAGCAAGCGCCTCGGTTGACACTGCCGTGATCAGGTTGTCCGTGACCACGACATTGGCATTTTCGATCAGGGCTTCGTTCACGCCATCAAAGACATGCACGTTGGTGAACAGGATCGGCCCGGAGGCATCCTGAGCAGTTGCCGGGAGTGCGAAACTGACGGCGACGGCAAGCGCCGCAGTCAGGTTCCTTGGGTTTAATCTTTTCATTTGACCGCCTCCTTTACCTCAGCGTTGCAGTGGTTAACTCTTGAAAAAATCCATTCGCCTTCGTGCAGCATTGCCACTGGACCGTGCGCTTCCGTTTCGTGTATCGACGATCAGTCCCTTGGTCGGCGTTTTGGGGCGCACCGGCAAAGGTGCGCCCCGGCGAGATTTCCCCGCTTACTGCTTCGCCATCTGCCCGACGTTGAAGTAGTCGAACAGCGACCGGGCGACCTCGGCAATTGCCCGATCCCTGTCCGCCTCGGATGTCTCGCTGCTCTTGGTGAACACGGCGATTGCAAACCGACGACCGTCGGGGAGCGTGATATAGCCGACGTCGTTGGCCACTCCCCCGATGGTTCCGGTCTTGTTCGCCACGGGCGTTCCCCGGGGTAGCAGTCCCTTGAGCCGACCAGCGCCGGTGCGCGTGCGCGACATGACATCAATCAGGAAGTCGCGGCTCTCGGCGCTCGTCGCCGCGCCACTGTCGATGGCAAGCAGGAGTTGCAGCATCGCAAGCGGCGTTGCTTGGTCACGTGGATCCGCCTCGAAGTCCAGATTGCGGTCAGCCTGGATCTTCAAGAGTTCCGGCCGGGCCTTGAAGACCTCTGTGGCGAGTTTATGCGTGGCCGGTCCCGGCAAACCATAGAACTCCCCGATGATCTCGCCGGTGGGCCGATCGACTCTGATATCGCTGATCCCGATCCTGCGCAGATATTGGGTCACCGCCGCGGGTCCTCCAGCCAGTCCCATCGAGATGTCGGTCGCCGTGTTATCGCTCTCCGTGATCATCACCTCGATCACGTTCGCGATCGACAACTGGAGCCCAGGGTGAACGAATGTGCCGTTCAGCGCAGCGTCCCCGATCATCATCATGTCGAGTGTGACCTCGACCATCTGGTCGAGGCTGAGTTCGCCTTTGTCCACGCGATCCAATACGGCAGCGGCGATCGCAACCTTGTAGGTGCTGGCCATGACGAATGCCTCATCGCCATTGAACGCGATGACGTCGTCGCCACCGATTTCCTGCGCCGCGAAGCCGATGCGCCCGGCAAGCTTAGTCGCGACCCGCTCGATCGCGGCTCCAACGGACTGTCCGTCCGCTGTCTGGGCGTATGCCGGGCCGAAGGTCGCCGCGGCGGAAACCGCAAGGGCCATGATGGTATTGCGAAGTTTCATTACAGATATCTCCTTTCTGAGAGACAGGCATCGGGATTGTCCCGTTCGGCGTTGATACCCAGGAACGCCCAGCCTGCGCACAAAACCTTGGCGAAGGGCAGCCAGGAGACGGAGATCAAAAACAGCATGATCCCGTCTCCTTGCTTGGATGCGGCGCGATCAGTTGCCACCGTCCGCAGGGAAGGCACCGAAGTCACTGGGCATCCCGGTCGAGAATTCGGCATTCCACGCTTCCACCGAGACTGGCACGAAGCGCGGCTTGTCTTCGGGCTCAAACCGGATCGGCTGACCGGCGAAAACAGGAAGCACCTTGTCGTCACGCAACGTGACCTGACCGTTGACGATCACGGCTTTCATGCCCGTTGAAGGGACGGCACCCTTGTCGTAGGTCGAATTGTCCGTGAAGCGTTCGGGGTCAAAGACCACGATATCGGCAACCATCCCGGTCTGGATGCGGCCGCGTTCCTGCATCGCCTTCAGGCCCGTATCGCCCAGATGCTTGGCCGCGTTGTAGCTGAGGATCGAGATCAGCTGCATCATCGGAATGTTGTTTTCCCGACCGAGGCGGATCGTAATACCCCGGGTGCCAGCCGCGCGGGGATGGGTGTTGCCGAGCTGGTCCAGCGGGATATCCCACGGGCCGAAAAGAGGTTCGGGAGGAAGCGCATCGCTGGCCACGGTGACGCCCTTCAGGGTCAGCCATTTCGGCGCATCTTCTTCGGGCATCTTGAACACGACGATCGGCTTGGTCGGATTGGCGGCCATGTCGGTCTTGAATGTCTCCAGGGTGTAGAAGTCGCCCGTGACCGGATCCTGCACGGTATCCTCATAGCGGTTGCCCAATTGCTCGACCCAGCTCTCCGGCTGCAGGAACGACGCATTCAACGTGGTGGACCCGGCAGCGTAGGGATAGATTTCACCCCAGATGTTGTGGCCCTGTTCCTGAAGCCCAACAATCATTTGCTGGGCAAGCCGCCAGCCGGGGTTGTTGAAGTGAAGAACAATCGCCGGGGCACCCAGCGCCAGGGCATTAGCGATGAGTTCCTGCGCACCATTGTTCTCGGTCGTGTCGGTGCCAAGCGTATAGCGTGTATGTGCGCCAGTCGGGCGGCCATAGCGTGCGCCAACCTTCTGCACCTCGAACATCTCGCGGGAAGAGACGCCCTCCCTCATATAACCCACGGTGCTGCCAATGCCGGGTGCGCCCGCCTGCAGACCCTTGTCAATCTCTTCAAGAATCGCGTTGCCCTGTTCCAGGGTCGGGCGCGTCACGCTCCAGCCCGATTTCTTGCGGGTTTCCAAAGCGGCAATGGGACCGTTTTCCAAGAAATCGCCCTCTGCCCCATCGAGCACCACCGCGCGGGCCAATTCGTGGCTGACCGCGCAGCCATAGTTGGCCTGGGTCACACCGGCACGCGCCTCGTACCAGGCGGCGACATAGGATCCCGCACAGCCTGCCTCGAAATCCATGCCGCTGGTCAACCCGTCACGCAAGCCGACCCGGTAGCCGATTGGCGTCTGCCAATGAAAATGGGTGTCGATGAAGCCCGGCGCCACAATATGGCCCGTGGCATCCACCGTCTCGGCACCGGTAAGCGCGTCCTTGGTGATCGCGACAATCCGGCCATCCTTGATACCGACATTGGCGATGTCGTCATACAGGGTTTCAGGGTCCATGACCCTGCCGTTGTTGATCACCAGATCATAGTCTTGCGCCAAAGCCGGAACGGCACACATGACACTCATCAAGAGGGTCCCGGCCAGGAGATGACTTTGCTTCTTCATTGGTGTCTCCGCTTAGTTTTTACTTCTATTCATTGCATTGGCACGAGGCTGGCGACCATCTTGAATGCACCATCAGATATTGGCCTTCCGGCACAGAGGCGGCGCCGCCCGGCTTCGCCGACAGCTCCCGCATTCCGGAGTAAAAGGGCCGGGCCATTCCCGCTTCAACCCTCCGGCAACTCGACGGTTTCGGCGTTGAGGGTCCAGCCACTCAGCATGCGCGACTCCCCGTCGAGGATGAATATGGTCTCATCGCTCGGCTCGACGCGCAGCAGCCCCGACACCCGAACCGGTAGATACAGGGACTCGACCTGTTGATCCGCGCGAAGTCTGACCCTGACGAGTTGGTTCGGCGGTGGCGGCGGAAGGTGGCTGCACATTCCGACCTGCGGCACCAGATAGCCGAACCCGCTGCCATCCGCGTCTGGTGGTGCAGGGATGATATAGCCCGAGATCGAGACCTCGACGCCGTCGAAAATGGGGTTCGTGGCCATGCGGGCGATCTGCCGCTTCCTGGCGACGTCCCAGCGCTGCTCGAGCAGCGCTTCCACATCGTGACCGTTTGTTTCAAGCACTTCCCGCGCGGCAGTGCGGCGGGCTTCCAGACGCGTGCGGGTCTCCGCATCAAGATCAGTGCCGGCGAGCTTCTCGTCTGACTGAACCAACAGTTTCAATTCGTTCATCATGTCGACCCCCATGGCTGCGTAGGGGTCGTCAAAGGCCACCGCCAACGGATCCGCCAAGTCGGAGAACTCGATCGCCTCCGGTTCTGCAGTTGCTTGAGTGGCGGCCAACAAGGCCGCCACAAAGACAGAGATCAAGAATCGCACGCTGACTTCTCGTTGCCTGAACGCGATCACGATCAGTTTCCACCGTCCACGGGGAAAGCACCCGTGAAGTCACTGGGCATCCCGGTCGAGAATTCGGCATTCCATGCTTCCAGCGAGACCGGCACGAAGCGCGGCTTGTCTTCGGGCTCAAACCGGATCGGCTGACCGGCGAAGACAGGAAGCAGCACATCGTCACGCACGGTGACCTGACCGTTGACGATCACGGCTTTCATGCCCGTTGAAGGGACGGCACCCTTGTCGTAGGTCGAATTGTCCGTGAAGCGTTCGGGGTCAAAGACCACGATATCGGCAACCATCCCGGTCTGGATGCGGCCGCGTTCCTGCATCGCCTTCAGGCCCGTATCGCCCAGATGCTTGGCCGCGTTGTAGCTGAGGATCGAGATCAGCTGCATCATCGGAATGTTGTTTTCCCGACCGAGGCGGATCGTGGCTCCTCGGGATCCGGCGGTCCGGGGGTGTGTGCCGCCCAACTGGTCCATCGGGAAATCCCACGGGGCGTCGTACGGCTGGGCACCAACCCCATCGCTGGCCATGGTCACGCCCTTCAGCGTCAGCCACTTCGCCTGATCTTCTTCGGGCATCTTGAACACGACGACCGGCCTGGTCGGTTCGGATGCGATGGTCGCCTTGTAGGTCTCGAGGGTATAGTACTCATTCGTGACCGGATCCAGAATGGTTTCCTCATAGCGGTTGCCCAGATCATCGACCCAGCTTTGGGGCTCCAGAAACTCCGCATTGATCGTGGTGGAGCCTGCAGCGTAGGGATAGATTTCACCCCAGATGTTGAAGCCCCTTTCCTGCAACCCTGAAATCAATTCGTGTGTCACGCGCCAACCGGGGTTATTGAAGTGCAGGACGATCGCAGGCGCGCCGAGCGCGATTGCGTTTGCGATGAGTTCCTGCGCGCCGTTGACCTCGGTCGTGTCGTTGCCAAGCGTATAGCGTGTATGCGAGCCCGTCGGACGGCCATAGCGTGCGCCAACCTTCTGCACCTCGAACAACTCCCGGGAAGAGATGCCCGCTCTCATATAGCCCGTGGTGCTGCCAATGCCGGGTGCGCCAGCCATCAGGCCCTTGTCAATCTCTTCAAGGATCGCGTTTCCCTGTTCCAGGGTTGGGCGCGTCACGCTCCAGCCTGTTTTCGCCCGAGTTGTGTAAGCGGCTACGGGGCCGTTTATCAGGTACTCAGCGCCGTCCGACCCGTCTAGGATCATCGCGCGAGCGAACTCGTGGCTGACCGCGCAGCCATAGTTGGCTTGGGTCACACCCGCACGCGCCTCGTACCAGGCGGCGACATAGGATCCCGCACAGCCCATCTCGAAATCCATGCTGCTGGTCAACCCGTCGCGCAACCCGAGGGAATAACCGATCGGCATCTGAAAGTGGAAATGCGTGTCGATGAAGCCCGGCGCCACGATCTGGCCGCTGGCATCAATGGTCTCGGCACCCGTCAGCGGGTCCTCGCTGATCGCGACGATACGCCCGTCCTTGATGCCGACATTGGCAACGTCGTCGAACAGCGTTTCCGGGTCGATGACCCGGCCGTTGTTGATCACCAGATCATAGTCTTGCGCGAAGGCCGCTGAAACGGTCAGCAGCCCGGCAATAAATGTTGTTGTCAAAAGGGATGTTTTGGCTTTCATGGAGTGCTCCTCATCTCATGATTTTCTTCTGTGTTTTTGGGACAGGGTCAGTTCACGACTGCATTGCGGATCGCCCTGCCATTGGGAGCGTCCAGCACCAGCTCGCCATCGCGCACCGAGAAGCCGCCGTTCACGATCACGGTTTGCACGCCCACGGTCGGTCGATTGGCGTTCTCGAAGGTGGCCAGGTCAGCGACCGTGGCGGGATCGAAGACGACGATATCAGCGTCCATGCCCACTTGAAGCCGACCCTTGGTGCGCATTTGCGGCACGCTGTCTTCCAGTATCTGCGCGGGCAGCAGCGACATCTTGCGGATCGCTTCGGAAAGCGACAATACCCCGCGTTCGCGCACATAGGACCGCAGGATCTTGGCATACGCGCCTGTTGACCGCGGATGGCTGAACACATTGTCGGGCAACGGCCATTCATCGCCTTCGTAATGCAGAATGTTGCCGTTTTCATCGAAATAGGACCAGAGCACGGAATCCGAGGCGATCGCTGTCGCGGGATTGGTCACCGAAATGTCCAGCAGTGAAAGAGCAGCAGGATCAGCCTCGTCCAGGAAATGCCAGACGATCATGGTACCGGGCTTGTTCGCCTGATAATCGGCCAGTTCATCCTCGGTCATCCGATCAGCGCCAAGCTGGAAGTTGTTTGCGGTCGAATCCATCCTGCTGCGCCAGTCCGGGCCGCTGAACATGGCCGCGCCGACCACGGTGCTGGCTGCGCCGTAAGGATAGGCTTCGGTCGTGACGTTGATGCCCTGGGCCTGCGCCTCTTCCACCAGCGCCATCGTGGCCTTGATGTCCGACAGCGAGGTCGAATTGATGTGGCACAGGTGCATGTGCGCGCCGGTGATGGCGGCGAGGCTGATCAACTCCTGGACAGCCTCGAAGGAGCTTTGCGGCTCGGTGTTGCTGGCATAACGCACATGAGTATAGGTCGGGACGTTGTATTTCTTGGCCAGTTCGGCGAGCGCGTAATACTCTTTGTGTCCAAAACCCGGCGCGTAACCGGCATTGACGCCGATGCCGAGCGCACCGTCCTTCAGGCCCTGTTCGACCAGCGCCATGATGCGTTCGGATTGTTCCGGGCTGGCGATGTCCAGCTTCCAGTCGGTGCGGCCCTGTACATCCAGGAAATAGCCTGCCGTCGCCAATGGATCGGTTTCGGTAAAGGTTGCGATCCTGCCAAAAACCCAAGCTGCTGAAGCGCCATAGTTCATCGGTAGGTTCTTGGTGGCCTGCGCATCATACCAGTCGCCGATGGGCAGAAGCCCGGATTCAAGCTCCAGCGCCGTTGTGACGCCCTGGATAACCTGCATCCGGTAGTCGCCGATGTTCTGGCCATGGGAATGCAGGTCGATGAAGCCCGGCGACACGACGTGGCCGGTGGCGTCGATAACCACATCGCCCTCTAACGGAAATTCACTGATCGCCACGATCTTGTCGCCCTCGATGGCGACGTTGCGAATGGCATCAAGACCGGTTTCGGGGTCGATCACCCTCCCGCCGGCTATGACGATGTCATTCGCCAGCACGGCAGTAGTCGACAACAGCAAAGCCACCATCGTGGCGGCTCCCAAGGTCCTTTTTCGCAGCATATTCAAGCCCCCCGCGCTTGCTAGGATCATGAGCGCCGCGCGCACATCGCCCGATCCCGTTCATCCCTAGCCTGAAAACTACCATCCCCGTGAGATCAGGTGTTTGCATCTCATGCCAGCGGTGGCACAATCCGGTCGCCTTGGTGGTATCCATTGAAAGATGAGAAAAGAGTCCAGATGAGCAAACCATCTACACCGAAATTCACCCGGGCAATGTTGGTTCTGGTCCCGCTCGCCAAGGCATTCACCTTGCGCGGCGGCGACATCGAAGCTTTGCTTGCCCGCAACAGGATTCCGCTCGGCGCGCTGACCGATCCTGAAATGCTGGTTGAGGCGAGCGCCTGTTATGCTGCCATGGAGGACATGGCCGAAACTCTCGGCGACCCGTATTTCGGCGCAACGGTGGCGATCG
The DNA here is from genome assembly GCF_002358085.1 of Pseudothioclava arenosa. Lineage (GTDB taxonomy): Bacteria > Pseudomonadota > Alphaproteobacteria > Rhodobacterales > Rhodobacteraceae > Pseudothioclava > Pseudothioclava arenosa. The sequence continues at coordinate 13,371 of NZ_NTJD01000010.1, forward strand.
AAACCGCCAGGAAGGGGACGCCCGGGCTCCGGGACGCGGCGAGCCGCGCGCTCACCTTGGGAGATTTTCTCTCCCGGGTGGTTGTGGAGGTTTCGAAGCAAGTTGATAATGTCAGGTATTCCTTAATCGTTTCACCCGACGTTGCAAGCTTGGAGATTAAGCGCACGATCAGGGTGTCGAAGCCATCAAGGCAGTTGGATGCAGTCGGCGTCGCCTTCTACGTGACCGTGATCAGACAGGGTCTCGCTGGCACTTTCGACCCCAAAGACATCCTCGTCACTGTGCCGACCACCGCAGGTCTTCCGCCGAAGTTTCTGCCGAAACAGGCGCTTATCACATCCGGGATCAACGGGTTGCGGATTTCGTTTCCGCCGCAATGGCTTTGGACGCCATTCTCGCTGGACTGGGACATGAAGAAAGCCTCACGAGGGGAATTCGCGCCCGACGGCGCCAGCGAAGCAACCCTTGCCTATCTTCGTAGCTTGCTTGCGGACAACATCGCTCACCACGATCTTACTCTTGATGGATTTGCCGCAATCTGTGGCCTGCATCCACGTCGTATACAGCGCATCTTACAGGCAAACGGCACCTCCTTCAGCCAGATGAAAGAAGACGTGCGCCAGAGCGTCAGCGAAGACCTCCTGTCAAACACAACGTTACCCATCTCGCAAATCGCCCTTCAGGTAGGCCTCTCCGGCCCGGCCGCCCTCGACAGGGCATTCAGGCGATGGACCGGCAAGACGCCGACAGGATTTCGGGCCGAGTCTGCTGCAGAACGGCGCCTTACGCCTCAGGCCACTGATGAGGAGGAAGCCGATCATCGCTGCCCCCGGCGCCAGTCATCGAGCCGGGCGTAGATCGTGACGGCGATCCCGCCGAGCGCCACGGCGATGAACACCCAGCGCAGGGTGTCGAGATACGGCACAAGCGGCAGGATGGTGGTCTGGGTCTCGTCCAAGACGCTCTGCGCGACCTCGACCCCGGCTACGCCCAGCGTCGCCACACCAGCCGCGCCACCGCCCTTCATGGTGTGGCTCTCGGCCAGCACTTCGCGTGCGGGCCGCGTCCCGGCTGCAAATGCCGTCGCCCGGACCGGGAACCGCTCGCCCCACGGTCGCGCGGGGCCAAGGTCGACACGGATGAACCCCGAAGGCGTGTAGAACCCGAAGCCAAGGAAACCGACCTCGCGCGCCGCGGCCTCGAACGCCTCCGGGTCGTGGTTCGCTATTGCGATGTCGAATATGGCGCCGTCCATGCGCTTCGACCGGGTAGCACCCCCGACGGCACGGTTGTTCTCGGGGCTGCGATAGGAGGCGCGGATGATCAACGGCTTGGCTACGGGCCGCCACCGAAGATCTTCAGCTTGATGGCGATCCCCGTGAGCAGCGCCAGCATGACGGCGGTGGTGATGATGCGGACGGCGGTCTGCATGGCGGTACGGCGGACCAGGCGGATGCAGTCCACGAGGGAGCGCAGATCGTGGATGTCGAGCGCGGCCTCATCGCCATCGAGGCCGACATCGGCCAGCGCACGCTTCGCGCCTTCCTCGGCCGCCCGGGTCAGGATCGCCTCGAACTCGGCGTCGGGCATGCGCACGAAGCCATCGGATCGGGGTGGTGTCATTGGGATCCTCCTTCCGCCGCTCAGCCGATCTTGCAGCCCCAGAAGGACGTGTGATCGGCGGCGAAATACCCGTCCTGCGCCCGGAAGCTGCCCTGCAGCTCGACCGTGTCGCCGGCCGTCAGCACCACCATCGTCTGGAGCCAAAGCGCGGTCGCCTCGGAGACATGCGAACTGGTGACTTCGCCGCGTGAGCCGCGGATCTCCGCCGTGCCATTGAGAAGGAGCCGCCCGCTCATGCGGGCCGAGGTGCTGACGTTGACCTTGAAGAGCAGCGTCGCGCCGAAGAGATAGGTGCCGTCCACGGGCGCCACGAAGCGGTTGTTCGCGGCGTCGAAGGCGCCCTGATCGTTGTAGTCGGTATTGTTCAGTCCGATCTTCGTCCAGGTCCCGACGCCGACGTAGTTGTCGTAGTTCGTGTATGCCTTGAAGCGCGGCAGCCGGGGCTGATCGACGATGCCGGTGGCGTTGTCGACGCTGAGCCCGTCGAAGAAGGTGCTGCCGTCGGCCGAGACCGCGAGGCGGAAGCGGTCGGAGCCGAAGAGCCCCACAAGCGCCTTGGTCACGAAGCCGGTCTGCAGCGTGAGGCCGAGGTCATCGCCAGCTGCCTCCTTGTTCATGGTGTAGAACAGATCGCCGGTGCCGCCCTCGGCGACGGTTTTTGCTGTCCACAGCGCGGCGTTGAGCTTCGCCGAGAACGGGTTCGACCCATCCGCCGTCGTTCCGAGTCCTAGCAGCGCGAGATTCTGCAGCTCCGCCGGCGTGGTCCCGACCCAGCCGGCCCCGTCGTAGACCAGAAGAAGGTTCTCGTCTTCGACCCACGCCCGCCAGCCAGTTCCAGGTGGCAGGCGCAACCAGGCCCCGTCCGTCCAGAGCGCGACGTTCAGGTCCCAGCCCGCCCAGTCGCCCGTCGCGCCCGAGGCCACGATGTAGCGGTCGCCATCGGCGGGGCTCGCTGGGGGTGCTGCCAGATTCCGGTCGAGAACCGAGAGCTGGACGAGCCCGTCGAGGATCCGCAGCCCCTCGTTGTGGGTGACATGCTTCTGGGCCTGTGCTGCGAGGATGTAGGGCAGCAAGAGATGGGTCGTGGCGTCGGACATAGGTGGTCTCCAAAACGAAAAGCGCCGCCTGCATGGCAGGCGGCGGATGAAGGCGCGGCGCTCGGAACGGTGGCTTTAATTGCGCTCGGGCGTCACTGATGGAATTGCCGACAGGATCGGGTCGGGCTTCGGTGCGTCCCACTTCGCGGTCATCGCGGCCCAGCGGTCGATTTCCGCGCGGAAGCCGGGATCGTCGATGCGTAGATGGAAGGTATAGAGCCGATCCACGATCTCGCGCATCAGCGCGCGCATCTCGTCGTCATTGATCCGTGAGACCTCGGACCAGGGGATGCGTCTGCCCGCGGCGTCCTCGACGATGACGTCGCTGCCATCACCGGTGTGCGAGACCGGTGTCAGACCTGCATGCAGGGTCTCGAGCTGCGTGTTGCGCACGCAGGCGACTGCCATCACTTTGGCTAGCTGGGTGGCGATCCGGTCTTCATCTTCAGGGCGCATGACCTAGCCTACGCCGGAGAACGCGAGGCCGGCCAGAACTCATTGCGCCACATCAGAAGCTCAGGGTGACGGTCTCGGGCGCGCCCCGCCCGATGAGGGCGGAGAGCTGGTAGATGCGGATGTCGAGCGAGTCGCCGGGGCCGAGCAGCGCGCCCCAGTCGGCGGTCTGGTCGGCGGCGCTATAAACCGCTCGGGTCATGCTCACGCTCAGCACCCGCTTCACGGTGGCGCCATCGACGATCTCGACCTCGTAGGCCTCGAATTCCTCGAGCATCGGCACCTCGAGCCCACCCCAACTGTCGGCGGCGAGCGCGCGGGATCGCCGCGTCCAGCGGATGGTCAGATCGCCGGGTGTGCGCGGCCTGCGCCATGGCTGCTCGACATGGGCAACGGAGAACGGCCGCAATCCGACTCCCGCTGGGGTGAAGGCCTGCCCCACATAGGTCTCGTCGCTGGCCGGTCGGCTGGCCGGTCCGATGCGCCAGTTCCAAGGGATGCCGAGATCGGTCTCGGCAATCGGCAGAGGCGCGAGGCTGTCGTCCAATACTACAACCATTGCGCCGGCCGGCGTTGGGTTCCCCATCGCCCCCTCGGTCCCGCGAAGTCCGCGCAAAAGCCGGGTTAGCCGATACCGTCCCGGCGCGATCAAGTCGGCCGTCCCCGCCTGCACGATCTCCCAGGTGCCCGGCGCGCTCTCGACGGCCAGCGCATTCGCTCCACCGAACAGCGTGAGATCCGTGACGCTCTCCAGTGTGCCGGAGAAAAGGTCGACCACCAGCGCGTTGCCCAGATCGAAGCGCGAAGTCGGCCCTGCGTGGAAATCCTCGACCAGCGTTCCGATCCGTGCGGCGCTGCCGAAGGTTGTGATCAGCTCGAACCCATCCGTCGACGGGCTGCGGAACACCGCCATGTCGCCGGGCCAGGGAATGGCGTGCGCCGCGACCAGCGGCCGATGCGCAGCCAGATCCTCGCTGAGTTGCGGCAGATCCAGGAGAACGATCTCCGGCGCGCCGAACGTGACGGCCTCGGTCACCGCTGCTCCGCGGGCGGTCCCCGGCGGGATCTCGAAACTGTCGAGGTCCTGGCGCAGCGCCTCGATGCCGCGGGCGTCGCTGTCCGCGATCGAGGTCAGGCGGAAGGCATTGTCCCGACCGTCATGCGCGAGGATCACCACATCGGCCGGGTCCAGTGCCAGTCGTGACGGTGGCAGGCGGAAAGCGGCGGTTTCGCGGGCTGTCCAGGCTTCCATGAGGGTACGCTGGCAGCGGCGCTCGGCCTCCTCGGGTGGGACGGCGATGGGGAAGGCCTCGGAGGTGATGCGCGTCGAGTCCACGGTGATGCGGCGCGCCTCGACCTGCGCGGTGTCATAGTCGCCATCGGCCCGCGTGACCTGCCACTTCAACGCCTGAGGCAGTTCGGTCTCCTGCGCCCGGGTCAGCTCGAAGAGATCGCCCTCGCGCGGCGCGACCAGATCGTCATGGGTGAGCGCGACCACCGGCGCGCGGCCCCGCATCACGAAGCGGATCAGGCCTTCGCTCTCGACGGCATCGAAGCCGAAATGCCGCGCCAGCGTGGAGATCGACGCACGCGGGGATTCCAGCGCGGTGATGATGTAGCCTTCGACCGAGCCTGTGAGGCCGGATGTGTCGATCCGGCTGGCGGGCAGGCCCGCGCGCAGGCAGAGGTCGCGGACGAGGGCCGAGAGCGAACCGGCGCCGAGCCGCCCGGTCAGCCAGTGGCCACGCGCCCAGTTCGGCCCGTCGGCCCAGACATGGGTCAGCTCGGGGAAATGCGGATAGGGTCGCGCATCCCAGGTCCAGGCGGCGCACTCACCAAGGTCGATCATCGGGGCGTCGTAGGTGGTCGAGATCGGATTGTTCGATGCCTCTCCCCAGTAGAGCAGCGTCGCCTCGAAATAGGCCCGCTGGATCGCGTCATCGCGCCAGCCCCGCGAGAAGTAGGGCACGGCGCTTTCAGAGGACTTCGGATCGAAAAAGACATTGGGCTGATTGGTGCCACGGTCGATGGCTGGGCACGGTGCCGCTGGTCTTGCCCTGTGCAGCCCGCTCGGCCGTGGCGGCGGCCTCGTAACGCTGCGCGATCCCGGCCTCGAGCCTGTCCCGCAGCCGCTTCACGCGGGCGGTCTCGGCGAGCGCCGTCGTCTGCAGATCCAGCAGCATCTCGGGCGGCAACGCCGCGATGTCGCCGAGGGCGAGACCTTCGAGATCAATGAGGCGGGGGGCATTGTCGGGGTGCGGCATGGCGGGGTCTCCGTTGGAAGGGAATGGCAAAGCCATCAAGCGGCGCGCTCTTCGAGGAGCAGCGCCGAGAGCGAAGCGTTGGCGGCTCTGGGTCTGGGTCTGGGTCGCGCGACGGCGATGTAGGCGAAGCGGTCGGGGCCCACGCGCTCCTGCACGAGGTGGACGAGGCCTTTCTCGAATGCGCCCAGCGCGGCCTGACCGAGGTCGGCGAGCTGGCAGCGCTCGGGCTCCGGCAGGGTCGAAATCACCGGCGTGACATCGATCCCCAGAAAGCCGCGGTGATACTCGATCCGGGCGCCAGCATCGGCCTGAGCGATCCAGGCGTAGAGTTCGATATCGGTGAGCTTCGGCGTCGCCACGCGGGCGCCGATCGGGGTCGCGGCGACCATCAGCATACCCGTGCGGCCCGCGCGGGGTCCGCGGTCAGCCGACGGGGCCAATGACCGGCGCGCGCGACCGCCTCGCTGATCTTCAGGGCGCGCTGAAGCTGGCTCTGCTCGAAGGCTTCGATGTCGGCGAGCCGGTAGAGCACGCGACCGCCGAGCTTTAGGAAGGCCGGCCCCTGGCCGCTGTAGCGCCAGCGCTCCAGCGTCCGGTGGGAGATCCCCCAGCGCCGGGCCAGCTCCTTCTGGTTCAGGCAATGCCTCTGCAGCATCGGTGTCTCCTCTCGTGTCGTCGTTGAGGAGACAGTGCGCAATTACGGTGTGGGATGTCGTGGGGACTGGCGGGGGATACGGAGGGGGATCAGTCGGTCCTTGCAGGACTGGCGTTTAGCGGCCGGCGGGGCGCCGTCATCCCCCACCATCCCTCACTCGTCCCCCTCCCGATCCCACAGGGGACCGGGCGGAGGGGGATCCGTCAGTCGAGATTCAGACGGTAACCGCCGCGCCGGTCTGAGCGGATCAGATGCCGCCAGTCCCTCTGCGACTTGAAGACGTCGGCCATGCGCAGGCTCTTCGAGCCGGCGTGAGACAGGATCGCCTTGCCGTTCTGCCAGGGCTCTCCAGCCTGCGCTGCCTCGTGCAGCGCGCGCACGACCTCCGCCTGGATCGGGCCCAGCTTGAACCGGCAGCCGTTGCAGCGAACCTCGAGATAGTCGGCCGAGTGGATGAAGGTGGCCTCCTCCATCGGCTGTCCGCCGGGCGAGAACCCGGTCTCGACCTCGAAACGGTCGCGTTCATCGCGCCTTAGCAGCAGGTCGCCGATCATGACGAGGACGGGCTGCGCATCGCCCCAGGTCTCCGCGTAGTCGGCCCTCGGCGTCCGAAAACTCGCGAGATGAACCTCACCGCACCGGAAAAGCTGGAACACATCACGGGCATGGAGATCGAGCAGGCCGCTGTAGTAGTTCTGCTCCCACGGCACCCGGCAGGGTTCGCCGTCCGCACCTTCCTCGTAGTCGCCGAACTCCATGGGCACGCCGAACACGCGAACCGACAGCCGGAGCTTGTCGTTTTCCGCGAGGTAGATCAGGTCGGCCTCGGTGATCTGCCACCGCTTGAGGATCTCGGGGAGCGTGAAGTACGATTTATCGATATGCATTCGCTGCCCTCCGCCCCGATTCCCGTGTAAGATGTTTACTTTTTGTTCTTATTCGCTTGACGGGCTCCGATCAATCCGATTTTATCCTATTTCATCCACAGTTGGGTGGGGATGACATGACCGAGCACCACACGCTTTCCGACCGCCTCAGAGCCCGGGCCAACCAGCTCGGCATCAGTCCCGCCCACGTCGCCGAGATGGCCGGGGTGAACCGTTCGTTCGTCTACGACATCCTCCGTGGCCGTTCAGCCCGCCCTGGCATAGACCGGCTGGCCGAGGTCGCCCGCGTGCTGAAGGTGGATCGCGACTGGCTGATCCATGGCATCGGTGAGGTGGAGGGGAAGCCCCCCTTCCTGGACAATCCTGACGACGCCTTCGTTGCCATCGCCCACGCCACCCCGCGCCCCGCGATGGGCGGCGGCGCCGTCGTGACCGAGGACGGCGACACGCCCGGCCGGGTCTATCATTTCCGCCGCTCCTGGATCCGAAACAGCCTCAAGGCCACTCCGTCGCAGCTGCGCATCATGCATGTCGAAGGCGACAGCATGGCGCCGACGCTGCTGAGCGGCGACGCGGTGCTGGTCGACATGACCCGTCGCGCCCCCAACCCGCCCGGCATCTTCGTTCTGGACGACGGGATGGGACTGGTGGCCAAGCGGCTGGAGCACATCCCCAACAGCGACCCGCCCGCGGTGCGCGTCATCTCCGACAACAAGCACTACCCCGAATACGAAAGAACGGCCGACGAGATCCACATCGTCGGCCGCATCCGTTGGTTCGCGCGGGAGTTATAGCTGTGGCAGGTGACGGAGATTTGGATGATCTGTTCGAGCTGGCGGGCTGCTGCTTTCGCGGAACTTGACTTCGCAGGATGACTGCGTTTGCCGCCTGGCTGCCCGCCTCCCCCGGCTCGGAGACCCCACAACCCGGGGGAGGTCAATTCGAGCACGCTGATATAGTCATTCTCGATTTCGGGCGATCACATCAGAAACGGTCAACGGCTTGTATTCCTCCTCGGGCGCAGAAAACGCACTACCCAGTTCTGATTTCAGGCGATGGAAGGAATCCCAATTGGCGATTCCCCACTCATTCCGGCCGGGCTCGTCCTTACCTGATCCGGTCTGACCGAGGCCGCCTGCCCTGATGCTTTCCCTGTTCTGCTTGCTCGACAAGAAATCCATCCTTCTGTGACTAACACGCAGAGAAGCCAAAAAACGGCTTGATGGCATAGGTTTATGTAAACGGACAGGCTGCCGTCAATTTCATCCCAACACGCGATTTGCGATTGCCTGCGCTCAACCACTTCGCTAGCATCGCCTCAAGCACAGAAAATGTGCGCGCATAGTTACCATGCGCATCGGCCAAGCCGGGAGAGTGATGTGGAAGACAGCAAGGCGGAGCTTCGCTGGGGCGTCGAGCAACGGCTCGAGTTCATCGAGTTCCGCCTGTTTTGGGAGGGGCGGGTGAACCGCAGCGACCTTATGGGTCAGTTCGGAGTTTCCGTGAACCAGGCGTCCGCCGACCTGAATCGCTACATCGGCCTGGCGCCCGACAACATGGTCTATGACAAGAGCGCACGGACCTACGTGCGCACGCCAGACTTCAAGGCCCATTTCAGCGAACCCGACGCAAGCAAGTATCTGGCACAGCTGCGTTCTGTCGCCGATGGCATCCTTGACCGGGAAGATGCATGGATCACGGAGTTTCCGCCTTTTGCATCCGCACCGACGCCGGTTCGTGGCGTCAATCCCGCAACGCTCCGATCGGTCGTCCGCGCCATTCGACGGTCGGAAGCGATCGAGGTGAAATACCAAAGCCTGTCCCGCCCGGAGCCGAGCTGGCGCTGGGTCGCGCCCCACGCCATAGCGTTCGACGGCTTCCGCTGGCACGTCCGGGCGTTCTGTTTCACCGATGACTGCTTCAAGGACTTCCTGCTTTCACGAATTCTCGACATCCGCGGATCAAGGGAGAGCGATACATCGGCCGACGAAGATTGCGACTGGCATTGTGAGGTTACTCTGGAAGTTGGGCCCCACCCCGAGCTCTCAGAAACACAGGCGAAGGTCATCGCTCTCGACTACGGCATGCGTGGCGGAAAGGCCAAGATAAAGGTCCGACGCGCATTGCTCTACTACGCTTTGAAGCGCCTCGGTCTCGACACTGATCCGAGCGCACGTACACCTCAAAACCAACAAATCATCCTGATAAATCGCGGCGATGTAATGGCAGCTATACCCAGCAGTCAGAAAAGCGGCAGCCGACTAAGCACGGAACGGCGGATTGGCGCCAAGAAATGAGAACAGTGAGGATAGGGGGCTTTGGCGGATGACGAACTCGGAAAACCATACCAATGGACTGTTGTCCCTCTATGACAGTTGCACCCCGCGTGCGGACATTATCAAGGGGACTTTCAACCCAGAGCTTTTCACTGCGAGCCTGAACCAGGTGATGGATAGCTATGCAGGTCAAAGTGTTGCGGAGACCCCCTACACTGATGCCTCTGTCTTCTTCGGAGAGGCGACATACCCCACGAGCGGGATGCGCGACCTATTGTCCACCGTCCTCCTAAGGGTCGCTGGAGACACCACGGCGAGCGCGATCACCCGTCTTGAGACTGGGTTTGGTGGTGGGAAGACCCACTCCCTGATCGGGCTGGTCCACTGCGCCAAACGTGGAACGGAGATTCGCGAGCTCGTTGCCCCCCTCTTTCCAGGCCTGCCGCTGCCTGCGCCGGGCACCGTGGACGTCGTAGCGATCGCGGGGGACGTTCTCTCTGTGAATAAGCCGTCCGGTGCCGCGCTCATCCCCCATACCCTCTGGGGCGAGCTTGCAATGCAGGTGGGAGGTGAGACGCTCTACAGGGAATTAGAAGGGGACGCCACCTCGGTTGCAGCGCCCGGCAAGGACTTTTTCAAACGGGTACTCGACGGGCGTAAGGTGATCATCCTTATCGACGAGCTTGCACAGTATGTCGCGCGGTTCGAGGCAGCGCATCCGGGAAAGGGCGCAACACAAGTGGCTGCCTTCCTCATGTCCTTGTCGACCTTCGCCCGGTCCGCATCCGGCATCGCGGTCGTGATCTCCCTTGCCAGCTCATCGGACGCTTTCGCCCGCCAAAGCGAGAGCCTTGGAACCGAACTTACTCGGATCACAGGGTCCGAGGTCGCCCCGGAGGAGGCTGCGCAACGGGCCGCGCGCGCCGTCGGCGAGACCGAGAGCGTCGTTGCGCGTGATGCGCTGCCAATTAAGCCAGTCCCACAGAGCGAGCTCGCCCGGGTTCTCGCCCGCCGACTGTTCTCGCACATCGATCCCGAAGCAGCAGAAAGGGCCGCGGAGGCTTATGCCGCCCTTTACGCCAGCTCACCGGCCGACCTGCCTTCAGAGGCGAAACAGACCGACTATGCGGACCGGATCCGGGCTAGCTACCCCTTCCACCCGACTTTCCTGCGGTTCCTGAACGAAAAGCTCGCTTCGATCGAAACATTTCAGGGAACTCGCGGGGTTCTGCGGGTTATGACGCTGGCGATCAGGCTCCTCTGGCAGAAGCGACCGTACGCCCCAATGATCCATGTGGGGCATCTCGACTTCTCGGACCGGCTGATGGCGGACGAGATCGTGGGAAGCCGTCTCAAGGCGGGCGATATGCAGATCGTCCTCAACACCGACGTCGGGGGGCCTCAGTCAGATGCGCTCGCCTCGAACCGGAGCCGAGCTCAGATGCGCGACGCCGCCAACCCGCTCCCGTCTGGGGTTCCATACCACGAGATGACTTGGCGCGTCGTTCTGGTGAACAGCCTGGTTGGCCGCGCCGGTGGGGTGTCCAACAACCTGTTTGGGATCAACGAGGCAGACGCCCTCCTCTCCGTACTGATGCCGGGGCTGCCCGCAACCGCTGTGAAGACCGCCCTCGAGGCAATTCAGAAGCACGCCTATTATCTGCGAGAGGATGGGGGAAAGTTCTTTGCGAACACCGACCCGACCATCAACCGGGCCCTCAGCGACATCCGTGAGGGGGTGAAACGGGATGACGCTTTGCGGCTTATCCTCGAGGCGTCTCGGAAGGTGATCACGAACCAGAACGGGATCTTCGAGGTTCGAGAAGACGTGACCGCCCCACAAGACATGGCTGAGTCCCCCCGTCGCCCCTCGATTGGGATCGTTCGGGTCGACGCCCCGCGCATAGTGGTCGACGATTTCATTCAGACGGTGGGGAACGGACAGCCGAGGATATCTCAGAACCATGTAGCGCTTCTGATCCCCAACACTGTTCCGACAGACCGGGACAGTGATGGGATGTTCGGCGACCAGCGGGCGCAACAGAGCCTAGACAGGCTCCTTGAGCTGGCGCGAGATGTCCGGGCTATGGAGAAGCTCGCCGCAGACCCCGGCGCCTATGGACTCACTCTCCGGCAACTTGATGACGATTTCCAGGGCCGCCGAGCGCGGGCCCGGAACGACCTAAACGTTGCGGTAAGCAAGAGCTACACCCGGCTTGTATATCCGGGGTCCGACGGCATCGCGATCCGAGAGATCCGGGTTGCTGGCGGTGAAGGGGGTGCCCCGGTTGCCGAGCAGGTCAAGGAGATCTTACGCAAGGACGGAGAGGTAATCGAGACGGATCGGGCAGCCACCATGGAGATCGTTCGTGGCCTCTCCCAGCTCTTCTTCGGCCTTGGCGGGGATACACCAACCGTCAACGGGATCCGGGACGCGTTCGCGCAGCAACGGCGCTGGCCAATTCTAGAAAACCCAAGCGTCTTGAACCGCGTAATCTCCGCAGGTGTAGAGCGAGGTGTCTGGTGCTTGTTCCGCTTCACCGACGCCAAGAGCGATCGGCCTGACGAGATTTACGATGCGCAAAACCAGGTCCCGCTGAACGTCGATCTCTCTGCCGATGGGTGGTCTATCATTCAGGTGGCGAAGGCCCGAGCCCGCGGCTGGATCAAGGGGGAGAAGCCGTCCGAAGACAAGATCAGGGAATGGGCAGCAGAGGTGGCACGGCTTGCCACTGAAACCCGCGTCTCCGACATCGTAGAGAAGGTCAAAGAGAAATCTGAGGCCGTGACAGACGCGGACGTCCTGAACGTTATCCCCAAGGTGATCGCGCAGGACCGATACCTCATTCACGACGGCGAGCCGGCGCAGCAAGAAAAGCCAAACGGCTTTCGTGAAGGTGTCGAAGCGACCATCCGTCCCCCGCGCCCCGATGATGTGCTGATTGTCCGGGCTGAAGCTGCGAGGCGCGGCTGGCTCGCGAGCGCGCCCCAGACCCTTCTGATCGAAGAAGAAGGAGACGCACCGAGGGTCCTTCTGCCTTTGGTCAAGCGTCTCGGTCGTGTGGGCGCCAATGGCACTAAATCGACAGTGGATGACCTTAGAGTCCAGGCCCTCAAGGTACCCGGAGGAGCATCGATCGACCTCAAGATTTCAGGCGCAACACCAGAAAGCCTGAAAGCACTGGATGAGTTGTTCGAAACCCTTATGACCGTTGGCCGGGTCGATGCCGACACATTTGCGTCGATCGAAATTGAACATCCGGATGATGAGTGCGCCTTGGTGGCAGAGCTCAAGAAAGGCGCTGAATGACGGCTAAGAAAGGGCGTCCGCACAGACATGCGGAACTCTACAAGGCGCTGCATGAGGGGCACCTCTCCGCGGCGCCCTTCGCGTTGCGGATCACGCGTCACAGCGACGTTCCTCCGCCTGTACTCGTGATCAAGGAACGGCGGGCCCGTGACGGGGATGAGGGGGATGCGCGGACCGGACATCTTCAGGACCGCGGCCGACTGCATGGGGACAGCCTCCGCCGCCTCCTGCCGGTCGTCCGAGCGATCGCGTCTCGGGCCCGCAACGAAAATGACGTTCCGCTGGAGGTCGACGCCTTCCTTTCCGAGGAAGGAATGCGCACACAGCGGACCCTGGTTCTCGATGAGGAGGCCGGCGCGAAGCTCGGGATCATCTTCAAGCTCCAGGAGCGCATGAGCGACCTCGATCGGTCGGAACTGCTGTCACGGCGGGTCGCGACCTTTTCGCGGGAGGAGGCCGTCTACTGGTTCTCTCGGATCACGCATTATGGGCCGGTCGCCAACCGGTGGGCCGTATCCGGACTTCGAGTGATGCTGTGTGGGCAGGGAAAGGGACCGGACGCTGAGGTCGACTCCATGCTCATCAAGCTGCGCGCGCGCCAATAACGGAACAAAGGGAATAGTATGAAGGATTTGTCGAACGCCCTGCGGCTCATGGAGAGCGGCTTCCCGTGTCACCAGGTGGGCGCGGAAACGCGACGAGAGCGCGGGTCCAGCTCGGCCCTGCCACCCCTCTACTTCCTCCATGTCTGGTGGGCGCGCCGCCCCCTGATCCCGTCTCGAGCGGCTATCCAGGCGTCCCTCCTCGGGTCCGATGCCGATCCGGACGCCTTCGTCCGGGACCTCGGAATCATGAAGAAGGTCGCGATCGTCGGCGACCAGGAATGGACCCTTGTCGGGAAGCCGCTGGCGCATGTGCGCCGGACCGCTTCAGGCGAGTCCCTTCTTCTCGACGAGAAGGGAATGAAGTTCCTCGAGGCGGAGGTCGAACGGCGCGAGCGGAACCGGGAGATCATCGACCGGCTGACCTCCTATGATCCGGCCTTCTCTCGTGATCCCGTCGTGACACGCTGGGCGCAGGACTCTGTCGCGTTTCGGTTGCCGCTCCCGGCGGAAGGCACCCGGCTCCGCGTTGAAGATCGCGCGGCCGACCCGGCGCATGTGAACGACCGCGTCACCTTCGCCAAGCTCGACCGGGTGAAGCAAGCGCTCGGAGAGACCATCCGATGGGACCCGGAGGATCTTTACGCGTACGGTCGAGCCTATGCGAACTCGCCAGAGTATCGGCCGACCGGTCTGACCGTTCTGGATGCGACCGCCGGCGGGGGCAGCATCCCGTTCGAGGCCCTGCGCCTTGGACACACCGTGATCGCCAACGAACTGAACCCAGTGGCGACGGCGATCCTGCATGCGACTCTGGACTTCCCGGCCCGGTTCGGACCGGACCTGCTGAATGACATCCAGGGGTGGGGCGACCGGCTCGTTTCTGAGGTCGAGGCGGAGATGCTCGACGTCACCCCCCGCTCCCCACTGCCGCAGGCGGAGCGTCAGAAGCTGGAGCGGGTCGTGCGCGGTGATAAGGAGTTGATGCGCCTCTATGGTCAGACCGAGCATGACCAGAACGGGATCCTTTACTGCCGGATGGTCAAGTGTCCGTCCTGCGGGGGCGATGCGCCTCTCCTGAACAGCTTCTGGCTTCTCAAGGTGCAAGGGGATCAGTGGGGCGTTCGGATTGTTCCGAACAAGGACAAGACCGTCGATTTCGGTGTGTATGAGATTTCGGGTGGGAGAGGTCCGAACGGAGAAAACCCAGAAGACTCGACCGTGACTCGCGGCGTAGGCCAATGTGTGCATTGTCGTCAGGCGATCTCTGGGGACGAGATCAAGGCGCAGGCACGCGGAGAAAGTCGAAATGGGACCTGGTGGGATCGCGTTTACGCGGTTCACGCCGCTCGCCTAGAGCCCAAGATGGATGCCCGCGGGCGTCCACAGCGTTACGCCACCGGAGAGCGAGCGGGGGAGATCAAGACTGGCAAGGTGAAGTTCTTCCGCGCTCCAACCGATCAGGATGAAACTGCCCTAGCTGAAGCGAAGCGGCGGCTCGATGAGAACTGGGCCCGCTGGGAGCGTGACGACCTGATCCCGACGGAAGCTTTTCCGGAAGGAAATGACATGCGCCCCGTGAACTACGGCATGCCGAGGTGGTGTGACATGTTCGCTCCTCGCCAACTACTCGGGCACCTGACGCTGGTAGAGCGGCTCCGCGCCTTGCAGCCAGAGATACGGGCGGCCCTCGGTGAGGTGCGCGGCAATGCTGTCATCACCTACCTCCAGTTCATGGTGGACAAGTTCGTCGACTACAACAGCCGCCAGACCCGTTGGGAGTTCACCCGTGGCGTTGTTAAAGGGACATTTGGACGGCACGACTACTCATTGAAATGGACCTATGGAGAAATGCCTTACGCCGGTCCCTCTAGCGGACTTCGATGGGCTCTCTCTCAGGTTTTGGACGCCTACCAAGGGATATCAGAACTCGCTCTTTCCGTTCACCAGGCCCAAGGCAGGAACCTGCCGCTGAAGATCATCAACGGACCGGCAGGGAACATGTCCGAGGTCGCAACAGGATCCGTCGACCTGGTCTGCTTCGACCCTCCCTACTACGACAACGTCCAGTACGGGGAGCTGTCCGACTTCTACTACGTCTGGCAGAAGCGCGGGCTGCGCGACGTCTTCCCGGGCCTGTTCTCCCGGCGCCACGTGAACAAGAAGGACGAGGCGGTCGCCAACCCGGCCCGTGACGGGTCGGCAGCGAACGCCAAGGCGGCCTACGAGCGGATGATGGGCGAGATCTTTGCCGAGTGCCGCCGGGTCCTCAGTGATGACGGCGTCATGACCCTGATGTTCACCCACAAGAAGCAGGAGGCGTGGGAGACCCTGACCCGATCGCTGATCGAGTCCGGCTGGGTCATCACCGCCTGCATGCCGGTGGAATCCGAGTCCGGATACTCGACCCACCAGATGAACATGGCCTCCGCCGCGTCGACCATCTTCATCACCTGCCGCAAGCGGATCGACGAGGACGCGGAACCGGCCGCCTGGCAGGGGATCGGCGGGACTGGGGTCGCGGCGCGGATCCGCGCGGCGGTCCGGGACGGGCTGGTCGAGTTCGACCGCTTGAACCTCAGCCCGGTCGACGAGATGATCGCGAGCTTCGGGCGGGCGCTTCAGGTCCTGTCCGAGCGCTGGCCGGTGTATGACGGGGATGATGTGGTCTCGCCGGTTCAGGCGATGACCGCAGCAAGCGCCGTCGTGGCAGCGCACCAGATCACCCGGATCACGCAGGGTCGCCTCTCGGTCGATGAGCTGGACACGGAGACCGGCGTCGCACTCACCATCCTCGGCGCATTCGGCACGGCCGAGTTTGCCTTCGACGACGCGCGGAACCTCGCAAACGCCCTGAACGTCGCGATCGAAGGGAAGAGCGGGAATTATACCGTCGCTGATCGAAGGGTGGGCCTCGCTACCCAGCAGCCCGGTGCGACCTATGCCGCGCCCCTCGTTAAGTCGGGTTCGAAGGTGCGCCTTGCGGCACCGGAAGAGCGGGCCCCTGCGCGCCTTGAGAAACCCCAAACTGCGTGGGACAGGCTCCACGGCCTGATCGCCGCCTATCGGCAAGGGGAAGACGTTCTCGTCCGGGCCTATTTCGAGAAGCATTGTCTGCCGCAGGCGCAACTGCTGCGAGACCTGCTGGAGGTTTACCGGGCCGAGATCGGGGATGAGCGGCTTCAGAAGGAGGTCGACTGGGTGCGCTTTGCCCTTGAGAGCTTCGGGGACGCGCAGTGACAGAAGCAGCCGGCGCGAAAGAGACGCCGGCGTCCTTCCGGGACGTCGAGTGGCGGGACGAGTACCGGACGTCGGAGATCCGGCCCGGCGAGCCTGCGACCGATATCCTGAAGGAGTTCTATATCCCGGCCTTGGAGCGGTCGGTCCGCTATGACCGGGTCGCCGGGTACTTCCGGTCCTCCTCCCTCGCGGCCGCCTCTCAGGGGTTCACCGCCTTCGCTCGCAACGGGGCGAAGGCTCGTTTCCTGGTCGGTTGCGATCTGGACGCGGCGGACGTGAAGGCGGCGCTGAGGGGTGCTGATGAGGCGCTTGTCGCACATCTGACGGCCGCACTTGAGAATGACGGGTCCTGGAGCGCGGAGACGGTACGGGGCGTCGATCTTTTCGCCTATTTGGTCTCCAAGGGGCTCCTCGAGGTGAAGGTGGCCTTTCGGGTTCACAAGGGAACCGGCGATCCGCTTTCCGTCGAGTCCACGGCCGACGGTTACGTTCACGAAAAATGGGCCGTGTTCGTGGACGGAGAGGAAAACGTGATCCGGATCGACGGTTCCCTGAACGAGTCAAAGACGGCCCTGTCGATCAACGCCGAGAACGTCCTGCTGCATTGTTCGTGGTGGGATGAACGGAGCCGTCGCCAGACTGGGAAAGCTCTGAAAGATTTCGATCACCTCTGGCGTCATGGGAGCGAGGGGATCCGCGTCATGGCTTTGCCAGAGGCGGTCCAGGCGCGTTTGGTCCGAATGGGACGGGACGTGATCGAGCCGAAGGAGATCGACGGGACGGAGGCACCCACTCCGCCGAAGGATCCAGAAAGCCCGTTCGCCGCGCTCGCCCCGATCGATTATCTTCGGTGGCGCCTGATCAAGGACGGGCCGCGCCTGCCTGGTGGGCGGTTCGTCGGGATCGAGACCGCCCCGGTCGTTCCTTGGCCGCATCAGGCCTTCGTTGCCCGTCGTCTCGTGACCTCCTGGCCTCACAGTTTCCTGATGTGTGACGAGGTGGGGCTTGGGAAGACGATTGAGGCCGGCCTTGCGATCCGGTCCCTTACCCTGTCCGGCATCGCCTCGAGGGTGCTGATTGCCTCCCCTGCCTCCCTGACGCGACAATGGCAGCGCGAGATGAAGTCGAAGTTTCTGCTCGATTTCGCCCGGACGGCCCCGCGCGGGCGGATAAGTCATGAGCGTCTGGACGGGGACTCGACCCCGGTCGAGGTTTCCGAAGGGGGCCTTCTCGCCCCGGACCTGGTGATCGCCTCGACCGGCTTGCTGACGCACAGGACTAGGCGCAGCGAGGTCCGGGGCGCCAAGGGGTGGGATATCGCCCTCGTGGACGAAGCCCACTATGCGCGTGCGGTCCACCGGCAGAACCAACTCTACTCACTCATAGATGAAGTGATCCGCCCGAAAGCTCGCGCCCTTCTACTCGCTACCGCGACCCCAATGCAGCTCGCGATGCAGGAGGCATTCGATCTGATGCGGCTCACCGGACGGGTCGGCAGCTTCGGGCTAGATGACGACATCTCGCGACAGTATTACGAGGCGGTCCAGGAGTTTGTCCGCGGCCGGGGCCGGATCTCCGACGCGACGCTGGAGTTCCTGCGCCGCGCCATTCTCGAGATCAAGCTGCTCGATCCGGAGTACTGGACATTCATTATGAGCGCCTACCGTTCGCCAGCAGATCAGCGGACCGTGGCCCGTTGGGTGGAGGAAGCGCGCCCGTTCCCGGCCGGGGACTGGCGACTTATCGCCCGGGTTCTGCGCGCGGCCGCCCCGCTCTCGCGCGTCATGTTGCGTCACACTAGGGACCTTCTGCGGCTCTACCGGGACAGCGGAAAGCTGAACGCAAACTTGGCCGAAAGGCATGTGCGTCCACTCGACCCGATCAACTTCTCGCCGACCGAGCGGCGCGTCTACGACGCGCTCGAGGCATACTGTCGGGATCTCGACACCCGCGTTCGGGCCTCCGCCCGCCAGGAGGACCAGCGACGCGTCGCCTCCGTCGGCTTCTATCTAAGCTTCCTTCGGCTCCGTTTCGCTTCCAGCCTCCATGCGATCCGCAAGACGCTGGAGCGGCGGACAGAGAAGGTGAAAGCCACCCTTCGGGCCCACCAGCACGCCGGGTTCAATCCTACCAACGAGGAGCTGGAAGAAGCCGTATTCGAAGGGGATGATGAAGGGGACGAGGTCGCTGTCGATGCTCTGCTGGACGGGCGCACCGAATCCGACCTCCTTTGGGAGCAGGAGGCGCTTCGGGGTCTATTGGATCGCCTCGACGAGTTAGTCGGTGTGCCGTCAAAGCTCGACCGGCTCCTGTCCGAGTTGAACGCGCGGCGCCAAGGCAGCCGGTTTCGACAGACGGTGGTCTTCACCCGTTTCAAGGACACACTTGATCACTTGGTCGACGAGCTCCGCTCCCGGATGCCTAGCGCGCTGGTTGGCACCTTCTCCGGGGCGGGCGGCAGCCGTTACGACCCTGCCGCTGGGAAGATGATCAGCACCACACGCCTCGAGATCACCCAAAGCTTCGTCCGCGGGGATATCGACGTCCTGCTGTGTACGGACGCCGCGGCTGAAGGGCTGAATCTCCAGACCGCAGACCTGCTGATAAACTTTGACCTTCCTTGGAACCCGGCGAAGGTGGAGCAGCGGATCGGGCGCATCGACCGGATCGGCCAGAAGTATGATGAGATCTTCGTCGCGAACTACGCTTACGCCGGGTCGGCGGAGGAGCGGGTCTACGGGCGGCTCCTCTCCCGTCTCGCGGAGGCGGGCCTGATAGTTGGCCCACAACAAATCGCACTGCTGCCGGTCACCGAGGCAGACTTCCGAGCCCTCGAGAACCCTAGTGTCTCGGCCGACGAGCTCCGGCGGATAGAGACAGAAGCGGCCGAACGGCTACGTCGATCCAAAGCGGCGGCTGAGGCCCTCGAGATTCCGCCAAAGGAGCTGCAGGAGTTCTACCGGGCCTGGGAGCGGTCGGGCGACTTCGCCGCCCCAGTCTCGTTGGCGGACATTGATGTCGCGCTGACTTCCCTCGCAAAAGTGGCCCCGCATCTTCTCTCCGTGACCGAACATCCCGGTATCTTCGCCCTTCGTTACGAGGACGGACGGGTTTCTCATATCACCGCATCACGGGAACTTCTTGATCGGCCTCCGCCTGAGGTTCGGACTACGCTAGAGTTCGCGTCCTACGGCGCTCCCGCCTTCGATCATCTCTTGGAACAGCTCCCGGATTTGCACGCGGGGTGGATGGCGCGTGTCAGTGTTTCAGGGGCACTCGGAAACAACGGGATCGAGAGAGTCGGCTTCTGTGTTGCCACTACGACCGGTCCGGTCAGTGCGCTACGGGTCGCTGACCTTAAGGAGATTGAGATTGATCCGAATGCCACGGTTGGAGAGGCCGACTCGGCGCCGGTCGAAGCCGAACTGGCAAAGGCGCTAGCGGACGAGATCCGCGCCGTCGAGAAAGGCATTGATGACGTCAACGCGAACAGGCGCGCGTCCGCGGAGCAGCTGGTCCTATCCCACGAGATCGCTGCCGCATATCTCGAGACCGCAAGCGGCGCAAACGACGCGGATGATCTGCACCGTCGTCTTCGGGACGAACTGATACCGAACAGACCCCACGGTCTCCTTGTCCGAATGCAGCCGGCTCGCCTCGCTCATCGGACACCGATGCTTTCTGAGACCTCATTTCGAGGAATTCCCGGCGATGAGGCTAACGTCCACATTTCTCCCCCACAGCTAAAGGCGGCTGAAATCAAGATTGACGGGGTGATCCGAGAGATGCGGCGTCAGGGGGAAGAAATGTTTCGAGAAGAGGCAGCCGCTCGCCTAAGGCGCAAGGTGGCCAGACTCTGAAGCGCGATTGCTTTTATTAACCAATATCGACTGCCTGCAGCACCACCTCAGCGATGCGCGATCGCCTCGAACTCGTGCTCCGGCATACGGACGAAGCCGTCCTCCGGGCGTTGTGGCGCCATCGTGTGCCTCCCTCAGCCGATCTTCATGCCCCAGAAGGACGTCTGGTCGGCCGCGAAGTAGCCGTCCGCGGCGCGGAAGTTGCCTTGCAGTTCGACGGTGTCACCGGCGGTGAGCGACACCATCGTCTGCAGCCAGAGCGCCGTAGCCTCCGAGACGTGCACCCCGCTGATCTCGCCCCGCGACCCGCGGATTTCGGTCGTGCCGTTCAGGGCGAGCCGTCCGCTCATCCGCGCCAATGTGCTGGCGTTCACCTTGTAGAGGAGCGTCGCGCCGAAGAGGTAGGTGCCGTCCACCGGGGCCACGAAGCGGTTGTTGGCGGCATCGAAGGCGCCCTGATCGTTATAGTCTGTGTTGTTGATCGCGATCTTCGTCCAGGTCCCGACGCCCACATAGTTGTCGTAGTTGGTGTACGCCTTGAAGCGGGGCAGCCGGGGCTGGTCGACGATGCCGGTGGCGTTGTCGACGCTCAGCCCGTCGAAGAAGGTGCTGCCATCGGCCGAGACCGCGAGCCGGAAGCGGTCCGAGCCGAAGAGGCCCACAAGCGCCTTGGTCACGAAGCCGGTCTGCAGGGTGAGCCCGAGATCGTCGCCCGCAGCCTCCTTGTTCATGGTGTAGAACAGATCGCCCGTGCCGCCCTCGGCCACCGTCTTCGCGGTCCAGAGCGCGGCGTTCAGCTTGGCCGCGAACGGGTTCGACGCATCCGCCGTTGTGCCGAGCCCGAGCAGTGCCATGTTCTGCAGCGTCGATGGCGTGGTGCCGATCCAGCCCGCGCCGTCGTAGACCAGAAGCAGTCCCTCGTCCTCGACCCACGCCCGCCAGCCGGTCCGCGGCGGCAGACGCAGCCAGACGCCGTCGGTCCAGAGCACCACGTTCAGGTCCCAGCCCGCCCAGTCGCCGGTGGCGCCCGAACCGACGATGTAGCGATCGCCATCGGCTGGGCTTGCGGGCGGCACGGTCAGATCGCGGTCGAGCACGGAGAGCTGGACGAGCCCGTCGAGCAGCCGCAGCGCCTCGTTGTGGGTGACGTGCTTCTGGGCCTGCGCCGCGAGGATGAAGGGCAGCAGGAGATGGGTCGTGGCGTCGGACATGGGATGGCCTTCAGAGTATCAGCGTGACGGTCTTTGGTGCGCCCCGCCCGACGAGGGCGGAGAGCTGGTAGATGCGGATGTCGAGCGTGTCGCCGGGCCCGAGCGGCGCGCCCCAGTCGGCGGTCTGCTGGGCGGCGGTGTAGACCGCGCTGGTGGTGGCGGTGCTCAGCACCCGCTTCACAGTGGCGCCGTCGAAGATCTCGACCTCGTAGGCTTCGAGCTCCTCGGCCAGCGGCACCTCGAGCCCGCCCCAGCTGTCCGCCGCGAGGGCTCGGGACCGGCGTGTCCAGCGGATCGTCAGATCGCCGGCCGTGCGCGACTTGCGCCATGGCTGCTGGACATGGGCGACCGAGAACGGCCGCAGCCCCGCGCCCTGAGGCGTGAAGGATTGCGCGACATAGGTCTCGTCGCTGACCGGGCGGCTCGCCGGGCCGATGCGCCAGTTCCACGGGATGCCGAGATTGGCTTCGGCGATCGGCAGCGATGCGAGGCTGTCGTCGAGCACCACCACCCGCGCGCCCGCAGGAGCCGGATTGCCCATGGCGTTTTCCGTGCCGCGCTGGCCGCGCAGGAGGCGCGTCAGACGATAGCGGCCCGGCGCCAGCAACTCGGCCACACCCGCCTGCACGATCTCCCAGACGCCGGGCGCGCTCTCGATGGCCAGCGCGTTCGCCCCGCCGAACAGGGTCAGGTCGGTGACGCTCTCCAGCGTGCCGGTCAGCAGATCGACCGCGAGGACATTGCCGAGGTCGAAACGCGAAGTGGGTCCGGCGTAGAAATCCGAGACCAAGGTGCCGATCCGGGCCCGCGTCCCGAAGCTGGTGAGCAGTTCGAAGCCGTCCGTCGACGGACTACGGAATACCGCGATCTCGCCGGGCCACGGCACGGCATGCGCCGCCGCGAACGGCCGATGCGCGGGCTGGTCCTCGGTCAGCTGCGGCAGGTCCATCAGCACCGTATCCGGCGCGCCGAACACGACGGCCCGCGTCAGCGAGGCCGCGCGGGGATCGCCGGGCGGCAGGTCGTAGGTCGCGCGGTCCTGGCGGACCGCCTCGATCCCGCGCGCGTCGGCGTCGGCGATGGAGACGAGCCGCAGATCGACCAGCCGCCCGTCATGCTCCAGTTGGATCGCATCGGCCGGATCGAGTGCCAGGCGCGAGGGCGGCAGACGGAACGCCGCCGTCTCGCGACCCACCCACGCCTCCATCAGCGCGCGGCGGCAGCGCCGCTCGGCCTCTTCGGGGGGCACAGCCATCGGAAAGGACTCAGAGGCGATCCGCGTCGTGTCGACGGTGATGCGTCGGGCCTCGACGAGGGCCGCGTCGTAATCCTCGTCGGCGCGAGCGACCTGCCATTTCAGGGCCTGCGGTAGTTCCGTCTCCTGGCCCCGCGTCAGTTCCAGCACGTCGCCCTCGCGGGCGGCCACGAGATCGTCGGGCACGAGCGTGGCGACGGAGGCCCGGCCGCGCATGAAGAAGCGGATCACCCCCTCGGTCTCGACGGCATCGAAGCCGAAATGCCGCGACAGCGTGGTGATCGAGGCGCGCGGGCTTTCGAGCGCCGTGATGGCGTAGCCCTCGACCGCGCCCCAGAGGCCCGTGACGTCGATCCGGGACTCCGGGAGCCCCGCGCGCAGGCAGAGGTGCCGCACGAGCGCCGCCAGCGACACCGCGCCCAGCCGCCCGGTCAGCCAGTGGCCGAGCCGCCAGTTCGCCCCGTCCGTCCAGACATCGGTCAGCGCCGGAAAGAACGGATAGGGCCGCGCGTCCCAGGTCCAGGCGGCGCATTCCGGCACATGCACCATGCGGCCGCCGTAGACCGAGGACAGCGGGTTGTTCGCGGCCTCGCCCCACCAGAGGTACGTCGCCTCCAGATAGGCGCGCTGGATGGCGTCATCGCGCCAGCCCCGCGAGAAATGCGGCGTGAAGCTCTCGGACGACTTCGGGTCGAAGAAGACGTTCGGCTGGTTGGTGCCCCGGTCGATGGCCGGACAGCCGAGCTCGGTGAACCAGATCGGCTTGGATTGCGGCGCCCATGCCGTCGGCGTGCCGCTTTCCACCCCGCCCGGGCGGTCGTAATGCGCGTTCGACCACCAGGCACGCAGATCCTTGTAGCGGAAGACCCACGGCTTGCTGGCGGCACCATCGGTGATCGGGGTGCGGACCTGCGCGGTGCGATCCGCCGCGCTGGTGTAGAACCAGTCGAAACCTTCGCCGCCCGCGATGTTCGTCTGCAGGTAGGCCCGGTCATAGATCGCAGGCCAGCCCTCCTGCGCATCGGCATGCTCGAAGCCGTCGCGCCAGTCGGACAGCGGCATGTAGTTGTCGATCCCGACGAAATCGACGTTGCCGTCCGCCCAGAGCGGGTCGAGATGGAAAAATACGTCGCCCGAGCCATCGCCCGGCTGGTGGCCGAAATACTCCGACCAGTCGGCTGCATAGCTGATCGCCGTGCCCGCGCCGAGGATGCTCCGCACATCGGTCGCCAAGTCCTTGAACGCCTGTACCGCCGGATAGGTGCTGGCGCCCGAGCGGATCGTGGTGAGCCCGCGCATCTCGGTCCCGATCAGGAAGGCGTCGACCCCGCCAGCTGCCGCGCAAAGATGGGCGTAGTGCAGCACCATGCGACGCAGGCCCCAGTCGCCGGCCGCGCCGGTCCAGGCGACGGTCTCGCCCGAGACGGTGAAATCGGACGGGCTGGCGCTCCCAAAGAAGGCCGCGACCTGGCTTGCCGCCGTGGCGGTCTTGTCGACGCTGCCGGCATAGCCCGCCGCGGGCGAGCAGGTGATCCGGCCGCGCCAAGGGAACGCTGGCTGGCCCGTCTCGGCGGCGTTATCGCTGTACGGGGTCGGCAGCGGGTTGCCGGACGGCACGTCCATCAGGATGAACGGATAGAAGGTGACACGCAGGCCGCGCGCCTTCATCTCCTTGATCGCCTCGACGACGGCGAAATCGGCAGGTGTGCCGCCATAGACGGGGCGGTCCTGATCGTCGCGGCTGACGAGATGGGCGGCAGACCGGCTCACGCCGTTGACGGACCATGTCTGCGGGTTCGTGGTCTTTTCCGAGACCTCGACGCCCGGCCGGATGGTGCAGTCGGCCACGCGCAGGTCGTTCCCGAACCAGGCGACCACGAGGCTGACGCTTTCCACCTTCGGCGCCATGGCCTGCAAGCGGTCCAGCGCCACCACCATGTCGGCGGTGTCCGAGAGCGCGTTCAGGTTCTCCGGAATCTGCGCCCCGCTGCTGCCTTTGCGGATGCCGGTCGTCGCGTAGGTGAACTCGCCCGAGGCTGGGATCATTGTGACGGCCCGCGTCAGCCCCTCGGCGGTGTCGGGATCCGCGAGTGGGCGGAAGACCTCAAAGGAAAGCTGCGGCAGGCGATTGCCGTAGTTGCCGAGTGGCAGGTCCTCGAAGACCACATAGGCCGTGCCGCGATAGGCCGGGGTGTTCGCCGCACCCATCTTGGCGGCGATGAAAGGGTCCGCGGTCTGGCTCTCGTCGCCCGGATACCAGCGCCAGGTGACCCCGGCGGTGTCTAGCAGCTTGCCGTCCGCCCAGATGCGGCCGATGCCAGTGATCGGGCCCTCGCAGAGCGCGACCGCGAAGCTCGCGTAGTAGAGATACTCGGTGGTCTTGACCTTGCCGCCACCCCCACCGCCCTTGCCGCCGCCCTGCGTGGTGGTCTTTGTCTCCTCGCGGAAATCCGTCGCCCAGATCACGTTCCCGCCCATGCGCATCCGGCCGTAGACGCGCGGGATGACGGCACCCTCGGTCGAGGACGTAATCCGAAGGCTATCGAGCCGCGGTCCCTCGATGCGCTGCGTCGGCGCGAGCGAGGACACGATCCAGCTGTCGAACACCGAGCCAATGGTGGAACCGACGAACCCGCCGATGGTCGCGGCGCTCACGCCGAGGATGGCGCCGCCGATGCTGGCGCCAATGGCGGCGCCAGCGGCACCGAGGACGAGCGTTGCCATGGCGTAGCCCCCGGTCCAGCCTTGCGCGGGGTCGTCGAAACCGCCGGGGCGGATGGTCAGGCGCACCTTCCAGTGGTGCAAGGGCCAGCCGGAGGCGCATTCGGACAAGACCGGGAAGCCGGATATCCGCGGGGCTTACGGGCTGCACGGGCGCGAGATGATCGCCTGGCTCACCCACCTCCAGCACACGCGGTCGAAGAACGTTATCTTCGTCGGGATCCTCGACGAGAAGCTCGACGACTTCAATCGCAAGGTCTTCGTCCCGCAGATCGACGGATCGAAGACCGGGCTCGAGCTGCCCGGCATCGTCGACGAGGTGCTGACGCTCACGTCACTGCCCGACGACAGCGGCGTCCCGCAGCGGGTCTTCGTCTGCCACACGCAGAACAGCTGGGGCTACCCGGCCAAGGACCGCTCCGGTCGTCTCGACCCGCTCGAGCCGCCGCATCTCGGCCAGCTCATCGAGAAGATCCGCCAGCCGCTGCCGATCGATGCGCGCCCGCTCGTGACGGACGCGCCGCGCATCCCGGCGCCCGCCGCGACCCCTCAATCCGATCCCACCAACTGAAAGGACCCCACGCCATGACCGGTCTCTGGAACGATTTCAACGACGCGCAGAGCAACACGAACCTCATCCCCAAGGGGACGCTCGCCAACCGGAACCAGCGCGCCGGGCGCACCCGGAGCACCGAGCCGGCGCTGCTGCGCGGTCTGATATTCACCGAGACAGGCGCTGCGATGACCCCGCACCACACGAAGAAGGGCAACAGGCGCTACTGCTACTACGTCTCGATGGACGTGATCCAAAAGCGCCCGACGGCCGAGCTGCGCGGGCCTCAACGGCTCCCGGCGGCCATGGTGGAGGAAGCGGTCATCGGAGAAATCCGACGGCTGCTGCGCACGCCGGAGGTCATTGCGCGCACCGCGAGGGCCCTGAAGAAGGAGCGGCCCGACCTCGACGAGGGCACCGTGACGGCGGCGCTCACGCAGTTCGACGATCTCTGGAAGGCACTGATCCCGGCCGAGCAGGCCCGCGTCGTCCAGCTGCTCGTGGCGCGCGTGACGGTGGGCGAGGACGGGCTCGACATCGACCTGCGCCACGACGGCCTCGGCGCGCTGGCCAGCCTGATGACGCCCGCGCGGGAGGACGCCGCCTGATGCCCGCGAACGAGACGATCCGTGTCCACATCCCGCTCACGGTCCGCAAACGCGGCGGCCGGCCTCGGATCCTGCCGCCGCGGGACAGCGAGACTTCGGACCCGCCGCCGGGACAGGATCCCCGCGTGCTCCGCGCCATCGGCCGGGCATGGTCATGGCGGCAGCGGATGGAGCGCGGCGAGGTGACCACCATCGCCGATCTCGCCGCGGAGGAAGGCCTCTCCGACCGCTACGTCAGCCGCCTCCTGCGCCTCGCTTGGCTGGCACCGGACGTCCTCGAGCGACTGGTCGTGCACCGCGAACCCTGCGCGATCAGCCTCTACGACCTGTGCTTCGTCGCCTCGCTGCCTTGGGACGAGCAATCGGCGCGGGTGTTTGACTGACGGTCAGTGAATAGCCAGCACTCGAAACTTCTCCACAAGCTGGCGCTTGTGCGCGTGAAACCATCGCGCGTCGGCTCGCCAATGGGAAACGGCCGTGTTGAAGTTTTTTCGACCTTCACGCAGATCGGCCACGTTCTGCAGGTGCGAGTAGATACGATTGAACCGCGTGATGCTAAGTGGCGCACCCCAATCGCTCCTGTACTCAGCTGGCAGGAACGGGAGGCTTGCATCAAGATCGGCGACTACCGCGTATTCCAAGATTGCATGTCGCTCCGCCTCGGTTCTGCCCTTCGTTTTGCCGACACGATAACCGAAGCACACGAGCGGCGACATTTCCTGCCCGAAGAACCCCTCACCCCCCCGGGCACGAAACTCTCGCTCAAATTCGAGACGCGCTCTCAGAATGAAATCAGGTGCGGCACTACGGATCTTCTTCAGTAACTCTTCACGCTCGCCCTTGAGCCGTTCAAGCTCGGCAGCGCGTCGCGCGGCCTCTTCGGCAGCGCGCTTTTTCCGTTCCGCTCGCGCTTCCCGTGCCTTGGGCCCCAGGAAGACGAACCAGAGAATGAGAGCCACGAGAAGCAGTAGGAGGATAAATGCATTGTCGTCGTTCATGAAATTCTTCCCGCAAATGGAACAGCCCTGAAACGGTTATCCGCTATGTCGGCCCGGTGGGTCGGAAGTACATCATTTCCGAGACGCGGCTTTTCCAACACGCGCCACGGCTGGCCTCGACAGGACATCACGCGATCAAGTTTGTCGTCCATTCGATCTTGGTAAACGACCATGCCACGCAATGAGCACGGGGGCGTTCCCGCCACGCAATTGCTATAGGACGTCTTCTACCAATCGAGCCCGTGCTTGATCTCGCGCGGACCCTTTGCGCCCGGCCCCAAGCGGACCGGCTCGGGTGTCGCCACATCATGTGAGCCGGGAAAGGACGTCTCGGTTTTTTCGCTATGCAGCGTACCCACGGATTTCACTCCGGCAAGTCGGTCAGATCCATGCAAAGGCTCCGCGCCACGGCCATAGTGCTGGAACCACGGTAGACCCGCGCGGGCGTAGTCCTCCGCCGAGGGCGGTTCGGTCGGCACCGGCTCTCCGGTCAACGCGCGCCAACGGCTCGCATGCCAGAGCGTGACGAAGACCCGCTGTGTCGCGCGCTGGTCCCAGTCCTCGAGCGTATAGGGGTCACTCTCAATGGATTGCCGCATCCGCCCACCTGCGCCGAGACCCATCTCGGCGCTGGCGCACGACGACATGGAAAAAGCAACCTCCTCCATAAGGCCAACTGAGTGTGACGTCTTTAACCGCTCCCATGCTTCCCGCCGCATCGGCGTAACGGAGATCTGAAGTCCGCCCCATTCCGCATCCTCCGTCAGCTGCTCCTCAACAGAGTAGCCTTCGCCCAGCGGCATGGCGACGAATTGCCGGATCACGCCAGGTTCGATCGCGAACCCATCGAGCCACGGTTGCTCGGGCCAGACCACGTAATCCTGCGGATTGCGGTTCAGGGGCGCGGTCCAAGTTTCTCCGGTCACGGCATTGATCTTTCCCGCCGCAACCTTGACCGCGACAGGAAGGTCGCCCCCCCATCCGCCGCCGAAATTCAACCAAAGAGCCTCGGCCTGCCACAGGGGCAGGATTACCCCGCCGCGGCGTCGCGTGTGGGCGGGCAAGGCGGCATAGTCCTCGACATGGCGCAGTGGGAACCGTCCGAAGCCCGGCGGCAATGGATAGTCGCGTTCACTGTCGGGGATGCGCAGCGTCCGCTGGAAGTCGATGGAAAATCGCGCCTCCGGGTCGATCTCGAGAAAGCGGAAGACAAGGGCGTTGTTCTCGAGTGTGGGCATGGATGCTCTCCTATTCTAGTTACCAGTCACCGTCCGCAACATCGCGTACAAGGCGCAGTACGGCATGATCGGGCACGTCCTTCAGACTGCGGATCAGCTCCGCAAACAGCTTTGGCCTTGCGAGGATAGCGGCCCGCAGGTCGGTCGAGATCTTTCCGCCAAGCGCCAGCATCACGTCTGTGTCCTCACCCAGTTCAGCCGCCAGCAGGCGCAACACCTCTTCACTCGGCGGCGCGACCTCGTCACGTTCGAGGCGCGACAGGTAGGGCGGCGTTACCCCGCAGCGCTGCGCCAACTGCCGGAGCGAAAAGGCCGGATCGGTCCGCGCCTTCGCCTCGCGCAAGCTGCGCAGATGGGAGCCGAAACTTTGACCTCCTTGTTTCATGTTGCGTATATATGCAACGCATCATCTGCGTGCAAGTCTGGAGGCTTCGGACCGAAAGGCCGTCGTCGTTACGCGCCACCCGACCAACACCCCCAAGGGCTACGCCTCCTGCTTGTTCGGTCTCTGTTCCGATCAATAGCGCAGGGAACAGGGTGCGCAGTTTTGGCGGGGCTGCGATTCAGACCATTGGAAACGCGAGAAAAATTTCGACCGAACCGAAATCGGTGCGGTTCGCCCGACCAGAGACGAGAGGCCATTCAGAGACGGAAATCACAGTGCCCCCGCGTCTCAGCGGTTCGCATCCACCCGGCAAACCCTTTTGAAAACAGGAGGAATTATGCCTCCAAAGGGCGACATGAACGTGTTCGATAGGGTGATGGTGGCGGACGGGAAGGGATTCGAACCCTCGAGACGGTTCCCCGCCTACACACTTTCCAGGCGTGCGCCTTCGACCACTCGGCCACCCGTCCGGCGCCGGGTTTATGCGAAACCGGGGGGAGGATGCAAGGGCGAGATGCGGGAAAAGCCGTGGGCGCGAAACTTCTCGGGATCGGAGGGGGTTGCGTGCTTGCCTCGCCCCCGGTGCGCCTCTAGCATCAATTGGCCCGCGGCATGTGCGGGCGTGGGAAAACGGATGCAGATGAAGGACCATGACAACCAGGATCAGACCGAGCCGCTCTTGGGTGGACGGGCACGAGAGCCGCGTCAGCTGACCAATGTGCTGCTCGGGATCATCGCCTTCGCGCTGGTGCTGTTCTTGCTGGTTCAGGCGCGGTTCATCCTGATTTCACTGGCGATCGCGATCATCCTGTTCTCGCTGACATCAGAAGCGATCAACGCGATCCGGCGGCTGCATCTGGGCCCGGCTCGAATTCCGAACTGGCTGGCGTCGCTGGTGGCGGTGGGGCTGATTGCCTCGGGTCTGTTCACGCTGTCGGCGATACTAATCGCGCAGGCCAACGAGGTGGTAACGATGCTTGTCACCTATGCCGAGCCCGCGCAGCGTGCGATTGCCGAGCTGTTTCGCTGGATGGGCGCCGATGTCGAGGCGGCGGTGCTGGAATCGATGCAGAAATTCGAGATCGGCGGCTATCTGAGCACGCTGGCCGGGCAGGCCTCGAACCTGTTGTCGGCCACCGTGCTGATCACGCTGTTCGTGGGTTTCCTGTTTGCCGAGCGGATCTGGTTTCACGCGAAACTCGTCAGCCTGATGGGCAACGAGCACTCGGCGCGGCGGGTGGCGAAGACGGGCGCCTCGATCATGCACCGGGTGAACCGCTATCTGCTGGTGAAGGCGATGGTCTCGGTGATCACCGGGGCGGCGGTTTACGGCATCTTCAAGGTGGCGGGGTTCGGGCTGGCGATGCCGGTCGCGATCCTGACCTTCGCGCTGAATTTCATCCCCTCGATCGGCTCGATCATCGCCACGGTGATCGCGGCGCTGGCGGTCTATGTCGTGACGCAGGATGTCTCGAACGCGCTGGTGACCTTTGTGGTGACCGGGCTTTTGCAATTCGTCATCGGCAATGTGATCGACCCGATGCTGATGGGGCGCGCGCTGCGGCTCTCGAGCTTTGGCATCATCATCTCGCTCGCGTTCTGGGGCGCTGTCTGGGGGCTGCCGGGGATGTTCCTGGCAGTACCGATCATGGTCGCGCTGATGATCGTGAGCGCGCAATCGGCGACGCTGCGGCCGCTCGCGGTGATGCTGTCGCGCGAAGGTCTGCCCGATCAGCACGACTGAGGCCGGGCGAAGGGGCGTTGCCCCTCTTGGCTCGCGCCAATTCACCCCAGAGTATTTTCGGCTCGATGAAAGGGATCAGCCGTTCGAGGCGGCGAGGAGCGCGCGCAATTGCGCCTCGTCGGCTTCCTTGCCCCAGCCGAGGATCGAGCGGAAGGCATGGCCCTTTTCCTCACCGGACACGATGTAATGCCCCGACATTTTGGAGCGCCGCTCTCCGATGTCGATTGCGACGTCGAAGCCGTTCGCGCAGGTCATCGTGCTGAGGCCTTCCTTGGTATAGGCCCCCTCGCAGGTGCCCCAGTTCGGCCCGGTCAGCGTATAGCGCGCGGTGCCATTGGCATGCCCCAGAAGCGGCCCTTTCAGCACCTCTTCCTCCAGCCCGTCGACCTGCACGATCATCACGGCGGGGAACTCGATCTCGAACATGCTCTGGCCCTTGCCGCCCCATTTGCCGTCATTGGCTTCGGCGGCGATGATGACGGGCACCTCGCAACCCGCGAGCAAGAGGCAAAGAGCGGCGGCGGAAATGGATTTTTTGAACATCGGAACTCCTTTGCGCAGAGACTGCGCGGCGGAGGCGGTCCGGTCAAGGAAAAGGCGGGCGCCTAGTCCAGATGCAGGTAGACCCGGCGGTTCTGGCGGCCTTTCTTTTCGATCTTGCCGAGGCGGAGCGCGCCGATCTCGCCGGTCGAGGCGACATGGGTGCCGCCGCAGGGCTGCAGATCGACCTGGGTTGCGCCCTGCCCGATCCGGATCAGGCGCACGCGGCCCTGCCCCTTGGGCGGCGCCACCGACATGGTTTTGACCAGCCCCGGATTGGCGTCGAGCTCGGCATCGGAAATCCAGTCCTCGGTCACCGGCAGATCGGCGGCGACCAGTTCCTCGAGCTGCGCCTGCAGGGCGGCGATGTCTTCGGGCGGGGTCTCCATGTCGAAATCGAGCCGCCCCTTCTCGGCGCCGATCTGGCCGCCGGTGACCGGCAGCGGGATCACCACCGACAGAAGATGGAGCGCGGTGTGGACGCGCATGTGACGGTGGCGGCGTTCCCAGTCGAGATGCTGGGTCACGGGTGTGCCGGGCGGCGGCAGAGGTGTCGGCTCGGCCGGCACGAGGATCACCGTGCCCGGCGCGCCCTCGGGGGCCTTGATCGCGGTGGCGATCTCGATCGCGCCCCCGTCCCAGACCAGGCGGCCCGCATCGCCGGGCTGGCCGCCACCGGTCGGATAAAAGATCGTGTCCGCACAGATGATGCCGCCCTCGGGCGTGATCGCCCGCACCACCGTGTCGAAGTCGCGCGCATAGGGGGCGGCGCGATAGTGCGGCTCGGTCATTAATCGTCGCCCTCTTCGCTGCCGTCATTATCCGAGAGCCGCACCGGGGCGGCAGGCTCGACGGCCTCGGACATCGGCGCCTCGGTGGCGGCCTCAGGTTCGTCGGCGTCAACCGGCTTGGCAGGGGCGGGCTTGTGGCCCGGCACCAGCGCCTCGGGGTTGCGGATCCAGATGTCGCGCTGCGCGAAGGGAATCTCGATGCCCTCGGCGGCGAAGCGCTCGGCGATCTGGTGGTTGATCTCGGTCTGAACAGGAACCCGGAAATTCACATCCGACAGGATCACCCGCATCTCGAAATCGAGGCTGTCGGCGCCAAACCCCACGAACAGCACCTGCGGCGCGGGGTTCATCATCACGGTGGGCTGGTTCTCGGCGATCTCGCGCAGGATCTCGGCGACGCGGCGGGTGTCGGAGCCATAGGCCACCCCCACCGGCAGCACCAGCCGCCCCATCACATTGCCGCGCGTCAGGTTCGTCACCTGCCCCGCGATCAGGTCGCCGTTAGGCACGATCAGGTCATAGCGGTCGAGGGTCTCGATCCGGGTCGAGCGCACCGAGATCGCGCGCACCGTGCCCATCTGGCCGTTGACCTCGATCAGGTCGCCTTCGGAAATCGGGCGCTCGATCAGCAGGATGATCCCCGAAACGAAGTTCTGCACGATGGTCTGCAGGCCGAAACCGATACCCACTGACAGCGCACCGGCGACGATCGCGAGCGAGCTGAGGTCGATCCCGGCGGTGGAAATCGCGATCAGCGCCGAGAGGAAGATGCCGATATAACCGACCCCCGACAGGATCGCGTTCTGGCCGCCCTTGTCGATCCGCGTCTTGGGCAGCACGCTCGAACGCAGGCCGCCTTGCACCAGCCGCGTCAGCATGAAGCCGAGCACGAAAACAACCGCGAAGGTCATGAAGATGCCGGGCGAGATCTGAACCCCGCCGATCGCGAAGCCGGACTGGAAATGGGTCCAGAGTTCGCGGAGGTCTTCGACGCGTGCGCCCCAGATCAGCGCCAGCACCGGCAGCGCCCCAAGGCTGAGCAGCATCAGCGCCACCACCGGCACCAGCGCGTCGGGCTCAGCCGCATCGCGGCGCAGCACCAGCGCGTAAAGCTCGATGATCAGACGGTGGAGAACGGAAATCAGCGCGAAGACGCCAAGCGTCAGGATCGCCGGCCACATCATCGCATTCGCCGCCGAGACATAGCCGATCACCCCGAGCGTCGGCGAGACGACCGCGATCACGATCGCGGCGGTGCCGATCAGGTGCAAAAGCTTGTCGCGGAAGGCCGCTTCTTCGTCACCCTCACGGTTCGCGGCGTGATAATGGCGCAGCAATTGGCCAACCCGGAACAGGAGCATCCCGGCGAAGATCAGCAACGGCGCGGCCAGCACCGACAGCGCGGTATCGGCGCGCAGGGCCACCTCTTGCGCCTTTTCGGCGGCAATCGTGCCCGAGCCGCCGAGGTAATCCTGCGCACGCGGCGCGATCCAGACCGTCAGCAACTGCTGCAAGCCCATCGCAAGCCCCAGCATCAGCACGTGGAACCGGGCCTCGGCGCGGCGCTCGTCCGACAGGGTCATCGCGCTGCGATCTTCGGCCTGCGGCGCGAAAATCTTGCGCCCCAGCCAATTGGCGAACAGAACCGTCAGCAAAACGACCGGCGCATATCTGAAAAGCTGCATCAGGATCGGGCCGAACAGCGCCGTTTTAGCGGCCGCCTCGGCCAGCATCACCGCGCCCAGAACCGGCAAGATCACCTGCCCCAGAGACACCAGCGCCGAGGCCAGTTCGCGCCCGCGCATCTGCGTCTTGGTCAGCAGCCAGCGCGAGATCCGGCCCATCCAGTAGCTGCCACGCGCCAGCAACAGCCCCGCCATCAGCACCAGCGTGACGATCAGCGGCGCGTTGTTGCGCAGCGTTTCCCAGTTGAACGGGCGGCTGAAACGCCAGACCGTTTCGTCGTAAATCCACGCGCCCATCCAGCGGAACATCGACACGGCGGCGGGCCAGTTGACCGGGTTCGCCGCCGAGGGCGAGAGTCGCAACAGCTTGTCGGCCTGACGGTCGCGCACCTCGCGGTCGATGTTGCGAATGACGCCATCGGCATGGCTCGCGGCTTCGGTTGCCGCGATGCCGGGCGCCTGCAGCTTGGCCAGCGTGTCATTCAGCTCGGCGCGGCGCTTCGCGATCGCCTCATCCTCGGTCGCGCCTTCGGCGGGTGCCGGACCAAGCGCGGTGATCTGGTTCTTCACCGTCTCGATCTGATCGGCGTTGAGGCTTTGCGCCTCTTCGAACTGGTTGCGCCATTTCACCACCTGCGAGCGCAGCTGCGAGAGCGCCTCGTCGGTAATCAGCGTGCTTTCTTCCTGCGCCTGTTCGAGCACCACCGTGCTGTGCTCGGCCAGCTTCTCCCAGGCCGCATAGTCGGGCGCCGTCGCCTGGGCAAAGGCGATGACCGGCAGGGCCAGGGCCAGGACGAGTGCGAGGAAGACGCGCCGCATCATGCCTCGAACACCTCCGGCAGCTTGCGCCCCGCGCCGTCCAGCCAGCCCGGCACCGGCAGCCCCTTGAAGCGCAGGAACTCGGGATTGAACAGTTTGGACTGATAGCGCGTGCCGTAATCGCAGAGCACCGTGACGATGGTGTGGTCCGGGCCCATCTCGCGCGCCATGCGGATCGCGCCCGCCACGTTCACGCCCGACGAACCGCCAAGGCACAGACCTTCCTCGGCCAGCAGGTCGAAGACCACCGGCAGCGCCTCGCTGTCGGGGATGCGATAGGCCATGTCGGGGGTAAAGCCTTCAAGGTTGGCGGTGATCCGCCCCTGCCCGATGCCCTCGGTGATCGAGGAGCCCTCGGATTTCAGCTCGCCGCTGGTGTAATAGCTGTAAAGCGCCGCGCCCTCGGGGTCGGCCAGCGCGATCTTGACGCCCTTGGGCTGCAGCCCCATGCCGACGCCCGCGAGCGTCCCGCCAGAGCCCACCGCACAGACAAACCCGTCGACCTTGCCGCCGGTCTGCTCCCAGATCTCGGGGGCGGTGGTCTCGATATGGGCCTGACGGTTGGCCACGTTGTCGAACTGGTTCGCCCAGATCGCGCCATTGGGTTCGCTGCGCGCAAGCTCGGCCGCCAGACGGCCCGAATAGCGCACATAATTGTTGGGGTTCTTGTAGGGTGCGGCCGGAACCTCGACCAGCTCGGCCCCGGCAAGGCGCAGCATGTCCTTCTTTTCCTGGCTCTGCGTCTCGGGGATGACGATCACGGTGCGGAAGCCCATCGAGGCCCCCACCAGCGCCAGCCCGATACCGGTATTGCCCGCCGTGCCCTCGACGATCGTGCCGCCCGGCTTCAGATCGCCACGCGCGATCGCATCGCGGATGATGAACAGCGCCGCGCGGTCCTTCACGGACTGGCCCGGGTTCAGAAACTCCGCTTTGCCGA
Source organism: Pseudothioclava arenosa (assembly GCF_002358085.1). Taxonomy (GTDB): domain Bacteria; phylum Pseudomonadota; class Alphaproteobacteria; order Rhodobacterales; family Rhodobacteraceae; genus Pseudothioclava; species Pseudothioclava arenosa. The sequence continues at coordinate 49,126 of NZ_NTJD01000010.1, forward strand.
GGATCGTGCAGCCGGTCTCTTCCGAAGCCTTGCGCAGTTTGATCAGCGGCGTGTTCCCGACGGCCTGCGCCAGATCCTGACAGATGCGCATCATGTCCCTCCTGAAGGCGGTGATTTTTTCCCTTGCTCCCAGACTTAGGGCGGCAGGCGGCGGGCCTCAAGCCAAATCACCGGATTTTCGGCGCCTTAGGCCCCGGCGGCGGCGCGCAGCTCGGGGCGCAGCCGCGCCAGCCACAGCGTCAACAGCACCGCCGGCCCGTTCAGCAACTCGCCCGACGCCAGAAGCCCTTCGAGCTGGGCGAAGGAGACCAGATGCGGGCGGATATCCTCGCCCTCGTCGATCATCCCGCCGGGGCTGCCAACGCCATCAGAAAGCTCCGTCAAAGCAATGAAATTATAGATGAATTCCGATTTCGCACCGGGCGTCGGGTAATAGTTTGGCGCGACGATCAGGCGCCCGACCGACAGCCCCGCCTCTTCCACCGCCTCGCGGCGCACGGCCTCTTCGGGGGTCTCGAACGGATCGACCCGCCCCGCGATCGGCTCCAGCATCCAGGGGTTGCGATCGCCCCGCGCCATCGGGCCAGGCCGGAACTGTTCGATCAACAAGACGCGATCACGCACCGGATCATAGGGCAGCACGCAGGCGGCGTCGCCCGAGACAAAGACCGCGCGGTCGAGCGGCGCGGTCTCGCCACCGGAAAAGGTGCGGTGGCGTAGGCGGTAATCCTCGACCGCGAAGAAATGCGCATAGCCAACGGTTTCGGCCTCGATCACGATGTCTTCGGGCTGGGCCTGACGGCGCAGCTCGGCGGGGGTCGGCATGGCTTCGGCCCGAAGCCGCGAGGCAGCCCGCACCAGCATCTGCGGGTAGCGCGCCAGCGCGCGATCGGCAGGCACCGATCCGAAACCGCGCATGAATTCCTGCGCCGCCGCCACCGCGATCGCGCCCCAGCGCGCCTGCCAATGCGCGAACTCCCACGACGCGCCCTGCTGCCAGCGGCCCGGCGCCGGGCGATAGAGCCAGACATCGGTCGGCTGGCCATTGCTCAGCACCTGCGCCCGGTCACGCTGAAACCCGGCTTCGTAATAATCGAGGCGCGCACGCTCTTTCGCGGACAGCGCGACCATCACCCCTTCCAGCCCGTCAGGCCCCGGCACCGGGATCGGAAAGGCCAGCTCCCGCGTGCCGTCACGCGCCTCGACCAGACACGTGCGCGGCAGCACCGCGCGTTGCGGCGCAAGCTTGCGCCCGACCACGGCAGACAGCAGGGCCTCGTGGCGCAAGGTGCCATAGAAAAAGAAAAATTCGCTCAAGGTGCCAGCTCCTCACGCGGGGGCCGGCCCTGTTCTCAGCGCAGCTTGCGATGCCCCCACAGCGCGACCATACCGGAAAGCGCGCCGCCGACAAGCAGGCTGCCGAGAACCATCGGATGCGCCGCCATGATCGCGAATTGCAGGCCCTGGTTGAGGATATCGACCACCGCCTCGGTGACCGAGTCATAACGGTTGCGCATCGCCTGGCGCAGCATCTGCACCAGCCCGAGATAGATCATCGCCCAGATCAGCACGAAGCTCGCCGCCTTGAGCCCGGTCAGAACCGCCTCGCGCATCGTCTTGCCCGGGAAGCGCCCGATCACGCGCCAACCGATCAGCAACCCGAAGCTTGCAGCGACGACCGGCAGGATCGCCGCCCCCTTCATCGCCTGCGGCAGCAAAGGCACGATCGCCGCGCCAGCCAGATACCCGGTGGCAGCAAGTCCGGCGCCTCCGAAGAGGCGACCCATGGTCGGCATCCCATGCGATGCCTTGCGCAGAACAACCCGTTGCATGACGGTTCCCTAAAATCTTACTAGAACTTTCCCTGAACGAGAAAAATACAGGGGAAATGTGGCTGAAATATGGTCTTCCCTGAGGTCAGCCTCCGGCCCGGCGCAGGGTTTCATAGGCCGCGAGCGCCCGCGTCCGGCCCTCGGCCAGATCGACAAGGGGGCGCGGCGGAGGCGCCCCGGGCGACAGGCCCCAGGATCGCGGCGCGGCCTCGAAAAAGGCAAGCGCCGTATCTGGCGGATGGCGTTGCCCCTCGGCGATCCAGGCGCGCAGATAGGCGCCCTCGGGGTCGAATTTTTTCGCCTGCGTCACCGGGTTGAAGATGCGGAAATAAGGTGCGGCATCCGGGCCGCAGCCCGCCACCCATTGCCACCCCATCGCGTTCGAGGCGCGGTCCCAATCGGTCAGGCACTCGGCGAACCAGGCCTGACCCACGCGCCAGTCTGTCAGCAGGTGTTTCGTCAGGTAGGAGGCCGCGATCATCCGCGCGCGGTTGTGCATCCGGCCGGTCACGAACATCTCGCGCATCGCGGCATCGACAAAGGGCTCGCCGGTCTGGCCGCGCCGCCAGCGCTCTACCACGGGGCTGTCACCGCGCCAGGGAAACCCCTCCCAGCCGGGGCGCCAGTTCGCGTGCTCCATCTGCGGGAAATGATAAAGCAGGTGCCAGGCGAAATCGCGCCAGGCCAGTTCGCGCAGGAAGTCCTCGGCGTCGGGGCGACCTTCGTCGCGCGCGCGCAGCCCCGCGTGCCAGATCTGGCGCGGGCTGATTTCACCGACCGAGAGCGGCTCCGAAAGGCCCGAAGTGGCCAGGCGCGCCGGGAAATCGCGGCCCGTGGCATAGCCCTCGATCGGCCCGTCGCAGAATTCGGCAAGCTGCGCGAGCGCGGTTTCCTCGCCGACCCGGGCATGGCGCGCGACCACCGCCGCGCCCCGGTTCATCGCGGCGCCCATCGCCCAATCCGCAAGATTTTCGCTGTCTGGCCAATGAATTGGTGCGCGCAGCTCTTGCGGGGCGGGCAGAGGCGGTGCGACGCCGATGCCACGCAGCGCCTTCCAGAACGGGGTGAAAACGCGGTAAGGACCGCCCTCTTGCGTGGCGATCTGCCAAGGCTCGTGCAGGAGCGATCCCGCAAAGCTTTCCGCGCCGACCCCGTCTGCGCGCAACGCGGCCTTAAGCGCCGCATCCGCCTCGCGCCCGGCCAGATGATAGCGCCGCGTCCAATAAACCGCCCCCGCCCCGGCCTCCGCGATCAGCGCGCGCAGCACCGCCTCGGGGGCACCACTGCGCAGGATCAGCCGCGCGCCTTGCGCCGCGAGCCGGGCGGAAAACGCCTCGATCGCCTGTCCCAGCCGCCATTTCGGCGCGGCCCCAAGCCCCTCCAGATCATCATCGCGGATCAGCAGCGGAATGACCGGCGCGCCCGAACGCGCCGCCTCGAACAGCGCCGGGTGATCGTGCAGGCGCATCTCGCGCCGGATCAGCAAGATGATCGGTTTTTCAGCCATTCAGCTCTCCTGTTTCGGGATGAAGCTAGGCTTTCGCGCGGCGCCGTCCAGACCAAATGCCCAAAATGCGGGCACTGGCATCCCAAATACGCTCACGCGCACGTAAATCCCCCTTGTCTGTTGAAATTTGCCGCAATAGCGTCTTGGCAATGCAAGTCCACCCACAGGGAAAAAAACATGAAAAAACTTACCTCGCTCATGGCCGGCACGGCCCTGCTTGCCGCCGCCCTGCCCGCCTCGGCGGCCGATCCCGAACTGCTGGTCTTCGACTGGGCCGGGTTCGAAGTGCCCGGGCTCTTTGCCGATTACACCGCGAAATACGGTGACGATCCGTCCTACACCTTCTACGGCGACGACGACGAAGCCTATCAGAAGCTCGCCTCGGGCTTCAAAGCCGACCTCGCGCACCCCTGCTCGCAGATGGTGTCGAAATACCGCGACGCCGGCCTGATCGAGCCCTGGGACGTCTCGCGCATTCCGGAATTCGCCAATATCGACCCGAAATTCCTGAACTCGCCGATCTTCAAGGATGACGCGGGCGTCTGGTACATCCCGACCGACTGGGGCGCGACCGCCGTCGCCTACAACCCCGAGGAAGTCCCGGCCGAAGACGTCGCCTCGCTCGACGTGTTCCTGAACGCAAAATATCAGGGCCGCATCTCGCTGCCCGACAGCTCGGATGACGTCTGGGCGCTGGCCTATCTGGCCACCGGCGTGACCGACTGGACCACCATCACCGACGAGCAGTTCGACGCCGCCGCCGCCTGGCTGCGCGAAGCTCACAAGAACGTGCAAAGCTACTGGGCCGACCCCTCGGAACAGGCGCAGACCATGGCTTCGGGCGAAGTGCTGATCTCGTGGTCGTGGAACGACGGCGTCGCCTATCTGCAGGCCGACGGCTACCCGGTCGCCTTCCAGCGTGAAGCGGCGGAGGGTTCGTCCTCGTTCTTCTGCGGCTTCGTCAACATGAAGGACGGCCCCGGCAGCGAAGACAAGGCCTATGACTTCATCAACTCCTGGCTGCGCCCCGATGCGGGCAAGGCGCTTCTGGACGAGATCGGCTATGGCCACACCAACGTGAAGGCGATGGAAGCGATCACCGCGGAAGAAAAGGAAACCGCGGGCATCCAGCCGATCGACGCGCCGATCCTCGCACAGACCCCGAACGACCCCGAACTGCGCGAGCGTCAGCTGGCCGAGTTCGAGAAGATCAAGGCCGGGTTCTGATCGGGCCCGAACCGACGTAACGACAAGAAGGGGCGCGGGTTTCGCGCCCCTTCGCTTTTTCCGGGCGATAGGTTAGGCAATCGCATGGTTCTGGATCTGGCAATCCTCGCTCTCAGCGCCCTTGTCATCGTGGCGATGGCGCATCCGCGCCTGCGCGCGCGGGCCAGTTGGCGCGCGATGATCACGCCGCTCGCCTCGATCATCGGCTCGGGGTTTCTGGTGCTGGGACCGATCCTCGATCTGCGCTTTGGCTATTGGGCGCCACTGGCGATGGCGCTGCTGTGCCTCGTCGCCTGGTGGTTCGGCGCGGCGATCCGCAGCTCGATCGCCGTGATCGCCAGCGGTCATGATCCGGCGCCCGGATGGCTTGAGGAAACCGCCGATGCGGCGCTGGCCTTCGCCTATGTGATCTCCGTCACCTATTACCTGAACCTGTTCGGCGCCTTCGCCGTCTCGCTCACGCCCTGGGACGGACAGACGAGCGCGCGGCTGGTGACCAGCGCGGCACTGGTCTTCGTGGCTGCAGCCGGTTGGAGCGGCGGGTTCCGCGCGCTTGAGCGGATCGAATACGGCTCGGTCACGCTGAAGCTTGCGATCATCGCCGGGCTTTTGCTGGGGCTGGCATGGCAATTCGGGCGCGATGTCTCGGCAGGCGCGCTGCATATCGTGCCACCGGGGTTAGGCCTGTGGGACTCCTTGCGGCTCGGCTTTGGCCTGATCGTGACGGTGCAAGGCTTCGAGACCGCGCGCTACATGGGCGACGAATATGACGCGCCCACCCGCATTCGCGCGATGAAACAGGCGCAGTGGCTCTCGAGCGGGATCTACATGGTCTATGTCTGCCTGCTGATCTGGCTGTTCGCGCCCGATCAGGTGCAGCTCAGCGAAACCGCGATCATCGGCATGATGAAGCTGGTCTCGCCGCTGTTGCCCGCGCTGCTGGTGGTGGCGGCGCTGGCGGCGCAATTCTCGGCGGCAATCGCAGACACGGGCGGCGCGGGCGGGCTGGTGACAGAGCTCAGCCGCAAGCGGATCAGCCCGCGCCAGGCCTATCTGGTGCTGGTCGCGGCGGGGATCGGGCTGACCTGGACGAGCGATATCTTCTCGATCATCTCCTATGCCTCGCGCGCGTTTGCGGGCTATTACGCGCTGCAGGCGGCACTGGCGGCGCTGCGCGTGGGGCCCGGCCCGCGCCGGATCGGCTATTGGGCGCTGGCCGTTCTGGGCGCCGCGATCACCGTTCTGGGCACCCCCGCCGAGGGCAACTGAGCCGGCCTTGCAGGCGCCGTCCCGCGCCCCTATATTGGGCCTGTTCGGGTTCGCCCGGACTATGGACATAAACGCGCATGTAATAAACGGATCGGACCCGGGGGCGGTACCCGGCGGCTCCACCAAACATCCCTCGTTGGGGGCGAATGGGGCCGAAACAGGATCGACGAACGTCTAAAGATGTTAGCTTTGTCCCGGTGAGCGACCACCGTTATCGGTGCAAATTGTACAGTTGCCAACGACAACCGTGCTCCGGCAATGGCTCTGGCTGCGTAAGCAGTTCGGGTCGCCGAAACTAAGTCCTTACGCTTAGCCGCCTAAGGCGGGGTTCGCAGGTACCTGGCAACAGAAACCTGCACCTTCTCGCAAATCGCGAATCTTTCTATGCGAATTAACCTTCGTGCAAGCATTCGCCGCTAGCCTGTCCCTGTCGTTCGTCGAAAGGGACTGAGGCATGTCGTATCTGGAAAACATCGAAGCCTGGTTCAAAAAGGTCTGGGTCGATCAGGACCTCGACGGGATCGAAGACAGCTTTACCCATCCCGATGCCGCGGGCGGGTTGCAGGGGTTGTCGCTCTCGCCCGAGGATTTCCGCGAACTGGTGCCCGCGATGCGCGCGCTTTTCAACGACCCCAAGGTGACGACGCTGCGGGCGGAGGAAACCGGCGACTGGCTGTGGATGCTGGTGCAGGTGACGGGGATCTCGGCGCAGGACGGGCGCGACCTCAGTTTTACCGGGCAGGTCGCTATGCGGTTCGAAGGCGACAAGATCGCCGAGGCCTATAATCACTTCGACTTCATCAGCTTCTTCGAGCAGATCGGCGCCCTGCCCGAGGAAACGATCGCGCTTTGCCTCTCGGGAGAACAACTGCAACCCTGAAAACACCACCCTCGCCCTCTTCCCTTGGCCCGCGAATCCCCTATGCTGAGGGCGACGAAACGGGGGAATGCAAATGTCGCGCGGGATCGATTACGGCAGCCTGATGCATAACGCGATGCGCTCGCTGATCTGCACGGTTTTGCAACAGATTGCGGATGAGGGGCTTCCGGGCTCGCATCACTTCTTCATCACCTTCGACACGCGCCACCCCGAGACCGAAATCGCCGACTGGCTGCGTGATCGCTACCCCGAAGAGATGACGATCGTGATCCAGCACTGGTTCGACGATCTGGAGGTCACCGAGGACGGGTTCTCGATCACCCTGAATTTCGGCGACAACCCCGAGCATCTGGTGATCCCCTTCGACGCGATCACCACCTTCGTCGACCCTTCGGTCGAATTCGGCCTGCGCTTCGAAACGCAGAGCTACGAAGACGATGAGGAAGACGACGAGGATGAGGGCGAGGCCGAACCCCGCCCCGAGGCCGAAGTCGTCAGCCTCGACAAGTTCCGCAAGTAGCCTCACCGAGGTCCCTCGGCATCGCCTGCCCTGCCGCGACGGAACCGGACTGGTTTCGGCGCGAAAAAACGACGAAAAACTGCGGTATACCTTCGCATACCATTTGCAAAACGCGCCCGCGCGCTCTATCACGCTCGGGATCATTCTGCTCGCATGCTTGGAGGCCCAACATGACCGCGACCCGTACCGAAACCGACAGCTTCGGCCCGCTCGAAGTTCCTGCTGACAAATACTGGGGCGCGCAGACGCAGCGCTCGATCATGAACTTCCCGATCGGTTGGGAGCGCCAGCCGGTTCCGATCATCCGCGCGCTCGGCGTGATCAAGAAGGCCTGTGCGCTGGTCAACAAGGCCCAGGGCGACATAGAGGCCGAGATCGCCGATGCGATCGCCGCCGCAGCCACCGAGGTGATCGAGGGCAAGTTCGACGACAACTTCCCGCTGGTCGTCTGGCAGACCGGCTCGGGCACGCAGTCGAACATGAACGCCAACGAAGTGATCTCGAACCGCGCGATCGAGATGCTGGGCGGTGTGATGGCTTCGAAAAAGCCGGTGCACCCGAACGATCACTGCAACATGGGGCAGTCCTCGAACGACACTTTCCCGACCGCGATGCACGTCGCTATCGGCATGCAGGCGCGTGACGTGCTGCTGCCGGGCCTTGAAAAGCTGCACGCGGCGCTGGCCGCGAAGGCCGAGGAATTCAAGGACATCATCAAGATCGGCCGCACCCACACGCAGGATGCGACGCCGCTGACGCTGGGCCAGGAATTCTCGGGCTACGCGAAACAGGTCGAGCGCGGCATTGAGCGCGTGAAAATGTGCCTGCCCCATATCTATGAGCTGGCGCAGGGTGGCACTGCCGTCGGCACCGGGCTGAACACCCGCGTGGGCTGGGATACCCGCGTGGCCGCGCAGATCGCCGAGATCACCGGCCTGCCCTTCGTCACCGCGCCGAACAAGTTCGAAGCTCTCGCCGCCCATGACGCGATGGTGATGTTCTCGGGCGCGCTCAAGACGGTCGCCGCCTCGCTCTTCAAGATCGCGAACGACCTGCGCCTCTTGGGCTCGGGCCCGCGCTCGGGTCTGGGCGAGCTGATCCTGCCGGAAAACGAGCCGGGCTCGTCGATCATGCCGGGCAAGGTCAACCCGACGCAGGCTGAAGCGCTGACCATGGTCTGCGCCCATGTCATGGGCAATGACGCGGCGGTGGGCTTTGCCGGCTCGCAGGGCCATTTCGAGCTGAACGTCTACAACCCGATGATGAGCTACAACGTGCTGCAGTCGATGCAGCTGCTGGGCGACTCGGCCTCGGCCTTCACCGACAACATGGTGGTGGGCACGCAGGCGAACGTGGCGCGCATCGACAAGCTGATGAAAGAGTCGCTGATGCTGGTCACCGCGCTCGCGCCGACCATCGGCTACGACGCCGCGACCAAGGTCGCCAAGACCGCGCATAAGAACGGCACGACCCTGAAGGAAGAGGCGATCGCGCTGGGCTATGTGGACGCGGAAACCTTCGACCGCATCGTGCGCCCCGAGGACATGATCGGCCCGAAAGGCTGATCTGGCCTGACAGACACTCAAAGGGCGGCCCGTCGCGGCCGCCCTTTTCCATTCCGGCTCATTCGACGACCCGGAACACCTCCCAGTAGTTCGATCCCGAAACGACATGGTCGCTCAGTTGCTTGCCCCAGTCGTTGTGCATTTTGACCTTGGCCAGCTTGTCGAAGAACTGATCGAGTTCGGTCAGGTTCTGGATGTGAATCTCGCTCTGGATTTCGGATTCACAGGCCCCGACCGAGCCGACGAGGATCTTTTCCTTCGAGACATCGAGCCCGGCCTGCGGGCCGATTTCGCTCTGCCACTCTTTAAGAAGGTCGATCACGGTCTGCTTGTAACCGTATTTCGCCCTGACATGCCAACGCGCTACCATCATGAGAAGTCTCCTTTCGTTTGACTTGACCTCATGCCCGGCTGGCGTTCTTGTCGTGTTGATGGCTCCCACCCCATGGGCAGCATAGCGCAAAACCGCGCATTTCGCCAGAAACGGCGCGGCGGGCAGGAAGAAGGCAGGCAGTGAGCGCGAAGATCACCAACCTCACGCAGTTCCGCAAACAGAAGGCTCGTGCCGAAAAGCGCGCGGCGGGCGATGCCAATGCCGCGAAATTCGGACGCAGCAAGGCGCAGCGGGCCACCGAACAGGCCGAGGCCGAAAAGGCGCGGCGTCATCTTGATCAGCACCGGCGCGAGGGGGACGACGCATGAGCCGCCCGCGCAAACATTCGCTGACCTTGGGCGGGCATCGCACCTCGGTCAGCCTTGAGGACGAATTCTGGACGGCCTTTCGCGAGATCGCCGCCGCCGAGGGCAAGGGGCTGAACGAACTGGCCGCCGAGATCGACGCGGCGCGCGGCATTGAGGCCGGGCTTGCCACCGCGATCCGGCTTTACGTGCTCCGGTTTTACAGGTCTTCGGGCGGGTCCCAGGGCAGCCCCGCGCGCACCGTGTCCTCGCAATAACGCGCAAGCTCCTTGCGCGAGGGGAAATCCGAGACATCGACCGGATCGTGGAACAGCACCTCGACCGAGCCATGGCGCGGCGCGGCCAGGATGTTCAGCAGGTTCTCACCAAAACCCATATCCGCCCACCAGCCGTAAAACCGCGGGTCCTCGCCTTCGGGCGCGCGGTAGATCACGCTCACCGGCTGGATCTGCATCACCTTGTCGAGCCCGTGGCTGAAGAAGGGCTGGAACAGCGTCGTCTTGAAGGGCAGCACGCGGCGCGAGTCGGTCGAGGTGCCTTCGGGAAAGAACAGCAGGTGATGGCCGGCGCGGATGCGCTCCTCCAGCAGCGCCTGCTGCGCGCGGGCCTGTTTCGGGTCGCGTACGACAAACAGCGTGCCGGTCGCACGCGCAAGCCAGCCGATGCCCGGCCAGTTGCTGACCTCGGCCTTGGCAACGAAATAGACGCGCTGGCAGGCGTTGAGGGCGAAGATGTCGATCCAGCTGGAGTGGTTCGCGACGACCGCGCCGATATGCTCCATCGGGCGGCCGGTCACCTTGTAGCGCAGCCCCAGAAGCGTGATGGCCACGCGGCAAACCGCCTGCGTAAGCCGCCCCGTCCAAGGCCGCAGATGGCCGTTCAGCGGGCGCTCGAAGAGGCGCATCAGGAGGTAGAGGCCAAGTCCGCCGAACACCACCACCCCCAGCGCGAGCCCGCGCGGGATCACCCGCAGCCAACCGCGGAGCGTGATCGGTTTCGGCTCGGGGCACGGCGCCTTGCCGACCCAGGTCACCATCAGCCCTGCCCTCCGCCGCCCGCCTCGCGCGGCTCGACGCGGCGGGTGTAGAAGCTGCGATGCTTCTCGCTCATCGCCTTGGTGTCCATCAGCAAAAGCACATCGGTGGTGTTGAAGGGCGCGTCGATATAGGCGCCCTCGCCGACAAAGCCGCCAAGGCGCAGATAGGCCTTGATCAGGTTCGGCATGCCCGCCATCGCGGCGCGGCGGTCAAGCTCCGCCTCGGGCACAAGGTCCATCGGCTGGAAATGCTCGGCCCGGGCGCGCGGGCGCATCTCGGGCGGTGCGAGGTGGTGATGATGCAGCCAGGCCAGCGGCTGACGCAGCGGCTCCGGGTCAATGCCGTGGAACGAGGCCACGCCGAAGAGCACCTCGATCTCGCGCGCGAGCACGTAATCGGCCAGCCCGTTCCAGAGCATCAGCATCGCCGCCCCGCCACGATGCTCGGGATGCACGCAGGAACGGCCAAGCTCCAACAGCTTGCGCCCCGAGGCGCGCAGCGGCGCAAGGTCATATTCCGCATCGCAATAATAGCGCCCGAAGGCCTCGGCGCGCTCGGCCGGCAGCAGCCGGTAGGCGCCGACCACGTGATCGCCCTGCGGGCGCGTGCGATCGACCAGAATCAGGTGATCATAGACGGGGTCGAATTCATCACGCTCAAGCCGCGCGGCATGGTCCACCATCGGACCATCCCCGCCCAACTCCTCGACAAAGACGGAATAGCGCAGGCGCTGCGCCGCCAAGAGATCCGCCTCGTCGCGCGCAAGGCGGGTTTCATAGATCGCGGTTTCGGCTGTCATGCGGCCCCATCCATCACTCCCTATTGGAGAGTTAGGCGGCGCCTGCGCCAATTGCAACAGAAACGCAGTGAAGCCTTGGACAGCGCGGTGCGGCCATGCGAGGCTGCGCGCGGGCAGAGATTAACCCTTTGTCAACTTTGATCCGGAATAACCAGCGTAAGCTCGACACGACGCCCATCAATCACCTGCTTGCCCGCATGTTCGAAATTAACCGTCACCCTGTCGCCGATGCGCGACTGCACCTGCCCGATGCCCCAGTCGGGGGCCATCGGGTTGCGCACCAACATGCCGGGTTCGAGAATCTCGTGCATTCCTGCCTCGCTTACGGATAACGCCATGCCATTTGAGAGCCCCGAAACACCTGACGATCTGATCGCCCTTGTCGGCTCGCGCCTCTGTCATGACCTAATTAGCCCATTGAGCGCGATCAGCAATGGGGTTGAGCTGATGGCGATGACGGGTGTGGGAAAATCGCCCGAAATGGCGCTGATCGCGGAAAGCGTGGCGGCGGCCAATGCCAAGGTGAAGTTCTTTCGCATCGCGCTGGGGCGCGCGACGCCGGACCAGCGGCTTTCGGCCCGCGAAATCGGGGCGCTGCTGCGCGATCTGAGCGCGGCGGGGCGGCTGACGTTTCGGATGGCGGCGGAAGGCGACCAGTCGCGCGCCGAGATTCGCCCGGTCTTCCTCGCGATCATGTGCCTCGAGACGGCCCTGCCCTGGGGCGGAACGGTCACGATTTCTTCGGAGGGCGGGAGCTGGCGGCTTTTGGCCGAAGCCGAACGGGTCAAGCCCGCCCCCCGGCTTTGGGCGAACCTGTCAGGCGCGCCCGGCGCCGATCAGGCGCTTGCCCCGGCGCAAGTGCAATTCGCGCTTCTGCCCCGCGCGGTGGCCGAGCTGGGGCGCTCGCTGCACTGGCAGATCGACGAGACGGGCGGCCAGATCAGCTTCTGACCGCCCGGCCCTGTCTTACGGGCGGCAGGTGCCGTCGCCCACCACCACATATTTGAACGAGGTCAGCTGTTCGGCGCCCACCGGCCCGCGCGCATGCAGCTTGCCGGTCGCGATGCCAATCTCGGCGCCCATGCCGAATTCGCCACCATCGGCGAACTGGGTCGAGGCGTTGCGCATCAGGATTGCCGAATCGAGCCGCTGGAAGAAGCGCGCCGCCGCCGCGTCATCCTCGGTCAGGATCGACTCGGTGTGCTGGCTGCCGTAGCGCCGGATATGCGCGATCGCGCCATCCACACCGTCCACGATCTTCGCCGCGCAGATCATGTCGAGGAATTCGCGGCCGAAATCCTCGGGCGCGGCCGGAACCGTGCCCGCGACCTTCAGCAGATCCCCCTCAGTGCGCACCTCGACGCCCGCCGCCACGAGGTCTTCGACCAGCACGGGACCGAATTTTTCGTAGAAGGCGCGGTCGATCAGCAGGCATTCCATCGCGCCGCAAATCCCGGTGCGCCGGGTTTTCGCGTTCAGCACGACGCGGCGCGCCTTTTCCAGATCGGCGGCGCCATCGGCATAGACATGGCAGATGCCTTCGAGATGGGCGAAGACCGGCACGCGGGCCTCGGCCTGCACCAGCCCGACCAGCCCCTTGCCGCCGCGCGGCACGATCACGTCGATATGGGCCACGGCGCGCAGCATCTCGGCCACGGCAGCGCGATCGCGCGTCGGCACCAGCTGGATCGCGGCCTCGGGCAGGCCCGCGGCGCGCAGCCCCTCGACGAGGCAGGCATGGATCGCGCGCGAGGAATGGAAGCTCTCCGAGCCGCCGCGCAGGATCACCGCATTGCCCGCCTTGAGGCAGAGCGCGCCGGCATCCGCCGTCACGTTCGGGCGCGATTCATAGATCACCCCGATCACGCCGAGCGGCGTGCGCACGCGCTGGATATGCAGCCCCGAGGGCCGATCCCATTCGGCGATGGTGGCGCCGACCGGATCGTCTTGCGCGGCAACCGCGCGCAGCCCGTCGCAGATCGCCTTGATCCGGCCCTCGTCCAGCATCAGCCGGTCCATCATCGCCGGGCTCAGGCCCTTGTTCGCGCCGTAAGCCATGTCTTCGCCATTGGCGGCCATGATCTCGTGGCGACGCTCCCAGACCTGATCGGCCGCGATGGTCAGCGCCTGCGCCTTGGCCTCGGCTGGCGCGAAAGCCAGCTCGGCGGCAGCCGCGCGGGCCGCGGCCCCCAGCTCGTCGATCATGGCTTTGGCGTCCAGTTGGTCCTTCATCGCAAGGCTCCTTTGTGAAAATCGTCCCTTCCTATACGCGCCGAAGGGCAGCGCAGGCAAGCTCAGCCGGTCTTGGTTGGATGGCCGTTGAGGATGCGCGTGATCTTGATCGCCAGGAATATCCAGGGCGCGCCGTGCAGCAGCAGGTCGAACCAGTCGATCGGGCGCACCAGCGTGCCCGAGACCAGCATCTTGAGCTTTTCCCAGACATGGGGTTCGGGGAAAAACGGCGCGAGCCCCAGGAACAGGGCCGCGATCAGCGCGGTTTCCAGCCGGATCCGGTCGATAAAGGCGATCATGGGTGTTCCCCCTGCAAGTTCGCGCCGGGATAGGCGTAAAAACGCCGGGACACAAGAGAAGGGGAAGAAGTGGCGCGGTTGACGGGGCTCGAACCCGCGACCCCCGGCGTGACAGGCCGGTACTCTAACCAACTGAGCTACAACCGCGCACAGCGCTCGGGCGATCCGGAAAAGGGTGGCGCGGTTGACGGGGCTCGAACCCGCGACCCCCGGCGTGACAGGCCGGTACTCTAACCAACTGAGCTACAACCGCGCAGTCCCTTTCGCCCGGATCGCCGCCCGAGCGTGGAGAGGGTATTACGCAGGGCGGTGGGCGGCGTCAAGCGGAAGGATACGAATTTCTCACAGAAATTTTCAGCCCTCCCCCAGCCCGCAATCACACCGCGCAACGGCCACGCGCGAAAGCCCCGGAGGGCCGGGAAAAATCGTGCTGAAGGCAGGGGAAGTGGTGGGCGGTGAGGGACTCGAACCCCCGGCATCTTCGGTGTAAACGAAGCGCTCTACCAACTGAGCTAACCGCCCCGACCGCCGGGCGTTCTATCCGCATCCGGGCCTGCCGCGCAAGCCTTGAAATGCGCCACGCGAACAATGCCGAAACGCAAAAGGCGCCCCGATCGGAGCGCCTTCTGAGGGAAAATGGTGGGCGATAACGGATTTGAACCGCTGACATCTTCGATGTGAACGAAGCGCTCTACCGCTGAGCTAATCGCCCCCCGTGGCGGGCCTTCTAACCTCTGTCGACAGACGGTGCAAGAGGGGTTTGCAGATTTTTCACACCCCTCTTCGCGGCGCCCGGATCAGGCCTCAGAAGCCTCGGTTTCGGCCTTGGCGCGGCGGATCTTGACCACCAGCGTATCGCCGCCTTCGCGCTCCTGCGTGCGGGTCACACGCAGCTTGCCAAGGGGCGGCAGGGCAAGGGTTTCATTGGCCGCAAGCGCCGCGCCCAGCTCTTGCAGCAGCGCCTCGGCGACCTGGCGCACATCGCCCCGTTTCGCACCCGAACGCGCGACGACACGGTCGATGAACTCTTTCTTGCGCAGCACGAGGGTGGCTTCGGGGGCTTCGGTGGTTTCGGCAGTCATGCAATCCTCCTGCACCGTTATGGCGCGGTTTTTTCCGGGTCGCGGCCCCATCTCGGCCCGCAAGTCCACGCGACGTTACGCCGGAACCCGGCCCCGCGCCAGAGCCCTCACGATACGAAAACGGGCGCGCCGAACCGGCACGCCCGTCGGGAGTTTCAACCTTGCATGGGCGTCAGTGGGCGACCGCCCCCTGCCCCGGGATCGCCGCCTTGGCGGCCGCGGCCGCGGCCGCCTCTTCGGCCTCTTCGTCCCATTCGACCGCCTCGGGCATCCGCACCAGCGCGCGCGGCAGAACCTCGCGGACATGGCTGACCGGGATGATCTCCAGGCCTTCCTTCACATTGTCCGGGATCTCGGCCAGATCCTTTTCGTTCTCGGCCGGGATCAGCACGGTCTTGATGCCGCCGCGCAGCGCCGCCAGCAGTTTCTCCTTGAGCCCGCCGATCGGCAGCACATTGCCGCGCAGCGTGACCTCGCCGGTCATCGCGATATCCTTGCGCACCGGGATGCCGGTCAGCACCGAGACGATCGAAGTCACCATGGCGATGCCCGCGCTCGGCCCGTCTTTCGGGGTTGCGCCTTCGGGCACATGGACGTGAATATCGACCTTCTCGAACTTGGGCGGCTTCACCCCGATCTGCGGCGCGACCGAGCGCACGTAGGAGCTGGCCGCGTCGATCGATTCCTTCATCACCTCGCCGAGCTTGCCGGTGGTCTTCATCCGACCCTTGCCGGGCAGCTTCAGCGCCTCGATCTGCAAGAGGTCACCGCCGACCGAGGTCCAGGCAAGCCCCGTCACCACGCCGACCTGATCCTCTTTCTCGGCCAGACCATAGCGATGGCGCGGCACGCCCAGATATTCGGCGACCTTGGCCTCGTCGACAGTGACGGATTTCACCGCCCCCTTGCCCTTGAGGATCTCGGTCACGGCCTTGCGGGCGAGCTTGGCGATCTCGCGTTCGAGATTCCGCACGCCCGCCTCGCGGGTGTAGTAGCGGATCACGTCGCTGAGCGCACCGTCGGTCAGGGTGAATTCACCCTTGCGCAGCCCGTGCGCCTTGACCTGTTTCGGGATCAGGTGCTGGCGCGCGATTTCGCGCTTTTCGTCCTCGGTGTAGCCGGCGAGCGAGATGATCTCCATCCGGTCCAGGAGCGGGCCCGGCATGTTGTAGCTGTTCGCCGTGGTCAGGAACATCACGTTCGAGAGGTCATATTCGACCTCAAGATAGTGATCGACGAAGGTCGCGTTCTGTTCGGGATCGAGCACCTCAAGCATGGCCGAGGCCGGGTCGCCACGGAAATCCTGCCCCATCTTGTCGATTTCATCGAGCAAGATCAGCGGGTTGGTGGTTTTCGCCTTTTTCAGCGCCTGGATGATCTTGCCCGGCATCGAGCCGATATAGGTCCGGCGGTGGCCGCGAATTTCGGACTCGTCACGCACGCCGCCAAGGCTGATGCGAATGAATTCGCGCCCGGTGGCACGCGCCACCGACCGGCCAAGCGAGGTTTTCCCCACGCCGGGCGGGCCGACGAGGCAGAGGATCGGGCCCTTGAGCTTGGCCGAACGCGCCTGCACAGCAAGGTATTCGACGATCCGTTCCTTGACCTTTTCCAGCCCGTAATGGTCGGCATCAAGCACCTTCTCGGCCGCCACGAGGTCTTTCTTCACGCGGCTTTTCGTGCCCCAAGGCAGCCCGAGAATCCAGTCGAGATAGTTGCGCACAACGGTGGCCTCGGCCGACATCGGCGACATCGACTTGAGCTTTTTCAGCTCGCCCTCGACCTTGTCGCGCGCCTCTTTCGAGAGCTTCGCGGCGCGGATCTTTTCTTCAAGTTCGGCGATCTCGTTCTGGCCTTCCTCGCCGTCGCCCAGCTCCTTCTGAATGGCCTTCATCTGCTCATTCAGATAGTATTCGCGCTGGGTCTTCTCCATCTGCGACTTGACGCGGGACTTGATCTTTTTCTCGACCTGCAGGACCGAAACCTCGCCCTGCATCAGCCCATAGACCTTCTCGAGGCGCTGCGAGACATCAAGCGTCTCCAGAAGCTCCTGCTTCTGCGTCACTTCCAGCCCCAGATGCCCCGACACGAGGTCGGCCAGCTTGTCGGCCTCCTGCGTCTCGGCAATGGCGGTCAGCGCCTCTTCGGGGATGTTCTTCTTGATCTTGGCATAGCGCTCGAATTCCTCGGCGACCGAGCGCAAAAGCGCGCGCACCGTGTCCTGATCGCCCGGCTCCTCGGCCAGCAATTCGGAATTCGCCTCGAAATACTCGGGGTTTTCGACGAATTCGGTGATGCGCACACGTTTCGCGCCTTCGACCAGCACCTTCACGGTGCCATCGGGCAGTTTGAGCAATTGCAACACATTGGCCAGCACACCGACGCGATAGATGCCATCGGTATCGGGGTCGTCAACGCTCGGGTCGATCTGGCTGGCCAGCAGGATCTGGCGATCATCCGCCATCACCTCTTCCAGCGCGCGCACCGATTTCTCGCGGCCGACAAAGAGCGGCACGATCATATGCGGGAACACGACGATGTCGCGCAGCGGCAGAACCGGATAGGTTTCAGAAACAGTATTCATGCGTTTTCCTCGTTGGCGAAGACAGCCCGGCCCCGCTTTCTGCGGCAGCGCTCACCCCTTCCCATTTTTCAATATCTAGGGGGCACCCCGATCCGGTTCAACCATCACCATGGCCTAATCGGAGCAGAATGCGCCCTGGTGCGGCCTCGCGCAAGGGTCGATCAGCGCGGCAAGACCATACGCGCGCAAAGCCCGCCCATCCGCTCGGAGCGTTCGAGCCGCAAGGCGCCGCCATGGCCGCGCAGCACGTCGGCCGCGATCGAAAGCCCCAGCCCCACGCCTTGCCCCCGGTCCTGGTTGCGCGCGGGATCGAGCCGCTTGAACGGTTTGAGCGCCTCGTCGCGATCTTCGGGCGCGATGCCCGGCCCGTCATCCTCGACCCGGATCTCGAATTCACGCTCGCGCAGGACCACCGAAACCTCGGCCCGCGTCGCGTAACGCGCGGCATTGCCGATCAGGTTTTCCAGCGCGCGGCGCAGCGCGTCGGGGCGGAACGAGGCCTCGGCCACGCCCGGCCCGGGGCAATCGGCCATCCTGACCGGAAAACCGCTGCGCTCGGCATCGGCCACGACGCCCGCCACGAAGACGCAGGGATCGAGCCGCTCCGGGTCGCCCGAAATCGCCCCGTCGCGCGCGAAATCGAGAAACGCATCGACGAGTTTGCCCATCTCGGTCACGTCGCGCTCCATCGCGGTGATCTCGTCTTCGGTGTCGGGCGTGCGCGGCAGCATCGACAGGCTCAGCTTGAGCCGCGTGAGCGGCGTGCGCAGGTCGTGGCTGACACCCGAGAGCATCAGCGTGCGCTGTTCGAGATGACGCACGATGCGCGCACGCATGTCCAGAAACGCGGCCCCCGCCCGGCGCAGCTCGGTCGCGCCAGAGATTCGATAGGGAATCACCCGCCCCTTGCCGAATTCCTCCGCCGCCACCGCCATGCGCTGGATCGGGCGCAACTGATTGCGCAGGTAGAGATAGGCGATGATTGTCATCAGGATCGAAACAACAAGCGTCAAAACCAGCAACTGATGCGGATTCGACGCCGATGCCAACGAACGGCGGAAGCTGATTTCCAGCGGCCCATGCGCGGTCTCGACCAGAAGCCTCACGTCATTGTCATGCGTCAGATCCACCGCCAAGAGGCCCGGCAGCTCGTCGCGCAGGGTCGAGATCACCACGATCCCGGTCAGATCCGCGAAGTCGCGCTGAAACTGCCCGGTGCGCAGCGTGTCATCCCCCCCCGGCAGCGCAACACCCAACCCCAGCGGCACCGCCATCGCCTCCATCGCGCGCCGCGCCACATCGGCCTCGGGCGCCGCATTCGCGAGGTCGCGCAGCAGCCGCACCTCGCGCGTCATCGCCCCGGTCATCTGGATCGTGACACGCTCGAAATGGCGCTGGATGAACACCACCGAGACCACCAACTGGATCGTCATCACCGGCACAATCAGGATCAGCGCGGCCCGCCCATAGAGCCCGCGCGGCATGATCTGTTTGAGCCAGCGAAAATTCATGGCAAAACCCTAGCCAAGCCCAGAGTGAAGGGAAAGCGGCAATGAGCAGGATCGAAAAACTGGAACCCGGAGTGCGTCGGATCGTGGCGCCCAACCCCTCGCCGATGACGTTGACGGGCACCTGCACCTATCTCGTCGGGCATGGCGATGTGGCGGTGATCGACCCGGGCCCCGAGGATCGCAGCCACCTGCAGGCGCTGATCGACGCGCTGGAGCCGGGCGAGCGGATCAGCCATGTCTTCGTGACCCACGCCCATCTGGACCATTCGCCCGGCGCCGCGCCTCTGGCCGAGGCGATCGGCGCGCGCGTCCACGCCTTCGGCCCACCCGAGGCCGGCCGCTCGGAGGTGATGCGCGATCTGGCCGCGCGCGGGCTGGCGGGGGGCGGCGAAGGCGTGCATCGCGACTTCGCCCCCGATGTGATCCTGGAAGACGGCGAGACCATCGCCCATGGCGACTGGGCGCTGCGCGCGCTGCACACGCCCGGGCATTTCTGCAATCACCTGTGTTTCCTGTGGGGCGACATCGCCTTTACAGCCGATCACGTGATGGGCTGGGCCTCGACGCTGATCTCGCCGCCCGATGGCGACCTGCGCGACTATTTCCGCTCGCTCGCGAAACTGGAGGCGGAAGAGGCCCGCGTGTTCTATCCCGGACATGGCGCGCCGGTCCATGACACCGCGCCGCGCATCGCCGAGCTGGCCGCGCACCGGCGCCTGCGCTCACAGCAGATCCTGGCCGAGCTGACCCACCAACCGCGCACCCCCGCCGCGCTCACCCGCGCGATCTATACCGACACGCCGCCCGCCCTGCTCGGCGCCGCCGAGCGCAACGTCTTTGCGCATCTCATTGAAATGACGCAGGAAAACATAGTCTCCCCGCTCGAAACCCTGTCCCCGACCAGCGCTTTCGAGCGGCGATGAATTTTTTCCGAATTTTCCGCGCGAACCCTCTGGACAACCCCAAACGAGATTCATATACAGCCCCCGTGTTCCGGCGTAGCTCAGCGGTAGAGCAGTTGACTGTTAATCAATTGGTCGTAGGTTCGATCCCTACCGCCGGAGCCAAAAATCCAAATAAAAGCAGCTACTTACCGAGACCGCCACTGGCGGTCTTTGTAGTTCTGGACCTACCCCATAAGCAGGTCATAAGCACACGGGGCATCGGGTGACTCAGCAGGCCTAGCGGTGGCTATCGGGCTCGGACAACTAGTCGAGCTTGCGCTGAGCAAACCGATGGAGCTCCCAACTCGACATGCCACCTGCCCAAAGCCAGACGAACGCAAGGATCAGGTTCTTCCATTGAAATGTGTCTAGCAGTGCAAAGGCTGGACCGAAGCCGCCGATACCGAAGAATATGAGTGCAAGTCCATTCAGGTATGCAGCGCGTAGCTTGATCTTCTCTCGTTCCGATTCAGTCATATTGGACCTCCGTCCAGCTAGACAGAATGCACGCAGCTCTCAGCAAGGGAAGACCTCAACAAAAAAGCACCCCGGACCCATGCCCCGAGGCGCTTTACCGATGCGGGCTGCGAAGAGAAGCCACCTTCGGCTGGCTCCATTTGTTTCACGTCCAACGGTTTCCTATGGAACGCGCGGCTGGCAAGACCGCGTGATGTAGCTCTGACAGTCCTTGGCGCTACAGCTAGAGTGATCCTCGCCCCACCCCGGCGCGGCGGTTTTGGGTTTCGTCGTTCTGATGGCCCTGGGCGCGCGTCAGGCCCCACGAAGCGCTTGCCCGCATCCGGGCTTAAGGCTACCAAGTGTTTGATATCAGGTCCTTGCCCTCGTACCGATTGCGCAGTTGACCCGTTTTGCAAACGACCCGGAAAGGCGCCGCATGGCCGACAAGTCGCTTATCCTCACCTGCATGAAGAACGAGGGCGCCTGGCTCCTGGAATGGGTGGCGTTTCATCTCTCGATCGGGTTCGACCACATCCTCGTCTATTCGAACGATTGCGTGGATGGCACCGACCAGATGCTCGACCGGCTGGCCGAGATGGGGCTGGCGACGCGCTACAACAACGACCGCAAGCCGCACCACCGCCCGAGCTATCAGCTGCGTGCCTATCGCAAGGCGCGCAAGAACCCGATGCTCGAGGATTACGCCTATACCGCGATCATCGACGCGGACGAGTTCATCAACGTCAAGCTGGGCGACGGCTCGGTCGGGGCGCTGATCGCCGAGACCGGGCGGCCCGATGTGATTTCCCTGCCCTGGCGGGTGTTCGGGACCGGTGGCATTGCCGAATACCGACCCGGCTTCGTGACCGAGGCCTTCACTTGGGCCGCGCGCGAAAACCGGCCTCGCCCGGCGCAGCTCTGGGGGATGAAAAGCCTGTTTCGCACCGAGGCGATCGCGCAATTCGGCCTGCACCGGCCGGTGCAACCCGAGGGGGGCGACTGGGCGGCGCTGCGCTGGGTCAACCCCGCCGGCACCGAGATGTCCGAACGCTATCACGCGCAGACCTCGGGCAACTGGCGCTTTGACCGCGAGACGATCGATTACAGCGCGGCGCAGATCAACCATTACGCGGTGAAGTTCCGCAAATCCTACATCACCAAGGTCCTGCGCGGCTCGGCCCATGGCGGCATCGCGCGTGACGAGACCTATTTCCAGATCATGAACCAGAACGAGGAACCCGATCACTCGATCGCGCGGCTCCTGCCCGCAGCCAAGGCCCGTTACGCGGATCTGCTGGCCGACCCGGTGCTGGCGCAATGGGATGCCCATGCCCGCGCCTGGCACGAGGACAAGATCGCCACCGCCCTGCGCTCCCCCGAGGGGAAGGAACTGTTGGATCACCTCTCCGAACGCGATAAGCTACCGGAAAACCAGATAACCTGAGCCACTTGAGCAGACGCATGCTGATCCTCCACATCGGATCCCCCAAGACCGGGACCACCTCGTTGCAGGGTTTCCTGACCGGGAATGATGCGGCACTTCGCGCGCGCGGGATCAACTATGTGCGCGCCGCCCGCCCGCATATCGCGCATAACCCGGTGGCCTTCGCGATCCCCAACGATGCCCATCACGAGATGCTGGCCGAGATCGAGAAAGAAGTGCTGGCCGCGCCCGAGATGACCCATGTCGTTTCGAGCGAGCTGTTCTTTCGCCCGATGCTCGCGCGGGTCATCGCCCGCGATTTCCCGCCCGCTCTGCGGCCGCTGACGCGCACCGTGTGCTATATCCGGCGGCAGGACATCTACCTTGAATCGCTTTACAAACAGCGCGCCAAGAACGGGCTGGTTTCGGGGAGCCGGCAGGAATTCCTGCAAAAGAACATCCCGAAGCTGCGCTATTCGGACTGCCTTGCGCCCTTCCTCGAACTGAACCCCGACGCAACCCCGCTGCTGCGCATCTTCGACCGCGCGCTGCTCAAGGGTGGCGACGTGATCGACGATTTCGCCAGCCTCGCGCTGGGGCTCGACGACATCACCGGGTTTGAGCGCGCGCAGGGGGATGCGAACCTCTCCTACTCGGTCGAGATGAGCGAGATGATCGGCCATGCCGCGCAGGTGCAGGGCGTGAACAGCAAGGCGCTGTTGCGCGAGCTGCGCAAGGTCGAGCGCGATCCGCTGCTGATCAGCTCGCGCGACACCTTCACCCTCGAGGAGCGCCGCGGCCTGATGGAGACGCTCGCCGAGGATAACGAGACGCTGCGCAGCATCTATTTCCCCGACAGCCGCGCGGTGTTCGACATGACCGACCTCGAACAGGATCAGGAGCTGCCGCAGATGGCGCCCGAGATGATCGAAATGCGCAGCGCCGCCGCGAAGGAGGCGATGAAAACCGCCATGGACAATCTGCACCCGAAAGCCCCCGAAACCGCAGAGGCCGACGATCTGGCCGACGAGGAAAGCGGCGCCACGACCGGCGCGGGCGACTATCCGATCTGGTATCAGGAGATCTTTCCCGCCGGGGGCCAACAGGGCTTCTATCACTGGCTCGGGCGTCACGGGCTGACCTATGTCGAACGCGATCCGCGCAAGCTGATGGTGACCTTCGACAACCTGCACAACGTCGGCAACAAGGAACTGGCGCGAAACCCCTGGGCCGCGAGCTTCTGCCGCGACCGGGGCTATTCGCATCTGGGCGTTCTGGCGCAGCATCCAGATTGGTACCGCGACCCGAAGTTGATCCAGTTCTTTGCGGGCCTCGCCAAGAACGGCTTCTTCAAGCGCTTCGACAAGGTGGTTTTCGCGGGCACCTCGATGGGCGCGTTTGGGGCGCTGTCCTTTTGCGAACACGCGCCCGGCGCAACAGTGCTGGCCTTCAGCCCGCAATCGAGCCTGCACAAGGGGCTCGTGCCCTGGGAGCCGCGCTTTGCCAAGGGCACTGCCGCGGATTGGACGCTGCCCGGCTCGGACGCCGCCGAAACGGCGCGTAGCGCGGGCAAGGTCTATCTGGTCTACGACCATTTCCATGAGCTTGACCGACGCCACGCAAAACGCTTCGAGGGCGCGAATATCGTGCGCCTGAAGGCCTTTGGCATGGGCCACAAGAGCGCGCTGGTCGCGCATCGCATGGGGCTGTTGAAGACGCTGATGACCGAGGCGATGGAGGGCGAGATCGCGCCGCTCGCCTTCTACCGTGGCATCCGCGCGCGCAAGGATATCTTCCTCTATCGCGAAGCCGTCGCCGAGGCGCTGGTCGCCGCCGGCAAACCTGAACGTGCACAGACCTTCAAGGACGCCTTCAAACGCCGCCGCCGCAAGATCGCCCGCCAGGAAATGATCCGCGCCCGCCGCGCCGAGACCCGCCGCAAAGCCGCCGAAGCGCAGTAAAATCGCCCGCCCGAAGGACCCCGACGTGACCACACTCGCTGAAACGCTCTGCGCCGAGCATGGACTGAATTTCGCGCGCGGGTTCTCGCAGCAATTTCACTGTGCGAAGCAAGGCAGCCACGCCCCGATCGCGGGGTTCGCGCCGCATCCTTTCGGTGACTGGCTGATCCAGACCGGCGGCACCCTGCCCGTCGCCTCATTCACCACGGCAACCGCCACCGGCGATCTCGGCATCGTGTTTCTGGGCATGGGGGTCGATGCCGATGGCGGCTATGTCGATGACGCGCGGCTGGCCTGGAGACTGGGCCGCGCGCGGACGATCGAAGACCTGACCGCCTATGTCGCGGGCTGCGGCGGGCGCTATTGCGCCTTTGTCCGTCATGGGAGTGATGCGCGGTTCCTGCTGGACCCGAGCGGCTCGATGGGCGCCGTTGCCAATGCCGCGACCCGCACCGTCGCCGCGACGCTTTACCTTGCGATCGACCGCCCGGTCGTGCCCAGCGACTATCCGATGGGCGTCGAAGGCCGTCGCTACGCCTTTGGCTACACCGCGGATCGCGACGTGATCTCGCTGCGGCCAAACCATTATCTGGATCTGAACACCTTCGAACAAACCCGCCACTGGCCGCTCGAAACCGACAGTTTCGAAGTGACCAGCCTGCGCGTCCTCGATGAAGGCATCGACCAGATGATCGAGCGCCATTGCCAGATCATGCGCGCGCTTGCCGGCACAATCGGCCCCAGCATCCTTCCGCTCAGCGGCGGCGAAGACTCGCGCCTGCTGCTGGCGATGTCGCATGCCGGAAATATCCGCTTCGACCATTACTTCACCCATATCACCACGGATATTTCGCGCGGAGACGCGCGGATCGGTGCGCAAATGGCCGAGACCCTTGGCCTGCCGTTCTCAGTTTATGACCTCATCGGGCAGGAGCCGCCCCCGCTCCCGCAACCCGAAACGATCCGCAGGCTTCAGGAAACCGCGCTGGCCTCGGGCAACGTCGCCTATCGCCGCGAATACTATGCGCCCCGGCGCCGTCCGAGGGCCTATCAACAAAAGGCGCGTATCCTGCACGCGACGCTCTCGCTCCCGCCGGGCGGGTTTGTCATGCGTGGCCAGATCACCGATCTGAGCAAGGCCGTCCTGTGGCGGCCCGCCGGCATGAAGGAGTTCGCCGAGAAGAAAGGCGGTCTGATCGGCGCGGGCACCGGCGTGCGTTTGATGATGGTCGATAGCGATGTGGCCGAGGCCGATCCGTGGTTCCTGTCGCGCTATGAGGCGTGGCAGCAGACCCTTCCGGCAGGCTGCCATGGCTGCGAGATCGACTTCATGGGGCTGGAGCTGTTCCGCTCCTACAGCTGGGGGAATACGTTCTATTCCTTCGTGAATGATTTCTACATCTCTCCGGGGTGCGACCGGCAGATCATTCAGCATCTCGCGGCGGCTCCGCCGCTGATGCGCTATGAATTCCACTATAACGACCGCATCCTCGAACGTGCCGCGCCCGAACTGCTGAAATTCCGCTACACGCGCCCCGACGACAACCGCATGCGCAAGCGCCGCCCGGTCTTTCTCGAGACGCTCGACCGATACGGGCTCAGCGCATAGAGCCGCCGCGTAACGCATAAGCAGTTCCGGGCGAAAGACGCGCATTCACCGCCCGAAACTTAGGCAGAGGCATCCTTTTCGGCGGGGATTTGTGCGCTTTCTGCCCTTTCTTGCTGCACAGGCGGGCAGCCCGGCTAAGGTCGGGTTAGACAAGACAAGGGCCCGGCCATGGCGATCTACGCATCCATCCACCATCTCACGCATTACAAATACGACCGGCCGGTGACGCTGGGCCCTCAGATCATCCGGCTGCGCCCTGCCCCGCATTCGCGCACGCGCGTGATTTCGCACAGCCTCAAGGTCAGCCCGGGCGGGCATTTCGTGAACCACCAGCAGGACCCTTACGGCAACTGGCTGGCGCGCTTCGTCTTTCCCGAGCCAGTGACCGAGTTCAAGATCGAGGTCGATCTGGTTGCCGACATGACGGTCTACAACCCGTTCGATTTCTTCGTCGAGGACAGCGCCGAGCATTGGCCCTTCGACTATCCCGAAGAGCTGCGCGACGATCTGGTGATCTATCGCACCCCCGAACCCGAGGGGCCGCGGCTGGCAAAATTCATCGGCTCGATCGACTTCACCCAGACCCGGACAGTGGATTTTCTGGTCGGGCTGAACGCGCGCATCGCCAATGAGGTGAATTACACCATTCGCATGGAGCCGGGCGTGCAGACGCCCGACGAGACGCTGGAAAAGGCCTCGGGCTCGTGCCGAGATAGCAGCTGGCTCTTGGTGCAGGTGCTGCGCCATCTCGGCTTTGCGGCGCGCTTCGTCTCGGGCTACCTGATTCAGCTCAAGCCCGATCTTGAGGCCCTGGACGGGCCCTCGGGCACGGATCACGATTTCACCGACCTGCACGCCTGGTGCGAGGTGTTCCTGCCCGGCGCGGGCTGGATCGGGCTTGACCCGACCTCGGGGCTCCTGACCGGCGAGAGCCATATCCCGCTGGCCGCGACGCCGCATTTCCGCAATGCCGCGCCGATCTCGGGCGGGTTCTCGTCAGATGGGGCGCCCGAAGTCGAATTCGAATTCGACATGGAGGTGAAGCGCGTGGCCGAGCATCCGCGCATCACCAAACCCTTCTCGGACGAAGCCTGGGAGCGGCTCAACGCGCTCGGGCGCAAGGTCGACGAAAGCCTGACCGAGGGCGATGTGCGCCTGACCATGGGCGGCGAGCCGACCTTTGTCTCGATCGACGATTTCGAGAGCGCCGAGTGGAACACCGACGCCGTCGGCCCGCAGAAACGCGCGCTGGCCGATACGCTGATCCGGCGGCTGCGTGACCGCTTCGCGCCGGGCGGTTTTCTGCATTATGGGCAGGGCAAGTGGTATCCGGGCGAAAGTCTGCCGCGCTGGACCTTCTCGCTCTATTGGCGCCACGACGGCCAGCCGGTCTGGACAAACCCCGACCTGATCGCCAAGGAAGATGCGCCGCAGAAGCTGGGCGCGAAGGAAACGGGGCGGTTCCTCGCCCGCTTCGCCGAAAAGCTCGGGCTCGATCCGGCCTATGCGCAGCCCGCTTTCGAGGACCCGGGCGAGTGGATATTGAAAGAGGCGAACCTGCCGCCGAATGTCACGCCCGAGAACTCAAAGCTGAAAAACCCTGAAGATCGCGCACGTTACGCGCGTGTCTTCAACCGCGGCCTGACCGAGGCGGCGGGCTATGTGCTGCCGCTCCAGCGGCTCTGGCAGGCGGGCGACAAGCCTTCGCGCTGGCGCTCTGAGCTGTGGAAGCCGCGGCGGGGCAAGCTGTTCCTGATCCCGGGCGACAGCCCCGTAGGCTTCCGCCTGCCGCTCAATGCGCTGCCCTGGCTCCCGGCCTCGCAATATCCCTATTCCTACCCGGCCGATCCGACGATCCCGCTGGAACCGCTGCCCGATTTCCACGCGCAGATCGAAGAACGCCGCCGCGCCATCCAGGAGGAAATCGACCGGATCGCGCGCGAAGAGGCCGAGCGCGAGGCGATGCTGCCGCCGGTTTCGCCGGGCCATGTGCAAGGCTCGCAGCCCGGCGCCGCGTCCGGGGCCGACAACCGTCAGGAGGTGGTCCTGCAGGATGCGCATCTGGGCGAGGGCGTCGATCCGACCGGCGGCGCGGTGCGCACTGCGCTCGCGCTGGAGCCGCGCGACGGGCGGCTTTGCCTGTTCATGCCGCCTTGCGACACGCTCGAGGAATACCTCGAACTGGTCGCTGCGGCCGAGGCGACGGCGGCCGATCTGGATATGCCGATCCATATCGAGGGCTATTCGCCGCCCCATGATCCGCGCCTCAACGTGATCCGCGTCGCCCCCGATCCGGGCGTGATCGAGGTCAACATCCACCCCGCCCATAGCTGGGAGGAGTGCGTTGCCACCACCGAGGCGATCTATGAAGAGGCCCGCCAGAGCCGCCTTGGCGCCGACAAGTTCATGATCGACGGGCGCCACACCGGCACCGGCGGCGGCAACCATGTCGTTGTGGGCGGCGCGACACCGAACGACAGCCCGTTCCTGCGCCGGCCCGACCTGCTGAAATCGCTGATCCTGATCTGGCAGCGCCATCCCTCGCTCAGCTACCTGTTCTCGGGGCTGTTCATCGGGCCGACCAGTCAGGCCCCGCGCATCGACGAAGCCCGCCACGACACGCTCTATGAGCTGGAAATCGCGCTGAGCCAGATCGGCGACCCGGTCGATGGCGGCCCCCTGCCCCCGCCGTGGCTGGTGGACCGGCTCTTGCGCAACATGTTGATCGACGTGACCGGCAACACGCATCGCGCCGAGATCTGCATCGACAAGCTTTACTCCCCCGACGGGCCGACCGGCCGGCTCGGCCTTGTCGAGTTCCGCGGCTTCGAGATGCCGCCCGATCCGCGCATGTCGCTGGCGCAACAGCTGCTTTTGCGCGCGATCATCGCGCGGTGCTGGAAGGCGCCGGTCAAGGGCCGCCCGGTGCGCTGGGGCACGGTGCTGCACGATCGCTTCATGCTGCCGCATTTCCTCTGGGAAGACCTGCTGTCGCTGCTGGCGGACCTGCGCGCGCACGGCTTTGAAATGGACCCGGTCTGGTTCGAGGCACAGGCCGAGTTCCGCTTTCCGTTCTGCGGCCAGATCGAGGCCGAGGGTGTGCATCTCGAGGTCCGTCAGGCGCTCGAACCCTGGCATGTGCTGGGCGAGACCGGCGCGATCGGCGGCACGGTGCGCTATACCGACAGCTCGGTCGAGCGGCTGCAGGTCAAGCTGACGACGCTGCATCAGGATCGCTATCAGGTCATGTGCAACCGCCGCCCCGTGCCGATTGCGCGCACGCAGACCTCGGGCGTGTCGGTGGGCGGCGTGCGCTTCAAGGCCTGG
Organism: Pseudothioclava arenosa; assembly: GCF_002358085.1. Taxonomy (GTDB): domain Bacteria; phylum Pseudomonadota; class Alphaproteobacteria; order Rhodobacterales; family Rhodobacteraceae; genus Pseudothioclava; species Pseudothioclava arenosa. Next base: position 77,892 of record NZ_NTJD01000010.1, read on the forward strand.
CAACCGCCCGAGGCGTTGCATCCGGTCCTGCCGGTCAACGCGCCGCTGGTCTTCGACATCTACGACAGCTGGACGGGGCGCGCGCTCGCGGGATGCACCTATCACGTAGCGCATCCGGGCGGGCGCAACTACGACACCTTCCCGGTCAATGCCTATGAAGCCGAGGCGCGTCGGCTGGCGCGGTTCGAGCCTTATGGCCACAGTCCGGGGCATTACACCCCTGCGACCGAAAGGCCGCACCCCGAATTCCCGTTGACGCTTGACCTGCGACGGCCGATAGGGCTCCTCTAGGTTCGAAACCCGGGGAGATCATGACCGACCAGCCAGAGCGGAAGACGGAAGAGGACCTCTTTGGCGATTACGGGCTCGTGCCCGGCATCGCCGACGAACTCTTTGACGCCAACGGGCAGATGCGCCCGGTCTGGCGCCGTTTCGTCGACCGCTTCGCCCGGCTCACCCCCGAGCAGATCCGAGCCCGGTTCGAGCGCGCAGACCAATACCTGCGCGATGCGGGCGTGTTCTATCGCCAGTATAGCGCCGACCCGCTGGCCGAGCGCGAATGGCCACTGAGCCACATCCCGGTGATCCTGCACGAAGACGAATGGGAAGGCATCTGCACGGCGCTCTCGCAGCGCGCGGACCTGCTCGAAGCGGTAATGGCCGACCTTTACGGCCCCGGGCGGCTGGTTTCAGAAGGCCACCTGCCCGCCGAACTGATCGCAGGCTCGCGCCAGTGGCTGCGTCCGATGGTCGGCATCGCGCCGCGCGGCGGCCATTACCTGCATTTCATCGCCTTCGAGATCGGGCGCTCGCCGGACGGATCGTGGTTCGTGCTGGGCGACCGGACGCAGGCCCCCTCGGGGGCGGGTTTCGCGCTGGAGAACCGCGTGGCCACCGGCCGCATCTTCCCCGAGCGCTTCCCGCGCGCCCATATCCACCGGCTCGCGGGCTTCTTCGGCGCTTTCCGTGACGCGATGGAGCACCTTGCGCGCGGCCCGGGCGGGCGCGACCGGGCGACGGCGATCCTGACGCCGGGCCCGTCGAACGACACTTATTACGAGCACACCTATATCGCGCGCTACCTCGGCCTGCCGCTTCTGGAGGGCGAGGACCTTCTGGTCGAGAACGGCCAGGCGATGGTGCGCACGATCGAGGGGCTGCAACCCGTGGGCGCACTCTGGCGGCGGATCGACGCAGCCTTTGCCGACCCGCTGGAGCTGGACGCAAGCAGCCAGATCGGCACGCCCGGGCTGATGGATACGATCCGGCAGGGCAACCTCGCGATGATCAACGCGCTCGGCTCGGGCGTTCTGGAAATGCGCGCGATGATGGCCTTCCTGCCCCGCATCTCCGAGGTGCTGACCGGGCAAACCCTTGCGCTGCCCAATATCGCGACCTGGTGGTGCGGTGCCGAGGCCGAGCGCAGTTTCGTCCAGGACAATGCCGCGCGCATGCTGGTCAGCCCCGCTCTGGGCTGCGAACTACCCCATGACCTGCCGCTCGACACGGTCGACGGGTCGGGCCATGCCTCGCTGAACGACTGGCTGGCCGCCGAGGGGACCGGACTTGTCGGACAGGAGCTCGTCTCGCTTTCGACCACGCCCGCCTGGGTCGAGGACCCCGAGACCGGCACCGGACGGCTGCAGCCGCGTCCGATGACGGTGCGCGTCTTTGCCGCGCGCACGCCCTCGGGCTGGAACTTCATGCGCGGCGGCTATGCCCGGATCGGCACCAGCGACAAGGCGACGGCGCTGGCGATGCAAAGCGGCGGCGCGGTGTCGGATGTCTGGGTGGTCTCGGACCGGCCCGTGCCGCAATTCACCCTCGCCCCGAGCACGGGCGATTTTCGGCGCGCCAGCCCCGGCATCCTGCCCGCGCGCGCCGCCGACAACCTCTATTGGCTGGGCCGTTATGTCGAGCGCGCCGAAGACGCGATCCGCCTGATCCGCGCCTATCACCTGCGGCTTGCGGCGACCGACAACCCGAATGACGCGCGGCTCAAGGCGCTGGCGGCGTTTCTGGAGGGCTACGGCCACGACCTCGACGAGCCGATCCCCGCGGCATTGATCGAGCGGATCGTGCAGGCGCGCTATTGTGCCTCGAAAGTCCGCGACCGGTTCTCGACCGATGCCTGGAACGCTTTGGGCGACTTGCTGAAAACCGCGCGCGGGATGCGCGAAACCGCGCGCGCAGGCGATGATGCGGCCCGCGCCATGAGCGTGCTCTTGCGCAAGATCGCAGGGTTCTCGGGACTCGTGCATGAAAACATGTACCGCTTCTCGGGCTGGCGGTTCCTGAGCTTCGGGCGCGCCCTTGAACGCGCGGATTCGCTGACCGCGATGCTTGCGGTTTTCGCCGATCCCGAGGCGCCGCAGGGCAGCCTCGATATCGCGGTCGAGGTTGCCGACAGTGTGATTACCCACCAGCGTCGCTACCGGATCGAGACCTCGCGCGACACGGTCGTCGACCTGCTCGCGCTCGATGTCGACAACCCGCGCGCGCTGCTGTTCCAGATCCAGCGGATGCGCTATCTCGCCGCCGAACTGCCCGGCGCGCGCGAACACGGGCGTCTGGCCGCGCTGTCGCGGGCGATCGTGCCCCTGGAAAGCGAGTTGTCGATCCTCGAGCCGGCGGAGCTGGATTCCGAGTGCCTGCGCAGCTTGCGTGAGGGGCTGGCGCAGACCTCCGATCTGCTGACCGCGGCCTATCTGCGGTGAGGCCCGGGATGATTTACGACATCAAACTGCGCATCGACTACGATTACGAGGCCCCCTCGGATCACACGCGCAACGTGCTGCATCTTCTGCCCGACAATCTGGGCGGCAAGCAGCGCGTTCTCTCGCGTCTGCTTGATGTGCGCCCGCCCCCGAACGAACGCCGCGAAAGCCGCGACTTCTTCGGCAACACGGCCAGTTCCGTCAGCTGGCACTACCCGATCGACGCGGTGAGCTTCGATCTGGTCGCGCGGGTCGAGCGGCTCGCCGACCCCGCGCTGCTCGACATCTCGCCGCCGCTCGGGCAGCTGCGCCAGGAAATCTCCGAGATGCAGACGCTCTCGGCCGACGCCCCCCATCACTTCCTGTCGCCCTCGCCCCGGATCGCCGAAGTTCCCGAGATCACCGCCTTCGTGCAATCTCTGATCACCCCCGGCATGAGCACCGCGCGCCTTGTCGAGACCCTCGGCCATGCGCTTTATACGCGCATGCACTACGATGCCGAGGCCACGACGGTGGACACGCCGCCCGCCGAGGCCTTCGCGCAAAAACGCGGTGTCTGTCAGGACTTCGCGCAGATCATGATCGCGGGCCTGCGCGGGGTCGGCGTGCCTGCGGGCTATGTGTCGGGCTTCCTGCGCACCTTCCCGCCGCCGGGTCAGCCGCGTCTTGAAGGCGCGGATGCGATGCATGCCTGGGTTCGCGCCTGGGTCGGCCACGAGATGGGCTGGATCGAATTCGATCCGACCAATGACCAGCCTGCGGGGATTGATTACGTCACGCTCGCGATCGGCCGCGATTATGCCGATGTGGCCCCTGTCCGGGGCGCGATGCGCAGCGCCGGCAGCCACGCGACGACGCAATCCGTCGATGTGATCCCGCTCGACGGCGCCTGACGACAGAGCCCGCGACAGATTTCGGAAAAACCGGGCGGCGGCTACTTGCCGTAATAGTCGCGGAACCACGTGACGAAGGCGGCAATCCCGTCTTTGACATCGGTTTGCGGGCGGTAGCCGGTGAGGCGCTGCAGCAGGCTCGCATCGGCCCAGGTCGCCGGCACATCGCCCTTTTGCATCTCCATGTAATTGCGGATCGCGGGGCGGCCCACGGCGGCCTCGATCGCATCGACGAAATCCAGAAGCTTCACCGAGTTCGAATTGCCGATATTCACGATCCGGTAGGGCGCGACCGGCGAGAGGCTGTCGCCCTCAGGCACTTCGCCCGCCTCGGGGCGGACGGGCGGCGTGTCGATCAAAAGCCGGATGCCGCGCACCAGATCGGTGACATAGGTGAAATCGCGATACATCTCACCGTGGTTGTAGATGTCGATCGGACGGCCATCGAGGATCGCATCGACGAATTTATAAAGCGCCATGTCGGGGCGCCCCCAGGGCCCGTAGACGGTGAAAAACCGGAACATCGTGGTCGGCAGGTTCCACAGATGGGCATAGGAATGGCCCATCGCCTCGGTCGCCTTTTTCGTCGCGGCATAGATCGTCAGCTGGGTGTCGGCCTTGTCGGTCTCGGCATAGGGCATCTCGGTATTGGCGCCGTAGACCGAGGAGGTCGAGGCCATCAGCAGGTGCTCGACACCGTGGCGACGCGCGGCCTCCATCACGTTGAAGGTGCCGACGACATTGGCCTCGATATAGGCGCGGGGCGCCTCGAGCGAATAGCGCACGCCCGCCTGCGCCGCGAGATGGACGATGATGTCGGGGGCGAAAGCGTCGGCCATGGCGTCGAAGGCAGCCAGATCCTCCAGCATCGCCTCGGTCGCCGAGAAATTCGGGTTTTGCAGCAGCATCTGATGGCGGCGCTGTTTCAGCCGCACATCGTAATAATCGGTCATCCCGTCGAAGCCGTGCACGCGAAACCCTTCGCGCAGCAGCAGGTCACAGAGGTGATAGCCGATGAACCCCGCCGATCCGGTAACCAGAACCTTGCGCATGCCCGCTCCTTGCCCTCTGCCTTGCCTGGCCGAGCTATCGCATGGAACGGGCAGGCTTGCCAACCGGATGCGCGGGCTCAGACGCCGTCATCGGGCGGATCGAAGGTCTCGGCGCTGGCACGCTCCCATCGCGACAGGAAGCCGAAGCCCACATCCTCGCCGCGCAGCAGGAAGCCGATCGGCTGATAGGGATAGACCTCGGAGCCGACTTTCATGTCGCGGTCCTTTTCGCGCACCAGGAGGTGATGCGGGAGGAACTTGCCGGGGTGATCGAGCCCTGCCGCGCCCGCCATCTCGCCCAGGGCCTTCATCGTGTTGCGGTGGAAATTGGCCACGCGTTTCGATTTGTCGGGCACGACCAGCGCGCGTGAACGCAGCGGATCCTGCGTCGCGACACCGACCGGGCAGCGGTTAGTGTGGCAGGCCTGCGCCTGAATGCAGCCCACCGCGAACATGAAGCCGCGCGCGGAATTCGCCCAGTCGGCCCCAAGCGCAAGAATGCGCGCGATGTCAAAGGCGGTGACCAGCTTGCCCGAGGCACCGATGCGGATGCGATCGCGCAGATCCGCGCCGCGCAGCGCGTTGTGCACGAAGGTCAGCCCCTCGACCAGCGGCATGCCGATGTGGTTCGAGAACTCCAGCGGCGCCGCACCCGTGCCACCCTCTTTTCCGTCGACGACGATGAAATCGGGAGCGATGCCGGTTTGCAGCATCGCCTTGACCATGCACATGAACTCGCGCCGGTGGCCGACACAGAGTTTGAATCCGACCGGCTTGCCGCCGGACAATTCGCGCAGCTGGCCGATGAAGGCGCAAAGCTCCAGCGGAGTCTCAAAGGCCGAATGCGAGGCCGGCGAGATGCAATCCACCCCCATCGGCACGTCGCGCGCCTCGGCGATCTCGGGGGTGATCTTGGCTGCGGGCAGCATGCCGCCATGGCCGGGCTTGGCACCCTGGCTCAGCTTGATCTCGATCATCTTGACCTGCGGATCGGCGGCGATGGCGGCAAATTTTTCCGGGTTGAATGTACCGTCATGATTGCGGCAACCGAAATAGCCCGAGCCGAGTTCATAGATCAGATCGCCGCCAAACCGGTGATAGCGCGAGATGCCTCCCTCGCCGGTGTCATGGGCAAAGCCCCCCGCCGCCGCGCCGCGATTGAGCGCCTCGATCGCCTGCGCCGACAGCGCGCCGAAGCTCATCGCCGAGATATTGTAGAGCGAGATATCATAGGGCTGCGTGCAATCGGGGCCGCCAACGGTGACGCGAAAATCGGTGTTCTCGATATGCTTGGGGCGCACCGAATGGGTGATCCACTGATAGCCCGAGTCGTAAACGCGCTGGCGGGTGCCGAAGGGGCGCTTGTCTTCGACATTCTTGGCGCGCTGGTAGACGATCGTGCGTTCCTCGCGCGAAAACGGCTCTTCGTCCTGATCGCTCTCGATCAGGTATTGGCGGATTTCGGGGCGGATGCCTTCAAAGAGGAAACGCATGTGGCCCAGCACCGGATAGTTGCGCAAGACCGCGTGGCGCAGCTGCACCAGATCGTACAGCCCCAGCACCGTCAGTGCGCCAAAGATCAGGGCAACCAGAAGGAACCACGGCGAGAACGCCACCCCCGCAAGCCCTGCGACGGCCAGCGCGGCGCAAATCACCAGCGGCAAGTACCGCGTGTATTGGTCGAACATGGGGGCTCCTCCGGTACGCGTCGATACCCAGACTAGCGCGCTGAGCCGTGCTGTCGAGACCTTCCCGGGGGTTACTCCTCGTTGCCGCCCCGCAGCATCGCCCGGTTGAACCGGATCGAGGAAAGCAGCGCGACAAGAATGAAGCCCGCGCCCAGGAGCCCGGTGACCAGCTCGTGCACCGGCATCAGGGTCTGGGCGAACATGATCCCCGAGAGGATCAGGATCGACCAGAAGGCGCCATGTTCGAGATAGCGAAACTCGGACAGCGCATTGCGCTCGACCAGCATGATCGTCATCGCGCGCACGTAGAAGGCGCCGATGCCAAGCCCGATCGCGATCAGGAATAGGTTCTGGGTCAGCGCGAAGGCACCGATCACGCCGTCGAAGCTGAATGAGGCATCAAGGACTTCGAGGTAAAGGAAGGCGCCCAGGCCGCCCTTTGCGGCCTCGCGGCTCATCTCGGCGCGGTCGAGCAGATGCCCCACCACCTCGACCCCGAGGAAGGTCAAAAGCCCAGCGACGCTGGCCAGCAGGAAGGGGAACTTGTCGTTATGCGGCAGGATCGTCGTGAAGATCAGCGAGAGCGCGAGCACGAAGGCGATCTCGAGGCCACGGATCGAGGCGCAGGCGCGCAGCCGGCATTCGAGCGTCGCGATCCAGTCGACCTCCTTGCCCTCGTCGATGAAATAGCTCAGCGCCACCATCATCAGGAAGGCGCCGCCAAAGCCCGCGATCGAGACATGCGCGCCCTCGATGATATGGGCGTATTCTGCGGGGCGCGTGGCGGCAAGGCGCAGCGCCTCGATCGGGCCGATCCCGGCCGCGACCACCACGATCAGGAGCGGAAACACCACCCGCATCCCGAAGACCGCGATCACGATACCCCAGGTCAGGAAGCGATGCTGCCATTCGGGCGTCATGTTCTTGAGCTTGTTGGCATTCACGATCGCATTGTCGAAGCTCAGCGAGATTTCCAGCACCGCCAGAACCGAGGCCACGAAAAAGAACGAGAGCGCCCCCGCAAGATTGCCGGAATAGGCCCAGCCCAGCCACAGCGACAGCGCCAGCCCGATCGCAGTCCAGATCAGCGGCCAGCGGAAATAGCGGAACATGTCAGGCCTCTCGCGCTCAGGTCCAGCCGAGATAGGCAGCGCCCCGGCAAGCCGCAAGGCCCCGGCCCCGCGCAGTCCCCCGCCGTGGTGAACCTGCAACAGGCCCGGCCTAGTCGATCCCGGCCTGCGCGAGCCAGCCTTCGAGGCGGGCACGGTTCACCCCGAAATCCGAGCCTCCGAAGACAAGATGGCCCTGCGCCTGCACCGTGTCGCCCGCGACCCAGAGATGGGTGATGTCGGGAAAGCCCCAGAACAGCGTGCGCGTGACATAGACAAGGTGGCCATCCTCGGGTGAGCCCGAGAGGCGGCGCGTGCGCGGCGTGGCCTCGGCCACCTGCACCAGTGCCGCCAGTGCCGCTTGCGGGTCGGCGACCACGCGGGCGGCGGCAAATCCGCCCCGCGCGGGCCAGTCGCCCGGGGCCTGCGCCTGCGGTGGCGCGCCCAGCCGCGCGGCGGGCAAGGGCGCGAGCCGGACATAGGCCTGCGCGGCGACGAACAGCCCCGCGAGGATCAGGTAAAACACCACCCTCATCCGCGCCGCCGCGTCCAGCCGTAAAGGCAGATCAGCTCCATCAGCACATGCGCGCCCGCGATCGCGGTGGCGCCCGTCGTGTCATAGGGCGGTGAAACTTCAACCACATCGCCGCCGACAAGGTTGATCCCCCCCAGCCCGCGCAGGATCGCCGCCGCCTGCCAGCTCGCCAGCCCGCCCCAGACCGGCGTGCCCGTGCCCGGCGCAAAGGCCGGATCGAGGCAGTCGATGTCGAAGGTGATATAGCAGGGCCGCTCCCCCACCACCGATTTGATCCGCGCGACGGTTTCCTCGACGCCCGCCTGATGCACGAAGGGCGCATCGAGGATCTGCACACCGAGCGTGTCGGGGTTGTCGGTGCGGATACCGACCGAGACGGTGGTTTCGGGCGCGACCAGCCCTTCGCGGATCGCCTTGTAGAGGAAGGTACCGTGGTCGATCCGCGCCGGGTCGTCATCGGCCCAGGTGTCGGAATGCGCATCGAACTGGATCAGCGCCACGGGGCCGAAGCGTTTCGCATAGGCGCGCAGGATCGGCAGCGTCAGGAAATGATCGCCCCCCATCGTGACCGTGCCGACATGGGCGGAAAGGATGCCGTCGATATGCGCCTCGACGCGGGCGGGCACCTCGGCGACATTGGCGTAGTCAAAGGCCATATCGCCGTAATCGACGATGGATAGCTCGCTCATCGGGTCATAGCCCCAGCCATAAGGCGCGTCGAACGCCTGCAACGCCGAGGCCTCGCGGATCGCGCGCGGTCCAAAACGCGCGCCGGGCCGGTTCGTCACCGCCTGATCGAAGGGCAAGCCGGTGATCGCCAGATCAACGCCGGAAAGCTCTTTGGTATAACGCCGACGAAACGCGCTCAGCGCGCCGCCAAAGGCGTTTTCAAAGGCGAGGCCACGCGCCTCGGGCCGGGTAAAGGCCATGTCCACCTGCGTCTTGGCATCTTCAAGCGCCATCGCCTGCCCTCCTGCAATCGGCTGTCCTCTGATTGCTGCCCTGCCTGCCGCCCCGGGTCAAGCGCGCGGCGCTGCAAGCTGCGACATCCGACCACAGTTGTAATTAGAATAATTCTGATCTGGATCAAATAGCTCACGCCTCCGTGAGTTTAGAAAGATTCTACCTTTCGGAACTACGGAGGAAAAAGCCATGAAACGGTATCTTGCATCTGCGATCGCACTCTCGGCGGCCCTGTCGGGCCCTGCTCTCGCGGATGACGCAGCCCTGCGTGAGACAGCCAAAGACTTGTTCGGAGCCATCCCGCTGCAGGCGCCCATGCTGGAAAACAACGTGATCTCGCGCGATCGCGTCGATCTGGGGGCGATGCTGTTCTTCGACCCGCGGATGTCGAAATCGGGCCTGTTCTCGTGCCAGTCGTGCCACAACGTGGGCATCGGCGGCGTCGACGGGCTGGAGACCTCGGTCGGTCATGGCTGGCAGGCCGGCCCGCGCAACGCGCCGACGATGCTGAATGCGGTGTTCAACGTCGCGCAATTCTGGGACGGGCGCGCGCCTGACCTGGCCGCGCAGGCCAAGGGCCCGGTGCAGGCAGGTGTCGAGATGAACAACACCCCCGACAACGTGGAAGCCACGCTGAAATCTATGCCCGGCTATGTCGACGCCTTCGCCGCCGCCTTCCCGGGCGAGGCCGAACCGATCAGCTTCGACAATTTCGCGCTGGCGATCGAGGCTTTCGAAGCCACGCTGATCACGCCGAATTCGCGCTTCGACCAGTTCCTGATGGGGCAGGACGGCGCGCTGAGCGATCAGGAAAAAGCCGGTCTGCAACTGTTTGTCGATACCGGCTGCGCCTCGTGCCACGGCGGGATCAACTTCGGCGGACAGGATTACTACCCGTTCGGCGTGGTCGAGAAACCCGGCGCGGGTGTCCTGCCCGAAGGTGACAAGGGCCGCTTTGCCGTGACCGAGACGGCGGGCGACGACTATGTGTTCCGCGCCGCACCCCTGCGCAACATCGCGATCACCGCGCCCTACTTCCATTCCGGGAAGGTCTGGGACCTGCGCGAAGCGGTGGCGATCATGGCGAACTCGCAGCTGGGCGAAGACCTGAACGACGCGCAGATCGACGACATCGTGGCCTTCCTCGGCACGCTGACCGGCGAGCAACCCGAGGTGGTGCATCCGCTCCTGCCGGTGCGCACCGCGACGACGCCGAAGCCCGCGCCGATGTAAGACACGGCAAGACGCTGTCCCTTGGGGCGCGGGCGAAAGCCTGCGCCCTTTTTCATGCGGTCGCGCTGGCGGCGCGGACAGATGCCTCCGGCGGGAGTATTTCGGGCTCGATGAAAGGAAAAGGGGCGCGGCCGGTGACCGCGCCCCTTCGGGCCTCGGGTGTGAGGCAGGCGTTATTCGGGCTGACAGATCTCGCCGCGGGTCATGCCCAGGATGGTGCGCCCGACCAGCCCCGCGATCAGCACCACCAGGAGCCCGAGCAGACCGGTGCCGAGCAAGGTGTGGAAGCTCGAATGGGTGCGCTCGGCATAGAGGAAGCTGACGATGGTCAGGGCGGCGAGCGGGAAGCTCAGCGCCCAGAACGACATCGCGAAAGGCAGGCGCAGGATCCGCGGGATCTGAAGCGCGACGAGCGCGGCAAAGACATAGGCCAGCGAGATCAGGATATGGGCGAAGGGGTCAAAGCCGGCCGGGGTGGCCTCGGCGCCGGGGGTGGCGGTCAGGCGCAGCCAGGCGATGAAGGCCACCGCGGGCGGCGCGATCATGATCACCAGCGTCGGCTGCAACCGGCCCGGCAGCGGATCGTGGAACACCAGCCGGTTGAACACCAGCGTGAGCAGGATCAGCCAGAAGATCAGCCCCGCCGAGAAGAACAGCCAGGAAATCTCGGTGAAGCCAAGCGCTGCGCCCGCGACCGGCACGATCACATTGCCCACCGCCGGGATAAACCAGGCCGGGTTCAGATGGCCGTGCTGGAACGAGCGGGTGCCGATCCAGTTGGTCACGACCGACAGCGTCAGCACGCCTTGCAGCGTCGCCCCCACGATCCAGAGTACCAGCGCCACGGGCTTGGAGATGGTGATCACCCCGATCGCCAGCAGCAGCAGCGACACCGAGATCGTCGGGAAGAAGCTGAGCCGGATCGGGTGGTGCCACTCGGCCTTGACCGCGCCGGGATGGCGCAGCGCCTTGATCGCGTAAGTCAGCACGATCAGCGCGAACACCAGCGCCGTGACCGCCAGCGCGGTCTGGTAGAACAGCGGCGAGAGGCCCAGCACCGCCGACCCCGCGCGGAGCGCCAGCGTGAAGCCGCCAAGCCCCATCGTGGTGGCGAAGAAGGTGATCGGGAAATGCTCGAGCCGCGACTGCGCGGCATCCGGCGAGTGTTGTGCGGAGGGGGTGGTCATCGGATCGCTCCTGAAATGGCCTCGGGTGGCCGACACATTCAGATTGCGGCATCTGTAACCCGGAGGGCGATGAAACCCCAGCGCCAAATCATGTATTTCGGATATCTGATCTGGGTCAAATCGTCTCGGGGCCGAATCCTTTAAGAAAGCGTCACATCAAGGAAAGGCCTCCCATGCGACTGACGACCCGGACCAATCTGGCGATGCGCGTTCTGATGTTCTGCGCCGTCAATCCGTCGATCATCGTGCGCAAGCATGAGATCGCCGCGGCCTGCAACGCCTCCGAAAACCATCTGGCGCAGGTGGTGAACACGCTGGCCCAGCAGGGCTTCATCGCGACCCAGCGCGGACGCTCGGGCGGGTTGCGCCTTGCGCGTCCGATGGATCAGATCGCCGTGGGCGAGGTGCTGCGCGCCTTCGAGGCCGACCTGCCCTTTGCCGAGTGCTTCGACCTGACCACCAACACCTGCCCGCTGCACGAGGCCTGCATGTTCCGCGAGGCGCTGCTGGAGGCGCTCGATGCGTTCTACTCCGCGCTCGACCGCAAGTCGCTGGCCGATCTGGTCGAGGATAACGAGGCGCTTGAGCAATTGCTGGCCCTGCCCTCGGCCGAGACGATCCCGGTCTGCGGTATGCGCCGCCCGGCCCCGCGCGTGGCCGCCGAGGTCGCCTGATCCCTGCTTCGCAACGCTCTCCAAAGCGTGATGCGCCCGCCGGTGGAAACGCCTTGGCGGGCGTTCCGTTTTCGCCTAGCACGCGCCGCAGTTTCGCCCCGGTTCTGCGTCATCCTGACGCAAGGGGGCAAAGGAACAGGAGCTTGCAATGTCGAGCAGCGAAGCCGAGCAGAAAACCGCCCCGGAGAGCGCCCACGCCGCCACCGAGGCCAAATCGCGGGAGACCACCGCCTCTCCCTCCGAAACAAAGCACGGCCCAACCCATCCCGTGCGTTTCACCGACTGGGCGCTGATCTGAGCTTGCCCGAACGGGGCGGCCGGGCGAGACTGGGCACATGCCCCATCTGCCCGGAGCCCCGATGCGTCCCCTCACCGATATTCGCGGCATAGGCCCGGCCACCGCCGAGCGGCTGTTGGCCGCGGGCATTCCCGATGCCGAGGCGCTGCATGCCCTTGGCGCCGAAGCCGCGTATGAGCGGCTGCTCGCATCCGGCGACCGGCCCCATTTCATCGCCTTTTACGCGCTGGTGATGGCTTTGCAGGGCCGCCCCTGGAACGATTGCAAGGGCGCCGAAAAGGCCGCGCTGCGGGTCCGGTTCGACGCGCTTTGCGCCCGCGCGACACCCGGCCCGGAAATGGAAAAGGGCCGCCTCCCGATGGAAGCGGCCCTCGATGCGCTGGGTCTGCGGCGCGGCTGATCAGCCGACCAGTTCGAGACCCGAGAAGAAGAACGCGATTTCCACCGCAGCGGTTTCCGGCGCATCCGAGCCGTGAACCGAGTTTTCGCCGACCGAGAGGGCGAATTCCTTGCGGATGGTGCCGTCAGCGGCTTCGGCCGGGTTGGTGGCGCCCATCACTTCGCGGTTTTTCTTGATCGCGCCTTCGCCTTCGAGAACCTGCACAACGACCGGTTCCGAGGTCATGAATTCGCACAGCTCGCCATAGAAGGGGCGCTCTTTGTGGACTTCGTAGAACTTGCCGGCCTGTTCCAGGGTCAGCTTGATGCGCTTTTGCGCGACGATGCGCAGACCGGCTTCCTCGAACTTGGCATTGATCTTGCCGGTGAGGTTGCGCTTGGTCGCGTCGGGTTTGATGATCGAGAGCGTACGTTCGATGGCCATGATGAGCCCTTTCCTCTGAACTCGGCGGCCCCAGCCGCCTCGAAGCTGTTTCTGCCGCGCAGCTATCACGCGCGCCGAGCCTTGAAAACCCCTGCTTTGGTGGAATCGTTAGCGCAAAAGCGTGATCGCCCGGCACTGCGGCAAAATGGATCAGGATTGGACTCGACAATACCTGAGTATTTCGATAGGAAATATTCAGACCACGCTACGGAGCCAGCCATGATCCGCCCCCTTCTGCTTTCGCTCGCCCTTCTTCCCCCGCTCGCGGCCCATGCCGACGAAAACGCGGCAAGCGCACCGCCCGCCCTGCCCTTCAGCTACGAGATGTTCGAGGCCTCGGTGCCCCATACCGACATGGCGGTCTGCCCGGTCGATCTGGCCCAGCCGGGCGTGTTCTGTCGCGTGGCGCTGTTCAACGACGCCTTCCATATCTTCCTGTTCACCGAAGAGGGCGACCAGCCGCTGGTGGGCTTTCAGAGCTACGATTCCGAGCTGATGACCGGCCTCTTCGACTAGGCCCGCTTCCCCGCTTGACGGCCCGCGCCCACTCGGGCAAGCGGGGGTCATGCTCAAGATATCGGACATCACTTTCGCGATCGAGGGGCGGCCTCTGTTCGAGGGCGCCACGGCCACCATTCCCACCGGCCACAAGGTCGGCCTCGTGGGGCCGAACGGCGCGGGGAAAACCACGCTGTTCAAGCTGATCCGCGGCGAATACGCGCTGGAATCGGGCGAGATTTCACTGCCGCAGCGCGCCCGCATCGGCGGCGTCGCGCAAGAGGTGCCCTCGTCTTCGACCAGCCTGCTCGACACGGTGCTTTCCGCCGATACCGAGCGCGCCGCGCTGATGGCCGAGGCCGAAGCCGCGACCGACCCCCATCGCATCGCCGAGATCCAGACCCGGCTCACCGATATCGACGCCTGGTCGGCCGAGGGCCGCGCCAGTGCGATCCTCAAGGGCCTGGGCTTTGACGCCGAAGCGCAGCGCCGGCCGTGCAGCGATTTCTCGGGCGGCTGGCGGATGCGCGTGGCGCTTGCGGGCGTCTTGTTCGCGCAGCCCGACCTGCTGCTGCTGGACGAACCGACGAACTATCTCGACCTCGAAGGCGCGCTCTGGCTCGAACAATACCTGATCCGCTACCCGCATACGGTGATCGTGATCTCGCACGACCGCGACCTGCTGAACCGCGCGGTGGGGGCGATTTTGCACCTCGAGGGGCGCAAGCTGACGCTCTATCAGGGCGGCTATGACACATTCGCCAAGACCCGCGCGCTGAAACGCGAGGCGCAGGCGGCAGCGGCGAAAAAACAAGAGGCGCGCCGCGCCCATCTGCAAAGCTTCGTCGACCGGTTCAAGGCCAAGGCGACCAAGGCCGCGCAGGCGCAGTCGCGCGTGAAGATGCTGGAAAAGATGGTGCCGATCACCGCTCCCGAAGAGGCGGCGAAGCAGGTCTTTACCTTCCCCGCGCCCGAACAGCTTTCGCCGCCGATCATCGCGCTTGATGGTGCGGCGGTGGGCTATGGCGGCGCTCCGATCCTGCGACGGCTGAACCTGCGCATTGACCAGGACGACCGGATCGCGCTTCTGGGGCGCAACGGCGAGGGAAAATCCACACTTTCCAAGCTGTTGGCGGGCAAACTTGAGGTTTGCGACGGCAAGATCGCGCGCTCGTCCAAGCTGCGCATCGGCTATTTCGCGCAGCATCAGGTCGACGAGCTGGACCTCGGCGCGACGCCGCTTTTGCACCTGCAACGGATCCTGCCCGAAGAGGCGCAATCGAAGCTGCGCGCGCGGCTGGCGGGGTTCGGCCTTGGCGCCGATCAGGCCGAGACGGTGGTCGGCAAGCTTTCCGGCGGGCAGAAGGCGCGGCTGTCGCTTTTGCTGGCGACCTGGGACGCGCCGCATCTGCTGATCCTTGACGAGCCGACCAACCACCTCGACATTGAGAGCCGCGAGGCGCTGGTCGAGGCGCTGACCGAATATTCGGGCGCGGTGATCCTGGTCAGCCACGACATGCACCTGCTCAGCCTCGTCGTCGACCGGCTCTGGCTGGTGAAGGGCGGCGCGGTCGCGCCCTATGGCGGCGACCTCGAAGCCTATCGCGCCGAATTGCTGGCGGGCGGCGACGAGGACAAGCCCCGCGCCGCGCCGAAGGATAAGCCCGCGAAACCCTCGCGTGAGGCGATCACGGGGCTGCGCTCCGAGGTGCGCAAATGCGAAGACCGCGTGAACAAGCTGGCGGAAATGCTTGAAAAGCTTGACGCAATCCTAGCCGACCCTGCGCTTTACGAACCCGGTCGTGCGGCCGACGCCGAAAAATGGATGAAGAAACACGCCGAGGCGCGCGAGGCGATGACCCGCGCCGAGGCGCTGTGGATGGAGGCGCTGGAGGCGCTGGAAGGGGCCGAGCAGGGCTAGTGCCCTGCCCGCCTCCATTCCCGCTCAGGCCGCCCCGTTCAGGCCGCGCCGTAGCTGGCGAAAATCTCCCCCGTGCCGTCGCGGCGGAACAGGATCACCTGATAGGCGTCGCGCTCGCTTTCGGGGCCCATGCCGGGCGAGCCATAGGGCATGCCGGGCACCGAGAGCCCGATCGCCTCGGGGCGTTCGTCAAGCAGGCGGAGGATATCGGCGGGGGGCACGTGGCCCTCGATCACATAGCCCTCGATCATGGCGGTGTGGCACGAGGCGAGCCCCTCGGGCACGCCCATCTCGGCCTTGTAGGCCTGCAGCGCGTCATAGGGGCGAAGTTCCTGCGTCACCGCGAAACCGTCGCGCGCCAAGACCTCCATCCAGGCGCCGCAGCAGCCGCAATCGGGGTCTTTCACCACATGGATCGCAGGGGCGCTTGCGGCGTAGAGCGGCAAAGCAGGCAGCACCGAGGCGCCAGCGGCCAGCCTCAGCAGACGGCGGCGCGAAACGAGGGCTTGGGTCATGCGCGTTTCCTCCTGTGCATGTCGTTGCGTCAGCTTAGCGCGATCCGCGCCCCGGACGACCTGACTTTGGTCAGGTTCACGCGTTTTTGACGCCCCCAAAAAAGAAGAGCCGCCCCGAAGGGCGGCCCCAGTTGGCCCGGGCCAAAGCACGGCCCGGCGCGCGTCACTTCACGATCAACTCCGGTCCCATGGCCAATGTGGGCAGCCAGGTCGACAGGAACGGCACGTAAGTGATCAGGATCAGGAACAGGAACAGCACGCCGAGGAAGGGCAGCGCGGCTTTTACCACACGCATCATCGGCATCCCGGCCACACCCGAGGTGACGAAGAGGTTCAGACCCACCGGCGGCGTGATCATCCCGATCTCCATGTTTACGACCATGATGATGCCCAGGTGGATCGGGTCCACGCCCAGCTCGATCGCGATCGGGAAGACCAAGGGCGCGACGATCACGATCAGACCCGAGGGCTCCATGAACTGCCCACCGATCAGGAGGATCACGTTGACCAGGATCAGGAAGACAATCTTGCCGAACCCGGCCGAGAGCATCGCTTCGGCGATCTGCTGCGGGATCTGTTCGTCGGTCAGCACATGCTTGAGGATCAGCGCGTTGGCGATGATGAACATCAGCGTAATCGTCAGCTTGCCCGCTTCAAACAGCGTCTTGCGGGTGTCTTCATGCCAGAGCGCGGTGATCAGCGCCTGCGGCTTTTGCAGAAGGCTCGTCGGCGCCGCGCCGTCCTTGCCCGCCAGCGGCCCCATGTCGCGATAGACGAAGGTGGCGACGAGGAAAGCATAGACCGAGGCGACGGCGGCGGCTTCGGTGGGGGTAAAGATCGCGCCGGTGATCCCCGGGAGGCCATAGATACCCACCATGATGATGACGATCAGCATCAGGCCCCAGAAGGCGTCCTTGAACGCCACGGCGATCTCGCCCCAGCCCTGCCACTCGCCCTTGGGCATGTTCTTGATGCGCGCCATGATGTAGATCGCGATCATCAGCATGACACCGGCCAGAATGCCCGGGATCACCCCGGCGAGGAACATCCGCCCGACCGACACCTCGACCGAGGAGGCATAGACCACCATCACGATCGAGGGCGGGATCAGGATGCCGAGGGTGCCTGCGTTACAGATCACGCCGGCGGCGAAATCCTTGGTGTAGCCCATCTGGCGCATCGCCGCGATCACGATCGAGCCGATGGCAACGACGGTCGCGGGGCTCGAACCCGACAGCGCCGCGAAGATCATGCAGGCAAAGACGCCCGCAATCGCCAGACCGCCGCGGACATGACCGACGCAGGCGATCGAGAAGCGCACGATCCGTTTCGCCACACCGCCCGTCGACATGAAGGAGGACGCGAGGATGAAGAAGGGAATGGCCAGCAGCGTGTAATGCCCGGCCATCGCCTGATAGAGCGACTGAGCGACCGAGGCGAGCGAGGTCTCCGAGAAGGCCAGCAGGAACAGGATCGAGCTGAGACCCAGCGACACCGCGATCGGCACACCGATCATCAGAAGCCCGACGATGAGCGCGAAAAGCAGGAAAACGTCCATCCGGGATCACTCCTCGTCCTTGTTGGCAGCCGCAACGCGTTCGACGTCGTCTTCGGCTTCGTGGCTGACGATCAGGCTTTCCTGACGGCCCGCGATGACCCGCAGCGTCGCCTGAGCAATCCGCCAGGTAATCAGCGCAACGCCGAAGGGCAGAATGAAATAGGGCACGACGCGGGGGAGTTTTTCGTAATGTTCGCCCTGGTTGATCAGCGGTTCGAGCCAGCGGAAGATCCACAGCATCGGCACCTGATCGGTTTCATACCAGGCCTGATCGCGGGTCGGCTCGAAGCCGGTCGGGAACCAGTGCCCCGAGGTGCGCTCCAGCGCGGCATAGGGCGCCCAGTAATCCCACGCGCCCTTGAGCATCAGCAGCGCATAGACCAGACACAGGAACGCCGACACCACCGCCAGCGCACGTTTGGGGCCCGGCCCCACCATGTTCAGCACCGCGTCCACGCCCAGATGCGCGGTTTTCTTGAAAGCGTAAGAGACGCCGAAGATCACCAGCCAGGCGAACAGGATCAACGTCAGCTCCAGACCCCAGATCAACGAGTTGTTGAACACGTAACGCAGGATCACGTTGATGAAAGTGATCAGGGTCATCGCGCCAAGGATCAGCGCGATCGCGCTTTCCTCGATCCTGTCTGACCAAGAGGTCCGCGAGTGATGCGAACCGGATCCGGTGCCGGACATGGGGCTACCTCATGCAATAAGCGATGGCCCGGGCCGAAGGCCGCGGGAAGAGTGTGGGGCGCGAGCCTGGCCCGCGCCCCGAGATCGGATCAGTGCTCGGCGTTGATCGCCTGCGCGGCGTCGATCTTGTCCTGACCGATGCCGTCGACGAATTTCGCCCAGACGGGCTTCATCGCATCAACCCAGGCCTGACGCTCGTCGGGGGTCAGTTCGATGATCTTGCCACCGGCATCGAGGATCGACTGACGGGCCGTCGCTTCGACCTCTTCCACGGCCGCGTTCCGGGCCACGGTGACTTCGTTCATGATCGTCGAGAGCTGATCGCGGGTTTCGGCGTCAAGCCCGGCCCACCAGTCGGTCGAGACCACGACGAGGTAATCCAGCAGACCGTGGTTGGTCTCGGTGATCGCGGCCTGAACCTCGTAGTATTTCTGGCCGTAGCTGTTCGACCAGGTGTTTTCCTGACCATCGACAACGCCGGTCTGCAGCGCGCCGTAGACTTCCGAGAAGGCCATCGGCTGCGGCGAGGCGCCAAGCGCTTCCATCTGCGCCACGAGCACGTCCGAGGGCTGCACGCGGAACTTCAGGCCCTTGGCATCGCCCGGCATGCGCAGTTCCGACTTGGCCGAGAACTGCTTCATCCCCGAGTGCCAGAATTCGAGACCGGTCAGGCCGCGGCGCTCCATCGAGCCTTTCATTTCCTGGCCGACGTCCGAGTTCTGGAAGGCATCGACAGCGCGCATGTTCTTGAACATGAAGGGCAGGTCGAAAATGTTGAAGACCTTGGTGAAGCTTTCGAACTTCGACAGCGACGGCGCGGCCATCTGGACGTCGCCCTGCAGCATCGCCTCAAGAACCTGGTCATCGTTGTAGAGCGTCGAGTTCGGATAGACTTCGACGCAGACCTTGCCGTTCATCTCGGCGTTCACGCGGTCGGCAAACATCTGGGCGGCAATGCCCTTGGGGTGTTTATCCGAGTTGGTGACGTGGCTGAACTTGATCACCATCTCGCCATCGTCGCATTGCGCGAAGGCGGGCGCGGCGGCGGTCACGAGGGCGATGGCCGTCATTGCGGCGGCGAATTTCTTCATGGTTTCCTCCCGAAGTGCCATAGGCAAAAACACGGCGCCGGGTCTCCGGCGTCCCCTATAGCCAACCGCCAGACGCAATGCCGATCAACATATTCGTCATAGCTCGTGAAAAATCGTGATTTTCGGTTCGGGAACAATTCCTTATGAAATCAGCGCGCTACGTGCCGCACTGCAGCATGTGCGAAAATCCACACAGATGTTAGCGCCTGTCGGGCGGAATGTCGCACAGGTCCGGGCCCGGCATTTCAGCGGAAGGATTCGGGGCGCAGCCCGTGGCGGGCGAGCTTGTCGTAGAAGGTCTTGCGCGGCAGCTTCAACGCCTGCGCGGCCTCGGTGGCATTGCCCTTCGCGCGCGAGAGCGCCTCGATCAGGAGCGAGCGTTCCACCGCCGCCATCCGCTCGGCCAGTCCAAGCCCCGCCTCGGGTTCGGCGCCTTCGGGGCCCAGCCCCATCGCGAAGCGCATCGCCTCGGACATCAGCGCGCGCGCATTGCCCGGCCAGTCGCGCGCCATCAGCTCGGCCCCGACCTCGGGCGGAATTTCGGGCATCGGCAGGCTCGATTGCTCGCAGGCCATCTGGACGTAATGGCGAAACAGTTGCGGGATGTCTTCTGGGCGCTCCGACAGCGAGGGGATGCGCACCCGCATCACCTCGAGCTTCCAGTAGAGATCGGGGTGAAACCGGCCCTCGCGCGCCTCGCGGGCCAGATCGCGATAGGTGCCCGCGATCAACCGCGTCGAGGGGCGGCTTTCCAGCAATTCGATCAGCGCGAATTGCGCCGATTGCGGCAGGTCGGCAACCTCGTCGAGATAGAGCGTGCCATCCTCGGCACGAGCAAACCCCGCCTCAAGCTCCTCGGGGGTGAGCATCGCTGCAGCGAGTTTCACGAAGGCACGCGGAGCGGCGGCGGACAGCAGGTGGATCACCTCGGCCACTTTCGAATTGCCCGCGCCGGGCGCGCCCGAGATCAGCACCTCGGCGCCCGAGCGCGCCGCGCGCCGCGCCGCCTCGCGCAGGGCCTCGGCCACCGGGCTCGACCCCACCAGCATCCGCGCCGCCGCGTCGCCCCGGCGGATTTCACGGTGCAGACGGCGGTTCTCGATCACCAGCGCGCGGGTCTTCAGCGCCTTTTCGACAACCGAAAGCAAATCCTTGGCCGCGCAGGGCTTTTCAAGGAAATCGAAGGCGCCCCCCGCCATCGCACGCACCGCCATCGGCACATCGCCTTCGCCCGTCAACAAGATCACCGGCAGGTCGGGATCAAGCCCATGCGCGTGCTCCAGAAGCGCGAAGCCGTCCTTGCCGGGCATGCGGATATCGGTCAGCACCACGCCGTCGAACTCGGGGCCGATATGGTCTTTGGCCTCGATGTAGGAACTGCACAGCACCGGCTTGTGCCCGGCCAGATCCAGCGTCTGCCCCAGCGCCTCGCGCACCGCGCGATCGTCATCGACCACCAGAACCTTCATCCGCCCTCCCCTTCGCGCAGCGGCGCCGCGGCCTCGAAGGGCGGCGCCTCTTGCAACTCGACCGTGAACAGGGCGCCGCCGCCTTCGGGGTTTTCCCCGCGCAGCGTGCCGCCAAAGCCCTGCACCAGACCATAAGAGATCGAGAGCCCGAGGCCCATCCCCTCGGCCGAGCCCACCTCTTTGGTCGAGTAGAACGGGTCAAAGATGCGCTCGGGCTCGCGGATGCCGGGGCCGGTGTCGCGCAGGCTCAGCGCGAGACGCCCCTCCCCCGCGCGCTCGATACGGATCGTCACCCGCTTGCCAGACGCTTCCGACATCGCATCGGCGGCGTTGGCCAGGAGGTTCACCACCACCTGCGCCAGCCGCACCTCACCCGCCATCACCACCGCCGGAAAGCCCGGCCGCTGCCAGTCGATCACCACGCCCGCGCGCTCCAGCCGCATCTGCGCGATTTCCAGCGCGCTTTCCACCACCGCGACCAACCCGACGCGGGTCGCGGGCTCGGCCTCTTGCCGGGCGAAGGCGCGCAGGTTGCGGATGATCCGCCCCATCCGCCGCGCAAGATCCGAGATCCGGCTGAGGTTTTCCGACACTTCCGCACCGCGCCCGCGCTCCATCAGCAGGGTCGCGTTTTCCGCATAAGACCCGATCGCCATCAGGGGCTGGTTCAGTTCGTGGCTGATCCCCGCCGACATCTGCCCCAGTGCCGAAAGCTTGCCGGCCTGAACCAGTTCCGCCTGAGTGCGCTGCAACTGCTCGTTCGCGGCCAGAAGCTCGGCGGTGCGCTCCGCGACGCGGGCTTCAAGCGCCGCATTGGCGCGCGCCTCGGCGGCCAGCCGCACCGTCAGCGCCCGGCGCCGCTCCCAGAACGCCAGCACCCCCGCGCCAAGGGCGAGCACCCCAAGCGCCGTCGCCAGCGCCGCGATCCGCGCCGTGTCCATCACCGAACGGGTATCAATCAGCGCGTGGCCCGTCATCGCGATCACCGGCAGCGCCTGTGCGACCGGCAGGCCCAGTTCCGGCAAAGACCCGTTGCCCTGCACCAGCGGGTATCCCGCGATGCGCTGCTCGGGCAGTTTCGGCGTGGCACGCAGGGTGCCCGGCGGATAATCGCCCGGCACGGACGGGTCGCCTGCGGTCTGAAACACCAGTTCGGAGCGGTTGGCGACAAAGGTCACACCCGCCTCGTCCCGGAACCAGACCGGCACCGGATCGCCCCGGCCCGGCGCCTCGACCCGATCGGCCTCGATCCGCAACAGAACCATGCCCGCGACCGGCCCACCGGGCAGATGGACCGGGGCCGCAAAGGTAAAGAGCCGCTGGCGGGTCTCGGGGTCGACAAGATGGTGGCTGCCGCTCGCGCCCTGCGCGGCGCGGCGCAGGTCCGGCGTCATCGGGACGCGCGCGGGCGCATCCTCGGGGCCGGCGAGCACCCGGCCATCGGGCGCGATCAGCAAGATATCCAGCGCCCCGGCCCGGTCCGCAATGCGGCGCAGCACCCCCGAGACGACCTCAGGCGCCAGCGCCGATTCTTCATGCACCACCGCGCGCACGTAAGGATGATCCGCCGCCAGAACCGCGACCTCGCGAAACTGCACCAGCGTTGTCACCAGCCGGTCCGAGGCCAGCCGCAGATCGGCCCGCCCCCGGTCCTCAAGCCGGTCCAGCCCCTCGCGCGCCGAGATCAGCCAGACCTCGGCGCCGCCAATCACGGCAAGCACCAGAACCAGTGTCAGAAGGGCGATGCGCGCAATCATGGGGCCTCGGCAAGAACGGATCTTCTTGATGCCCCCGGCGCGCCCCGGAAATCAAGCTCCAAGCCCCGGATGCCCAAGATGCGACACCCTGACCCGCCCGCGATCGCTTGCCTTTACGTCGCCCAGTTGGCATTTGAGCCAGATCAAAGTGGCCCCGCATCTGAAGAGGTATCTGCGAGGCATATTTGCTGCGCGCGCGCGTGGCCCCAGGAGATGAGATCGACGTGACCCAGACCGCCAGCATCCCGCCCGTGAAAACCCTCCCCGACGCGCAGACGGTGACTTCGGTCACGCATTGGACGGATCGTTTGTTTTCGTTCCGGGTGACGCGGCCGCAGACGCTGCGGTTCCGCTCGGGGGAGTTCGTGATGATCGGGCTCCTGGACGACA
>NZ_NTJD01000011.1 GCF_002358085.1 Pseudothioclava arenosa
AATCCACATCCGCGTCGCACTCATCAACCGCTTCAATGCCCTCGGCACCGCCGAGATCGTACGCGTGCCCTGAACATGAAGGGGAAAGGGGAAGTCACGCCTCAAGCCGCCTTTCTGCAACAATGCCGTCTCGATGCTATGAATAAGGCGGTGATGGATGTGGTCGTCCGCATAAAGAGGATGCACCTGCGTCTTGTTCGCCAAGCGCCGCAGGGGCGCCGAAAAAACCAGCCTGTCGTAATCCTGCGCATAATTCGGCCTGTCTTCGGCCTCAGAACGTTTTTCGTCCGACAACAAGCTAGTATTGAGCAGCTTCGACCAATCCATTTCTTCCATAAAATCCCCGCAATTCTCTGAGCAAAACAGCCACAGGAAACAAAAAGCCCCGCCGTGGCGGGGCTTTCCTACATGTCAGCCCCGCTGACATGTAACTTAGTCATCCATCTTGAGCGCCGCAATAAACGCCGATTGCGGAATCTCGACCTTGCCGAACTGGCGCATCTTCTTCTTACCCGCTTTCTGCTTTTCCAGCAGCTTCTTCTTACGGGTCGCGTCGCCGCCGTAGCATTTCGCGGTCACGTCCTTGCGCATCGCCGAGAGCGTCTCGCGGGCGATGACGCGGCCGCCGATCGCCGCCTGAATCGGGATCTTGAACATGTGGCGGGGGATCAGGTCTTTCAGCTTCTCGACCATCGCCCGGCCCCGCGATTCCGCGCGGTCGCGGTGCACCATGATCGAGAGCGCGTCGACCGGCTCGTCATTCACCAGGATCGACATCTTCACGAGGTGATCCTCGCGGTAGCCGGTGATCTGGTAGTCGAAGCTGGCGTAGCCCTTGGTGACCGATTTCAGACGGTCGTAGAAGTCGAACACCACCTCGGCCAGCGGCAGGTCATAGACCACCATCGCGCGCGAACCGGCATAGGTCAGGTCCATCTGGATGCCGCGGCGGTCCTGACAGAGCTTCAGCACATCGCCGAGGTAATCGTCGGGCACCATGATCGTGGCCTTGATGCGCGGCTCTTCGATATGGTCGACATAGGTCAGGTCGGGCATGTCGGCGGGGTTGTGCAGGTCGCGCACCTCGCCGTCTTTCATGTGCAGCTTGAACACGACCGAGGGCGCGGTGGTGATCAGGTCGAGGTCATATTCGCGTTCCAGACGGTCGCGGATCACCTCGAGGTGCAAGAGGCCGAGGAAGCCGCAGCGGAAGCCGAAGCCCAGCGCCGCCGAGGTCTCCATCTCCGAGGAGAACGAGGCGTCGTTGAGTTGCAGCTTTTCGATGGCGTCGCGCAGATCCTCGAAATCGTTCGCATCGACCGGGAACAGGCCGCAGAACACCACCGGCTGGGCGGGTTTGAAGCCCGGCAGGGCCTTGTCGCAAGGTTTCTTTTCATGGGTGATCGTGTCGCCCACGCGGGTGTCGCGCACCTGCTTGATCGAGGCGGTCAGCACGCCGATCTCGCCCGGGCCCAGCTCGGCGATATCGACCATTTGCGGCTTCAGAACCGAGAGCTTGTCGACACCATAAAGCGCGCCGGTCTGGATCATCTTGATCCGGTCGCCCTTTTTGATCACGCCATCCATCACACGGATCATCACGACGACGCCGAGATAGGGGTCGTACCACGAGTCGACCAGCATCGCCTTAAGGGGCGCGTTGCGGTCGCCCTTGGGCGCGGGCAGACGCTTCACGATGGCTTCGAGCACTTCGGGAATGCCAAGTCCGGATTTCGCCGAAATCGGGATCGCGTCCGAGGCGTCGATGCCGATCACATCCTCGATATTCGCCTTCACCGCCTCGGGGTCGGCGGCGGGCAGGTCGATCTTGTTCAGAACCGGCACGATCTCATGGCCCGCGTCGATCGCCTGATAGACGTTGGCGAGCGTCTGCGCCTCGACACCCTGCGAGGCATCGACGACCAGCAGGCTGCCTTCGACCGCCTGCATCGAGCGGCTGACCTCATAGGCAAAGTCGACGTGGCCGGGCGTGTCGATCAGGTTGAGCACATAGGTCTGCCCGTCCTTGGCCGGATATTCGATCCGCACGGTGTTGGCCTTGATCGTGATGCCGCGCTCGCGCTCGATATCCATCGAGTCGAGAAGCTGCGCCTTCATATCGCGCTCGGCCACCGTCCCCGTCAGCTGGATCAGACGGTCGGCAAGGGTGGATTTACCGTGGTCGATATGCGCCACGATCGAGAAATTGCGGATGTGATCAAGCTCGGTCATGGGCGCGCGTATACAGGGGAAAATGGAGGCCGGGAAGGGGGATTGATGGGGCGCCGGATGCTTTGCGCAAAAGGCCCTGAGCGCCCTGTGTCAATGACTCAGCGCGCGGCGGCGATCCGGCGCAGCTCGTGGCGCGCATCGCGCTGAATCACCCAGGCCGATTGCAGGAACAACCCCGCGATCGCGAAGGCCGCGATCAGGTCGGGCCAGCGCGAACCGCTCAGTGCGACGAGGCCCGCCGCAACCACGACCGCAGCATTGCCCAACGCATCATTGCGCGAGAAATGCCAGACCGCCTTGGCATTGGCGTCCCCTTCCCGATGCGGCATGAGCACCCAGGCCGCCCCGAGGTTCACCCCCAGCGCAATGAACGCAAGAAGCCCCATTACACCCGCGTCGATCTCGCGCCCGATGAACAGCCGGTAGCCTGTCGCGGCCATCACGCCCAGCCCCATCACTCCAAGGAACAGCCCCTGCATCAGCGCCGAACGCGCCCGCCAGACCAGGCTCCAGCCAATCGCGACCAGACCCAGCAAGGTGATCAGCCCATCGCCGAAGAAATCCAGCGCATCCGCCTTGAGCGCCTGCGAGCCGGTCAGATAGCCGCCCACCATCTCGATCCCGCCATAGCCCAGGTTGAGCACGATCACGATCCATAGCGCTCGGCGATAGGCCGGGGTCAGATGATGGGGTTGCGCCTCGTCCGTCGCTGCGGACAGCCGGTCAAGCCGATACCCCGCCGCCGTGATCGCGCGCTCGGCCTCGGGCAGGCGCGCATCATCCACAGCGACCGGCAGGCTCAGGATCTGCGTCGTTGTCGAGATCTCGGCCGTTTCGATGCCCGCAGAAACGGCCGCCGCGCGCACCTTGGCCGCGCAAGAGGGGCAATCCATTCCCGTGACCTGATATCGTACCGATGCGCTCATCGCCGCCCCACCCTGCAAACCTCGCTCAGCACTAGGCCAGCCCGGCCAGCGGGGCAAGCCTTCGCCCTTTCCCGCGCCAATCCGGCTTGACCTTTGGCCGCTCGCGCCGCACATCATTTCTCACCAGATCAGGAGAGCGCGATGATCCTTTCGATCCCGAACATGACCTGCGGCCACTGCAAGAAGGCCGTGGAAGCCGCCATCGAGGAAGTCGGCGGCAAGGCCGAGGTTTTCCTCGAAGACCGCGAAGTCGAGGTTGGCGGCCTGCCCGAGGCGACCGTCCTTGCCGCGCTCAAGGCCGCGGGCTACCCGGCTGAAGTCGTCGAGTAAGGCTTTCATTTTGCCAAAAATATCCCCCGCGGAGCGTTCCGCCGCGCGGGAGCGCGCGACCGGTATCGCAGATATTGCGATGGCCGCGCCAGCGACCACCAAGGCTCGCCCACCGCGCGCAAGCGCCTTGCCTGCTTGGCAAAATTCCGCCCGGAGAATTGCCGGGCGTTGCAAAATCTGCTAGAATCCCGGCTAATTGGCAGGCAGGGCACGCACCCTGCCGCAGGTGAGAGGCAGAGCAATGAAAACTTCCCTAATGGCAGCCCTGTGCCTTGGCGCGAGCCTTGCGGGCACCTCCATGGCCTCGGCCGGCGCAATCGAGAGCGCCTGCATGAAAGCCGGGCGCACCGGCGACCGCGCCTTGTGCGGCTGCATCCAGCAAGTTGCAGACATGACGCTTTCGGGTTCCGACCAGCGACGCGCCGCGGCCTTTTTCAAGGAACCGGACGAGGCGCAGAAGGTCCGTCAGTCGGATCGGTCTTCGGACGAAAGCTTCTGGCTGCGCTACAAGGATTTCGCGCAGGCCGCCGAAGCGCTCTGCAACCGCTGAGCTAGCGCGCCGCCAGGAGCGCCCGCGCCCCCGCCTCGATCAGGTCGAGGCAGCCGTCGAAGTCACGCGTATAATAAGGGTCGGGGACATCCTCCGGCCCTTTTGCATCCTGCAGGAACAGCCGCAGCTCGGCCCCGCCCGCAGCAGGGCGGAGCGCCTCGGCATCGCGCAGGTTCTGCCCGTCCATCGCCAAAATCAGATCGAAGCGGGCAAAATCGGCACGCGTGATCTGACGCGCGCGCAGCTCGCTCAGGTCATAGCCTCGCGCGCGGGCGGCGGCCTGCATCGGGCCATAGGGCGGCTCGCCAGCGTGCCAGTTGCCGGTGCCCGCCGAATCGAAGCTCCAGTCGCGCCCCGCCTGTGCGGCCAGCGCGCGGGTCACGCCTTCGGCGGCGGGCGAACGGCAGATATTGCCTAGACAGAGAAACAGGATACGCATGAAGATATGATAATGAAGGGGGCGGCGATGGCCAAGATCGTGATTTTGACGGGCGCGGGAATTTCGGCCGAAAGCGGGATCCGGACGTTCCGCGCCTCGGACGGGCTTTGGGAGGAACACCGGATCGAGGATGTCGCGACGCCCGAGGGCTGGATGCGCGACCCCGCGCTGGTGCAGCGCTTCTATAATATGCGCCGCAAGGCTGCCGCCGAGGCCACGCCCAACGCCGCCCACCGCGCGCTGGCCGAGTTGGAGGCGGACAGGCGCCATAGTGTTCTGGTGGTGACACAGAATGTCGACGACCTGCACGAGCGGGGCGGCTCGCGCAACGTGATCCACATGCACGGCACGCTGACCGGCTCGCTGTGTCACGCCTGTGGCCACCGCTGGCCCGCGCCTCCGGAGATGCGCCCGCAAGACCCCTGCCCCGCCTGCTCCCGCCCCGCGACCCGCCCGGATATCGTCTGGTTCGGCGAAATGCCGTATCGGATGGAGGAAATCTGGACCGCGCTGCGCGACGCGGATCTTTTCGTGTCGATCGGCACCTCGGGCAATGTCTATCCGGCGGCGGGCTTCGTGGCGGACGCGATGCATGCGGGCGTGCCGACGCTGGAGCTGAACCTTGAGCCCTCGGCCGGCACGCGGATGTTCGACGAAGCGCGCCACGGCCCCGCGACCGAGGTGGTGCCGGCTTGGGTGCGCGAGCTTCTGGGCTGAGGGCGGAGGGGCTCTGCCCCGCCGAGGCAAGCCTCGGCCCCCGGAGTATTTTGGGCTCGATGAAAGCGGGGGGCTCGGATAAAAGCCGGGGCGGGGGCGCGAAAAGTGAGATGAATCGCTTGACGCGCGCGGGCTTTCCCCTTATCCCCCGCGAACGGATTTCCGGGCGCTGCCGATCGCGGCGCCCGTGTGTGTTGGAGAGAGGGGCGATTCTAGGCGCCCCGAGGAAACGAGGATTGATGCCATGTCGCGCGTCTGCGAACTGACCGGCAAAGGCCCGACCACGGGCAACAAAGTGAGCCACGCGAACAACAAGACGCGTCGCCGCTTCCTGCCGAACCTGAATGAAGTCACCCTGATGTCGGACGTGCTGGGCCAGTCGTTCAAGCTCCGCATCTCGGCGCACGGTCTGCGTTCGGTCGACCACCGCGGTGGCCTCGATGCCTTCCTGGCGAAAGCCAAGGACGTCGAGCTGTCGGACAAGGCTCTGAAGATCAAGAAAGCGATCGCCAAGGCTCAGGCTGCCGCCTGATCCACAGCGTTTCGCCTGCGTGAGGACCCCGCCCCCGGCGGGGTTTTTGCGTTTGAGCTGACGATTTCGTGAAGACGGCCCGGCGGGGCACTTGATTTTAGTCGTGTCGGAGCGACGAATCGCCCGCTATTCTGCGAGGCATGAACCGGAAGTTTGCACGCGTCTTTCTTGCGGCCGTGATGGCCGTGACGCTCGCGCTGACCAGCCTGACGATGGCGGTCGCGCGGGGCCAGACGCGCATCGCCGGCGAGATTGTGATCTGCACCGGCTACGGGGTGACCACGATCTCGGTCGACGAGAACGGTGACCCGACAGGGCCGGTTCATCTCTGCCCGGACATGGTTCTGGCCATGATGGCGGCGCTCGACACGCCGGTACCGGATTTCACGCGTCCCGAAACCGTTACCCGCGCTGTCGAGGCGCCCGTCGTCGAACTGGCCGGCGCCCTCTGGGCCCCCACACCGCGCGCCCGCGCGCCCCCGACCCTGGCCTGACCCTTCGCAGATACCTTTGTCAGATCAGGACCAATAATGACCCCTCTCAAGATGCTTCTGGGCGCAGCCGCGCTCACCATTGCGCTCCCCGCTTATGCCGAAATCACCATTGAGGCCCCGTTTGCCCGGGTCTCGACGGCGATGTCGAAATCGGGAGCGGCCTTCATGGCGATCCACAATTCGGGCTCCGAGGATGACCAGCTCATCGCGGTGCGCTCCGATGTGGCCGCCCGGGTGGAGCTTCATACCCACCAGCAAGGCAGCAATGGCGCCATGCAGATGGTCGCCGTGCCGGAAGGATTCCCGATTCCGGCCGGTGGCACGCAT
Source organism: Pseudothioclava arenosa (assembly GCF_002358085.1). Classification (GTDB taxonomy): domain Bacteria; phylum Pseudomonadota; class Alphaproteobacteria; order Rhodobacterales; family Rhodobacteraceae; genus Pseudothioclava; species Pseudothioclava arenosa. The sequence goes on from NZ_NTJD01000011.1 coordinate 6,548, forward strand.
ATGCTGCAACGCGGGGGGGACCATGTGATGTTCATGGGTCTGCACGAACAGGTAAACGAAGGCGACATCATCAATGTCACGCTGACCTTTGCGAAAGCGGGCGATATCCCGGTCGAAATCCCGGTCGACCTGAATCGCGGCAACGCAATGGGCGGCATGCCGATGAATGGCGCGCAGATGCAGGACATGAAGGGGGCTCCGGACGGAATGGAGCCAATGCACCAGCATCAACACTAAACTCCCACAGGCGGAGGGGGCCGGGTTCCCGGCTGGCCCGCTCCGACCCGGATCAGGGATATCCCCGCCGCGCAGGGGCCCTCGTGCCCTCGTGGGGCCGGCGGCGGGGACACCAACAGAAAACCGCCCGGCCGAGCGATCGGCGGGCGGTTCTTGCATTCTGGCGAGGAGTGTCAGGCGCCCAGTCGCGCGAGCATTTCCTGCGCGGCGGCGGCGGGGGCGGCGTTACCCGCGGCGACGGCATCGCCCAGTTCCGTCATCCGCGCGCGGATCGCCGGGTCGGAGCTGAGCCGCGCCAGAAGCCCCTCGCGCACCTCGGTTTCGAACCAGTGGCGGGCCTGCGCGGCGCGGCGCGCCTCAAAATGGCCGTTCTCGCGGCGCCAGGCGGCCAGCGTGGTCATGTCTTCCCAGGCCTTTTGCAGCCCGTTTTCCTCAAGTGCCGAGACCGGCAGCGCCTTGGGGAAACCCTCGGGGTCCTGCGGACGCTTGCGCAACAGCCGCAGCGCCCCGGCATAGTCCGACACCGTGCGCATCGCTGCCGGCTTGAGGTCGCCATCAGCCTTGTTCACAAGGATCATGTCGGCCATTTCCATGATGCCGCGCTTGACGCCCTGCAGTTCGTCGCCGCCCGCGGGCGCCATCAACAGGATGAACAGGTCGGTCATTTCCGCGACCAGCGTCTCGGACTGGCCGACGCCCACGGTCTCGATCAGGATCACGTCGAAGCCCGCCGCCTCGCACAGGCTGACCGCCTCGCGGGTGCGCCGCGCGACGCCGCCCAGATGCGCCTGCGAGGGCGAGGGGCGGATGAAGGCGTTCGGATCGCGCGAGAGGCGCTCCATCCGGGTCTTGTCGCCGAGGATCGAGCCGCCCGAGCGCGCCGAGCTCGGGTCGACCGCCAGCACCGCCACCTTGAGGCCCTGCGCCGTCAGCTGCATGCCGAAGCTCTCGATGAAGGTGGATTTGCCCACACCCGGCGTGCCCGACAGCCCGATCCGCAGCGCCTGCCGCCCCGATCTGGCCAGTTCGTGTAACAGCTCCGCCGCCTGCGCCCGGTGATCCGCCCGCCCCGATTCCACCAGCGTGATCGCCCGCGCCAGCGCACGGCGGTCTCCGGCAAGGATTTTCTGGGCCATGTCGGGAAGAAGATGGGCAGTCATTCGGGCCTCGTGGTCGTTTCGCTGTGCCGCAAGATGACGAAGCTGTCACCAAACGTGAAGTCGTTTCGGTTTCTTGCCCGCTCGGGGCGGTGTATGTCCAGTGCTGACGGGATTTTGTTAAGGAGACCCAGGTGTCGCGTATCCGATTTCGAGTGCCCCGCCCCGTGATGGCCCTCGGGCTGAGCCTTGCGCTCGGCCTTGGCGCGGTGTCGGCGCAGGCCGGCGAAGCCGAGAAAATCGCCTTCGATGTCGAGTTGAAGGGCATCACCGCCGGTCAGCTCAAGATCAATGCGACGCGCGATGGCAAGGCCTATTCCGCCGCCGGGGTTCTGGAAACCACCGGGCTGGTCGGGATGATGCGCAAGATCCGCTACACCGCGACGGTTGTCGGCACCAAGAACACCCGCTTCGTCCCCGCGAAATACACCGAAACCGCCGATACGCCCAAGCGCGAGTCGGTGTTTGAGATGCTCTACGAGGCCGGGCGCCCGGTGAAGGTCAGCCAGACCCCCGAGCGCAAGCCCAAGGAGTTCGACGTGGCGATCGAGGACCAGGCTGGCACGCTTGACCCGCTGAGCGCGCTTTACGCCGTGCTGCGCGAGGTTGACCGCGACGAGGCCTGCAAGTTCTCGGCGCAGATGTTCGATGGCGCGCGCCGCACGCAAGTGAAGCTCTTCGAGCCCAAGGCCGAGGGCAAGCGGGTGATCTGCGCAGGGGAATACCGCCGTCTTGGCGGGTTCCACCCGAAGGACATGGCCGAAAAGACCTCGATGGCCTTTACCCTGACCTACGAGCCCACCGCCGACAACCGGCTGCGCGTGATCGAGATCGCGACCGAGACGATCTATGGAAATGGGCGGCTGAAACGGCGATAAGGGCGGCGTGACTCGAAACGCCCTGCCCATCGACGCGGCCCTGCCCGGCCTGATCTCTGCCCTGCGGGCCGAGGGCGTTGCCGTGCTGATGGCGCCGCCCGGCGCGGGCAAGACGACACGCGTGCCGCTGGCTCTCTTGCCCGAAGTCACGGGCAGGATCGTGATGCTCGAACCGCGCCGTCTGGCCGCGCGCGCCGCCGCCGAACGCATGGCCGAGACGCTGGGCGAGCGCGTTGGCGAAACCGTCGGCTACCGCATCCGCGGCGAGGCCAAAGCCTCAAAAACCACCCGCATCGAGGTCGTGACCGAGGGCATCCTGACCCGCATGCTGCAATCCGACCCCGAGCTGTCGGGCGTCGGCTGCGTGATCTTCGACGAATTCCACGAACGCTCTCTGAACGCCGACCTCGGCCTCGCGCTGACATGGGAGGCACGCGGCGCGCTGCGCGACGACCTGAAAATCGTGGTGATGTCGGCCACGCTCGATGCTGAACCCGTGGCGGCGCTTCTGGGCGGCGCGCCGGTCGTGGTGTCGGAGGGGCGCGCCTTTCCCGTTGAAACCCGCTGGCTAGATCGCCCGGTGGATCGCTCGATGCGCTTCGAGGCGGCCGTGGCCGGGCTGATCACGCAGGCCGTCGCGGAAACGACGGGCGGCGTGCTGGTCTTTTTGCCCGGCGAGGGTGAAATCCGCCGCGTCGAGGGAATGCTGGCCGGTCGCTTCGGCCCCGAGGTTGCCATCCGGCCGCTGTTCGGCACGATGGAGTTCGCCGCCCAGCGCGCCGCGATCGAACCCGCGCCGTCAGGCCGCAAGATCGTGCTGGCGACCGCCATCGCCGAGACCTCGCTGACCATTCAGGACGTGCGCGTGGTGATCGACGCGGGCCGCGCGCGGCGGCTGCGCTTTGATCCGGCCTCGGGGATGGCGCGGCTGGTGACCGAGCGCGTCTCGCGCGCCGAGGCCGAGCAACGTCGGGGCCGCGCCGGGCGCGTCGCTGAGGGCACCTGCTACCGGATGTGGACGCGTGGCGAAGAGGGCGCCCTCCCCGCCTTCGCGCCGCCTGAGATCGAGGTCGCCGACCTGTCGGGGCTGGCGCTGGAGCTGGCGCTCTGGGGCTCGGACGGATCGGATCTGGCCTTCCTCACGCCGCCGCCCGCGCCCGCATTGGCCGAGGCCCGCGCGGTCCTGCGCGGCCTTGGCGCGCTGGACGAGGGCGGGCGAATTACCCCCCACGGGCGGGCGCTGGCCGCGCTGCCACTACACCCGCGCCTTGGCCATATGCTGGTCACCGCCGGCCCCACGTCCGCCCCCCTCGCCGCCCTTCTGGCCGAACGCGACCCGCTGCGCGGCGCACCCGCCGATCTGGCGCTGCGACTGGCGGCGATCGCGAACCCCAAGGCCTACGAGGCCCGCCACCCTTGGCCCGCCCATCGCGGCACGATCGAACGCATCCGTACCGAGGCGAAGCGCCTCGAACGGCTGGTGCGCCCCGTCGCCGACCCGCCCGATCCCGCAGGCATGGCGGCGCTCTCCTATCCCGACCGGATCGGGCTGCGCCGCAAGGGCGACCAGCCGCGCTATATCCTGTCGGGCGGCAAGGGGGCGCTGGTGGCCGAGGGCGATCCGCTCGGCGCCGCGCGGCTCTTGGTGGCAACCGACCTTGATGGCGACACCCGCGAGGCGCGTATCCGGCAAGGCACCCCGATCTCCGAGGCTGAGCTGCGCGTGCTTTTCACCGATCAGATCTGCTGGCACGACATCTGCGAATGGTCCAAACGCGACGGCCGCGTGGTTGCGCGACGGCAGGAAAAACTCGGCGCGCTGGTGCTCGATGACCGGGTCTGGAAAGATGCGCCGCCCGAGGCGCTGGCGCAAGGCGCGCTCGATGGCATCCGCCAGCTCGGCCTGCCCTTCTCCGCCGCCGCGCGCCGCCTGCAAGCCCGCGTCGAGTTGCTGCGCGGGCAAGGCGCCGAGCTGCCCGATTTCACCGATGCCGGGCTTCTGGCGCGCGCCGAAGACTGGCTTTTGCCGCATCTTGCGGGCAAGCGCACCGAGACCGATCTGCGCAACCTCGACCTCTTGTCCCCGCTGCGCAGCGCGCTTGACTGGGAGCAGATGAAACTGGTGGATCGCCTCGCGCCCGCGCATTTCGAAACCCCGCTCGGGCGGCGCGTGCCGATCGACTACGGCGGCGAGGCGCCCGGGATCGAGATCCGCCTGCAGGAAATGTTCGGCGTGACAAGCCACCCAACGGTGGGCCCGAAACGCCTGCCGCTGCGCATCACGCTGCTCAGCCCGGGGCAAAAGCCCATTCAGGTCACGATGGACCTGCCGGGGTTCTGGGATGGCAGCTACGCCGATGTGCGCAAGGACATGCGCGGGCGCTACCCGCGCCACCCCTGGCCCGAAAACCCGCGCGAGGCCGACCCGACGCTGCGCGCGAAACCGAGGGGCACCTAAGGGGCGCTGCCCCTCTTTTGCCTGCGGCAAAATTCACCCCGGAGTATTTACCGCTCAGTGAAAGGGAAAACGCCTGCTTTCATCGAGCCCGAAATACTCCGGGGGGAGCGGCGAAGCAGCGGGGGGCAGAGCCCCCTGCCCTGTCGGTAAGATCAGACGCCGAGGCACCAGCGCATGATCGCCTTTTGCGCGTGCAGGCGGTTTTCTGCCTCGTCGAAGATCACCGAATGCGGGCCGTCCATCACTTCCGAGGTCGCCTCGTCGTTGCGATGCGCGGGCAGGCAATGCATGAACAGTGCGTCGGGGTTCGCATGCGCCATCAGCGCCTCGTTCACCTGATAGGGGCGCAGCTGGTTGTGGCGGCGCTCTTTCGCGGATTCCGGGTCGTGCATCGAGACCCAGGTGTCGGTGACGATCAGATCGGCGCCGGTCACGGCCTTGACCGGATCGCGCTCGATCTCGGCCTTCACGCCTTTCGCGCGGGCGAACTCGATCCAGCCGGGCTCGGGGTCGAGCGTGGGCGGGCCGGTGAAGGTCAGGTCAAAGCCGAACTGCCCCGCCGCATGCAGGAAGGAGGCGCAGACATTGTTGCCGTCGCCCGACCAGACCACCTTCTTGCCGGCGATCGGGCCGCGGTGTTCCTCGTAGGTCAGGATGTCGGCCATGATCTGGCAGGGATGGGTGCGGTTGGTCAGACCGTTGATCACCGGCACGGTGGCGTATTCGGCCATCTCAAGAAGGGTTTCCTCCTCGAAGGTGCGGATCATGATCAGGTCGACGTAGCGCGAGAGCACGCGGGAGGTATCTGCGATGGTCTCGCCGTGGCCAAGTTGCATGTCGGACCCCGAGAGCACCATCGTCTGCCCGCCCATCTGGCGCACGCCGACGTCGAAGCTGACGCGGGTCCGGGTCGAGGGCTTTTCAAAGATCAGCGCGACCATGCGGCCAGCCAGCGGCTGGTCGTCATCGAGCGCGCCGCGCGGGCGGCCGGCGCGGGCCTCTTTCATCGCGCGGGCGGCGTCGATCATGCCCCTCAGGTCTTCGGGCGAGGTTTTGTGGATATCGAGAAAACTGGTCATCGGTCTGGTCTTTCTGTCAGGGCGGGCGGAGCGGCCTCCGGCCTCGGCCCCGTGGTCAAAATGGCAAGCGATCAGGCGGCGGGCGCCTCGAGCGATCGGGCGGTGGCCTCAAGGCGCGAAAGGGCCTCGGCCAGATCCGCCTCGGGGATATTCAGCGCGGGCAGAAGGCGCACGACATTGTCGGCGGCGGGTACGGTGAGGATATGCTGGCCGTAGCCCGCCTTGACGAAATCGGCAGCCTGGCAGGCGGGCTTGCACTTGAGCCCCAGCATCAGCCCGACGCCGCGCACCTCTTCGAAAAGGTCGGGATGGGCGGCGACCAGCGCCTCGAGCCCCTGCCGCAGCCGCGCCGATTTCGCGCTGACCGCATCGAGGAAGGCCGGGTCCGAGGTGATCTCCAGCACCTTCGCCCCGATCGCGCAGCCCAGCGGGTTGCCGCCATAGGTCGAGCCGTGGCTGCCCGCCACCATGCCCGAAGCCGCGTTTTCGGTGGCCAGCACCGCACCCAGCGGGAACCCCCCGCCGATGCCCTTCGCGACCATCATGATGTCGGGGGTCACCCCCGCCCATTCATGCGCGAAGAGCTTGCCCGTGCGCGCGACGCCGCATTGCACCTCGTCGAAGATCAGGAGCGTGCCGGTCTCGTCGCAGATCTCGCGCAGGCCGCGCAGGAATGCGTCCGAAGCCGTGCGAATGCCGCCCTCGCCCTGCACGGGTTCAAGCCAGATCGCGGCGGTTTCGGGCGTGAGCGCGGCGCGCACCGCGTCAAGGTCGCCCCAGGGCAGCTGCCGGAAGCCCGGCATCAGCGGGCCAAAGCCCTTGACCATCTTTTCCGACCCGGCCGCAGCGATCGCGGCGGTCGAACGGCCATGGAAGGCGCCCTCGAAGCAGAGGAATTCGGTGCGCTCAGGCTGGCCTTTCTCGGACCAGTATTTGCGCGCCATCTTCACCGCGAGTTCGGCGCATTCGGTGCCCGAGTTGGTAAAGAACACGGTGTCGGCAAAGGTCTTTTCCACCAGCATGTCGGCGAGCTGCTGCTGCTCGGGGATGTGGTAGAGGTTCGAGACATGCCAGAGCTTCTCGGCCTGACCCGCGAGGGCCGCGACCAGCTCGGGCGCGGCATGGCCCAGCACGTTCACCGCGATACCCGCGCCAAGGTCGAGATATCGCGTGCCATCCGCCGTCTCCAGCCAGGAGCCGGAGCCTTTCACGAAGGCGAGGGGCGCGCGGTTATAGGTCGGCAGAACGGTGGTGATCATGACTTGCTCCGGAAGTGGAAGGCCAAGGGGTGCAACAGGGCAGGCGCTCTGTCAACAATTTGGGCCAAGGGCACAGGAAGTTTGGAAAAAGATGTGGCGAAAGGCCACGGCAGATCGGACGTCAGGCGCGGGTGCGGCGACGTCGGGGACGGGCGATATGGGCGGTCCGTTTGATCATGGCGCGGCGAATACGCCCGATCGGCGTGAAAGTAAAGCCGGATTTGGGCCAAGGCCGGTTTCGGCCCGCCGGAGCGCCTTGAAATCCGGCCTGCCAACTTGTATCTCGTCATGTCCCCGGGGTAGAATGGGGATCACCCGGCAGCCGCCCATCGCGGTCGATGCCCGCCATGCAAGAGGAATCCCATGTCCTGGACCGATGAACGCGTCGAATTGCTCAAGAAGATGTGGTCCGAGGGCCAGTCCGCGAGCCAGATCGCCAAGGAACTGGGCGGCGTGACCCGCAACGCGGTGATCGGCAAGGTGCATCGTCTGGGCCTGTCGAACCGCGCAGGCGGCACGCCCGAACCGGCGGCGAAACCCGCGAAACCGGTGGCCGCCGCGAAGCCCGAAGCGAAGAAACCCGCCAAGGCCGAAGCCAAGAAACCCGAGCCCGCCGCAGAAGCCGAGGCCGCGAAGCCCGCCGCCCAGCCGGTGGCCGCGGCCCCCGCCGCGCCGCAGCCCCTGCGCAAGGCGATCGTGCCCGCAGGCCAGCCGCTGCCGCCGCAGCCCTCGGCCAATGAAATCAGCCCCGAGGCGCTGGCCAAGGTCGGCGAGGTGGAAAAACGCGCCCGCAAGCTCAGCCTGATGGAGCTGACCGAGCGCACCTGTAAATGGCCGATCGGCGACCCGGCGACCGAGGATTTCTGGTTCTGCGGCCTGCCCTCGCAGCCCGGCAAACCCTATTGCGAGGCGCATGTGGGCGTGGCCTTCCAGCCGATGTCCTCGCGCCGCGACCGCAAGCGGTAAGGGCCGGACCACCGGATGGTCGCGCCGCTGATCCTGCTACTGGTATCGTTGGCCGGGGTCGCAGCGGCGCTGACCTTGCCTCAATTTTCTGACCTGATCCTGCTGGCGGGCCCGGCCGCATTCGCAAGCCTGCTTCTGCTGCTGCTCGCGTATCGCGCGCTCCTCGGGCGGAAGACCTGGGTCGTGATCGATGGCTCCAATGTAATGCACTGGAAAGACAGGACCGCCGACATCGGCACCCTGCGCGAGGTGCTGGTCAGCCTTGGCGAGCAGGGGCTTCACCCCAAGGTGATCTTTGACGCGAATGCCGGCTACAAGCTGGCAGGGCGCTATCAACATGATCAGACGTTCAGCCGCCAGCTGGGCCTAACCAGAGGTCAGGTGAAAGTCGTGCCCAAGGGCACGCCTGCCGATCCTCTGATCCTGGCCGCCGCACGCGATCTGGGGGCGCGGGTCGTCACCAATGATCGTTACCGCGACTGGGCCGAAACATACCCCGAGGTGGCCAAGCCTGGCCATCTGATCCGGGGCGGCTATCGGAACGGAGAATTGTGGCTGGACCTGCCCTGAACGGCCCCGCTCGCCGCACCTTCCCCGAACCGCTCTGCCCGTGTATATCCGCGCCATGAGCCAGAATCCGTCCAGCCTGAACCCGCCCAATCTCCGCCCCGATCTTGCGCCGCAAGCGCGGATCGAGGATGTCGCCCGCCCCGGTCAGCCGAAGGTGGGGATGGTGAGCCTTGGCTGCCCGAAGGCGCTGGTCGACAGTGAGCGCATCCTGACCCGGCTGCGCGCCGAAGGCTACGCGATCAGCCCCGATTACAAGGGCGCCGATGCGGTGATCGTGAACACCTGCGGGTTTCTCGACAGCGCCAAGGCGGAAAGCCTTGAGGCGATCGGCGAGGCGCTGCAGGAAAACGGCAAGGTGATCGTGACGGGCTGTCTGGGCGCGGAGCCCGAGTATATCACCGGCGTGCACCCAAAGGTGCTGGCGGTGACCGGGCCGCAGCAATACGAGCAGGTTCTGGACGCGGTGCATCTGGCCGCGCCGCCCGCACCCGATCCGTTCGTCGATCTGCTGCCGGCGACGGGCGTCAAGCTCACGCCCCGGCATTTCAGCTATCTGAAGATTTCCGAGGGCTGCAACCACCACTGCAAGTTCTGCATCATCCCCGACATGCGCGGGAAACTGGTCAGCCGCCCGGCCCATGCCGTCCTGCGCGAGGCCGAGAAGCTGATCGACGCGGGCGTGCGCGAGCTGCTGGTGATCTCGCAGGATACCTCGGCCTACGGCGTCGATCGCAAGCACGCGACGAGCCCGTGGCAAGACGGCGAGGTGCGCGCCCATATCACCGATCTCGCGCGCGAGATGGGCAAGCTGGCGCAGCCTTCGGGGGCCTGGGTGCGGCTGCATTACGTCTATCCCTATCCGCATGTGCGCGACCTGATCCCGCTGATGGCCGAGGGGCTGGTGCTGCCCTATCTGGATATCCCGTTCCAGCATGCGCATCCCGATACGCTCAAGCGCATGGCGCGGCCCGCGGCCTCGGCGAAGACGCTTGATGAAATCGCCGCCTGGCGCCGCGACTGCCCCGAGATCACCCTGCGCTCGACCTTCATCGTCGGCTATCCGGGCGAGACGGAGGAAGAGTTCCAATACCTGCTCGACTGGATGGACGAGGCGCAGCTCGATCGCGTGGGATGCTTCCAGTATGAAAACGTCGCGGGCGCGCGCAGCAATGACCTGCCCGACCATGTGCCCGCCGAGGTGAAACAGGACCGCTGGGAGCGGTTCATGGAGCGTGCGCAGGCGATTTCCGAGGCGAAGCTGGCGGCCAAGGTCGGCTCGATCCAGCAGGTGATCGTGGACGAGATCGACGAGCAAGGCGCCACCTGCCGCACCAAGGCGGATGCGCCCGAGATCGACGGCAACCTGTTCATCGACGAGGGCTTCGAAGAGCTGCAACCCGGTGACATGGTGACGGTCGAGGTCGACGAGGCCTCGGAATACGACCTCTGGGGCAGCCTCGTCAGCGAAGGCTAAGCCGCCTCGGTCAGGCGACCATGTGGCGGGACCGCGCGCCCTCGTCGGCGATCATCTTGACGATCAGCCGGGCTTCGGGCTTGCGCGGGCTCATCCGCGCGGCCGGGCCATAGGCCTCGAAAGAGGTCGCAAGCGCCGGGAACAGCGCGACAATCTCGGTGATGTCGGAGGGCGAGAGGTATTCCTCGCTCATCTGGCCGGGATGGAAGCTTTCGGCGCGCACGCCTTCGGCGTTCAGCACCGCATGACGATCGAGCAGGATGTGGAAATAGTCGACAAAGAGGCGGCGGCGCACGGCAACGCCCGGCAACCCGATCAAATCCTTGGCGGCGACCAGAACTTCATCGGCGCCCGTCACCAGCGAAACCTGCCAGCCCTGCAGCAAGATCCGGTGGCGCGGCGACACCAGAAGCGGGCGCGCATTGCCGAACACCCCCGGCGCGATGCGGATCGGGGCGGCCTCGCCCAATGCCCCGACGCGGGCCGAACCGACCCAGCGGATCGGCTGCGGACCGTCATCGCGGGTGCAGACCAGATCGCCCGGCGCGAGCTCTTCGACCGCGCGCCAGCCGTCGGGCGTTTCCACACGCGTGCCCGCGGCGAAACAGACGTAATCCTCATAGGTGAAAACCGGCGTCCCCGAGCCGTAATCGGGTTGGTTGTGGAAGGCGACGACCTCATAGGTGCGGCCCGCAACCAGTGGATATTCGCTCAGAAGATAGCTGAGGCTCCCGCCTTTGGGCACGTCGACCGATAGCAGAACAACCTCGAAGGTCCGGTCTTCGATCGGATCGTAAAGGGTCCAGGCGGCGTCGGCGCTGATCGGCACATCGGTATATGTGGTCGTGCCGTTATTGAGCGTCGCAACCGCAAGCTCCTGATCATTGGCGACGTTATCGTCGAGCACCGTTCCTTCGCCACCGGCCTCGGTGTCCGTCAGCGTCATCGTGCCTTCGGCGGTGGCCGGGCCGGTATAGACGAAACTTGCGCCAACGGAGGCAACGAAGCCCGCGTTATAGGGGCTCACCAGATAAAAATCGAACTCATACGTCGCCATAAGCGCCAAACCTCCTTGCGCACGGCTGACCCTCACACGGCGAGCCCTGCGTTGGAGCGCGCGCAAGGCGCCATGCCCCTACGTCAAGACTCTAGGAACACTCCTTAACGGATCGCAAGTCGCAGATGCACGAAAATTGGGCCAGTGTGACTCGTAAGTCGCGGATATCACGTCACGAATCCGCGCGAGCACAACCCTGTGCGGGCGAATGACGGGGTTAATACAACCCTTCGGTGTCGATATGCACCGTCGCGCCGCAATGCTTGCAATGGATCGCGTCGGCGTCGTGCAGGCTCAGCCCGCAGGTCTTGCATTCGTAGCGCACCTTGGTAGGGCGAAACAGCACCTGCGCCAGACGCAAAAACAGGGTCACGCCAAAGATCATGATCGCCACGCTCAGCAACCGCCCCGTCGTGCCATGCAAAGTGATGTCGCCAAACCCCGTCGTGGTCAGCGTCGTCACCGTGAAGTAAAGCGCATCGGCGTAATTCTTGATGTCGTCATTGCGGCCGAATTGCGTGGCATAGATCAGCCCGGTCATCACAAAGAGGAAAACCCCGAGGTTGATGCCGGCCAGGATCACATCCTGATGCTTGCTGAAGAACACGAAGTCTTTCCGCAGCCGCGACAGCAACTGATAGGTGTGCAAGAGCCGCAGCGTGCGTAGCACCCGCAGGAAGCCAAAGCTCTCGCCCGCGATCGGCGCGAGGAAGGACACCATCGCCACCAGATCCGCCAGCGTCGCGGGGCGCGTCCAGAACTTCAGCTTGTGGTCCGAGATGGCGAAGCGCGCGGTAAAATCGGCGACGATCACAAGGCCGATCAGCGCGTCGACGATCTCGACGGCCACCGTGTGCGGAAAGAAGGAGGTGACGATGACGAAGGCGATTGTGACCAGATCGAAGGCCAGAATACCGTAGCGAAACGCGTGCGCCCGCCGGGACGAACCTTCGTAAAGGGCGCGGATCTTACCCAGCATTCCCACCTCACATCTTGGTGCCCATGTCTGAATTTCCTTGCCCTTCTGGCCATAAGCTGTCAATGGGGGGGCGCGAACGCTATCTTTCGACGATCTGCTCCTTTTACGGCTTCAGCTCTCGATTTCGAAGTGACTGAGCCGAGCTGCCGCAATCCTGCGGGCAGCATGATAAAAAGGAGACACGGCATGGCTAACGGCACCGTGAAATGGTTCAACACCACCAAAGGCTACGGCTTTATTGCCCCGGAAAGCGGCGGCAAAGACATCTTCGTGCACATCTCGGCGGTTGAGCGCTCGGGTCTGAGCGCGCTGAACGACGGTCAGGCTGTGACCTTCGACCTCGAAAAAGGCCGCGACGGCCGCGAGTCGGCGATCAACCTCGCTCTCGCCTGATCTGCACGGATCATAAGTATAGAAGGCGGCCCTGACGGGCCGCCTTTTGCGTTTCGGGGTGGCAGATCAGTTGGTGTCGAACTGCGCGACCAGAGCAACGAGCTCGGCGGTGCTGTAGTCGGCCGGGTTCACACCGAGCTGAGCGGCCAGTTGCGCGCGCGCCGGCGAAATCGAGGCCGCGCCCTGGCTCGAAACCGAAACCACATTGGTGGCCGCCTTGACCGCCTCGAAGGGCGCCGCTGCATCTGCATCGTGCTTGGCCGACCAAAGCGCGGCCAGCTGGCCCGCGGTGTAGTCTTCAGCATTCACACCGACCTGAGCGGCGAGCTGAGCGGCACCCGACGAGACCGGCGCGGCAAAAGCGGCACCCGCCGCAACGATGGAAACGAGGCTCAGGGACAGAACCGATTTACGCATGATATTCTCCTGTCTTTTCAATCTGTAACGCGGCAAACCATTCGCTGCGTCGCTTGGTGAGACAGAGATATAGCTGTGCGTCAGAACTGAAAACGGCGAGAAATATCGACGTTCTGTGCAAAAATATGGTATTTAAAAATCGGCTGCGCGCCCTGCTCTGACAAGTTCTTGTCCTGCAAGGAATTTTCTGCGCGCGCAAAATCCTTGCCCTCTAAATACGGCCCCGGAGCCCACGCCCGCCGATCAAACCCGCGCGACCGGGCGTGAACAAAGCACCGAAATTCGTGATCCCCCTCGCCGCGAAAGCAGGTATCCTCGGTGCATTCAGCCCCGGAGACGCTTGATGAGACTGACATTACCCGAGCCCGATATCGACATTGGAATCGACACGTTTGAGTCTGACAAAGCGCTGGATTGGCTTGAGCGCACCTCCTTCGGAGAAAGGCTGAGCAAGCTGGTCGAGGCAATCGACGACCCGACCGTGATTGCGCTGGATGGCGCATGGGGCAGCGGCAAGTCGCATTTCCTGAAGCTCTGGGCGGGCGCGCACGAGCACCAGTTCAATCACAAGGCTCGGGTGGTCTATTTCGACGCCTTCAAAGAGGATTTTCTGGATGACCCGCTGATCAGTCTGGTGGCGGCGCTTGCCCCGGCAAAGGAAGACGACAGCAAGATTAGCAAGGCCACAACGAAACTGAAACGCCTGGCAATCCCTCTGGCGAAAGGCGCGGCGCGTGTCGGGCTGGCAGCTGCAAGCTATGGTGCGACCGCGGCGGTGGAAGGTGTCTGGGATGCCCTTGCCGAAGCCACAAGCGACGAGCTTGGCAAAGGCGTCGCGGCGATTGACAAGCTCTGGGCGCGCGAGACCACCAAGCGCGCGGCGATGGACGCCTTCGTCGCGACCCTGCGCGAGGCAACGCAACCCGAGACGGACGGTGGCCCACTGAACAAGCTTGTCATCATCGTGGATGAGCTGGACCGCTGCCGCCCCGATTACGCGCTGTCGCTGCTGGAAACGATCAAGCATTTCTTTGCCGTGGATGGCGTGCATTTCGTGCTGGGGGTGAACCTGGGCGAGTTGGAAAACTCGGTGAAGGCGCGCTACGGGGCGGGGTGCGATGCGCGGAGCTATTTGCAGAAGTTTGTGACGCTGAGGCTCCGCCTGCCTCAAACACCGGGGGAGCCGTTTGTGCGCCCTTCGGACCCGGAAATCTTTGCTGAAACGCTCTGCAAGAAGCTCGAACTTCCCGCCAACCTCACAAGGCATTTCGCATTTCTGGTCAGCGAGCGAAATAAGGCTGCCCCCCTCTCGTTCCGGGAAATCGAGCGTTTCGCGACGCGCGCTGCTCTCATGGCACCCTTTCTCCGACCGGAGAAAGACATGCGCCTGCTCGCAGTGCTAACTATCTGCATGATAGAGGTCACCGCGCCTGACGTATCCGCACAGCTCCGGCGCGGACAGCTTGAAAACAGGCCGCTCTCGGCCTTCTTCGGGCTGGCATCAGATGGCTCCGGATTCGATGGCGGGCAGTTCGCCAGCCTCCTTGCGATGCTGGAAGGCTTGGAGCCCATCGCGCCAGATTTCGATCGAAGATTCATCGGAAGCGATATGATCCCGCATATCTATGAAAACTATATCGACGCGTGGGGGAGCATCTAGGCCTGCCCCCTTCCCCCTTCGCGCCATTTCCCCTATCTAGGCGCCAAACCCCTTGTTTTGCGCGCGAAAGGTGCCCCGATGGCCTCGTATCAATATGTTTATCACATGGATGGCGTCTCCAAGACCTATCCGGGCGGCAAGAAATGCTTTGAGAACATCCGCCTGTCCTTCCTGCCGGGCGTGAAGATCGGCGTCGTCGGCGTGAACGGCGCGGGTAAATCGACGCTCCTGCGCATCATGGCGGGCACCGACAAGGATTTCACCGGCGAGGCCTGGGCCGCGAAGGGCGCCAAGGTCGGCTACCTGCCGCAGGAGCCGGTGCTGGACGAAAGCCTCGATGTGCGCGGCAACGTGATGCTGGGCGTCGCCGAGAAACGCGCCAAGCTCGACCGCTACAACGAGCTGGCGATGAACTACTCGGACGAGACCGCCGACGAGATGGCGAAGCTGCAAGACGAGATCGACGCCGAGAACCTCTGGGATCTCGACAGCCAGATCGACGTCGCGATGGAGGCCCTGCGCTGCCCGCCGGACGATGCCAATGTCGCGACGCTCTCGGGCGGTGAGCGCCGCCGCGTGGCGCTGTGCAAGCTGCTGCTTGAGGCGCCCGACATGCTGCTCCTGGACGAACCGACCAACCACCTTGATGCCGAAACCATCGCCTGGCTGCAAAAGCACCTGATCGAGTACAAGGGCACGATCCTCTGCGTCACGCACGACCGTTATTTCCTCGACGACATCACCGGCTGGATCCTCGAGCTCGACCGCGGCCGCGGCATTCCCTACGAGGGGAATTATTCGAGCTGGCTGGAGCAGAAAGCCAAACGCCTCGAACAGGAAGCCCGCGAGGACAAGGCCAAGCAGAAGGTTCTGGAAAAGGAACTCGAATGGATCCGCGCCGGCGCCAAGGCGCGTCAGGCGAAATCCAAGGCCCGTATTCAGGCCTATGAAAAGATGGCCGACCAGTCCGAGCGCGAGCGCATTGGCCGCGCCCAGATCATCATCCCGAACGGCCCGCGCCTCGGCGGCAAGGTGATCGAGGTCAACGGCCTCTCGAAGCACTACGGCGACAAGCAACTGATCGAGGACCTCTCGCTCTCGATCCCGCCGGGCGCCATTGTCGGCGTGATCGGCCCGAACGGCGCCGGCAAATCGACGCTGTTCCGCATGATCACCGGCAACGAGCAGCCCGACAGCGGCACCGTCGAGCTGGGCGATACGGTGAAGCTGGCCTATGTCGACCAGTCGCGCGACGCGCTCGACGCCAACAAGACCGTGTGGGAGGAAATCTCGGGCGGGGCCGAGCAGATCGTGTTGGGCGACGCGCAGATCAACTCGCGCGCCTATTGCGGCGCCTTCAACTTCAAGGGCGGCGACCAGCAGAAGAAAGTCGGCCTCCTGTCGGGCGGCGAACGCAACCGCGTCCACATGGCGAAACTGCTGAAATCGGGCGGCAACGTGCTGCTGCTCGACGAACCGACCAACGACCTCGACGTGGAAACCCTGCAGGCGCTGGAGGCCGCGATCGAAGACTTCGCCGGCTGCGCGATCATCATCTCGCACGACCGCTTCTTCCTCGACCGCCTCTGCACGCATATCCTCGCCTTCGAAGGCGACGCCCATGTCGAGTTCTTCGAGGGCAACTTCGAGGCCTACGAAGAAGACAAGATCCGCCGCCTCGGCCCGGATTCGGTGGAGCCGAAGCGCGTGAAGTACAAGAAGTTCACGCGCTAACCCGTTTACCGCCGCAACCGAAGATTGTAGCCTCCGCACAGAGATGTGCGGAGGCTACTTCATCCATGACAAAAGAAGCAGACGGCGAAACGAAAATTCAACCGACTTGCGGCATTGTTATGCCTATTTCTGAATGCGATGGACGCCCAGAAACGCACTGGTCAGATGTCCGCGACATCATCACGGAAGCAGCCAAATCTGCAGGATACAATGCGCGTTTGGTGAGCGACACCTTCGAAACAAACTTAATCCACACCGAAATCATTCGAAACATTTACGAAGACGAGATAATTATCTGCGATGTGAGCGGCCGAAACCCGAATGTGTTCTTTGAACTCGGCATTCGCATGGCAACGCAAAAGCCCACAATTATTATCAAAGATGATAAAACCATATATCCGTTTGACACATCAACAAATCGCTACATCCAATACCCCCGAGACCTGCGCCATCCATTGATGGAGAAGTTTAAGACCGAACTGATTGCAATGATCGGAAAGGTAAAGCATCAAACGGAGGATCAAAGCTTTATTGGGCAGATTGGCCCTTTCAAGATACCTAAAATTGAAAGCACGGAAGTGTCTGCGTCGGAGGCCATTCTTCAACGTCTAAACGAAATCGAACGAAAGATGACGCCACCAGAGACGAGGCGGGTGATTAACCCAGCCTATAAATTTAGGTTCCATCCCGGTGCAGAAGTCAAATTCCGAAATATCGACATCGATGAAGTTGATGCCTGCATAAGAAACATTGATGCCGCGGCCATCAACGATGCGATCGAAACAATGTGTCAAACTGATTGGAAAGTATCTTTCAACGTTCCGCACATTTTGGAGAATGATCATACACATGTTGGAATCGCTGGGCCGGACGTCATGACCAAGTCATTTCAAACCGCATTCATGAAAGCACTCGACGACGCAATCCCGTTTTAAATGATCCTCCGCCTCCTCACCTACCTCTCCTCCCCCGAGGCCGCGCGCGCCCTTGCGACGGCGCTCCTTGACGCCCGCCTCATCGCTTGCGCGAATATCGGGCCCGCGGTCGAATCCCATTACACATGGGACGGCGCGCGGCAGGTTGATGCGGAAACCCAGCTCTGGCTGAAAACGCGCACCGATCTGCGCGACCGGGTGATGGCCGAAATCACGCGGCTCCACCCTTACGAGGTGCCGCTGATCGCCGCCGACGAGATCGACGTGAATGCCGATTACGCCGCCTGGGTCTCCGACCAGACCCGCTGATTTCTTCTTGGCCCAAATACGCAAAAAGCCCGCGCCGTGGCGCGGGCCCTTTCGGTTGCAAACCGGTTACTGCGCCCAGTCCCAGGGCACGGTGAACTCGCCCAGCTTCTGCCGCAGCACCTCTTCGTTGACCGCGCCGGTCGTCGCCATATGCGCGACAAGGCCGCGCTTCTTGTCCTCCGAGACCGAGACCACATGCGCCGCGATCTCGGCATCAGCCAGCGCCGCATTCAGCACCCGCATGATCGCGCGCTTGCGCAGGTCCGGCTTGAAGATCTTGCCCACCGCAGTCTTGGGCAGCTCGTCCATCACCTCGAGGTGCTTCGGGATCGCCGCGCGTTCGTGGATGTGCTTTTTCGCGTGCTTGGCCAGTTCTTCCACCGTCACCTCGGCGCCCGCCACCAGCTCGACATAAGCGCAGGGCAGCTCGCCCGCGAAACTGTCAGGCTGGCCGATAGCCCCGGCAAAAGCCACCGCCGGATGCGCCAGCAGCGCCTCTTCGATCTCGGCCGGGTCGATGTTGTGGCCGCCCCGAATGATCAGGTCTTTCGCCCGCCCGGTGATCCAGAGGTACCCATCCGCGTCGATCCGCCCAAGGTCGCCCGTGCGCAGGAACCGATCTTCGGCGAAAAGGTCGTGGTTCTTGTCGGCCTCGGTATAGGTCGAGCCCTCGAACACGCCGGGGTTGGCGACGCAGATCTCGCCGACCTCGTCCACGCCGCATTCGATGAACCCGTCGGGCGAGCCACGCAGGATGCGCACATGGGTGTAGGGCAGCGGAATGCCGACCGAGCCGACCTTCTTGTGCCCATCGACCGGGTTCACCGAGACGAGGCAGGTCGCCTCGGTCAGGCCGTAGCCCTCGGCGATCTCGACGCCAGTCGCCGCCTTGAAGCGGTTATACAGCTCGATCGGCAAGGGCGCCGAGCCCGAGATCGCGGTCTTCAGCGACGAGATATCGGCATCGACCGGGCGCTGCATCAGCGCGGAAATCGCCGTGGGGACCGTGATCAGGAAGGTCACGTGCCAACGCTCGACCAGCTTCCAGAAATTGTCAAAGACGCCGTCGCCGCGATAGCCCGCAGGCGTCGGAAACACGACATGCGCGCCCGAGGCGATGGCCGACATCAGGATCGGATAGGCCGCGAAGACGTGGAACAGCGGCAAGGGGCAGATCATCACGTCGTCCTGATCGAACAACAGCCGCCCGCCGAGCCAGCCGTTGTAGATCATGCCCGAATATTTGTGCTGCGCGACTTTCGGCATGCCGGTGGTGCCGCCGGTATGGAAATAGGCGGCGACGCGATCAACCGCCGGGTCGTCGAATTGCAGGCTGGCCGACGGCATCTTCGCGGCCTCGCGGTTGAAATTCAGCACGTCCGCATGGTGGCGGAACGGAGTTTTCGGCCGCACCAGCGGCACGATCCAGCTTTTCGGCGGCGTCAGGTAGCGGTTGAGGTCGATCTCGAGCACGGTCTGCACATTGGGCGCGTGCTTGACCGCCTCGGCCGCCTTTTGCGCGACATCGGTCTTGGGAAAGCTCTTCAGCGTGACCAGAACCTTGGCTTTGGTTTCGCGCAGGATCGCGGCGATCTGCTCGGCCTCCAGAAGCGGGTTGATCGGGTTCACGATACCCGCCGTCGCCCCCGCCAGAAGCGTCACTGCCGTTTCAAGGCAGTTCGGCAACAGGTAGGCCACCGTGTCATTCGGCCCGATGCCAAGCTTGCGGAACAGGTTCGCCGCCTGGGTCACGCGGCCATGCAGCTCGTTCCAGCTGAGCGTCTCGGCCGGGTCTTTCGGCCCGGACAGGATCTGAAACGTCAGCGCCGGGCGCGCGCCATGGGCGTCGCGGGCGCGCGTCAGAAACTCGTAAATGGTGGCCGCTTTGTCGCGCGCCTCATAGGGCTTTTCGGCCTCGACCGCATCGCGGTCCGCGACGGTGGCAAATCTGTTTTGCATGTCTTCCTCCCGAGCCGCGCCAAGGCCCTCCGCCCCGGGCGCAGTCTTTTGTTCAGGATGGGGCAAAGGAGGCGTTCGGGCAAGATGGCGACTTGCCGCGAACGTCACGTTACAATTCCGTAAGACGCGGCGTCAGCACGCGAAAAGGGCGCCCTGTGCGGACGCCCCGATCAACGGTCAAGCGGGCTCAGGCCTTGCCGCCCGGGATGCGCAGCACCTGGCCCGGATAGATCTTGTCGGGATGGGTCAGCATCGGCTTGTTGGCCTCGAAGATCTCGGGATAGCGGTTGGCATTGCCCAGCGTCTTCTTGGCGATCGCCGAGAGCGTGTCGCCCTTGACGACGGTGTGGAACACGGCATCGGCGGTGTCATCATCCTGTTTGGTTTCGACCGCGGCAACACCATCGACATTGCCCACCGCGAGGATGATCTTCTCCTTGGTCTCGGCGTCGATCGCCTTGCCCGAAACGACGACCTTGTCGCCCTCGACCTTGAGGTCCACGCCCTCGGTGTTCAGGCCCAGATCCTGCAGCTCGGCCTTGAGCGCATCTTCCTTCGGCGCCTCGGCGGCCTCGGCCTTGCCGAACAGCGACTTGCCCGCGTCTTTCACGAAATTCCACAAACCCATGTCATACTCCTTTGTTTTCCGCCGCCGGTCCGGCGATGCGGCTCAGATTACTGTCAGAGTGCAACAGACAGGCGATAGACGGCAGGGGGAAAATCGCGCTGCCTTTCTCGCAGACCGGGTTCCTTTGCGGAAGCCGGGTCTGCGTATTTGGACCAAGAAGAAACAAGGGCCACCCTCAAGGCGGCCCCGTTCCGGTTTCTTCTTGGCGAAAATACGCGAAAGCAACCGCGCCGCGCGGGCGTCCGTCAGGTCGGGGCGCCGTCGGTGAACTGCAGCCGCGCCAGCTCAGCGTAAAGCCCGCCTTCGGCGACCAGTTCGTCATGCGTGCCTTGCGCGACGATCCGACCGTCCTCGAAGACCACGATACGATCAGCCTTTTTCACCGTCGCCAGACGGTGCGCCACGATCAGCGTGGTGCGGGTCAGCGCGAGCTGGTCAACCGCCGCCTGCACTTCGCGTTCCGAGGCCGCATCGAGCGCCGAGGTCGCCTCGTCCAGCAGCAGGATCGGTGCGTCGCGCAGGATCGCGCGGGCAATGGCGATGCGCTGTTTCTGACCGCCGGACAGCATCACGCCGCGCTCGCCGACGTAGGTCTCGTAGCCATCGGGCAGCGCGGAGAGGAAATCATGCGCATGGGCGGCGCGGGCGGCGGCCTCGACATCGGCATCCGAGGCCTCGGGGCGCCCGAAGCGGATATTCTCGCGCGCGGTGGCGGCGAAGATCACCGGGTCTTGCGGCACCAGCGCGATGGCATGGCGGAAGTCATGGCGTGCCAGCGTGCGCAGGTCGTAGCCGTCGATCGAGACGGTGCCGTGCTCGGGGTCCCAGAAGCGCTGGATCAGCTGGATCACGGTGGTCTTGCCTGCGCCCGAGGGGCCGACCAGCGCCACGGTTTCGCCCGGACGGATGTCGAGCGTGACGCCTTCGAGCGCCGAGGTTTCCGGGCGCGAGGGATAGTGGAAGGTCACGTCGTCGAAACGGATCGCGCCCGCAGCCGGCATCGGCAGCGGCACGGGATGCTCGGGGTCCTTCACGTTATCTTCGGAGCCCAGCAGCTCGACCAGACGCTCGGTCGCGCCCGCAGCGCGCTGCAGCTCGCCCCAGATCTCCGACAGCGCGCCCACCGAGCCCGCCACCATCACCGCGTAGATCACGAATTGCACCAGCTCGCCGACCGACATGTCGCCCAGCCGCACATCGCGCGCGCCGACCCAGAGCACGCCCACCACGCCCGCGAAGACAAGGAAGATCACGATCACCGTCATCACCGCGCGGGTGTTGATGCGCCGCTGCGCCGACGTATAGCTTTTCTCGGTCACATCCGAGAATTGCGCGCGCGTGCGCGCCTCGTGGGTGAAGGCCTGCACGGTCTGCGCCGACAGGAGCGCCTCTGAGGCCGAGCCCGAGGAGGAGGCGATCCAGTCCTGGTTCTCGCGCGAGAGGTTGCGCAGGCGCCGCCCCAGCGTGACGATCGGAATCACCACCGCTGGCACGATCAGCAGCACCAGCCCCGTCAGCTTGGCCGAGGTGACCAGGAGCATCACCATGCCGCCCAGCAGAATCAGCACGTTGCGCAGCGCCACAGACACAGACGAGCCGATCACCGACAGGATCAGCGTGGTATCGGTGGTGATCCGGCTGATGATCTCGCCGGTCAGGATGCGCTCGAAGAAGGCGGGCGACATCGAGATCACCCGGTCGAACACCGCCTTGCGGATATCGGCCACGACACGCTCGCCGAACGAGGTCACAAGCCAATAGCGCGCGCCGGTCCCGATCGCGAGCAGCGCGACGATGGTCAGGGCGGCAAAGAAATACTGGTCGAGCAGCTCGGCGCCCTGCTGGAACCCGTCAACGACGCGGCGCACCGCGAGCGGCAGGATCAGCGAGATCGACGCGGTCAGCATCAGCGCCAGCAGCGCCCCGAGCGCACGCCCCTTGTACGGCGTGATGAACGGCCCGAGCCCCCTGAGCGCCCCGATCCGTTTCGACGTCGGACGATCATCGAGCTGCGTTTGCGATCTGCGTGCCATGACACCTCCCTGTTGCGGATGGGTTTAGGGGCTGAAACAGGCCGGGGCAAGCCGCGAATCTCGGGCCAGAAGCCCATCGGCCCCACGTTTTCGGGAGGGGGCTGGTGCGGGCGGCCGGACTCGAACCGGCATGGGTTTGCACCCGAGGGAGTTTAAGTCCCTTGCGTCTACCATTTCGCCACGCCCGCGGCCCCCTTGGATTAGAGGCTCGGGCGGGCGGCGGCAAGCGGGCTCAGCGGCCTTCGTATTGCGCGGGGCGCTTTTCGAGGAAAGCGAGCACGCCTTCGCGGAAATCATGGGTCGCGCCAAGCTGGCCCTGAAGCTGGGCCTCGCGTTCAAGCTGCTGGCCGAGGTCGTTGGAATAGCCCTCGCGCATGGCCTGCTTGATCGCGCGGTAAGCCTGCGTCGGCCCTTTCGCCAGCGCCATGGCCCGCGCCCGCCAGTGGTGGTCGAAATCGACATCGGCCACGGCTTCCCAGATCATGCCCCACTCGGCGGCGCGGCGCGCGTCGATCTTCTCGGCAAAAAGCGCCAGCCCCATCGCACGGGCAAAGCCCACCTGTCGCGGCAGCCAATAGGTGCCGCCCGCATCCGGCATCAACCCGATGCGCGAAAACGCCTGCATGAACACCGCCGACTCGGCCGCGATCACCACATCGGCTGCCAGCGCAAGGTTCGCCCCCGCGCCCGCCGCCGGACCGTTCACCGCCGCGATCACCGGGATCGGCGCGTCATAGATCGCCTCGAGCATCGGTTCGTATTCGTCGCGCAGCACGCGCTCGAGGTCGAGCCCCGCCGCCGCCGCGCCATCGCCAAGGTCCTGCCCCGAGCAGAACGCCCGCCCTGCCCCCGTCAGCACCGCCACGCGGGCCTCGCCCGAGGCCCGGCGCATCGCCTCCAGCAGCTCGGCGCGCATCTGCGTGTTGAGCGCGTTCATCACGTCGGGACGGTCGAGCGTGATCACCGCCATCCCGTCCGACAGTTCGTAGCGGATCGCCTTATAGGGCATCTCGGCCTCCCTTTCCGATTGCGTCACGCCAGATTAGCGCCTTTGCCGCGCGGCAAAAGCGAAACACTGCGTCACATCGCGCAAGCGCACTCAGGCGCCGGGCTTGTCGTCGGCCAGAAGTTCCTTGAGGCGGCGCTCTTCCTCGGCATCGAGCGCCTGCGGTGCGGCCTCGACCGCCGACCCGCGCCGACGCAGATAGATGAAGCCGCCTATCCCCGCGATCAACAGGGCCACCGGCCCGAGATAATAGAGGATCAGGTTGGCGCCGGTCTTTTCCGGCTCGAACAGCACGTATTCGCCGTAGCGGTCGGTGATGTAATCGAGCACCTCGCTGTCGCTATCACCCGCGATCAGGCGCTCGCGCACCAGAAGCCGCAGGTCGCGCGACACTTCCGCGTTCGACTCGTCGATATTCTCGCCCTGACAGACCGGGCAGCGCAGCACCTGGCTGATCGTGCGGGCGCGCGCCTCCATCGCGGGATCGGGCAGCACCTCGTCGGGCTGCACCGCCAGAACCGGCGAGGCCAGCAGGAACGAGGCGAGGACAAGACGTTTCAGCATGGGATCACTCCGCCGGTTGGGTCGCCGCGGGGGCGGTCTTGCGTGCGCCCGCCGCAACACGATAGCGGCGGTCGGTGAGGCTCAGAAGCCCGCCCAGCGCCATCATCAGGCAGCCCGTCCAGATCCAGTTGGCGAAGGGCTTGATATAGGTGCGCACGGCCCAGCCGCCGCCCGCCTGCGGATCTCCGATCACCAGATAGATGTCGCGCCACAGGCCATTGTCGATATCGGCCTCGGTCGTCGGCATCGCCTCGACCGGGTAGGTGCGTTTCTCGGGGTGCAGCACTGTGATCAGCTTGCCGTCGCGACGTACCGACATCGTGCCCGTGGTCGACATGTAGTTCGGCCCCTGCACCCGGTCGACGGAATCGAGCGTGATTTCAAAGCCCGCGACCTCGAAGGGCTCGCCGATGATCGCCACGCGGATGTCTTCACGCTGGCCCGCCATCAGAAGGCCGATGCCGATGAAGGTGATGCCAAGGCCCGCATGCGCCACCGCCTTGCCCCAGTCCGCGCGCGGCAGGCGGGTCAGGCGGGCAGGCGTGCGGCCCGCGCGCACCCACAGCTCGGCCAGCGCGCCAAAGGCGATCCACGAGCCGAGGAAGGCCGAAACCAGCGCCAGCATCGAGCGGCCGGTCTCAAGGCTCCAGGCGAGCCCCGCGACGGCCAGCGCCACGATCAGCGCGGGCGCCATCTGACGCAGGCTGCGGGCGAAATTCGCGCGCTTCCACGGCATGACCGCGCCGATCGGCAAGAGCAGCGCGAGGATCACCATGAAGGGCGTGAAGGCTTTCTCGAAGAAGGGCGCACCCACCGAGAGCTTGCGATCCCAGAACATCTCGGCGACGAGCGGCCAGACGGTGCCGACAAAGACCACCAGCGCCGCAATCGCGAGAAGGATATTGTTGAACACCAGCGCGCTTTCGCGCGAGACCATCGAGAAGATCCCCTTGGCCTGCATCCGGTCGGCCCGCGCGGCATAAAGCGTCAGCGCGCCACCCACGAAAGCGCCGAGGATCGCGAGGATGAAGATCCCGCGCTCGGGGTCGTTGGCGAAGCTGTGCACCGAGGTGATAACCCCCGAACGCACGATGAAGGTGCCAATCAGCGAGAAGCCGAAGGCCATGATCGCCAAAAGGATAGTCCAGCTCTTCAGCGCCTCGCGTTTCTCCACGACGATCGCGGAATGCAGCAGCGCCGCGGCCAGCAGCCAGGGCATGAAGGACGCGTTCTCGACCGGGTCCCAGAACCAGAAACCACCCCAGCCAAGCTCGTAATAGGCCCACCACGAGCCGAGCGCGATGCCGATGGTCAGGAAGATCCAGGCCGCCAGCGTCCAGGGCCGCACCCAGCGCGCCCAGGCGGCGTCGACACGGCCCTCGATCAGCGCGGCGACCGCGAAGGAAAACGCCATCGAAAGGCCCACATAGCCGAGATAGAGGAACGGCGGGTGGAAGGCGAGGCCGGGGTCTTGCAGGAGCGGGTTCAGGCCCGAGCCGTTGAACGGCGGGTCAGCCAGACGGGTGAACGGGTTCGAGGTGAACAGGATGAAGCCCAGGAAGGCCAGCCCGATCAGGCCCTGGATCGACAGCACACGCGCGCGCAGACGCGGCGGCAGGTTGCCTCCGAACCACGCGGCGGCGGCCCCGAACAGCGCCAGGATCAGCACCCACAGGAGCATCGAGCCCTCGTGGTTCCCCCAGACGCCCGAAACCTTGTAAAGCAGCGGCTTGTCGGTATGCGAGTTCGCGTAAACGAGCTGCAGCGAGAAATCCGAGGTGACGAAGGCGTAGGTCAGCGCCCCGAAGGACAGCGCGATCAGCAGGAACTGCGCCGAGGCCGCGGGCTCCCCCACGGCCATCCAGCCGGTCCAGTTCTTCTGCGCCCCGATCAGCGGGACAATGGACTGCACGATGGCAACGCAGAATGCCAGCACCAGCGCGAAATGGCCAAGTTCGACGATCATCGGGTATCCTCCTGTACGCGGCGCGGATCATAGAGACGGATGCGCGCCGAGGAAACCCGGATGCGCGCCGATGTCGCAAGCTTTCACGCTAAGGTGAGCCGCGCGGCTCTGGCGCGCCCGGCCCGGTGGCTCCATCTTGGGGCAAGTATTTGTGTTTTCAGGAGTATCCCGATGCATCCCCTGCCCCTTGCGATCTGTCTTTCACTGGCCACCACGCCCGGCCTTGCGCAAGAGACGGGCCTTGCGGCGCTCGGTCAGGGCATCGAATGGCAGATTCACGAGATCGCCGGGCAGCCCGTGCCCGAGGGCGCCGCTCCGACGCTGATCCAGACCGAGCCGGGGCGGCTTGCCGGAAGGGGTGGCTGCAACCGCTTTTCCGCCCCCGTCTCACGTCAAGGCCCGAGCCTCGCGATCGGCCCCGTCGCCGCCACGCGCATGGCCTGTCCGCCGCCCCGCATGGCGGTCGAAAGCGCCTTTTTCGACGCGCTAGCGCGGCTCACCGGGGTCGCGACAACCGCCGAAGGGCTGGTCTTACTGGACGAGACCGGGGCTGTCCTGCGCGCGCATCGCACCACGCCGGGTTGACGCCCGCAGCACTATCGGCAAACTCGCTCCATGTTCCCGATCCGCGATCATAATCCTGCCGCCGGGCGCCCCTACCTGACCTGGGCTATCATCGCGGCCAATGTCGTGATGTATCTGCTGACCTTGCCGGTCGGGCAGCATTACCCGCAACTCTGGGAAGAGCTTGCGCTTTATCCGGGCGCCGTCACGCAGGGCTACTACCTGCAAGGGCTTGTAACCCATATGTTTCTGCACGCGGGCCTGATGCATCTGGCGGGGAACATGCTGTTTCTCTGGGTCTTCGGCGACAATCTCGAGGACCAGCTCGGGCGGCTCGGCTTTGCGCTGTTCTACCTGCTCGGAGGGCTGGCAGCGGCGGCGGCGCAGATCGCGGCCGATCCGGGCAGCGCAGTGCCGATGGTCGGCGCCTCGGGGGCGATTGCGGGGGTGATGGGGGGCTACCTGCTTCTGTTCCCGCGTGCCCGCGTCGATGTGCTCTTTATCTTCATCATCTTCTTCAAGGTGATCCCGATTCCGGCCTGGGTCGTGCTGGGATTCTGGTTCGGGATTCAGCTGTTGAACGGCGTCGCCACCGATCAGGGCGCAGGCGTGGCCTATTGGGCGCATGCGGGCGGCTTTGCGGCGGGGGTCGGGATGATGCTGCCGCATTGGCTGAAACGCGGCGGGCGGGCATTCTGGAGCCGCACACTCGGCCATCCGCCCCACCCCGAAACCGTCTATCGCCGCAGCACCATCCCGGTGGTGACGCGCCGCAAACGGTTCTAGCCCGCCACCCGCGCGGCACGGATCATCGCGGCGGCGCGTTCGGCGATCATGATCGTCGGCGCATTGGTATTGCCGCCGATCAGGCTGGGCATCACCGAGGCATCGACCACGCGCAGCCCCTCGATCCCGCGCACGCGCAGATCGGGCGTGACCACCGCCATCGGATCATCTGCCGCCCCCATCCGCGCCGTGCCGACGGGATGATAGATCGTGTCGGCCCGCGCCCGGATATCGGCCATCAGCGCCGCCTCCGAGCCGTCATGCGGATAAAGCCGGCGCTTGCGCCAAGGCGCGAGCGCCGGGGCCTCGGTGATGGTCTCGATCAGACGCGCGGCACGCAGCATCGCTTCAGCATCACGCGGGTCCGACAGGAAACCCGGGTCGATCAGCGGCGCTAACGCGGGGTTCGCATCGGCCAGCCGCAGCGTGCCGCGCGAATGGGGCCGCAACTGGCAGACATGCAGCGACCAGCCATCCGCCGCATGCAGCTTGCGCATGTGCTGATCGACGATACCGATCACGAAATGCAGTTGCAGATCGGGGCGCGACTGATCGGGCGAACTGCGCAGAAACGCGCCGCCCTCGGCCATCGGCGAGGCGAACATCCCCTCGCCCGTCCGCCGCCAACGCGCCGCCGCCTTCGCCAGCCGCCAGAACCCGCGTGGATTGAGCGCAACGCCATCGCGGCGTGGCGAGGTCCAGGAGATGATGTAATCCAGATGATCCTGCAGGTTCGCGCCGACGCCCGGCAGGTCGAGGACCGGCACGATCCCGTGGCGGCGCAGTTCGTCCTCCGGACCGATGCCCGAAAGCTGGAGAATCTGCGGTGTGCCGAAGGCCCCCGCCGAGACAATCACCTCGTGGCGCGCCTCAAGCTGGATCTGCCGCCCGAGGCGCCGCACCAGCGCCCCCGTCGCGCGCCGCCCATCGAACAGGATGCGTTCAGCCCGTGCGCGGGTCAGCACCGTCAGGTTCGGCCGCGCCAGAACCGGATGCAGGTAGGCCGCGGCGGCCGAGCACCGCTCGCCTTTCTGCGCACCGTCCCAGAATTGCTTGACCTGATAGAGCCCCGCGCCTTCCTGCCCGGGCCCGTTGAAATCGGGGTTCGGCGCGCAGCCGACCGCGCCGCAGGCCTCAATGAAGGCGCGGGTCATCGCACGCGGGCTGCGCTGATTGCCGACCTGCAACGGGCCCTGATCACCATGCCAGTCATCCGCGCCGCGCTCGTTGCGCTCGGCGCCCAGAAACCACGGCTTGCAGCTCTCCCAATCCCAGCCCTCACAGCCGGCATTGGCCCAATCGTCGTAATCCGAGGGATGCCCGCGCACGTAAAGCATCGCGTTGATCGCCGAGGAGCCGCCCAGCGCCCGCCCGCGCGGCTGGAACCCGCGCCGCCCGCCAAGCCCGGGCTGCGGCACGGTGTGATAGGCCCAGTTGTCGATCGGCGGGCGCCCCGGCACCACTGCCCCCACCATCGCGGGCGCGCGAATCTCGATGCCGCGCCCCGCCCCGCCCGCTTCGACCAGACAGACGGTGACGCGGGCATCCTCGGACAGGCGCGCGGCCAGAACCGCGCCAGCCGAGCCGCCGCCCAGAATGACATAGTCGAAACGCATGAGGCTCCCCCCTCTCGGGAGGAGCCTAGCGGGTTTTTCCGGGCTCAAAAGCGTGACGTGAAGTCAGATCAGCCGCGCAGGCTGCCGCCCGTGGCCTTGGTCACCTTGTCGATGATCTTGGCGGAAACCGCCTCGATCTCGGCATCGGTCAGGGTCTTGTCGCGCGGCTGCAACCGCACCGTCAGCGCGATCGACTTCTTGCCCGCGCCCATCTGCTCTTCGGCCTTGGCGCCGCTGAACTGGTCGAAGACCGAAACGCTGTCGATCAGCGCCTTGTCGGCGCCAAGCGCCGCATTCACCGCCTTCAGCGCCTCGACCTGCGCGTCCATGACAAAGGCGAAATCGCGCTCGACCGCCTGCAGGTCCGAGATCTGCAGCGCCGGTCGCGTCGCGCCCTTCTTCTTCGGGAAGGGCAGGTTTTCGACCCAGATCGTGAAGGCGACAGCGGGGCCTTTCACGCCCATCTCGCGCAGCACTTTCGGGTGAACTTCGCCGAAAACGGCCAGCGCGTTCGGGCCAAGGGCAATCCGCCCCGAACGGCCCGGATGCCACCAGCCAGCCACGTCACGGCCCACCTGCGCACGCGCGGGCGCGCCCAGCGCCGCCAGCACCGCCTCGGCATCGGCCTTGGCATCGTAGACATCGACCGGACGGCGCGACCCCCAAGGATCACGCGGGCCAGCCGAGCCGACCAAAAGCCCCGCCGCCTGGATATGCTGATCGCCGGGCTCGCCGCCCGAGAAGGCCGGGCCCACCTCAAACAGCGCCAGATCGGCGAAACCGCGTGCCTGATTGCGCGCCGCCGCCTGCAACAGCCCCGCCAGCAGATCGGGCCGCAGGTGCGTCATTTCCGAGGAAATCGGGTTGTCCACGCGCGTGGGTTCGGACCCACCACCAAACAGCGCCGCCGATTTCGCGTCGATGAAGCTGTAGGTCACGCATTCGTTGTAGCCGAGCGCGGCGATCGTGCGGCGCGCGGTTTTCTCGCGCACCTGCATCGGCGTCAGCACCGCTTTCGGCACGCCCACGGTTTCGCGCGCCATCGGCTTGCCCTGAAGCTTCGTTAAAGACGCGATGCGGGCCACTTCCTCGACCAGATCGGCCTCGCCCAGCACGTCGGGGCGCCAGCTCGGCGGGGCGGCCATGTCGCCCGTCAGCGTGAAGCCCAGCGCTTCAAGCGTCGCGCGCTGCGTGGCCTCGGGAATGTCCATGCCGACAAGGCTGATGACGCGCGCGGGGTCCAGACGGTAGGCGCGCGCGGTATCGGGCACGGCGCCATCCATCACCACATTGCTCGCCTCACCGCCGCAGAGGTCCAGCACCATCTGCGTCGCCAGCTCCAGCCCGGGCAAGGTGAACTCCGGGTCCACGCCGCGCTCGAACCGGTAGCGCGCGTCCGAGTTGATTTTCAGCGCGCGGCCGGTGGCGGCAATGGTGATCGGGTCCCAATAGGCGCTTTCGAGGAAGACATCGACGGTCTCGTCGGTCGCGCCCGAGATCTCGCCGCCCATAATGCCGGCAAGGCTCTCGACGCCGGTGTCGTCGCAGATCACCATCTGGCCTTCGCGGATCGTGTAGGTCTTGCCGTCGAGCGCGAGGAATTCCTCGCCGCCCTTCGCCGGCTCGATGCGCAGCGCGCCGCCCGCGACCTTGGCCGCATCGAAGACATGCAGCGGGCGGTTCAGGTCGTAGGTGAAATAGTTGGTGATATCGACAAGCGCCGAGATCGGCCGCAGCCCGATCGCCTCAAGGCGCTTTTGCAGCCATTCGGGGCTGGGGCCGTTCTTCACGCCGCGAATGACGCGACCGGCAAAGAGCGGGCAGCCCTTGTCTTTCAGCGCGGGGTCGATAGTGACCGAGATCGGGCTGTCGAACCCGCCCGGCACCGGCTCGACCTCAAGCGGCTTCAGCTTGCCAAGACCGCGCGCGGCCAGATCGCGCGCAACCCCGCGCACGCCCAGCGCATCGGGGCGGTTCGGGGTGATCGCGATGTCGATCACCGGGTCCACCGCCTCGGGGCGGTTCTCGGCCAGCCAGTCGACAAAGCGCTCGCCGACCTCGCCCGAGGGAAGCTCAATAATGCCGTTATGCTCGTCCGACAGCTCCAGCTCGCGCTCGGAGGCCATCATGCCGTGGCTTTCCACGCCGCGGATCTTGCCGACGCCCAGCGTCACGTCGATGCCGGGCACATAATCGCCGGGCTTGCAGAGCACGACGGTGATGCCCGCGCGGGCATTCGGCGCGCCGCAGACGATGGTTTTCTCACCCTCGTCGGTCAGCACATTGCAGACCCGCAGCTTGTCGGCATCGGGGTGCTTTTCGGCATGCAAGACCTTGGCCAGCGTGAAGGGCGCAAGCTTGGCGCCCGGGTCGATCACCTCTTCGACCTCAAGGCCGAGATCGGTCAGCGCATAGAGGAACTCGTCGAGGCTCGCCTCGGTGTCGAGATGGTCTTTCAGCCAGGAGAGGGTGAATTTCATTTCTGACTCCTAGTTGTGCCAGTGTTGAATTATGAGGAACGTTCGCGCAATGAGCATCTGCTTACCGGAGACTATTGATCGGCCAGTTTAAACCCGCAGGAAGCGGCAAGTTTATTCCCGACCACGGTGGAGCGAACGACGTTGAAGTGCTTTTCGTGATAGAGTTGGCCATCCAGTTGAAGCGCCAAAGCAATTCTGCTTTTTGCGGAGATCACCTGTGTCAGAAGCTCTGGGGGGGCGCTCGCTTCTGCGCGGACATAACCATCAACGTCTTGAAGAACCGCACTTAAAGAAAATGGCGCATTCTCATCGACTCTGACCAGCACCTGTGGCCCAAGATCATTAAGAGCATCAAAGTCAAAATCTTCCGTCGACTGCGAAGTTATGTAAAGGGCGACCAAGTCAGCTGGACCGGTGCACCGCAAGGCAAACCCATAATCACCTGATTCAACGCCGGCGACTTGATTCGGCCTTCCGTCAAACGCGCCCCCCCAGGAGTGATTAAACCATTGGGCCTGAGCCAAAGCGGGAAACGAAGCGGCAGCAGTTGCGATTAATACAGAGCGTCTTAGCAGATAAACTAAAGAGCCCAGCGATATTCGGATTCTAGCGTTTCTAAGCTTCACTTACTCAACCCCCCGAACACCGTCGGCAGATCGAGCGGCGCGAAGCCGTAGTGTTTCAGCCAGCGCAGGTCCGACTCGAAGAAGGCGCGCAGGTCGGGGATGCCGTATTTCAGCATCGCCAGACGGTCGATGCCCATGCCGAAGGCAAAGCCCTGCCATTCGTTCGGGTCGATCCCGCCCGCTTCCAGAACCTTCGGATGCATCATCCCCGAGCCAAGGATTTCCATCCAGTCGTTGCCTTCGCCGATCTTCAGCTGGCCGCCTTCCCACGAGCAGCGGATATCGACCTCGGCCGAGGGCTCGGTGAAGGGGAAGTGGCTGGCGCGGAAGCGCAGCTCGACATTGTCGACCTCAAAGAAGGCCTTGCAGAACTCTTCCAGCACCCATTTCAGGTTGGCCATGGAGATGTCGCGGCCAATGGCCATGCCCTCGACCTGATGGAACATCGGCGTGTGGGTCTGGTCCATGTCCATGCGGTAGACGCGGCCCGGCGCGATCACGCGAATGGGCGCGCCCTGCGCCTGCATCGCGCGGATCTGCACCGGCGAGGTGTGGGTGCGCAGCACATGCGGCGGGCGCGGATCGGCGGCGTCGCGGGCCATGAAGAACGTGTCGTGCTCTTGCCGCGCGGGATGTTCGGGCGCGATGTTGAGCGCATCGAAATTATACCAGTCGCTCTCGACCTGCGGGCCCTCGGCCACGGCAAAGCCCATGTCGGCAAAGATCGCGGTGACCTCGTCCATGACCTGCGAAACCGGGTGAATGGTGCCCTGACGGCGCGGGCGGCCCGGCAGCGTCACATCGAGCCATTCCTGCGCGAGGCGCGCATCGAGCGCGGCATCGGCCAGCGCGACTTTCTTGGCGCGCAACGCGGCGTCGATCTCGTCTTTCAGGACATTGAGCGCCTTGCCGACGGTCTGGCGCTCTTCCGGGCTCATCTGGCCCAGCTCGCGCATCTTGAGGCTGATCTCGCCCTTCTTGCCCAGAGCCGCCAGCCGGATCTCTTCCAGCGCGGCCTCGGAGGCGGCCTCGTTGACGGCGGTCAGGTATTTCGCCTTCAGCTCATCGAGCGCATGCATCTGATGTCTCCTGTCTCGGGTCTTGGGGCCCGTGCTAGCCCCCGCCCCGCCCGATTTCAAGCGCGCCAAGGGCCGCGCCAAAGAAAAACCCCGCGCCACGGCGATTGCCGGCGCGGGGTCGATCTGTCGTCCCGGTTACGGGAGATTACGCAGCCGCGGCAGCCTTCGCCTTTTCGACGATGGCGCCAAAGGCTTCCGGCTCGTGGATGGCCAGATCGGCCAGCACTTTGCGGTCGACTTCAATACCGGCCAGCGCGAGGCCGTTGATGAAGCGCGAATAGGTCATGTCGGCGTCGAAGGCGCGCACGGCCGCGTTGATACGCTGGATCCACAGAGCGCGGAAATTGCGCTTGCGGGCCTTGCGGTCGCGGGTGGCGTACTGGTTGGCCTTGTCGACGGCCTGGGTGGCGGTGCGGAAGTTGCGCGAGCGGGCCGAGTAGTAGCCTTTCGCCTTCTTCAGAACCTTCTTGTGCGCGGCGTGGGTAACTTTACCGGATTTAACGCGAGCCATTGGTCAATTCTCCCCGATCAGCGGTTGTAGGGCATGTACTTCTTGACGATTTTGGCGTCGCAATCGGCCAGAACCATCGTGCCCGCGGTGTCGCGGATGAACTTCGGCGTGCGCTTGATCATGCCGTGGCGCTTGCCCGCCGGGCCGACCTTGACCTTGCCGGTCGCAGTGAACTTGAACCGCTTCTTCGCAGCGGATTTCGTTTTCATCTTGGGCATTTTCGTCTCCTTTTCAGAGTGAACGCGCGACTCGGCATGCCTCTTGGGCCGGCCGCACGGGGTAGTCCGAGCGCGCCGAATAGACGCGCGCTGGCCATAATGCAAGGGAAAAACGCCCGAAAAACCGGGCCCGTGGCCAGGAAACCCTGCGTTCAGTAGATGAAGCGCCGGATCACGCCAAAGAACGCCTCGGGGATCTGCGCGGCAGTGTAGCCGCCGGATTTCGTGGAGAGCGCCAGGATGATCAACCCGCCCCCGATCACCACCAGAAAGGCCCCGCCGCGCGGCGAATAACTCTGGGTCAGTGCGGAGAAGATCGCCGGGATGGCGAGCACCACGAGAATCAAGCCAATGAACAGTAGAAGATCGCTGTCGATCGTCCCCATCGCAGCCCCCTTAACCAAGGGGAAACCTTACTCCGGATCCTGGCGGAAAATCAATCTTTCGTCGCAGGGCGCCACGCGCAGGATGTTGGTCGTGCCCGGCACGTTGAAGGGCACGCCAGCGATCACCACGATCTGGTTGGTCTCATCCGCATAGCCGAAATCGCGCGCGGCGCGGGCGGCGTTGACCACCGCCTGTTTGAAACGCTCGACGGCCTCGCATTCGACCGCGTGCACGCCCCAGCTCAGGCAGAGCTTGCGCAGCGTCGTACGCAGGGGCGAGAGCGCGATGATCGGCACCCGCGGGCGCTCGCGCGCGACCAGAGACACCGTCTTGCCCGACTGCGAATAGCAGCACAGCGCCGCGACCTCGGTGGTCTCGGCGATCTCGCGCGCGGCCACGACGATGCCATCGGCCACGGTCTGGCGCTTGGCGGTGCGCGAAGCCTCGATCACGTCGCGATAGGTCGGGTCGCTCTCGACCGATTGCGCGACCGCATCCATCGTCGCCACGGCCTCGACCGGATAACGCCCCGCCGCCGATTCCGCCGAGAGCATCACCGCATCGGCGCCCTCGTAGATCGCGGTGGCCACGTCCGAGACCTCGGCGCGGGTCGGCATCGGGCTCTCGATCATGCTTTCAAGCATCTGCGTCGCCACGATCACCGGCTTGGCGGCGGCGCGGCAGCGGCGCACGAGCCGCTTCTGGATCGGCGGCACGGCCTGCACCGGCAGTTCAACGCCCAGATCGCCGCGGGCGACCATGATCCCGTCCGACACGGCGAGGATTTCGTCGAAAGCATTGACCGCCGCGGGCTTCTCGATTTTCGACAGCACCTGCGCGCGGCCCCGGGCAAGCTCTTTCGCCTCGAGCACATCCTCGGGGCGCTGCACAAAGCTCAGCGCCAGCCAGTCCGCGCCCAGCTCGCAGGCGAAGTCCAGATCGGCGCGGTCCTTTTCCGACAGCGCGGCCAGCGGCAGCACCACGTCGGGCACGTTCACGCCCTTGCGGTTCGAGATCGTGCCGCCGACGATCACCTCGCACTCGGCGAAATCGGCGCCGCAGGACTGCACGCGCAGGCGGATCTTGCCGTCGTTCACCAGAAGCGTCGCGCCCGGTTCGAGCGCCGCGAAAATCTCGGGATGGGGCAGCTGCACGCGGTTGGAATCGCCCGGCGCCGGATCGAGGTCAAAGCGGAACAGGTCGCCCTCTTCCATGTCATGCGCGCCCGAGCCGAACTCGCCCACGCGCAGCTTGGGGCCCTGAAGGTCGGCCAGCACCGCGATCGGGCGGCCGGTTTCCGCCTCGATGCGGCGGATGATGTCATAGCGCGCGCGGTGATCTTCGTGCGTGCCGTGGCTCATGTTCAGGCGAAACACATCGGCGCCCGCCTCGAACAACGCGCGGATGGTTTCATATTCGGAAGAGGCCGGCCCCAGCGTGGCCACGATCTTGACATTGCGCAGGCGTCTCATGCGGGCTCTTTCCTTGTTTTCCATTCGTCTTGCGGGCCTTCTTCAGCTATGGCGGAATTTGTCGGCCAGAGCAACTGGCGCCGGCCTGCTGCCTACCCTAAAACACGGGTGCAACAACAAGATTACGCCGCCATGACAGCCCATCCCGCCTATCAGATTCTTGGTGCCGACCGCCCCTCGCGCTGGCTCGTGAGCGTCGACCACGCCACCAATACCGTGCCCGACTGGGTTGGGGGCGGCAGCCTCGGCATCGCCCCCGAGGACATGGCGCGCCATATCGCCTATGACGTGGGCGCGCTGGGCCTGGCGCGGCGGCTGGCCGAGCGGCTCGACGCGCCGATGATCGCCACCGATTTCTCGCGCCTCGTCATAGACCCGAACCGCGGCGAGGATGACCCGACGCTGGTGATGAAGCTCTATGACGGCACGATCATCCCCACCAACCGCGGCGTCGATGCGGCCGAGGTCGAGCATCGCCTGACCCGGCTCTACCGGCCCTATCACGGCGCGCTCGCGGACCTTGCCGGGCGGCGCAACGACACGGTGCTTTGCGCGGTGCATTCCTTCACGCCCTGCCTGCGCGGGCGCGCGCCCCGGCCCTGGCAGGTCGGCATCCTCTATTCGCATCTCGACGAGCGGCTCGCGAAACCGCTGATCGCACGGCTTCAGGCCGAGGGGCTCTGCGTCGGCGACAACGAGCCCTATTCGGGCCACCTGCCCGGCGACTCGGTCGATCGCCACGCGCTGGTGCCGGGCCGCCCGAACGTGCTGATCGAGCTGCGCAACGACCTGATCGCACAGGAAGACGGGCAGATCGCCTGGGCCGACCGGCTCGCGCCGGTGCTGCAAGAGGTGCTGGCCGCCTCGGGCCTCTGATCTGACGCGGCGACAGCCCGGCGCCCCCTTGGAGCGGGGGCCGAATTGCCCTATATTGGCGCTACATCCCGCGCGGTTATTGCCGCGCCAGACAGGAGTTTGGATGTCAGAGCTTGTGTGAGGAAGGCCCCCGCTTCGGGGCCTGACAGTCCGGAACCGGCAGCGCCCGCGCTGCCAGACCTGTTGTCACATCACGAGACATCCCATGAATATTTCCAAATACGAACAGCGCGTGCTCCACGCGCTCGCGCAGGGTGGCCGGATCGCGCATGAACAGACGCGCGGCAAGGTGACCGAGATCCTGTGCTTCACCCGCGATGGCATGATCCTGTCCGATTGCGACATGATCCTGTTCCAGCGCCTGCGCCGCCGCCGACTGATCGAGTCACGCGGCGGGGCGCCCTACCGCATCTCGCGCCGTGGCCGTGAAGCCGTGCGCGCCCAACCCGACAACCGCTAGGAGGCGACCATGATCATCAGAGCTGAAACCCCGGCCGATTACGCCGAGATTGCCGCGCTGGTTGCGGCGGCCTTCGCCCCCGAACCGCATTCCGACGGCTCGGAACCCGCGATCATCGAGCGCCTGCGCGCGGCGAATGCCCTGCAAGTGGCGCTGGTCGCCGAAGAGGGCGGGCAGGTGCTGGGCCATATCGCGGCCTCGCCCGCGA
Organism: Pseudothioclava arenosa; assembly: GCF_002358085.1. GTDB lineage: Bacteria > Pseudomonadota > Alphaproteobacteria > Rhodobacterales > Rhodobacteraceae > Pseudothioclava > Pseudothioclava arenosa. The sequence goes on from NZ_NTJD01000011.1 coordinate 43,549, forward strand.
CCGTGGACGGGCAAGGCGGCTGGTCGGGCATCGGCCCGCTCGCCGCCCGCCCCGGCCATCAACGTCAGGGCATCGGCAGCGCGCTGATGCGGGCGGCCCTGACCGAGCTGCGCACGCAAGGCCTGCGCGGCGCGGTGCTGGTCGGCGACCCGGCCTATTACAGCCGCTTCGGCTTTGCCCGGTTCAAGGGGCTGTTCGTGCCTGACATCCCCGACTGGGCGGTGCAGGCCCTGCCCTTCGGCGCCGAGCAACCCAAGGGCCGCATCCGGTTCCACAAGGCCTTCGGCCTGCCGGAATAAGAAAGCCCCCGGCGCGGAGTGACCGTGCCGGGGGCTCTTGCTGTTTTCAGACGGATCAGAGCGCCGACTTGCGGCTTTCGTCCAGATAAATCTCGCGCAGGCGCAGCGCGACCGGGCCCGGCTTGCCCGAACCCACCGCGACGCCATCCACTTCGACCACCGGCATCACGAAAGCCGAAGCCGAGGTATAAAACGCCTCGTCAGCCTGCTGCGCCTCTTCGATCGTGTAGGGGCGCTCTTCGATCTCCATCTGGCTCTCGGCGGCGTATTTCAGCAGCGAGGCGCGGGTGATCCCGTGCAGGATGTCGTGGCTCAGCTGGCGCGTGATGATCTTGCCGCCCTTCACGATATAGGTGTTGTTCGACGAGCCCTCGGTGACAAACCCGTCCTCGACGAACCAGGCGTCATCCTTGCCGGCCTTCTCGGCGGCCATCTTCGCCATCGACGGATACAGGAGCTGCACCGTCTTGATGTCGCGGCGATGCCAGCGCAGGTCCGGCATCGAGACAACCTTGATCCCCTTTTGTGCCTTCGGATCGTCGGCCAGACCGGGCTTGGCCTGCGTGTAAAGGACGATCGTCGGCGGCGTGCCGGCCGGCGGATAGTGGAAGTCGCGGTCGCCCGCATTGCCGCGGCTGACCTGCAGATAGATCAGGCCTTCGTCGATCCCGTTGCGCGCGACCAGCTCACGGTGGATCTCCAGCCATTCGTCACGGCTGAGGTTGCCGGTCATCTCCAGCGCATCCATCGAGCGCTGCAGACGCGCCATGTGGCCTTCGAACTCCAGGATCTGGCCGCCGAGAACCGAGGTCACCTCATAGACGGCATCGCCCATCACGAAGCCCCGGTCGAACACCGAGATCTTGGCCTCTTCCTCGGGCAGATATTCGCCATTCAGGTAAACGGTACGGCTCATTGCTCTCTCCTTGCCTCAACCCCAAAGCGCGGCTTCGGGGGGAAATACCATGCCATCCGCATATTTCAGCGGGCTTGCACGGTCTTCGGCCAGAAGAAGCGGCCCGTCAAGGTCCGTCACCGCTGCGCCCTGCGCAACCAGCACCGCCGGGGCCATCGCCAAAGACGATCCCACCATGCAGCCGACCATCACACCAAAGCCCTCGGCCAGCGCCAGATCACGCAGCGCCAGCGCCTCGGTCAGACCGCCGGTCTTGTCGAGCTTGATGTTCACCACGTCATATTTGCCACGCAGATCCACGAGCCCCGCCCGCGTATGCGCGCTTTCATCGGCACAGATCGGCACCAGCCGCTCCACCCCGATCAGCGCCTCGTCGGCGGCGGCGGGCAAGGGTTGCTCGACCAGCGTCACGCCAAGGCGCTGCAGATGCGACTGGAAATCGAGGAATTGCTCGATCGTCCAGCCCTCGTTCGCATCGACCACGATGCGCGAGCGCGGCGCGCCCGCGCGAACCGCTTCAAGGCGCGGGATATCGTCGGGCGTGCCCAGCTTGATTTTCAAAATCGGCCGATCGGCATGGCGCGCAGCCGAGGCCCGCATCGCCTCGGGCGTATCCAGAGACAGCGTGTAACAGGTCACCTCGGGCCCGGGCGCAGGCAGGCCCGCCATCTCCCAGGCACGGCGCCCGGAGCGTTTCGCCTCCCAATCCCAAAGCGCGCAATCGACGGCATTGCGCGCGGCCCCGCCCTGCAGCGCCTCTTGCAATTCAAGCCGCGTGATATCGCCCGGCAGTGCCTCGATCTGCGCCGTGACCGACTCGAGGCTCTCGCCATAGCGCGCATAGGGCACGCATTCGCCGCGCCCGGTCACCCCCTCGCGCGTCACGCTGACCGTCAGCACCTTGGCCTCGGTCTTGGCGCCGCGCGAAATGGTGAATACCTCGGCCAGCCGGAACCGCTCCGCCGTCACAGAAATCATCGCCACCCTCTTCTTCTTGGCCAAAATACGCCCGCCGGAGGCAAACGCCCCCGGGCGGCACGACCCTCTCAGATCGCGGCCAGCGCGTCCACGAGCTTCTCGGCGCCAAAGCGGAACGGGTCGGTCGCGGGCAGCCCCATCTCGGCCTCAAGCGACGCCAGATAGGCGCGCGCCTCGGCCTCGGGCATGTTCTGCGTATTGACCGAGATCCCCACCACTTCACAGGTCGGGTTCGCCACGCGCGCCAGCGGCAGCGCAGTGTCGCGCAGCGCCTGCAGGCTGGGCAGGTCATAGCCCGGCAGGCCGCGCATATGCGCCCGCGTCGGTTCGTGGCACAGGATCAGCGCGTCGGGCTGACCGCCATGCACCAGCGCCATCGTCACCCCCGAGTAGGACACGTGGAACAGGCTGCCCTGCCCCTCGATCAGGTCCCAGTGATCGGCGTCATTGTCAGGCGTCAGATACTCGATCGAGCCGGCCATGAAATCCGCGATCACCGCATCGAGCGGCACGCCATCGCCGGTGATCAGGATGCCGGTTTGGCCGGTGGCGCGGAAGCTCGCCTTCATCCCGCGCGCCAGCATCTCGCGCTCCATGCAAAGCGCGGTATACATCTTGCCGACCGAGCAATCGGTGCCCACGGCAAGGCAACGCTTGCCCGTCCGCTTCACGCCGTTGGCGATCGGATATTTCACCGACGGGATGCGCACGTCATGCAGCTGGCGCCCGCAGGCCTCGGCCACGGCCACCAGATCGGGCTCGTCGCGCAGCAGGTTGTGCAGCCCCGAGGCGAGGTCGAACCCCTCTTCGAGCGCGGTCACCAGCACCTTCTTCCAGGCTTGCGAAATCACCCCGCCACGGTTCGCTACGCCGATCACCAGCGTCTTGGCGCCCGCGGCCTTGGCCTCGGCCAGATCCATGTCGGTCAGGCCCATACCGGCCTTGCAGCCCTCCATCCGGAACTGGCCCAGCGCGAATTCGGGGCGCCAGTCCTTGATGCCTTGCGCGACTTTCGCGGCCAGTTGGTCGGGGGCATCACCCAGAAACAGGAGATAGGGGGTCTCGATCATTGCGCGCTCCATCGCAGAAGGTTCGAGATCCAATCCTAGAGGAAGGTGCAGAAATTTCTCGTGATTCTGCAGCTGAAAATTGACCCTCCACGCATCTTTCTTCGAGTATATAAAGAAATCGACGAAGATATTTGCGCAATGCCATGATTAGGCCGCAGATCATGCGGCCATTGCCCCGATTCTGCGCCCGCAAACAGATGCTTGAAACGCGCAGCGCAACAATATATCCAATCGGGCGACAACCTTGAAACATCATTGCGAAAGGTCCCGCGCATGAGCTTCCGCGTCCAACCGACCCCCGCCGCCCGCCCCAACCGCTGCCAGCTCTTTGGCCCGGGCTCGAACACCAAGCTGTTTGCGAAAATGGCGGCCTCGGCGGCTGATGTCATCAACCTCGACCTCGAAGATTCGGTCGCCCCCGCCGACAAGCCGCAGGCGCGCCGCAACATCATTCAGGCCTCGCATGAAATCGACTGGGGCAACAAATACCTCTCGGTGCGGATCAACGCGCTCGACACCCCCTATTGGTATCGCGATGTGGTCGAACTGCTGGAAGAAGGCAGCGAGCGCATCGACCAGATCATGATCCCGAAAGTCGGCTGCGCCGAGGACGTCTATGCCGTCGACGCGCTGATCACCGCGATCGAGACCGCCAAGGGCCGCACGAAAAAGGTCTCGCTTGAGGTCATCATCGAATCCGCCGCCGGCATCGCGCATGTCGAGGAAATCGCGGCTTCGTCCCCGCGCCTGCAAGCCATGAGCCTCGGCGCCGCCGACTTCGCCGCCTCGATGGGCATGGCGACCACCGGCATCGGCGGCACGCAGGAAAACTACTACATGCTGCGCGAAGGCCAGCAGTACTGGTCGGACCCGTGGCACTGGGCGCAGGCCGCCATCGTCGCCGCCTGCCGCACCCACGGCATCCTGCCGGTCGACGGCCCGTTCGGCGATTTCTCGGATGACGAAGGCTTCATCGCGCAGGCGAAACGCTCGGCCACGCTGGGCATGGTCGGCAAATGGGCGATCCACCCGAAACAGATCGCACTGGCGAACCAGGTCTTCACCCCCTCCGAAGAGGCGGTGAACGAGGCCCGCGAAATCCTCGCCGCGATGGAAGAAGCCAAGGCCTCGGGCGCCGGCGCCACCGTCTACAAGGGCCGTCTTGTTGACATCGCGTCGATTCGTCAGGCAGAAGTGATTGTCCGCCAGGCCGAGATGATCGCCGGCTGACACGGCATTCGGTAACGAGTGACCCGGTGACGAGTATTGGAAATCCCGGAGCAGCGGGGAGGGGAGGCCCGGCTGCATGAGGGAACCGGAACGCCCCGATCCTGTATCGGGGCGTTTCTTTATGCCCGCCTCCTGCCGCCGCCGCCCGTTGCATTTCGCCTTCCGCACCGTCATATAGATCGCGTCACAAACGGAGAGGCCCCGATGACGACCTATCTCGAATTCGAAAAGCCGCTGGCCGAGATCGAAGGCAAAGCCGAAGAGCTTCGCGTGCTGGCGCGGCAGAACTCCGAGATGGATGTGGAAAAGGAAGCAGCCGCGCTGGACAAGAAGGCCGCGCAGCTTCTGAACGACCTCTACAAAGACCTGACGCCCTGGCGCAAATGCCAGGTCGCGCGGCATCCGAACCGGCCGCATTGCAAAGATTACATCGACGCGCTGTTCACCGAATTCACGCCGCTGGCGGGCGACCGCAACTTCGCGGACGACCACGCGGTGATGGGGGGGCTTGCGCGCTTCAACGATCAGCCCGTGGTGGTGATCGGCCATGAGAAGGGCCATGACACCGCCAGCCGGATCGAGCGCAACTTCGGCATGGCCCGCCCCGAGGGCTACCGCAAGGCGGTACGCCTGATGGATATGGCCGACCGCTTCGGCCTGCCCGTCGTGAGCCTGATCGACACGCCCGGCGCCTATCCCGGCAAGGGCGCGGAAGAGCGCGGCCAGTCCGAGGCGATTGCACGCTCGACCCAGAAGTGCCTGCAGATCGGCGTGCCGCTGGTCTCGATCATCATCGGCGAAGGCGGCTCGGGCGGGGCGGTGGCCTTCGCCACGGGCGACCGCGTCGCGATGCTCGAACATTCGGTCTATTCGGTGATCTCGCCCGAGGGCTGCGCCTCGATCCTGTGGAAAGACGCGGAAAAGATGCGCGAGGCCGCCGAAGCCCTGCGCCTGACCGCGCAGGACCTGAAGAAACTCGAAGTGATCGACCGGATCATCAAGGAGCCCGTTGGCGGCGCCCAGCGTGACCGCAAAGGCACCGTCGCCGCCGTGGGCGAGGCGATTGCCACGATGCTCAAGGAGCTGAACGGCAAATCCCGCAAGGATCTGGTCGCCGCGCGGCGCAAGAAATTCCTCGCGATGGGCTCGAAGGGGCTTGGCGCCTGATCAGGCCTCCCGCCCCTCGGGCGGCACGATGAACCCCGCCTCGGCCATCAGCGCGTCCGAGGCGGTCTCGATCTCATCCGCGATCCGCTCCATGAAATCGCCGGTCTTCAGGCCGGGCTCGATCGGCGGCAGGAACTCCACTACCGCCAGCCCCGGCTTGCGCAGCATCGAACGGCGCGGCCAGAACACGCCGACATTGGTCGCGGCGGGCACGCAGACCTGCCCCAGTTCCTTGTAAAGCATCCCCGCGCCGATCTTATAGGGCACCTTGGCCCCTGCCGCGACGCGCGTACCCTGCGCGAAGATGATCAGCTGGCCGCCCTGCATCCGGCCGTTCTTGGCCGCATCCAGCATCCCCCTGATCGCCTTGCCGCGCTTGGCACGGTCGACCGGGATGCAGCCGATGAGATAGGCATACCAGCCGACGAAGGGCGTCCAGACCAGTTCCTTTTTCATGATGAACTTGCCGCGCGGCACCGCCGAGAAGATCAGGATGATATCAAAAAAGCTCTGATGTTTGGAGGCGATCAGCACGTCACCCGAGGGCACCTCGCCGCGGATCTCCGAGCGCAGCCCGACCAGCCAGCGCGCCGAAAGCCGCACCCAATGGCAATAGCCGCGCGCAACCAGCACAGCACCGCTGCGCCCGCCCAGCACCCCGATCGGCAGGCCGACCACAGCGAAGACCGCAAGCATCAGATACATCTGACCGACGAAGATAACCGAACGCAGATATTGAAACGCCATCAGGCAATCCTCCGAAGCATACGCAGCGCGGCAAAGCGCGTCGCAACATAGGCGACCAAAGCGGCCAGCGGCGGCACGATCAGCGGCCAGAGCCATCCCGCGCCCGCGAACCCGAGCCCGGTCAGGAACCCGCCCGCGTCATCGGCCTCGGGCAGCGCCAGCACCGCGAAAATGCCCAGAAGCGTGCCCAGCATCGCCCCCCAGAACCCGCGCGCGGTAAAGCGGCGCACGAAGGCGCGCGCGATGAAGCGGTCTTGCGCACCGACCAGCCGCAGCACCCGGATCACCTGCCCATTCGCGGCCAGTGCGGCCTGCGCGGCCAGCGTGATCATCCCCGCCGTCGCGCCCCCGATCAACAAGAGCGACAACAGCCCAAGGCTGCGCAACCGCTCGGCCGCCTCGACCAGCGGACGCCGCCAGCGCGTGTGATCGTCGAATACCGCGCCCGGCGCCTCGGTCGAAAGCCGCAGCCGCAGCCCCTCGGCATCGACGCCGTCATCGGTCTCGACCACCTCGACCAGCCGCGGCAAGGGCAGCGCATCGACCGGCAGGTCGGGGCCGAACCAGGGGCCCAAAAGCGCCTCCATCTCGGAGAGTTCCAGCGCGCGATAGCTGGCGATGCCGGGCGTCGTCGAGAGCACGTTCAGCACGGCGGCCAGCTGCGTCTCCATCTGCTCGGCCGGGGCCGAGATGCGGATCGTGGCGGACCGCGCCAGCGCCTCGGACCAGCGATCGGCCAGCCGCCCCGTCGCCATCGACAGCGCCAGCGCGAACACCGCCAGAAACGCCATCGCCGCGGCAGTGAACAGCGTCAGCCGCGCGGTAAAGCCGGTCGGCGGCACCACCCGGCCCGCGCCGGTCTTTTCAAAGCTCAGAAACTCGATCAGGCGGATCATAGGTCGGCCCCCGCCAGATGCAGCCGCTGGTTGGCGATGCGCAGCACCCGCGCCGAGACCTGCGCCTTGGCGGCGCGGATCAGGTTCAGGTCATGGGTCGCGATCACCACCGACTTTCCCATCCGGTTGAGTTCAATCAGCAGCGCCAAGAGCCGCTGCGACATTTCCCAATCGACATTGCCCGTGGGCTCGTCGGCCAGGATCACCTCGGGCGACATGATGACGGCACGCGCCAGCGCGGCACGCTGCCGTTCGCCCCCCGACAGCTGCGGCGGCAGGGCATCGGCATGACGCTTGAGCCCGACCCAACCCAACAGCTCCATCAGCTCCGCCGAATTCACCGGCTTGCCCGCAACCGTCAGCGGCAACGCCACGTTTTCCGCCAGCGACAGGTGATCGAGGAACTGGCAATCCTGATGCACGACGCCGATGCGCTGACGGGTGCGCGCGATCTCGTCGCGGTCCATGCGAAACACATCGCGCCCGAACAGCGACACATGCCCGCCCGAAGGCAGCAGCTCGCCGTAGCACAGCTTGAGAAAGGTCGTCTTGCCCGCGCCCGAGGGCCCTGTCAGGAAGTGGAACGAGCCCGGTTGCAGGCGCAGCGACATCTGCGACAGCAGCTCGCCCCCCCCATAGCTCATCGCGGCATTTTGCAGCTCGATCACGGCGCGCCTTTTTTCTTTGCGCGTTGTCCGCGGCGCGGGGGCCGGGGCAACTCTAACCCTTGGATAATCCAACTTCGCTTGCTACAACATATGCAGATGGAATGCCAGAATGGCGATAGCGCCGAGGCACGGGATCTGGGGACACGATGCGGCTGATCTGCCCGAACTGCGGCGCGCAATACGAGGTCGATGACTCGGTCATTCCCGAGGACGGACGCGATGTCCAATGCTCGGGCTGCGGGCATGGCTGGTTCCAGCCCGGCAAATCCGCGCTGGCCGAGGCCGAAGCCCCCGAAACGACGGCTGCCGAACCCGACGGATGGGACGCAGGCGCCTGGGAGGCGGAGCCCGAAGCCACACCCGAGGCGCAGCCTCCTGAGCCCGAGCCTATGCCCGAGCCGGCCGCCGCACCGGAGCCCACACCCGAACCCGCCGCGCCTGTTGCGGATGACATCGAAGATGCCATCGCCGCGATGCTCCAGGACGAAGGCAGCGTCGAGAACCCGCCCGGCACCGCCGCGCTCAGCGACTATTTCGAGGACAGCGATTACGACGAGTCGCTCTCGGCGGCACCCGCGCCCGGCACCACGCCGCGCCGCCCGCTCGATGACGACCTGCTCTCGATCCTGCGCGAAGAGGCCGAGCGCGAAAGCGCGCACCGCCGCGCCGAGGGGACGACGCTGGAGACCCAGGAAGACCTTGGGCTTGGCGAGCCCGTGCCGCCCGTGCGCCCGGTCGAACCCGCAGAGCCCGCACCGCGCGAGGATGACGCGCCCAGCTATGACCCCGAGCTTTTCGCCGACCTCGACGCCGAAGAGCCCGAGCCGGTTCCGCGCGGCCGCGAACGCCTGCCCGACATCGAAGAAATCAACTCGACCCTGACCGCCGCCTCAGACCGCGTGCCGCGCCGCCCGATGGCTGCGGATGACGACGCGGATCAGGCCTCGGGCGGGTTCCGCACCGGCTTCTCGCTGGTGATGCTGATCGCGCTGGCCGGGCTGATCCTGTATTTCTTCGCGGCCCAGATCATCGCACTCGTGCCGCAGCTCGAAGGCGCGCTGACCGCCTATGTCACCACGGTCGACACACTGCGCCTGTCGCTGGACCAGATGGTGCAGGGCCTGATCGAACGGTTCTCGGAAAAAGGCTGACGCGGCTCAGAACTGGCGCAGCAGGCGACGCAGGTAATCCAGCTCATCCTCGGGGCGCAGCCGCTCGCCGGAGCGGCGCCGGATCTCATCCAGAAGGTCGCGCGCCCGGCGATAGATGTCTTCGCCCTGCAGCATCTCGCGTTCCGAGGCGATGCGGTCGCCCTGCCCCTGCGCGCGGCCCAGCGGATCGCGCGGCACCTCGCGGCCAGCCTGCCCCTGCATGCCCTCACCGCCAAGCTGGGCCTGATCCGAAGTCTGCCCTTGTTCGCGGTTGCGCTCCTCGGCCAGCGCCTGACTGAAAGCGCGCATACCCTCGCGCAAGGCCTCGATCGCATCGGCCTGATGGTCGATCGCGGCGGAATTATCGCCTTCACGCAGCGCTTCTTCGGCCCCTTGCATCGCGCGCCCCGCGTCTTCGAGCCGCTGCCGCGCGGCCTCGCCTGCCTCGCCACCCATCCGGGGCAAAAGCCCCTGCTGGCGGCCCAGTTCCTCGCGCAACGCACGCTGGCGACCCGCCAGGTCTTCGGTTCCGCCCTGCCCCGCACCGGGGCGATCCTGCCCCTGTTGCTGGCCGCCCTGCTGGCCCTCGCCCTCTTCGCCTTGCGGAGATTGGCCGGGCTGCTCGCCTTGTTGGAACTCGCGCTGCATCTCGCGGAAGGCCTCGTCCGACAGCTCTTGCTGACGGCGCAGGGTCTCGCCGAGATCGCGCATCGCCTGGCCGCCCGGCGTATCGCCCTCACCGCCCTGGCCCTGAGTGACCTGCAGGCTCTCCATCATCCGCGCCAGCTGATCGAGCAACTCCTGCGCCTCGGCCATCCGGCCCTCTTCCATCAGGCGCTGGATTTCATCCATCATCTGCTGGATCTGGTCGCCGGTAATCTGCTGGCTTTCCTGCTGGCGACCGAATTGCGGCCCCTCCTCGGGCTGCGCGCGCTCGGCCAGCATTTTCACGTAATTGTCCGTCGCCTCTTTAAGCTCTTGCATGAGCTTGGCGATCTCGTCGGGCGAGGCGCCGTTGCGGATCGCCTCCGACAGCCGCTCCTGCGCCTTTTTCATCGCCTCGAGCGCATCCGCGAGCCCGCCATCCTCAAGCAACTCGGCCAGCGTCCAGAGCGTCTCGGTCAGGTCCGCGACGGCCTCGTCGCTCAGGTCCCCGGCCTCCAGCCGCAGCACCACCATGCGCAGCATCCGCGTGACCTCTTCGCGGCGGATGAACCCTTCGGGCAGATAGGTGATCGCGCGCAGCCATTGCGCGACACGCGGCGCATTCTCGCGGTTCCACAACAGGTCACGCCGTGCCTCGATCAGCGCCGAGGCCAGCGGATCAAAGAACCGCCGCCCCGGCAACGTCAGCTGATAAGGCTCGGAGCGGCCCAGTTGCCCGCGCCCGTCCTCAACCTCAAGCTCCAGCTTCACCGGCAGGTTCGCCCAAGCATGGCGCGCGGCATCCTCGACCAGCGTCTCGGAGAAATCCGCGCGCGAGCCCGAGAAGGGCATCGGCAGTTCGAACACCAAATCGGGCCGCTCTTCGGGCGCCAGCGCCAGCCCGTAAATCCGCGAAATCCCCGCCAGATCCAGCGTGATCCGTGCCTGACCGCGCAGCACCGCATAATCGTCCGTGGCCACGAAAGGCTGCGCGAATTTGCCATCCGCGCGGCGCTCGGCCACCCCCATCAGCGCGACCGAGGGCGCGTCATCGGGCAGAATTTCCACCTCGAAGTCGCGCGCGGCCGGGCCGCCAAGACTGATCCGCCCGCTTTGCACCGCGTCGAAATCGCGGCGCAGAAGACCGGCCGGGTCATCGCTGGCAACCGGCAGAGCGGCGGGGCTGGACACGCTTTCCTCAAACGCGATCGCACCCGGTTCGCCGTAGAACCGGAAGGCAAACCGCGTGCCCTCGGGCAGTTCGAGCCGCGCGCCGTCAAAGCGGTTCAGATAGATCGCGGGCTTGCCAGTGTAGCGCGGCGGCTCGGCCCAGCCTTCCCAGCTTGGGCCCATCGCGGCCTCGGCGGCGCCGGGCGCGGCGCCGGTCTGCGCGGGGTCGAACAGATGCTCGGGCGCGCCGAACAAAAGCGCGATCACCACCGCCGCAAGCCCCGTCATCCGCAGCGCGAACGGGTCGCGCGGCGCCAGATCGGGCGCAGGCGGCTGGGCGCGGGCGGCCTGTGCGGCCTGCATCATGCGCCTTTGGTGCGCGGCCCAGAACGCCCGTGCCGCCGGATCGTCCGAGCCCAGCGCGATCTGATCGGACAGCGCCGAAAGCGGACGCGCGGGCAGCCGCGCATCCACCCGCGCCAGCGCCTCGTCCATACCGGGCAGGCGCAACCCGCGCAGCCCCAGCGCCAGCAGGAACACACCCGCCAGCACCACGGCCAGCATCGCCCCCAACATCAGCCGGGGCGGCAGCACATCCTGCACACGAAAGGCAAGCGCGGCGAAAGACAGCGCGGCCAGCGTCAGCACCGGCCAGAAGGCCCGCAGCGCGCGCTCCAGCACCATCGCCCACAAAGTCAGCCGGATCGGCCGGGCAAAACCCTCCACCGCCTCCGCCAACCTGTCAGAGCTATGCCGCATCAGTCCCTTTCCAGGCTCCTCGGGCAGAATCCCCGATCAGAGCCATTCAGGAATGCTATCGCGGGCCAGCATTTCCTCAAAGCTCGGTCTCGCGCGAATGACCGCAAAGTGATCCCCGCTGACAAGAACCTCGGGGATCAGCGGGCGCGAGTTGTATTCCGAGGACATCACCGCGCCATAGGCCCCCGCCGAGCGGAAGGCCACCAGATCACCCGGGCCCAGCGGCGTCAGGTCGCGCGCCTTGGCGAATGTATCGCCGGTCTCGCAGACCGGGCCCACGATGTCGAAGGGCTCGGGCTCGGTGCCGGGGGCGGGCTCGATCACCGGGACGATGTCGTGATGCGCGTTATACATCGAGGGCCGCACGAGGTCGTTCATTGCCGCGTCCACGATCAGGAAATTCCGCCCCTCGCCCTCTTTCAGATAGATCACCGAAGTGACCATCAGCCCGGCATTGCCGGAAATCAGACGGCCCGGCTCGATCTCGATCTCGCAGTCCAGATCGCCCACGGTGCGCTTGATCACCGCGCCGTAATCGAGCGGCAAGGGCGGCGCCTCGTTCGAGCGGGTGTAGGGAATGCCAAGCCCGCCGCCCAGATCGAGGCGGCGAATGGCGTGCCCGTCTTCGCGCAGCGCCAGCGTCAGCTCGCGCACCTTCAGGAAAGCCGCTTCGAAGGGCGCCAGATCGGTCAGCTGCGAGCCGATATGCACATCGACGCCCACCACCTCGATGCCGGGAAGCCGGGCGGCCTCGGCATAGGCGGCGCGGGCCTTGGCGATCGGGATGCCGAACTTGTTTTCCGACTTGCCGGTCGCGATCTTCTCATGGGTTTTCGCGTCAACATCCGGGTTCACCCGCAGCGCGATCGGCGCGGTCACGCCCAGCTCGGTCGCGACCTGCGAAATCACCCGCAGCTCCGGCTCGGATTCGACGTTGAACTGGCGGATGCCGCCCGAGAGCGCCAGATGGATTTCCTCTCGCGTCTTGCCAACGCCGGAAAACACGATCCGCTCGTCCGGCACACCCGCGGCCTTGGCGCGGCGGTATTCGCCGCCCGAAACCACATCCATTCCCGCGCCCAGATCGCCCAGCACCTTGAGCACGGCAAGGTTCGAGTTCGACTTGATCGCGAAACAGACCATATGCGGCAGGCCCGAAAGCGCCTCTTCAAACAGCTTGAAATGCCGCGTCAGCGTCGCCACCGAATAGACGTAAAAGGGCGTGCCGACCGCCGCCGCGATCTCGGGAAGCGGCACGTCTTCGGCATGCAGAACACCGTTTTGATACAGGAAATGGTCCATGAAAGCCCCGCGCGAGGTTGTTTCGCACGCCTTAGCGCGTTTGAGGGCGCAGGAAAAGCTAAAGCGCCTGCGCCTCGGTGACCTTCGAGGGCGGCACCGGCGGGCCGTCGATCCCGCAGGCGGCCAGCCCGGCCAGAAGCGTCAGCGCAAGCAAGGTCCGGATCATGGGGCCACCGTCACTTTCGCGCCGCCCACCGTGCCCGAAACCGCCGGATAGACATTGACCCCGCCCGGCCCGATCGACACACCCGTGTAAAGGCGCGGCTCGGAACAGGCGGCCAGCATCAGCAGGGTCAGGACGGCGGCAGTTTTCACGCAAGGCGCTCCTTCCAGCGGGCGATCTGGGCGCGCACCTGATCGGGCGCCGTCCCGCCATAAGATTGCCGCGAGGCGACCGAGTTGTGAACCCCGAGCACGTCGAAGATCGAAGAATTGATCGCACCATTGACCGATTGCATCTCTTCGAGGGTCAGATCGGGCAGGTCGCAGCCCTTGGCCTCGGCCATCGCGACCAGCGTGCCGGTGACGTGATGGGCATCGCGGAAGGGCAGCCCGGCCTCGCGCACCAGCCAGTCGGCCAGGTCGGTCGCGGTCGAGAACCCGCTCGCCGCCGCCGCCTCGAGCTTGTCGCGGTTGACGGTGAGGTCCGAGATCATCCCGGCCATCGCCGCCAGTGCCAGCAGCAGGTTGTCCGCCGCATCAAAGACCTGCTCCTTGTCTTCCTGCATGTCCTTCGAATAGGCCAGCGGCAGCCCCTTCATCACTGTGAACAGCGCCACCGTCGCGCCTAGGATGCGCCCGATCTTGGCGCGGATCAGCTCGGCCGCGTCGGGGTTGCGCTTTTGCGGCATGATCGACGAGCCGGTCGACCATTTGTCGGACATCGCAACAAAGCGGAACTGCGCCGACGACCAGATCACAAGCTCTTCGGCCAGACGCGACAGATGCACCGCGCAGATCGAGGCCGACGACAGGAATTCGAGCGCGAAATCGCGATCCGACACCGCGTCGAGCGAATTCGCCATCGGCCGGTCAAACCCCAGCGCCTCGGCGGTCATGAAACGGTCGGTCGGAAAGCCCGTGCCAGCCAGCGCGGCCGCTCCCAGCGGGCTTTCGTTCATCCGCTTGCGGGCGTCTTCAAACCGCGATTTGTCGCGCGCAAACATCTCGACATAGGCCATCATGTGATGGCCCCAGGTCACCGGCTGCGCGGTCTGCAGGTGGGTGAAGCCCGGCATCACCCAATCGGCGCCCGCCTCGGCCTGCGCCAGACAGGCGCGGATCAGCGCATCGAGCGAAGCGATCGCCGCATCGGCCTGATCGCGCACCCAAAGACGGAAATCGGTCGCCACCTGGTCATTGCGCGAGCGCGCCGTGTGCAGCCGCCCCGCCGGCTCGCCGATGACCTCCTTCAGCCGCGCCTCGACATTCATGTGAATGTCTTCAAGCGCCGTCGAGAAGGGGAAATTCCCGCCCTCGATCTCTGACAAAACCGTGAGGAGGCCTTCCCGGATCGCCTCTGCATCTTTATTGCTGATGATACCCTGCGCGGCGAGCATCGCGGCGTGGGCCCGGCTGCCACGGATATCCTGGGCGTAGAGCCGCTTGTCGAACGAGATCGAGGCGTTGATCGCCTCCATGATCGCGTCCGGCCCGGAGGCGAAACGCCCGCCCCACATCGCGTTGGAGGCTTTGGTATCCTTGGCTTGCTCGGTCATTGTTCGGCCCTTCGTCGGAGGCAAAATGCTGCGGTCACTCGTCCTTTATACGGCCCTCGCGCTTGGTGCAAATGCTGCGGCCGCCGCCGATCTGGAGGCGCTCAAGCAAGGCGACATGCGCAAGCTCGTGGTCTACGAGGCCCCGCTTGACCTGCCCGACGTGCCCTTTCTGGATGCGGGCGGGGCCGAGCAGCGCCTTTCGGACCACAAGGGCAAGGTGCTTCTGGTGAATTTCTGGGCAGTCTGGTGCGCGCCCTGCCGCGCCGAGATGCCCTCGCTCGACCGGTTGCAGGCAGAAATGGGCGGTGAAGACTTCGAGGTGATCGCCATCGCGACCGGACGCAACCCGCCGCCGAAGGTTGCGCGCTTCCTCGAAGAGGTCGGCGTGACCAACCTGCCGCTTTACACCGATGCTCAGCAGAAACTGGCGCGCACGATGGGAATCGCGGGCCTGCCGGTCTCCGTTCTGATCGACCGCGAAGGCCGCGAAGCCGCGCGCCTGATCGGTGAGGCCGCCTGGGACGCCCCCGAGGCGAAGGCCGTGATCGAGGCGCTGCTGGCCGAATAAGCGCCCGGGCTACGCCGCCTTCGTCGCCTCAAGGCGCAGATGGCGGGCGATCAGGCCTTCGATATCCTCCGAGAGCGATGTGATCTTTTCGAGCCGCAGCTTGATATCCTCGTGGAATTTGTCGAGCTGATCGATCGTCGAAGACAGCGCGCTGCCGGCTTCGCGCAGCCGCCCGCATTCGACCCGCCCCAACACCCGGATCGTGTCGAGCCCGAGCATCTGCCTGCGAATGTCGCGGCTTGAGCGGGTCAGGGCCTCGGCCAGTTCCGCCGCCGTCTGCAAGGCCGTATGGGCACGTATCGCGCTTTCTTTCTCGACCTCCAGAAGCATCACCTGCTCGGCAGCCCAATCGATCCCTTCGACCGGTGCGTGATAGGCAAAGCGCTTGCGCATTTCGTCCACCACCCGCTCACAGCCAAGCAGAAACAGCGCGCGCGCCACTTCGCGCGACATCCTGTCATAGATATTGTCCTTGCCGATCACGAAGCTGCGCAGGCGCTCCGAAATCCGGCTTGAGGCCGCCTTGTAATTCTCCGAGATCGACGAGACCGGCCCGCCCGATGGCTCCAGCCGCGAGGCGACGATGCGCATGTTGTTCGGAATCGATTGCAGCGCCTCGAAACTGTGCAGGATCCCGACCTGCTCACGCATGATCGTTTCAAGCGCCTGATTGAGATCGGCCAGAAGCCGCGTTCGCGGATCGGACTGTCGCTTGAGTTGCGCATCGCGCGACGTCAGCTCATGGGCAAGCGCATAGGCCATGAAACTGGTATAGCTTGAGAACCCCTCGGCCTCCGCCGCCTCGCGCAGCCGCCGCGCGGTGTCCTCGGGGTCGACACGACCGTCCCGTTCCCAAGGGGCGAGCCGGGCATAGATCTCCTGAACCTTGGGAAAAATCGTGCTCGACGGCTTGAGCCGGACCGAAAGGAACCCGCCCGGGATCGGCACGATCACCGCGAAAACCCAGTAATACCCCCCCGATTTCGCCCTGTTCTTCACATAGGCGCCCATCGGATTGTCCTTCTGGATCGCGTCCCACAGGATCCGGAACACCCCGCGCGGGGTTCCGGGATGGCGCACGATGCGATGCGGCGCCCCCAGCAGCTCCGACCATTCATACTGTGACACACGCTGGAAAATATCGTTCCCGGAGCGGATGATCCCGCGCGCATCCGTGCGCGAATAGAACAGTTCATCATAGCCAAGGTATACCTCGGCTTCGTCTTTTCCGCGGGCCTCCGAGCCCTCCGCAGGATTCGCCATATCCGCCTCTCGCCATGGGTGCGACTCGAGGCTAGCGCGCAGTCCTTTCAAAGAGGTTTATCACCGGCAACGCTTGCGCGCGGGCCGTTAACCATAAGCGAAACTCTGCGCACGGCTTTACGGGTTCTTAGCTGGTTTCCCCGAATCTGGGCGAAGCCGAGAAGGAGCGCAGGATGACCGACAGCCGTATGAGCTTTGATGAGCCTTACAGCCGCGACGAGAGTAACCCGCTGGATTTCGCTGTCGCGCAGCGGGACCGCGAGACGCTCGCCATGGTCCGGCGCGCGATCGAACGGCGCGATGTCGTGATGGCCTATCAACCGGTCGTCCAGACTTCCGAACCCGGTCGCGTCGCCTTTTACGAAGGCCTGATCCGGGTGCTCGACACGACCGGGCGGATCATTCCCGCGCGGGATTTCATCTCGGTGATCGAGACCACCGAGCTTGGCCGCAAGGTCGACTGCCTCGCCCTCGAACTCGGGCTGCGCGCCCTGGCCGAGCAGCCGACGCTGCGTCTTGCGGTCAACATGTCGGCGCGCTCGGTCGGCTACCCGAGCTGGCTCAAGACCCTGCACCGCGGACTGGCGGTCGACGAAACCATCGCCGACCGGCTGATCCTCGAGATCACCGAAAGTTCCGCCATGCAGATGCCCGAGATCGTCACCGTCTTCATGGAAGACCTGCACCAGCGCGGCGTCAGCTTCGCGCTCGACGATTTCGGCGCGGGCTATACCTCGTTTCGCTACCTGCGCGAGTTCTATTTCGACATTCTCAAGATCGACGGCGAGTTCATCCGCGGCATTGCGCAGAACCCCGACAATCAGGTCTTGACCGAGGCCCTGATCGGCGTTGCGCGCCATTTCGACATGTTCACCGTCGCGGAATCCGTCGAAAGCGCCGAAGATGCGGCCTATCTTTCCGCGCTCGGCGTCGACTGCATGCAAGGCTATTATTTTGGCGCACCGACGCTGCGGCCGCCCTGGTCCGAACAAAGCGGCATCGTCCAGCGGGCCTGAAACGGCGCCAAAATCGGGCGCGCAACATAATTTCGTGCCGCAGCCGGCATTCTTTCCGATTCCACTTGACGCAAAGTCTTCTTCGGGCATGCTGCGAGGCGGCATAGACGGCGCGCCTTTCTGCGCGCCAAATTCCTATGAGGAGAGGACTCATGACCAACGTCGTCATCGTTTCCGCGGCCCGCACCGCGGTTGGCAGCTTCAACGGCTCGTTCGCCAACACCCCGGCCCATGAACTCGGCGCCGCCGTGATCGAGGCCGTCGTTGCCCGCGCGGGCATCGAGAAAGCCGATGTTTCCGAAACGATCCTTGGTCAGGTTCTGACCGCCGGCCAGGGCCAGAACCCGGCCCGTCAGGCGCATATCCACGCTGGCCTGCCGATCGAATCCGCCGCCTGGTCGATCAACCAGGTCTGCGGCTCGGGTCTGCGCACCGTCGCGCTGGCCGCGCAGCACATCCAGCTTGGCGACGCCGCGATCGTGGTCGCGGGCGGTCAGGAAAGCATGACGCTCAGCCCCCATGTCGCGCACCTGCGTGCCGGCCAGAAGATGGGCGACATGAAGATGATCGACTGCATGATCAAGGACGGCCTCTGGGACGCGTTCAACGGCTATCACATGGGTCAGACCGCCGAGAACGTCGCCAACCAGTGGCAGATCTCGCGCGAGATGCAGGACGAATTCGCGCTGAACTCGCAGCTCAAGGCCGAGGCCGCGCAGAAGGCCGGCAAGTTCAAGGACGAGATCACCCCCTTCACCGTCAAGACCCGCAAGGGCGAGATCATCGTCGATGCCGATGAATACATCCGTCACGGCGCAACCATCGAGTCGATGCAGAAACTGCGCCCGGCCTTCACCAAGGACGGCTCGGTCACCGCGGGCAACGCCTCGGGGATCAACGACGGCGCCGCCGCCGTGCTGCTGATGACCGAAGAAGAAGCCGCCAAGCGCGGCCTGACCCCGCTCGCGCGCATCGCCTCCTACGCGACCGCCGGCCTCGACCCGTCGATCATGGGCTGCGGCCCGATCCCGTCGTCGCGCAAGGCTCTTGAAAAAGCCGGCTGGAAAGCCTCGGACCTCGACCTGATCGAAGCCAACGAAGCCTTCGCCGCGCAGGCCTGCGCCGTGAACAAGGACATGGGCTGGGATACCTCGAAGGTGAACGTGAACGGCGGCGCGATCGCGATCGGCCACCCGATCGGCGCCTCGGGCTGCCGCATCCTGAACACGCTTGTCTTCGAAATGAAACGTTCGGGCGCGAAAAAAGGCCTCGCCACGCTCTGCATCGGCGGCGGCATGGGCGTTGCGATGTGCCTCGAAGGCCTCTGATCGTAACAATTCGCTGCAATTGCGAAACAGGGCGCGCAACTTTGTTGCGCGCCCTCATTATTTTCGGTAACAGGATTTCAAACACATTGATCCAGAGGAGGAATCATGGCTCGAGTTGCATTGGTCACTGGTGGTTCGCGCGGCATTGGCGCGGCCATCTCCGTTGCCCTGAAAAACGCCGGCTACACCGTCGCCGCGAACTACGCGGGGAACGATGAGGCGGCTGCGAAATTCACCGCCGAGACCGGCATCAAGACCTACAAGTGGTCGGTTGCCGAATACGACGCCTGCGCCGCCGGGATCGCGCAGGTCGAGGCCGATCTGGGCCCCGTCGACGTGCTGGTGAACAACGCGGGCATCACCCGCGACGCGATGTTCCACAAGATGACCCCGCAGCAGTGGAAAGAGGTGCTCGACACCAACCTGAGCGGCGTGTTCAACATGACCCACCCGCTGTGGTCGGGGATGCGTGACCGCAAGTTCGGTCGCATCATCAACATCTCGTCGGTCAACGGCCAAAAAGGTCAGGCCGGTCAGGCCAACTACTCGGCCGCGAAAGCAGGCGACCTCGGCTTCACCAAGGCTCTGGCCCAGGAAGGCGCGCGCGCTGGCATCACCGTGAACGCGATCTGCCCGGGCTATATCGCGACCGAGATGGTCCGCGCCATCGACGAGAAAGTCCTGAACGAGCGCATCATCCCGCAAATCCCGGTCGGCCGTCTGGGCGAGCCGGAAGAAATCGCGCGCTGCGTGGTCTTCCTGGCGAGCGACGACGCCGGCTTCGTGACCGGCTCGACGATCTCGGCCAACGGCGGCCAGTTCGTCGTCTGATCCCGGCTCAGCCGCAGCATTCGGGCCGTCCCTGCAAGGGGGCGGCCCTTTTCGTTGCCCCGAAGCGCGGAACGAGCGCCCTCCAGAGCCGCGCAAAAGCACAACGGCGCAGGTCGAGGGCATGGCCGTGGGCGCGCGCCTGACGGTCAGAGGTGGGAATCTGGATCATAACCTTTACTCCGAAAAGAATTTCCTTTCCTAAATTAATCCCATCTAATTATTATTGACTCAAACGCGGATATTTTCCGCATCACACAAGATTTTCTTATCCATGAGCAGCGACGCGCCTCCCCTGACCGCCCTGCGCGCCTTCGAGGCCGCCGCGCGCCACCTGTCGTTTCAGCAGGCAGCGACCGAACTGCACGTGACGCCCGCCGCACTCTCGTTCCAGATCCGCCAACTAGAAGACCTGCTCGGCGAGCCCGTCTTCAGCCGCGCGCATCGCTCGATCGCGCTGACCGAGGCGGGGCGACGGCTCCTGCCCGGCGTGCGCGACGGCATGGGCAGCCTGCGCGAAGCCTGGCGCGCCGCGCGCCGCCAGTCGCAGGGCGAGGTGGTTTCGATCACCGCGGGACCGGCTTTCACCTCGAAATGGCTGGCGCCGCGCCTGTTCGAATTTGCCCGTCGGCACCCCGGCATCGAACTGCGCTTTGCCGCGACTTTCCGGCTTCTGGACCTGCGCCACGATGATGTCGACGTTGCGCTGCGCTTCGGCCCCGACCGCGCCGAGGGTCTGTTCAGCGGGCAGCTTTTGCGCGAATGGCTGACGCCGATGATGACGCCCGATCTGGCCGCGCGCTTTCCAACGCCCGAAAGCCTGAAATCAGCGCCGCTTCTACATCATGATGAGACCGCCTTCATGCGGCAGCAGGCCGATTGGGCGGCGTGGTTCCGGCTGGCAGGCCTTGGCGCGCCCCCGGATGCCGCCGCGCAGTTTTCTCAAGCCGATCACGCCCTCGATGCCGCGCTGAGCGGGGCGGGCGTGGCGCTGGGGCGCGGCACGCTGGCGCAGGATGCGCTGCGCAGCGGGCGGCTGGTCGCACCTTTCGCGCTGGCGCTCGTGCCGCAGGAAAGCTATCGCTTCCTCTGCGCCCCAGGCGCCGAAACCCGCGCGCCGGTGCGCGCCTTTCTGGACTGGTTACAGGACGAGGCCGCGACGGCGGTCGAGCAGGAGACAGGACGTGACTTCCGCACAGAGTGGTAAGACCCGCGCGACCCTGATCGGGTTTTCGGCGGTGGCGCTTTGGGCGCTGCTGGCGCTGTTCACGGTGGGCGCGCAGCCGGTGCCGGCGCTGCAACTCAACGCAATCTGCTTCGCGATCGGCGGCACGATCGGCCTGATCTGGTGCGCGGCAACGGGCACCCTGCCCTTGCTGCGCGCCGTGCCGCTCCGGGCCTATGCGATCGGCACGGCGGGGCTGTTTGGCTATCACTACCTGTATTTCTCGGCGCTGAGCCTCGCGCCGCCCGCCGAGGCCGGGCTGATCGCCTATCTCTGGCCGCTGCTGATCGTGCTGTTTTCCGGCCTCCTGCCCGGCGAGCGGTTGCGCGCGGGCCATGTCATCGGCGCTCTGGTGGCTTTTGGCGGCGCGGCGCTGATCGTCGCGAAATCGGGCTTCAGCGCCTCGGCCGAGGCCCTGCCCGGCTATGCGCTGGCGTTTCTTTGCGCGCTCACCTGGTCGAGCTATTCGCTGATCTCGCGCCGCTTCGGCCAAGTTCCGACCGCCGCCGTCACCGTCTATTGCCTCGCCACGTCGGTGCTGTCGCTGGTGGCCCATCTTGCGCTGGAAGACACGGTCTGGCCTGCGACCACATTGGGCTGGGCCTCGGTCGCCGCGCTGGGGCTCGGGCCGGTGGGGTTGGCGTTTTTCACCTGGGATATCGGGGTGAAGCGCGGCGATATCCAGATGCTCGGCACGCTGTCCTATGCCGCGCCGCTGCTGTCCACCACTGTGCTGATTCTGGCTGGTTTCGCGGCCGCCTCGCCTCGCTTGCTGCTGGCGGCCGTCATGATTGCTGCCGGTGCCTTTCTGGCCGCCATGGCGAGCCGAAAGCGCTGAGGCGGCCCGGTTTCCCGCGCCGCCCCGCTATTCTCACGCCTGTTCGAGGCGCATGATCTCTTCTTTGATCCGGAGTTTCTGCTTTTTCATTTCGGCGATGGCGAGATCATCGACGCCCGGGCTGCGGGCCGCACGCTCAACCTGTTCCGACAATGCCTGATGTTTCTTGCGAAGTTCGGTGATATGCGAACCCAGCGACATGGCAGTCTCCTCTCCTGTTGTTGATAGGTCGATTGCAGCACAGCAAGTGAGTCTTGTCACGAATTTGTTGCATGGGCTGCGCAGGTTTTAGCCTGCCTCACGAAATCTTGCGAAAGCGTTAAGACGATAAGCGCAAGTTTGCGCCGCGACGCAGCAGATTTTGAGCAATTTCAGTAAGATCCTCCGCGTCCGCAGCATGTTCGGGCGCTGCGTGCAGCACCAACGGCGGCAACAGGCGAAACGGCGTGCGCGCGCCCTTGCGGCTTTGCACGATCACCCGGCCCGCCTCGCGCCCGACCCGCCCCGCAATCGGCAGGACCCGCGTCGCGCCCCCCTTTGAACCAATCGCCGAGAGGATCTCGGGAAGGCGGTCGGCATTCTGGATCACGCTCAGCCAGCCGCCCGGATGCAGCCTCCGAAACCCCTGATCGATCCATTCGGACAGCGGCGTGTCCTCGCGCTGACCGCGCTCGCGGCCAGCGTCGCGGGCCTCGGTGCCCGAACCGGGCGGAAAATAGGGCGGGTTCGCGATGACATGGTCGAAGCTCTGCGCGCGCAGCTCGGCCGGCATCCGCGACAGGTCGCCTTCGTGGACCGCAAGCGCGATCCCGTTTTCTGCGGCATTGCGCCGGGCGAGCGCGGCGTAGTCCGGTTGCAGCTCAAGCCCCACCAGCTGCACACCCGGCACGCGCCAGCCAAGGCAGAGGCTCGCCACCCCCACGCCGCAGCCCAGCTCCAGCACCGCCTGCCCAGGCTCGGCGGGACAGCATGCGGCCAAGAGCACCGGGTCCATCGCCGCGCGATACCCCGCCTTCGGCTGCCAGATCATCAGCCGCCCGTCGAGGAACCGATCCCGCGTCAGATCGCTATCCGCAAACATCAATCCGCCTCGATCTCGTTATCCGCGAGGATCGCGCGCGCCATGAACAGGTCGCGGTCCTGCACCATCAGCCGGCGCGGCAAAATGCCGAGGCTGCCTTCGAGCACGCTCATGTGGACGTCCATCTGAAACGTCGCTATACCCTCGCCCTCAAGAAGGGCTGCCGCGATTGCGAGTTTCACCGGGTCTGTGGTGCGGATGAGTTCTTTCATGATCCTTCCCTAGCGGGCATTCCCCCCGCCTGTCGAGGGATGGAAACGGCAAGGAGTCACGATGAGCCTCGATGACAAGGCGACGAAACCGCACGATCGGCTGGCTGCGGCCCTGAACGCGGAAATGAACGCGGTGGATGCGATGATCGGCCAGCGCATGGTTTCCGAACATGCGCCGCGCATTCCCGAGGTCACCGCCCATCTGGTCGGCGCCGGCGGCAAGCGGCTGCGCCCGATGCTGACGCTCGCCGCCGCGAAGCTTTGTGGCTACGACGGCCCCTTCCACGTGCATCTCGCCACTGCGGTCGAGTTCATTCATACCGCCACACTTCTGCATGACGATGTGGTCGATGAAAGCCTGCAGCGCCGGGGCCGCCCCACGGCGAACCTGCTGTGGGACAACAAAAGCTCGGTTCTGGTGGGCGATTACCTCTTTGCCCGCGCCTTCCAGCTGATGACCGACACGCAGAACATCCGCGTGCTCTCGATCCTGTCGAATGCCTCCGCGGTGATCACCGAGGGCGAGGTGCTGCAACTGACCGCCGCGCAGGATCTGGCGACCGATGCCGGGACCTATCTGAAGGTGGTGCGCGGCAAGACGGCGGCGCTGTTCTCGGCTGCGACCGAGGTGGGCGGCGTGATCGCCGGCGCGCCCGAAGAACAGATCCGCGCGCTTTTTGATTATGGCGACGCGCTCGGGATCGCCTTCCAGATGGTCGACGACCTGTTGGATTATTCCGGCACGAGCGACGTGATCGGCAAGAACGTTGGCGACGATTTCCGCGAGCGCAAGCTGACGCTGCCGGTGATCAAGGCGGTGGCCAAAGCCGATGCCGAAGAACGCGCCTTCTGGTCGCGCGTGATCGAAAAGGGCGACCAGCAAGAGGGCGACCTGGAGCGGGCGATGGCGCTGATGGCGAAGCACGGTGCGCTGAAGGAAACCCGCGCCGAGGCGATCGCCTGGATCGAGCGCGCCCGCGCCGCGCTGCGTCTTTTGCCGGAAGCACCGCTGCGCGAGATGCTGGACGATCTGGCCGACTACATCGTCGCCCGCGTGCGTTGATCGAGGGCCGCGGGGGCGCTGCCCCCGCACTGCACTCGCAAGCTCGTGCGTTCGGCGGGGCGTGCTTCCGCAGGAAGCCCGCTTCTTCCCGCCTCACCCCCCGGGATATTTCCGGCAAAATGAAGATCAGGGCGCGGCGTGATCCGAGAGGATCGGCGCGGCGGTGACCCACCAGTCGGGATGGGTTGCCGCAAGGGCCGCTGCGGCTGTGCGGGCGGCGGGTTCGTCCGCGAAGAGGCCCCAGCAGGTGCTGCCCGAGCCGGACATGTCGCAATCTGCCGTTCCGCCTGCGCCGCTAAGCACCGTGAGGATCTCGGCGATCTGCGGCACATAGGCTTCGCCCTGCGGATCGTTCAGGACCTTTGTCAGATCATTGTGATGCCCGTGGAGCCACGCCGTAAACGCCTCGAAATCAGGCGTCGGCGGCAGGGGCGCATGGCGCTGCGCGGTGGGCGGATAGGCCGCGTCGAAGGCGCGGAAAACCTTGGGCGTGGGCATTTCGACGCCTGGATTGACCAGCACGAGCCAGGCCGAGGGCAGCGCCGGAACCGGGCTCAGGTCCTCGCCAATGCCGCACATCAAGCGCGGCGCGGGCGCGGCGAGGCAGACCGGGATATCGGCGCCCAGCGGCAGAGCCTCGGCACGTGTCAGCGGCGCCACGCCCCAAAGCTGCGACAGCAGTCGGATCGCCGTCGCCGCATCGGAGGAGCCCCCGCCAATGCCGCCGCCATGCGGCAGGTGTTTCTCCAGCGAGATCCGCGCACCAGCCGTGACGCCGCGCAGCGCGCGCAGCCGTTCGGCCGCCTTGAGCACAAGGTTGCGCCCGTCTTCTGGCACGCCCGCCGCGCGCGGCCCGGAAACCGACAGGCTGAGCGTCTCGGCGGGCTCGACCCGCAGCTGATCGCCCACGCCCGCAAAGACCACGAGGCTTTCCAGCAGGTGATAGCCATCGTCCCGCAGCCCCGTCACCAGGAGCGTCAGGTTCACCTTGGCCGGCGCCAGCGCCTCGAAAGTGGGCATCATCACTCGGCCCGCAGCGGCGGCGCGCCTTCGCTCTCGAGCACTTTGTCGAGGCCAAGCTCGAGCTTGCGCCGCACCCGGTCCATATCCAGATCGTCATTCGGCCCGAAGCTGAGCGCGCGTTTCCACTGGAATTCAGCCTCGCGCTTGCGTCCGACCGCCCAATAGACATCGCCGAGATGGTCGTTCACCACGGCATCGACCGCCTCCAACTCGACCGCACGCTCCATATGCACGACGGCCTCTTCGTAGCGACCCAGCCGATAGAGCGCCCAGCCAAGGCTGTCGACGATGTAACCGGCATCAGGGCGCGCGGCCACCGCCTGCTCGATCATCGTCAGCGCTTCATCGAGGTTCTGCTGCTTCTCGACATAGGAATAACCGAGGTAATTCAACACCGACGGCTGACCCGGGTTGAGTTCAAGCGCCTTGCGGAACCCCGGCTCGGCCTTGTCCCACTGATCCGAACGCTCCTGCGAAATCGCGCGGGCATACCAGACGAACCAGTCGTCGGGCTGAGGTGCGCCCAAAATATCGATCGCCTTGTCATAGGCATCGGCGGATTCGGCAAAGCGGTCTTCGCGGCGTAGCGCATCGCCCAAGGCGATCCAGACGCCGGCCTGCTCGCCCTTGGTCCGGGTCAGGTTTTCCAATACCTCGATCGCCGCCTCGCTCCGGCCCGCCGCCACCATCGCATCGGCGCGGCCGATCTCGGCGGAGGCAAAGGCCGGGCTTTCGGGCTGCACCTCGGCAAAGGCCGCGATCGCCAGATCATGCTGCCCGATCGATTCCAGAAGCCCCGCCGTCACCAGCGCGGCGTCGCTCAGATCCGGGCGCAGCCAGCTCGCAATCCGGGTGAAAATCAGAGAAAAACCCTGCGGCATCTCGCCAACAAGCGCGGTGCCAAAGCTGTAATAGAGCTCGGCCACACCTTCGCGCGCATCGTTGACCAGCGTGAAATCCAGCGCCTCGCCCACCTCAAGCGCAGTGCGCAGGCCGGAAATTTCGGCATCGGTCGAGCGGCCAAACACCTTGTCGATCAGCGCGATCGCGTCGGGGTTGCGTTCGAGCTGCGAGAGCACCTGCACATGCGTCAGAACGCCCCGGCGCGAGGTCAGAACGCTCTGCCCGGCTTCCGAGGACAGCACCGCATCGGCACCTTCGAAATCGCCTACCATCGCCAGCGCCAGCGCCTTGTGATAGGCCGCGAAGCTTTCGAACCCGGCCTCTTCGCCGGCGGCATCAAAGGACTTCACAGCCTCCGACATCTGGCCAAGCCCCGCCTGCAACCAGCCGCGCATCAGGTTGTCACCCATCAGCCAGGCCTCGGGCTTGCCATCAAGCTGCGCGAGCGCGCCGGCGAAATCGCCCTCGCGGACGGGCTCCGCGACCAGGAGCAGCGAGGCGATCTTGTTCTCGGGCTCCGCCGCCGCAAGACGCTGCGCGATCGTCAGCGCCTCTGGCAGGGCGCCGCGCCCGACTTCCGAGATCATCGCGGCCTCGATCAGCTCGGGCGTGGGATTTTCTTCGGAGATCAGCCGCTCATAGTAGCGCGCCGCGGCGGTGTAATCGAATTCATGCGCCGCGATCTGGGCGGCCAGATAGGCGCCGGCATCTTCGGCTTGCGCAGCCGAAAATGGATGCGATGCCAATAGGATAGAGGAAATCAGAAGGCGAGCGGCAAGAGAGCGGGCGGACAAATGGGTCTTCCTTTCGCGGCGGGTGCCCCGAAGGTAGCGGCCTCGCCCCGACAAAGCAATGCGGGGGGCGCATGGCACCCCCCGCAACACGTCGATGTGACCTCGGGCCGCGGGGCCCGCGCCGGTTACATGTTGGGATAATTCGGCCCATCGCCGCCCTGAGGGGTAGTCCAGGTGATGTTTTGGCTGGGATCTTTGATATCGCAGGTTTTGCAGTGGACGCAGTTCTGGAAGTTGACCTGGAAACGCGGGTTGCCTTCCTCGTCTTCCA
>NZ_NTJD01000012.1 GCF_002358085.1 Pseudothioclava arenosa
GCGGCTCGCTGGCGTTCAACAAGGACGTGATGGCGGTGCTGGAAAGCTTCGGGCTGCGCGAAGGCGCCAACTCGGAGCCGCGCGAATACGTGGTCGAAAAGGCCTTCGTCGGCGACGGCATCTGAGCTACTGCGCTGCGCGTAACCGACTTGAAATGATTGCCACTCATATCATATCGTAGGCCTGAACGCAGTGGAGTGGTTTGAGGATGGCTCAAAAAGGACAGCACGTCGTGCCGTCTGGAGGCAAGTGGGCGGTTCGGCGCTCAGGTGCTTCCCGTGCGACGGTCGTGGTGCGCACTCAAGAAGAAGCGATTCAGCGCGCAAGGGATATCGCAAAGAACCAAGGCACTGAGTTGTTTGTTCACGGGCGCGATGGCCGAATCCGTGATCGTAGTTCCTTTGGGAAGGACCCGGTTCTTTCTAAAGGCTGATCTGAGTGTTTGATAAGAACGTTTTCATTAATTGCCCATTTGACGAAAACTTCGCTCCACTTTTGGAGACGATGCTTTTTGCTGTGTTTATGCTGGTCTCAATCCCCGCCTTGCGAATGAGCGCTTGGAGGCGGGTGAGAATAGGCTCGACAAAATTTACGAGTTGGCTTGTGAGTCCAAATATTCAATCCACGATCTTTCACGCTGCAAAAGTTCAGCCGCGGGTGAGTATGCGCGGATGAATATGCCCTTTGAGCTGGGCATGGACTTGGGAGTGCGTCGTGCTGGAAATGAGCAGCTTTCGACGAAGCAATTTCTGATTTTTGAAGATCAACCCTATGAAACGAAGCGCACCCTATCGGATCTGGGTGGGCAGGATATTGTTTGGCATAAGGGGGACTATCAGCTTGTTATCAAGGGATTGCGCGACTTCTTGAGCGTTCAGGTCGGGGTGCCTGGTTTGCCCGGGGCGACAAAGTTGAAGGCCGACTATGAGGATTGTTCGGCATGGACCGTCAATAAGAAGATGGATGAGGGCCATACCGAGAGAGAAGCGCTTGCGCTTCCAACTGCCGAACGCTTGGCGGCAATGAAGGAATGGATTGACGCCGGAAAACCAGCGGTCTGATCGCAAAGACGGCCTATACGTCCAGTTCCTCAACAAACCGCGCGTTTTCGGTGATGTATTGAAAGCGCATCTCGGGCTTCTTGCCCATCAGGCGTTCGACCAGATCGCCGGTTTCGTTGGGGAATTCATCGTCGATCGTGACCCGGATCAGCTTGCGCGTGGCGGGGTTCATCGTGGTGTCCTTCAGGTCCTTGGCGTCCATCTCGCCCAGACCCTTGAAGCGCTGCACGTCGATTTTGCCCTTTCCGCCCAGACCCTTTGCCAGATATTTTTCCTTTTCCGCATCATCGGCCACATAGATGCGCCGCGCGCCTTGCGTCAGCCGGTAGAGCGGCGGGCAGGCCAGATAGAGGTGCCCCTTGTCGATCAGCGGTCGCATCTGGGTGAAGAAGAAGGTCATCAGCAAAGACGCGATATGAGCGCCGTCGACATCGGCATCGGTCATGATGATGATCTTGTCGTAGCGCAGGTCTTCGAGGTTGAAGCGCGAGCCAAGCCCCACGCCAAGCGCTTGCGCGAGATCGTTGATCTCCTGGTTCTGACCCAGCTTCGAGCTGGCCGCGCCCAGCACGTTCAGGATCTTGCCGCGCAAGGGCAACAGCGCCTGGGTCTGGCGGTCGCGCGCCATTTTGGCCGAGCCGCCCGCCGAGTCGCCCTCGACGATGAACAGCTCGGTTCCCTCGCGGTTCGTAGCCGAGCAATCCACCAGCTTGCCGGGCAGGCGCAGTTTCTTCGTCGCGGTCTTGCGCTGGGTTTCCTTTTCCTGCCGGCGGCGCAGGCGCTCTTCGGCACGCTGCACGAGGAAATCGAGGATCGCGCCGGCCGATTTCGTGTCACCTGCCAGCCAGTTGTCGAAATGGTCGCGCACCGAAGATTCCACCCAGCGCGCCGCCTCTTCGGTCGAGAGCCGGTCTTTCGTCTGGCCGACGAACGAAGGCTCGCGGATGAAGATGCTGAGCAGCGCGCAGCCGCCCGTCGTCAGGTCGTCGCGGGTGATCTGCGCGGCCTTCTTGTTGTTGACCAGCTCGCCATAGGCTTTGATGCCCTTCAAGAGCGCCGCCCAGAACCCGCTTTCATGCGTGCCGCCCTCGGGCGTGGGCACGGTGTTTGTGTAGGAATGGATGAACCCGTCGCGCGAGGGCGTCCAGTTGATCGCCCATTCGACCGAGCCCGGGACGCCGAATTTTTCCTCGAAACTGACCTTGCCAGCGAAAGGCCGCTCGGCATAGGTCATCGCGCCGGTCATCGTCTCGTTCAGGAAATCCGCAAGCCCGTTCGGGAAATGGAACGTCGCCTCGGTCGGCGTCTCGCCATCCTCGATCGCCGATTTCCAGCGGATCTCCACGCCCGAGAACAGATAGGCCTTGGAGCGCACCATCTTGAACAGCCGCGCCGGTTTCAGCCGCAGCGAGCCGAAGATTTCCGGGTCGGGGTGGAAGGTGACAGTGGTGCCGCGCCGGTTCTGCGTGGGGCCGAGCTTGGCCACCGGGCCTTGCGGCACACCGCGCGAAAAGCGTTGCTCGAACAGTTCCTTGTTGCGCGCGACCTGCACGATCATCAGGTCGGAAAGCGCGTTCACCACCGAGGAGCCCACGCCGTTCAAGCCGCCCGAGGTGGAATAGGCCTTGTTCGAGAACTTGCCGCCCGCGTGCAGCGTGCACAAAATGACCTCAAGCGCCGATTTGCCGGGAAACTTGGGGTGCGGATCGACCGGGATGCCGCGGCCATTGTCGCGCACGGTGATCGAGCCATCCTCCAGCAGTTCGACCTCGATGCGGTTCGCGTGGCCCGCCACGGCTTCATCCATCGAGTTGTCGAGGATTTCGGCGACCATGTGATGGAGCGCACGCTCATCTGTGCCGCCGATATACATGCCCGGGCGCTTGCGCACCGGCTCGAGCCCTTCGAGCACCTCGATCGAAGAGGCGTCATAGGTGCTCTCGGGCTGGGCGGAAAGGAGGTCGTCGGCCATGCTGCTCGCTTTCTGTGGTCGTTTTGAGAAACAGGGATAGCGCAGCTTGGGGCTCAGGGGCAAGCGGACCGGTGGGACGGGGGCTCTGCCCCCATGGCCTCGCGGCCATTCCCCCGGGATATTTGAGGCAAAATGAAAGAGCTTTCATCGAGCCGGAAATACTCCGGGGGTGAATGCCGCAAGGCAGAGGGGGCGGCGCCCCCTTATGCGGTTTCGGCCAGGCGCGTGGCCCACATTTTCTTGAAGGCGGGGCGGGCCTGGCAATGCTCGAGCCAGCTGGCGACGCGCGGGAATTCGGTCATCAGCGGTTTGTGGCCCTGCGCATAGCGGACCACCTCGGCTATGTTGATATCGGCCACGGTAAAGCGACCGCCGACCATGTGGCTATGTGCCTTGAGATGGGTTTCGAGCACCGCGAAGGGGCGGCGCAGGCGGTCCGAGGCGGCCTCGATCACGCGCTGCCCGCCTTCGTCCGCACCGTTGACATAGGCGAACATGATCTCGAGGGCGGCATCCTCGATGCTGGTCGCGCCATAAAGCGCCCATTGCGTCATCAGCGCCTCTTCGCGCACGTCCTTGGGCGCGAGCGGCCCGCCCGCCTTCTTGGCGAGATAGAGGTTGATCGCGAGCGATTCCGACAGGAGCAGGCCTTCGTCCTCGATCACCGGGATCGCGCCCGCGGGCGAGAGGCGCAGGAACTCGGGGCTGCGGGTGTTGAGCGGCGCATCGGGTGCGAGCGGGTCGAGGCCCTGCGCCTCCAGCCGATAGGCCTGAATGACCGGCTTGAGATCGTAGCGCATGTCGAGTTCGTCGAGCAGCCAGATCGTGCGCGTCGCGCGCGAATGCAGCACCCCGTAAAGCGTGACCATGTGAGTCTCCCTATTGTCTGGCGCACAGCCTGACGGGGCGCGCGGGAAATGAAAAGAGGGCAGATTTCGCCAAATTATTCGCGCAGCGCAGCATGATTTTGATGCGCATCAAGGAAAAGTTTGCCGATCCGGTTTAGAAACATCCCAAGTTTTCAGAACGGAGGGATGTATATGGACGATCAAATCGCGAAGGTCGCGGTGCAGGCCAAGCCTGAGGCGCCGCAGGGAGAGGTCAGTGCAAAAGCCGCCAAGGTGGCGAAGACCGCTTCGACAGGCGACGCCGTGAAAGTCGAGAAGCCCGCCGATCCCGCTGATCCGCATCCGGCGGTCGTGCCGGGTGAGGAGAAAACCTCGGGTGTCCGGAGCTTCCCGCGTGTTGACCCGAACGCGGTGCGCCTTGCCTTCGAGACCGGCAAATACCCCTATCCGCATAAACTCGCGCGCACGGCCTATGAAAAGGAAAAGGCCAAGCTGCAGGCCGAATTGCTAAAGGTCCAGAAATGGGCGCAGGAGACCGGCCAG
Source organism: Pseudothioclava arenosa (assembly GCF_002358085.1). Classification (GTDB taxonomy): domain Bacteria; phylum Pseudomonadota; class Alphaproteobacteria; order Rhodobacterales; family Rhodobacteraceae; genus Pseudothioclava; species Pseudothioclava arenosa. The sequence continues at coordinate 4,425 of NZ_NTJD01000012.1, forward strand.
AAATTCGTGATCCTGTTCGAGGGGCGCGATGCTGCCGGCAAGGGCGGCACGATCAAGCGCTTTACCGAGCATCTCAACCCCCGTTTCGCGCGGGTCGTGGCGCTGAATAAGCCCACCGACGAGGAACGCGGCCAGTGGTATTTTCAGCGCTATCTCCAGTACATGCCGACCGCCGGCGAAATGGTGTTCTATGACCGCAGCTGGTACAACCGTGGCGGCGTCGAGCGGGTGATGGGCTTCTGCTCGCCGACCGAATACCTCGAATTCATGCGCCAGACGCCCGAGCTGGAGCGGATGCTCGTGCGCTCGGGGATCCGGCTCTACAAATACTGGTTCTCGGTCACCCGCGAAGAGCAACGCCGCCGCTTCAAGTCGCGTGAAACCGACCCGCTCAAGCGGTGGAAGCTGTCGCCGATCGACCTTGCCTCGCTGGACAAGTGGGACGATTACACCGAGGCGAAAGAGGCGATGTTCTTCTATACCGACACCGCCGATGCGCCCTGGACGATCGTGAAGTCGAATGACAAGAAACGCGCGCGGTTGAACTGCATGAGGCATTTCCTCTCGACGCTCGATTACCCCGACAAGGACCCGTCGATCGCGACCCCGCCCGATCCGCTGATCGTGGGCCATGCGAGCCATGTGATCCATTCCTCGGATCACATCCTCGGCGCGTCGCTGCACCCGGATGCGCGGCGCAAGGCGACCGACAAGCCGTCCTGAGCCTCTGTTCAGACCAGAATGCCCCCGGGCGCGAGGAAACTCGCGCCCGTTTTCATGGCGCCCCGGGGCCGAGAGTGCAGGGGCTGTGGCACGAAATCGGGGAAATGTGACTCAGTCTCTTTGAATGTGCACACAATATGTTGAATTTCACATGATTGCCGAAAATCTCGGCTTTCGTCAGTTTGTTGCTGCGGCTGCGAAATTGTTGGCCGCTGCGACGGACATACCCTTGTTGGACGTAAAACCAATCATCTGCGTGAAATTATCTGGGAGATACTGATGCGTAAGCTTCTCACCGCCGCTCTGACCACCGCTTTTGTGCTGCCGGCCGTGGCCGCCATGGCCGCTCCGCCCGAAGACGTGGTGAAGGCCCGTCAGGGCTATTACAGCCTGCTCGGCCTCGAGATGGATGGGCTGGCCGCGATGGCCAAGGGCGAGGTGCCTTATGACGCCGAGGCCGCCAAGGCCCATGCCGCCAACCTCCAGGTGATGACCACCTATTCGCCGGCTGGCCTGTACGCACCGGGCACCTCCAAGGCTGATATGCCCGGCAAGACCCGCGCGCTGCCCGAGATCTGGGAAAACTTCCCGAAGGTCGGTGAAAAAGGCGCCGCCTTCCGCGAAGCTGTTGGCGAGCTGGCCTCGGTCGCCGGTGACGGCCTCGACGCGCTGCGTCCGGCGGTGGGCAAGCTCGGCGGGACCTGCAAATCCTGCCACGACGATTTCCGCGCCACGGATTTCTGAGCCATGGCCAACCAAGGCAAACCTGAAGCGGGCGCTCCGGCGCCCGCCCACGGCCGGACGGTGACGCTCTGGGATCCGGTCGTGCGCCTGTTTCACTGGGCGCTGGTGATCAGCTTTTTCGCGGCCTGGGGGCTCGGCAAGTTCGGCCCCGACCAGATGACGCTGCATTTCTACGCCGGTTACACGATCGGCGCGTTGGTGGTGCTGCGGATCATCTGGGGCTTTGTCGGCCCGCGTCCGGCGCGGTTCACGAGCTTCGTCAAGGGCCCCTCGGCGATCCTGGCCTACGCGCGGCACCTGCGCGACCGCCGCCCGTCGAATACGCTCGGCCATAACCCGGTGGGCGCGATTTTCGTGGTCGGCATCCTGCTCGTGCTGGCAGTGCAGGTCGGCACCGGCCTGATCGGCGACCCCGAGGATTACGTCAATGCCGGGCCGCTGGCCGATATGGTTACGATCGAGACCTCGCGTTCGGCTTTGGGCATCCATGAGCTGCTGGGCAACCTCGCGTTCTTCTTCGTGCTGTTCCACATCGGAGCGATCGCGTTCTATAAACGCTGGAAGGGCGAGGATCTGGTCACGCCGATGATTACCGGCAAGAAGGTGATCGAAGAGCCGGCCGAGTAAGCGCGGCTCTACACCCTGAAAATGGCGCGCTTCGGCGCGCCTTTTTCGTTGGAGCGACCGGGTTGTTACGGGCGCGTCTGTGCCCTGTCGCACAGCCCCCTTGGCGGTTTTTGTCGCTGGACGGCGCGAGGCGCGCCCTCTAGCGTCCGCGCATGACCCAGACCGCCCCTTTTACGCCCCGGCCCGAGCCGCTTGCCGCGCATCTGCGCGCGGTTCTGGTGCTTGGCCTGCCGCTGATCGGCTCCAATGTCGCGCAGATGCTCGTGCATGTGACCGACACGGTGATGCTGGGCTGGTATGGCGTGCCCGAGCTGGCTGCGGGGGTTCTGGCGACGGGCGTGTTTTTCTTTATGTTCCTGCTGGGCAATGGCTTCGCCATGGCGGTGCTGGGGCGGGTCTCGGCGGCGCTGGGCGCGGGCGACGAGGCGCAGATGCGGCGCGAAACCCGGATGGGGCTGTGGCTGTCGCTGATCTTCGGCCTCGCCGCGTTGCCGGTGTTCTGGTGGTCGGGCGCGATCTTGCGTGCGTTGGGGCAGGACCCGGTGCTGTCGCAGATGGCGCAGGAGTATCTGCGGATGAACTGGCTGGGACTACCTGCCTCGCTGGTGGTGGCGGTGCTGAAGAGCTACCTCGCCGCGCAGGAGCGGACCCGCGTCGTCCTCTGGATCACGCTTCTGGCGGTGGGGCTGAACGCGGCGCTGAACTGGGCGCTGATCTTCGGCAACTGGGGCGCGCCCGAGATGGGGCTGCGCGGCGCGGCGATTTCCTCGGTTCTGGTGGCGCTGATCTCGGCGGGGCTGGCGGCACTATATGCGGCGCGGGGCCCGGGGCTTGCCCATGTCGAGCTCTTCGCGCGGTTCTGGCGCCCGGACTGGCCTGCATTTTTCGCGGTGGCGCGGATGGGCCTGCCGATCGGTTTTGCGACCGTGTTCGAGGCGGGCATGTTCCAGGCCTCGGCGCTGATGATGGGCTGGATCGGGGTGGTCGAACTGGCCGCCCATGGCATCGCGCTCGAACTCGCCTCGCTCACCTTCATGGTGCATATGGGGCTTTCCCATGCGGCGACCGTGCGGACGGGGCGGGCGCTTGGGCGGCGCGACGCGCCGGGGCTGCGCGTCGGCGCGGTGGCGGCGGTGATCTGGTCGCTGGCCTTCGCGGTGCTGACGGTGGGGGTGTTCCTTGGCTTGCCCGGCGCGCTGGTCGGGCTGTTCCTCGATCGCTCGGCCGAGCAGGCGCCCGCGATCCTTGCGCTGGGCATCAGGCTCCTGGCGGTGGCCGCGCTGTTCCAGATGTTCGACTCGCTGCAGGTGATGGCGATGGGGCTTTTGCGCGGGGTGCATGACACGCGCGTGCCGATGTGGATCGCCGGCGGCAGCTATTGGCTGGTGGGTATCCCGATCAGCTACCTGCTGGCTTTCCCGGCGGGGTTGGGCGCGGTCGGGCTCTGGCTTGGGCTGGTCGCGGGGCTGGCGGTTGCGGCGCTCGCGCTGATGGCGCGGTTCTGGCGGCGCGACTGGATCGCGGCCTGAGGGTTACTCCGCCTCGGGCGCGCCCTTCAGCAGCCGGTCGGCCTTTTTGCGCACGAGGACCGAGCGCAGGTCATGCATCGCCAGCAAGAGCGCATCGGTGACCTCGTCAAGCTGCGCATCAGAGGCCTTTGACTGCACCCAATGCGCGGTCAGGTTCAGGTGATCGACCGTGCGCAGGATGTCATCGACCTCGCGTTGGGCCAGCAGCGTCCCGCGCTTCTCCAGCCAGGTTCGGATCTCGGCCAGCTCTTCAGGTGCAAGCTCGCGCCCGCCCTGCGGCTTGATCTCGCCATTGCGGACATTGACGGTCGCGATCTGGTCCATCTCGATCCGCCGCTGGCGGTTCTCGGCATCGACGCGAAACACCAGCGCGCCGTTGTCCTTCACACGGAAATAATACTCCGGCAGCTCGCCCGCCATGCCCGTTCCCCCTTCGGCGCCTGTGTCCGGTGCTTAGCGCAGCGCCGCGCAGAAGGCCTTGATGCGGCTGCAGGCCTCGGTCAGCGCGGCGTCGGAGGTAGCGTAGCTGATCCGAAATGCCGGTGAAAGGCCGAAGGCCGCACCAAAGACGACGGCGACGCCGGTTTCCTCCAGCAGCGCCGTGGCAAAGGCCTCGTCATCCGCGATCACCACGCCATCCGCCGAGGTCTTGCCGATCAGCCCCTCGATCGACGGGTAGACGTAGAACGCGCCTTCGGGCGTCGGGCAGTCGATGCCGGGGCACTCGTTCAAAAGCCGCACCACCAGGTCGCGGCGGCGCTGGAACACGACGCGGCTCTCGGCCAGGTAGTCCTGCGGGCCGTTCAGCGCCTCGACCGCCGCCCATTGGCTGATCGTGCAGGGGTTCGAGGTGGATTGCGACTGCATCTTGCGCATCGCGGCGATCAGGGGCTCGGGGCCAGCGGCATAGCCGATCCGCCAGCCGGTCATCGCATAGGCCTTGGAGACGCCATTCACCGTCAGCGTGCGCTCGTAAAGCGCGGGCTCGACCTCGGCCGGCGTGCAGAAGGTGAAGCCGTCGAAGGCCAGATGTTCATACATGTCGTCGGTCATCACCCAGACATGCGGGTGGCGCAGCAGCACATCGGTCAGCGCCTTGAGTTCATCGCGCGAATAGCCCGCGCCCGAGGGGTTCGAGGGCGAGTTGAACAGAAACCATTTCGTGCGCGGCGTGATCGCGGCCTCCAGCGCCTCGGGGCTGATCTTGTAGCCGCGCGCGCGTTCGCCCTCGACGAAAACGGGCGTGCCTCCGCCGATCAGCACCATGTCGGGATAGCTGACCCAATAGGGCGTCGGGATGATCACCTCGTCGCCGGGGTTCAGCGTCGCCATCAGCGCGTTGAACAAGACTTGCTTGCCGCCCGAGCTGACCGAGACCTGCGACGGTGTGTAGCTCAGCCCGTTCTCGCGCGCGAACTTGGCGCAGATCGCGGCCTTGAGCTCGGGGATGCCGTCGACAGCGGTATATTTCGTCTTGCCCGCCGCGATCGCCGCCACCGCGGCCTCCTTGATGTTCTGCGGCGTGTCGAAGTCCGGCTCGCCCGCCGACAGCCCGATCACGTCGCGCCCGGCCGCCTTCATGTCCAGCGCCTTCGAGGTGATCGCAATGGTCGGCGAGGGTTTCACCCGTGCCAGCGTGTCGGAAAGGAAGGCCATGGCGTCGCGCCCCTGTTTGTGTCTTGGTCCCCGATCTCATAGGCTTGGGCGAACCATCGATCAAGCGGAAGGAAAAACGATGAACGATTGGTATAGCGCCGATGCCGCCACTTTCGGAGACCGCCTTGCGGGCGCGCGCGAAGCTGCCGGGCTTACCCCCGAAGGGCTCGCCGAGAAGCTGGGGGTACGTGCCGAGACCCTGCAAAGCTGGGAGGAGGATCTGGCCGATCCGCGCGCGAACCGGCTGCAGATGCTGGCCGGATTGCTGAATGTCTCGATCATGTGGCTCCTGACCGGCGAAGGCGAGGGGCTTGACGGCCCGCCCGGCCAGATGGCAGAGCCGAGAGCGACAAGCGAGACCATTCGCGAAATCCGGGACATCCGCGGCGTGCTCGAGGATCTGGATGCGCGGCTGGCCCGGCTGGAGCGCAAACTGGAAAGCGGAGAGAACGCATGACCGAGACCCCGGAAGCCCGGCTGAAAAGGATGCGGATGCGCTCGTGGCGGCGCGGCACCAAGGAGATGGACCTGATCCTCGGCCCCTATGCCGATGAAAAGCTGGCCACGATGGATGCCGCGGAGCTCGACCTTTTCGACCTGCTTCTGGAGGAATACGATCAGGATCTTTACCCGTGGGTTTCGGGCACGCGCCCTTGCCCGCCGGAGTATCTCGACCTGCTCACCCGGATCAGCGCCTTCGCCAAGACCCGCCACGGCACGGACTAAGCGGGGCTGCGGCGGGTTTTCGACGTTTTTGCGACGAATTGGCCGCGCTTAACCGATCCTTCGTTATTTTGCTCCAAACCGGGCAGGGTAGCGAGTGGATCGGAGAGAAAGATGGTTATTCAGACCCCTGTGGCTCAGGCCCCGGTCGCGACCCATCCCGGGATCATGGCCGGCTATCTTGACGCCCTGTCCCTGGTGGAGCGGCTGCACCGGCTCCTGCTGGATGTGATCAAGGATGAATTCGAGCGGCTCGGCATTCTCGAAATCAACCCGGTGCAGGCGCTCTTGCTGTTCAATATCGGCGATCACGAGGTCACCGCCGGCGAGCTGAAGTCACGCGGCTATTACCAGGGTTCCAACGTCAGTTATAATCTCAAGAAGCTGGTCGAGACGGGCTATATGCACCACCAACGTTGCGAGATTGACCGACGTTCGGTGCGGGTGCGGCTGACGGCCAAGGGGCAGAAGATGCGCGACGCGGTGGCGGGCCTGTTTGAGCGCCACGCCCAGGGCATGGAAGAGCGTGGCGTCGTGACCTTCGAGACCATGGACGAGGTGACGCGCACGCTGCGCCGGATGGAGCGCTACTGGGCCGATCAGATCCGCTACATCTACTGACCGACTGCTGACCGACGCCGGGTCGCGCTTGCCTGCGCCGCCCCGGGCGTGGTTCTCTGGCCGCAGGAGGATATTTGATGCGGTTGATCCGGTTTGTGGCGCGTGCGCTGGTGGTTCTGCTTTTGCTCGTTGCCGGGCTGGGGCTGTGGAAGCGCGAGGAAATCACCCGTCTGATGGCGGTGAACGCGCTGTTCGAGCCTGATGTCATCGTCGGCAATTTCTCGAACATGGCGGGGCTGTTCCATTCGCGTTTGCTCGACCGTGGGAGCGCGCCGATCGCGGCGCTGCCCCGTAGCGCGCCGATTGCGCTGCCTTCAGCAGCCCGAGACTGGATCGAGGCGCGCGCCGTGACCGGGCTGGTGGTGCTGCGTGATGGCGCGCTGGTGCATGAAAGCTATTATCAGGGCACAGGACCCGAGGATCTGCGGATCAGTTGGTCGATGGCGAAATCGGTGCTTTCGGCGCTGTTCGGCACACTGCACGCGGACGGCACGATCCCCGATCTCGATGCGCAGGTCGTTGATTTCGTGCCGCTTCTGAAGGGGTCGGCCTATGAGGGCGTCAGCATTCGCAACCTGCTGACGATGTCTTCGGGCGTGGCCTTCAACGAGGATTACCTCGACTTCAATTCCGACATCAATCGCATGGGGCGCGTGCTGGCGATCGGCGGCTCGATGGATGACTTTGCTGCGGAGCTGGTGGCGCGCGACGCCGAGCCGGGCAGCAAGATGCATTACGTCTCGATCGACACGCATGTGCTGGGCATGGTGATCGCGGGCGCGACCGGGCGCGATCCGGCTGAGCTGATGGATGAACGGATCGTCAAGCGGATGGGGCTTGAGGCCTCGCCCGTCATGCTGACCGACAGCGAGGGCACGGCCTTCGTTCTGGGCGGTCTGAACCTGCGCACCCGCGATTATGCGCGCATCGGCCAGATGTTCCTGCAAGGCGGGCTCTGGCAGGGGCAACAGATCGTGCCGGCGGATTGGGTTGCGGCCTCGACCCGGCTGCAGGCGCCGGGCGGCGCGGGCTATGGTTACCAATGGTGGGTGCCGCGTGACACGGCCGACCATGGCAACGACTATTTCGCCCATGGCATCTATGGTCAGTATATCTACATCAACCCCGAGGCCCGCAGCGTGATCGCGGTGAATGCGGCCGATCGCGGTTTCCGCGAGCCGGGCGTGGATGACGAAAACCTTGCCATGCTGCGCGCGATCGCTCAGGCTGAGTGAACGCCTGACGCAACCGTCGAGGAGGCAATGGAAAAGCTGCCCGCCGTCAACGTGCTGGGCGGGGTGCTGGAGCCCTGCTCGTTCTCCCCGGTCACCGGGTTCTTTCGCGACGGGCTGTGCAATACCTGCTGGGAGGATGCCGGCAGCCACACCGTCTGCGTCATCGTCACCGAGGAATTCCTTGTCTGGTCCAGCTATATCGGTAACGACCTCGTCACGCCGCGCCCCGAGTTCGGATTCACCGGGCTGAAGCCGGGCGACCGCTGGTGCCTTTGCGCCTCGCGCTTCCTGGAGGCGCATGACGAAGGCTGCGCGCCGCAGGTCGTTCTGGCCGCCACGCATCAGCGTGCGCTGGGCACGGTCTCGCTGGAAATCCTGCGCGATTACGCGGCGCGCTAGCCCATCGGGGTCCAGAGCACATCGTCGATCCGGGGCGCGCCGGTCGCGAGCAACACCAGCCGGTCGAACCCGAGCGCGATGCCCGAAGCGGGCGGCATGAAGGCCAGCGCGGCCAGAAAATCCTCGTCTAGCGGATAGCGTTCGCCGTAAACTCGCTCTTTCTCGTCCATCTCGGCCTCGAAGCGGCGGCGCTGCTCGGCAGGGTCGGTCAGCTCGCCAAAGCCATTGGCCAGCTCGACCCCGCAGGCGTAAAGCTCGAAGCGCTCGGCCTCGCGCGGGTCATCGGCGCAGGGGCGGGCCAGCGCCGCCTCGGCGATCGGGTAACGGTCAAGGATGGTGGCGCGGCCATGGCCCAGATGCGGCTCGACCCGGTCGACCAGAACCTTGGACAGCATGTCGGACCATGTGTCATCTTCGGCCATCCGCAGCCCCGCCGCCGCGCATTGCGCGCGCAGCGCCGCGGCATCGGTCGTACCATCGGCGCGGCAGGTGGCCAGAAGGTCGATCCCCGCGTGGCGCGAGAACGCCTCGGCGACCGAGATCCGCTCGGGCTCGGCAAACGGGTCACATTCCGAACCGGCGTGGCGCAGGACGCGCGTGCCCGTGGCCTCGGCGGCGAGCCGCAACAGCGCCGCGCAATCGCCCATCAGCGCGGTGTAATCCTGCCCCGCTCGATACCATTCGAGCATGGTGAATTCGATGCTGTGGCGCGGCCCGCCTTCGCGGTCGCGCCAGACATGGGCGAAGGCGGCGATGCGCGGCTCGCCCGCCGCCAGCAGCTTTTTCATCGCAAACTCGGGCGAGGTGTGCAGATACATCACGCGCGCCGTGCCATCGGCGCCGGTGGCGGTGGTGGCCAGCGCGTGCAGATGCGCCTCGTTGCCCGGGCTGACCTGCAAGGCCGATGGGTCGACCTCGAGGAAGTCCTCGGCGGCCAGCCAGCCGCGGATCGCGCCCTGAATCCGGTTGCGCGCCAGCAGGAGGGGGCGGCGGTCGGCGTGGCGTTCGGGATGCCACCAGCGTCTGTCACTCATCTGCGCCCCTTTCAGACTGGAAATCAGGCTCCGAATGGTTTAGGCGCAACGCCAGCCGGGCGCCAGAGCCCGAACCATTTCGCAAGGAACCTGACCATGGTCAAAGTGATCGCCTCGCAGCTTCGCAAGGGCAATGTCGTCGAGATCGACGGCCATCTCTATGTCGTGCTGACCGCCCAGAACTTCCACCCCGGCAAGGGCACCCCGGTGACCCAGGTCGACATGCGCCGCATTTCGGACGGCACCAAGGTGTCGGAGCGCTGGAAGACTACGGACGGTGTCGAGCGCGCCCATGTCGAGGAAAAGGAATACGACTTCCTCTATGACGACGGCGAAGGCTATCACTTCATGGAGCCGGAAACCTACGAGCAGATCGCCGTGTCGGAAGACGTGATCGGCGACGCCAAGGTGTTCCTGCGCGACGGTCTGCGGGTCTGGATCAAGACCCACAACGAGAACGCGATCGCGATCGAGTTGCCGCAGAAAGTGACCGTCGAGGTCGAAGAGACCGAGCCGGTCGTCAAGGGCCAGACCGCCTCGTCGAGCTACAAGCCCTCGACCTGCACCGGCGGCATCCGGGTGATGGTGCCCCCGCATATCGACGTCGGCACCCGGATCGTCATCACCACCGAAGACAACGGCTATGTCGAGCGTGCGAAAGACTGATCTTTTCGCGATCTGACCGAGCAGGGCGCCCCTTGGGGCGCCTTTTTCGTTTCAGCAAGACGTGACTGGACAGGCGTGCGGCGCGGGCGCAGAACTTGGGCGTGACTGCGGGGGGCCGCCGTGCCGATCGTGATTTTCCTCAACGGGCTGGTTCTGTTGGCCTTTGCGGCGCTGATGGCGCTGGATGCCGTGATCTTTCAGGGCACCGCCGGGGTGTTCATGATCTCGGCGCTGTTGACCGGGCTTGCCGGGGGGCTCCTGGCGCTGGCGGCGGCGGGCGGGCGGCGACGACCGAACCGGCTGGACGGGTTCGTGCTGACGTCAAGCGTCTGGATCGTCGCGGCACTGGCCGGAGCGCTGCCTCTGTGGCTTTGGCATCTGTCGCCGGTCGATGCGTTCTTCGAGGCGATGTCGGGGATCACCACCACCGGCTCGACGGTGATGCAGGGGCTCGACCAGACCCCGCGCGGCATCCTGTTCTGGCGCGCGCTGTTGCAGGCCTTGGGGGGCGTGGGGTTCATCGTGACGGGCATGGCGCTGTTGCCGGCGCTGCGGGTCGGCGGGATGCAGCTTTACCGCACCGAAAGCTCGGACAAGGGCGAGAAGGCGCTGCGCAGCGCGGCCTCTTTCGCGCTGGCGACGCTGGCGGTCTATGTCGGGCTGATGGGGATTTGCGCGCTGCTCTATCTGGTCGGGGGGATGGGGCTGTTCGATGCGCTGACCCATGCGATGACCACGCTCTCGACCGGGGGCTATTCGAATTACGATGCCTCCTTCGGCCATTTCGACAGCAGCTATCTGCAATGGGTCTGCACGATCTTCATGCTGGGCGGCGCGTTGCCCTTTGCCTGGTATATTCGCGTGCTCGCCAAGCGCCAGCTCCGCTCGGAGCAGGTGCAGGCGATGTTGTTCACGCTGATCCCGCTGATCGTGGGCTTTGCGCTCTGGCTCGAACTGAGCAAGGGAATCAGCTTTCTTGACGCGCTGCGGATGGTGGCCTTCAACGTGGTCTCGGTGGTGACGACGACGGGCTACGCGACCACCGACTACACGCTCTGGGGGCCTTTCGCGGTGGTGTTCTTTTTCGGGATGACGGCGGTGGGGGGCTGCACGGGATCCACCTCGGGCGGGGCCAAGGCGATGCGCTGGCTTCTGATGGGGCGGGCCCTGCGCGCACAGATCGCGCGGATGAGCGCACCGCACCGTGTCACCGTGATCCGCTATGAAGGGCGCCGCGTCGAAGAGGATGTCCTGAGCGGGGTGGTTGCGTTTTTCGTGATCTATTTCGCGACCTTCATGGGGATCGCGGTGCTGCTGAGCCTGATGGGGGTGGATTTCGTCACGGCTACCACGGGGTCGCTGACCGCGCTGGCCAATGTCGGGCCGGGGGCAGGGGCGCTGATCGGACCCGCAGGCAATTTCGCCAGCCTTGAGGATGGGCCCAAGGTCGTGCTGTCGCTCGCCATGTATCTGGGACGACTGGAAATGCTGACGGTACTGGTGCTGCTGGTGCCGGGCTTCTGGCGCGAGGCGCTGGCCTGATCAGATCTTGCGAACGCGGATCACCACGTCGATGCGGCTGATCTCGGTGCCTTCGGGCGGAGACGGGATGCGCGTCAGCTCCAGCTCTTCGGCGGGCGCGTCGGACAGCATGTTCTCTTCTTCCCAGAAGTAATGCGGGTGATCGTCCATCCGGGTGTCGAAATACGAGCGCGTGCCGTCGACGGTGATCTCATGCATGAGGCCCGCATCGCAAAACGCCTTGAGCGTGTTGTAGACGGTCGCGAGCGACACCTTCTCGCCCGCAGCGTGGGCGGCGGCGAAAAGCCCTTCGGCGGTGACGTGACGATCCTTGCCATCTCCGACCAGAAGCGTCGCCAGCGAAACCCGCTGACGGGTCGGGCGCAAACCACCTTTGGCGAGCCAGTCCTGGCCGCGTTCCTGAGCAGAAATCATCATCGCATCGCCTCCTGCGACATATATGCCTCTTTACTGGGCAAATTTCAATGCGGTTTGAAGATTCCACGCTACCCTGTGGCGGGGCGCACACTTGCGCGCGCGAGCGCCCGGGTGCTAGGAGGGGTCAACTGATATCATTGGGGGGAACCATGGCAGGCTATCCGACGAGCTTCGGGAAAGAAGACCTCTTGAAATGCGCCCGGGGCGAGCTTTTCGGGCCGGGCAATGCCCAGCTTCCCGCGCCGCCGATGCTGATGATGGATCGCATCACCGAGATCTCGGCCGATGGCGGGCTGCACGGCAAGGGCCACGTGGTCGCCGAATTCGATATCAACCCCGACCTGTGGTTCTTTGAGTGCCACTTCCCGGGCAACCCGATCATGCCCGGCTGCCTCGGCCTCGACGGTCTTTGGCAGCTCACCGGTTTCAACCTCGGCTGGCGCGGCTGGCTGGGACGCGGCTATGCGCTCGGCGTCGGCGAGGTCAAGCTGACCGGCATGGTCCGCCCCGACCGCAAGATGCTGACCTACAAGGTCGATTTCACCAAGGCCGTGCAGACCCGCCGGCTGACCATGGGCGTCGCCGACGGTATCGTCGAGGCCGATGGCGAAGTGATTTACATGGTCAAGGACATGAAGGTCGCTCTTTCCGAGAGCTGATCCATTTAGACAGGAGGCCCCTATGCGGCGTGTCGTCATCACTGGTCTGGGCATCGTCTCGCCCATCGGCAACAATGCGGCCGAAGTGTCCGAAAGCCTGCGCGCGGGTCGTTCGGGCATCGTTTTCGCCCCGGAATACGCCGAGCGCGGATTCCGTTCGCAGGTCCACGGCCTGCCCAAGATCACGCTCGAGGATCACATCGACAAGCGCCACCTGCGCTTCATGGGTCCGGGCGCGGCCTATAACTTCCTCTCGATGGAACAGGCGATCGCCGATTCCGGCCTTGAGGACGGCGATATCTCGAACGAGCGCACCGGCCTGATTATGGGCTCGGGCGGCCCGTCGACCTCGAACTTCTTCCTCGCCCACAATACCGTGGTCGAAAAGGGCAGCCCCAAGCGCATGGGCCCGTTCATGGTCACCCGCTGCATGAGCTCGACCAACTCGGCCTGCCTCGCCACGCCGTTCAAGATCAAGGGCGTGAACTACTCGATCACCTCGGCCTGCTCGACCTCGGCGCATTGCATCGGCAACGGCGTCGAACTGATCCAGATGGGCAAGCAGGACGTCGTCTTTGCCGGCGGCGGCGAGGAATTGCACTGGACGCTGAGCTGCCTGTTCGACGCGATGGGCGCAATGTCGTCGAAATACAACGACACGCCCGAAACCGCGGCGCGCGCCTTCGACGCGACCCGCGACGGTTTCGTCATCGCCGGCGGCGGTGGTGTGGTTGTGCTCGAAGAGCTGGAGCATGCGCTGGCCCGCGGCGCCAAGATCTATGCCGAGGTCACCGGCTATGGCGCGACTTCGGACGGCTACGACATGGTCGCCCCCTCGGGCGAGGGTGGCGAGCGTTCGATGCGCCTCGCGATCTCGACCCTGCCCGAAGGCCGCAAGATCAGCTATATCAACGCCCATGGCACCTCGACCCCCGCGGGCGACGTGACCGAGGTCGAGGCCGTGCGCCGCGTCTTCGGTGAGGGCAATGTGCCGCCGATCTCCTCCACCAAATCGCTCACCGGCCACTCGCTCGGTGCCACCGGCGTGCATGAGGCGATCTATTCGCTGCTGATGATGGAAGGCAAATTCATCACCGGCTCGGCGAACGTCACTCAGCTCGACCCGGCGATCCGCCCCGAGGAAATCGCGACCGAAACCCGTGAGAACGTGGAATTCGACTCGGTCCTGTCGAACAGCTTCGGCTTCGGCGGCACCAACGCGACGCTCGTGATGAGCAAATATAACGGTTGATCTTCAAGGAGTTGTCACGATGGCAGGTCTGATGAACGGCAAACGCGGTCTGGTGATGGGCGTCGCGAACGAACGCTCGATCGCATGGGGCATTGCCAAGGCGCTCGCCGATGAGGGGGCGGAGCTTGCCTTCACCTATCAGGGCGAAGCCTTCGGCAAGCGCGTCGAGCCGCTGGCGGCCTCTGTTGGCTCGTCGCTTCTGGTCGATGTCGATGTGACCGATGAGGCCTCGCTTGATGCCGCCTTCGCGCGGATCAAGGAGGAATGGGGCACGATCGACTTCCTCGTCCACGCGATCGCCTTTGCCGACAAGGCCGAGCTTGCGGGCCGATTCAAGGATACCGGCCGTGAGAACTTCAAGACCGCGCTGGAAATCTCGTGCTACTCGTTCATCGACGTCTCGCGCCGCGCGGCCGAGCTGATGCCGAACGGCGGCACGCTGATCACGCTGACCTATGGCGGCTCGAACCGGGTGACGCCGTTCTACAACGTGATGGGCGTGGCCAAGGCGGCGCTGGAATCGGCGGTGCGCTATCTGGCCAACGATCTCGGCCCCGATGGTATCCGCGTGAATGCGATCAGCCCCGGCCCGATGAAGACGCTGGCGGGCGCGGCCATTGGCGGCGCGCGCAAGACCTATCGCCACACCGAAGCGAACGCGCCGCTGCGCTCGAACGCGACGCTGGAATCGGTGGGCGGCACGGCGGTCTATCTGTGCTCGGATTATGGCGCGTCGACCACCGGCGAGATCGTCCGGGTCGATGGCGGCTATCACGTGCTGGGCATGCCGCAATCCGACAATATCTGACCTGCGCAGGCAGGGCGGGAAAGGGGCCTTTCGGGGCCCCTTTTTTCATGCCAGCATGACGGAGGGAGGAACAATCATGTCCATCAAGCTTGTTGTGTTCGATGCCTATGGCACGCTTTTTGACGTTGATGCGGCCGCGCGCGCCCTTGCGGCGGACGACCCGCGGCTTGCCGAGATCTGGCCGCGTCTGGCCGCCGACTGGCGCCGGAAGCAGCTGGAATATTCCTGGTTGCGCGAAGTCATGGGCGATTACACCGATTTCTGGCAGCTCACGCGCGACGGGCTCGACTGGGCGATGGAGGCGCAGGGGCTCGACGACCCCGAGCTGGCCGAGAAGCTGATGGCGCTTTATCGCGAATTGCCCGCTTACCCGGAGGTGCCCGCGATGCTCGACGCTCTTGGCCATCGCGGGATCGGTCGCGCGATCTTGACGAATGGCTCGCCCGAGATGGTCGGCGCGGCGGTCCATGCCGCCGGGATCGGGCCTCTGCTGGACGATGTGCTCTCGGTCGATCTGGTGCGCCGCTACAAGCCCGCGCAGCCGGTCTATGACCTTGTCGCGGCGCAGATGGGGGTTTCGCCCGAGGCGGTTCTGTTCGTCTCGTCGAACGGCTGGGACGCGGCCGGGGCCACCCGCGCGGGCTTCCGCGTCGCTTGGGTGAACCGCGCGCGCCTGCCGGTCGATCGGCTTCCGCATCGCCCGGCGCACCGGCTCAGCGATCTTTCGGGCGTGCCTGAGCTGATCTGATCCCCTTCATCGAGCGGAAAATACTCCGGGGTCCGGGGCAGAGCCCCGGCGCGGGCTCAAGCCCGATCCGGCCGGGGGTTTTGCACCCCCGGACCCCCGCAGAGTATTTCCGGCTCGATGAAACTCAGTCTTTCTTGCGCAATTCGCGGCGCAGGCGCGGGCTTTCCTTCTGGAAGGCCTCGCCGTCGCCGAAGTCGCAGAATTCGCCGTAATAGCCATGGCTGCCTTTGACGCGGCGGGCATGTTTGATCGGGCACCAGTATTTTTCTGTCCGGGCCGAGACCTCGCGCACGTAAGAGGCGACGCCGTTGCCATAGCCGCAATAGACGCAATTGAACTTCTGGATCGCGTTCAGATAGGCGAGGTTGTGGCGGTCGATCACGATATGATCCGAGCGCTTGACCTTTTCGATGCCGTAGATCGGGAAGCAGATCCACTGATAGAGCGTGACCCAGAGATCGATCAGGGCGAAGGGGATCGCCACGGAGTAGATCACCGGCGTGGTCAGGATCACCATCGGCCGGGTGCGGCGCAGGAAAAGCCACAGCCGGACACGCAATTTTCGATGCGCTTCGCGGACCTCTTTTTCAAAGACGATCTTGCGTTGCTCGATGTGGTAATGCATCGCCGCGCGGCGCTTCTCCCACTCGGCTTCAAGCTGCTCTTCGGCCTCGGCAAGGCGGGCCTGCAGCTTTTCCAATGTGTCGGCCATTGTCTCCCCTCGCTTTTCCCCTAAGGTAGAGAAAATCGGCGGCGCGCCAAGGAGAGAAAATGTCGGACTATCAGTATTTTATCGCGAGCGACGGGGCGAAGCTGGCCTATCTGGACGAGGGCGAGGGCGTGCCGGTTCTGGCCTTGTGCGGTCTGACGCGGACGGTTCAAGACTTTGATTACGTTGCGCCTTTCCTCAAGGATGTGCGGCTGATCCGGATGGATTATCGGGGCCGGGGGAAGTCCGAGTGGACAGGCGGTGCAAGCTATACCGTGCCGCAGGAGGCGGCCGATGCGATCGCGCTGCTCGACCATCTGGGCATCGACAAGGCGATGGTTCTGGGCACCTCGCGCGGCGGGCTGATCGCGATGTGGCTGGCGGCGACGGCCAAGGATCGTTTGATGGGGGTGTGCCTGAATGATGTCGGGCCCAAGCTTGAGCGGGCGGGGCTTGAGGTAATCTTTCAATACATCGGGCGCAATCCGGTGGCCAAGACCTATGCCGAGTTGGCAGCCAAACTGCCGAGCATCATGAAGGGCTTTGAGAACGTGCCGGAAAGCCGTTGGCTTGAAGAGGTGCACCACCATTACAACGAGACCCCCGAGGGGCTGGTGATCAACTACGATCCGGCGCTGCGCGACGGGTTCCTCGCGGCCTTCCAGGGCGACGACCTGCCCGAGGCCTGGCCCCTGTTCGAGGCGCTGGCTGGCCTGCCGCTGGCGCTGATCTGGGGCATGAATTCGAACCTTCTGAGCCGCGAGGGCGTTGAGAAGATGCGTGAAATCCGCCCCGACATGATCGTGGGCGAGGTGCCGGGCCGCGCCCATATCCCCTATCTCGACGAGCCCGAGGCGCTGGAGGCGATCCGCGCCTGGCTGGCGAAGGCCGGTTAATCGCGCGGGCCGATCTCGGCCAGAGTGAGTGGGCAACGCGTGCCGTAGAAGGTGTCGAGCAACCGCGTGAAGGGCGCGCGGGTCTCGGCATCGGGGCTCGCGGCCTCGAAGAGCGTTGCCGAGGAGCGCAGCTTGAGCGCGTCGACCCGGCCCATGATCTCGTCGATCGGCGTGTCGGGGTGGCTCAGCACGGCTTCGACCGCCTCGAGCAGATGCGCGCGCAGGAGCGGGTCGGCCAGATAGGCGCGCGCCTCGTCAAGGTCGCGCAGCCCGTAGTCCCGCGCCCGCTCTGAGCGCCCGAGCGAGGCCAGCTGCGGAAAGATCCACCAGATCCAATGCATGAGCTTCCGCCCCTGCCGGAGTTCCCGCAGGGCGAGGGGCAGGTCGCGGGTTTGCGGGGCGTGAAAGCGCTGGGTCAAGGGGGCGTTCCACGGAAGCACAATGTTTGAGAGAACCTGGCTAAAGCAGGGCGCGCTCTGCAACTGTGACAGCCTTTTCGTATTTCTCAGTTGTCCGCCAGTTGAGCTTATGGACGGGGTGGGCAAAGATCAGCTTGTGTAGCGTCGCGTCATCAAGGTCACCGCCGGTGCGATTGCACTCGGCCTTCAGCCGCATCGCTGGTTCTCCGCTGTCTTTAGGGACGCGTCGCCAGATTTCACCAATTTCCGGTTTGGTTCTACACAGGTTGTCGAGTGTATAGGAAACGATGTGATACGGGAAATAGGTGGCGTTCCGCGCGACCTTATCGCTGGCGAAGGATGCCGGCGAGAGCGCCCGCCGAATCTCGCGTTTCAGCCGATCCCACTTGGGCGCGAGTTTGTAGGATAATCTCGGGGTGCGGAAGTAGTCTATCAGCGTATCTCGCCACGCAGCGACGAGCGGGTTATCCGGGTGGGCGCTCAGAAACCAGCTGTCAAGGATGCGATCCGATTTAGGCGTGCTATGCGCATAGAAGCCTACTGGACCCAGCTTTGTGGTTAGCCAAGTTCCCAGCGGTGCTGATGGAAGCAGGGTTGCATCCGCCCAAACTCCGCCACCGTCTGCAAGCAGAATGAGTCTTACAAGGTCAGAGCGCACCTGAACGGTCAGGTTGCTTGGATCGACACCTGCCTGTGCGATCAGGGCATCCATTTCCTCGCCATTCAGAACTTTGACAGAGCCTTCATCATGAAGCGCGATCCAGAGCGCATTAAGGCGCTGAATCAGCTCCGGTGCTTGTGCAAGCCCCTTGTCCCAAAGTGTGTAAATCTGCATCTGCTACTCAGCTCCTGACGAGAAATGTATTTCAAATCCGGCTCAAAACGGACGAGCCGGTGCCTTTTAATGAAGCGCTTGCGCACGAAGAAAAGAAAGGGCTCGATTTTAGCGCGGATTTTGGTGGTCAGGTGTCGCTCAATAGGCTTACCCCCAAACCCCCACAAACTCGCGCCACTCGCCCTTGCTCATGCCGCTGGTTTCCTGCGTGACCTCTTCGCCAGCCAGACGGCGTTTGAGCACCTCGACCGCCTTGCCCGACAGGCTCTGCCCGCCGAGGCGGTAGTCCTCGAAGGCCTCGTAGGCGGCGGGGACCCAGTCGCGGGTGATGTCGCACATGGTTTCGGCGTAGACGCGGATTTCATATTGCGCGTGGTGGTCGGCGCGCAGGCGCAGGAAGTGGAAGAGGTTGTGCAGGTCGATCTTCCAATACCATTGCGTATAGACATTGGCGGGCAGGTTCATCCGCGCCAGTTCCCGCGCGAGGCCCTGTTTGCCCGCGTCCTCGTCGGGGGTCAGCATGTCTTCGTAATGGTCATAGGCGCGCATCGCGTCGTCGCGCAGGATGTCGAGCACGCGCCGCGCCTCGGCGCCTTCCAGAACCCGGCCGCGGCCCTGATTGTTCACCGTCGATTGCGCGGCGAGCTGCTCGGGCGCGGGGATATAGAATTCGCGGTCGAGGATCGAGTAGCGCGCGGAATATTCGTTCACGTTGGCGGTGCGGTGGCGGATCCACTGACGCGCGACGAAGACCGGCAGCTTGACGTGGAACTTGACCTCGCACATCTCGAACGGGGTCGAGTGCCAGTGCCGCATCAGGTAGCGGATCAGCCCGCGATCGTCCGAGACGGCCTTGGTGCCCTTGCCGTAGCTGACTCGCGCAGCCTGACAGATCGCGGCATCGTCGCCCATGTAGTCGATGACCCGGACCAGCCCGTGATCGAGCACCTGATGCGCCGTATAGAGGCGCTTTTCCATGCCCGGCGAGACGGCGCGGCGCGTCGGCGTGACAATCGCGCGCTGCGCTTCGATCTCGGCAAGCTGTTCGGGGGTGATCGACATGGGGGCCTCCGCAATTCAGATTCGGTGTCGACTATATCTGGCAAGTTGTCCTCACGAAACCGCGAGATGATGTGCGTGCCGGGGCCGGGTGTCGCAGGAAGGGCACGCAGGCCCCGCCCGCGCCACGAGAAATTGACTTTTTTCGACATTTTCGGCAGGCTGACGGGGAGGCAGGCATAAGAAAGAAATCAAATGTCGAGAATTGCGCAGCTATTGATCGTGGCTGCCGTGGCCGGTTGTTCCGGCTCGGCGGTTATTAAATCCGGTGACGACACCGGGGGCGGGGACATTATCACCCTGCCGGGCGACACCACCTCCGACGGCTCGGTGTCGCGCTACGAACCCGAGGATGCGGCGTCGGGCAGCGGCTATGCGCAGGCGGTCGAAGTGCGCGACAATGGCGATGGCACGACCACGTTCCTCGTCGACAACCTCGCCTTTGACGGCGCCGAATATTCCGAAGGCACGGTCGTGTCCTCGCTCGGGCGCACGGGCATCAACGCGGGGCCGTTCTCGGTCTATGAAGGTCCCGAATTCGAGCCCGACTTCGTTACCGGCACGGCAATCGCCCAGCTGACCCACCGCGCGATCTATGCGAAATCGACCTCGGGCAATTCCGAGTTCGCGATCGTGCGCACCGGCTCGTATACGGGCTACGGGTTCGGCGGGTTCCTTTACTCGCGCACCGGCTCGGTCACCCTGCCTGCTACCGCGACCGGCACCGGTATCTCGCGTCAGGCGAGCTATAGCGGCGATTACGCCGGTCTGATCGATTACAACGGCCGCAGCGGCCTCGATTACGTTACCGGCACCGCCTCGATCGCGATCGACTTCGCCGATTTCGACGATGGCGCTGCGATCTATGGCTCGATCAGCGACCGCCGGATGTTCGACATCGACGGCAATGACATCTCGCAGGATTACCTTGATCGTCTGAACGAGGAACTCGATTACCCGGCGGGTTCGGGCTATACCTCGCTGCCGACGCTGGTGTTTGACATCGGTCCGGGCGTTCTGGCCGACAATGGCGAGATCGAGGGCACGCTGGGCGTTGACGTCCTGACCGCAGGCGGCGTCGTGCAGGAACTGGTTTCGGGTAAATATTACGGCGTGATCTCGGGCGACGTGACTGCAGGCACCGATGAGGTGGTCGGCGTGATCGTGGTGACCGGCGATGACCCGGGTTACGATGGCGTGACCATGCGCGAGACCGGCGGTTTCATCGTCTACCGTCAGTAATCCGATGCCGATGGCCCGGATCGCAGCGATCGGGCGGCGGGGGCTGAGGGCCGCCGCCCTGCTGGCTTTGGTCAGCCTTGCGCTGCCTGCGCAGGCGGAGCAGGTCGCGCTGAGCCGGGCCGAGCTGCGCGACAAGGTTGCCCAGCTGATCTTCACCGGACATGCGGCGCGCGCGCTGCCCTTCGCCGAGGCGCTGGTTGCCGACGACCCCGAGGATTTCGGGGCGTTGCTTTTGGCCGCTTATGCCGCGCGCGATGCGGGGCAGGCCAAACGCTCGGCCGAACTGGCCCGTGCGGCCTGGCAAAAGGCCGAGGGCGAAGATCAGAAACACGCCGCCGCGATGGCGATGGCGCAGGCGAAATCCTCGGGCGGGGCGCGGACCTCGGCGCAGCTCTGGCTGCGGCGCGCGATTGAACATGCGCCCGACGCGAAAGCCCGCAAGATGGCGCTGCGCGATTATAAATACGTGCGTGCGCGCAATCCGTGGTCCTACCGCTTCGATCTGGGTGTCGCGCCCAGCTCGAACATCAACGGCGGGGCGGCGAGCGACACGATTTGGCTGTTCGGGCTGCCGTTCACGCTTTCGGGCGACAGCCAGGCGCTGTCGGGCGTCGAGACACGGATGAGCCTCTCGGTCGAGCGCACGGTGCAGGAAAGCCCCGCCGCCAAATCGACGATCGGCGTGAACATGGGCGGGCGCGCCTATCAGCTCAGCTCGGAAGCGCGGGACCTTGCGCCGAACGCCCGCGGTTCGGACTATGCCTTTGCTGCCGTCGAGGCCTTTGCCACGCATCGCCGCAAGGCCGGGCAGGGCGGTGAATGGGACAGTCGCCTGACCTTCGGCCATAACGAATATGGCGGCGAGGCGCTGTCGAATTACCTGCGCTTCGATGGCGGGCGCACGGTGATGCTCAAGGGCGGGCAAGAGATGCGCTTCGGCCTTCTTGTCGAAGATCAGCACCGGCTCGATGCCGACAAGAACTCGGCGCTGGTGCGCGGGATCAATCTGGACTGGAGCCGTCCGCTGGGCGCGGGCACCGCGCGGCTGGGCGCGCGCCTGACCGATGTCGCCGCCGATGCGGTCGAGATCGCGCATGTCTCGCGCGGGGTGAGCCTTGGCTATGATTTCGCCAAGCCAGTTCTGGGCGCGAACCTGAGCGTGTCGGTCGGCTACGAAGAGCGAGACTATGGCGCGATCTGGACGGTCCCCGAGGGCCGCGCCGATGAGCGTGTCAGCGTGGACGCGCGCGCGCATCTGCGGCAGCTCGACTACATGGGTTTCGCGCCCGAGGTCGGGGTGAACTACACCCGCAACCGCTCCAATTCGGTGCTGCACGACAGCCGCGAGATGGGCCTGAGCCTCGGCATCAAATCGACCTTCTGAGCTTGCCGGGCGGGGCTTGCGTGCTAGTTTGCCCAAGGCTGGCGGCAATGGAGGCATCGATGACGATCGAATATCTGCACACGATGGTTCGGGTTCTGGACCTGGAAAAATCCAAGGCTTTCTATGAGCTTCTGGGCCTGCGCGAACGGCGCCGGATCGACAATGAGGCGGGGCGTTTCTCGCTGGTGTTCATGTGCCCGCCCGGGCAAGAGGACGGCCGCGCGGATCTCGAGCTGACCTGGAATTGGGATGGCGATGACGGGCTGCCCTCGGACAGCCGCCATTTCGGCCATCTCGCCTATCGCGTCGACGATATCTATGCGCTCTGCGCCCGGCTGCAGGCGGCGGGCGTCACCATCAACCGTCCGCCCCGCGACGGGCATATGGCTTTTGTGCGCTCGCCCGACAATGTCTCAGTTGAACTGTTGCAAAAGGGCGAGGCCCTGCCGCCGCAGGAGCCCTGGGCCTCGATGCCCAACACCGGGCATTGGTGATTACTTGCGGAAGTGATCGCGCAGCCGGTCGAACGGTGATTTTGGCGCGTCTTTCGGTTCCGGGGCAGGGGCCTCGGGCTTGGCGCCGGGCGCTGCTGCGGGTTTTTGCGTTCCGGTGGACGAGCGCGGCGGCGCGGTGCGCAGGCTCACGGCATTGAGGAACTTCTGCACCTCGCCCGCCGCCAGCGCCGACGCGCCATCCGACAGCCCGCGCAACAGGTCGTCGAGCAGATCACCCTCGGCCTTGGCGAAATCCGAGAGCACATAGCCCGCCACCCGCGCCTTGTCGCCGGGATGCCCGATGCCCAGCCGCACCCGCGCATAATCGGCGCCCAGATGCTGGTGGATCGAGCGCAGCCCGTTATGCCCCGCATGCCCGCCGCCGGTCTTGTGGCGGCACTTGCCCGGTGCAAGGTCCAGCTCGTCATGGAAGACGGTGATCTCCTCGACCGGAATCTTGTAGAAATCCGCCGCGGCCCGCACCGATTGCCCCGAGAGGTTCATGAAGGTTTCGGGCTTGAGCAGAACCACGCGCGCCGACCCGAAGCGGCCCTCGCTGACCTGCCCCTGAAACCGCGCGCGCCACGGCCCGAAGCCATGATCGGCGGCGATCCGGTCCAGCGCCATGAAGCCGATATTGTGGCGGTTGCCCGCGTATTTCGCGCCCGGATTGCCCAGACCCACCCAAAGCTGCATCGCCGCCTCCTGTCTTGCCCCTCTCTAGCCCGCCCGGCCTTGGGGGGCCAGCCCCCCAACCCCCCCGGCGTATTGGTGCCAAGAAGAAGGGCAGGGTTTCTTCTTGGCTAAAATACGCATTCCGGCGGTTACGCCTGAGCTGTGGTTCGGCTGAATCGGTGCCGGAAGGCCGAAGGCGACAGCCCATAACGCGCGTGGAAATGGTGGCGTAACAGGGCGGCCGAGCCAAAGCCCGAGGCCTCGGCAATGGCCTTGATTGCCGCCTCCGAGCTTTCCAGAAGCTCCGCCGCACGCGCGATCCGGGTCTCGGCCAGATAGCGTTGCGGCGTGGTGCCGGTGGCCTCGGCGAAGCGGCGCAGGAAGGTGCGCTCGGACAGGCCCGCGCGCGCGGCGAGGCTGCGAATGCTGGGCGTCTTGCTCAGATCGGCGCGCAGCTGGTCAAGGATCGGCGCGAGGCGCTCGGTCTCGTGATCGCGGGGTACGGGGCGGGGCAGGAATTGCGCCTGACCACCCGCGCGATGGGCCGGCATCACCAGCCGCCGGGCCACCGAATTGGCGGCCTCGGCGCCGAAATCGCGGCGGATGATATGCAGCCCCAGATCCATCCCCGCCGCCGATCCCGCCGAGGTAAAGATCGGGTCCGCGTCAATATAGAGCTGATCCGGGTGCAGGTCGACGCGTGGAAACCGCGCCCGAAACGCCTCTTCGTAGCGCCAATGCGTGGTCGCGGCCTGCCCTTCCAGAAGCCCCGTGGCTCCCAGCACGAAGGCGCCCGAGCAGATCGAGGCGAGCCGCGCGCCGCGTGCATGCGCCGCTCGCAGGGCCTCGATCAGCGCGGGCGGCACCGGGGCATCCACGCCGCGCCAGCCCGGCACCACTACCAGCCCGGCTTTGGCGACAAGGTCCAGCCCGCCATCGGCCTGCACCGTGATCCCGCCCTGCGCGCGCAACGGGCCCGGCTCGATCGCCGCAGAGGCAAAGCGATACCAGTTCGGCCCCATCTCGGGGCGCGCGAGCCCGAAGATCTCGGCCACGATGCCGAACTCGAAGGTGCACAGCCCGTCATAGGCCAGCGCCACCACCCGATTATTCGCGATCGGCGGCACGCTCAGGTTTGGCAGAATGTTTGCGCCCGTTGTCATCTTGCCATCTTACGCAGCCATGGCACGCCGGGCAAGATGGCGTCATCACCTGAAAGGAGACCTGCGATGAACCCCGTGCTGACCCATCCCGCCCCCGCCGCCGAGGCGATCATCCCGGCGCTTGAAACCGCGCTGCATTTCCACACCGACTGCTCGGATGTGCATGCCGCGTTCAAGGCCGGGGGCGATCCGGGCTTTGTGCTCTTGCATACGATGGGCACGCCCGAGACCTACGCGCGCCGCCACGTGCCGAACGCGCTGTTTCTGCCGCACCGTTTCATCACCGCAGAGCGCATGGCCGAGTGGCCCGCAGACACGCTGTTCGTGGTTTATTGCTCAGGGCCGCATTGCAACGCGGCGGAGCAGGCGGCGCTGCGTCTGGCCGAGCTTGGCCGCCCGGTCAAGCTGATGCTGGGCGGGATCATGGGCTGGGAATTCGAGGGCTACGCCTTCGAGACCGGCGCGCCCGAGGTCTGAACCCCGGCTTTCATCGAGCCAAAAATACTCCCGCCGGAGGCATCGCGCGTCAGCGCAAAAGAAAAACGCCGGACCCGAAGGTCCGGCGTTTCCCAATTCGCGAAGGGGCGAGGATTATTCCTCGGTCGCTTCTTCAGCCTCGTCGTCACCACCGCCAAGGCCCTTCGGCGCGGCGAGGTTGGCGATGACGAAGTTGCGCTCGATGGTCGGCTTGGCGCCGGCCGGCAGTTCGATGTCGCCGATGTGGATGACGTCGCCGATCTTGCGGCCTTCGAGGTCGACCACGATCTGCTCCGGGATGTCGCCGGCGAGCACTTCAAGCTCGACTTCCGGACGCACCACCACGAGGGTGCCGCCGCGCTTCAGTGCAACGCATTTGTCGTGGTTGATGAATTCGACATGCACGAACAGGTTGATGCGCGAGGCGCGGTGGGTGCGCATGAAGTCGATGTGGGTCGGCAGGTCCTTGACCACATCCTTCTGCACGCCGCGGCAGATCACGCGGACGTCTTCCTGGCCGGGAACCTGCAGGTTGAACAGGGTCGACATGAAGCGGCCCTTGCGCAGGCGCGTCAGCAGGGGGTTGTAGTCGAGGTTGATCGCGAGGGGGTCTTTGCCATCGCCATAAACGATGCCGGGCACCTTGCCCTCACGACGTGCAGCGCGAGCGGCCCCCTTGCCCGTCCCCGTACGCACTTCGGCAACGATCGTTTCGATCTGTTTAGCCATCTGGGTATCTCCAAAGTTAAAGTTCCGGGCCGCCTCCAAGGGTGTCGGGCCCATGAGCGTGCGCGGATAGTCGGAATCGTGGGGAAAGGCAAGGAAAAAGGGGGAGAGGGGCGTGCTGCGGTTGCGGTTTGCTCCGGTTCCGCGTTTCTTTCGGAGGGCGGCTGGGCTAGGCTGCCCGGGGCGCACCAGAAAAGAAGGCAGGAGGCCGGGCGCCTTCGGGCGAAAACATGACAGCTGCACGATCATTCAGGACAGACAATGCCAAGGCGCTTTTGATTCTGCTGGTGGTTTGGGGGCATCTGCTGGAAGAGGCGGCCTTTGAAGGCGGCGTTTCGAGGCTTGTCTACGGTACGATCTACCTCTTTCACATGCCCGCTTTCGTGCTGATCAGCGGGGCGATGTCGAAGCCTGCGCTGGGGCGCGCGGGCCTGATCCAGATGGCGCGGAGGATCTTGCGGCCGCTGGCGGTGTTCCAGCTGCTCTACTGGCCGGTTTTGCATGTTTTTGCGCCCTACAAGCTGGGCGGGGTGCTGGCGCCGCACTGGATCTTGTGGTTCTTGCTCAGCCTTGCGACGTGGCGCCTGCTGCTGCCGCTGTTCCTGCGCTTGCGCTATCCTGTCCTGAGTGCCCTGCTTCTGACGCTGGCTCTGGGGTTCTGGACGGATATCGGCACGGATCTCAGCCTGTCGCGCACCTTCTATTTCTTTCCGGCCTTCCTATTCGGTCATCTCTACGCAGGGCGGATCGTGGCATGGTTGCAGCTCCGGCCTTTGTGGAGTGCGCTGGGGGCAGCGGCAATTCTGGGCGTCGGGGTCTGGGCGCTGCTTGGCGGGCTGCCTCTGACGATGCTGTCCGGAAGCGAGCCTTATCGCGCGGGGTTCGCGCATTGGGGCGTCCCGGTGGGGCTGCGGCTGGGGCTGATCGTGATGGGGATTGCGCTGTCGGTTCTGCTGCTGGCACTGGTGCCCGACAGGCCGACCTTCTTTTCAGAACTCGGACGTGAAACCCTGCCAGTCTATCTGCTGCACGGGTTCGCCGTGGTGCTGTTCTGGTGGCTTGTGGCCGCCGCGCCGTCGCCGGCCGGAACGGGGTTTCTGGCGCTGACGCTGGTGCTGGCGGTTCTTCTGAGCGTGGGGATCGCGCTCGCCAGCCGACAGACCGACCGGCTGTTGCGAAAATGCGCGCGCGCGGCCTAGGCCGACTGGATGCGAATGTGCGGGGCAGGCGGGCGGCGCGGAGCCGCCCACCGGTTCTCAGGCGTAAGTATCCAGAAATCCCTTGGGCAAGAGCACGTTATCGCGGCCCAGATCCTGCACGCGTTTCTCGCCGCAAAGCGCCATCGAGATGTCGAGCTCCTTCTGGATCACCTCAAGCGCGCGGGTCACGCCCGGCTCGCCCATTGCGCCAAGCCCGTTGATATAGGCGCGCCCGATCATCGTGCCCTTCGCGCCCAAGGCCATCGCCTTCAGCACGTCTTGGCCCGAACGAATGCCGGAATCCAGCCAGACCTCGGTCTTGGAGCCGACCGCCTCGACGATCGAGGGCAGCATCCGGATCGAGCTGAGCGCGCCGTCAAGCTGCCGCCCGCCATGGTTCGAGACCACGATCGCATCGGCGCCGACCGAAGCCGCCATCTCCGCGTCCTCGACATCGAGGATCCCCTTCAGGATCACCTTGCCGCCCCACATGTCCATCAGCTTCTTGATCTTGTCCCAGTTCAGCGTCGGGTCGAATTTCTCGGCCGTCCAGGTGGACAGCGAGGACGGGTCCGAGACCCCCTCGACATGGCCCACGATATTGCCGAAGAAGCGCCGCTTGGTGCCCAGCATCTCGAGGCCCCATTGCCATTTCGTGGCCAGGTCCATCAGCACCGGCAGGGTGAATTTCGGCGGCGCCGTCAGGCCGTTCTTCAGGTCTTTGTGGCGCTGGCCAAGAATTTGCAGATCGACCGTGATCACCAGTGCCGAGCAGCCCGCCGCCTTGGCGCGGTTCAGCACGTTGCGATTGAACGTGTCGTCGTTGAGCGTGTAGATCTGGAACCAGAACGGCGCGCCCGAATGCTCGGCCACATCCTCGATCGAGCAGATCGACATCGTCGAAAGCGTGAAGGGCACGCCGAACTTGGCCGCCGCGCGCGCCGCCTTGATCTCCCCATCCGCGCGCTGCATCCCGGTCAGCCCGACCGGCGCCAGAGCCACCGGCATCGCCACGTCCTGCCCGATCATCTGCGTCGCGGTCGAGCGCCCCGACATGTCCACCGCCACCCGCTGACGCAGCCGGATATCGGCGAAATCCGAGGTGTTCTCGCGGAAGGTCTGCTCGGAATACGACCCGCTTTCCGCGTAATCGTAGAACATTTTCGGCGTGCGTTTGCGGTGCAGGCGCTTGAGGTCTTCGATGCAGGTGATGACGGGCATGGGCTCCTCCGGGCTTCCATGGTGAATTGGATAAGTTTCCTTACCAATTATTCCGCCCTCGCGCAATCCTTCGCGTGGCAGGGCTGACCAATTCGTCGCCGGACAGACAAATCCCTTGCCTGCTTGCCTTTCGCGCCTAATTCGGGCTTGGTGCGCGCTAGCGAATGGGAGAACGCGATGCAGGACATTATCTATGGCCTCGGCGGCGGCCTTGTGGCGGCGGCCGCGACCACGGCGGGGGCTGTGCCCGCGCTGATCGGCAAGAAGATGAGCCAGCGCACTTCGGACACGATGCTGGGCTTTGCGGCCGGCGTCATGCTGTCGGCGGCCTATTTCTCGCTGATCCTGCCCGGTATCGAGGCGGCGGAAGAGCAACACGGCTCGGTCTGGATTGCCGCTGCCATTGCCGCGATCGGTATCGCGCTGGGGGCGGGGTTCGTCGCCTGGCTGAACCAGGCGATCCCGCATGAACATTTTCAGACCGGTCCCGAAGGCGGCGCTGACAGCGCGGCTCTGGCGCGGATCTGGCTGTTCGTCCTGGCGATCGCGATCCACAACTTCCCAGAGGGCCTGTCGATCGGCGTGGCCTTCGGCGCCGATCACGCCAAGGGCTTCTCGGTGATGACGGGGATCTCGCTGCAAGACATCCCCGAGGGCCTCGCCGTTGCGGTTGCGCTGATCGGGCAGGGATACTCGCGCACCAAAGCCTTTGTCGTGACGATGCTGACCGGCCTCGTGGAGCCCGTTGGGTCGCTTCTGGGCGTGGTCGCGGTGTCGATCAGCGCCGAGCTGCTGCCCTGGGGCCTTACCTTCGCGGCGGGCGCGATGCTCTACATCATCAGCCACGAAATCGTGCCGGAAACCCACCGCAACGGTCACCAGAACCGCGCGACGCTGGGGCTCCTGTTCGGGCTGATCCTGATGATGTTCCTCGATGTGACGCTGGGCTAGGAGGGGCGCCGCCCCTCTGGGCCTGCGGCCCATTCACCCCGGAGTATTTTCCGCTCGATGAAAGCAGCTTTCATTTTGCCGGAAATATCCCGGGGGTAAGGGCGTAGCCCGAGGGGGCGGCGCCCCCTTGCGCGGTTCAGGCGCGATGCGCGCCCGCGGCCAGCCCCGAGACGAACTCCAGCACTTCGGCGGGCGATTTCCCAGCGCCGATTTCCTTGACGATCGCCGAGCCCACGACGCAGCCGTCGGCCACGCCCGCGATGTTCTGGGCGGCGTCGGGGGTGGTGATGCCGAAGCCCACGATCACTGGCAGATCGGTCGCGGATTTGATCCGGGCGACCTCGGGGCCGACATCGGTGGCTTGGGCTGCGGCCGAACCGGTGATCCCGGTGATCGAGACGTAATAGACGAAGCCCGACGTGTTCTGCAGCACCGTCGGCAGGCGGCGATCATCGGTGGTGGGCGTCGCGAGCCGGATGAAGTTGATGCCATACTCCTGCGCGGGCAGGCACAGCTCTTCGTCCTCCTCCGGCGGCAGGTCGACCACGATCAGCCCGTCGATCCCGGCCTCTTTCGCGTCTTGCAGGAAGCGGGTCACGCCGCGGTTATAGATCGGGTTGTAATAGCCCATCAGTACGATCGGCGTGGTGTCGTCGGTCTTGCGGAACGCCGCGACCATGTCGAGCGTCTTTTGCAGGGTCTGCCCGCCGTCCAGTGCACGCTGCCCGGCCAGCTGGATCGTCGGGCCATCGGCCATCGGATCGGTGAAGGGCAGGCCCAGCTCGATCACATCGACGCCCGCGCCCGGCAGCCCGGCGAGGATCTCGGCCGAGGTTTCCAGATCGGGGTCGCCCGCCATGATATAGGCGACGAAGGCTTTCTTGCCTTCGGCTTTCAGCGCGGCGAATTTGGCGTCGATGCGAGTCATGGTGGCCCTTTCGGATGGTTCCAACGCGGTTTGCGGCATGACGGGCGGAAAATCAATGCCCGGCGGGCCTTCGCGCCGCCCCAAGCGCCTTGCCTTGCACGCGCGCCGCGCGTATCAGGCGCGAAATCGCTGCAAAGGGGAATATCATGGGTTTCAAGATGGGGATCGTGGGTCTGCCGAACGTCGGCAAGTCGACCCTGTTCAACGCGCTGACCAAGACCGCCGCCGCGCAGGCTGCGAACTTCCCCTTCTGCACGATTGAGCCGAACGTGGGCGAGGTCGCTGTGCCCGACGCGCGTCTGGACAAGCTGGCCGAGATCGCGGGCTCGAAGGAAATCATCCCGACGCGGATGACCTTTGTCGATATCGCGGGGCTGGTGAAAGGCGCGTCCAAGGGCGAGGGGCTGGGCAATCAGTTCCTGGCCAACATCCGCGAGGTGGACGCCATCGCCCATGTGCTGCGCTGTTTCGAAGACGGTGACGTGACCCATGTCGAGGGCCGCGTGGACCCGGTCGCCGATGCCGAGACGATCGAGACCGAGCTGATGATTGCCGATCTTGAATCGGTCGAGAAGCGGATCGCGAACCTCGTGCGCAAGCTGAAATCGGGCGACAAGGAAGCGAAAGAGCAGGAAAAGCTGCTGATGGCGGCGAAAGAGGCGCTGGAAGCGGGGCGGCCTGCGCGCACGGTCGTGGTCTCGGATGAAGACCGCAAGGCCTGGAACATGCTGCAACTCTTGACCGCCAAGCCGGTGCTGTTCGTCTGCAACGTCGAAGAGGCCAGCGCCGCCACCGGCAATTCGAAATCCGAGGCGGTGGCGAAGATGGCCGCCGAGCAGGGCGCGGGTACCGTGGTGATCTCGGCCAAGATCGAAGAGGAAATCTCGCAGCTCGATCCCGAGGAAGCCGAGATGTTCCTGACCGAGATGGGCCTCGAAGAGCCGGGCCTCGACCGTCTGATCCGCGCGGGCCACGACCTCTTGGGCCTGCAGACCTATTTCACCGTCGGCCCGAAAGAGGCGCGCGCCTGGACCATCCGCAAAGGCACGCTGGCGCCTGCGGCGGCGGGCGTGATCCATGGCGATTTCGAGCGCGGCTTCATCCGCGCCGAGACCGTGGCCTATGCCGATTACGTCGCCCACAAGGGCGAGGCGGGCGCGAAAGAGGCAGGCAAGTTCCGCGTCGAGGGCAAGACCTACGAGGTCAAGGACGGCGACGTCCTGCACTTCCTATTCAACGCGTGATTTTGCCCAATTGGCGGCTGGCCTGTGTGGGGCTTAGCATCCCCGCATGAGCCAATTTGCGACAGAATTTCTTGTTTCGAAAACCTTTGGAACCTCGCAGTTTGCAGGGCAGGTTCTTGCGTGGCTGAGGGGCGCAAAACAAAACTCTCACCTGTTTGGGGAGATAGCTCCAGCAGATCTTGAAGGCGATGACATTCGACTTGCCAGCGGAGACACGGAGGCCCTTAACCTGCTGCTTTAGGGCGCAATTCAGAGTGGATCGTGACGGGGTGTCGCTATGACTACACTGATGCGCAGGGTCGGCTGTGGCGCACAGAAGCCGTGTTGCGCGCATTGCCGGGACGTGCGAACTTGTTGCGGGTACGCGCGCAATGTCTGGCCGTCGAAACCTTGGTGCGCCTCGAAGTTCCAAAACGCACGCATCTGATCCGCATGATTTTGGAAGACGGGAAGGTCGTCGAGGATGGCTTGCTCATGCCGTCGCTTCAGCCTCATTTCTTGTCGGATGATCAAGAAGGCTTTGCCTTGGCCGAGAGGATTGTTTCCGGTGGGGCATCGGAATATTTGCCGACGGTTTATGTTTCCGCGATAGACGACGACCGTTGGGCTCTGGATGTTCGGGCGATCCGAGCTTTGGCACGGGATTTGGCTGGGGTCGCGCATGTGGTTTGCGAACCTTCGCGCGAATTCTCGTTTCGCCTGCGGGATCAGGTCGATGGTGAGAATGTCTACAACGGGACGCTGGGGATAGCCGTGCCAGGGGGCGGCTTTGCTCACCGTGCCTATCTTGGAAGAGCCATTCCTGATGCGAAGGCGCTTGTGGCGCGGGTGAAGTCTGCTGCGGTAGACATTCGTAGTCAGATGCCGAAGGTTGGCGGTTGGGACTGGCTTGACTTTCAGGATGCGATCCTGCGCCATCAGCGCGAAATCGACAAAAACCGGTTGTCGGCAGAGGAAAATGAAAAGCTCTGGAATGACGAGCTGGCGCTTAAAGATGCCCGTATTCAGGAATTGGAAGCGGAGTTGCATGATGCCCGGAACACTCCGCTTCAGGCGCCGGCTTCCGCGGCTGGAAATGGAATGCTTTTGTCCATGCTTAAGCCTGAAGTCTATTCTGGCGAATTTTCCGACCGAGTTCGTGCCGCCTTAGAGTTTTGCCTTGAAAGGGGGGCAGATAGCGGCTGGGACAAGCGCAGCCTTGCCGTTTTTGAAGAGATAGTTGGCGCCTTGACCCCGTCGCCGGCGTTGAACGAATTGCGTGAAGACTTGAGGCGTGCCACGCGTGATCCGGCGCGGTTGAATGCCGAGCTTAGGAAGCTTCTGGCCCGGCATGGGTTCGAGTTCAAGTCGGACAATAAGCATTCGCGTATGGAACCGCGCCCTGAATATGTCGGGCTTGAGAGTGTCACCCTGATGAAGACGCCCGGAGACCATCGTGGGCTGATGAATCTGTGCAGTCAGATCGAAGCCAATCTTGGGCTGACAAGGCTTAAGAAGATGGGATGAAGCGATAGGGAGGCTGCTTTCTAACGTGGTGGGAAATAGCTGGAAAGCCTGCGTCATTCCCCCTTGCTCCCCCCAACGCTAATCCCTATACGGGTCGGCGGAGACGTGGCCGAGTGGTCGAAGGCGCTCCCCTGCTAAGGGAGTAGGCCCGGAAGGGTCTCGAGGGTTCGAATCCCTTCGTCTCCGCCACCCATCATTCATGAAAATAATTCCATATTCCTCAATGGGTTATTGGAGCGATACCTAACCCCATCACCACACACTATCACCACACGCTTTTAGCTCTATCGCCCAGCGGCTCTCATCGATTGCGAACCCCGTTTGTGACGAGAGAGCCTCGAGTCACGAGAGAGGACTGAGGTGAGGTGCCCCTAGTTTCCTAGACACCTGCCTCGTTCAGTTTCTGCTGCCTGGTTTCGAAGTCAACGGGCGAGAGCATGCCGTTGTTTGTGTGCTTGCGCTTCGGGTTGTAGAACATCTCGATGTACTCGAACACGTCCTGCCTTGCGGCTTCGCGGGTCAGGTAGGTGCGTCGTCGGA
>NZ_NTJD01000013.1 GCF_002358085.1 Pseudothioclava arenosa
GCGCAGCGTTGTAGTCGGACCAGTTCGTCGTGCGATAGCGGGCGGGCTTGGGCTTGCTCATACCACGCGTCTAACTGCATGGATTCGCGATGTGAATCCTTCGCAGCCAGAGTTCTGCAACAATGCCGACCACGATGCCAAACGCACCTGGCGGATTTCTCCAGCGTAGGCATTGGATCTTGTTTCCCGATTGCAGCGCGTCAACATTCTGCCTACTGTTATTTTTGGCCGATGTAAGTCGTGGCTTGATCCATACATTCTTTGCCGTGCCAAAGGCGTTCGGGGGGCGTGGTGTGAACACAGCCGTATTACAAGGACGTCATAAGCTGCTGCGATTCAGCAGCTCTTGATGTCGGGCGACGCAACAGCGGCGGTGAAACGGGTTTAACTTCAGGAGGATCCAGTCATGACACCATCGAAAGCCTTGGTCCTCTGTCTGGCGGTTTTACCGATGCTTGCTACAACTGCGTGCAACGCGCAAAACCAGTCGGATCAAGTCCAGAGCGAGCGCGAAATGTCTTCCTCGACGCCCTCCGATGATTGCCCTGTGATCGAAAGCAGAAACTGGGTCGGAAAACTCACCCCGGCTCCGCATGATGGGGCATCCCCCCTCCTTTTCGTGAGCGGCGATCTCACGCTGCCAACACCAGGATATACTGTCAGCCTGAAAATCGGAAAGGCAGATCGTTCTGCAGTGCCATCGGTCTTCGCGGTGATTTCCACGACACCGCCGGACGGAATGGTTGCACAGGTGCTGGATACCCAGACAGTTTCAATGACAGCAGTTGCACCAGCCTCCCGCCTGCGCTCCGTCATCGTGATCTGTGGCAACACGCGCTTGTTCGAAATCAGCGACGCCATGATGGTGAAGGCTGGCGATTGAAGCCGCTCAGTTGTCTTGGTTGCATGATCCGTGATGGTGTCCGATGGTTTGACCGGCAAGAGGTCAAACGCCTTCGTTGCGGGGTCCTTCAACGCAACCATTGCGTTTACGTTTAAGATATGACCCGGAGTTCGCGCGTTGATGCTCAGACGTTGCGGCGGTCACCGGGCCAACGTCGCTGCGGTGACTGTAATTGGCAGCATCAGCACCGACGAGAGGAGTGGATCCGAACCGTTCCTCGTCCCCACTCCATCGACGCTTAGTCGCTTTCCAATCAACTGCACTATCTCGGGCGAGTCTGCGAATTTTGAGTGGTTTGAACCATTCACGTCGATCTCAGACAGATCCAAGATTGTCACGCCAAGTCCTGCCAGATATTCAACATCCTCATTGCCGACCCGCGGCACTCCTCGCGCAAGAATCCGGGAAAAACTCAAAGCCCGGTCGTCGTGAGATATAAGAATGTAAAACTGCCGCTCATTGTCGGCAAACGGTGCCAGCTGCTGCCGGAACAGATCGGCGTCAATGTCAGGTGCCGCCAAAATGACATGGCGAAGCCGACCTGTCCGGTTCAAGGTGCCGTTAAGTTTTGCCTGTCGCATTGCTTCGACCGTCAGCAGATTGCCCATGGAATGCGATAGGATATCAACGGCCTTTGCGTTGGTTTTCGAGATAAGATTAGCACCGAGCAACAGGTCGTCCCGCGCGATCAGGACGCTGTTCATGTCATAAACGTAGTCCAACAAATGGCCACCGGAGGCCCAGCTGAACAAAACCGGAACGCCCTCGTAGCCGGAATCCTCAACGAATTGACCCATCCGAAGAACTGCTTCTGACAAGGTTGTGTTGTAGCCATGCACAAAAACCAAAACGTTCCGGTTATGGACAGAGCGCCGGTTCAATTCTGCCTGCAAGGCGGAGACGAAATCGCCTTCGGACGCAAAGATTGCTGGATCGGTTGCGGTGAAATGCTCCGTTGGACGGGGGATGCCGGACCGGGGGCTCTCTATCTTGCCGGGTGTGTGGTTCGGGGGCACACTGACCGTCAGTTTCGCCAACCCAATTTCTGAAGATCGTTTTCCCGAGAACAAAATGGTTGGATCACTGTCCGGAGCACGCGAGGTCAGGATGAAGATCTCGTGTTTTCTGATATTGTTGGCCGCATCACCGTTCTGAGGTTCGGCTGCCAAGCCGATGATCCCGCGTTCAGCCGAACCGCAGCCCACAATTGCAAGACTTGTGACAAGCATTAGAATACAGGCCTTGAACTTCACGCCATCTACGCCAAAAAACATCAGAAGATTTCTCCCCAGTTTATAGGTTGAGCGTAAACACACGACGTGACCTGCCCCCTGCTGGTCCCTCGGTCATAATGGAAGTCTGCAAGCTGGACTGCATATTCGGGTTGCCCGTCTTGCGCAAGCGCACCGGGTGCGGAGCCCTCAAATTGCTCAAGCGTCCGGCACACTTGCAGCGGTGTCTGGTTGCCCAGCAATGAAAGCGGTCTGACCGTGTTGTAGTCATAACGCCAGAAACGGATCTTCCGCATTCGACTGCTCCTTCAGGGTCGGCACTTATACTACATCACCGTGAGCGATTTCGCGGGGGCAGGTTAAACCTGTTCGGGCTTCGACTCTGCCCTGAATTGTGTCGGCGTCCTACCGGTCCATCGCCTGAATGCACGGTCAAGGGCCGCCGGACTGGAGAACCCCACATCAAGTGCGATTTGCGAGACGGGCAGCGCCGTCTTCGACAGAAGGTCTTCGGCGACGCATTGGCGCATGTGGTCCCTTATCTGGCTGAAAGAGGAGCCCATGGCCTGCATGATGCGCTGGACGCGGCGTGGATGCAGGCCACAGATCGCGGCAAAGCTTTCAAGGCGCAGATCGGGATGTGCGATATTATCCCTCAGCATGCCGCGAAGATAGGTCAGCGTCGCTTCGCTGTGGCCGTCGGGGCCGAATTCCCCGCGTGGCAACGCGGCCAGTTCCCAGTCCAGCGAGAACGGTGCCCAAAGCCAGTGCGGCGGAAATGAAATCCGCATTCCGTCGATCGGGGATGTGATGAGTGCCCGCTTCGGAAGAAAACCCGGCGGAAGCCCCTTGGTGGTCGGGACAGTGATCAGGATGTCTTTCGGGTCGAAAGTTTCACCGATCCCTTTCTTTATCAGAGTCACAAATAGTGTCACGCCGATTGCATCCAACTGTGTTGAGGGCTTGTGCACCTTGACGGTGCGGTGCACCTCGAAGCTTGCAGCATCGGAGGTGACGGAAACGGAGTGCCGCACGTTATCAACCTGTTTTGGGACTTCCACCACCAACCGGGACAGAAAATCCCCCAAGGTAAGAGCATGGGTCGCCGCTTCCCGGAACGCTGGCGTTCCCTTGCTCGCGGTCTCGATTGCCACCTTTGCACCGAAATACGGATCACCAAGAGTTTCCGCCATATCCTCCATCGCGGCATAACAGGTGAAGGCGTCAACCAGCTTCGTGGGGTCGGTCATCGCGGCGTGGGGAATGCCGTTTCGGGCCAGAAGCGCTTCGATATCGCCGCCCCGCAAGGTGAAGGCCTTTGCGAGCGGGTAAAGAACCAACATCGCGCGCGTGAATTTCGGGTCAGATTTCCTGCTCATCGGCACCGTTCCGTCCTCCCTTGTCGGTTAACCCTTTGCGCCAAGAATATGTCTCCACTGGCATGGAATGCAAATAGATCGCCTTACGGCCGTGATAGGCCTGAAGCCAGAGGTGAAGAGACTCGGGCACCTTGCGCAAAACGTCGATGACGCTTGCCGGCACAGGGGCCCAAGCCCCATTCGCAGAAAGGAGATTCCTTCAATGAAACTACGCAAAACCATCATGGCCTTTGCGGTTTCCGCGGCGGCCACCTTCGGCCCGGCATACGGCCAGACAACAGACGCAGATGCGGTTGGAGCCGCGATCGAGCGGGTCGCCACGAAACTTGCCGGGCACATCGGCTTCGCGGCGCAGGAAATCGGCGGCGACGACGTCATCGCTTTCAATGGCGATGAAACCTTCGTCATGGCCAGCACCTACAAGGTTGCGATCGCCGCTGCGGTGTTGGATCGCGTGGATAGGGGGGAACTCAGCCTCGACCAGATGGTCGAGGTCACACCCGACATGATGATGATCGGGGACGCTGCGCTGAACGGCACATTCGTTCACCCTGGGCTCCAGTTGTCGATCGCGAACGTGATCGAGGTGATGATCACGGAGAGCGATAACACGGCGACCGACATCTCGATGGGACTGGCTGGAGGACCCGCGGCGGTGACCCAATATCTGCGCAGGATCGGGATCAGCGATATCAGAGTCGATCGGCCCACCGGCGAGATCATCGGGGAGTTCTATGGTTTGCCGGGACCGGCCACGCATAAACTCGCCACAGAGGTCTTCAAGGCCCGGCCGGAACTCTTGAAGATCCAGGCTGACCGCAATCTGGACTTCGAGGCAGATCCACGTGACCAAGCAACGCCCCTCGCGATGCTGCAACTGCTGCTTGCCATCGACAGTGGTGCGGCGACAAGCGCCGAGAGCCGCGACTTCCTGGTTGACGTCATGTCACGCACGCGCACCGGCGCTGGCCGGCTCAAGGGCCTGCTGCCCCGTGGAACGCCCGTGGGGAACAAGACCGGAACCATCGGGGGAGTGGCCAATGACGTCGGCTATATCACGCTCCCCGACGGTCGCCGGTTTGCAATCGCCGTGTTCACCAAGAGCAGCGAGACATCCGAGGCGGACAGGGATCGGGCAATTGCCGAGGTCGCCCGGTCGCTGTTCGACTACTTCAATGTCGGGCAGATGGCGAAGCAGTAAACCGGAAAACCTTGTGGAGCGCAGCCTTTGCCGGTGTGGACTTGCACGGCGAAGACAGAACCTTCCGGGAAGAGACATCACTATATCAAAACGAGAAACCCAATGGGAAATCTAACGAAGAGGAAAAATACGGTGAAGAACCCAATGAAACTATTATTTACGTTGACCGTTTCGTCATCACTTGCACTTCAACCCGCGCTTGCACAGGAAAGCCAACAGTTCATGACACAGGAGGAGGGTCAGGCGACCTTTGATGCGGTCCTCGCCGAAACTGCTGAACTGATCAAGGAAATGAACATCCCGGGGCTTGGTATCGGGGTCATCCATGGGCCCAACACTTACAGCGCCGGCCTCGGCATCACGAAGGTCGGCACCGACGAGGCCGTTACCCCTGATACTCAATTTCAAATTGGCTCTGTGACCAAAACCTTCCTGTCGACAGTGGCCCTGCAGCTGTCCGAACGGGGCGAGCTGGATTTGAACGCGCGTGTCGTCGACCTCCTGCCGTGGTGGAGGGTCGCGGATCCCGACGCAACGTCGAAAGCGCGGGTCGTTGACCTGTTCCACCATCGCGCTGGTTGGTATGGCGACCATGGGTTCCTTCGTGTTCCTCCGGGCGGGTCGATCAGCGAGAAGGTCATGCTCCAGGCGGCTTACGTCGAGCAGCTCTATCCGTTCGATCAAACTTGGATGTACAACAACACCAGCATCACCTTCGCGACCCATGTGGTGTCGCATGCCGGCGGAAAGCCGATCGAGAATCTGATCGAAGAGAATCTGCTCACCCCGCTCGGCATGGATTCGTCATCCTTTAACTACGACCCCACCCCGCCGGCCAAAGATTACGCATGGGGTCATCCGCCGATCTACGGCGAAGGCAACATTAGCGATCTCAAGCCGTACTACATTCCGTTGATCCCAGAATCCGCAGCCTCCGGCGCGCTCCGGTCTACGGTTAGCGACATGCTGAAATACGCCCGCTTTCAGCTGGACGGCAAGGACGCCGCCGGGAACCAGCTGCTGTCCAAAGAAGCCTTGGACTATGCCCACGCTCCGGCCGTCGAGGCCGAGGCCGGCGACTTTACCGGGCTTACATGGTTCATCCACGATTACGACGGGGTCACCAGCCCCAGCCACGGCGGGAATTGGCCTGGCACGCGTTCCTTTCTGCAGCTGATCCCGGATCGCGACTTTGCCGTGGTGGTTTTGGTCCACAGCGATCGCGGATCCGAAGCCTACAAGAAAATTGCGAACTCGATGGTCAAAGCCTTCACGGGAATCGAGGCCAACTCTCCGGTCGCAGCGGGTGTTGATCCGGCTGTCCTCGACCCGTTCGTCGGCGTCTTCAAGGGGAATTCCCAAAACATCGAGATCCGCAAAGACGGCGACAAATATGTGTTTGTGCAGTTCTCCGCATTGACCAGCGGATCGGATCCCGCGCCGGCCAATGTGGCCAATACGGCTGATGGCTATTTTATCATCACCGAAGGCCCGAACGAGGGCGCCCTTGGCGAATTGCTTAAAGATCCGTCTGGCGAACTCAACTACGTGCGGTTCAACCACCGGATCTTCATTCGGGGCGAAGGGGCGGTCGATGATTTCGACCTCTCCGGGACTGTCTTCGAATAACCGGGGCGACAAGAGCCACGGATCAGGTGGAGAGGCGATCCTGCGAGGCGCAGATCGACCCCTCCACCGAATCCCAAGACCTTGACAGCGGCGGCGCGTGCCGCCGCGGTCGGATTCCGCGTTCGGGTGTCCTAGAAAATCGGCCTCGACTATGCGCGAAACGGCGACCAGGAGGATTTCCTTCACGTCACATTGTGCCAGCGTTTCTGATCGCAGGAATCAGGACCATTGCATCCGGCGCGTGGCACAGCGCGATGCGTGCTGAATGCAAGACGGTGATGCAGAACCTCAAGAGATGAGCAAGCTCAAAGGGATAGAGGAATGACTCAAGCACCCATCAAAAGTCTCGGTTCTCCGGCGAAAATCAAGCGCCGCGGATTTATTGCACTTGTTGCGGCTTTTCCATTGGCGGCGCGCGCAGATTCGTCGTTGGGGGAGGGTTGGACCCTGCTTGGAGAGAGCAGGGTCAACCTTATCAAGAATTTCAGTATTATTCCGGTCACGTTGGCAAAAGGGCTCTTTACGGGCCTTGTTGTCGAAGCCGTAGACAAGCCGATCTTCATCGAAAGCATAGAGGTGACGTTCAGCAACGGGGAAGCATCCGAGCTGCGTGTCCGGTCGATCATTGCGGCCGGAAGCCGGACCCGCAAGATGCTCCTACCCGGCCTTGTGCGCGGCATTCGGACCGTGAAGATTATCTACAAGCGCGTTCCGACGGGGGGCACCGCAACGGTCCGAATCTACGGACGACGCAGCGACGTATGGTCTCGATGAGAGTAATCGGTTCCGTCGCAAAGTTTTACTGAAGTCGGAATAGCCCCGCCGTAGGACAGACTCATGCTGCGAGCCCGGCGAAGATCTGAAAAGCCGACATGCTATCGGTTGGGATCTGCCCCTTTCGGATCATGTGCGCGGTCTCGATACCTGCGATGGTGGCGGCCGCCGAGTGGAAAGCCTTGAAGCCCATCATCGGGGCGGTGATCCGCTTGATGAAGCGGTGGTCCGGTTCAAGTATGTTATTCAAATATTTGACCTGTCGGATCTCGATGGTGCACCCGCAGCCGGTGAATTTCAGGCTCACGTTCACCGCCTGTAGCCCTGCGAGGTTGGCGCCACTCTTGTCGATGACGATCCGATCCGGCACACCGTTCGTGCTGATTGCTCGCTTGAAGAACCGCCGTGCGGCGGCCAGATCGCGGCGCTCAGAGAGCATGAAATCAAGGGTTTGCCCATCCGCGGTCCACAGCCCGGTAGAGGTAGGTCCAGCGACCCTTCACCTTGATGTATCTCGTCCATCCGCCAAGAAGTGGCGGCTGGCCGCTTTCTCGCTTGCGCCCGGGCCGCGATCAGCGGCGCAAACTTCACCACCCAACGGTTCAGCGTGGCATGGTCGACCTTCACCCCGCGCTCTGTCATGATCTCCTCCAAGTCACGGTAGGAGACGGCGTAGCGGGGGTAGAAGAAAACCGCGTGCAGGATCACGGACTTCGAATAATGCACGCCCTTGAACTCGATCACGCCAACCGCCTCTTGCCAACTCCCTGACAACGCGAACATATCACGCGCGCTCAGAAAGTCGAAAGTTTGCGACAGTACCCCCAGACGGCGTATCCGATGACACTCTTCGGAAACCGAAAGCCTTTGATCCGCGACAAATCTTCGATGTTCAACATGGACCTGAACTACCCGGACGCTGCGACGTCAGCAACCTGACAAAGCCCGCGGTTGGCGTGGCCGAGCGATTGCATCGTGCAAGGCCCTCAGGCCGTCACGAAATCTTCACTGGTAAATTCGAATATTTCCGATATTCCGGAAATATGGAACAAAGCCTCGCCACTCAAGCTTTTGCCACGCTTGGCCACCCCGGTCGTCTTGCCGTTTTCCGGCTGCTGATGCGCTTTGCTCCGCAGGGCGCGCGTCCGACCGAGATCGCCGAGGCGCTGGAGCTGCGGCAGAACACGCTGTCGCATTACCTGTCGGATCTGGCCAAAGCCGGCTTGGTGAAGGCGGATCGACAGGGGCGTTCGCTGATCTATTCGGTCGATCTTCACACCACCGAGATGTTGATCGGCTATCTCGCGCTCGATATTGGCCGCGCCCGGCCCGATCTGATGGGCTCTTTGCGGTCGCTTCCCGAGGAGGGCCCTGACATGACGGGCAAGACCTATAACGTTCTCTTCATCTGCTCTGGAAACTCCGCGCGCTCGCTCTTTGCCGAGGCGCTGTTGCGGGATTTGGGCGGCGGGCGGTTCAACGCCTATTCCGCCGGAACGACCCCCGGCGCAGGGCCGAATCCGCATGCGATCGAGGTCCTGCAACGCAATCACCACGACACCGCCGATCTGCACTCCAAGAGCATCTTGCAGTTTCAGGCGCCGGATGCGCCGGTGATGGATTTCGTCTTTACCGTTTGCGACACGGCGGCGGCCGAAGAATGCCCGCCCTGGCCCGGCCAGCCGATTACCGGCCACTGGGGTCTGCCCGATCCGGTGAAGGCGACGGGCAGCGATGCGGAAAAGGCGCTGGTTTTTGCAACGACCTATGGCGCGCTGCGCCGCCGGATCGCGGCTTTCGTCGAATTGCCCTTTGCCAGCCTCGACCGGCTGTCCCTTCAATCCCATGTCGATGCGATCGGCATGGACGCCCAACAGAAAGACTGACCCATGCCCCGTATTGCCCTGAATGGCCTTGGCCGCATCGGAAAACTGGTGCTGCGCGACCTGATCGACACTGATCCGAGCTGTGAGATCGTGCTTTTGAACGACATCTCGGGCGACCCCGAGCAGCACGCGCTCTTGCTGGAGTTCGACTCGGTTCACGGCCGCTGGCCCGCGCAGATCGGCCACGAGCCCGACGCGCTCACGATCAACGGGCGCCGGATGCGGCTGACGCAGGAAAAGCGCATCGAGGATCTGCCGCTGGCCGAGCTGGGCGTCGATCTGGTGATCGACTGCACTGGCGTCTTCAAGGCCGAGGCCAAGATCGCGCCCTATTTCGACGCGGGCGTGAAAAAGGTCGTGGTCTCGGCGCCGGTCAAGGATGGCGGTGCGCTGAACATCGTCTACGGCATCAATCACGATCTGTACGACGGCTCGCAGAAGCTTGTGACGGCGGCGAGCTGCACGACGAATTGCCTCGCGCCTGTGGTCAAGGTGATCCACGAGAACCTGCGCATCAAGCACGGCTCGATCACCACGATCCATGACGTGACCAACACCCAGACCATCGTCGACCGCCCCGCGAAGGACATGCGGCGTGCGCGCTCGGCGCTGATGAACCTGATCCCGACGACGACCGGCTCGGCCACGGCGATCACGCTGATCTACCCCGAGCTGAAGGGGCGGCTGAATGGCCATGCGGTGCGCGTGCCGCTCTTGAATGCCTCGATCACCGACTGCGTTTTCGAGGTCGAGCGCGAGACCAGCGCCGAAGAGGTGAACGCGCTGTTCGAGGCGGCCGCCAGCGGCCCGCTCAAGGGCATTCTGGGCTATGAAACCCGCCCGCTTGTCTCGTGCGATTACACCAACGACAGCCGCTCTTCGATCGTGGATGCGCGCTCGACGA
Organism: Pseudothioclava arenosa; assembly: GCF_002358085.1. GTDB lineage: Bacteria > Pseudomonadota > Alphaproteobacteria > Rhodobacterales > Rhodobacteraceae > Pseudothioclava > Pseudothioclava arenosa. Next base: position 9,910 of record NZ_NTJD01000013.1, read on the forward strand.
TGGTGATCAACGGCACGCAGGTGAAGATCTACGCCTGGTACGACAACGAGTGGGGCTATGCCTGCCGCCTGGGCGATATCGCGCGGATGATTGCGGGGTCGCTCGCATGACCACGGAAAATCCGCTGCGCGCCTATGCGGCGGTGACGGCGGCCTATTGGGCCTTCATGCTGTCGGATGGCGCGCTGCGGATGCTGGTGCTGTTGCATTTCAACGGGCTGGGGTTTTCGCCGATCGAGCTGGCCTGGCTGTTCCTGCTTTATGAGATTGCGGGGATCGTGACGAACCTTGCCGCCGGCTGGCTGGCGGCGCGCTTTGGTCTGGCGGCGACGCTTTATGGCGGGCTGGCCTTGCAGATCAGCGCCCTCGTCGCGCTGGCGGGGATGGACCCGGGCTGGGGCGTGACGGTTTCGGTGATCTATGTGATGGCGGTGCAGGGCGCTTCGGGCGTGGCCAAGGATCTGGCCAAGATGTCCTCGAAATCGGCAGTCAAGCTTTTGGCGCCCAAGGGCGATGGCGCGCTGTTTCGCTGGGTCGCGGTGCTGACCGGTTCCAAGAACGCGGTCAAGGGCGCGGGGTTTTTCGTGGGGGCGGCGGCGCTCGGGCTGTTCGGGTTTCGGGCCTCGCTCTGGGGGATGGCGACGCTGCTGGCGGCAATCTTGCTGGCGGTGATGCTGTTCCTGCCCAAGGGCCTGCCGACGGGCAAGAAGGGCACGAAATTCGCCGCGATCTTTTCGCGCGATCCGCGGATCAACGGGTTGTCGCTGGCGCGGATGTTCCTGTTTGGCGCGCGTGATGTCTGGTTCGTCGTGGGCCTGCCGATCTATTTCCACGCGGTGCTGTCGGATGGCACGCCCGAGGGAGGGCGCGAGGCGTTTTTCCTTGTCGGCGGGTTCATGGCGCTCTGGATCATCGGTTACGGCTTTGTGCAGGGCATGGCGCCGCGGCTGTTGCGGGCCGCGCGGGCGGAAGAAGCCCATGCCGCGCGGGCGGCGGCGCGCTGGGCGGGGCTGCTGACGCCGATCCCCTTCGGGCTGGCGGCGCTGGCGCTTCTGGCGGGGGCGCCCGCGCTGTGGCTGACGGTGGCGCTGGTCGCGGGGCTCTTGCTGTTCGGCTTTGTCTTTGCGCTGAACTCCTCACTGCATTCCTACCTGATCCTCGCCTTTTCCAGCGAAGACCGGGTGACGATGGATGTGGGGTTTTACTACATGGCCAATGCGGCGGGGCGGCTTCTGGGGACGCTCCTGTCCGGGCTGAGCTATCAGGCGGGCGGGTTGCCGTTGTGCCTCGCGACCGCCGGGGCGATGGCGCTGGCCAGCTGGCTCTCGATGCGTCGGCTCGCGCGCTGACGCCCAAGCGCCCGTTTAACAAGCCGAAACCACGCCGCCAGTTGGTCGTTGCGCGCGCATCGGGCAGACCCTAGGGTTTCGCCAACAGGCAATCCGTTCCCGCGAAAGACCGCTCATGGAGATCAGGCCGACGACGCTGCAAGGGGTCATGCTGCTGCGCCCGCGCCGGCATGAGGACGCGCGCGGCTGGTTCAGCGAAAGCTGGAGCGCGGGGGAAATGGCCGCGGCGGGGCTCGATCTGAACTTCGTGCAAGACAATCATTCACTCTCGCACGCGGCAGGAACGCTGCGCGGGCTGCATTATCAGGCGCCGCCCCATGCGCAGGACAAGCTCGTGCGTTGCACGCGTGGCGCGATCCTCGATGTGGCGGTGGATGCGCGGCGCGGCTCGCCGGGTTACGGGCGCTGGCTGGCCGAGCGGCTGAGCGCGGAAAACGGCTGGCAGATGCTGATCCCGAAAGGGTTCCTGCACGGGTTCCTCACGCTCGAGCCCGACACCGAGGTGCAGTACAAATGCACCGCGCCCTATGCGCCCGAGGCCGATGGCGCGGTGCGCTGGGACAGCCTTGGCATCGACTGGGGGCAGGGTGGCGCGCCGATCCTCTCGCCGCGCGACGCAGACGCGCCCGGCTTCGATACTTGGCACTCGCCCTTCGTCTGGGAGGGTGCGCGATGAAGATCCTGATCACTGGCGGTGCGGGGTTCATCGGCTCGGCCGTGGTGCGGCTGGCACTGGCGCGCGGGTATCGGGTAGTGAACCTCGATGCCCTGACCTATGCGGGCAACCTTGCGAACCTCGATGATATTGCTGCCGATCCCGGCTATCGCTTCGTGCAGGCCGACATCCGGGATCGCGCCGCGCTGGCCCGCGTGTTTGCCGAAGAGGTGCCCGGCGCGGTGATGCATCTGGCCGCCGAAAGCCATGTCGATCGCTCGATCGACGGGCCTGCGGCCTTCGTGGAAACGAACCTTGTCGGCACGTTCAACCTGCTTGAGGCCGCGCGCGCCCATTGGCAGGGCGTCGGCCGGCCCGAGGCATTTCGCTTCCATCACATCTCGACCGACGAGGTGTTCGGCGCGCTCGGCCCCGAGGGGCGGTTCACCGAGGATACGGGCTATGACCCGCGCTCGCCCTATTCCGCGACCAAGGCGGGGTCCGACCATCTCGTGCGGGCCTGGGGCGCGACCTATGGTCTGCCGGTCGTGCTCAGCAACAGCTCGAACAATTACGGGCCGCGCCAGTTTCCCGAAAAGCTGATCCCGGTGGTGATCCTGAATGCGCTCGCGGGGCGGCCGATCCCGGTTTACGGCGACGGCGCGGACACGCGCGACTGGCTTTTCGTCGAGGATCACGCCGAGGCGCTCTTGCAGGTGCTGGAACGCGGGGAGCCCGGGCGCAGCTACAACATCGGCGCCGAGGCTGAGCTGCGCAATATCGACCTCGTGCGGTTTCTCTGCGCCGAGCTGGACCGCCTGTGCCCCGAGGCCGCGCCGCATGATCGGCTGATCGCCTTTGTCCCGGATCGCCCCGGCCATGACCGGCGCTATGCGATCGACCCCGGCCGGATCGCGGCGGAACTGGGCTGGCGCCCCTCGGTCAGCGTCGAGGAGGGGTTGCGCCGCACCCTGCGCTGGTATCTGGACAACGAGGATTGGTGGCGCCCGCTGTTGCAGCGCGACGGCGTCGGGCGGCGGCTGGGGGCGGGGGCATGAGGCTTCTGGTCTTTGGTAGCACCGGGCAGGTCGCGCGCGAATTGCGGCAACTCGCGCCCGAGGCCCGGTTTCTGGGCCGCGCCGAGGCTGACCTCGAAGATCCGGCGGCCTGTGCGGCTGCGATCACGGCGTTTCGCCCCGAGATGGTGATCAACGCGGCGGCTTTCACGGCGGTGGATCTGGCCGAGGATGACCCGGCGCGCACCCACCGCATGAACGCCGAAGCTCCCGCCGCGATGGCCCGTGCGGCGGTGGCGCTGGGCGCGGGGTTTGTGCATATTTCCAGCGATTACGTCTTTGATGGCGCAGGCGTTGCGCCGCATCAGCCCGGCGATCCGGTCGCGCCGCTGAATGTCTATGGCGCCTCGAAAGCGGCGGGCGAAGCGGGCGTGCGGGCCGCGGGCGGCGCCCATATCATCTTGCGCACGAGCTGGGTGTTTTCGGCGCGCCCGCCGAATTTCGTCACCACGATGCTGCGCCTCTCACAAGACCGGCCCGACCTTTTGGTGGTCGAGGACCAGATCGGCGGGCCGACCCCGGCGCGTGCCCTGGCCGAGGCGCTCTTGCAGATCGCGCGGGCGCTGAGGGCCGACCCCGGCACCTCGGGCACCTATCATTTCGCGGGTGCGCCCGATGTCTCATGGGCCGATTTCGCGCGCGAGATCCTGCGTCAGGCCGGGCGCGTGACGCAGGTGCATGGCATCGGATCAGACGACTACCCGGTCGCCGCCCGCCGCCCGCTGAATTCGCGGCTCGACTGCACCCGCACCGAGGCGGTGTTCGGCATCAAGCGGCCCGACTGGCGCGCCGCGCTGGGCACCGTGCTGAGGGAACTGGAGGAGGCGACATGACGCGCAAGGGCATCATTCTGGCCGGTGGCACCGGCTCGCGGCTGTACCCGATCACGATGGGGGCCTCGAAACAGCTTTTGCCGATCTATGACAAGCCGATGATCTATTATCCGCTGAGCGTGCTGATGCTGGCCGGCATTCGCGAGATTGCGATCATCACCACCCCCGAAGATCAGCCGCAATTCCGTCGCCTGCTGGGGGATGGGTCGCAATGGGGGCTGAGCTTTGCCTTCATCGAACAGCCGCGCCCCGAGGGCCTCGCGCAGGCCTATCTGCTGGCGCGCGATTTTCTGGCCGGGGCGCCCTCGGCGATGGTTCTTGGGGACAACATCTTCTTCGGCCATGGCCTGACCGAGGTTCTCGCGGCGGCGATGGCGCGGCCCGAGGGTACGATCTTTGGCTACCGGGTCTCGGACCCCGAGCGCTACGGTGTGTTGGAATTCGACCCCGATGGGCGCGCCCGGGCGATCGTTGAAAAGCCCGCGGCGCCGCCCTCGCGCTATGCGGTGACGGGGCTTTATTTCCTTGACGGAGCGGCGCCCGAGCGGGCCGCCGAAATCCGCCCTTCGGCGCGCGGCGAGCTTGAGATTGCCGATCTGCTCTCGGGCTATCTTGCCGAGGGTGCGCTGACAGTCGAGATCATGGGCCGCGGCTATGCCTGGCTCGATACCGGCACGCAGGGCAGCCTGCTGGATGCCGGGAATTTCGTGCGGACCTTGCAACAGCGGCAAGGGTTGCAGACCGGCTGCCCCGAAGAAATCGCCTATCGTGCTAGCTGGATTGATCGCAATCAACTTTTCGCCTTATGCGAGTGTCATGGTCAAAGCGCCTATGCGCAGCACCTTCAGGAGCTTTTGCGCGATTAAGGCGTAACGAAAGCTATTTTCTAATATAAAATTAGTTAGTATGAGGTCGCAGCCGGCAATTTCTCTGTGCCGGATGCGAAGCCTTTTGGCCTGTCTCGAAAGATTTTCGGAATGGATGAATCCTGGAAACCTATCGTTATAGTTGTAAATTCCGATGCGAAATCCGCGTCTTTTCTATCGGCTATCGCGCAAGTCGCGGTGATCGGGGCCGACGATCGGACGTTTTGCGATCTGGAGGGCAACCTGATCGGCCCGGCGCAGGGCCTGCCCGGAGATGTTCTTTGCTTTCTGGCGCTTTCGCGCTCCGCGCTTGAGGCCCACGCCATTGCCGATCGACTCTGGCGGGTCGAGTTTGGTGTGGCCGATGGGCTGGATCTGGAAGACCACACGCGTGCGCGAAACCGCGAGGCCGAGGTGTTTGCGGCGATTGCGCGGCGGCTGTCTTCGCAGCTTCGGCGCAGCCATGCGGGCAAGACCCGGCTGATGCGCGAAGTGGCGCTGCTGCGGCGCGACCACGACAATATGCAAGGCGCCTTCGCGAGCCTTGAGGCCTATTTCCACCGGATCGTTCGCTCGGAGCGTAGCCTGACGATGACGCTTTCGCCCGATCCGGGCCTGCCCGCGCTGAGCCTGCGCCCGGGCGACGAGATCGAACAGCGCCTGCCCGCAGACAGCCCCGGCCTGAGCGATATCGGCATTTGTCTGCGGTCTGCGCCGGTATCGGGCGCGGGCAGCCTGCGGGTGACGCTGGAACTGTTGGAAGATGGTGAGGCGGTGGCGGACTGGGTGATCCCGGCACATCAGTTGACCGAGGGTTGGCTGCGGCTGTCGCTGGCGCGCGCGCTGGGCCCCGATCCGCAAACGGCGGTGCTGCGGCTGGTTTGGGAGGGCGAAAGCGAGTTGCGCCTGATGCCTTCGATGCCGCACCCGGACCCGCGCTTCACGCCGCGATCCGGTGCGCCGATGCTGGCGCTGCGGCTCTGGAAATTCGTGCCGGGCACGCAGGCGGCCCTGCCGGTCGATGGCCATCCGGCGCAGCTGGCGCCGATGCCGGATGAATGGAATATCGGGCTCTCGGCGCTGCGCCGGGCGCAGAATGCCTCGCCCGAGCCGGGCGCGGTCGAGTTCTCGGATCTGCGCACGGGGCTTTTCGTGCGCCCGAAAAGCGAGGCGGTGGCCGCGGCGCGCATTGATGGGGCAGGGCGGCCGGGTATGGTGCATATTTTCGGCGGTGTGAAGACTGAGCAGGAAGCCGGGCCCGAGGTCGAATATGCCTATGCGCTGGCCCCGGCGAACGCGCGCAAACGGGTTGCTTCACACCTGCCGCAGTTCGATCAGGGGCGGGTCTCGGACTGGCTGCGCCTGCCGCCGAATGAATGGCGCGAGTTGCACCTGTTCCTCGACCAGCCGCTTGCCGAGCCGCATGATCTCTATTTGCTCAGCCGCGTCGCGGGCAAAAGTGTGGCGCCCGCTCCGGTCGAGGCCTGCTTCTTCCGCATGATCGGCAAAACCGCGAAGGTGGCCGCGGAATGAGCGCCGAGGTGCTTTCGCGCGACCGCGTGGCGGTCGTGGTGCCGATCTATCGGCATTCGGCGCTGCTGATCGAGGCGATCGAAAGCGTGCTCGCGCAGGAGGCTGAGTTCGGGATCGTGCTGATCCTGGTGAATGACGGCTGTCCGTTCGCTGAGACCGAGGCGACCTGTCTGGACTATGCGCGCGCCCATCCCGGCCGCGTCATCTATTTGCCGAAGCCGAATGGCGGGCTGAGCGATACCCGCAACCGTGGCATCCGCTTCGCGCTTGAAACCTTTCCCGAGGTCGAGGCGGTGTATCTGCTTGATGCCGACAACCGCTTGCGGCCCAAGGCGCTCGCGCGCGCGCTGGCCGCGCTTGAGGCGCATCCCGAGGCGGGCTGGGTCTATCCGAATATCGACATGTTCGGGCAGCGCTATGCCGGGGATTACGGCGGCCCCTATTCGCAGCTTTTGCATGCGCAGATGAACATTTGCGAGGCCGGTAGCCTGATCCGGCGCGCTGTCTTTGAGGCGGGCGTGGTCTTTGACACGAGCTTTCGCAAGGGCTTTGAGGATTGGGAATTTTTCCTCTCGGCTGCGGCGGCGGGGTTCACGGGCGTGAACCTTGAGGATTTCGGGTTTCTGTATCGCAAGCGTCCCGAAAGCATGCTGCGCGAGGCCGAGCGCGAGGGCGCTGCCATCCGTCTTGCGATGCGTGAAAAGCATCGCGAGGCATTCCGGCCCGCGATGTTGATGCGGCTTGAGCAGGCCGAGGCGCCGCGCTTCGCGATCTATCTGAGTGACCGCGACGAGGTGGCGCTGAGTTCGGACCCCGGTCAGGAGACCGAGCGTCTTTCGCCCGAAGCGTTTTCGCAGCGGATCTGGCTTAGCCAATCGGACCCATCGCGCCATCCGTCGCCGCCGTTCATGGTGGTCGCGACCGAGGCCGGTCTGGAACAGCTGGAGGCGGCAAAGATGCTGCACTGGGCGTTCTGGGCGCTGGAGGCCGCAGCGGACCAAAAGGGCATTTCGGCGCTGTTGCTACAGCCCGGCTCTGAGGGGCGTGCCGGCCTGTCGCAGAGCGATCGGCCCGAGGGGCGGCAGGTTCTCGCGAATGTCTTGATGATCCGCACGGCGCTCCTGCGTGAGACGCTGCAGGATGAAAGCGCGGCCTGGATCAACTCACTGGCCAGCGCGGCCTGCCAGCCTGCGATCCGGCTGCTGGAGCTGAACCTGCCGCCGCAGTCTGCTCCGATTGCGGGAACGGCTGTGTTTTCCTTCCTGTCGATGGTGCAGCGGCTTCGCGCGTCGCCCTGGCGTCGTGGCGCGATGATGCAGCTGGGCTGGCGCAAGGGGGACATCGCCATTCGCGAGGCGCCGCACCTGATTCTGCGTCGTGAACTGTCGGATGGTGTGGCCTATCCGCGGCTCCGCGATGGTGGGCGGCATGTTGGTATCCTGTTGCCGCTGATCGAGTTCGGCGGGGTCGAGAAAGTCGCGCTGAACTTCGTGCGGGCGCTCCGGTCCTGGGGTTTCGAGCCGCATCTGTTTGTGCTGGAGCGGAGCGATGCGGCGATTTCCGACGAGTGGCGCGCGCTTGTCGGCAGCATCAACTTCCTGGCCGATCCGGCGTTTCGCGCCTGGGGCGGGGGGCAGGGCGCCTATCTTGGGACCGAGGTGCCGGGCTGGGCGCAGGACGGCGCGCATGGGCGGCTTTTGGGCATGCTGCATTGGCTTGATGTCGTGATCAGCTTTCATGGCGGCGCGGCCGCCGGCGTGATGGGGCAGTTGCGCAGACTTGGCATCCAGACGGTCAGTTCGCTGCATCTTTCCGATTTGTCGGCATTCGGGCGACCGGTCGGGAATACCTATCTTTCGGCGGCTTACGAGCATGCGTTCGATTATTTCGCGCCCTGTTCGCATCAGCTTGCGGATTGGTGCCATGCGATGGGCATCCCGCAGGACAAGATCGTCGCGGTGCCGAATGCGCCCAGTTTTCCGCTGCCGGCAGAGATCGCGCAGGCCAGCCTTAGGCAGCGCGCCGGGCGCGATCCCGCAGAGCCGTTGCGGGTGATGTATCTGGGGCGGCTGGATGCGCAGAAGGGGCTCGAGCGGCTGGCCGAGGTGATGACCAGCGCCGAGGCGCCGCGATTCGACTGGCGGGTGATCGGCGGGGCGGTAATGGCCGGTGCGCCCCTGCCCGCGGTTGTCGCGCGCCATGTCGAGCCGGTGCTGACCTCACCGGAAGAGCTGATCGCCGCCTATGACTGGGCCGATGTGCTGGTCCTGCTGTCCGGCTACGAAGGCCTGCCGCTGACGATCCTTGAAGCGATGCGTCAGGGTGTTGTTGTGATTGCGACCGATGTCGGCGCGGTGTCAGAGGTGCTGCACGACGGTGAAAACGGCGTATTGCTGCCGCTTGAGGGGGCTGTGCTTGGCTGCCTGTCGGCGCTGGACCGGCTGTCGCGCGACCGCGCGCTGTTGCGTCGCTTGTCCGAACGCGCGCGCGCCGATATGAACGCTCGCGACTGGGTTGAGGCCGTTCGCCCTCTGGCGCAAAGATTGCAGGCCGGATTCAAGAGCGCGGCGCAGAAGTGAGGACCGGATGTCGGTATTCGTCTACGACAGGAAGCTAAGCTACTACCCCGTTCCCAAGATCGCCTGCACCTCGCTGAAGAAGGTGTTCTTTTACATCCAGAACGATGTGAATCCGAACGACCTGATCACCAATGGCAAGAAGCTCAACATCCATCGCGTTTACACGAGCGTAGCCTTTGCCCAAAGCGCGCCGCAGGATCGCGAGGATCATTTCCGGGTGACGGTGGTGCGCGATCCGGTAGCGCGGCTGTTGTCCTGCTATTCCAATCGCGTCGTCCACCATCAGGAACTGTCGGCCCCGCGCTTCAAGAAGGCCGCTCTGAACGAAGGTCTTCGCCCCGACCCGACGCTGAGCGAATTCGTCGATAACCTTGAAGGCTATCGCAAGCATTTCGGCACGATCACCCATCATTCCGACCCGATGACCGCCTATCTGGGCGAAGATCCGGCGTGGTTCTCGCGGATTTTCGGCCTTCACCAGATGGAGGATCTGCGCCAGACCCTCGAAGAACGGACGGGCAAGTCGCTGGTGATCGGGCGGGATCAGACCGGGGGGCCGAAATTCTCGCGCGATGATCTGACGCCGCGCCAGATCGCGCGGATCGAAGAGTTCTATGCGCGCGATTACGAGCTGTTCGGCCGTTACCTCTAGGCCTCAGAGCCGCGGCGCAAAGCCGTTTTCAAGATAAAATGCCCGCAACTCATCCTTAAGCCGGGCAAAACGGCGGTTCGATTCACCCCAATCATGCGCGCGCATCGCTTCGGCGGGGTCGGCCCAAGGCTCCGTCACGTCCTGCTGCGGCAGGTGGTAGAGCTCGCAGAATTCCTTCAGCCGGGAATCGTAGGTGTAATAGTAGCAAGGCTTGCCCTGCAGCAGCGCGACCATGTTGCCGTGAAAGCGGAAACCGATGATCGCATCAAGATCGCGCGCCTTGGCCAGCCATTCCTCGATGCTCTGCACGCTGACCATCCGCGTCATCAGGTCTTCGGGCGAAAACAGCGCCTCGGCACCGATCCGGGCGATGACTTCGGCCGCCGCCGCGCGCCGCTCCTCGAAGCTCAGCGTCTGGTCCGCCACCGCGAATTCCAGCATCACGCCCTGTTCGAAGATCGAGACATTGACCGCCTGCGCCATGGCCCAGGCGATTGCCTCACCATGCTTGGCGCGGGCTTCGTCCGGGGCATGGCAGAAAATATTGTGCATCAGGCCGGAATGGATCGACACCCCGATCGAGCGCTGCGGCAGGCCCAGCATCGGCGAAACCCGGACCTCGGGCGCTTGAAGCGTGTAAAAAAGCGAGGGGCATCCGGTCACGCGGATGTTCTTGCCGCCAAGGCGTTCCACAACCGCAGCGGTAAAATCGCCGCGCACCGAGATCGAGGCGGATTTCTCGTTCAGCCGCGCGATAAACCCGCGCGCGCCCTCGCTATCGTCCAGAAAGTCGACCTCACAGCGCGGGTTCTGCGCGCCAAGCCCGACAATGGCCAGAGGCGCGTCGAGGCTGTCCAGCGTCTTGTTCGCGGCATCGAAGTCGAATTGGTGGTGCAGATAGGTTGATCCGCGCACGATCGCGCGTTCGACAGGGGCCTTCATCTCGCCGCCAAACCCGACGCGGGGGCCATCGGCGCAATCGAGCTGCCGGATGATCGAGGCGCAGACCAGCATGTCGCCGTAATTGGGCTTCCAGCTGGAGCTGCGCATATCGGTCCAGACCGTCAGATTGCCTGAATTGGCGTGATTGAAATGCACCAGCCCGATCGCCATGCATTGCCTCCCTCTGCGCGCGCGCCCCGTACTTCACGGTTAACTGCGCAGAGGAAGTTCTGCAACCTTTAAGCGAGTTTGATCACGGAGTTGCAATCATGCCGTCGCCCCTGACCATGATCGGCTCAGGGAAACGCGCCGCCTCGGCCGCATCCGGCGGGATCGGATAGAGAAGCGTCACGACCCATTCGCTCTCTTCACGCGAGGGCCATCCGACAAGCGCCGGGTGAAGCGGCGTCTCGTCGTCTGGTTCGATCTGAAGCGCCACGGTTTCGCCGTTGATCGTCAGGCTGTCGCCCATACGCTCCAGAGCCATCGGCGCCGCATCGAAGCGAACTTGCGGGGAAAGAATGATCTTCATGTGCGTCTCCTTAGTACCAGACGCCCGAGGCGATCAGGTGCAGCACCGTGGGCACAAGGCTGCTTGCCGTGTTCGAGGAACTGCCGCGCACCACCCACATTTCGCTCGCCCCTGTGGTCGTCAGCTGGCGACCGACCAGATACTGGATGCGGGCAGTGGTGGAGGACTGGGTGCGGCAATGCCCGCTGAAATGGCTCGGGGCTGCGGCAAACACCGCCGGAAAGCTCCAGCTCAGGTTCACCGAGCGATAGGGGTCGTCGAAGGTGCCATTGCCCTGCGCCCGCGTGTCGCCGGCGTCAAAGCTGTGTTCGCAGATCTGCCGCCCATCTTCGTAGCGCCAGGCAATGCCGTTGGCATTGGTGATCCGCTCGGGCGCGCGGCGCAGAACCCAGGTGCTACCGGTGTAGAACGCCTCGGTTTCGGCGTCGGTGCGGATATAGCCCGCAGGCAGCGGCGCCCCCGTCACGGTCACGCAGGCGATTGCCCCGAGCCCATCGAGGTTAATGGTCGTGGCGCCGGTATTGTAGGACGTGGCGGTAAAGCGCAGGCGCAGCCCGGGAACCAGTGCGGTCACGCCGTAGCTCAGCACGATCGCATTCGCACTGCCACCATAGCCGCAGCGGAGCCCGCCGAGGGCCGCAGCGCCGGGTCCGTTCACTGCGCCGCTCAGGGTGAGGCTCGCGGCTTCCGCGCCATTCGGGAAACTGGCGCGCCCCGTCGCGGGGTCAAAGCTCGCGCCCGTCTGCCATGCCGTGCCATCCGCGCTGACCTTGATCGCAAAATCATCGGCGCCGGCGGTGCCCATCTCGGCGCGCCCGGACCAGCCGGTCTGGAACAGCAGGCTCGCGGTGTCGCCCGCATTCGCCTTGTTAATCTTAAGCTGATGCCCGGCGCCTTCGTGGGTCAGCAGCGTTGCCTGCGCAGACACCGCGAGGCGATTCACCAGATCATAGCCGGTGTTGATTCCCACACCGTCCAGATTCGCGAGATCGCCAGCCGCAGGCAGCGCCCATTCGCCGCCATCCCAGAGGCGAATTTCCGTGCCAAGCGCCGCGCGCCAACCGATTTGCGGCGTGACAAAGATCCAGGCGCCCTGCAGCCAGGTCGCCAGCATCAGCCCCTTACCCGCCCAAGCCCCGATCGGATTTACGCCAAGCGCCCAGACCTGCCCTTCAACCGGCACCTCGGGGGGAAGATTCGCGTAGAAATCCTCCACCACGAGCTGCACGAGAATATCCAGCGTCTGCAGCGCCTCGTTATGGGTTACATGCTTTTGCGCCTGCGATGGCTGCAGATAAGGCAGCCCCAGCCGAGTAGAGAGGTCCGACATCCAAGTCTCCCGCGTGATGTGATTGCGGGCCATCCTGTCGAGCGGGTGCAAACATGTCGTAGCCGGAGCGCGCCCGGCATTAACCATCTGTTATCGTTTGCTTTGGGCGGGCGTCGGAAAATCAAGAGCCCCGCAATCCGGACCGGATGCGGGGCTCTAGAGATATGGTGCCCAGGAGAGGACTCGAACCTCCACGCCTTGCGGCACACGGACCTGAACCGTGCGCGTCTACCAATTCCGCCACCTGGGCAGGTGTCGTGGAGCGCGAGATATATCCGGCGGCGGGGGCTGTCAACGGGGGCTGTGAAGAATTTCTTGCATAAGTTTCAACCAATATCCCTTTGCCCTTGTTCCATGGGGGGTGAGGCGCTAATCAAGGTGCGACATTTTCTACATGCAGAAAGGCCGAAGCCGATGTCCAAGCTGGTCACGATCTATGGCGGTTCGGGGTTTGTGGGGCGCTACATCGCTCGTCGGATGGCAAAACAGGGCTGGCGCGTGCGCGTCGCCGTGCGTCGCCCGAACGAGGCGCTGTTCGTCAAACCCTACGGTGCGGTCGGTCAGGTCGAGCCGGTCACCTGCAACATTCGTGACGACGTCAGCGTGCGCGCCGCCATGAAGGGCGCGGACGCGGTGGTGAACTGCGTGGGTATCCTTGTCGCTTGCGGCAAGAACAAGTTTGATGCCGTTCAGACCGAGGGCGCGGGCCGCATCGCCCGCATCGCCGCCGAGGAAGGCGTTGGCCGCCTCGTGCATATCTCGGCGATCGGCGCCGATGCGAAATCCGAAAGCGATTACGCGCGCACCAAGGCCGAAGGCGAAGACGCGATTCTCGCCGCCTATCCCGACGCTGTGATTCTCCGCCCGTCGGTGATTTTCGGAACCGAAGACGGTTTCTTCAACAAATTCGCCACGATGACGCGCTTTACTCCGGTGCTGCCGCTAGTCGGTGGCAACACCCGCTTCCAGCCGGTCTGGGTCGAGGACGTCGCGCAGGCCGCCGAAAAGGCCGTGCTGGGCCAGGCCAGCGGCACCTACGAACTGGGCGGGCCTGATGTCGCGACCTTCAAGGATCTGATGGCCGAGATGCTCCAGATCACCAACCGCAAGCGTCTGATCCTGAACCTGCCCTTCGGCATCGGTTCGGTGATCGGCGGCGCGCTTGACCTCGTGCAGATCGTTTCGGGCGGCCTGATCGTCAACAAGATCCTGACCCGCGATCAGGTCAAGAACCTCAAGCGCGACAATGTCGTGGCGCAGGACGCGAACGGCTTTGCCGAGCTTGGCATCACGCCGACCCCGGCCGCGGCGGTTCTGCCCGACTACCTGTGGCGTTTCCGCCCGCATGGCCAGTACGAAGCCCTGCGCGCCTCTGCGAAGAATCTGCGCAAGCTCTCGTGATGAACGACACAATCGTTGCGGGGTTGCTCGGTCTGCTCGAAGGGCTGACCGAGTTCCTGCCGGTTTCTTCGACGGGCCATGTTCTGCTGGCTGGGCATTTCCTCGGGTTCGAAAGCTCGGGCAAGGCCTTTGAAGTCGTGATCCAGCTTGGCGCGATTTTCGCGATTGTCGGCGTCTATGCGCGTCTTTTGTTCAATACCTTCCGTGCCGCGCCGCATGATCCGCAGGCCCGACGGTTTATCCTGTCGGTGCTGATCGCCTTCCTGCCGGCGGTGGTCGTGGGCGTTCTTGCCCATGACATCATCAAGCGCGTCCTGTTTGAAACGCCGATGCTGATCGCAGTGATGCTGATCCTGGGCGGCATCGTGTTGCTGCTGGTCGATCGCTGGAAGCTTGAGGTGCACTATGACGACGCGTCGCACCTGCCGCTGTCGACAGCGTTCAAGATCGGCGTGATTCAATGCCTTGCGATGATTCCCGGCACCTCGCGTTCGGGCGCGACAATCGTCGGTGCCATGTTGATGGGCGTTTCCAAGCGCGCCGCGGCGGAATTCAGCTTTTTCCTTTCGATGCCGACGATGGCGGGCGCTTTTGCCTATGATCTCTATAAGAATCGTGATGTCCTGTCGGCGGATGACCTGAACCTGATCGTCATCGGGTTCGTCTTTGCCTTCGTCTCGGCGGTTTTCGTGGTGCGCGGGCTTTTGGATTTCGTCAGCCGCCACGGCTACGCCCTGTTCGGCTGGTGGCGAATCATCATCGGCTCGGTCGTAATCCTCGCACTCGTGCAGGGTTACTAGGCGTTAGGTATAATGTCCTGACCTAATTTTGCTGGAATTGACCATATGTCGCGGCGGCAGGCCGCAAAATTCCGCAATTTAAGTCACAATTGCTGACTTTATTTTTCTTGCGTTCGGGTGTACGAGGGCTGGCCGGATTTATCTAGGAGGCGCAGCCATGGCCAAGCAACGCATGCTCAAGTTCGTCACGACCACGAAGGAAATGCCCGAGAAACGTGACGCGGCTGTGCGCAACCACGACTTCAACGAGATCTATCGCGAATTCGCCGATGCGAAAGCGACCGAGCAGGCCTCGCGCTGCTCGCAATGCGGTGTGCCCTACTGCCACTCGCACTGCCCGCTGCACAACAACATCCCGGACTGGCTGCGCCTGACCGCCGAAGGCCGCCTCGAAGAGGCCTACGCGATCAGCCAGTCGACCAACACCTTCCCGGAAATCTGCGGCCGCATTTGCCCGCAGGACCGCCTGTGCGAAGGCAACTGCGTGATCGAGCAATCGGGCCACGGCACCGTTACCATCGGCGCGATCGAGAAATACATCACCGACACCGCCTGGGACATGGGCTGGGTCAAGCCGATCAAGCCGGCGACCGAACGCGCGGAAACGGTTGGCATCATCGGTGCGGGCCCGGGCGGCCTTGCGGCGGCGGATATGCTGCGCCGTGTCGGCGTCCAGGTCACTGTCTATGACCGCTACGACCGCGCTGGCGGGTTGCTCACCTACGGCATCCCCGGCTTCAAGCTGGAAAAAGACGTCGTCATGCAGCGCGTCAAGCAGCTCGAGGATTCGGGCGTCGAGTTCGTGATGAACTGCAATGTCGGCACCGATATTTCCTTCGACGCGATCCGCGGCAAGCATGACGCCGTGCTCATCGCGACCGGCGTCTACAAGACCCGCGGCCTGCGCGAGCCGGGCTCGGACGCGGCCGGCATCGTGCGCGCGATCGACTATCTCACCGTCTCGAACAAACTCAGTTTCGGCGATGACGTGCCGGAATACACCAATGGCACGCTGAATGCCGAAGGCAAGAACGTGGTCGTCATTGGTGGCGGTGACACCGCGATGGACTGCGTGCGCACGGCGATCCGCCAGGGCGCGAAATCGGTGAAATGCCTCTATCGCCGCGACCGCGCCAACATGCCGGGCTCGCAACGCGAAGTGCAGAACGCCGAGGAAGAAGGCGCGCAATTCGTCTGGCTGGCCGCGCCGGCCTCGTTCGCGGGCAACCCGGTGCAGTCGCTGACCGTGCAGAAAATGCGCCTCGGCGCACCGGATGCCTCGGGTCGTCAGAGCCCCGAGCCGATCGAAGGCGGCCTCTACGAAGAGCCCGCCGATCTGGTGATTATGGCGCTCGGCTTCGAACCCGAGAACCTGCCCGAGCAATGGGATGCCGACGATCTGGAAACCACGCGCTGGGGCACGATCAAGGCCAGCTTCGGCACGCATGAAACCTCGATCCCCGGCGTTTTCGCGGTGGGCGACATCGTGCGCGGCGCGAGCCTCGTGGTCTGGGCGATCCGCGACGGCCGCGAAGCCGCCGACTCGATCGTGAAATATCTCGACGGCGCCGCGAAAGTCGCCGCCGAGTAACGCGCGGCCACAGGCCTGCGCCCCGCAAAAGGATGACTGACGTGAACGCTTCATTGCGTATTCTGGCACTGCTCGGAGGGGGCCTCGCCCCCCTCTCGGGGCATGCTGCCGGCACGTTTCAGCCGCCTGCGGGCTGCATGCTCGAGATGACCGTGCAGATGCGCAGCTGCCAGGTCGCCAACCATTACGTTTGTGCGGATGCGCCCGGTGACCGCTGGATTTCCTACTGGGATGATGAAGGCGAGTACTTCATCTCGCGCATCGACCCGCAGACGCGCTGGATCGAAAGCGTGAACCTCGCCACCGGCGAAATCGATCGCCTCGACGAGGCTGCCTCGACCGATCATGCCTCGTTCGACGCGCTGCTCGCCGAAGGGCGCGACGAATATGACTTCGTGACGCTGAACAATTTCGGCGAGCGCGTGCGCTATCAGGGCTACGACTCGCTCGCGGCGCAGCCGGTGACCATCGACGGCGTGGCGCTCGAACGTTGCAGCTTCGATCTTGTCGCGAGCGACGAGGCCGGAAATTTCCTGTCGCGCCGCTCCGGCATGCAGCTCGTCTCGCGCGAGCTGCGCCTGTTCTTTGCCGAGGCGGAAACCTTCGAGAATGCCGTGGGCGAGACGTTCCAAAGCTCGGACGCGCCCATGACTTTCGCCTTCGAAGGCGAGCAGGGTTTCGGCGAGACCGAGCCGAAATTCGGCTGCGATATGATGATGACGGCCCTGCCGACAGACACACGGGGGCTGCAATGACACCGGCGCAGCTCCAACCGCAATCACCGGCGCGCTGGCCGCAACGCACAGCGACCGCGCCCGAACTACCGCAGAATGCCTGTTTCGCACTCTTCAAGGAGGCACTGAAATGACGAAATATGATGACGCCTGGGTGGCAGCCGAGGAAGCGAAGCGCCAGTGGATGGCCGAAAACTCGCTCTACAAGGCGGATGACGAGAAAGCCTCCTGCGGTGTGGGTCTGGTCGTTTCGCTGAACGGCAAGGCAAGCCGCAAGGTCGTGGAAAACGGCATCGACGCGCTCAAGGCGATCTGGCACCGTGGCGCGGTTGATGCCGATGGCAAGACCGGCGACGGCGCGGGCATCCACGTTCAGATCCCGGTTCCCTTCTTCTACGATCAGGTCAAGCGCACCGGCCACGAGCCCGATCGCGAAAAGCTGATCGCGGTTGGTCAGGTCTTCCTGCCGCGTACCGATTTCGGTGCGCAGGAACGTTGCCGCACGATCATCGAATCCGAAGTTCTGCGGATGGGCCACTATATCTACGGCTGGCGCCACGTTCCGGTGAACACCGAAGTGCTGGGCGACAAGGCCAATGCCACCCGCCCCGAGATCGAGCAGATCCTGATCCGTTGTGACAAACCGATCGACGACGAGCAGTTCGAGCGCGAACTCTACATCATTCGCCGCCGTATCGAGAAAGCGGCGATCGCGGCGCAGGTCGCGGGGCTTTATGTTTGTTCGCTCAGCTGCCGCTCGCTGATCTACAAGGGCATGATGCTGGCCGAGCAGGTCGCCGAGTTCTACCCGGACCTCAAGGACGAGCGCTTTGAATCGGCCTTCGCGATCTATCACCAGCGTTATTCGACCAACACTTTCCCGCAATGGTGGCTGGCGCAGCCCTTCCGCATGCTCGCGCATAACGGTGAGATCAACACGATCAAGGGCAACATCAACTGGATGAAGTCGCACGAGATCCGCATGGCTTCGACGACCTTTGGCGAGATGGCCGAGGACATCAAGCCGATCATCCCCGCCGGGGCCTCCGATTCGGGCGCGCTGGATGCGGTGTTCGAGGTGATGGTGCGTTCGGGCCGCTCGGCGCCGATGACCAAGACGATGCTGGTCCCCGAGGCTTACTCGCATTCCGACAACATGCCGCAGGCGTGGAAGGACATGTATGCCTATTGCAACGCCGTGATGGAGCCGTGGGACGGCCCCGCCGCGCTCGCGATGACGGATGGCCGCTGGGTCTGCGGCGGTCTTGACCGTAACGGCCTGCGTCCGCTGCGCTACGTGGTGACGGGCGACGGCATGCTGATCGCCGGTTCGGAAGTCGGCATGGTGCCGACCGACGAAGGCAGCGTTGTCGAGAAAGGCGCGCTTGGCCCGGGCCAGCTGATTGCCGTCGACATGAAAGAGGGCAAGCTCTATCACGACGCCGCCATCAAGAACCGCCTTGCCGGGTCGCAGCCCTTCGGCGAGTGGATCGAGAAAATCGTCGATCTGAACGACATCCTTCGTGACGAGCCGGAAGTCGCGCTCCACTCGGGCGCCGAGCTGCGCAAGCGTCAGGTCGCGGCGGGCTACTCGATCGAAGAGATCGAGCAGATCCTCACGCCGATGGCCGAGGATGGCAAGGAAGCCGTGGCCTCGATGGGCGACGACACGCCGCCGGCGGTGCTGTCCAAGCAATACCGCCCGCTGAGCCATTTCTTCCGCCAGAACTTCAGCCAGGTCACCAACCCGCCGATCGACAGCCTGCGCGAAACCCGCGTGATGTCGCTCAAGACGCGGTTCGGCAACCTCAAGAACGTGCTCGACGAAGACAGCTCGCAGACCGAGATCCTCGTGCTCGAAAGCCCATTCGTCGCCAATGGCGAGTTCACCGCGCTGCGCAAGCAATTCGGTGACAGTGTGGCGGAAATCGACTGCACCTTCCCGGCCAATGCCGATCAGGAAGCGCTGCGCGAAGGCCTGACCCGCATTCGCGGCGAGGCCGAGGATGCCGTGCGTTCGGGCGCGATGCATCTTGTGCTGACCGATGAACAGCAAGGCCCGGAAAAAGTCGCGATGCCGATGATCCTCGCGACCTCGGCCGTGCATTCCTGGCTGACCAAGAAAGGCCTGCGGACCTTCTGTTCGGTCAACGTGCGCTCGGCGGAATGTATCGATGCGCATTACTTCGCGGTGCTGATCGGCGCCGGTGCGACCACGGTCAACGCCTATCTGGCTGAAGACACGATCGCCGACCGGATCGAGCGCGGCCTGCTGGAAGGCTCGCTGATCGACAACATGCGCCGTTACCGCGATGCGATCGACGCCGGCCTGCTCAAGATCATGGCGAAGATGGGGATCTCGGTGATCTCGTCCTACCGTGGCGGTCTGAACTTTGAAGCCGTGGGCCTGTCGCGCGCCATGGTCAACGAGTTCTTCCCGGGCATGCATTCGCGCATCTCGGGGATCGGCCTGCATGGCATTCAGCACAAGCTGGAGGAAATCCACGCCAAGGGCTGGGTGCAGGGTCAGGAAATCCTGCCGATCGGTGGCTTCTACAAGGCCCGCCGTTCGGGCGAGAGCCATGCCTGGGGCGCGCAGAACATGCATCTGCTGCAACAGGCCTGCAACCGCGCCAGCTATGACCTCTGGAAGCAATATTCGACCCTGATGCGGTCGAACCCGCCGATCCACATCCGCGACCTGCTCGACATCAAGATGCTGGGCAAGCCGGTGCCGATCGAAGAGGTCGAATCGATCACCTCGATCCGCAAGCGCTTTGTCACCCCCGGTATGTCGCTCGGCGCGCTGTCGCCCGAGGCGCACATGACGCTGAACATCGCGATGAACCGGATCGGCGCGAAATCCGACTCGGGCGAGGGTGGCGAAGACCCGGCGCATCACGTGCCGCTGCCGAACGGCGACAACCCCTGCGCCAAGATCAAGCAGGTGGCCTCGGGCCGTTTCGGCGTCACCGCCGAATACCTCAACGCCTGCGAAGAGCTTGAGATCAAGGTTGCGCAAGGTGCGAAACCGGGCGAGGGCGGCCAGCTGCCGGGCATGAAAGTGACCGACCTGATCGCGCGCCTGCGTCACTCGACCAAGGGCGTGACGCTGATCTCGCCGCCGCCGCACCACGACATCTACTCGATCGAGGACCTCGCGCAGCTGATCTACGACCTGAAACAGATCAACCCGCGCTGCAAGGTGACGGTGAAGCTGGTGGCCTCGTCGGGCGTCGGCACGATCGCGGCGGGCGTGGCCAAGGCCAAGGCCGACGTGATCCTGATCTCGGGCCACAACGGCGGCACCGGCGCTTCGCCGGCGACCTCGATCAAATACGCGGGTCTGCCGTGGGAGATGGGCCTGACCGAGGCGCATCAGGTTCTGGCGATGAACAACCTGCGCGAACGCGTGACCCTGCGGACCGATGGCGGTCTGCGCACCGGCCGCGACATCGTCATGGCTGCGATGATGGGCGCCGAGGAATACGGCATCGGCACCGCCGCGCTGATCGCGATGGGCTGCATCATGGTGCGTCAGTGCCAGTCGAACACCTGCCCGGTGGGGGTCTGCACGCAGGACGAACGCCTGCGCGCGATCTTCAACGGCTCGGCCGACAAGGTGGTGAACCTGATCACCTTCTACGCGCAGGAAGTCCGCGAGATCCTCGCCTCGATCGGCGCGCGCTCGATGGACGAGATCATCGGCCGTGCCGACTTGCTGACCCAGGTCAGCCGTGGTTCGGCTTTCCTCGATGACCTCGACCTGAACCCGCTGCTGATCACCGTCGATGGCTGGGACAAGATCGTCTACGACCGTTCGAAGCCGCGCAACTACGTGCCCGACACGCTGGATGCCGAGATCATCAAGGATGGTCACCGCTTCTTCGAGGATGGCGAGAAGATGCAGCTCAGCTACGCGGTGCGCAACACGCTGCGCACCATCGGCACGCGCGCGTCGAGCCACATCGTCAAGAACTTCGGGATGCGCAACGCGCTGCAGCCCGACCACCTGACGGTGAAGTTGACGGGGTCTGCCGGGCAGTCGCTGGGGGCCTTCGCGGCGCCGGGCCTCAAGATCGAGGTTTCGGGCGATGCGAACGACTACGTCGCCAAGGGTCTGTCGGGCGGTATCGTCGTGGTGCGTCCGCCGATGGCGAGCCCGCTGGTCGCGAGCGAGAACACGATCATCGGCAACACCGTGCTGTACGGGGCGACCGACGGTTACCTGTTCGCCGCCGGCCGCGCGGGCGAGCGTTTCGCGGTGCGTAACTCGGGTGCCAAGGTGGTGGTCGAGGGCTGTGGCTCGAACGGTTGTGAATACATGACCGGCGGTGTCGCGGTCATCCTCGGCTCGATCGGCGCGAACTTCGGCGCGGGGATGACGGGCGGCATGGCCTATCTCTATGACCCGGATGGCACCGCCGAGGACTTCATCAACCCCGAAAGCCTCGTGACCTGCGGCCTCGGCCACGCGCATTGGGAGCATCAGCTGAAAACCCTGATCGAGCGTCACGCCGCCGAGACCTATTCGCGCAAGGCGCAGGACATCCTGCAGCACTGGGAGACCGAGAAGGCCAACTTCCTGCAGGTCTGCCCGAAAGAGATGCTGGTGCACCTGCCCCATCCGCTGACCGATGAGGCCAGCGCGATGCCGGCGGAATAAGCCTAAGCGCGTTTGTCATCGGGGGGCGGGGCCACGGGTCTCGCCCCCTTTCCTTTGCCGTGCGGTCTTCACTTGACCCGCCCCGGCGTCGCGGGATTTATGGGGTCATGGCGAGCAGTCGATCCAAGAAAAAGGCACCCACTCCGCGCGCAGGCCTGATGGCGGGCCTGTGGGCCTCGATGCGTGCGCCGCTGCGCTGGGCGCTGAAATGGCTGGGCCGCGGGCTTTTGGCCGCGGTGGCGGCGCTGCTGGCGCTTGTCGTGCTGTTCAGCTTCGTTAACCCGCCCACCACGCTCACGATCTGGTCCGAGGCGCACCGCCTCGGTTCGGTCGATCACGAATGGACCCCGGTCGAGGAAATTGCGCCGGTGATGCTGCGCTCGGTCGTCGCGGCGGAGGACGCGAATTTCTGCCTGCACTGGGGCTTTGACATGCGCGCGATCCGGCAGGCGCTGGACGAGGGCGCGGGGCGCGGCGCCTCGACGCTCAGCCAGCAGGTCGTCAAGAATGTCTTCCTCTGGCAGGACCGCAGCTGGCTGCGCAAGGCGCTGGAGGCGATGATCACGCCGGTGGTCGAGGTGGTCTGGTCGAAGCGGCGTATCCTTGAAGTCTATCTGAACGTGGCCGAGTTCGATGAAGGTGTCTTTGGCATCAACGCCGCCGCCTTCCGCTATTTCCGTACCTCGCCCGAGCGCCTGAGCCCGCGTCAGGCCGCGCTCCTGGCGGCGATCCTGCCCGACCCGAAGGGCCGTTCCGCCGCGAAACCCAGCCAGTTCGTTTTGCGCAAGGCCAGCCAGATCGTGGATGGTGCCGAGACGATCCTGCGCGATGGCCGCGCCGACTGTTTCGAGTAAGCGGTGATCGGCTAACCCCCCAAAAGGCCGTTGCAATTTTCCCGGAAAGGGAAAAACTGGGGGAAGTTCACGGGGGTAATCATGAGGTTCCGAGGGGTGGTCCGGATTATGTTCTGCGCGGCGGGCCTCGGCGCAGGCGCGGCAAATGCTGCCGAAACCTGGAGCCTGAGCTGCACCGAGGCGACGCCTTCAGCCTATTGCCTGCTTTTCGAATCCGTTCTGCGGAACCAGCATCCCGACTGGACAATCAGCCACGCCGCTCCCGGCACTTCTCCCGAGTTGCAGCTCAGTCTCTCCGAGATCGGGGTGAATGCGCTGGGCGCTCAATTGCGCTGGCGGCATTCCGAAACCGATTGGCAAGCTGGCCCCGAACTGGAATTTTCCGTGATGGACGAAAAAATGTCAGAGTCCATGGTTAGGAAGTTTTTTGTCAAACTGCTTGAGCACAGCAAGTTTATTCCCGGATCCGAATAACGATCCGCAGTAGCCCCGGAGGTTGTTTCGATATGTGTACGATGTGCGTGCTGAAGTCGCAGAGTGAAGAAAGCTGCTCCTTCGAGGTGACCACGGTCACGACCTATCAGACCATCATCGAGACGTCGGATTCCGACTGGGCTTCCGGTAACGTCTATTACCTTTCGCCCGGGGACACGTTCCTCGGATCGATCAGCTTCGCCGGTGACATAGACACGGTGCGGATCTGGCTTGACGCCGGGACGATCTATACCTTCGATCTTAGCGGCATTGATGGCGGGGGCGGTTCGCTGTCGGACCCCTACCTCGTGCTCTGGGATCCCGCTGGCTATTTCGTGGCCGAGAACGATGACGATGGCCTGACCTGGGACTCATCGCTGACGGTCACGGTGACGACTTCGGGATACTATGATCTCGACATGTCCTCCTCGCCTTATTTCGATGCGAACGGTACCGGCACCTACACCTTGGATGCCAGCTTCGGCACGCCGTTCGTCATGCCCGACGCGGGCACGCTGGACGAACTCGCGGATTACCTGATCAACGGCTATTGGGCCGATAACGGGATCTCGTCGCGCAAGTTCGATACGTCGGTCTCCAACGAGATCACCGTGAACCTGACCGGGCTGACGGCCGAGGGCCAGCAGCTTGCACGCTGGGCGCTGGCAATCTGGTCCACCTATGCGGATCTCGTATTCACCGAGGTCGCCGGCGCGGCGCAGATCACCTTCGACGATTCCGAACCAGGCGCTTACTCGAGCGCGACCACAAGCGGCGGAACCATCCTCTCGGCCGAGGTGAACATTTCGGTGGATTGGATCAACAGCTACGGCGTCACCTTCGATAGCTATTCGCTTCAGACCTACATCCACGAGATCGGCCATGCGCTCGGTCTTGGGCACCAGGGCGCCTATAACGGCTGGGCCGAATTCCCCTACGACGCGACCTTTGCCAATGACAGCTGGCAGATCTCGGTCATGTCCTATTTCAGCCAGGCCGATAACACGCTGGTGGACGCAAGCGAGGCCTATGTCGTTTCGCCGATGATGGCGGATATTCTCGCGATTGCGCAGATGTATGGCCTTTCGGATGAGACCTTCGGGGATACCACCTGGGGCACCGGGAGCACCCTTGGCGAAACCATGGCTATGATCTTCGCCGCGCTCGAGGATGGCGCCAGCTCGCCCTATTACGCAGGGTATCCGGTGGCGCTGACGATCTCGGACACCGGTGGCATCGATACCATCGACCTGAGCGGCTACCTTGGCGATCACTATCTCAGCCTTGTCGCCGAGACCTTCTCGGATATCGGCGGGCTCGTCGGCAGCCTCGGGATTGCGCGTGGAACCGAGATCGAGAATGCCGTTGGTGGTGACGGAAACGACACGATCATCGGGAATGAGCTCGATAACGGGATCTGGGGCGGCCTTGGCAACGATTACCTTGACGGTTCTTCTGGGGACGACGTTCTTTACGGGTCTGCCGGGGCGGATACGCTGGATGGGGGTGTTGGGAACGACACGCTTTATGGCGGCAACCAGGGGGATT
>NZ_NTJD01000014.1 GCF_002358085.1 Pseudothioclava arenosa
AATCCACATCCGCGTCGCACTCATCAACCGCTTCAATGCCCTCGGCACCGCCGAGATCGTACGCGTGCCCTGAACATGAAGGGGAAAGGGGAAGTCACGCCTCAAGCCGCCTTTCTGCAACAATGCCCATCTGGATCCATAGAGGTCATCGAAGCGGTTCTGGGCCATTGGGTCCGCAAAGCGGCATCTGACCAGACCCGTCAGGCTGTGACCGAGCACCTGATCAATCAGTATAACGACCCCCGCACCAATCGTTCTCTGTGGATGGGTGTCTCCGAAGACTACATGAACGTGATTTTCAGCTGGTTGACCCGCGAAGATCTGCGTTTTTTCACCTCCGTCGTCGATGCCACCCAGAAAGACCCCCAATGGCAGCCGCGGAAGAAGTTCTGGCTTAAGCTCTATGATGAAGGATTGATTGAACAGGCTTGGGTCGCATTCTGCCCCAGCGCGGAGCGATATGCTCGGACACACCTGATCCGCAGTGGATATGCCGATAACGTGCGTCGCTTTGCCAAGCAGTCGAAAGGCGGCACGCGGTCGGACACCTCGATCCTTATCATGAAGATAGGCAGCAAGATCGTTGTTGATGGATGTCACAACTATCGGACGCACATCTTCAACATCGATGATCCTGTCGCGCCAAAGCTGTTCAGGCGTGAATACGACTGCGACGCGGACGTAATGGATTTGGCTCCTTGGTCGAAGGCGCACAATTCAATCCCTGCCTGGTCGCAATGGGTCAGGGAGTCGATCCACTCCAAGACGCCGATGTCCACGAAGAAACGGTGGCGGCGCAGTCCTGCCCGCGACGATGACCTCGACCGTCACCCGACACCGACACCGACACCTCAGCGTGCCACTGGCTACACGCGAGCCACGCCCGTTCGCACGACATACACACCGCCACCCCAGCGACCTGTATATAATCCTCCTGTGCAGCCTGTGCGTCCTGCTGCCGCAACTACGGCTGCCCCGACACTTCCGCTGTCCTCCACGCCGACTCGGCAGGCTGAAACACGTCCGCAGACCCCTTACACAGTCACACCGGACCTGAATGCTGCTTCGAGGCTCAATCCCGAGATCGAAAAGCATAGGGGCGTCAGCTTGCCAAAGTTTCCGAACACGCCTGCTCCCCCGACACAAGCAGCGCCCCAGCCCCCCAAGGAGGGACCAAAGCCGACCTCTGCCCCGAATTCTGCAATCGGGCTGGCTCCGTTTTCTTCGGCGGCGGTAAATGCAGAGGTCAACGAGCTACGCGCACGGATGATCCGAAGCGGGGACGATTTGGCTGAAATCCGTGAAGCACTGCAAAAGGTCCGAGAACGGCATGAACTCGACCTTGCGGAAAAGATCAGGATAGCGAATGCGATCCGGCGCAATCGTGCGAATGATGAAGAGTTCGTCAGCCTGAAAGCCTTTGTGGAGCCGATCTTCAATCGAAAGCTCAGCCCCTACGAGACCATGATCTGGGCGGTTAAGGCGAACGAAATCGAACGGATAGCCCGCATCCGTGGCCTGATTTCACCGAATGTATCCTCCGCCTTGAAGGCGCTCGTGAACGGCCACACCCTCGGTGCAAGCGAAAAGAATGCCATGGAATACATGGCGCAGCGGCTTCGTCGCCAAGGTGTCGAGCTGCTTGATATTATCCGTAGGGAGTGAGCATTGGCATTCGATTTCAGCTACGACGACAAGGGTATCACTCTGACAGTTCATCAGGAGGCTCCTGGCTTCCTGAAAAGCCTCTTTGCGCGTCCCAAGGGGCTGAAACTCGAAGACCTTTCGGCAAAGGACCGCAATCTTCTCTTCGCCATCGCTGATCTGAAACAGGCTGCGGAAAGCTATCCTGACAGCCTATTGACAGACGATACCAGCATCTGGATGAGTCATGATGTTGCCGCGGAACTGGACGCCCAGACCGCGAACACGCTTGGTCTGCCCCCCGTCGTGGATCTCATCTTCAAGACCGATGCCGAGGGCGTGCCTGGGCAAGACCAGTTCCGCCTGCGCCATGAATGGCTGCGCCTCGGTGAGAAGCAGGTCGTCACTCGTATCGGCTGCATACTGAAAACATCTGACGGGCTACGCAGGCTGCCGAAATGGCTACTTGACGCTATAAAGGTTTCGGAGTCTTTCAAGACGGGTGCTGACCTGCAGGCACATTGGGAAGCCCTTGCCCGCTTCCGTCAGGCACTCGAGCCTGGGTTCCATCAGGAGGATGCCTCTGCTAGCGCCCAGATAGGCATGAGCGAGTTCCTGCGGCGGCTGCATGTGCAGATCGCGGATGGCTTCTCCATCATGCCGACAGGCAGCGACATCGACCCCGAATTCGAGGTTGTCCCCTTCTCCCGTAAGGCACTTGAAGAAGAAAATGAGGACACCGATGACGGTGAAGTCTCGGTCACGATGGCCGAACTGGCTGGCAGACCTCTGAAAGAATTCCAGAACCGTGTCCGCTCCAAAGGCGCCAAATCGGCATACAAGGTCGGTTCAGGCAGGTTCCTTGTCATCGACCGTTCGGCAGCGCCTGCCTTGAAGGCGATGGCCGAAATGCATCATGCGCCCCGTGAAGAGCGGGCAGCCTTCATCAGGAACCCCAGACAGAAGATTACGGCTGCCATTGAACAGGATTTGCGGGATCGTAGCGTGCTGGATGGTCTGACAGAGGCCCAGCAGGAGGAGATGATCGAGAAGGTCGCGTTCCCGACCTTTGTCGAGACCAAGGAATACTCCGCCCGCGTTACTGGAAAGACCATCTACACAGGGCCGTCGATGGTCGTCACCGAAGGCAGTGGCACGACATGGCTTCCCGAGGTTTTCGGGGAAAGCGTGGCACGCCTCATCAAGGGGCTGCCTGTCGAAGAGCTGGAGGTCATCGAGGAGAAAATCCAGCAAGCCATCTGCGAAGGTCACGAAAGCATTGAGTACGACGGCGAGCATATTGCCGCCTCACCGACAACCGAACGTGCCATCCGCCGTCAGATCCAGACCCTCATCGAGGAGCAGGAAGGAAAGTCCGATACCGATGAGGTCGAAGCTGCCCCCGCGCCCCAACCAGAGCCTGGACCCGAAGGACCCATCATCCTCGAGGTCAAGGAAAACCTCGAACAGGTGCAGTGGCGCGTAAAGATCGAACCCCGCAAGGCACTGATCCCTGTTGTGCTGCCCGACAATGTGCGCACGCCCCTGAAATGCCATCAGGTGGAAAGCTTCAAATGGCAGGTGGATGCATGGAAATCGGGCCTGCCAGGCATCTTGAATGCGGATGAACAGGGGCTGGGGAAGACGCTGCAGACGATCTCGTTCATCGCATGGCTGAGAGCCCAGATGGCGCAACCAGGAGCAAAGCCGAAAGGGCCCATCCTGATTGTGGCTCCGACCTCGCTTCTGGAGAACTGGGAGCAGGAAGTCGAACGTCATCTGACGCCTGGTGGTCTGGGACATCTCATCAGGCTTTATGGCAGCGGTATTTCAACGCGCCGCTGTCATGGAGCGCAAGGCAAGGACACTCTGGACGGAGAAGAGCACCTCGACCTCTCATTCTTGCATGAAGCCATTGCAGCGGGTGCAGGCAAAAATTACTGGCTGCTGACGACCTATACGACGCTGACGAACTACCAGCATTCTCTCGGGGCAATTCACTTTTCGGCTCTGGTTTTCGACGAAATTCAAGCTCTGAAAAACCCTGGCTCACTGCGCGCCATAGCGGGCATGGCGATGAATGCGGATTTTCGCATCGGCCTTACAGGCACGCCTATCGAGAATTCGACAACCGACCTCTGGGCGGTCATGGAGCAGTTGGCACCTGGTCGTTTGGTGCCGCTGACAGAGTTCCGAAAGCTTTACAACACGCCCGAAGAGGGTCGCCTGAAAGCGCTTTACGAATTCGTCTTCGAGGAGAACCAAGGACTGCCGCCGATGGCACTGCGCCGCCTTAAGGAGGACGTGGCCAAGGAACTGCCGTCCAAAACACGGATCCTGCATCCCCGCTTGATGCCTGATGCACAGGCGGAAGCCTATGAACGGGCAAGAGACAAGCTTGCGACGGGAACGAAGGGGGCCGCTCTCAAGATGCTGCATCATATCCGTTCGGTCTCGGTTCACCCAGCCATAACCGCCATCGAAAATCCCGAGGAATTTATCGCGCTCTCAGGAAGGCTGAAAGCCTGCTTCGACATCATGGATGCCATCCATGCCCGTCGGGAACGAGTGTTAGTCTTCATAGAACATATCCAGATGCAGTATCGCTTCATCGAACTTTTGAAGATGCGATACGGTCTGAGACACATCGACCTCATCAATGGATCGACCCCTGTCTACAAGCGACAGGACATCGTGAACCGCTTCCAGTCACATCTTGAACATGACCAAGGATTCGATGTCCTCGTTCTGGGTCCGAAAGCAGCGGGTACAGGTCTGACATTGACGGCCGCAACGCATGTTATCCACCTGAGTCGCTGGTGGAATCCCGCTGTCGAGGAGCAGTGCAACGACCGTGTTCACCGTATCGGTCAGACTAAAGAGGTCACGATCCACATCCCGATGGCGATCCACGGGGACTTCCGTGAGAAGAGCTTTGACTGCCTGTTGCACAGCCTCATGACTAGAAAGCGGAAGCTCGCCTCTTCTGCCCTCTGGCCGATGGGCGACACGGAAGCGGATGCAGAGCAACTCCAGAAGATGCTGGCGGAAGAAGTCAGATCAATGAATGTAGGCGATCCTATACATTCCGCGATCCTGCGGACTTTCGAACGGGATCAGGTGACACCGCCAGAGCAGCGCGCTGATCGCAGTTATCGATATGATTAATAGAGGTGCTGTCAGAAGGATTCGAACCAGTCTACGCAAGGTGATTTCAGCGCTCCGATCCTTTCTTCTCCTGAAGAATAAAAAGCTATATGTATAGGTTTAAAGGGCCTAACTAGGATCACCCCGTACCTTGAAGCACAAGGAATTGGGCACTTCGATGTGCCTTGACACGGTGAAAGTGTACGCTTTCGGGCGGCCCATTCCTCCGTCCTCTCTCACGCCGGGCCGGACGTAGGTCATTCAAGCGCCCGAACGGCCCGCCGGCCCCAGCACTCCGAACCTCCTCGACAATCCGGACATCGCGTCCCCCTCCCTGCGTATCACCTGAGGCCAGCCATGACGCAAGCACAGGCGACCGCAGGGTAATCCGCCGGAGCGGGATCTGGCAGCCTCGGGCCTCAGCGCAGCACCCCTTCGACCAGTACGACATAGCCCCAGCCCTGCGTCGCGACCCTGGGACAGGGCTGAGCTCGGTCGTCGGGCTTTGGCTCGTAGCGGATCACTGCACTGACTTTCAGATCAGTGACGGCGCCTCCCTGCCCGACTGCCTTGGACAGCACCCCGATCTGGCGACTGCCCTCCGTTTCCGACTGGTGCATCAGCGCCTTCCCGGCCCATCGGTCCGGCGCCTCAATCAGGATCGGATCACCGACCGCCACGAATGTCTCGATATAGGTCTGGGTGCGCCCGGGATCCGCATTGGAGTGTGACCGGTTCATCGACCAGCTGATGAAAACCTCCTTCGGTGTTCCGGTCAGGATGCGGCCACCGGCCTGCGCGCCCGTAAACTTCTTGATCGTCTTTCCCGCCCAAGAATACTCGCGATCTCCCAGATGGAACACCAGCCGGGACTTCGCGCGGGTCAGCGCCACGTAGAGCAGCCGCGCTTCTTCCGCCGCATCCGCCTCGATCTCTGCGCTCCTGTCGCCGAAGGACATGCGGGACGGCAGCACCACGACGTTGTCGTATTCCAGTCCCTTTACCTTGTGGATCGTGGAGACGAGGATCTCGCCCTCGGGGCGCGTGGCACCGAGGAGGCGCTGCAACTCGTCGCTGCGCAGATCCTTCAGGAATTCGACCAGCGTCGAGAGATAGGGGAAGACGGTCTCCTGTGCGCAGAGGTCCCACAGTACGGAGAGATCCGGGGCCATCCGGCCTCCGGCACGGGTTTCGGGAATGTCCGTCTCCGCGTGGAAGGCCTCCAGCAGGCGCGCCCGCAGCGGATCGGTGAGGGCCTGGTCCTGCTGTACGATCTCGCGTTCGAGCAGATCCAGCCAGAGGGCCACATGGCGGAGCGAGCGGATCGCGATGTTGTCGCTGCTCTGCACCGTGACGACGGGGAAGACGCCGGAGAGGGCCCGGTGGACACTGGCCACCTCGTCGTTGGAACGGCACAGGACCGCGAGGGATCCCGGGTTCTCCGACAGGAGCCGCCGGCTGGAGGCGCGGACCTCTTCCAGCGTCCGCTCCCAGCTCCAGCCCCGCGCATCGATACGCTCCACCGTCCCCAATGGCGCCCCGTCTACGGCGCGCAGTCGGTCGGTCTTGAGCCGCCGCGAAAGGGTCCGACGGTCGAAGAAGCCGTTGATCATCTCCTGGCTCTTCTCAACGATCTCCGCGCTGGAGCGGAAGTTGACGCCCAGTGTCAGCTCGGACAGGTCCGCGCCGCCGAAATCCGCCCGGAAGCGACCGAAGTAATGATCGGCGAACACGCCTCCGGCTTCCACCGCCGGGCGCCCCCAACCCACACGGACCGGCTTGCGGTTCCAGCGCAGGATGTCCTGATCGTCATCCCCGATCGCCATGACCCCGGCCCGGTCCCCGCTCCCCGCATGCAGCGCATGGATGATCTCGTAGACCTCCTCGTTGACGTCCTGGAACTCGTCGACCAGAAGCGCCCGGCACTCGCCGGCCACGTTGGCCCTGAAGGCCGCATCCCGTGTCATCCTTCGGGCGAAGGTCGGCAGGAGCTCTTCGGGCTCGGACGGGGCCGTGTCCCCCAGATGGCGCATCGCGAGACCGTGGAAGGTATGAACCCGGACGCGGGACGCATAGGCCGCGTAGCCGAGCGAACGGAACAGGTCCCGAACCCGCTTGCGGATCTCGAAGACCACGGCACGGTTGAAGGCTAGCACCATGATCTCGGACGGTTTGACATGCTGCTCGCGGATAAGATGTACGATCCGGCCCACGAGCACCGAGGTCTTGCCCGCGCCCGGTCCCGCATTCACCAGCAGGTTGCGGTCAAAAGGGTGCTGCATCGCCGCCCATTGCGCCGGTTCCGGTGAGGTCCGGTAGAAATCGAAGAACTCCGACGCACGGGTCGCCCGGAGCTGGTCGCGCTTCTCGGCGAAGATCCCGGTCTCGTCCTCGATCTCGCCCAGTTGCTCGTCGACGAAGCCCTTGAGCGCATCCACGTCGGTGCAGGCGAAGTAGCCCGGCACGAACCGGTCCCGCGCGTCTTCGGGTAGGTTGGCATGGACCTCCATGCCGAAGATCCGCGTCTCGGCGAAGCGGTTGACGCTGTCGAGTTCCTCGACCAGATCGGGGTATTGCCCCAACCCCGGCACGCGCCCTTGCGGCTGCAGCACGTAGGACGGCGGCAACAGGTCGGGCGAGGTGCTCACGAGCCCGAGCGAGGACAGCAGGCGGATCAGGCTGGAGAGATCCGAAGCGTGGAAGGTCCCGGCGGGATGCGCCTCTTGCATCCGGGTGATGAGATCCGCGACCTCGAGGCTCCCGTCCTTCGGGCTCGGGGGGAACAGGCGCGACAGGGCTGCGGCCTGCGGCAAGATGTGATCGAGACGCTGCGCCGCGATCCGGCCTTCGGCGTCCGGGCAGCGGGCCTGCCAGTAGAGACTATTGCTCTTCGGGTCGAGCCCCTGCTTGAGGCGGATCCCGACAACCCGGGCTAAGGTGCGGAAGCCGTTGATGTAGCTGCGCCGGAACCGGTCTTCCCGCAAGATGAGTTCGACCTGTTCGCGGGACTGCCTCGGAAGTTTCCGAACCTCGGGATCGACCAGCCGGAACGGCGCCGGATCGTACCAGTCATGCGGGTCGAAGCGGAACCTGCCCGTGCCGCGAAGCTCTCCGAGCAACCGGCGCACCGCCTCCGTCACCCGCTCCATCAGGGTCCGGATATGTGCCTCGCTCTCGGACAACACGGGCCGCGTCGTGTAATCGATCAACCAGACGGGCGTCAGTGCCTCGCGGCGCGCGAGGTCCGCGATCACGGACATGGTCACGTCGAGGCTCTCCATCCGGCAGTGGCGGCGGATCCGGGATAGATTGATGACGGCCTTGCGTTCCCCGGAGCGCTCGTCGTCGTCACCGGTCCGCAGACCAACGCTGCGCAAGATCCTCTGCATCAGCTCCGGAAGTGCCAGCTCCCTCTCGCTCAGCACGTTGGACGTCGCCTCCAAGATGGCCGCTGCGACCTTCCCCGCCAAGCTGTCCTCCTCGGACACTCGTTTCAGGCGAACTGGCGAGAAGCGGATCTTGAGCAGGTCCGGCACCGTGCCCGCCTGCAGGACATGCCCTGCCTCCTCCAACCAGTGGAGCGCCAGGCGCAGGCGCGTGGCATCGCCCCGGCGTTTCGCGGGTGTTCGGTACTTTTCGACGGAGAAGCCGTCCTGTGGAACAAAGGCTATGGGGCTGTCTCCGACCGTCTCGACCGCCTTCAGGATGTCCCTCTCGATCTCGTCGATCTGCGGCACCCGCAGTTCGTTCTCGGCCCGCATGCTCCGGATCGCCTCGAAATCCTGCCCCGAGTAAAGCAGCAGCGCGTCGAGACGGTCGAGCCCCGCCTTCTCGCGCTCCCTGACACCGCGCCCGATCCGGCCCACCTCCTGCAGGTAGTCCTCAAGGTATCCGGGAGAAGCCAGATGCACGACCCAGTGGATGTCGGGGATGTCCATCCCCATCCCGAAGGCCTTGGTCGCCACCAACACATCGAACCCGCCACTTCGGAAGCGGTCGTAGATGTCCTCGCGCGTGGCGCCATCGAGACCGGCGTGGAAGCTCTCGACCTCCTGGCCCGTCTCGCGCGTCAGCTGATCCGCTAGCGTGTCGGCATGAGAGCGGGAGAGGACGAATACCAGCACCGCGCTGCGCTGCCCGGTCTCCTCGACGTTCCTGCGAGCCGTACGTATGACCTTCACGACTTCCGGGATCCGCTCCTGCAGCGCCTTGCCGTCCGTCTCGAAGATGTTCCCCTGCAACTGACGCGTGCGAACACGGATATGCGCGCGCAGCGGGCTGACCTGCGTCGTAGGATCGGGACAGATCGCGAGCGGCAGCCGGTCCGGATTTTGCGACAGTTTCTCCAGCAGACCGCGCATCCGCCGACGGTCCGAGGCCGTGAGGGTCGCCGAGAGCAGCAGGACCGGCGTCGGTTCCGGTAGGCGGCCGGTCCGCAGCCGCGACATCAGGAAGCTGAAGGCGAAGAAGTAGTCGGGGCGGAACTCGTAGCCCCACTGGTTGATGCAATGCGCCTCATCGAAGACGATGTATTCCAGCCCGTCGTCCGCCTTGATCCGGCGCAGTAGCACATCGACGAAACTGGCCACGCGCAGCCGTTCGGGTGCCACGTAGAGCATCACGATCCGTTGGTCGAGAACGCCTTGCAGGACCTCTCGCTGTTCCTCTCGGGACTGGTCTCCGCTGAGAAAGTCCACGGATTCCTCGAACCCCTGTTCATGCAGGCGCAGGACCTGGTCCCGCATCAGCGCCCGCAGCGGCGAGATCACAAGAGTGAGCCGGCGGTTGCGCAGGCCCCGGGCCAGGGCAGGCACCTGGAAGAGCACCGATTTGCCCTCTCCCGTCGGCAGGGTGACCATCACGTCGGTCCGACAGTCACGGATATGCTCCATGGCCTGGAGCTGTGTCGGCTTGAACCCGGTCACGGGGTTGGTGCCCGCCACTCCAGAGGGCTGCCAGTGCGTCACCAGGAAGTGCTCCATCGCGGCCATCCCGGAGGGGGCCTCTTCCCGTTCGATCTGCAGCGGGGCGAAGACGGTCTCCAGCCGCTGGCTTTCCTCGCTGGTCCAAGGCGCGAGCTCGACCGCCAGCCGCTTGAAGGCACCTCCCGTCAGGTGCCGCGTGTCCTCCAGCCGGGGGTCGAGCAGGACGGGGACCCGGGCGCTCTCCTCTAGGCCGGTATCGCGCAGCCATGGCCGCAGCCACTTGTCCACCCGCTTGTCGATCCCGTCGAGTACCATGGACGTGGAGATCTCACGCGGCCCGTCCTCCGGCCCCTCTTCCTGCGCAGCCCCGGCGGGGGCTTCCAGCGCGTACCACTCCTCCAGCGGGGCCGCATCGACGACCGGCTGGAGGGTGATCCCGGCATCCTTCGCCAGCGCGGCCCAGGCGCGCCACGTATCGAGACCGGCGACGAGGCAGTGCCCGTTGGCCGCTGCTCGTTTCAGCTGTTCGCGCCGGCTGCGATGCTGGGGCTGTTTCTCTCCCAGCCCCAGCTCGGCCAGCGCCGTTTCCAGCAGGCCAAGCATCGTGCGGCTGCGGGTGCTGCCCACCAGCAGGATCGGCACCGCATCGCTCTCCGCGGGCAGGCTGCGCAGCGTCGCCAGCTGTTCCGACCAGTAGCCAGCCTGCGTCCGGGAGCCGGGATCGCGCACGGTGGTCTGGCGAGATACCAGCAGCGGACTGCTCGTCCGCGGGCTGCCCGGTCCCCTTACCGGCGTTATCGTCCTCGGCACGGTGATCATGTGGAAGCTCCGCCAGCTTCCGCCCGTCTCCAGCCGGTCCGCTGCCGGATCCCGCACAGCCCAGTCAGTCCCGCCGGCGAGGTCCAGAAGGACGGTGCTTTCGCGGATCGGGGTCGTCGTGAGAATCCCGACGGGGGCCTGCGCGCGCGCGACGATCATCCGGGGCCCGTCGGGCAGCATGGCCTGCCCGGACCACGTCTCCGCCTGCGCCCACCAGTGCAGCGAAGCGGGTAGCGGGGAAACCCGGCAGCCGGACTCCATGTCGGGCAGCCCCGTGGCGCCGTCCAGCGCGGCCTCCAGCCAAGGCAGCCGCTCCGTCAGCCAGCCCGGCAGCATGTTGCGACGCACAGAGATCCCCTGTGCCTGTGCCCGTTGCAGCACCGCCATCAGCACCTCGACCACGGGCGTCCGCCGTTGCGCCGCCGTCAGCTCGCCGAACAGGCGCATCGCCCGGATCTCGAGGAAGGCCGGATCGAGCGGGGTCTCCCGGTCGACGGGCGCGATCACGTATCCCGGCACCCAGTCCAGCAGCCGCAGGAGCCGATCCGGCAGAAGCAGGGGCTGCTCACGATCGACCGCCTCGAGGACTGCGGGCGTGGCTCGGGCAACGGAGAGGTCGTCAGGCCCCGCATCCACGATCCGCGTGAAGAGCTCTTCCGTGGAGCTGCAGCGTCCGGTTAGGATCGCCTCGAACACGGAGGTATCGAAGCGCTCGGCCTGGTGACGGAAGAGATCGAGAGCCGCGCGGGCATCGGCATCGGCAGTGTGATCCCCACCAAGCGCATGAGACAGGGCTTGGGGCTCGAGCAGGAAGGCGACAAGGAGCGTGTCCCAGACGGGCGTTCCGGGCAGTGACGGCACGGCCCGCGACAGGATGGGCCAGTCCCAGCCAATCGCGTTGTGCCCCACCGCCAGCCGGACCCGCGTCAAGGCACTTACCAAGTCAGGCAGACCCTGTTGCAGGCTCCCGGCGAGGCTGCTGCCCTCGAGGCGCGTACTGCCGCGGTGATCGGCCTGTCCGAGCTGATGGATCCGCGCCCCGTCCGTCTCGAGATCGACCGCAAGCACGGTGGTCTGCAGCAACCGTCCCGCCAGCGCGGGCTCGTCTTCCAACGCAATCTCGATCGCCGAGGGATCGCGCGCCCAGCTCTCTTGAAGGCGTGCCTGATCCTCGTCGGAGAGCGCGTGATACAGGACGACGCCCGCATGCGCATCCCGGAACGCGAGGTCGCGCAGGTCGACGACCTGCAGCAGATCCTTTTCGAGCAGGGTCATCAGCCAGGACAGAAGTGGCCGGGGCACCGGCTTTCCCGAGGCCAGCCATTGCCGCGCGAAGGTCGCCTCATGCGCCCCGTCGCCCTTCAGCCATGTGGCCCGGAATCTCTCGGGGTCACCGGCGCTGCTCAGCACGGCCCAATCGAGCAGGGCAACCTTGTGATCCTCGGACAAGCGTCTGGCCTTGCCCCGAGGTCCCGAGACCTGTGCCCACTCTGCCCGGGGCGCGCAAACCGCCGCGAGCTGACTTGGCACGAAGGTCGCCAGCAGAGCGGAAAGGTCGGCGACATCCGACATCGGATCGAGGGCCCCCACGAAGGCAAAAGGGCTGCCTTGCGCCGCATGGAGGCGGCTGGTGAGCTCCTCGGAGCTTAGCGCCGCAAGCGCCGTGGCGTAAACCTGCTGCAGGACCGGATCCTCCAGATCGGTGGGTGGGCCCTCCTTCCATTTGCGGCGATACCAGCCTGCCGCAACGATACGTCCGATCTCCTCCGTACTGGCCTTTCCGAAGAGAGAGCGCCGGATCCGGTCCAGCTCCGTCTGACTGTCCGGTGTGCCCGTGCTCGTCCAGTCCCGCCCGGCGACCGGGGTCCAGAGCACGGAAGCGGGCTTGGACGGTTCCCGCGGTGTACTGCCGACCTGGCACAGCAGCCTGTCTCCTTCCTTCAGCGTCAGGAACACTTCTTGATCGTTCGACAAGGCGGCCTTGGCGTGAAAGAAGATCTCGTCCTTTCGGCCCTCGACCTTCAGGAACCCGAAACCCCTCGTCCAAACGATCGTTTCGACCGTAGCAAGGAAGGGCATCTTCAAAAGCGCCTTCTCGGAAATGGAAGGCAGAAGCGGTTGCTCGGTCTGAGCGGCAAGTTCGGAGAGTGGCAATGCAGTATACTTTATGGATAGTTCATCAATATTGCAGAGTTGCAGCTAATATATTGAACCACAACAACAAAACGCATCTTTCAGCATTCATGTCCAAATATGGTACCGGAACTTGCTCATGGAGCTGTTGAAGCAATCGGGCCAGCGTCGATACGCTGCCCAGTTCGCACCAGCTACCGCCTCGCACAGAGCCGCGCTCGAAAAGCCGCCGACAACACTTGATCACCTACCGCCAGTTCGGCCCGATGGGCCAAAGCGCCCCGGCAGCCGCCAGCTATCTGGAGAGCGCTGCTGCCGGGGCGCTTGTCGCCCAAACACTGGCCTGGTTTTGCGCCGCCACGTGGCAGGTTTTCACACCGCCGTTGACAACCGGCCTTCCAAAACCTCGATCCGGCCCGCGTAACCATCCATTGAGCCGTCTAAAGAGCCGTCCATTTTGCCGTCCAGTCCTATGCCTCATCTCGACGGCAAGACTCCCACAGAGATCCTCAGAGCGGCGGGAGGGGATCAGCGAAGCGCTTACGGTGAAGGAGGGGCCCGGCGATGCCCCCACAGGAAGCGCCAGACGCCTTGAGCGCATCGCATCGCTTGGCCCGGTTCACAGGTTTAAACTGTCGACGAGCGACAGGGATTCGCTGCCGCTTCATGATGGGAGTCGCGGCCACACTTGTCCCGCCTAGCGACGGGCACAAATTTGCACCTGACAGACGCTCGCCCCTACCGATTATGGCAGGACCAGAGACGCCTCATCGATGCCACACAGGATCCGGTTCGTGACGCGATCCACCACGTCATTGCCAGTGGAGATGTCAAAACTCGCCGTTTCCAGCACTGTCTCCTGACCCGTCACCCGGTACCGCGCCCGAACCCCCTCTTCGTCGCCCAAGCCCGCATGGTGGGGATAGAGCAGCGTCAGCCGCGGGGCCTTGTAGATGTGAGCATAGGCCATCATCTGGTAGACGTCGGCCTGCGACACACCCTGCTTCGGATCGTCGATCCGGGCGGAAATCCGCTTCCACTTGGTGTCGATCACTTGGGCGACCTGACCAGCGCGCCAAATCAGGATGTCGGGCTTCGTCTGGAACACCGCCCGATCATCATCAAGCGACGTCAGACAGAACAGGCGGCCACCCTGCAGTGTCACGCGGAATTCGGACCCCGCCAACGCCCTTGCGACGAGACGGCCGATGTACTCCTCGAACAGGGTGTTCATTTCGAACAGCAGTGCCGATCCCTGCCCCGCCCCTGCGCTCGTGGTCTGGTACCGGTTGCGCAGGAACAGCTGAGCCATTCCATAGAGTTCCTGCCACGCGCTGTTCGTGCGGTCGATGACAACATCGTCCCACCGCAAGGCGGAGACCTGCACCTCGGCAACTTCGGCATAGACGAAGGCCAGTTCCCGCAGCCGCTGCACGTTTGCCGCGCTGCGCGACATCCGCGCCAGATGCGTAATGGTCGCCTTCATGATGCGGTTGAGTGCGATATCCTCGGACAGATCGTCATAACGGCATGCCAGTCGGCCCGGATTTGCGAAATGGCGGGTAAACTGGCGCGGGATATCCAGAGATCCGCGCAAGGTCGGCAGGTCGTCCTCATGCAGCGTGTAGCGCCGCGGCATGCCCCGGCGAACCGCCTCGGTCAGCTTGTCGCAGAAGATGCGGATCAGGATTTCCAGCAACGTTTCGCGCTGCCAGTCGAGGTCGGTCATGCGCCCGGTCTCGATCTTCAGGTCAAGGGCCACGGCGAGCATGTGGACGAGGCGCTTGCGGATTTCGCGCGTCTCTTGGGCAGAACCTTCCTTTTCGCCCACGTCGATCTTCGGCAGGATTTCGAGGGTGCAGCCCGGCAGCGCCAATACCCCCACTACACCGCGCGCCCGCAGGTCATGGCGACGATGCTCTAGCACCCCCCCGCCCCCACGACCCGCGAAACTGGACGTGTTTGCCAATGTAACCAGCTTTGCAGCCAAAGGTTCCGGAATGAACCCCTCGCCTTCGCCATAAGGCAAACTCTTCCATTCTTGGACGAAATAGGCCGTCATCAGACCTTAAACTCGGAGAAGTCGAAGTCCCTTTTCACGCGCCAGCGCTGTCGCTCTCCAGTGAAACCGTCGCCAGTGAATAGCGATTTCCCCCACGGGATGACTTCCAAAAACCGAGGCTCTTTCGCATTGGGCTCATCCCCTAGAACGGCGGCCACCTTCGTCCAGTCTTCATAGAAATACTCGGACAGGAGCGGCATGACCTTGTGCCGCATGACGTTCTCGACGTCCTCGACTGACCTGCAGCTGGTGAAATAGGCGTGCCCGATCTGGTGTTCGCGGTCGAAGAGATACTCGATACGGTCGTTGATCGTGGCCAGCAGCTTCTGCAAGTTGATACCGCCGACATTCGAGGACAGGACTGAGGGGTTCGGCATCAGTTCCTTGAAGGTGAAACGGCGGCGCAAGGCGGTGTCCAAGAGTGCAATCGATCGGTCTGCCGTGTTCATGGTTCCGATGATGTGCAGGTTAGCAGGAACTCCGAACATCGCCTTTGAATATGGCAGACGGAGCCGGATTTCGTCGCGCCGCCCGAGGCGTTTGTCCGCCTCCAAAAGCGTGATCAGTTCGCCAAACACCTTCGAGATGTTGGCCCGGTTGATCTCATCGATGATCAGGACGAAGGGCCGCGCCACTTCAAATTGCGGTACAGCCTTCGGGCCGAATATCACCGTGTCCAGCGCCTCCCATGTCAGCTGATCCTCTAGCAATGGATAGGCTGTATGGAACGAAGTGAAATCTTTGCCGTAGATCCCGGCGCGACTCACACCCTCTAGGCTGTGCCAAAGCCATTCAACGGCACGCGCGTGACGAGCCAGCTGACCAGAAACGCCCGGAGTGAACTGGTATTCGCCTTTCAGCTTTCCGACCGCGACGATCTTCCCCTTTCCTACGGTGAGCGCCACGTAGTCACCGGGTTCTGCGCCACGGAACAACCACGTCCCATAGACAGTCGGATGGTTCCCGATGATCTCGGGCTCATCCTCCTGTCGCTTCGTCTTGATTGCATCCCAGCTGTCGAACTCGGGAGGCGACCAGTCAATATCACCGCCATGAGGCCACTCGACTGTTTCCTCGCGAATGGCCCGTTCAAACTTTTCTCGCCAGTTAGCCCCCGTAAGACCGAGTCGAATGACGCGGCGCGATCGATCAAGCCGATTTGCGTCCGCGTTCTCTCCGGAGTCCCGCTCAGCCCGGGTGCAAATCGTCCGGAATATCCCAGGCTCGTCCTTCAACCGGAACCCGGCTGAATGCGCCGTTTCGTCGGGCAGAGTATCCGGCCCGTCATGGCCGGTATTCGGCCTCAACCCCTCGACAAACTCCTCGTACGATATTGACTGGTGGAAGGTCACGAACTCGATCCGCCCCTCGGACATCAAGCGCCGGTATTCCGCCATCAGCCGGTCACGGTTGTTCTCGCCGGAGAAGTCAGAGGCGACGTCCTCGCCGAGGCAAAGTCGAACCGCCTCCCACGCCGTCTGGTAGGTCTTGCCAGTGCCGGGAGGTCCGTAGAGGATCAAGTTAGTGGTCGCAGTCTGAACAGCGTGCGGCATGATCTCGTCCTTCGAAGCGACGTCCTGTGCTAGGACGAAGGTATATTCGGTCGTGGTGCTGCGTTCCGGCCCGGAACGCGTGGGCACCGGGACCGAGGCAAGCTTCTGGAACATCTCGCCTTCCAGCGCCTGACAGACGTTCGCCCAGTTCTTCACAAGGCCCGACATGTCGTGCAGGTCGCCTGCGCGGATCGTGACAGAAGGCTGCCGGGCCTCTCGCGCCGGTGCGATAAAGTAGTTCAGCGCAACCAGACGCGCGCGTTCGGCCCCGCGCATCAGGTGGGTGTACCGTTCCGGCAGCTGCAAAGGCTCGTCGTTCTGATCGACGATGATGTAGCCCGCAGCGTGCAGGTGTGCCGCCGCATCACTCGACTGGCTCCAACCGCCATTGAATGTGCTGGCCGCCTTGCCCAGGAGGAAACCGACAATCGGTTTCGTCGGAAAGCGCTTGTCTTGGCGGGGGCGGGTCGACCGCACCCAATATTCGGAAGGCGCGCCAAAACCTGAGAAGACATCCGCGTGGGCGCCGGATGCACGAAATTCGTCGAAAGCATCCATCGCCGCTTCTATTCGGTCGCGCGAGAATGTCTGATCTGACGCTTCCTCTCGACCGCGCAGGATGCGGTATCCAAGTTTCTCCAACACTGCGTGCGTGCGCGGGCCACCTTGACCGTCGAAAAATTCCTTCATGGGGAGAGCCCTGGCACCCGGCAAGTGCCCTAGGGCTGCCGCGACTGTCGCCTTCGCAGGATAGGAACGCCCTGTGGCATCGTCTTGGAATTGGGTCGCGCCGTCGGCGTAGCCACCGCGCGCAAGGAAAGCCGCCAGTCCCATCTCGTCGCATTCGCGGACCGCCGCTTCGATTTCCTTGCGGCTAAGGCGATCCAGCAAGGCCTGATGATCAGCATCATCTGCTCCCTTGCGCCGTATCTGATACCCCAGAGCTTCAAGCTTGGCGAATGACTGCGCCTCTCCAAAGCCATTGAAGAATTCCTTCGCCGCGAGGGCGCGACCATCGGGAAGATGCCCCAGGGCTGCTGCAACCGTTGCCTTCGCCGGGTAGGACTGCTCGTTGCCTTCGTTGCCGACCCACACCTGCGGGCTGGCAAAGCCACCGCGGGCAAGAAAGGTTTTCAGGCCCAGCTGATCACACTCCCGCATCGCCGCCTCGATTTCCTTGCGGGTGAGGCGGTCGACCAATGCCAAGTGTTCTGCCTTGTCGGGCACATTGGACTGTTCAGTCAGGAATGAATGGTACAGCTTCAGCGCATGCTGGAGGTTGGCAAGACCCGTGCGCAAGACACCGTCTATAGGAACAGGTGAGGGGTTGGGGCGTTCCGCGCGTTCATCCTCGGCCGAGTAAGCAAATCGGTTCAGGATGTTGTCTCGATCTTCTTGGGCAAACAACTCGTCCAGATCGCCCAGATACTGTTCGACGCGCTTGGCGCTGCTTACCCGCGAGGAAGCGCTTGCATCCGTCTGCCCCTGCGCCACCAACCACTTCCGGAACTCATCCTGCTTCATTGCTTGCTCGTCTATCTGCCTGAGAGGTGCTGATCCGAGGTCAGGAAGCCGAGGGCAAAATCCTACGTCGTCAATTCTTCACCATGCGAAACACAGGCCGATGATGACGGGAACCGGTATCGCGCGCAACTGCGAGTTGCCCGCCACGGCGTGTGACTGCCCGCTTATGCATTCTTGCACGGTTTCACTGTTCTGGTGTTGATGTGGCGTTGATGTAGACGCGGAAAGGCCGGTGGTATTAAAATACCATCGCGCTAAGCGTTTGATCATTTGTATGTTTTTGGTTGCGGGGGTAGG
Source organism: Pseudothioclava arenosa (assembly GCF_002358085.1). Taxonomy (GTDB): domain Bacteria; phylum Pseudomonadota; class Alphaproteobacteria; order Rhodobacterales; family Rhodobacteraceae; genus Pseudothioclava; species Pseudothioclava arenosa. The sequence goes on from NZ_NTJD01000014.1 coordinate 18,105, forward strand.
ATTTGAACCTACGACCTTCAGGTTATGAGCCTGACGAGCTACCGGGCTGCTCCACCCCGCGACGGGTCTTTTTTGCCCCGAGGGCATTTTTGCGATCGGGGTTTTGTT
>NZ_NTJD01000015.1 GCF_002358085.1 Pseudothioclava arenosa
AATCCACATCCGCGTCGCACTCATCAACCGCTTCAATGCCCTCGGCACCGCCGAGATCGTACGCGTGCCCTGAACATGAAGGGGAAAGGGGAAGTCACGCCTCAAGCCGCCTTTCTGCAACAATGCCGCAGCGATGTAATCGTCGGGGTTCCAGCCCGCCCAGATGAACTGACCGTTATCGTCGTCCATCTCATGGGCGAAGCGCAGCGTCACCGGGCTTTTCAACGTGCCCAGCACGTCGCAGACGGCGCGCATGTTGCCGTCATAGGTGCCGTCGGCGATCCCGCGGCGCAGGTATTGCGCGGTGTTGCGCTCGCTGCGCGACCAGGTCCAGGGCTCCAGCGTCACCAGAAGCGCGCGGCTGCGCTCCTGCGCATAGGCGTCGGCATCGTTGAGCGAGGGCAGATACACGTCTTCCCACGGCAGGAACAGATGCTCGACCACGACCTCGGTATCACCGGCGAAATCGCCGTCCGGATCATAGACGCCGAACGGAACCCCACCGGGCGGAGCCGCAAGGGCCACACCGGCCATCACACTCCCGGCCACAACGCCAGCCACGAAACGGCCAACGCCCTTGCCGGCGGTCTTCGTCTCAAACAGTCCACTCATGGCACACCTCCCTTTGGCCCAAAGGGCCGCTGAACAATCAGTCGGACCAGAACCTGATCCTGACCTCTCCCGGGCGACCCATACCGGCGCCCGAAACTCCGTATTCCACATGCGAAACCTGCAACGGTTCGAGCCCCACGGCCAACGCATGCAGACTCTCTTTCCCTCGTATTGTAAGCGCCGCACCGGTCAGCGCCATGATGAGGGTCAATATCGCGAATTCTGTGATCACATTTTTGCGCTGACTCCGCCAATCGATGCGGTTCTCGCGGCGGTGCTTGACCACCATCACCGCGAACAGCGTGAAATAGAGCGCGGTATTGACCAGCGACAGCAGGTAGAAGCCACGCGCCTGCAACACGCCACCCACCGTCAGCACCGGCAACAGCGCGCCCAGCGCCAGCCCCGCGTAAAGCGCGATGATCTTGGCGGGCAGCTTCGCGCTCGCGGCCGCACCCTTGGGCGTGATCCGGAAATCGACAAAGCGCCCGGTGATCCGGTCGCGCACCGCCATCAGGCAGCCCCAGAGCACCCAGGGCCATTGCAGCATCACGAACAGCGCCTTTTCCCAGGCCAGCACCCGCGCGTCGCGCGGCCGCAGGAACCCGTCGCGGCGCAGCGCATAGGCAAAGGCGACCATCAGCCCCACGGCGGGCAGCGAATGCCCCAGAAACGCCGGATAGGTCACATCGGCAAAGCGGATGTCGAAAGTCACTGCCACCATCGGCACCAGATACATCATCGCCATGGTGATCGCGAAGAACGCGTACCAGCTCTGGCACAACAGGAACAACAGCCTGAGCCGCCAGGGCAGCCGCCCCAGATAGGCCGGCGTGTAGCGCAGCAAGAGCGTCATCAGCGAGCGCGACCACTGGAATTCCTGCGTAATCAGGTCGGGCAGGTTCGCGGGCCCGTCACCGATCGCGATCGCGTCGATCGCATGCACGCCGCGCCAGCCCGCCGCCGCCATCAGCATCGTGGTCGAGTGGTCCTCGGCCAGCTCGGGGCCAAGCCCCCCCGCCTCGCGCAGCGCCGTGGTGCGCACCGCGTAATGCGAGCCGATGCACATCGGCGTCAGAACGCCGGTGTAGCCCGCCTGAAACGCGCCGTGAAACGCCGCCTCGGAGTAAAGCCGCGTGCGCGCCGACCAGCTCTGCGCCGCGTTCGAAGCACAGATCGAGGGCGCCGAGACATAGCCCACGTCCGGATCGGCGAAGGGCCGCAGCATCTCGCGCAGATAGCCGGGCTGAGGCACGTGATCGGCATCAAGCTGGCTGACGATGTCGTAATCGCTATAGCCCCAATGGTCGTAGAAATAGGCGAGGTTGCCCTCTTTGCAGCGGGTGCGGCGGGGCCATTCGCTGCGGTGATAGACCTCGATGCCCTTGCGCGTCGAAACCTTGACCCCATGCGTCGCGCACCATGCCAGCGTCTCGGAACTGGGGTCTTCGTCGGCCAGCCATGTGTCATGCGGATAATCCTGCGCGAGCATCGCCTCAAGCGTCTTGCGCACCACCTCGAAAGGCTCGGCCGGGGTCTTGGTCGTGACCATCGCGACCCGCCACTGGCCCGGCACCGGATCGGGCGCGACCGAGCGGCGGGCCTGCAGAAAGATCAGCACGAAATAGAGCTGCATCCCCCAGATCCAGGCCATGCCCGCGGTGATGATCCAGTAGCGCGCAGGCGCGATGATGTTCGACGGCTGCGACCACCACGACCAGAACCACGCAGCCGCAATCAGCCAGAGCCCCGCGATCAGGTGATACTTCAGCGCCCGCCCCCCGCTGACCAGCGGCGCGAGGTAAAGCCGCTCGCCCTGGGTGCTGCGCGGCTTCGACGGGGGCGCCTGCATCAGCATCGCAGCCCCCCGCGCGGATGGCCGAACCAGGGCGCGGCATCGGCAACGATCCGGTCGAGATCGGTGATCTCGGCTCGAAAACCCAGAAGTTTCTCGGCAAGATGCGGATCGGCGACCAGCTCGGCCGGGTCGCCTGCACGCCGCTCATCGAGGATCATCGGCACACCGCGCCCCGTCACCTGCGCGACCGAGCCCACCACGTCGCGCACCGACGCGCCCTGCCCGGTGCCGAGGTTCAGCGCGAGGCTCTCGCCCCCAGCCCCCAGATGGCCCAGCGCCAGAAGATGCGCCCGCGCCAGATCGGCGACATGGATGTAATCGCGGATGCAGGTGCCGTCGGGCGTGGGATAATCGGCGCCGAAGACCCGCAGCGGCCCGCCCTGCCCCGAGGCTGCCATCAGCGCCAGCGGGATCAGATGCGTCTCGGGGGCATGGCGCTCGCCGATCTCGCCCTCGGGGTCGGCGCCGGCCGCGTTGAAATAGCGCAGCGCCACCGAGCGCAGCCCCCAGCCCACCGCCGCATCGCGCAGCATCCATTCGCAAACCAGCTTGGTCCGGCCATAGGGATTGATGGGCGCTTGCGGCGCGGTCTCGGCAATCGGCAGCGCCTCGGGCGTGCCATAGGTCGCGCAGCTCGACGAGAACACGATCTGGCGCACGCCCTCGGCCTCCATCGCGCCCAGAAGCGAGATCATTCCGCCGAGGTTGTTGTCGTAATAGCGCTGCGGCTCGGTCACGCTCTCGCCGACATAGGCGAGCGCCGCGAAATGCACGACCGCCTCGATCCCGTGATCGGCCAGCGCCGCGCGCAGCGCAGCGCCGTCGCGCAGGTCCGCCTCGATCAGCGGCCCCCATTTCACCGCATCCGCATGCCCGCGCGAAAGGTTGTCATAGACCACCGGCACCCGACCGGCCCGTGCAAGCGCCTTACAGAAGTGAGACCCGATGTATCCTGCCCCACCTGTCACCAGAATGCGCTGAGGCAAGGAGCCGATCATGCCAGGTTTTCCTTCAACTGCTGCCGCTCCCGGATCTGATCGCGGAAATAGGCGATTGTCGGCGCGAGCCCCTCGCGCAGCGGCACGCGCGGCGCCCAGCCCAGAAGGCGCCTAGCCCGCGTGATATCGGGGCAGCGTTGATGCGGGTCGTCGCGGGGCAGGTCGCAATAGGTCACCGGCACCTGCGCCCCGGTCATCTCAAGCACGATCTCGGCCAGCTCGCGCATCGTGAACTCGCCCGGATTACCAAGGTTCACCGGATCGTAACCGGCAGTGTCGGTCTCCATCAGCGCAGTCAGCCCGTCGAGCATGTCGTCGATATAGCAGAACGAGCGCGTCTGCTGCCCGTCGCCATAGATCGTCAGCGGCAGCCCGCTCAGCGCCTGCACCACGAAATTCGACACCACGCGCCCGTCTTCCGGGTCCATCCGCGGCCCGTAGGTGTTGAATATCCGCGCGATACGGATATCGACCCGGTCGCGTTCATGGACATCGTGGAACAGGGTCTCGGCGGCGCGCTTGCCCTCGTCATAGCAAGACCGCGGTCCGACCGTGTTGACCAGCCCGCGATAGTCCTCGTTCTGGCTATGCACATCGGGGTCGCCATAGACCTCCGAGGTCGAGGATTGCAGGATCCGCGCCCCCTTCAGCCGCGCCAGCTCCAGCAGGTTCAGCGCCCCCAGGACCGAGGTCTTGAACGTATGCACCGGATCGCGCTGATACTTCGGCGGCGAGGCGGGACAGGCCAGATTGTAGATCCGCTCGACCGGCCCCTCGACCTGGAACGGCTCGATGATGTCATGCAGGAAAAACGCGAACCCCGGATGGCCGATCAGATGCGCGATATTCTCGCTGCGACCGGTTTCGAGATTGTCGATACAAATCACCCGGTCCCCTTGCGCGATCAAACGATCGCAAAGGTTCGAGCCGATGAACCCGGCCCCACCGGCGACCAGAACACAGCGCCCTTGGTCGGCTTCATTTACCATTGCCGAAAACTGCGGCGAAAACTTACGCACGCCCGTCATTGCTCTTCTCCCCCCGAAAAGCAGTTTCAGAACCGCCCTTCCGATCCTTTGGAAGGCATCAGCGGCTCCATCGAAAATGATACCAAAAAATTCGTTAAAAATCCATATTTTAGATCATCTCCTCGCACAACACGCACGCGCTGCCGATACCTCCGGAGACATGATCCTTTCACGCTCAGTCAAACCTTCACCCTTGATTCAACATAGAAATTCCCACCCTCCAAAACAGCCCCCGAGAGCGCGGCGCGATGCCGCAGCTTGCCCCCTCCCCGGCCTCTCGCGTCAGGGACGGGCGAGTTCGGCGCTGACACAGGCCTTGTCCAGTGCAAGACTCACCCGCGCCTCGCCTGTGCGGTAAAAGCGGAAATAGGAACCCGAGCTGCCTGCCACATGCGGCTCAAGCGCCTGGAAGCGGTTGAAGTAATAGGTCTCGCCGGCGAAGCTGAGCGAACGGATGTAAAGGTCGGTATCGCCGGTCTTTCCCTCGCCCGCCCAGGCGTCGTTCAGGAACCAGACGCCGATCTCGCGCGGGCAGAGCCCCGCCCCCTCGACCGGCAGCCGGAAGGTCATCAGACCGGCGTCGATCTCGGCCCGCGTCACCGCGCGCTCGGCATTCGAGGGCGCAGAGGTCACCTCGATCACGCCGACATTCTCGCCGTCAAGCGTGATCCAGGCGCGGGGCGGCGCCAGAAACCGGGTGCCGCTGGCCTCGATCACGATCTCGGTTCCGGGGCGGCGCGCGCTGAAGGCGGCCTGCGGCAGCTCGACCCCGCGCAAAAGCCGGTCGGTATAGGCGTTCTGCACCGCGATCGCCTGCCCCATCACGCGGCGTGCCTCGGCCAGCGCGGCCGGGTCGGTCTCGGCCAGGTTCACCCGCTCTTCCGGGTCGCTGGCGAGGTCGTAAAGCTGGGCATCGCCGCTATTGCCATTGAAGATGAACTTCCGCGGGCCATCCCGGAACCCGATCTGAAACCCGTTCCAGGGCGCAAAGAACAGCGCCCCATCGCGCCGGTCCTCGGCAAAGGCCGAGCGCCCCTGCCAACTGGGCGACGGCGCCAGCCCGAGCAGGTCGGCCACGGTCGGGGCAATGTCATTCACCCCCACCACCCCGGCGCTGCGCGTGCCCGAGAACAGCTGCGGATTGATCAGCGCCATCGGGACATGGACGTTCTCTTCGTAGATCGCCGAGGCGTGCACGCGCGTTCCGTGCTCGCCGAACGCCTCGCCGTGGTCGCCCAGAACGACGACCAGCGTCTCGTCGGCGATCCCCTTGGCGTCGAGCCAATCGAGAAGCTTGCCGAAGGCCTCATCGCCCACCCGCAGCGCGTTGAGATAGGCGTTATACTCGGGGTCCTCGACATAGGCCTGCGGCGCCTCGCCGGGGAAATAGGGGTAATGCGTCATGCCGGTGCGGAAGGCGGCAAAGAACGGCTGACCGGGCGCCTCTTCGACCCAGGCGGTGATCGCGTCGATCGAGCAGAGGTCATTCGAAGTGTTCAGGAACTTGTCGGTGACGCTCTCAAATTCATAGACGCCCTGGGCGCAACTCCAGTCGCGGTAATCGGCGACATGATCGAAGCCGCCCTGATTCAGGAAGGCCTCGGCATTCTGGAACCGGTTGTCGGAGGAGTTGAAGAACGCCGTGCGCAGCCCGGCCTCGCCCAGCACATCAGCCAGAGTATGCAGCCGCAACTCGGGGTTGCTGGTGGTCATCAGCACGGTGGACAGCTCGGGGATCAGCCCTCCGAACACCGAGACGAGGTAGAAATTCGAGGCGGGCACATGCGCATAGGCATTGTCGAAAGCGTGCCCGCGCGCCAGCGCCGCCTGCAGGTTCGGCGTAACCGGCTGCGTGCCGCCCCAGCCCTGCGCCTGCCGGGCGGGGGTCGATTCAAAGGCGAACAGGATGACGTTGCGCAGCGGTTTCGCGGGCTCTGGCGGACGGGCCAGCGGCGCGGCGGGCGCGAAGGGCATCTCGAGCGACGCCGCCGGCGCCTGGCTGAGCGCCTCGACGCCCGACAGCCCCCCGTCGCGCCCGATCGAGCCGACGAAGGCCACCACCGGGTTCAGCAGGCGCGACTTCGGCGCGCCAAGGCGCGCCTCGCCCTGCGCGACGCCGGTCACGGTTCCCAGCGCGAAGACCATCAGCACGAGGGTCGCGATCCCTCCACGCGGCACCCAGCGCGCCAGCGCCAGCGCCCCGCCGATCAGCGCGACGATCGCCCCGCCTCCGAGCGCAATCACCGTCGGGCTCAGCAAGCCGCGCAGCCAGTCAAAGACGGAATCGCTGTGGCCAAGGTCCGAATAGGCGAGCCAGGCGGTGGTGAGCGGTTCACCCAGCATCCGCAGCGCCACGATATTGGCGAGCCCCCAGAGCAGGATCAATACCGCGATCATCCCGACCAGCGCCGTCACGCCCCGGCGCGCGCGCACGCCCGGCACCGATCGGTGCAGCGCCACGCCGACAAAGATCAGCCCCAGCGTGATCGCCCAATCCTGCCACAGCCCCTGGGCCGCCAGCCGCAGCGCCGCGCCAGCCCTCGCCGCGCCCAGCGGCTCGGCCAGCAAAGACAACCGGATCGCTGCCAGCCCGAGCCCCAGCAACACCCCGCACCAGACGATGAAACTACCACGCGGACGCGGCGCCTCGGAGCCGGGGCCGGTGTCCAGCCAGTCATGGGAAGTGCCGTTGTTCATGCCTGCTCCTGCGGCGCGAGCGCGCGTCGATCCTTGCCCGGAGTGTCAGGAGAAAGCCTTGGCTTGTCAAACGGCTGGACCGCGACATAGCCGCCCGCCCGGCCCGCGGCCAGAGCGGATCGGGAGGGCGGATGCCGCCCTCCCGCAGGTCTGGATCAGCTTTGCAGCTCCATCGCGCGCGCCTGTTCGCGCAGCACGAATTTCTGCACCTTGCCGGTCGAGGTTTTCGGCAGCTCGCAGAACACGATCGTCTTCGGCGCCTTGAAATGCGCCATGTTCTGGCGACAGAAGGCGATCAGCGCGGCCTCGTTCGTCTCGGCTCCGGCGCGCAGCTTGATGAAGGCGCAGGGCGTCTCGCCCCAGCGTTCATGCGGGCGCGCGACCACAGCGGCCTCCATCACGTCGGGATGCTTATACAGCACATCCTCAACCTCGATCGACGAGATGTTCTCGCCGCCCGAGATGATGATGTCCTTCGAGCGGTCCTTGAGCTCGACATAGCCATCGGGGTGCATCACGCCAAGGTCGCCCGAGGCGAACCAGCCGCCCTCGAAGGCCTCGTCGGTGGCGGTCGGGTTCTTGAGGTAGCCCTTCATCACGTTGTTCCCGCGCATGAAGATCTCGCCCATGGTCTCACCATCGGCGGGCACCGGCTCGCGGGTATCGGGATTGGCCACCATCAGGCCCTCGGCGGCGACGTTGCGCACGCCCTGACGGGCCTTCAGTTTCGCACGCTCGGACGCGCCCAGAGCATCCCACTCGTCATGCCAGGCACAGGTCACGGCGGGTCCGTAGGTTTCGGTCAGGCCGTAGCCATGGGTCACTTCGAAGCCCATCGCTTCCATCTTCTCGATGATGATCGCGGGCGGCGGGGCGCCACCGGTCAGCACCTGAACCCCGTCATGCAGCCCGACCTTCATCTCGGCGGGCGCATGCACCAGCATCGCCAGAACCACGCTCGCGCCGCAGAAATGGGTGACTTTTTCCTGTTTGATCAGCTCGAAGATCGGCTCGTCGCGCACCGCACGCAGGCACACCACCGTGCCCGCCGCCGCCGCGATCGTCCAGGGGAAGCACCAGCCGTTGCAGTGGAACATCGGCAACGTCCAGAGGTAGACTGGTGCCTTGCCCATCTGCCAGGTCGCGATATTCGCCAGCGAGTTCAGATGCGCGCCGCGGTGGTGGTAAACCACGCCCTTCGGGTTGCCGGTGGTGCCCGAGGTATAGTTCAGGCTGATCGCGTCCCATTCGTCATCGGGGCGCTGCCAGTCGTAATCCGCGTCGCCCTCGGCCAGAAGCGCCTCGTAATCGAGTTCGCCGATACGCTTGCCGCCGTCATAGGCCGGATCGACGATATCGACCACGAGGATGTCGCGACGGCCCGAGATATGCACAGCGCGCTCGGCCATTTCCGAGAATTCAGGGTCCACGATGAAGACCTTGGTCTCGGCGTGGTTGAGGATGAAGGCCACGGCCTCGGCATCGAGACGGGTGTTGATCGTGTTCAGCACCGCGCCCGACATCGGCACGCCGAAATGGCTTTCGTAGATCTCGGGGATGTTGGTCGCGATGATCGAGACCGTATCGCCCTTGCCGAAGCCGCGCTTGGCCAGCGCCGAACCGAGCTGCCGGCAGCGCGCGTAGGTCTCGGCCCAGGTGCGGCGCAGGTCGTTATACACGACGGCGGTGCGGTCGGGGTAGATCCAGGCCGTGCGCTCCAGGAAGCTGATCGGGGTCAGCGGGATGTAGTTGGCCGGGGTGCGATCCAGCCCGATATCGTAAATGTTGTGTTTCATGGTCTCTCTCCTCGTCTGCGGGGCTGGGCCTTATCCTCCCTCGCCCCTCAAATCCTCTTGCAATCAGGTCCGCAGCGGCTTGCCGGTGGCCAGCATGTGACGGATGCGCGCCAGCGTCAGCGGGTCATGCGCAAGTGCCACGAAGGCCTGCCGTTCCAGCGCGTGCAGATCTGCCTCGCTCATCTCCTCGCCGGGCGCGGTCGCGCCCCCGGTCAGCACCTCGACGATCCGCGCCTGCACGCCCAGATCGGCCTCCGAGAGCTTTCCGGCCTCGTGACGCGCGCGCGGTCCGGCCAGGATCGTCGCGGCGGCCTCGGCCCCTTCCGCCCGCAGCATTGCAGGCCCTTCCGGGGCATAGCCTCCGGCCATCGACAGGGCCAGATCGGCCGCTGCGTCAATCAGGTCTCCGGGGTGCATCACGATCGGGTCCGAGCCCCGCAGAAGCCCCAGCTCCGCCGCCTCGCGCGCGGAACCCGCCGGACGCGGCAAGGTCAGCGCGGCAAAGGCCCGCGCCGCGCCACCGCCCGAAGCCTGAGCGCGCTCCAGAAGCCGCGCGCAACCACCCCAGCCCGGCAACAGCCCGACCAGATGCTCGGGCAGCGAGATCTTGGCCGCGGCCGTCGCCACCACCGCCGAACAATGCAGCGACAGCTCGCAACCGCCGCCCAGAGCCACGCCCTGCACCGCCGCCACGACCGGCACCGGCGCGGCACGCAGCGCCGAATACAGCCGCTGGCCGCGCGCGATGAAAGCCTCAAGCGCATCCCACTCGCCCGCGTCGATCCGCGCCGCCATCTCGGCCAGATTCGCCCCCGCCGAGAAGGCCCGCGCGTTGTGATTGCCGATCACCAGTGCGCGCACCGGCCCGCCGAGCTTGCCCAGCGTCGCGTCGAGCATGTCGAGCACGCCCGAGTCGATCGCGTTCATCTTGGTGCGGAGTTCCAGACAGGCCAGCCCCTCGCCCAGATCCCAAAGCGCCGCAGCCGGGCTTTCGGCAAGCACCGCGTCCGCCGATTTCGCGCGGGCCAGACGATCCGGCCCCTGCCCCATCAGCCCCGGCGCGCCTGCCGGCCCGCGCTGCAGGTCATGGCCGAGCCCCGCCAGCGCCGCATCGCTCAGCCCGTCGAGGATCTTGAACGGCCCGCGTTTCCACGCATAGCCCAGCTCCATCGCGACATCGATCGCCGCGCGCGAGGGCGCGATTTCCGGGGCATGTTCCTGCGCATAGGCCAGCACTTCGCCCAGCACCGAGCGCGCATAGGCGCCAAGCCCGGTGTCATCGGCCAGAAGCGCCTCAAGGTCGCGCCCGCCGCCCGGCAGATCCGCCGCGCTATAGCCGGTGGCCGGCCCATAGGCGCCCGTCGCGATGTCGATCACCTCGGTCGCGCCATCGGCCGTGCGCCGATAGAAGCCGCCACCCGCCTTGCGCCCGAAGCGCCCACCCGCGATCATCGCCTGCACCAGCTTGAGCCCGGGCAGGTCGAAGCGGTTGATCTTGTCGCCCCCCGGCAGCGCCCGCATCAGCGAGCCCCAGATCGAGGGGATCATGTCGATGCCGACCAGATCGGTCAGCCCGAAAACGCCGGTGCGCGGCACACCGAAAGCCACATGCACCGCGTCGGCCTGCTCGACCGTCAGTCCCAGCCGCACCGCTTCGGTGATCGCCACCGACATCCAGGCGCAGCCGATCCGGTTCGCGATGAAACCGGGCGTGTCGCGGCATTCGATCACCGTCTTGCCAAGCGCCCGGCGCCCGATCTGCGCGGCGGCCGCCTGCGCGGCATTGCCGGGCGGCGCGACGAGTTCCAGCAAAGGCATGTGCCGCGGCGGGTTGAAGAAATGGCTGATTACGAAAGCCTCGGCAAAGGCCGGGCTGCGCCCCGCGATCAGCGCCGCACGCGGAATCGTCGAGGTGTTCGACGAAACGATCGCGCCGGGCTTCAACAGCGGCTCGATCCGGGCGTAAAGCGCGCGCTTGATCTCGAGGTTCTCGATCACCGCCTCGATGATCCAGTCGGCCCCCGCGACCCGATCAAAGTCGTCCTCGGTATTGCCCGGACGCACCAGCGCCACCGGCAGATCGCCCATGAAGCCGCCCGCGCGCTGCTGCGTCGCGATCCCGGCCTCGGCGCGCGCATTGCGCGGCTGCCCCTCGGCGCCGGGGATATCGAGCAGGTCAACCGCCACCCCGGCATTCGCGAATTGCGCGGCGATACCCGCGCCCATGTTGCCCGCCCCGATCACGACTGCGCGTGCGCAGCGCGTTTCGGACAGCCCCCAAACCGGCCTGATCTGCCCCATCAGACTACTCCTCCGGTCGGCGCCGACACTGTCGGGCCGAGGTTCACAACCATTCGCTGGATCATCACTTCACCTGTAGATCTGTGTCTTTCTGGTCTATTTCGCTTGCACGTAGCGGCCCGGTGCTTCTTCGATCACCTTCAGACCGCCTTTCTCGGGCACACGTGCCGGCACCCGTTCCTCATCGTCATGAGCTTCCATCCAGGCCGACCATTCCGGCCACCACGAGCCCGCATGCTGTTCGGCCCCGGCGAACCAATCCGCCGAGCTTTCGGGGTAATCGTTCCGCGTCCAGTAGCCGTATTTCGGGCGCGACGCGGGCGGGTTGATCACCCCCGCGATATGGCCCGAGCCGCCAAGGACGAATTTCACCTCGCCCGAGAGCAGCTGCGTCGTCGGGTAGATCGAGGTCCAGGGCGCGATATGGTCCTCTTTCGTGGCGAGCACGAAGAACGGCACGTCGATCTTCGACAGGTCGATAGGGGTGCCGTCCAGCGACAGATGCCCCGGCTTGCGCAGCCCGTTCTCGATATAGACCTTTTCCAGATACCACAGCAGCATCGCCGCCGGCAGCCGCGTGCTGTCCGCGTTCCAGAACAGCAGGTCGAACGCCGGGGGCTTCTCGCCCATCAGGTAGTTCATCACGTGGAACGACCACACCAGGTCATTCTCGCGGATCATCGAGAACATGTCCTGCAGGTGGTAGTTCTCGAGGTATCCGGTGTCGGCCATGTGGACGCGCAGCGCCTCAAGCCGGTCGCGGTCGATGAACACGCCGACCTCGCCGACATCGGTGAAATCGACCATCGTCGCCAGCGTCGTCGCGGTCACGATCCGCTTGTCGCCGCGCGCCGCCAGCCAGGCCAGCGTCGCCGTCACCAGAATGCCGCCGATGCAGAAGCCGAGAATGTCGAACCGCTTCTCGCCGGTGGCTTTCTCCATCGCCTCCAGCGCCGAGAGCGGCCCGAGCTTCATGTAATCCTCGAAGCTGAGCGCCGCATGTTCGCGCGTCGGGTTGACCCAGGAAATCAGGAACACCGAATGGCCCTGATCGAGCATGTAGCGCACCATCGAGTTCTCGGGGCGCATGTCGAAGATGTAGTATTTGTTGATCCACGGCGGCACGAACAACAGCGGGCGCTTGTGCTGCGTCTCGGTGCGGGGCTCGTAGTGGATCAACTGCATCAACGAGTTTTCATAGACCACCTTGCCCGGCGTGGTGGCCAGATCGCGCCCGACCACGAAGGCGCTCGGGTCGTTGGTCGCGATATCCAGCCGGCCCTCGCCGCGCTCAAGGTCGTCCACGAGGTTGCGCAACCCATCAAGCAGGCTGCGCCCCTCGGTCTCCAGCAGCTTTTCGCGCGCCGCCGGGTTCAGCGCGAGGAAGTTGCTCGGCGCCAGCGCGCTCAGCAATTGCCGGGTGTAGAATTTCACCCGCAGGCTTTCTTTGGTGCCCGTCGGCAGCCGCGCGAGAAAGCTTTCGGTCGCGCGCTCCAGCGCGAGGTGGCTGTCACGCAGCCCACGCGCCATCGGATCGGCATTCCAGCGCCGGTCGCGGAAGCGCTTGTCGGAAACCTTCCCGCCCTCGCCGCTCCAGGCGTCCTGCCAGGCCTGCGCCCAATCCAGCCAGAACCGCTGCATCGATTCGAACGACGCCAGCGGACGCTCGAAGAACGCCGGCAGCGAGCGCAGATAGGCCTCGGCCACCGAGCGGAAATCAACGATCGAGAAATCCTCGCCAGAGGCTTTGGCCTTGGCGGTTTCCTGCGCGCGAAGCGCCACCGCCTGCAACCGCCCCATCAGGGCCATGAACTCCGTGCTCTGCTCAGCAAAACTCTCGAGCGCCTTGTTGGCAACACCCGGTCCGGTCTCTTCACTCACGCGGTCGTTCATCACAGTCTCCTCCTGGGAACAAGCCTCACATATTCGGGTAGTTTGGCCCATCGCCGCCCTGAGGGGTAGTCCAGGTGATGTTTTGGCTGGGATCTTTGATATCGCAGGTTTTGCAGTGGACGCAGTTCTGGAAGTTGACCTGGAAACGCGGGTTGCCTTCCTCGTCTTCCA
>NZ_NTJD01000016.1 GCF_002358085.1 Pseudothioclava arenosa
GTCCATGCCGCCATACTTGGCCTTCAGTTTGTAGAACGTCGCGGTGCTCAAGCCGTGCCTGCGGCACACCTCAGCCGTCGGCATCCCGGCCTCCTGTTCCTTGATCATCCCGATTATCTGCGCCTCGGTGAAACGGCTCTTACGCATGTGTCTGCTCCTTCAGAGTTGGTGCAGACTCTGCATTAAAGTGAGGGATTTCGCGGGGGGCAGGTCACACGGCGTTTCGGTAATCCGAGCCCTCAATGGCAACTATGGCTACGATAATTGCGTGCTAAAGAGCTAACCTGTTAATGAATTTCGCGCAATGCGCCTGGGGGCGAGCGCTGGTCTCGGACAAGGAGAACCGGGTGGACGAAGCAAATACGCACCGCGCGCGTGAGGTGTTCGGGGTGTTTCTGCGCCTTGGGCTGAGTTCGTTCGGCGGGCCGGTGGCGCATCTGGGCTACTTCCGCGACGAGCTGGTCACGCGGCGGCGCTGGCTGTCGGAGGCCGCCTATGCCGACCTCGTCGCGCTGTGCCAGTTCCTGCCGGGCCCCGCGTCGAGCCAAGTCGGCTTTGCGCTGGGGCTGATGCGGGCGGGCTGGCGCGGGGCGCTGGCAGCCTTTGTGGGGTTCACGCTGCCCTCGGCGATCGCGCTTTACCTTTTCGCGCTGGGGGCCGCACATCTGGAGGGTGCCATCGCGCAAGGCGCCTTGCACGGGCTCAAGCTGGTGGCTGTGGCGGTGGTGGCGCAGGCGGTCTGGGGCATGGGGCGCACGCTTTGCCCCGACCCGCCGCGGATCGCCATCGCGCTGGCGGCGGTGGGCTGGCTCGCGCTGGTGCCGGGATCGGCGGGGATGGTCGGTGCGATCGCTTTGGGCGCTCTGGCGGGGCTGCTGCTGGGCAAGGGTGCGCCTGTGCCCGGAGGTCCTCTGGCGATTGACGTGCCGCGCGGGGTCGGCCTTGGCGCGCTTGCGCTGTTCAGCGCCTTGCTGGTCCTCCTGCCTCTGCTGGCGGGGATGGGGCAGGGGGTTGCGGTTGTCGGTGCGTTTTATCATGCGGGCGCGCTGGTCTTTGGCGGGGGGCATGTCGTCCTGCCGCTGCTCGAGGCCGAGACCGTCGCGCGCGGCTGGGTTTCGGCGGATCAGTTTCTGGCGGGCTATGGCGCGGCGCAGGCGGTGCCGGGGCCGCTGTTTACCTTCGCGGCCTATCTGGGGGCGGTGCTGGGGCCCGCGCCGCATGGGCTTGGCGGGGCCGCGCTGGCGCTTTTCGCGGTGTTCCTGCCGGGGTTCCTGATTTTGGTCGGGGTGCTGCCGTTCTGGAACGCGTTTCGCACGCGTCCCGCGGCGCAGGCGCTGATGCGCGGGGCGAATGCGGCCGTTGTCGGCGTGCTGAGCGCTGCGCTTTACGCGCCGGTCTTTACCTCTTCGGTCACCGGTCTTGCGGATTTTGCCCTTGCGCTGCTGTGCCTTGCGCTCCTGATGGTCTGGCGCGTGCCGGCCTGGGCGGTGGTGGTGTTCGGGGCGGGCGGGGGTATCGCCCTTGGCTGGCTTTGATTGGCATAATAAAGACTTATTGAAAAGCTAAATTTATACAATTTCCGTTTATCCATCGGCATCGGTAAACCTTTGCGCAGAGAGGGGCTCGGGCTGAGCCCCTTGCTACGACCAACGCAACGATCCGAACCCGGATGGATGGAGGAAAAATCATGGACGGAAGCGGCAAATGCCCGGTGATGCACGGCGGCAATACGGCCTCGGGCAACTCGAACATGGAGTGGTGGCCGAACGCGCTTAACCTCGACATCCTGCACCAGCATGACAGCAAGACCGACCCGATGGGCGCGGCCTTCGATTATCGCGAGGCGGTGAAATCGCTCGATTACGAGGCGGTGAAGCAGGACCTGACCGCGCTGATGACCGAAAGCCAGGACTGGTGGCCGGCGGATTGGGGCCATTACGGCGGGCTGATGATCCGCATGGCCTGGCACGCGGCGGGGTCCTATCGCACGGCGGACGGGCGCGGCGGTGGCGGCACCGGCAACCAGCGTTTCGCGCCGCTGAACTCCTGGCCCGATAACGCCAACCTCGACAAGGCGCGCCGGCTGCTGTGGCCGATCAAGAAGAAATACGGCAACAAGATCAGCTGGGCCGACCTGATCATCCTCGCGGGCACGGTGGCCTATCAGTCGATGGGGCTGAAGACCTTTGGCTTTGGGTATGGCCGCGCCGACATCTGGCATCCGGAAAAAGACGTCTATTGGGGCGCCGAGAAGGAATGGCTCGCGCCGTCGGATGAGCGTTACGGCGATGTGAACGACCCGAAAACCATGGAAAACCCGCTGGCGGCGGTGCAGATG
Organism: Pseudothioclava arenosa; assembly: GCF_002358085.1. Taxonomy (GTDB): domain Bacteria; phylum Pseudomonadota; class Alphaproteobacteria; order Rhodobacterales; family Rhodobacteraceae; genus Pseudothioclava; species Pseudothioclava arenosa. The sequence goes on from NZ_NTJD01000016.1 coordinate 2,339, forward strand.
GGGCTGATCTACGTGAACCCCGAGGGCGTGAACGGCAACCCCGATCCGCTGAAGACTGGGCTGCAGGTGCGCGAGACCTTTGCGCGGATGGCGATGAATGACGAGGAGACCGTGGCGCTGACCGCGGGCGGCCATACCGTTGGCAAATGCCACGGCAACGGGCGCGCCGAGAACCTCGGCCCCGATCCGGAAGCGGCGGGCATCGAAGAACAGGGCCTCGGCTGGATCAACCACAAGTCGCGCGGCATCGGGCGGGATACCGTGACCTCGGGCATCGAGGGCGCCTGGACGACGCACCCGACGCAATGGGACAACGGCTATTTCGCGCTGCTCCTGAACTACGACTGGGAGCTCAAGAAATCCCCGGCTGGCGCCTGGCAGTGGGAGCCGATCAACATCAAGGAAGAAGACAAGCCGGTCGATGTCGAAGACCCCTCGATCCGCTACAACCCGATCATGACCGACGCCGACATGGCGATGAAGATGGACCCGATCTATCGCGAGATCTCGGAGCGGTTCTACAAGGACCCGGCCTATTTCGACGAGGTCTTTGCCCGCGCCTGGTTCAAGCTGACGCACCGCGATATGGGGCCGAAAGCGCGCTACATCGGCCCGGACGTTCCGGCCGAAGACCTGATCTGGCAAGATCCGGTGCCGGCGGGGCGCACGGATTACGACGTGGCGGCGGTGAAGGCCAAGATCGCGGCCGCCGGGCTGAGCGGTGCCGAGATGGTCGCGACCGCCTGGGACAGCGCGCGGACCTTCCGTGGCTCGGACCTGCGTGGCGGCGCGAATGGCGCGCGCATCCGTCTGGCGCCGCAAAAGGACTGGGAGGGTAACGAGCCGGAACGCCTGGCCCGTGTGCTCTCGGCGCTGGAGCCGATCGCGGCCGAAACCGGCGTGAGCCTCGCCGATCTGATCGTGCTGGCGGGGAACCTCGGGGTCGAGCAGGCGGCGAAGGCTGCGGGCTTCGAGCTTGAGCTGCCCTTTGCTCCGGGTCGCGGGGACGCGACCGAGGAAATGACCGACGCGGAGTCCTTCGATGTGCTCGAACCGGTGGCCGATGGCTATCGCAACTGGCTCAAGAAGGACTATGTGGTCAGCGCCGAGGAACTGCTGCTGGATCGCACGCAACTGATGGGCCTCACCGCGCCCGAAATGACCGTGCTGGTCGGCGGCATGCGGGCTATGGGCACCAACCACGGCGGCACCGCGCATGGCGTGTTTACCGACCGGGTGGGGGCGCTGACGCCGGACTTCTTCGTGAACCTCACCGACATGGCGAACAGCTGGGTGCCGGTCGGCGCGAACCTCTACGAGATCCGCGACCGCAAGAGCGGCGCGGTGAAATGGACCGCGACCCGCGTCGATCTGGTGTTCGGCTCGAATTCGGTGCTGCGCGCCTATGCCGAGGTCTATGCCCAGGACGATAACGCGGGCAAGTTCGTGGCTGATTTCGCCGCCGCCTGGACCAAGGTGATGAACGCGGACCGGTTTGACCTGACCGCCTGAGCACGGTCTGCCTGAAACAACGATGCCGCGCGGCCCTTTCGGATCGCGCGGCGTTTTTCTGTGTGGGGCTCAGGCCCCTGCGGCGATTTCGGAGGGGGTGACGATCGCGGTCAGGATCGTCTTCGTGTCGATCACGCCCAGCGTCGCGCCATCGCGGCCCGTGACCTGCGCCCGGTCCGCGCCCGCCGCCGCCATGTCGCGCGCGACAAGCTCCAGCACCTTGCGACCCGGCACCTTGAGCGCGGGCATCTCTTCGCCCTCGGTCAGCGGGCGGGCGAGCCGGTCGGCATGGATCACCCGGCCCCGGTTCACCTCGCGGACAAACTCGGCGATGTAGTCATTTGCCGGGCGCAGAACGATGTCCTGCCCCGTTCCCACCTGCTCCAGCGCCCCGTCGCGCAGGATCGCGATGGAATCGCCCAGCCGCAGCGCCTCGTCGAGGTCGTGGGTGATGAAGACGATGGTCTTGTGCAGCTCTTCCTGCAGCTCCAGCAGGACCTTTTGCATGTCCATCCGAATGAGCGGATCGAGCGCCGAAAACGCCTCGTCCATCAGGAGGATATCGGCGTCATTGGCGAGCGCGCGCGCGAGCCCCACGCGCTGCTGCATGCCGCCCGAAAGCTGGTTTGGATAGTTGTCCTCGAACCCCGAGAGGCCCACGCGCTCGATCCATTTGCGCGCGACGGGTTCGGCTTCGGCGCGGTCCACGCCCCGGATGTCGAGCCCGTAAAGCGTGTTCTCCAACACCGTGCGATGCGGCAGAAGCGCGAATTTCTGGAACACCATCGCGGTCTTGGTGCGGCGGAACTCGCGCAGCTCGGCTTCGTTCATCGAGACCACGTCGCGGCCTTCGTAAAGCACCTCGCCCGCCGTGGGCGCGATCAGCCCGTTGATATGGCGGATCAGCGTCGATTTGCCGGAGCCTGAGAGCCCCATGATGACCGAGATTTCCCCCGCCGCGAGGTCGAGCGAGATATCCTGCAAGCCAAGCACGTGATTGTGGCGCTCGTTTAGCTCTTCCTTGGTCATGCCCGCCTGAACCTTCTTGATGAAGCGTCCGGGGCGGGGGCCGAAGATCTTGTAGAGATGGCGGATCTGGATGCCGGAACGCTCAGTCATGGCGGGCCTCCGTGTGTTTTTGCAACCGTTTGCCGAAGGCCTGCGAGGTGCGGTCGAAGATGATCGCGATCGCGACCAGCGCGAAGCCGTTCAGGAAGCCGGTGGTGAAATACTGGTTGGTAATCGCCTGCAGCACGTTCTTGCCCAGCCCGCCGACGCCGACCATCGAGGCCACCACGACCATCGAAAGCGACATCATGATGGTCTGGTTCACGCCGGTCATGATCGTGGGCAGCGACAAGGGCAACTGCACTCCCCAGAGCTTCTGGCGCGGGTTCGCGCCGAAAGCATCGGCGGCCTCGATCACCTCGCGGTCCACGAGCCGGATGCCAAGGTTCGTCAGCCGGATCATCGGCGGCACCGCATAGATTACCACCGCGATCAGCCCCGGCACCTTGCCGATGCCGAAGATCACCACGACCGGGATCAGGTAGACGAACGACGGCAGGGTCTGCATCACGTCGAGCACCGGCGTCAGCACCGACTGGAACCGGTCCGAGCGCGCCATCAGGATACCCAGCGGCAGCCCGATCAGGATCGCGACGAAGGTTGCCACCGTCACCATGGCGAGCGTCGTCATCGTGTCTTCCCACAGCCGGAACACCCCGATCGCGACCAGCGCCATCGCCGTGCCCGCGACGGTCTTCCAGCTGCGCGATCCGGCCCAGACCACGACCAGCAACAGCAGGAACATCACCGGCCAGGGTGCCTCGGTAAAGCCGTCTTCCAGCGCGTTCATGAAGATCTGCAAGGGGGCGGTCGCTGCGTCGATCGCATCCGACCAGGCGCGCACGATGTCGCGAAAGCCTTCGTCGATGCTCTTGCGCATCACGCGCAGGGTCGCGTTCGAAAGCGAGGGGAATTCACAAAGTATCTCGGGTAGGCCCATGCATGTCGCCATCGGCTGTCCTCCGGTTGTCGGAATGGCAAAGGCCGCGCGGGAACAAGCCGCGCGGCCCTCGGTTCAAGGCGCGATCAGAGCGCGGCTTCGACTTTGGCCGCAACTTCCGGCGAGACCCAGGCTGTCCACATGTCCTTGTAGTTCTCAAGGAAGTAGTAGGCGGTGTCCTCGTTCGAGCCTTGGTTTTCGTCCATCCAGGCCAGAACCTTGCCCACCGTCTGGTTGTCCCATTTGCGGGTCTGGACGTAGTCCATCGCGACGCCAGCCTTTTCGGCGAACTCCTTGGTCACCACGGTGAACACGTCGGAAATCGGATAGGCGTTGGGTTTCGGATCGGCGCAATCGTCCTGCGAGGTGCAGGCATCCCAATCGGCCTTGTCATTCGGCACGCCCCAGTCGAGCGAGACCATCTCGTATTTGCCGAGGATCGCGGTCGGCGCCCAGTAATAGCCGAGCCAGCCGGCCTTGCGCTCATAGGCATTGGCGATCGAGCCATCGAGCCCGGCGGCCGAGCCGGTGTCGATCAGGTCAAAGCCTTTCTCTTCCGCACCGTAGGCCTTGAACAGGTTGGTGGTGGAGATCTGGCAGTTCCAGCCCGAGGGGCAATTGTGCACGGCTCCGCGCGAGGGGTCTTCGGGGGCGGGGAACAGCTCGGGCCGGGCCAGCGCCTCTTCGACCGTCTTGATGCCGGTTTCTTCGGCCAGGTATTTCGGGATCCACCAGCCCTCGACGCCACCATCCGACAGCAGCGGCGCCGCGATCACCATGCGGCCCTCTTCCACGGCCTGGTCGAGCGCGTTCTTGACCGCGTTCACCCAAAGCTCGGGCGCCATGTCGGGCTCGCCTTTTTCGTTCATCGAGGTGAAGGTCGGCATGGTGTCGCCGGTGACCAGCGTCACGTCGCAGCCATAGCCCTCTTCGAGGATGATCTTGTCGACCCAGGCGGCGACACCGGCCGAGGCCCAGTTCATCTCGGCGATCGAGACTGCGCCGCAGTCTTCGGCAAGGGCGGGGGTGGCAAGGGCCGTCAGCGCGGCGGCGAACAGCGGTTTGGCAAGATTGGCCTTCATCGGGTTACTCCTGTCTGAATTTCGGGAAGGGCAGGCCTTTACGCAGGCCAAGGCGGGCCCTGCCGAAACGGCGGGGGCCTCCGGGTGCGCGTTCAGAGTGCGGGCACCGGTTGCGTTGTTAAAAAACGACATGACAGTGTCGTAAAGCGCCTTTCCGTGAGGGGCAAGGCGAAATTACGACTATCTGTGTCGCAAATGGTGGATCAGATCGGCAAGGCGGTCGTTGCCTTGATCTCTTCCATCGACAGCAGCGCGGTCACGTTAAAGATCGACACATCCGCGATCAGCGCCTGATAGAACCGGTCGTAGCCCTTGGCGTCGGGCACGCGCACCTTGAGAAGATAATCGATCTCGCCGGCCAGACGATGCGCCTCAAGCACCTCGGGGCGGCGCCGGATCGCCTGCAGGAACCTGTCCTGCCAGTCCTTCTCGTGGGAGGAGGTGCGCACCAGCACAAAGAAGCAGGTGCCGCAGCCCACCGCATCGGGATCAAGCAGCGCAACCTGCCCGCGGATCACCCCTGAGTCGCGCATTTTCTTGATCCGGTTCCATACCGGGCTGCGCGAAGAGCCGACGGCGGCGGCAATTTCCTCAAGCGATCTGCTCGCATCGCTCTGCAATTCCGAAAGGATTTTCCGATCCAGCTCATCCATCGAGACGATTTTCCCAAACTTGCGAAGTTGCTGGTCACATTACTCCTTATTTCTCGCGCCATCTAGCGGAAATGGGGGAAAATTTCCTATTTTCTGCATAAGCAAAGCGGAGTGTTCCATGTCCTTCTTCTCGATCTTCAAACGCGCAGCGCGTCCGGGCCAGGCCCCGGCGGCTTCGGCGCCGGTCGGCGAAGTGCTGTTCGTGGGCGCGGGGCCGGGCCATCCGGACCTGCTCACGCTGGGGGCGGCGCGGGCGATCCGCGAAGCCGACGTGATCCTGCATGACCGTCTGGTCTCGCCCGAGGTGCTCGATTTCGCGCGCCCGGGCGCGGCGCTGATCGAGGTCGGCAAGACCGGCTTCGGCGAGGCGATCCCGCAAGAGGAAATCAACGCGCGCCTCGTGGCCGCGGCGCGGGCCGGTGGGCGCGTGGTGCGGCTGAAGGGGGGCGACCCGTGCATCTTCGGTCGCCTCGACGAGGAAATCGCGGCGCTGGATGCAGCGGGTCTGGCCTGGCGCATCCTGCCCGGCATCACCGCCTCTTCGGCGGCGGCGGCCAGCATCGGCCGCTCGCTGACGCGGCGCGAGCGCAATGCCGGGCTGCGGATCATCACCGGCCATGACGCGCGCGGCTTCGCCGATCAGGACTGGCGCGCGCTGGCGGCACCCGGCGCGGTGGCGGCACTTTACATGGGCAAGCGCGCCGCGCGCTTTGTCGTCGGGCGCCTGATCATGCATGGCGCCAGCGCCGACCAGCCGGTCAGCGTGATCGAGAACGCCTCGGGCCCGGCCGAGCGTGTCAGCGCCGGGCGGCTGGCCGAGTTGCCCGCTCTTACCCAGGCCTGCGATGGCCCGGCGCTGATCCTTCTGGGGCTGGCCCCGCATCCCCGCGTCGCGAGCGACGACCAGGCGAACCTGGCACTTTCCGACTTTCCGTTTCTGACCGATCTTCTGCAGGAGGCCTGATCCATGGCGCGTGCTTTCCAACCCAAGGTTCTGACCGCGAACCACCTGCGTTCGGGCGCCGTCGTCTGGCGCACCGTCGATGGCCGCTGGAGCGCGGACCCGCGCGAGGCGGAGCTGCTGACCGACGAGGCCGATGCCGAGGTGCTGCTGCTGAAGGCGCAGGGCGAGGCGCTTGAAGTGATCGGCCCCTATCTGGCCGAGGCCCGCCCCGGCCTGCAGGGCCCCGAACTTGTCCATATCCGCGAACGCCTGCGCGCCACCGGCCCCTCGGCGGGCCTGCGCGTCACGCAACTGGAGGCGCTCTGATGTATCGTTATTCCGACTGGGACGAAACCTTTGTCCGGGCCCGCGTGGCCGAATTCTCGGATCAGGTCGAGCGCCGCCTCACGGGCGCGCTGAGCGAGGATGAATTTCGCCCGCTGCGCCTGATGAACGGGCTCTATCTGCAGCTGCACGCCTACATGCTGCGCGTGGCGGTGCCCTATGGCACGCTGAGCGCACGTCAGATGCGGGCGCTGGCCGAGATTTCCGAGAAATGGGATCGCGGCTATGGCCATTTCACCACGCGCCAGAACATCCAGTTCAACTGGCCGAAACTCGAGGACGTGCCCGCGATCCTCTCGGCGCTGGCCGATGTGGAGATGCACGCGATCCAGACCTCGGGGAACTGCATTCGCAACGTGACGACCGACCCCTTCGCCGGTGCTGCCGCCGATGAGGTCGCCGATCCGCGCCCCTATGCCGAGCTGATCCGCCAGTGGTCCACCGACCACCCCGAGTTCCAGTTCTTGCCGCGCAAGTTCAAGATCGCGATCACCGGCTCGGCCGAGGATCGTGCCGTGATCCGCGCCCATGACATCGGGCTGCGGCTGGTTGAACGCGATGGCGCGCTGGGCTTCGAGGTGATCGTCGGCGGTGGCCTTGGCCGCACTCCGATCCTTGGTGAAGTGATCCGCGACTTCCTCCCCGAAGCCGACCTGCTGCCTTATCTGGAGGCGGTTGTCTCGGTCTATAACGGGCTTGGCCGGCGCGATAACAAGTACAAGGCGCGGATCAAGATCACCGTGCAGGAAAACGGGATCGAGGCTTACCGCGCTGCCACCGAGGCCCGCTTTGCCGAGCTGCGCCCGCTGTTCGGCGGTGCCGATCGTGCCGCTCTGGCCGAGATCGCCGCGCAATTCGCGCCGCCGGCCTTCGCCGCGCGTGACGCGGGCGCCTTTGACGCGGCCTATGCCGCCGATCCGGTGTTCCGCGCCTGGGCCGATACCAACCTGAACCCGCATATCCGCGCCGATCATGCCATCGTCACCGTTTCGCTGAAGGCCCATGGTCAGGCGCCGGGCGATGCCTCGGCGGTGCAGATGCGCCTGCTGGCGGACCTGGCCGAGGAATTCGGCCATGGCGAGCTGCGGATCTCGCAATATCAGAACGTCGTGCTGCCGCATGTCGCGCGCGCCGATCTGCCGGCGCTTTATGCGCGGCTCAAGGCGGCGGGGCTGGCGACGGCGAATGTCGGGCTGGTCTCGGATATCATCGCCTGCCCGGGCCTCGATTTCTGCGCGCTGGCAACGGCCCGCTCGATCCCGGTGGCACAGGCAATCGCACTGCATTTCGACGCGCTCAAGCTTGAGCATGAAATCGGCGAGTTGGAGCTGAAGATCTCAGGCTGCATCAACGCCTGCGCGCATCACCACATCGGCCATATCGGCATCCTCGGGCTCGATCGGGCCGGGGTCGAGAATTACCAGATCACGCTGGGCGGCGATCCGGTGGCTCCGAGCGCGCGCCTTGGCGACCGCATGGGGCCGGGCTTCTCGGCCGAAGACCTGATCCCGGCGCTCGAGCGGCTTTTGCTGGCCTATCTCGACCTGCGCACCGACCGCAGCGAGCGTTTCATCGACACCTACCGGCGGCTGGGGGCAGAGCCCTTCCGTGCCGCACTGTATCAAACGGAGGCCAAGGCCAATGCCGCTTGACGATCTGAATGTGAAGGTCGCTGCCCTCAATGCGGCGGCCGAGGGGCTGGAGGCTTCGGAGATCCTGCGCCTCGCGCGGGCCGAGATCCCGCAGCTCGCGATGGTTTCGAGCTTCGGCGCCGAGTCGGTGGTTCTGCTGCATCTGATGGCGCAGATCGACCGCGACTGGCCGGTGCTGTTCATCGACACGGAACTCCTGTTCCCCGAGACGCTGGCCTATCAGGAAACGCTGGCCTCGACGCTGGGGCTGGCCAATATCCGCCGCCATGCGCCCGATGCCGCGATCATCGCCGCCGCCGATCCGCGCGGTGACCTGAACCAGATCGACCCGGACGCCTGCTGCGACCTGCGCAAGACCCGCGTGTTGGAAACCGCGCTCGAGCCCTTCTCGGGCTGGGTGACGGGGCGCAAGCGCCATCAGACCCGCGAGCGCGCCGATCTGCCGGTCTTCGAGATCGAGGACGGCACCGGCCGGATCAAGGTTAACCCGCTCGCGGCCTGGGGGCCGGGCGAGGCGGGGCGCTACATCCTGCGCCACAACCTGCCGCGCCACCCGCTGGTCGCGCAGGGCTATGCCTCGATCGGCTGCGCGCCCTGCACCAGCAAGGTGGCCGAGGGCGAAGACCCCCGCGCGGGCCGCTGGCGCGGCCTCGACAAACAGGAATGCGGCATCCATCTGGTGAACGGCCGCTTCGTCCGTATCGGCACCGAGGAGGCTGCGTCATGAGCTTGCTGATCGTTGACACCCTGCCCGAGGCGCTCGCGCCCGACACCGCGCTTGCCGCGATCGACCTTGGCGCGCCCGAGCTGCGCATTGCCTTCCCGGCTTTTTCGGACGGGCGCGGCTTTTCGCTCGCGTCGATCCTGCGCCGGGCGGGCTATGCCGGTCGGCTGATCGCCAGCGGCGATCTGATCCCCGATCAGTATCGCATGGCCTTGCGCGCGGGATTCGATGCCGTCGAGGTCAGTGCCGACAAGGCCGCGCGATGCAATTGGGAGGGCTGGCTCGCCCGCAACCCGCTGCCCGCGCAAAGCTATCAATCGCGCCTGCGCGCGACCGCCTGAGGATACCAGAATGAACGACCAAAGCCCCATCGCGCCCGCGCGCGTGATGCCCGACGCGCAGACGGTGACTTCGGTCACGCATTGGACGGATCGTTTGTTTTCGTTCCGGGTGACGCGGCCGCAGACGCTGCGGTTCCGCTCGGGGGAGTTCGTGATGATCGGGCTCCTGGACGACA
>NZ_NTJD01000017.1 GCF_002358085.1 Pseudothioclava arenosa
CGCCGAGCCTGCAGGCTGGTCGGTGTCGATCGCAAGGCAGTCCGGCGTGAACGCCCGCCGGACTGCGCCGAGATCCGCAAGGAGATGCAGGAGATCGCCAGCACGCGGCGTCGGTTCGGGTATCGCCGGATCGGCGTGCTGCTGGAACGCAAGGGCATGAGCATGAACCACAAGAAGCTCTACAGGATCTACCGCGAAGAAGGGCTGTCGGTGAGACGGTGGCGCGGCCGGAAACGGGCGCGCGGCACGAGGGCGCCGATGCCGGTTGCCACGCATCCCAACGCGCGTTGGTCATTGGACTTCGTGTCCGACAGCTTCGGCGCCTCGCGGAAGTTCCGGATGCTGGCGGTGATCGACGATTGCACGCGGGAATGCCTGTGCCTTGTCGCGGACACCAGCCTGTCCGGCGCACGGGTTGCCCGGGAGCTCAGCGCCCTGATCCGGATCTACGGCAAGCCCGGCTGCATCGTCAGCGACAACGGCACCGAGTTCACCAGTCGGGCGATCCTGAAATTGGCTGACGAGAACACCGTGCCGTGGCACTACATCGATCCCGGCAGGCCGCAGCAGACCGCGTTCATCGAAAGCTTCAACGGCAGCCTGCGGGACGAGCTGCTCAACGAGGAAATCTTCGACAGCCTCGACGACGCACGGTGAAAGCTGGCCCTCTGGCGCTACGACTACAATGCGGTCAGGCCGCATTCCTCGTTGAAGAACCTGACGCCGCAGCAAGCGCGCCGGACGCTTGAGCAATTTGAGGGCTCCGCGCCCGGCGCGCTTGCGCCAGATGCGGAACCGGAATACCAAAATCCAACCTGCAGACTCTCGTTATGAATGAGGGACCAGCAGGGGGCAGGTCAAAGTGGAGCATGGCCCTCGACGCGCTCGCGCAGGTTTCGGATTACGTGCGCTATGGTGCGGGTCTTGTTATGATGGATTTCGACGGGCGCGCCGTCTTGCATTTCGTCGAGACCCCAGAGTGATAAGGTGGCCGTCTCGACGGGTCGCGGGAGCCGGCTACGTGCGTCATGACGCTCCCGAGTCACCGCTGACCTTTGGCGCAACCGAGCTGGTATCCGACTTTGCAATGCGCCTTGAGCCGTTGCGTCTCTTCGGGTGTCCAATCCGAGGGTGCCGTGACCTGAACCCAGGGCCCGATATAGTCCTCCGCGAAGTAGGCATGGCCGTGGCCGGGCGGCGCGCCGAAGGACAGGGCCATGTCGAGCGCCAGCTGGAACTGCGTCACGACGGGCATGAAGATGAAGTGCTCGGTCATGTCCTCGGCCGGCGGATCCCGCATCCACGGCGGCGCCCGCCAGAGCGACCGCGGGTCATAGAAGACGACTGGGTCGCTGGAATATTGCAGGAAGACGATGCGCATGTTTCCCCAGTCCGCTGCGGCCTCGGACGCATCCGCCGTGTGGGATGCATAGCGGACCAGCGATCCTTCCCCGATCTCGGGCAGGACCCAAGTTGTGCCCGGATTGCGCTGGTTCTGCACATGGTTCCAGAAGGCGGAGGGAAAGGGCGGCCCGACCCAGAACGCACCGTCGATGGGATCGTCGAGCAGTCGGAACATGTTCGTGGCATGCATCGATGACCATGCGCCAAGGCTCAGCCCGTGAACGTATAGACGGGGACGCGCATCGACAGGCAACGTCTTCCAGTACCCGTGCACTACGTCCTGAAGCACGGTCGCCTGTTCTAGCCCCGTGCGTGTCTCGAGGATCAGTGCCAGTGGCGATTGCAGGTAGGAATACTGGGCGGCGACCGTGGCGATGTTCCCGCCATGCATGTATTCGACCGGGTCGTGGGAGCCTGGGTCCATCCAGCCGGTGCCGGTGGGACTTGCCACGACCAGGACGTCGCGCTCGAACGCGCCCTGCCGGATCAGTTCGGCAAGCGCCAGTTCGGCCCGCGCCTCGGGCGTCTCGCCATTGGCGCGCCCGACATAGACTCGGATCGGTTCAAGCGCGGGCCGACCGGTGAAGGCCGAGATATCCTCGGAGGTCGGGCCGGAGGTGATGAAGTCCCGCCCGGGCTTGCCCATGGATGCCCAATCGATCAGGGAGGCCGCACTGCCGGTCATGCGTGGGTTGCCGGGGGGCGGCGGGGCGTTCTCGAAGAGCTCCTGGGCGGCTTCGTAGCTTTCGTCGAGGCCCGTTACGACCCCATCGACGATGCCATCGCGCGTGACCACGAACAGGATTAGTACGACCGTGATGAACCCCAGCACATTAGCGCGCCGCGGCGGCATGATGCGATAGAATCTTGACCGGATCAGGCGGAACAGCGCGGCGACGATCCGTCCAAGGGCGAAAGCGATGACAAAGGTCGCAAAGGCGATCAGCAGGATCGTGGCGATTTGAAGCGCATCCGCTTCTTCCATGCCCATCTTCCCGCGGATGTCGTTCTGCCACCGCAGGCTGGACCCAAGGACCCAGAGAAAGAACGCCACGAGCGGTAGCGCGATCACCGTTGTCAGGATTTTTGCGGGCCGCCCGGACAACTGCGGAAGATCGGCCGCCCGCCAGAGCAACGCAACGATCTGGCCGATCAGATAACCGATCGCCATGACAAGCCCGCCGAGGATTCCTTGTAGAGCCGGTCCGCGCGGGATAAGCGACGGGGTCAGCGAGGCCGCAAAGAAGAGCAATCCGAGAAGGAAGCACGGCACCGAGACCTTGCCGATGATCCTGGCTATTCGCCCGTTGTTCATGTGGTACTGTTTACCCTGATTTCGACGTCTAGATTGCGACCTTGCCACGAAGCCGACTGACGCGCAAAAACTTACGAATCTATGCAATTTTTCATCTTCCCAATGCTACCTTCGAAAAGGTTAGTCTGAAGCACTGCCTGTGAGAGACCCTTTGCCGTCATTGCGAAAGTGCAGAGAGCAAACGCCAAAGTGCTTTTTTGGCAATCGCGGCCGAGCTGTATATCGAGGATGAAGATGTCGCCGCCAGCCTTCGCCCGCCTGATGGGCGTCATGCTCTGCCTCGGCGCCTTGTCATGCGCCTTCCCCGTGCCGTCGATGGCCCAGACGGATATCCAGGCCTTGGAATTCCCCTATTTCACGCTTCGCAACAGGACAGGATCGGATGATCCAGCTGACTTCTACGGAGGAGAACGCAGCGATCTGAAAGCGGGTGCATGCCGCGTCGAAGAGCTCGACCTTGGCGTTCTGGCGCCCCTTGCCGACATGGCTCCGAATTTCTTGCGCGAGGAACTCCTCCGCGTTCAGACGGTGGAGGAAGCGGACCCGGGCGCCATCCTGGATCAGCTAGAAGAAACGGCCGGCGCACGTGGTCCGGCGCTCTATGTCCACGGATACTATATCAGCTTCGAGAAAGGCTGCCGCCGCGCTGCGTTGCTGCAGCAGAACGCCGACCTTGTGGGGCGGTTCCTGTGGTTCAGCTGGCCCTCGGACGGTGCTCCCGCCTACTACACCCATGACGAAGCCGATCTTTACTGGAGTCTGCCGGACATTGCGGACACGATCATAGAGTTGGAGCGGCGCTTCGGCGCCGGAAACGTGGATGTCATCGGGCACAGCCTTGGTGCTCGGGGTGTCGTTCTGGCGCTGGCCGAAGTGGCCAATCGGCATCCCGACATCCGGCTCGGACATGTTGTGTTGCTGGCGCCGGATATGGATTTCGGGATTTTCGAGCGAATTTTACCCCGGGTGCGTCCCATCGCGGAGAGCACGACAGTCTACGCGACGACAGGGGACAGACCGCTGGCGCTCTCGGCGCAATTGCATGGCTACCCGCGGCTTGGGGAGACGGGAAACGATGTTTCCCGACTTGCAGGCGTCGAGGTGATCGACCTCAGCGACCTTCCCAGCGAGGGTCCAACAGGTCATCTCTATCACATCTACAGCCGAGCCGTCGGTGAGGATCTGCGCCGCCTATTGCATGCGGGAGAACGCGCCGATGCGCGGCAAGGCCTCGTCGCGCAGGGTGAAAACCTCTGGCGCCTTCGACCTGCGACGAATGAATAGCTGCGCAGCAAGTCAGTGTATGACGTATTTGACAATCGACAGCAGCATGTCGATCCCGCCCGCGAAAGCAGCCCCGAGGATCGCCGGGAATACACTGTGGTCCAGAACCCAACCCGCTCTGGCACCGGGGACTGGAAGCAAGACCAAGCACAAGATCTGAGACAGCGCCATTGCCGCTTCGGCTCCTGTCTGATCCTGCCATGCGGCCAGAAAAAGGGCAGAAGGCAACCGAGGAAATCGAGGCTCTGGTTCAACAACGGGTCCTGCATTCGTCCGAGGCCAGACTGGCTCAACCGTGTATGGCGTCCCGTTCGGTGCTGAACATGTTTGACGGGCGGTGTCATGAACCCGCGGGACTCGAGGCGCCCCACGAGTTCATCGCTCTTGCAGGTTTTCCCTAATTCGCAACAGTAAACGTTGTGTTTTCGTCGAGAGGGTAGATGGCCTCAGTCAACTGCGTGTGCTCGAAAAGAGTGATATCGCGACTGGTGGCTCCGGGAACATCAACGATCAGCACCTTGTCAGTGAAATTCTCATAGAACGCTCGGAAGTGATTCCCGCTTTTGACACCGATGACGTCATATTCCTGGATGGCGATGCCATGTGGCCTCGCTTGTGAATCGTCATAGGCCTGAACCAGGCCGGATATAACGATGACATCCACCGTATCCGAGATAACCAGCCTGACTGAGGGACCAAAGTTGTAAGGGATACCGTAAGCGGTCCCCCCACGAACGAACTCGTAGCCATCCGAAATCGACTTGACATAGGCTTTGGTTTTGATCGGATCGCCCGCAATCGGCTCAAACTTTCCCCCGAGGTTCACATCGATTGTCGCTCCGACGCCGGCAGCGACTGCGGCCTGTGCGGTTTCCGGATCGTGTATGGAAATGAAGGCGACTTTACCCAAGCCTTCTGTTTCCAAAAGGGCGCGCAGCAGGTGCGTCCCCGAGCCGCCCGCCCCACCACCTGGATTATCCGCAGCGTCCCCAATCACAATCGGTGTATGTTCGATGATATCACCCTTCGTCGGCTGCTGACGCTCATAGCGGCCGTCTCTGTCGAGCATGGCCAGTACAGTGCTCATCGTTGAGTCCAAGTCATTCAGTGGATAAAAGGCATCCTGCTTATTATCCCATATCCACTGGGACAATTCGTCCACCAGATCTTGTGCCAACTTGGCGTTGTTTTCGGTGGTGACCATCGGGTACACGCCGATAAAATCGGTGTCCTGGTACGGGAAACCATGCATTACAGAGCAATTGAGAACACCGGGACGGTTTTCGATCTCAATACACTTTTCCTTGAGCTGATTTCCAAAAATGCCTTCCTCTTCCGTGTTACTGAGCGGCATCATCAGCGGCACCTTGCGATAGGCGGCCGTTGGGTTCGACTCTCCTGCCAGGATCGCAGCGGCACGATACATTGCATCACGTGCAGCTTCATTCATATCCAGATGAGGATATTTTTTGCAGGCACTGAAGAAATTCATATTGTTCTTCATTTTGTCCGTGATCTTGCCATGCAGGTCGCCAGACCAGACGATCATCGTGTCCTTTCCTACCAGTCCTCGGACGGACTCCGCCAGATCTCCTTCAAGATCGGGTGTTTTATCCACAACGCCTGCACCGTGAAGAGCGAGGTAAACGATGTCCAATGGCATTTGCGCTCTAAGCGTATCGAGCATTTCTTTTTTTGCATCGTTCCAGAATTCTGCATTCACCAAACCAAAGCTCGAATCCGGTCCGTATATGAGACCTGGGAGCAACTCCCAGCCGTTTTCCTCGCACACATCTACTGCCCCGCCCAAGGCTGTTCCTCTGAGTGCCTTGATTTCATCACCCCGAAAGATACGCATGTTGTCCAGCGTGGTTTCGCCCATGCCTTCGGTGAGGTATGTGTTTGTTTCATGGAAAAAACCGACACAGCAGACCCGTAATTTTCCACTTTTTACTGGCGACCCCAGTACATGCGACGATATTGCAGTAACCCCTGCAGAGACGGCTAGTGTATTGAATGTTCTGCGCTTCATAAGCTTTACTCCATCTTGAGCAGGGCGACGGCACGCGTCGCGGTCAAGTGCTTCGGGTTCAGTTTTGCATTCTCGACCGTATCTCTGTGGAGTCGATTCGAGCATGGAAATGAGGGTCAGATCCTACTCTGGTGGTAAGGTGGGCCCAGAATCGAGGGTCAAATCCTACGCTGCCGGCGGCTACGAGTTCACTTAGGAGTTGACTGCGTTAGGTCTTGCGAGACGCAAGCCGGGAGGGAGAGGTATCATGAATGTGGGCCAACCGAAGCACTTGTCGCGCTTCCCCGCGAAGACCGACCTGACGCATCAAGAGTTCTGGCGCGGCTTGCCCACCCTTCAAGCCGAAGCGGTGCTACTCGGGCCGGGACGCCTGGAGTACAAGATGCTGCAAGTCACTGGACGGGATCTGCTCATCTTTCGTAGCAAGGTCGCGCCAAAAATGGCCAGCACCATCGTGCCTCACCCGGATTGGGTGGTTTTGATGGTACCAGTCGATTGGCACGGCGACTATGTTTTCAATGGTCAAGTAGCAAGACCGTTCGATGTTTTTGTTTCTGGCGGTCCTGACGGCTATTCCACCACTGGCGAAAAAAGACACAACTTGGCATTGGGTGTGCGAAAATCTAGCCTCAAGGAGGCATGTGCCAATTTGAGTGGTCGCTATATCGAAGATGTCGCCCTCGACGATCAACAGATAGCCCTTGGTGCGGCGGTGGGCACAAGGTTTCACAGGCGGATTCTGGAGACGATAGCAGCGTCACTGGAAAAGTCTCTGGGTTCCGGTAAGTTTGCACTCGACGCTGTCGTTGAAAATGATCTGTTTTCTGAGATTGCAAACCTCATCATGGCAGAGACAATCGAACAAAATTCTGTATCTAGTATTAATCTTGACCCGGTACGAGTTGTCAGGCGCGCAGAAGAACTGTTTGAAGACCGCACGACCAATCCACCAAGCATAGCTGACCTTTGTAAGGCGGCTAACGTCGGAACAACAAAATTGCACTTGTGTTTCAATGAAGTTTACGGCGTTTCGCCAATTGCGTACTTGCAAGCGAAGAGAATTACCCAAGCGCGCTGTACATACCTATCGGCGGAAAAGGTCCCACCTTCGGTCAAAGATGCTGCCCTGTCGTTTGGCTTCACCCACAGCGGTCGTTTTGCCAAACGATATCGCTACTTTTTTGGGGAATACCCCTCAGAGACCCTCAATAAGCGATGAATTTGCCTGAATCTCAGATTTGCCTTCTTTAAGACTTAACCTTAAAATATTTTGTGGGCGAATTTGAACACTACCGCCCTCGTGTATGTCGACCGGTCGCATCAGCATCCTGCAGGAAGCAAGCGCCGGGGATGCTCTTCGTTTCGGTATTGGCTTTAGATTTTCAGGCATCATCAGACTTAGTCAGTTGCTTTTGGGAGGGCGGCTCTTTGTTGTCGCCCTCCACCTTCAACAAAGCGCGCGCGAATTGAGCGAACAGCGCGACGAAAACGCCAACGCCAACGAAGATATAGATGATCGTGAAGAGCTTGCCTAAATCGGTACGTGGCGACAAATCACCAAGACCCACAGTCGAAATTGTCGTTACGCTGAAATACAATGCGTCGATCCACGACCATTCTTCCACAGAGTGGTAGAACAGAGTTGCAGAAAGCAAGATAAGCACGGCCAGCGCGAAATTGGCCCGAAACATCGGAGCACTCCAAGAGTGCACGATCGCTTTGAGAAGTCTTACGAAGGTGATGGCGAAAGACAGCATAGAAGACACTCCACAATAACGCGGCTTGGGTTGGCTGGCCTGCCCCTACCGGGTGGTCCGGTTTCAATCTTAGTGCAGGACGGGTCTTGGCGCTACGCTTGGGGTGGCCAGCGAAGTGGGGCCGGATGGCGAAGCCGGCCACTTCAGGACCTCCAGGGCCATTGGCCGATAGCCCAGCGATGAGTGCTGGCGTTTGGTGTTGTAGTGCCGGCGCCTGCTCTCGATGGCGATCTTAGCCTCGGCGAGGCTGAAGAAGATCTCTCCGTTCAGGAGTTCGTCGCGGATATTCTCGTTGAATCTCCCGCAGTAACTGTTCTTCCAAGAGCTGCTAGGCTCGATTTAGTCGGTCTTTGAGCCGACGGCAGACGTCAACTCTCTCACGGCTTTGGCGATGAACTCCGGACCGCCTTCGGGACCGACATAGTCGGGCACGCCCTGCAGGATGAAAAGGTCGGACAGCACCTCGATGACATCCGTTGAGCACAACTTCCTGTCAATGCGGATATCCGTAGCGCCTGCATTCAGAGGCAAGTGCGATGATGTCCGCAGTTAGCGCGTCGTGATTGGCGCGGCCTTGCCGCACCTTCCGCTGGGTTGACCGACGCCGACCGAGAACTCGAGAGGCGAGCCGAACGGTGCCCGACCACGATGGCATTGTTGCAGAAAGGCGGCTTGAGGCGTGACTTCCCCTTTCCCCTTCATGTTCAGGGCACGCGTACGATCTCGGCGGTGCCGAGGGCATTGAAGCGGTTGATGAGTGCGACGCGGATGTGGATT
>NZ_NTJD01000018.1 GCF_002358085.1 Pseudothioclava arenosa
GCGGACACCAGCCTGTCCGGCGCACGGGTTGCCCGGGAGCTCAGCGCCCTGATCCGGATCTACGGCAAGCCCGGCTGCATCGTCAGCGACAACGGCACCGAGTTCACCAGTCGGGCGATCCTGAAATGGGCTGACGAGAACACCGTGCCGTGGCACTACATCGATCCCGGCAGGCCGCAGCAGAACGCGTTCATCGAAAGCTTCAACGGCAGCCTGCGGGACGAGCTGCTCAACGAGGAAATCTTCGACAGCCTCGACGACGCACGGCGAAAGCTGGCCCTCTGGCGCTACGACTACAATGCGGTCAGGCCGCATTCCTCGTTGAAGAACCTGACGCCGCAGCAAGCGCGCCGGACGCTTGAGCAATTTGAGGGCCCCGCGCCCGGCGCGCTTGCGCCAGATGCGGAACCGGAATACCAAAATCCAACCTGCAGACTCTCGTTATGAATGAGGGACCAGCAGGGGGCAGGTCAAAGTGGAGCATGGCCCTCGACCGGATCGCCTGCAACGCCACGCCTTAAACTACGCCAATTGTTTCAACCTGTCGCAATCGGGCCGCTATCACCAACGCCGCGCCCTGCAGACGCGCCTTGAACAGACCGCCAACCCCTTAAAAATCATGTGTATCGGTTACGGTTCGGCGATTTCTCCCTTCGCATGCAAATGCCTAGACCATCAGGCCGAAGGGTTCGACATCGAGTCGCCCATGTATTTCGAGATGGCGAAAATTCTTGGCGTCAACATCCGCGACTACACCGTCAAAGCCCTGCCCCTCTGCCCGACGACATTCAAGGCTTCGATCCGTTTTCCGCAATTGCGATCCAGTTCGACCGTGAAGATTTCAGCACCAACAGCCATACGCCCTGAGAACTGGAAGAATGGCAGTTTTCCCTCAGGTATCTGCCCATGCGCCTCCCCCCCTCCCGGCGGGCGGATTGTCCGTCGTCAGATGATTTGAGACGCTAGGGGCTGATCGAGAACGGAGGGCCTGGCTCGTTGTGGTTTCAGTTTATGCCGCGTTCTGGCGCTCCACTTGCCACCGCGGGTGACTCTAGCCTCTCGTAGAAGTGGTAGTCTTAGCTCTATGACTGCCCACCGTTGCCGTCGCCTATCTAGAAGAAAATCCAAAATCTGGCGCTTCATGCCTCATTTGTGTTAACTTAAGCGCGCTGTTATCAATAAAATAAGGAATTTCGCGGCTCACCTTAGCCTGATCGATGTAACATTTCGAACCTGTTTCAGGACTTCAGAAGTGCGTAATGAACATGAAATGTTACCTCTGGGAAGGTCGATGTAACGGCCTCAGCTCGGCCTACCGCCCACTCCTTCGCGGCATGTGAGCAACGGTGTCCG
Source organism: Pseudothioclava arenosa (assembly GCF_002358085.1). Taxonomy (GTDB): domain Bacteria; phylum Pseudomonadota; class Alphaproteobacteria; order Rhodobacterales; family Rhodobacteraceae; genus Pseudothioclava; species Pseudothioclava arenosa. Next base: position 1,354 of record NZ_NTJD01000018.1, read on the forward strand.
GCTCTTGTGCAGTTCGACGGCACTCACATCTGAATCGCGCCCCGAAATATTGAAGCTCACACACCGGCTTGTTTCCTGGTGTCCCTTGGGGGCATGTCTTGATGCCGCAATAGTCAACTGACAGATCAGCAGCGCCACGCTATGGTGCTCGCATGTGGATCGCGGCCATGTTCCTTCGCATGCTGACCGTAACCGTTCTTGCGGCCGGCCTTGGATTATCAGCGACGGACTTCACGCCCACTCTCAGAGCGGAGTCCCAAGCGCACGCTTGGCAGATTGGGCATAATACACCGGCTCCCGCGCTACAGGACGAGGCCTGCCGACAGCATTGCCTTAGCGTCATAGCGATCATAGCTTCGCCCCATACAACGACGGGATCACGGCGCATGGCGTCCCTCGACTTCACTTCTCTCGAAGAGGACAAGCCTTCCCTCTGGCCAGAACCTGAAGGTCATCCGCCACGCGCCTGATCTTCAGACCCTCGGAAGTCCTCTAAAACGTTCTGTCCTGGAGATCACTATGACCCAGCTTTCCCGTCGCGGCTTTCTTGCCGCCACTGCGGCCTCGGCCGCTTCGCTTCTCATGCCTGCGCGAGTGCGCGCCGCCACAGATAGTTTTGCCCTAAGCGCTACAACCCGAGTGATCGAGGTTCAGGGACGCGCTGCGACCGTTATGGGCTTGATCAATGCCCAAGGTGGGCAGGGGTTGATGCTTGAGCCCGGCCAGCGTTTCCGCGTCGATCTGACCAACACTCTCGACGTAGAGACGATCGTGCACTGGCATGGCCAGATCCCGCCGAATGCGCAAGATGGTGTGCCAAATACCAACGCCATGCTGAAACCCGGTGAGACGCGCGCCTATGACTATGCCCCGCGCCCAGGCACTTTCTGGATGCACAGCCACATCCCAGAACAAGAGATCGGCCTCCTTGCCGCCCCGCTTATCGTGCGCAGCGCAGAGGATGCCCGGGCCGATCGGCAGGATGTGATCATGTTCCTGCATGACTTCGCTTTCCGCACCCCGCAGGAGGTTCTGGCGGAGGTGAGCGGAGGCTCTGCCGTGGATCACACAAACATGGATCATCAGGCCCCACCGGTTACAGGCGGCATGGCGCAGATGAGCGGCATGATGGGAATGGGCAACATGCCTGGGATGATGGGCGGAATGCACGGCATGGGCAGCATGGCGATGGACCTTAATGACTTCGAGTTCGATGCCTATCTCGCCAATGACCGGACACTCGACGATCCCGAGGTGATCTCCGTCGAACGCGGTGGCCGTGTCCGGTTGCGGGTGATCAACGGCGCCTCGATGACGGCCTTCTGGATCGATCTTGGGTCGCAGACCGGGCGCCTGGTGGCCGTCGATGGCGAACCCGTCGTGGCCTTGGCAGGCAGCCGTTTTTCCGCCGCTCCGGCCCAGCGCCTCGACATCGAGATCGACCTGCCGAACGATGGGGTGGCGGTGCCGATCCTGGCGTTGCGCGAAGGCGCACGCGAGCGCACCGGGATCATCCTAGCCCCGACCGGTGCCGAAGTGCCCCGCATTCCCGCGCTGTCCGAGGTTGAGCATCCCCCGGTTTCCAGCGACATGCAGCAGGAACTCGCGCTCCGCGCCGCGCATCCTTTGCCAGAACGTCCATTGCAAAACGGGCAGATGGTGATGCTGATGGGCGCGATGCAACCCTATGTCTGGACCATCAACGGGCGCACGTGGGAGAACCGTGTGCCCGTCACCGCTCGGTCTGGCGAGCGGGTGGAACTGATGTTCCACAACATGTCGATGATGGCGCATCCGATGCACCTGCACGGCCATGTGTTCCAGGTCGTCGAAATCAATGGAACGCGCTTTCCCGGAGCGATCCGCGACACGGTTCTCGTGCCGCCCATGAACAGCGTGACGATCGCGTTCGACGCGGGCGAAGCCGCGCCCTGGATGCTGCATTGCCACCATATGGGGCATCTTGCGACGGGGATGATGACCGAGCTTTCCATCTCGGCCTGAGGGCGAAGCGGGGGCGGCCAAACCGCCCCCGCTGAACTCACAGCTTGACCTTGCGCAGCCGAAGCGCGTTGACGATCACCGAGACGGACGAAAAGCTCATCGCCAATGCGGCCACGATCGGCGACAGCAACACCCCGAAGACGGGGTAGAGCACACCAGCTGCGAGTGGCACGCCTGCGGCGTTGTAGGCGAAGGCAAAGAACAGGTTCTCTCGAATATTGCGCATCACGGCCTCGGCCAGCCGGCGCGCGCGCAGGATGCCGGTAAGATCGCCTTTGACCAGTGTCAGGCCAGCACTTTCGACCGCCACATCCGCGCCCGTTCCCATGGCGATACCGACGTCGGCGGCCGCAAGCGCAGGCGCATCATTCACTCCGTCACCCGCCATCGCGACACGCGCACCGGATTTACGCAATTCGGCCACAAGTGCAGCTTTGCCCTCGGGCGAGATGCCCGCGCGCACCTCGTCGATACCAAGGCTGCGCGCAACGGCCAGTGCAGTGCGCTCTTCGTCACCCGTGGCCATCACGATGCGCAGCCCCTCGGCATGCAGCGCCCGGATCGCCTCGGGGGTGGTTTCCTTGATCCGGTCGGCGACCGCGATGAGGCCAACGACAACGCCGTCTCGGGCGAGGAACATGGCAGTCTTACCGTCACCCTGAAGCCGTGACGCGTCATCCGCAAGCTTGGCCACATCGGCGCCCTCGGCCCGCATCAGAGCGGCATTGCCTAGTGCGATCCGCGCCCCCTCGACCCGTCCGCGGACGCCCTGCCCCGTCACAGCCTCGAATTCAGTCGCATCAAGCCTGGGCACATCCCCTGCCCCCGCCACAATCGCCTCGGCCAGCGGATGTTCGGAGCCGCGTTCGAGCGCAGCGGCCAATGCCTTCACCTGAGCCTCATCGATCCCCAACGCGATGGTATCGGTGAGCGTCGGGCGCCCTTCCGTCAGAGTGCCGGTCTTGTCGACGATCAGTGTATCTACCTTGGCGAAGCGCTCAAGCGCCTCGGCATCACGGATCAACACGCCAGCATGGGCACCACGCCCCGTCCCGACCATCACCGACATCGGCGTGGCGAGGCCCAAGGCGCAGGGGCAAGCGATAATCAGCACAGAAACCGCTGCGACGAAGGCGTAGCCAAGCGCCGGGCTTGGCCCGAAGGCGAGCCATGCGATGAAGGAGAGAACCGCGCAAAGGACGACTGCGGGCACGAAAATCATAGAAACGCGATCAGCCAGCGCCTGTATGGGCGCACGAGAACGCTGTGCCTGACCAACCATTGCGACGATCCGGGCAAGAGTCGTTTCGGCGCCGACTGCGCCTGCCTCCATGACAAAGCTACCCTGCTTGTTGAGGGTGCCACCGGTCACCGTATCGCCTATGGACTTCTCGACCGGCACCGGCTCTCCGGTGATCATGCTTTCATCCACGGCCGAATGGCCTTCGATGATCGCACCGTCCACCGGCACCGCCTCGCCAGGGCGCACACGCAGCCGATCACCGACCTGCACGCGATCCAGCGGGATATCCTCATACCCCGCCTCGGTCACACGGCGAGCCGTCTTGGGCGCGAGGTCCATCAGCGCGCGGATCGCGTCACCGGTTCGCTCACGTGCGGTTAGCTCCATGATTTGTCCGATAAGAACGAGGATCAGGATCACGGCGGAAGCCTCGAAATAGACCGGCGGCAGACCGTGGTGATCGAGGAGCGCGGGCGGGAAGATGCCCGGCGCAACAAGTCCCGCGACCGAGAACAGGTATGCGGCCCCGGTGCCTAGCGCGATCAGCGTCCACATGTTTGGCGAGCGGTTCGCGATCGACTTCCATCCCCTCACGAAGAACGGTCGCGCAATCCACATCACCGGTGTTGCCAGTGCAAACTGGAGCCACAGCAAGACCTTTGGCCCGATCCAGTCGCGGATAGGCAGGCCCAGATGCGCGCCCATCTCAAGCAGGAAGACAGCCGCCGCGAGTGGTCCGCCGATCCAGAGCCTGCGACGAAAGTCGATCAGCTCCGGGTTCGGACCGCTGTCGGCCGAGGGATGCATCGGCTCAAGCGCCATCCCGCATTTGGGGCAGTCGCCAGGATGATCCTGCACGACTTCAGGATGCATTGGACAGGTGTATAGTGTGCCCTCGGGCATCGGTTCAGCAACAGGGTGCTGCCCCGTCCAGCGCTCCGGATCTGCCGCGAACTTGTCGTGACAGCCTTGAGAGCAAAAGTAAAAGCGCTGCCCCGCGTGCTTCGCCATATGAGCGGCGGTCGCGCGATCCACGGTCATGCCGCAGACCGGGTCCTTGGCCTCAAGATACTCATCCGGCGCCGCGACGAACTTGTCGTGACATCCCTGCGAACAGAAATGATAGCGGTGGCCTGCGTGTTCTTGGCTGGGCTTGCCCGCATTCGGGTCTACCAACATGCCACAAACCGGGTCACGCGTAACCTGAGCGGCCATAGCGTGCGAATGATGATCGTGCGAAGTCATTTTGGCCTCCTTTTCTGGCTTCGCATTACCAGATGAGGTCTCCAGCAACTGGAGGGTCAAGTGGAAATCGTCACGTCTTGTGCACTGCCTTAGGGTCGGTGATCGGTCACCAATCTGAGGCGATCCCGTGTTCTCTCGCGACAAGGACCTCGCTGGACAGCGCACCATTCCCGTCAATAAGTAGCTCGGCCCCAAGAGAAGTCATTATCGTTATCGTTTCGATCGATCCACGTGGTCCTCCCCCACTGAAGTGGTCCACCGTAATGATTAGAAAAACGGAGGGCCATGATGGCTACGCAACGGCACAAGCCAGAAGAGATTGTCGCGGTTGAGGGGGCCGTCGTGCCAGTGGCACGGCGAAAGCCCCGATAACGCGGCAGGTTGAGGTGCTTGTCGGGCAGGGCGTGACGCGCGTGGATGCGATCCGGCAGGTTCGCGTAACCGAGCAGACTTATTACCGCTGGCGCAAGAAGTATGGCGGTATGGGAACCGACCAACTGAGGTGCCCCTGGTTTCCTAGACACCTGCCTCGTTCAGTTTCTGCTGCCTAGTTTCGAAGTCAACGGGCGAGAGCATGCCGTTGTTTGTGTGCTTGCGCTTCGGGTTGTAGAACATCTCGATGTACTCGAACACGTCCTGCCTTGCGGCTTCGCGGGTCAGGTAGGTGCGTCGTCGGA
>NZ_NTJD01000019.1:0-2500 GCF_002358085.1 Pseudothioclava arenosa
TTTTGGTTGCGGGGGTAGGATTTGAACCTACGACCTTCAGGTTATGAGCCTGACGAGCTACCGGGCTGCTCCACCCCGCGACGGGTCTTTTTTGCCCCGAGGGCATTTTTGCGATCGGGGTTTTGTTCATCGTTTTGAGAGAATATTTTCGCTTCTTTCTAGGTTTGGCGGTGACCTACTCTCCCACGTCTTAGGACGCAGTACCATTGGCGTGACGGCCCTTAACGGCCGAGTTCGGGATGGGATCGGGTGTTTAGCCGTCGCTATGACCACCAAACCGAGGAAGAAGCGAAAGTCCAAGTCATGTGTATGCTGCTTTTGACCAGAGCCTTGCTGCTACTGGATCAAATCAAGCCAATCGGGCAATTAGTACCGGTCAACTGAACGCATTGCTGCGCTTACATCTCCGGCCTATCGACGTGGTCGTCTACCACGGCCCTCAAGGGATACCTAGTTTTGAAGGGGGCTTCACGCTTAGATGCCTTCAGCGTTTATCCTGTCCGGACATAGCTACCCAGCACTACCGTTGGCACGATAACTGGTCCACCAGTGGTCCGTTCACCCCGGTCCTCTCGTACTAGGGGCAACTCTTCTCAAGTATCCTACACCCACGGCAGATAGGGACCGAACTGTCTCACGACGTTCTAAACCCAGCTCACGTACCTCTTTAAACGGCGAACAGCCGTACCCTTGGGACCTGCTCCAGCCCCAGGATGAGATGAGCCGACATCGAGGTGCCAAACGGTGCCGTCGATATGGACTCTTGGGCACCATCAGCCTGTTATCCCCAGAGTACCTTTTATCCGTTGAGCGATGGCCCTTCCACTCGGGACCACCGGATCACTATGGCCGACTTTCGTCTCTGCTCGACTTGTCAGTCTTGCAGTCAGGCTGGCTTCTGCCATTGCACTCAACGACCGATTTCCGACCGGTCTGAGCCAACCTTCGCGCGCCTCCGTTACACTTTGGGAGGCGACCGCCCCAGTCAAACTACCCACCACGCAGGGTCCCGGACCCGGATAACGGGCCGCGGTTAGACATCAAGAGTGCGAAGGGTGGTATCTCAAGGGAGGCTCCACGGGAACTGGCGTCCCCGTTTCAAAGCCTACCACCTATCCTGCACATCACAATCCTGATGCCAGTGCGAAGCTATAGTAAAGGTTCATGGGGTCTTTCCGTCTAACCGCGGGTAGTGTGCATCTTGACACACAGTTCAATTTCGCTGAGTCCACGTTTGAGACAGCGGGGAGATCGTTACGCCATTCGTGCAGGTCGGAACTTACCCGACAAGGAATTTCGCTACCTTAGGACCGTTATAGTTACGGCCGCCGTTTACTGGGGCTTCAATTCGGAGCTTGCACCCCTCCTTTTAACCTTCCAGCACCGGGCAGGCGTCAGACTGTATACGTCGCCTTACGGCTTCGCACAGCCCTGTGTTTTAAGTAAACAGTCGCCACCCCCTAGTTTGTGCCCCCCACCCACAGTTGCCTGCGAATGGGGCCTCCTTCTCGCGAACTTACGGAGGCATTTTGCCGAGTTCCTTAAACGTGGTTCTCTCAAGCGCCTTGGTATACTCTACCTGTCCACCTGTGTCGGTTTAGGGTACGGTCTTATAGAGGGGCTATTTCCAGGGACCCCGCAGCAGCCCGATCAATCCGATAAGATCGAACTACAGTAAGGATCCGTCACCACCTCACGGCCCAGGAATATTAACCTGGTTCCCATCGACTACGCCTTTCGGCCTCGCCTTAGGGGCCGGCTTACCCTGCTCAGATTAGCTTTAAGCAGGAACCCTTGGACTTTCGGCGAGAGGGTCTCTCACCCTCTTTGTCGCTACTCATGTCAACATTCTCACTTCTGATCACTCCACCGGATGCCTTACAGCCCGGCTTCACAGTCAGAACATTGCCTCCAATGCGTCCGAGGACGCTAAGGAGGCAGCGTTCTATATCACAGAACGCTCCGCTACCACGTGCATTGCTGCACATCCAAAGCTTCGGCTCGTGGCTTGAGCCCCGTTACATCTTCGCCGCAGGATCTCTTAGCTAGACCAGTGAGCTGTTACGCTATCTTTAAAGGATGGCTGCTTCTAAGCCAACCTCCTGGTTGTTTTGGAAATCCCACATGCTTTCCCACTTAGCCACGAATTGGGGGCCTTAGCTGTTGGTCAGGGTTGTTTCCCTCTTCACGACGGACGTTAGCACCCGCCGTGTGTCTCCCGGATAGTACTCTATGGTATTCGGAGTTTGCTTAGACTCAGTAAGGCTGTGGGCCCCCATCATCCATGCAGTGCTCTACCCCCATAGGTATTCGTCCGAGGCGCTACCTAAATAGCTTTCGCGGAGAACCAGCTATCTCCGAGTTTGATTGGCCTTTCACCCCTAGCCACACGTCATCCGGACCCTTTTCAACGGGTGTCGGTTCGGACCTCCAGTTGGTGTTACCCAACCTTCATCCTGCACATGGCTAGATCACTCGGTTTCGGGTCTGATCCCACGAA
>NZ_NTJD01000002.1 GCF_002358085.1 Pseudothioclava arenosa
TGCCGATCCAGGGTGTTGGACGCGACGACAGCGGGCTTCCCGCCATAGCGACCGGGGCGGCGCTTGTAGCCGACCTGTGCCATGATGCCGGCAATGCCAGCCAGCCGGGCGACCCGGTTCTCGGAAAAGCGTCTACAAATCTAGGGGCACCTCAAGCAGTCTTTCGTTGCTTCCTAATCCAAGTATTGCCACGACAGAGTCCTTTTGCCGAACCCTGTTAAGGTTGCGTCGCCTGAGTTGGAGGGAAGTCGATAAATGTGTGAACAATTTGAAATTGCTTCGATTTATCCTAGCATAGGTAATAGAGAGTCGTCCGCTAGCGTCGCAATATGACTTCAAAGACGGCGCCCGGTCCATCCCCCACGCAGCGCGCTTCGCCGTCGTGGGCAAGGGCCGCATCTCTGACAATTGCGAGCCCGAGGCCACATCCCCCCGAATGGTCCGAGCCGAGCCTGAGGAACCGGTCGAATATTCGCTCGCGTTGCGCGAACGGGACACCCGGACCGTCGTCCTCGAACTGCAGACTGACAGAGCTCGGTTCGAATGCGACTAAGACATTCAAGGTGCCCCCGGGGTGCAGGGCATACTTGGCTGCATTGTCTAGCAAGTTCTCCACCATTTCCTCAATCAGGATCGTGTCGCAATCGACTGGCCGGGGCGTGCCTCTAACCGAGAAGGTTACCTCGACATCGCGTGGCAATTGCGCCTCAGCGAAGGCGCGGACGCGCTCGCGGACCACCGTGAGCATGTCGACCGGCCGATGAAACTCCTTCAGGCTGCGACCCCTTACGCGTTCGAGCGATAGCAGTTGTGAGGTCAGCCGGCCGGTATCGCGCGCACTTTGCGCGAGGCCAGCGATGCGTGCGCGCAGCTCCGTCTCGTCTGGGGCGCTCATTGCGGCCTCAGCCTGACTTTGCATCGCGGCAACAGGGTTACGCATCTGATGTGCTGCATCCGAGATGAACCCATCGCGCAGGGCGAAGGCGCGCGCCAATCGCTCGAATAGCGAATTCGTCGTCTTAACAAGCGGGCGCAGTTCTGGCGGAACCCAGCGGCGGATCGGACGCAGGTCGTCGGGCGAGCGCTGACCGATCGCATCGCGTAGGTCCAAGAGCGGTTTTAGTCCCAGCTGGATCCCGAACCACAAAATCAAAGCGGCTGTCATGATCACAGACCCGAGTAGCAAGGATGACTGGATAACGAGTTCGCGAGACAGCGCGTATCGCTGAGTCACTGTTTGCCAGACTTCGACCGTCACCCATCCGCCAAACTGCGGTTCGCTTATGAACTCCTGCAAAACCACTGCCCGAACTGGTTTGCCCAAGGATACGCTGTCGAAGAAGAAGGGCTCACCGGCTGAAGGGCGTGAGCCTTCGGGCATCTCTGGCGGATCAGAATAACCTGTGACGAAGCTGTTACTCGGGCCGGTGATCCGGTAGTAAACTGGATCGCCGAGGGCCGAGGTCAGTTCTTCAAGGAGCTTTTCAGTCAGTACATCGCCTTCGGAGATCACAACATCGCGCGAAATCGTCAGCGCTACCGCAAGCAGAGTGTTGTCATAGAGCTCGCGGGAAAGTTGGATGGCCGCCTGATACCGCGCGAGGGATGCTGCTGCTGCGACGGCCATCAGCGGCAAGATCAATAGTAGAAACAACCTTCCCCGTAACGACAACTGGCGTAGCATCAATCTGCGTCCAGCATATAGCCGAGGCCGCGTGCTGTGCGGATTGTTGCGCCGCATCCTTCGATCTTTCGGCGCAAACGTGAGATTAGGAGCTCTACTGCATTGGCTTCGACTGGTGCGCCGGTTCCGTAAAGGGCATCTGCGATCTGATCCTTTTCCATCAGCCTTCCGCGATGTTTGAGCAGAAACTCAAATAGCGCAAGTTCCCGCCTTGGCAGGTCGATGAGGCTACCATGATGCTGGAGTGTGCGTTGCACGCGGTCATAAACTAGCTGTCCAACCGTTTCGTGCTCGGGCGCTATCTGCGGACGTCGCCGGGCCAGCGCGCGGAGGCGGGCTACGAGTTCCTGCATGTCGAAAGGCTTGACCAGGTAATCGTCGGCCCCGGCATCCAGACCTTCGACCCGCTCCGAAGTCTTGCCCCGCGCGGTCAGAATCAACACCGGGATCGTGTCGCTTCGCCCGCGCAGCCGTCGGATGATCTCGATCCCCGACAGTCCAGGCAGATTTACGTCGATCACGGCGACGTCCGCAGTGTTTTTTGTCAAGAAGCTGTCCGCCGCCAGGCCGTCATCCAGATGGTCCACCGCATGTCCCTGATCTTTCAAGGCATTCTCGATGCCTTTAGCAAGGTTCAGATTATCCTCCACCAAGATGATGTGCATCAGACGCCTTTTTAGTCTCCGGACAGGTTTTGGACAGGAACGCAGGTTAATGTCTTCATCAAGCCGATCTTGGGAGGAGAAATCAAGAACGGCAACACGCCATATCACCCGAGAAGAGCGAAATGGCGTGCCTAGGAAATTTGGGAGGATTTGATGAACACTAACTTCAACATCACGCGCCGTGTGGCGCTCGGGCTCGCTGTGGGCGCGATGGCGCTTGGGGTCGCTGGCCCTGCCGCGGCTGAAGCGAACTTTTCGGGGAAGACGGTCGAGTGGATCATTCCCTTCTCGGCGGGTGGCGGCTCGGACACTTGGGCGCGGTTCAATGCGCCGCTTTTGTCGAAATACCTCCCAGGCAACCCTGTCGTTGTCGTGGTGAACGAACCGGGCGGCGGGTCGACCAAGGGTACGAACCTGTTTGCGGCGCGCGCTAAGCCCGACGGGCTTACGATCCTCGGAACCTCGGGTTCGACGCAGTTTCCCTATCTATTGGGCGATCCGCGGGTGCGTTACGAATACAAGGACTGGAAGATCGCCATGGCCAGCCCCACCGGTGGTGTTGTCTACACTTCGCCCTCGCTGGGCTTGAACGGTCCCGAAGACATCGCGATGTTGAAGGACAAGAACCTCGTATACGCTAGCCAAGGCGCGACCTCGCTCGACCTCGTGCCGCTGCTGGGTTTCCGCCTGATGGATTTCGACGTGCAGCACGTGTTCGGCTTCAAGGGACGCGGTGACGGCCGTCTGGCCTTTGAGCGTGGCGAGGTGAATATCGACTACCAGACCTCGTCGGCTTATCTCAAGAGCGTCCAGCCGTTGGTCGATGCCGGACAGGCAGTTCCCCTTTTCAGCTGGGGCGTCCTGAATGAGGCGGGCGAGGTGGTGCGAGATCCCACCTTCCCCGACCTGCCTTCGTTCGTTGAAGCCTATGAGACGCTGACCGGCGCCGCGCCCTCGGGTCCTGAGTACGATGCGTATTTCGCCTTCTTCACGGCGGGCTTCCCAGCGCAGAAAATGGTGTTCCTGCCGGGCGAGACGCCGGACGAAATCGTGGATGCCTACCAGAAGGCGTTCGAGGACATGAAGGCCGATCCCGACTATCAGGCGAACGCGGACACGGTTCTGGGCGCCTATGGTCAGGTGACCGGCGTGCTGGCGCAAGCGCTCTTCGAAAAGGGTACGACCATCACCCCGGAGATCCGTGCGCAGGTCACCGGCATGCTCGCCGCCGAGTACGGCGTCAAGCTGGGCGAGTAATGATCCTCTAGCCCCTATTTCGGCGGGCGTCTGATCCGGCGCCCGCCGCATCTTCCTTCACACCACCAAGACCTGTCGCATCAGCGACCAACACGGGAGGTTCCTACCGTGGTCGATACCCTTTTGTCTGCGCTCTCAGCGCTCCTAACGTTTCAACACCTCGCCTATATGTTTGTCGGTGTCGGGGTCGGACTGATGATCGGTGTCATTCCCGGCCTGGGCGGGATTGCTGGCCTATCGCTTCTGATGCCATTCCTCTACGGAATGGAGGAGACTGCGGCGCTTGCAATGCTGATTGGTCTGGTGGCGGTTATCCCCACCTCCGATACCTTCTCATCGGTGCTGATGGGGATTCCCGGATCCTCGGCGAGTCAGGCGACGGTGCTCGACGGCTTCCCGCTGGCGCGCGAGGGGCAAGCCGCCCGCGCGCTCTCTGCAGCGTTCATCTCATCGATGGCGGGGGGGATATTCGGCGCGGTGGTGCTGACCGGTTTCGTGGTCATCGCGCGACCGATAATTCTGTCCTTCGCGTCGGCCGAGCTGTTCATGCTTTCGCTTTTCGGCCTGTCGATGGTGGCGGTTCTGGCCGGGCGCAGCCTTGCCAAGGGTCTGGCCGCCTGTTGCATCGGGTTGGTTATCGGCTCGATCGGGGGCGCGCCCGCGACGGGCGAGTTCCGCATGATCTTCGGGCTCGAGTATCTGTATGACGGTATCCCGCTGGTAATCGTCGGCCTTGGTTTCTTTGCCATTCCCGAGATCGCTGACCTCCTGCGCAAGAATTCGGCAATTGCCTCGGGTAACGCACTTGGTTCGGGTTGGTTTCAGGGCTTCCGCGATTGGTGGAAAAATATCTGGCTATCTATGCGTTGCGCTGGAATTGGCTGCATCATCGGCGCAATTCCTGGTCTTGGTGGATCGGTGGTGGATTGGATCGCCTACGGCCACGCGGTGCAAACCGTCAAGAAGGATCCGAAATTCGGCAAGGGCGATATCCGCGGCGTGATTGCGCCGGAAAGCGCCAACAACGCTATGCAGGGCGGGGCGCTGCTGCCAACCATGCTGTTTGGCATCCCCGGTTCGGGCGCGATGGCGGTGTTCCTGGGCGGTATGGTGCTGCTGGGCATTCAGCCCGGGCCGTCGATGGTCGGCGCGGATCTGAACATCACTTATTCGGTGGTCTGGTCGCTGGCGCTGGCCAACGTGATGGGGGCCGGGATCTGCCTTGCACTCGCTATCCCGATCTCGCGGCTCACGCAGATCCCGTTCCAGCGTCTTGCGCCGTTCATGATCGTGCTTATCTGCTTCGCTGCCTTCCAGGCGACGCGCTCGCTTGCGGATCTGGTCGCGCTGCTGTCGCTCGGTGTGCTCGGCGTTCTGATGAAGCGCTTCGGCTGGCCGCGCCCGGCGCTGCTGATCGGCTATGTGCTTGCCCCGCAGGCCGAGACCTACTTTTATCAGGCGCTACAATTCAATAGCTGGTCCTTCCTTGGCCGCCCCGGCGTCATCATCATCGGGCTGATGACGCTCGCCTCGGTGTTCTTTGGACTGCGCAACCGTGTCGATGAGCATGGCCATGTCGTGCCCAATGAAGACGACGCTCCGGACGTTCCGTCGTTCAAGGCGCACTTGCCGCAAATCGTCTTTGCGGCCGCGATGGCGGGGCTGCTGCTGGTGGCTCTGAATGACTCGCTCCGGCACGATTTCCTGGGGCAGATCTTCCCGTTGTCTGTCTCAGTCGTCGGGCTTGTGATGCTCGCGATCCTAATGCCCCAGCTGGTACGCGGAAAAATCGGTCATCACGCTCATTTTGACGCAGAGCTGACCGGGGATCATGTCGGGCAAGAGGGCATAGGAAACCTCTGGGGTGGCCTTGCCTGGATCGCAGGTCTGGTCGGCTTGACCGCGCTGATCGGCTTCTATGCCGCGTTGCTGGTTTTCTTCCCGGTGTTCCTGTGGGTGCGCGCTAAGGCAGGCCTGCTCGCCGTTGCCCTCATGACCATCGGTTGCGCGGGCTTCATCCTGACGCTGGCATGGGCGCTCTCGCTCAACTTCCCGACGGGGCTTCTGCAGGACTCCATCGAGCTTCCCTGGCCCTTCCGCTGAGCTTCATGGGCCCGCGCGGATCGCGCGGGCCCTCTCCATTCATCTGCAGGAGGCGAGCATGTCGCAGACCGCAATTCCCTTTCATTTCTTTCGCGGCGGCACCTCGCGCGGCCCCTATTTCCGGCGCGAGGACCTGCCCGAGGACAGCGAGACGCTTGCCCGCGTGCTGGTCGCGGCAGTGGGATCGGGGCACAAGCTCAACATCGACGGTATCGGTGGCGGCGCCGCGGTGACCACCAAGGTGGCGATGTTGTCGCGCTCGGACACCAACGATTGCGACATCGACTATTTCTTTGCACAGGTGAGCGTCGAGGACCGACTGGTCGATTTCAAACCGACCTGCGGAAACATCCTGTCGGGCGTGGGTCCCGCTGCGCTCGAAATGGGCCTGATCGCACCGCAAGGTGAGGTGACGCGAGTTCGTATCCGCTCGGTCAATACCGGTGCCAAGGTCGAGGCCGTGGTGCGCACGCCGGGCGGACAGGTCGATTACGCAGGTGAGGCCGCGATCGACGGCGTGCCGGGCACCGCAGCGCCGATCTATCTGAACTTCATGGATGTGGTGGGCTCGGCCACCGGGGCGCTGCTGCCCACCGGCGCATTGCGCGATATGATCGACGGGATCGAGGTAACCTGCATGGATGTAGCGATGCCGATTGCCATCGCGCGCGCCGCCGATTTCGGCCTGAGCGGCTATGAGTCCGTCGAAGAACTGGACGCGAACCGCGACTTCTATGCCCGGATGGAGCCCATTCGGCGCGAGGCCGGGCGGCGGATGGGGCTGGGCGATGTGTCGCAATCGGTCACACCAAAATTCGCGCTGCTGGCGCCGCCGCGCAACGGGGGCACGATCTGCGCGCGCTATTTCATGCCGTGGAACTGCCATCCGACGATGGCGGTGACCGGGGCGCAGTGCCTGGCGTCCTGCGTTCTGACGCCCGGGACTGTCGCCGAGGGGCTGTTCTGCCCGCCCGAGGGCACTCCTGCGTTGGTGCTGATCGAGCATCCCGGCGGCGCGATCGACGTGACTGTGGATTACGAGACCGGCCCCGCGGGCTTCACGCTGAAATCGGCGGGCCTCCTACGCACCGCGCGCCTTTTGGCCCGCGGCGAGCTGATGGTGCCCGAGGCAGTCTGGAGCGGCAAGTGAAGGTTCATATCCTCGACGACTGGTCCGATACCTTACGGAACCTCCCGTGTTTCGCACGTCTGGCCGCGCATGACGTCACGGTCTGGACCGATCATGCCGAGGGCCCCGCGCTTGCCGAGCGCTTGCGCGAGGCCGAGGCGATCTGCCTGTTTCGCGAACGCACCCGGATCACCACCGATCTCTTGGCGGAGCTGCCGAAGCTGCGGCTGATCTCGGGGCGGGGGGCGTGGCCGCATGTCGATGTTGGGGCCTGCGCGGCGCGCGGTGTGGCCTTCGCCAGCCGCAAACCCGCCGAGGCCCCCAACCACGCGGCCGCGGAATTGACATGGGCGCTGATCCTCGTGGCGCTGCGCGACCTGCCGCGGCAGATGGCCAATGCGAAAGCCGGGCTTTGGCAAACCGGCGTGGGCCGCAGCCTGCACGGCAAGACGATCGGCATCTACGGCCACGGCCGGATCGGGCAGCTGGTTGCGGACTATGCCCGGGCCTTTGGCGCAAGGGTGATCTGGTGGGGGTCGGAGACCGGGCGCGCCCGGGCCGCTGCCGCGGGAGGCGAGGTGCCCGCCAGTCGCGCGGAATTCTTTGCCCGATCCGAGATCCTGACGCTGCATCTGCGGCTTTGCCCCGAAACGCAGGGTATCGTGACCGCCGACGATCTGGCGCAGATGCCGCCGCGCTCGATTTTGGTGAACACCGCGCGCGCGGGGCTCATCGCGCCCGGCGCTCTTTTGGCGGCGCTCAACGCGGGGCGGCCTGAAATCGCGGCGCTCGATGTGTTTGATCGTGAGCCTTTGACGGATCCGGCCGATCCGCTGTTATCGCATCCGCGCGTTATCGCGACGCCCCACATAGGCTTCGTGACCGAGCAAGAATTCGATCTGCAATTCGCCGATGTCTTTGATCAGGTTAATGCCTTCGCGGTCGGGCGACCGATCAATCTGGTCACTTCTGCGGGCGCTTGACGCCAAGCAATCGGGCCGCAACCGGCGCACCCATGATTACCACCACGATCCGCGTCAGGTGATGCAGGATCACGAAGCCCAGGTCCGCCCCCGCCACCAGGGCCAGCACGGTCATTTCCGCCTGCCCTCCCGGGGCGAAGGCCAGAAACCCCTCGATCGGATGGGCAAGGCCGCTCAGTGTGACGATCTCGGTGAAGGCCGCTGCCATAACCGCAAGCAGTGTCACGAAGGCCAGCCCCGACAAGATGAAGCTGCGCATCTCGCGCAGGGTGACGCCAACGTACTGCACACCGATCCCAAGTCCGATGAAAAGCTGCGCGGCCCAGATCGCCTCGGCGGGCGGGCGCGTGTGGATCAACCCCGTCAGCGAAAGTGCGGCCGTCACGATCATCGGCCCCAGAATCGAGGCGCCGAACATTCCGATGCGCTCCGCCCCCTTCCAGCCCGCGACCGCCGCGAGAGCCATCAGCGCCAGTTCTTGCAGGGGTAGATCGCGCGCCGGGGCGCCTACGGCTCCGGTCAGCCCCGCGCCGTAAAGACCGGTCAGGATCATCGGCGCAAGCGTCACGATCACCAGAACCCGCGTGGCATGAATCAACGCCAGCGCGCGACCATCGCCCCCAGCTTCGGTGCCGAAGATCACCATATCCTGCAACCCGCCCGGCATGGCCGCATACCAAGAGGTTACCGGATCGTAGCCGAGGCGGCGGAAGAATGGCACGCCCACCAGCCCGATCAGCACGACGTAGACCGGCACCAACGCCACGCTGCCCATCATCTGCGGAATGCGTCCAACCACCTCGGGCGTGATCGAGGCCCCAACAGCGACTCCCAGAATCGTGCGGGCCAACACCGAGATTGCACCCATGCCTTTCAGCGGCATTCCCGCGAGCGCCGCAAGCAGGCAGGCGGTCATCGGCCCGAAAAGAAACGGCAGCGGCAGGCTCAGTAGGTGAAAGAACCCCACCCCGGTCAGCGCAAGCGCAAGTGTGGCAAGCCGTCGGGTAGACGTTCCGCGCATTGGGATCAAAGGCATCTCAAACCTCCTTGCGTATATTTGAATACAAATGTATACATTTGGATACAGGAATCGCAAGAGGGTCAAAACATGGCCGACGACACCGAAATCCCGCAAGGCCAAAGCGCCTATCGCCGCTTGCTCGACGAGATCCGCAACGGCACGCTGAGTCCCGGCGCGCGGCTGCGTGAAATCGAATTGGCCGAGCGGATGGGCATTAGCCGCACCCCCGTTCGCGAGGCGATCCGCCAGCTTGAGGCGGACGGGCTGGTGACGCATCTGCCACGGCAGGGCGCGACGATCCGCAGTCTCGATCACGCCGAGGTGGTCGAGCTTTATGAGATGCGCGCGGTGCTGGAAGGCACGGCTGCGCGGCTCGCGGCGCGGGCTGCCTCGGATATCGAACTGGCAGAGCTGGTCGCGCTCAACGACGAGCTCGCGCAGATGCCAGCTGGCGCGCTAGCCCGCGAGGTCAACCGCGTGTTTCACCGCACGCTGATCGAGGCCGCGCGCAACCGCTTTCTGATCAAGGCGATGAGTGCGTTGCAAAAGACGCTGCTGATCCTTGGGCCCACGACCCTGGCAGAACCGGAGCGCGCGATCGCGGCGGTTTCAGAGCACCGTGCCGTTCTTGACGCGCTTCTTGCGCGTGATGGGGCGGCCGCAGAAGCAGCGATGCGCGGGCATGTCGAGGCGGCACTCTCAGCTCGCATCCGCGGGATGCGCGGGCGCGAATTACCGATGGAGGACGAGGCATGAAAGATTGGCCCGAAACATTTGATATAGCCGTCGTTGGCGGTGGGAATGCAGCGCTGTGCGCAGCGATCACAGCAGCCGAGGCAGGTGCGAGTGTGCTGATCCTAGAAGGCGCGCCGAAGAGCTATCGCGGCGGCAATAGCCGCCACACGCGCAACTTTCGTTGCATGCACAAGGGGCCGATGTTTCCGCTGACCGACGCCTATGAGGAAGAAGAATACCTGCACGACCTGATGCTGGTGACCAAGGGCAAAACCGATGAGGGGCTGGCCCGGCTGGCGATCCGTTCATCCGAGGAGTGTCTGCCCTGGATGCAGGCGCATGGCGTGCGGTTCCAGCCGTCGCTCTCGGGCACGCTCAGCCTGTCGCGCACCAACGCCTTTTTCCTAGGCGGCGGCAAGGCGTTGGTGAATGCCTATTACAACACAGCCGAGGACCTTGGCGTGAAGGTCGCATACGAGGCACTGGTGAGCCACGTCCATCGTGAGGGCGACTGTATCACGCACCTCGAAGTTGAGATCGCCGGTCGCCCTGTAACCGTCAAGGCGCGGGCCTTCGTGTTGGCGTCGGGCGGGTTTCAGGCAGATATCGATTGGCTTGCCCGCGCTTGGGGGCCATCGGCGCGAAACTTCCTGATCCGCGGGACCCCCTACAACCGCGGCGTCGTGTTGCGCGACATGATCGACCAAGGTGCCGAGCAGGTCGGAGACCCGACCCAATGCCACGCCGTCGCAATCGACGGGCGCGCGCCGAAATACGACGGCGGCATCGTTACCCGGCTCGACTGCGTACCGTTCTCGATTGTGCTCAACACGAAGGGCGAGCGCTTCTACAACGAGGGCGAGGATGTCTGGCCCAAACGTTATGCGATTTGGGGCCGTCTTGTCGCGGCGCAGCCCGATCAGGTGGGTTTCGCTCTTATAGACGCGAAGTCGATCGACCTGTTCATGCCCTCGGTCTTTCCGCCGGTGAAGGCCGACACGATCGAGGAACTTGCCGAGAAGATGGGCCTGGACCCGCAGACGGTGCGCCAGACGGTCGATGGGTTCAACGCCGCCTGCCGCCCGGGCAAGTTCCACCCGACCGAGCTGGACGGCCTGGCGACCGAGGGCCTGGATGTGCCCAAGACCAACTGGGCGCGCCCACTCGATACGCCGCCCTTCTACGGCTATCAGCTGCGTCCCGGCGTGACCTTCACTTATCTAGGGCTGAAGGTCGATGCCCAAGCGCAGGTGCACGGTGCCGAGGGCCCGATCCGCAATCTTTGGGCCGCGGGCGAGATCATGGCGGGCTCGATCCTTGGTCAGGGCTATCTGGCTGGCTTCGGCATGACCATCGGAACTGTATTTGGACGTATCGCAGGCAAGGAGGCCGCCGCCCATGTCGCTTGACCTTTCTCCCCCGACCCTCCCTGCAACCGAGGAGGCCCGTCGCCAGATCGAGATCTGCAACGCCTGCCGCTATTGCGAGGGCTTCTGCTCTGTCTTTCCGGCGATGACTCGGCAGAAGGCCTTTGCCGATGGCGACCTGACTCAACTGGCCAACCTGTGTCATAACTGCCGCGGCTGCTACTACGCCTGCCAATATACCGCGCCCCATGAGTTCGCGCTGAATATCCCCGCAGCATTGGCTGAGGTGCGTGTCGAAAGCTGGGAGCGTCTTGCGCGCCCGCGGGTCATCGCGAGTCTGTTCCAGACGCATGGCGTGGCGATGGCCGGGCTTCTGGTAGTTGTGTTGGCGCTGTTCTTCTGGGCGCTGAGCGCCCTGCGCCCCGAAGCTGGTGCAGGCTTCTATGCCTATCTGGCGCATAATACTCTCGTGGCGATCTTCGCCCCCGCCTTCCTGCTGCCGCTGGCGCTGATCGCGCTGTCGGTGCGCGATTATTGGCGCGAAGTTGGCGGCGGCCGGGTGCGGCTAACCCATGTGCTGAGCGCCTTTGACAGCGCTGCAAGGATGAAGAACCTTTCGGGCGGCCACGGCGAAGGCTGCAACTTCGAGAAGGGCGACCGCTTCAGCGACCGCCGCCGGGTGTACCACCAGCTGATGATGTATGGCTTCCTGCTGTGCTTCGCCTCGACCGCCAGCGCGACGTTGCTGCACTATGTTCTCGCCCTCGAGGCCCCCTATTCGCTGATCTCTGTACCCAAGCTTCTGGGTGTGCCGGGCGGGCTAATGATGGTGGTGGGCAGCGCGGGGCTCGGCTGGCTTAAACTGCGCGCCGACCGCTCGCTGGGCGCTGCGCGTGTCTGGGGCGGAGAGATGGCTTTCGTGCTGCTTCTGGGCGCGGTCGCGCTCACCGGGCTCGCACTTTATGCCGCGACCGGCTCGACCTTGGTCAAACCGCTGCTGGCAATCCATCTGTCGACGGTGATGGTGCTGTTCCTGCTGATGCCGTTCTCAAAAATGGTGCATGGCTTCTATCGCCTCGCGGCACTGATCGCCGAGGCGGGCAAGCCCGCCCCAGCCGGAGAACGTGCGTAAACGGTCTCTCGACCGCTGACGTTACGGGCCTGCCTGGCCGGTCAGCGGTCGGAGATTGGGCGGGGTCGGCCCTCGCCATCCAGAGCGACAAAGGTGAAGGTGGCGTCAGTCACCTTTACGCTTTCTTCGGCATAGCGATTGCGTCTCCAGGCTACGACGTGGATGCGCATCGACGTGCGCCCCGAACTGAGAAGATCGGCGTAAAGCGAAACCTCATCGCCCACTTTCACGGGTTTATGAAAGGTCATGCCGTCCACCGCGATGGTGGCTGAACGTCCCCGCGCTATCCTTGCAGCAAGATTTCCTGCTGCAAGGTCCATCTGCGCCATAAGCCAGCCGCCGAAGATATCCCCGGAAGGGTTCGTGTCGGCGGGCATGGCAATGGTCCGAATGACGGGTTCGCCCGAAGGCTGGTCAAACGACAAGTTCAGAGCACATGACCACAAGCGGCGGCTGGTGTTCGTGTGTCCATGTTGCGCCCCCGGTTGAGATGGTCGTCGATCTCGGCGGCTGCGCCAATCATGCGACCGAACAGAAACACCGTAAAGGCGGCGGTCTCAAGATCGCGGGGACTCAGCGCACCCGACTGATAGTCCTTCCAGAGAACGGACAGAAGCAAAGCAGCGATGATCGCATCGATGTTGACGCAGAATACATAGGGTGAGGCGCCCACCTCGAACAACTCGCGCACCAGGTGGCGGTAGAAGTCGTGGAAGATGTTGTATTCGCCACGTTCCTCCATGAAGCGCGCGATGAAGCGTTCGCGGGGGTCAAAGTTCTCGGGTTTGCCCTTGAAGACTGGGTGATGCACCCCCGGCAGCGCCCGAACTTCTTGCCCTAGCTCCTTGGCGTAGCGTTTTTCCGCCTTGTAGCTAAGGGCGAACTTGTGGGCCATCGCTTTGAGGTCCAGCCCATGGGCCGGGTCGGTCGGGTCGGTCAGCGAGCAGCCTTGGAACTGGTCGAGCAGGAAGGCCATGCCCTCGAAACCGTTACCGCCGTGGCTATAGCCCGAGTGTGTCAGGAAACCGATCATCGCCTTGTTGATCTGCACGCGTTCCGGTGTCTGTGGCCCGTCCGCCGCGACTGCGCCCTTGGCTCCTTGGGCAGAAATCGCGCCCGGACCGTTGGATATCAACAGCCCGATCAGGATCTGGATATAAAGCGCTTCGGTCGGCCCCGGTTTCTTGCCGGTCATGGCAAGGCAGCAGAGGTCAGCCATCGTCCAGTTCTGGAAGCGTTCGGAGCGCGGTATACCCCACAGGCTACCTGACTGATGGTGCTCTTTCGGGATAGTCGCCCCGACCATGACGCCATAAAGACGCAGGTACCAAGGAAGCGTCTCGGTCGTGAGGCGGCTGATCCGCTTGCGCACCATCGGTCCCCAGGCGATCGTTGTGGTGAACGCAGCCAGAATTGCGTCTCGCGACAGTCTTTCACCGAAGCTTTGAAGCAGTCGCAGGAAGACGGAGCGGCCGCCGCGCGCTGCCATAGCTTCCAGCATGGCCTCCGGCCTTGGGTCTTCGGCCTCGTCCTGAGTGGCGAGAAACAGCTTACGTGTTTCGTCGTCCACCGCGATGGTTGAGATATCGAAAGCTTCGTCGCGCCCGTCACGCAGGTCGGACTTCGCGAATAGCTCCACCAACGCTTGTGCACAGGCCAGGGCCCGTTCGACCCGGCGCGGGCCGGTGATCGCCGCGGCGACCGCCATGATCGCGTTTGGTGCATTGCCTGCATCGCGCGCAGCATCCGTCGCCACAAGGATCGGGTCGCCTACGAGGTTGACCTCAGCCGACACCGCGATGTCGAGCAATGCACGGTCATGGGCATCGGCCAGCTCGTGGACGAGCGGCAAGGCGAACATCGCGTTCAGCGGTTGCAAAGCCAGGTCGAGAACCGTGTGCCCATGGACGCTGGTCACCTGAGTTTTTGGATCCATGACACTGGCGCCGGATTTGTCCTTCATTCCCTGCCGCGCAATCACGGCGCCGATCTGGTCCGAGAGAGCGGTGATCTGTCCCGCATAGGGGTCTGGCGCTGTCACAAGGGGCAGGGCGACTTCGGGCGGTAAATGCAGACCCTGATCGTTTGCGATCCACGGTTTCAGCGCAAGCGAGCCACGCGGCGGGAAATCGGGCTGCATGTCATTCAGCGCCATGACGGCCGTCAGTGCGGCAGGAATGTCAGCGATGTTGGTTACCAACGCCCCCTTGGCCGAGGCGTGCGGCGTTTCCGCAGTGAAGACGCCGTCTGTCCCGAATGCCTCGATGAACCAGCGCTCCTTGTCCTCGGCACTATCGCCGGAGCCGGCCATTGCGCCGGCATGGCCTACCGCACGGGTGAGTTTGGACTTCCATCGCCCGACGACGCAGGCAACCACGGGTTTGGACCAGTCGATATCCTTTTCGTAATATCCACCCGGTTCCACATAAAGCACTGCGGCGCGCGACCGGGGGTCATTCGCAAAGCCATGCGCAAAGTCGCGCGCGCCATATTGAATGTACACATCCTTCCCGGATGAGATGAGCGTAGTCGTGCCCCAGCCCGCCGTGGCCATGTATTGCGCGATCGTGGTGGTAAAGCCGCCTGAGTTGGAAAAGACAGCAACCGACCCCTTGAGAAGCGACTCCTCGGGATGGTCGCCGCCAAGAGCGCCGCCGATACGGACGCGAGACCAAGAATCCGCCACGCCAAGACAGTTGCCGCCCACGATGTCGACGCCATTGGCCTGTGCCATCGCCCTGATCTCACGCGCGTCGTGAACGGCGATCTTTTCGGTGATGATCACGATCTTGCGCAAATCTGGATTGACCCGGATCAGTTCTGCAACGCCGTCGCGCACGCCCGAGGGCGGCAGATACACGACCCCCGTGTTGAACCGGTGCCCCGCCTTGAGCCCCTCGAGTACGCTATTGAACACCGGGATGTCTCCCGCTGGTGTTTTCAGCACCTGCCCAGAGCGACCGGGCGATGTGCCGAATACGACATTGCCCCCGGAAAAGGCATGGCTGACGGGTGTTACCGTTCGGCTTTCGCCGCCGAGGATATTCAATACGCAGACGCGATCTTCCGGCGTGGCGATTTGGTCGAGACGGTCAATGCCCAGATAATACGGCAAACTGGCGATTCCCTGACGATACATGGCGCGTTCCTCCTCAGGCGCTGATATTCATGGCGCGGGCGATCTCGTCGCGTCCGCCGCTGCGCATCCACTGGTCCACCTGTTTCGCATAGGCGACAACTTCAGAGATGGCGCTGTCGAAGCCGAAGAACCGATACGGCACACCAAGGCTGTCCAGCGTGTCGGCCAGATTGCCCATGCCGCGCACCAAGTTCGGCCCGCCCCGGCCTACGACGACATACAGCGGCACTGGCCCGTGCTTGGCAAAATGCTCTCGCAACGCGTCGCCCATGCCCCGGAAAGTCTCCAGGATATCGGTGTTGTTAGACTTGCCCCCGATAATGAAAAGGACGTTGGTTTGCTTCAGGAAATGGCGGTAGCAGATCGAGGCAACGGCCTTCATCTTCTCATAGGGAGGGTTCCCGCCGAAATCCGATGAGATGATAGCTGAATCACCCAGAACCTCCGTCACGAGCGAGTTCGCCCCGCCGCCAAAGGTGGGGGCCAGGATCGTTCCCTTGTCATTGATGACGAAGACATCGGACTGCCCCTGATGCGTTCGAAGCTGGTTCACCTCTTGCTCGAAATCCGAGATATCTGCGGCGAACAGGTAATCCGGCAGTCCGAGGCGACCGACCCTTGGGTCATCCCGGTCGAACCCGCATTTGAAATCGCATGCCACCGGTGTCAGTCGGCCATCCTTTCCGGCGAGCATCCGGATCGGGTTCAACTCCAACGTGGTCATGCCATAATGGTGCATCAGCTCCCACAACTTCGGCAGATGCTGAACGAGCGGAGAGATAATCTCCTTCGGGGCCCCGATCCTGGTGAGGGCGTTGGCGACGACAAAGGCCTTCAATCCCGTCAAAGCATCGAATGGAACGCTGGCGATTTCAGACTTGTCCAGTTCTTCGATATCCACTCCGCCGCGATGCGTGATCGTCATCGTCGGTGCGCGAAAACGAGTGTCGTCGGTAATGGCGAAATAGACTTCATGATCGGCTGGGACGCCAGCTTCGAATGTCACTCCGTTTGCCTTAGCGACCGCATTGCCGTGGCGGTGTTCGGCGAAATAGAGCCGCTCTTTCTCGGCTAGAGCAGTCTTGAGGTCACGTGCGCGACCGATCAGGCCGGCCTTGCCCTTCTTGCCGACCCCTCCACGGAACAACGGCTTCACAAAGATCAGCTTGTGCTTGTCGATCAGGGCCTGAATTTGATCCTCGGTCGCATCTGGACCCAAAACTTCGGAAGTCGGAAAGCCTACATGGGTTAGCAGGCGCGCACCCGTCAGCATGCCGGTCACTTGCATCGAATATCCTCCCATTCGTCTGCGTGGGGGAGTGTGTACGCCGCTAACCTGTCGATGGCCTGTCGGGGCAGGAAAAAGTGACGTGAAAAATGTGGCCCTTGTTCCAATGCACGCTCATGATGAGGCGGGTGCATGCTCAAAGTGACGCAACTAAATAGAGTTGCCTTGCCGCCCGTGAGCGGCATTGGCTGGGTTTGATCGTGACTGGTCTCAACCACCTTGCGGACGAAAGCGCCTAGATGGTGCTGATCTCCCCCAGTGAATCGGGCCGCCGGTTCTTGTCATACAAACCTAGCTTGAGGCGGGGACAGGGAGGCGCTAGCGTTTGCCCATGACCAAACCCAAACCTTTCAATTAACTCAGAAAGGTCTTGTCAGGGGGAATCCCGTTGAGCGGGGCAGGGTGGTCTCGTAGCGTTTGGGGATGACGAAAGATGCCCCATTCAAGTATTTTCGGACCAGCCCGGAAGTCATTCGCCTGGCCGTCATGATGTACGTCCGGTTTCCCCTATCGCTGCGCTACGTCGAAGACCTGCTGCACGAACGCGGTATCGAGATCAGCCATGAATCCGTCCGTTTCTGGTGGAACCGTTTTGGCCCGATGTTCGCCTCGGAGATCCGTGCGCGACGCGTCGAACGGCTGCGCTCCGGTCCTCAGTGGCGCTGGCATCTCGACGAGGTTTTTGTGAAGATAAATGGCGAACGCCACTACCTCTGGCGGGCGGTCGATCACGAAGGTGAGGTTCTCGAGAGCTTCGTGACGAAGACGCGAGACAAGAAAGCGCCTTGAAATTCTCGAAGAAAACGATGCGGAGATATGGTCGGCCCGTGGCCATCGTCACGGATCTTCTGCGGTCTTATGGCGCGGCGCTGAAGGCGATCGGCGCGGTAAGTCTACAAGAAACCGGCCGTTGGCTGAACAACCGGGCCGAGAATTCCCACTTGCCATTCCGAAGACGGGAACGCGCGATGCAGCGGTTTTGGCGGATGCGAAGTCTGCAGAAATTCGTCGCCGTCCACGCCTCGGTCTTCAACCATTTCAACTCGGAGCGCAGCTTCTATTCTAGAGCGAATTTCAAGAAGAACCGCGCCGCTGCTCTAGCTGAGTGGCGCGGCCTCTGCGCGGGATAAGGGGCCGCGCTACTGTCCTAGTGGAGACGAGTTCGAATCCGTCTGACAGCACCGCCAGAAACCAATCAATATATTCGGGTGATCCGGCGAGTTGCGATGCTTGGTGTCGCGCGCCTCATGTGGGTATTTGGCCTGAGGCGGCCTGATGAAAATCTGTTCACCTCTCAACGCAGAAGATCGCCGTAAGCTTGGGCATGGTCTCCGTGTGCCGCAGCAGGCGCAGGATCAGCGGCTCGGGTTCGGCCTCTTGAGGGGTCTGGACAGAAGCCTCCTGCGTTGACGGGGGGGCGTGAAACGGGCAGGGAGGGGGAGAACGCTACGAGGCCCCCATGACCCAGCCGCCCCTTCGGGTGATCGCCATCGAGAATGTCACCCTCGCGCGCGAGGGGCAGGGGGTGTTTGCCGGGCTGGATCTGCGGCTGACTGAACGCCGGGTGGGCATTGTCGGGCGCAACGGGTCGGGGAAATCCTCGCTGATCCGGCTGGCGGCGGGGCTGATCGCGCCGCAGGCGGGGCGGGTTTCGGTGAACGGTGTGGATGTCGTGCGTGACCGGGAGGGGGCGCTCGCGACCGTCGGGATCCTGTTCCAGAACCCCGATCATCAGATCATCTTTCCGACCGTCATCGACGAGCTGGCCTTTGGTCTCGAACAGCAGGGGCGCCCTCAGGCCGAGGCGCGCGAGATCGCGCGGGAAATGCTTGCGCGCTTTGGCCATGCCGACTGGGAAGAGCGGCTCTGCCACATGCTGAGCCAGGGGCAGCGGCAGCTTGTCTGTCTGATGGCGGTGCTGGCGATGGGCCCGGACTGGGTGTTCTTTGACGAGCCGTTCAACAGCCTCGATATCCCCGCGGCCTTGCGGATCGAGGCGCGGATCGCGGAGCTTGCGCAGAATGTCGTGCTGGTCACGCATGATCCGGCGCGGCTGGGCGGGTTCGACCGGGTGATCTGGCTCGACGAGGGGCGGATCGTGGCGGATGGGGCGCCCGGCGAGGTGCTGCCCGCCTATGTCGCCGAGATGGAGCGCCTTGCGCGCGCGGCGCCATGCTGAGCCTCGCCCTGCCGGGAGCGAGCTGGGCGCACAGGCTGCCGGTCGGGGTGAAGCTTGCGGGGCTGGCCGTGGTGATGGTGGGCGCGATGCAGTTGCGCGACCCGTGGGTGATCGCGCTCGCGCTCGTGGGGCTGGTGGGGCTTTACGCGAGCCTCGGGCGCGCGGGGCTTGCGGCGGGGCTGCGGGCCGCGCGCTCGCTGTTCTGGATCGTGGCGGTAATCCTGCTTTGGCATCTTGTGACCGATCAGGCACGTCTTGGGCTGACACTTGGCCTGCGGGTGTTCCTGATGGTGGGGCTGGCGAATTTCGTGACCCTCACGACGCCGCTTCCCGAGCTGATTGCGCTGATCGAGTGGTTGGCCCAACCGCTTTCCCGGCTTGGCCTTTCGCCGAGGCTGCCCGCGCTGTCGGTCGCGCTGATGGTCCGGTTCATCCCGATCCTGCAGGGCCGTTTCGGCCAGCTTGGCCTTGCCTGGCGGGCGCGCTCGCGGCGGCGTCCGGGGTCGCGCCTGCTTGCGCCATTGTCCTTTTCGCTACTTGACGATGCGGAGCATTTGGCCGAGGCGTTACGCGCGCGCGGTGGCTTGGCGCCGCGGAAACAGGGGAAAGACTGACTTGGAACGGAACTTCACGCTTGTGATCCTTTTCGCGGCCTTGATCGCGGTGCTGGGCCTTGTGCCCCCGATCCCGCTGACCTTTGGCGTGCCGATCTCGGCGCAGTCGCTGGGCGTGATGCTGGCGGGGGCGGTGCTGGGCAGCTGGCGCGGCGCGGCGGCGGTGCTTGTGGTGCACGGTGTCGTGGCGCTTGGCCTGCCGGTTCTCGCGGGCGGGCGCGGCGGGCTCGGTGTCTTCACATCGCCGACCGTGGGCTTCCTGATCGGCTGGCTGCCGGCCGCCTTCGTGACCGGCCTTGTCGTCGAGCGGATGCGCAGCCTGCGTGTCGGGATCGCGGCCGGGATCGGGGCGGTGATCGGCGGCATCGTGGTGCTTTATCTGTGCGGCACGGTCGGGCTGATGGTGGTGCTCGACAAGGGGCCGTTCGAGGCGCTGATGCTCTCGCTGCCCTTCATCCCGGGCGACCTGATCAAGGCGGCGCTGGCGGGGTGGCTCACGCAGACGATCGCCCGCTATCGTCCCGGCGCGCTGCTGTCGCGCGCCTGACGCGGGCACAGACAGGATTGGGAACGGCCCGGCCAGACTGCGCCGGGCCGTTTTCATTCGCGCGAACCGGGCCCTGCGGTCGCGCACATTGGGCCTGCGCCAAATAAGCTTGCCCGACCTCCGTCAGGGCGACACAATGTTGCGCGCATGGTTCGGGCGGAGCGGCGGGGCTGCATTGACCGTTCATGCAGGCGGGGTCGCGGTGCTGGGAGGAACTGGCGATGCTTGAGAGGGCGCTCCTTGAGGATGGGCGTGGCGAGACGCTGCTGCAAGGCAAGCTCAACGACACGCGCGACTGGCAGGTGGTCAACGACTTCTGCACCAAGACCTACATGCCGCTCTCGACGCGACCGCTGACGCGGGGCGCCGACCCTGATGCCACGATCCGGATGCTGAAGGTTGGCGGGATCAGGTTCAGCCGGTTCTGCTTTGGCACGCCGACGCGTGCGGATGATTTCGATCCGGATTCGGGCAATATCATCGTCGTCAACACCCTGCGCGGCAGCGTGCGTCACCCGTTGCTGGGGAATGACGCGGTCGATAGCCGGCCCGGCGACAGCTATGTGGTGGATTGCTCGCGCACGGATTACTGGAATGTCGCGGACGGGAGCGATCTGCAGCTCAACCTGACGATCCCGCACAAGCTGATGGAGGAAACCGCCGCGCGCTGGTACGGCTTCGTTCCGGGCGACGATCTGTGGAAGAAACGCCTGATCTTCAGCGCCGGGCAATCGGCCTGGCTGTCCTTGCTCGATTACACGACCCGCTCGCTCGATGCGCGCCATGACGGCATCGGCGATCCGCTGATCGAGCGGCGGATCGAAGAGATGATCTGCCTTGAACTGCTGCAGAACTGGGCCGCCAATTCGGGGCTGAACCTTGAAACCGGTGCCCGGTCTGCCGCCCCGCGTTACGTGCGCGAGGCTGAGCGGATCATGGTCGAACGCGCCGCCGAGGCACTCAGCATCACCGAGATCGCGGCCGAGCTTGAGATCAGTGCGCGCAGCCTTTCCGAAGGGTTCCGGCGGTTTCGCGGGATCTCTCCGCATGACTTCATGACCGCGCAGCGGCTGGACGGATTGCGCCGTGCCTTGCTGCAGGCCGAGCGGGGCGAGACGGTCCGCTCGATTGCCTCGGCGCGTGGCTATGTCAATTTCGGCGCGATGACCGCCGCCTATCGCAAGCGGTTTGGGGAAAGCCCGGGGCAGACGCTGGCGGCTGCTCGTTCCTGACCGCGCGCCAGCCCCGTCGTCACCCCCCCCCGTTGATGTCGCGGCGTCTTTCCGCGATGCGGCGTGGGTTTGCTTCTGAAACGGATCGGTGTTTTCCGGTTTCGATCGGGTTTTGGTATACCACGGTCTATCTCTTTGAGGCGCCCGGGCTAGGCTCTGGCGCAGGCAGGTGTGCGGCGGGCAGGGGTTCGCTCGCGCATCGGACGCCGAATGCAAAGAGGAGGAGACCCATGAAAGCACTCGTGTATCAGGGCCCCGGGCAGAAGGCCTGGGCCGACAAGGACAAGCCCGAAATCCAGAAGCCGACGGATGTGATCGTGAAGATCACCAAGACCACGATCTGCGGCACCGACCTGCATATCCTGAAGGGCGATGTGCCGACGGTCGATGCAGGCCGGACGCTGGGCCATGAAGGCGTGGGCGTGGTCGAGGCGGTGGGCGCCGCGGTGGAGAACTTCAAGCCGGGCGATGCGGTGCTGATCTCCTGCGTGACCTCCTGCGGGAAATGCGCCAACTGCAAGCGTCAGCTCTATGCGCATTGCTCGGATGGCGGCTGGATCCTGGGCCACCTGATCGACGGCACGCAGGCCGAATATGTGCGCATTCCGCATGGCGACAACTCGCTCTACCCGATCCCGGACGGGGCCGACGAAGAGGCGCTGGTGATGCTGTCGGACATCATGCCGACGGGGCTCGAGATCGGCGTGCAATACGGCAATGTCAAACCGGGCGACACGATCGCGATCATCGGCGCGGGGCCGGTGGGGATGTCGGTGCTCCTGACCGCGCAGTTCTATTCGCCCGGGCGCATCGTGATGATCGACATGGACCCTGCGCGGCTTGAACTGGCCAAGCAGTTCGGCGCGACCGACACGATCCAGGTCGGCGCCGATGATCCGGTGGCGAAGATCCTCGAGATGACCGGCGGGCTTGGCGTTGATGTCGCCATCGAGGCGGTGGGCGTGCCCGCGACTTTCGATATCTGCCAGAAGATCGTCTCGGCCGGCGGCAATATCGCCAACGTGGGCGTTCACGGTGCGCCGGTTCAGCTTCATATCGAGGAGCTCTGGATCAAGAACATCAACATCTCGATGGGCCTCGTGAGCACAAACACGACGCCGATGCTGCTCAAGACGCTGAACGCGGGCAAGGTCAATCCCGGCAAACTGGTGACCCACCGCTTCAAACTCGACGAGATCCTGGAGGCCTACGAGGTCTTCGGAAACGCCGCGCGCGAAAAAGCCATGAAGGTCATCCTCAACGCCTGAGCGGGGCCTCGCTTGAAATGGGCCTGCGCGACGGTGGTTGCGCAGGTTCGCAAACTGGCGGGCTACGGCGCCGGTTCCTCGGCCTGTCTGGCGACGTCCTGCCAGGCGTCGGAGATTGCCGCCAGCAGGGCCTCGATCTGTTCGGGGCCGGTGCCCTTCGAAATCACCGAGACCCTGAGAACGGTGCGCCCCTTCCATTGCGCGGTACGCACGAAATTGCGTTGCCCGGCGTTCAGCCGTGCACAGAGCGCGGGCAGCAGCTGACGGCCCTCATCCTCGGGATGCGCGCAGCCCACGATGACCTGATTCAGCTCGACCCGGTTCAACACGCAAAGCCCGTCCAGCCGCTCGATGCCTTGCGCGAGGGTGCGCGCGGCCTGACAGTGGCGCTCGACCATCTCGGCCACGCCGTTGCGCCCGAGATGACGCAGCACGGCCCAGGCCGCGAAGCCCTGCGCGCGGCGCGACAGTTCGGGCACATAGGCCGAGGGGCTGCGCCCGTCTTCCTCGGCGGCATTCAGATACCCCGCCTCCATCCGCATCGCGCGGCGATGGGCGTCGGGGTGACGGACGATGGCGAAGCCCGAGGAATAGGGAAGCTGCAGCCATTTGTGGCCGTCAATCGACCAGCTGTCGGCAAGCTCGGCCCCCGCCGCCAGATGGCGTCGCGTGATCGAAGCCCGCGCCCAGAGACCGAAGGCGCCATCGACATGCATCCATGCATCCTGCGCGCGCGCCAGTTCCGCGATCTCGGCCAGCGCCTCGAAGCCGCCCGAGTTGATATGCCCCGCCTGCGCGATCACGATCTTCGGCCCGGAATGCGCCTCCATCGCCTCGGCAAGGTCGCGCGGATGCATCAGGCCCGCCGCATCAGAAGGCAGGCGATGCAGGTTCGCCTCGCCAAAGCCGAGCTGGCGCAGCGCGGAATAGTTGGCCACATGCGCGTCATCGCTCAGGTAGATGCGCACCAGCGGCGCGCCCTGAAGCCCTAGCGCGTCATAGTCATGCCCATGACGCGCGAGCACCTCACCACGCGCGGCGGCCAGCCCGACAAAGGTCGCCATGGTGGCGCCGCTGACCAGGCCGACCGAGCTGTCGCGCGGTAGCTCGAGCAGCTCCAGCAGCCAGGCCGAGACGGCCTCTTCGGCGATCGCCGCCGCGGGCGAGGATTGGTAGATTGCCGCGTTCTGGCCCCAGGTGCTGCACAGCCAGTCGGCGGCAACGCCCACGAGGTCCGACCCGCCGATTACCCATGCGAAGAACCCCGGGTCGGTGCTGCCCACAAGCCCTGGCTCCGCCGCCGCGATCAGCGCGTCGATCACCTCGGAGGCGGGCTGGCCCTGCGCGCCAAGCGGCGTGCAGAACCGGTCCCGGATCTCACGCGGGCTTGCCGTCGGATCAAGCGGACGCTGCCCGGCGCGATAGGATTGGCAATAGCGCGCGGTCCTGGCGAGAACCTCGTCCGAGGCGCGATCGAAGGGGGGGCGTGACATCTCCATCTCGGGTTACCTCGGATGCATCCAGGCGGGGAGGAAGCCATAGGGATTGGCGGTTTTGCTGGCGTCGAACGCGATCCCCAGCGCGGCGAGGCGCGCGTTCATCGAACCGTCCCTGAAGCCGTCGAACGTGTCCGTCGCCCCGCCCACATGCTCTCCGCCAACGAAGATCTGCGGGATCGTCGGCACCCCGGCGCGGACCCCGAGCGCGGCGCGCAGCTCGCCTCCGAGATTGTCCGTCTGCATCGCGGCCGCGTCGAGTTCGACCGCGTGATAGGGAATGCCCGCCGAGGCAAAGAGCTTGCGCACCGACCAGCTGAATTCGCACCATTCGAGGACGAACATCACCACCGGATTCTGCGCGACGATCTCATCGACCATCCGCGCCGCCTCGGGCGTGCAGCTCGGGGGCGCCAAAGGCGCCGCAGCCGGAGCGGGCGTGGCAACATCGAAGCGGTAGCCGGGGGTCGAGCGCGCGATCTCTTCCTCTTCCGGGCTCATCTCCTCGGCGACCTCGTCAAAAAGCACGGTGGACATGTAGCGTTCGCCGGTATCGGGCAGCATCGCGACGATCTTCGTGCCCGCTGGCGCGGATTTGGCCGCTTCCAGCGCGGCGGCAAAGGTCGCACCGCCGCTGATACCGCAAAAGATCCCCTCTTGCGCGGCAAGGTCGCGGGCGGCTTGCAGCGCGGCATTGCCCGAGACCGGCTGATAGGCGTCGATCGACCCGGCCGCGACCGCATCCTCGGCCAGTTTTGCGATGAAATCGGGCGACCAGCCCTGCATCAGATGCGGGCGGAACGAGGGGTGGCTTGCCGGGCGCCCCTCGGCGTCGCGCTCTTGCGGGATGCCGCTTTGCAGCATCGGCACGTTGTCGGGCTCGGCCACGACGATCCGGGTCGCGGGGCATTCCGCGCGCAGCACGCGGCTGACGCCCTTCAGCGTGCCGCCGGTGCCAAATCCGGTGACCCAGATGTCAGGCCCCGTGCCGCCGAAAGCGTCGATGATCTCGCGCGCCGTGGTGCGCGAATGCATATCGGCATTGGCCTCGTTCTCGAACTGGCGAGCCAGGAACCAGCCGTGTTCGCGCGCCAGTTCTTCGGCCTTGGCGAGCATCCCCGTGCCTTTCTGGGCAGCGGGGGTCAGCACCACTCTCGCCCCGAGAAAGCGCATCAGCTTGCGCCGCTCGACGCTGAAGCTTTCGGCCATGGTCACGACGAGCGGGTAGCCCTTGGCGGCACAGACCAGCGCGAGGCCGATCCCGGTATTGCCCGAGGTCGCCTCGACCACGGTCTGGCCGGGCTTGAGGGCGCCGCTGGCTTCGGCCGCCTCGATTGCGGCAAGGGCGAAGCGGTCCTTGATCGAGCCGCCCGGGTTGAAGGCCTCGAGCTTGACGAAGAGTTCGACGTGGTCGGGGGCGAGCCGGTTGATGCGTACAAGCGGCGTGTTGCCGATCGTGTCGAGGATCGACGTCTTCGGGGGCGCGATCGTGGGGAAAGGGGCGTTGTGGGTCATGGGTCCGGGTCCTTGTTGCCTGGTTCGGCGTCACGCAGCCGGCGAGCGGTGCGTGGCCGCGGGAATGATGACTTCATGCTCGACCACCTGCGCGTCGCGCAGCGCGAGGAACCAGGGGTCGACCGCGAGGGCGCGGCTGACCAGATCCTCGACGGTGGCCGGATCGGCGTCTGTGTCGATCGCGATCTTGATCCGGCTTGCCAGCGGCGCGGCGCTGCGCGGGCTCAGCCCCATCAGCGCGGCGTCGTCGAAGTCGCATTCGATGGTGACATCGAGCGTGCGGAACACCAGCCCTTCGCGGGCGGCCATCATCTTGACGCCGATCGCGACGCAGCCGACGACGCCGGCGCGGGCAAAGAACCCCGGGCTCGGGCCAAGTCCGTCCCCGCCCATCCCGGGCCCCATGTCGAGCGTGGCCGAGAACTTGCCCTGCGTGACATGGCAGGCCAGGCCCGCCTCGATCCGGCCGGTGGTGACAAGGGTGTTGCAGGCCGCATCAAGGTCGGCGCTCATGCGTTCGATCACGGCGGTCTGCGCCTTGCGGATCGCCTCGTCCCGCTCCGGAAGCGGCGCGGCGGTGGTGGAGATCATCTTGGACATGGTCTTCTCCTTTCAGGCCGCCGAGCGGCCGCGTTGAAACAAAATATCGTCCGCGATCGCCGCGGCATCGTGGCCGACCCCATCCAGAAGCGCGGAATTGCGGCGCCGCTGGAACGGAAGGCCCAGAACATAGAGCCCCGGTGCGACACGGCCCTCGTGGTGTTGCAGCGCCCCCTTGCGGTCGAAGACCGGAAGCTGCAGCCAGCTGTGGTCGGGCCGGAACCCGGTCGCCCAGAGGATCGTCCTGATCCGCCCGTCGCCGAGCGGCATCGTCAGCCGCGGAGCGCTCGGGCAGGGCGTCGGCGCGAAACGTTCCGCAGGGCCGATCCCGGGCAGGTTGCAGGTTTCGGCCCAGGCATCGATCGTATCGAGGAGCCGGTTCATCTTGAGGTCGGACAGCGCGCAATGATTGGCGAGCCCGCCGGAAAACAACGCCACGCCGTCACGGATGGCCCCGAGCCGCCCGGTGACCTCCACGCCCATGGCGATCAGCCATCCCAGATCGCAGAACGGCTGCTCATGCGATCCGGCCAGCTGCAGCGAAGGCACTCCGCGCGCGCGCCGCAGGTCGTCGACCTCATCGGTCCGCGTGGCGTGAACGCCCGTCACCTCCAGCCACCACTGGATGTCCCGGCCGCGATACTGGCGCGGCACGCGGATGTGCTCGCCCGCCGCCAGCGTGACCTCGTGGCCAGCCGCTCGAATTTCGGCGGCAAGCTGGACGCCGGTGGCCGAGGCGCCGACGACCAGAACCCCGCCCGGAGCCAGCTGCCCGGGATTGCGGTAGCCGAGGGCATTGATCTGCTCGATCCCCGGCGGCACCTGGGCCGAAAGCGCGGGAACCGAAGCGAGGTTGCACGCGCCGCTGGCCAGCACCAGCGTATCACACCGCCACGCGCCGCGGTTGGTTTGAATCTCATAGCCGCCCGCCGAGGCGGTGACCGACAAAACCCGGGTGCGTTCCTCGACCGGGGCGTCGCTGGCCCGGGCATAGTCGCGCAGGTAACCGACGATCTCGGGCATCGACATGAACCCGTCCGGGTCGGGTCCGTCATAGCCAAAGCCGGGCAGGCGGCTTTGCCAGTTGGGGGTGAGCAGCCGCAGGCTGTCCCACCGTTCGTGGCTCCAGGAATTCGCGATTTCCCCGCGTTCCAGCAGCACATGGCGAATGCCTCGGTCCGACAGGCATCGGCTCATCGCGAGCCCGGCCTGGCCGGCGCCGATGATGATGGTGCCAATGTAGGTCATGGTCTTTCTCCTGTCGGACCGGGCGGGTCAGGCGACCGTCACGTTGACGTTGGTCGGGTTGGTGAGGATGTCGAACACGGCCGAGCGCTTTTGCGACTGGGCGACGAGGGCGCGGATTTCATCGGGCGTCGCGTCCGCGTCGATCTCGAAAGCCACGCGGATCCCCGAGAAGCCGTTGCGAACCTCCTGGTCCATGCCGAGGATGCCGCGCACGTCCAGATCGCCTTCGACCACGGCGCGCATCTTGTGGAGCTGGATGCCGCGGTGCTGGGCGACGGCGGCGACGCCACCGGTCAGGCAGCTCGCCAGCGCGGCCAGCACGATCTCGGGCGGGGTCGGCGCGCGGTCGGCAGCGGCAAAGACCTCGGGGTGATCGCTGTCGATGCGGAAGGTCTGTTTGCGCTCCTGGTTCTCGCCGAGGCCGAAGAAGCCGTTGATCGTGTTGGTGTTGTTGGTGCCTTCGTTCCAGTCGCAGGTGCTGCGGAAGGTGAAAGCGGCGGCCTCGGGCATCTGCTCGAACGCGCCGCGCGCGCCGATCAGGGCTTCGGTGTTGACGCCGTTCGAGACGGGTTTGGTGATGACGTTCTGCTGCATTGGATTTCCTTTCAGAGTGGGTCTGGTTGTGGGGCGGCGTGCCCGGAGGCGCGCCAAAGGCGGGGTTTGCGCCGCGCATCAGCGATGCGAGGGGCGGTTTCGGGTGGGGAAGAACATCTCTTCAGGTCTGGGCCTTCTCCTGGCTTCCGAGGCCTGAATTGCGAGCTGTTCCTCTTGGTCTTCCTTGCGAGGTGCCCCGTCCGGGGCGTCGATAGCCAAGCAATACCGCCAGATTTCGCTTGTCGTCTTGAGGAGGGCTTGGGTAATTTGTGGGGATGTCTTGAGTTTCGATGGCGGAGGCCGCGTGCACTACGCTTTTGACGACTTTGTGCTCGATCTCGGTCGTGGCGAGCTGCGCCAGGGCGATGAGACAGTGCCGGGTGCCGGTCGAGCCGATGGCCTATGCGGTGCTGGTGCATCTGATCCGGAATGCCGACCGGCTGGTCGCCAGGGACGAACTCATCGAGAAGGTCTGGGATGGCCGCTTCATTTCCGATGCGGCCGTCTCGACCGTGATCAAATCGCTGCGCCGTGTGCTGGGCGATGACGGCAAGCAGCAACGCGTGATCCGCACCGTGCATGGCCGGGGCTTCCGGTTTGCGCTTGAGGTGCAGGTCAGCTCCCCCGTCCTGCCCGCCGCCGCCCAGACCACGCCTGAGGCCGCGCCGCCGCAGGACACAGGCGGCCCGATCGACCGCAGACCCGCGATCGCCGTCCTGCCTTTTACCATGATCGGGTCCTCCGAAACCTTTTCCGCGATTGCCGATGCGATCCCGGGCGAGATCATCTCGACGCTCTCGCGCCTGCGCTGGCTTTCGGTGACCGCGCGCGGATCGAGCTTCCGGTTCCGCCCGCCCAATCAGAATATCGACACCATCCGTTCGGCGCTCGGCGTCACCTACGTGCTTTCCGGCGAGGTGGAACTGCTGGGCTCCGCGCTGGTGATTTCGGTCGAGCTTGTCGACGCCGAGACTGCGCAGGTGGTCTGGGCGGACCGGCTGTCGGGCAAGATCGACGAGGTCCACGAGTTGCGGGAACGGATCGTGTTTCTCGTGGTGTCGGCGCTGGAGCTGCATGTTCCGCAGCACGAGGCGCAGCTGGCTAAGCTCCGCTCACCGTCGGATCTGGATGCATGGTCGCTGTTTCATCTGGGCCTGCAGCACGGCTATCGCTTTACCAAGGCGGATAACGCGCGCGCGGCTGAGTATTTCGCCCGCGCGATCGAGCTCGATCCCCATTTCGCCCGCGCGCATGCGGCGCGCTCCTTCGTCAGCTTCCAGGAGGCGTTCCTGCGCTATTCGACGGATCACGACAAAGCCGTCGAGGACGCCCGGCGCCACGCCGAACGCGCAATCGAACTTGATCCGTTGGACCCGTTCGCAAGTTTCAACTATGGCCGCGCCAACTGGCTGCGGGGCGATCCGGCGGCGGGGCAATCCTGGCTCGAACGTTCGGTGCAGCTAAGTCCGAGCTTCGCGCAGGGGTTCTACGCCCATGCCTGGGCAGACATCATGGTGGGCGATGGCAGCCAGGCGCTTGGCAATCTTGAGCGGTCCATCACACTCAGCCCGCTCGATCCGTTCCGCTACGCCATGCTCAGCGCGAAGGGCATCGCGCATTTCCATCAAGACAACATGGAAGACGGGGCGCATTGGGCCGATCAGGGCGCCCGAACCCCCGGCGCGCATTACCTGATCTGCGCCTTTGCCGCCGCGATCCACGAGGTTGCAGGCAACCACGATCAGGCGCGCTACTGGGCGCAGGAAACAAGGGCGCGCCGGAGCGATGCCTCGATCCAGGCCTTTTTCAACGCGTTCCCGGTCAAGAACGCGCGCAAGCACAAGGAACTGCGCGACGCGCTGCTCTCGCTGGGTTTTCCGGAACGATAGCCGCAGGGGCCGACGCGGGGGCTTATTGCGGCAGCCCGGTAATCCGGGCGATGCATTCGGCGGTGTTGCGGGCATCGAGCTTCGCGTGCAGGCGCGCGCGATGGGCTTCGACCGTGCGGTGCGAGATGCCCAGAAGGCGCGCGATTTCCTTGCTGGTCAGCCCCTCGGCCATGTGCATCGCGATCTGCCGTTCGCGGCGGGTGAGGTTTACGATCGGTCGCGCGGCCGAGATATCGGCAAAGCTCCAGATCGCCTGTTCAAACGGGTTCTCGGGGGTCAGGGACTGGCCACGCACCCGGCACCAGAACTGGGTTTCGTCGTGCCGTTTCATGATCCGCTCATCTACATAGAAATTCTCGCGGCGCATCCGCTCCAGCCCGATCGCGCCGATCCGGTCGAACTCCTCATGGGTGGGATAGAGCCGCGAGAGCGACTGCCCCTCCAGCTCGGCGCGCGTGTAGCCGAACATCTGGCACATCTGCGCGTTGCAGCGGACCACGACGCGCCGATGCGACAGCACCAGCCCGATCGGGGCAAATTCGAAGGCGGTGCTGGCCTCGTCATCCCGGTGCATAGCGTAGTTCCACGAATAGAGCGGCGTTCCCGATGACCCTAATATGGCCGCAAACGGGAGGAAAGAAGATGGATGCAGCGATTGTTGGCTGGGGACATAGCCGCTTCGGGCGGCTGGAAGAGGAAACGCTGGAAAGCCTGATCGTTGGCGTTGCGCAAGAGGCTCTGGCCGATGCGGGCATCCCGGCGGCAGCGGTTGACGGGATCTGGCTGGGGAATTTCAACGCGGGCTTGGTGCCGGACGGGTTCGCGGCATCTCTTGCCTTGCAGGCCGATGATGATCTGCGTTTCCGGCCCGCCACGCGCTGCGAAAATGCCTGCGCCAGCGGATCGGCCGCGATCTATGCCGCGCGCAACGCGATCCGCGCCGGCGAAGCGCGCGTCGCGCTGGTGATCGGCGCTGAAAAGATGACCCATCTGTCGACCGGGGCCGTGGCCGAGGCGCTGGGGCATGCCGGTTACGCGGCCGAGGAGGCGGGGCTGAGCTTTCCGCAGATCTTCGGGCAGTTCGCGCAGGAATACTTCCACAAATGGGGCGACCAATCCGAGGCTCTGGCCCGGATCGCGGCCAAGAACCACAAGCACGCGCTGTCGAACCCGCTGGCGCAGATGCGCAAGGATGTGGGCTTTGAGTTCTGCAACACGGTCTCCGAACGCAACCCGCTGATCGCGGCGCCGCTGCGGCTGACCGATTGCTCGCTGGTCTCGGATGGCGCTGCGGCGCTGGTGCTGGTCGCGGAGGATTTGCTGGGGGATTTCCGCCGCGCGGTCGGGTTTCGCGCCGCTGTGCAGCTCAATGATTTCCTCCCCATGTCGCGGCGCGACCTGAGCGCCTTTGAGGGGCCCGAACAGGCGTTCGCGCGCGCCTATCGGGCGGCCGGGGTGGGGGTGAGCGACCTCGATTTCGCCGAGGTGCATGATTGCTTCACCATCGCGGAGCTGATGATCTACGAGGCGATGGGGCTTGCTCCCAAGGGACAGGGCGCCCGCGCCATTGACGAGGGCACCGTGTTCAAGGGCGGGTCGCTGCCCGTCAACCTGTCGGGCGGGTTGAAAGCCAAGGGGCATCCGGTCGGTGCAACGGGCGTTTCGATGCATGTGATCGCGGCGCGGCAGCTGGTCGGGGAAGCCGGGGACATGCAGCACCCCGATGCCGGGCTTGGTTGCGTGTTCAACATGGGCGGCTCCGGTGTGGCCAGCTATTGTTCGATCCTCGAAGCCAGGAGGTAGGCCGATGAATCCCGCAGAATGGCTCCAGCGGTCAGCCGGAAACGCCCCGGGGCGCGCCGCGCTTTTGCTGGGAGACACCGTTGTCGCGAGCTACGGCAGCTTTGCGGCCCGCGCTGCGCATCTGGCCGCCGAACTCTCCGGGCGCGGTGTTGCGCCGGGCGACCGGGTGGCGATTTTCGCAAAGAACTGCCCCGAGTATCTGATCGCGCTTTACGGGATCTGGCATGCCGGGGCGATCGCTGTTCCGATCAACGCCAAGCTGCACCCGCGCGAAGCGGCCTGGATCATCGGCGATGCCGGGGCGCAGGTCTGTTTTGTCACCGAAGAGGCCGCGCGCGATCTGGCGGTGGAGCCCGGCGCCGAGGGCTGCGCGCTCTGGTCGCTCGGCAATCTGCCTGCGGTCTCCGAAGGGGCGCTGTCCGCGCCCCACCCGACCCTGCCGCAAGACGTGATCTGGTTGTTCTACACCTCGGGGACGACGGGGCGGCCCAAGGGGGTGATGCTGACCGCGCTGAACCTGATGCTGATGACGCTGAGCTATCTGGCGGATGTGGATGAGGTCTCGGAGCAGGACGCGATCCTTTATGCCGCGCCGATGTCGCATGGGGCGGGCCTTTACAACTTCATCCACGTGATGCGGGGCGCGCGCCATGTGGTGCCGCCCTCGGGCGGGTTCGAGGCCGCGGAAGTCCTCGATCTGGCCGCCCGGCTCGGGAATGTCTCGATGTTCGCCGCGCCGACGATGGTGCGCCGGCTTGTCGATGCCGCGCGTGTGCGGGGCGGGGCCGAGGGGCTGAAGACGGTGATCTACGGCGGCGGGCCGATGTATCTGGCCGATATCGTCGAAGCGGTCGAGGTGATGGGTCCCCGGCTGGTGCAGATCTATGGGCAGGGCGAGTGTCCGATGGCGATCACCGCGCTGTCGCGCGCCGAGGTGGCCGATCGCAGCGCGCCGAACTGGCGGGCGCGGCTGGCGTCGGTCGGGCGCGCGCAATCCGGGGTCAGGCTGGGCATCCTGCGCCCCGATGGCTCCCCCGCGCCCGTCGGCGAGATCGGCGAGGTCGTGGTGCAGGGGGCGCTGGTGATGGCGGGCTATTGGGCGGGCCAGACGAACGGCGCCGAGAGCACCGCGAAAGCGATCCGGGACGGTTGGCTCTGGACCGGCGACATGGGGGCGCTTGATGCCGATGGCTACCTCACGCTGCATGATCGCTCAAAGGATGTGATCATCTCGGGTGGCACCAACATCTATCCGCGCGAGGTCGAAGAGGTGCTGCTGACCCATCCCGGCGTGCACGAGGTTTCGGTGATCGGGCGGCCGGACCCGGAGTGGGGCGAGGACGTGGTGGCCTTCGTCGTCTGCCGCCCCGGCAGCGCGGTGACGCCGGAGGAACTCGATGCGCTTTGCCTGGCCAATATCGCGCGGTTCAAGCGCCCCAAGGCCTATTTC
This sequence comes from Pseudothioclava arenosa, assembly GCF_002358085.1. GTDB lineage: Bacteria > Pseudomonadota > Alphaproteobacteria > Rhodobacterales > Rhodobacteraceae > Pseudothioclava > Pseudothioclava arenosa. The sequence continues at coordinate 32,939 of NZ_NTJD01000002.1, forward strand.
TTCGTGCCTGACCTGCCCAAGAACAACTACGGCAAGGTGCTCAAGGGCGCGTTGCGCGACAAACTCAAGGAGGAGACGGCATGACAGATCTGGCCGGAAAATGTGCCCTTGTGACGGGCTCGGTTCAGGGGATCGGCCTCGAGATCGCCCGCGCGCTGGCCGAGGCCGGGGCGGCAATCGCGGTGCACGGGCTGGCGGATGGCGCCACGGCCGAGGCGGCCTGCGCCGAATTGGTCGCGGCGGGCGCCCCCGAGGCGCGGTTCTTCGGCCATGACCTCTCCGATCCCGAAGCCGCCGGCGCGCTGGTGCGCGAGGTGCTCGCCTGGCGTCCGATCGACATCCTCGTCAATAACGCGGGTATCCAGCACACCGCGCCGTTGGCCGAGATGCCGCTTGAGGTGTTCGAGCGCATCCTCTCGATCAACCTGACGGCGGCCTTCGCGACGATGCAGGCCGCGTTGCCGGGGATGGCCGCGCGCGGCTATGGCCGGGTGATCAATATCGCCTCGGTGCATGGGCTGGTGGCCTCGGTCAACAAGGCACCCTATGTGGCCTCGAAATTCGGTCTTGTCGGCATGTCGCGGGTGGCGGCGCTGGAATATGCCGCCGCTGGCAGTCGCGAGAGCGGCGGTGTCACGGTGAACTGCATCTGTCCGGGCTGGACCGAAACCGCGATCATCGAGCCCCAGATCGCTGCGCGCGCGGCCCTGCATGGCGGCGACCGCGCGGCCGGGGTTGCCGATCTCCTGTCCGAGAAACAGCCCTCGCGCCGGACATCGGTCGCGGCGGAAATCGGCGCGCTGGCCTTGTGGCTCTCCAACCCGATCGCCCATAACCTGACCGGCGCCTCGATCCCGGTCGACGGCGGCTGGACCGCGCAGTGACGGGCGCGGAGCCTTGTCCGGCGCCAAGAAACTTGCCGCGAAGGGCCCCCGGCGGCTTTGCCAAAGTGGGCCGTCTTGGTTTGTCGTGGTCCTCCGGGCCCTGCCGCCTCGCGGGTTAGCCCTGTCGCTCGGGCACTGTCACCGTCAGGCCCGACAGTGCCTCGGTCAGGGTGATCTGGCACGACAGGCGAGAGCGTTCGGGGTCGGGCTCACAGACGAAATCAAGCAGGTCCAGTTCGCCCTCGGAGGCGGGCGGCAACAGCCCTGCGAAGCCCGGTTCGACATAGACATGGCAGGTCGAGCAAGAGCAGGCACCGCCGCATTCGGCCAGGATGCCCGGCACCGAGGCATTGCGCGCCGCCTCCATCAGAGACACGCCGGGGCGTGCCTCGGTATCGATGCGGGTGCCGTCAGCGGTCAGGAAAGTCAGCGAGATCATAGGGCCTCTACAGGTTCGGAAAGCGGAAGGGACTTGAGCGGGATCGCCGGATCGGCCAGCGCATTGCGCTCGGGTGACAGGCCCGCCTCGATCAGGCGTTTGCCGGTCATGTAGGCGCGCGGGTCGTTCATCGCATCAAGCGCCAGCAGTTTCGGCCCGGCAAAATACCAGTGGCTCTGGCTGCCCGGGCGGTCCCCCGGACGAACCACGACCGTGTCGTGCCCGCTGTTGAGCCCGGCGATCTGAAGCTTGACGTCGTATTGGTCTGACCAGAACCACGGGCGCGCGACATAGGGCACGCCTTGCCCGAGCATGGCGGCGGCTACCGCCTCGGCCTGATCGATTGCGTTGGGTACGCTTTCCAGCCGGATCCGGCACCCCTGATGCGGGAACGAGGCACAATCACCCGCCGCAAAGATCCCCGGAGCCGAGGTGGCCCCGAAGGCATCGGTGCGGATGCCGTTGTCGATCGTGAGCCCAGCGGCTTCTGCCAGCTCGGTGCCGGGGCGCACGCCGATCCCGACGATTACGAAATCGACCGCGATCTCGGTGCCGTCGCTCAACCGCGCATGGCTGACCCGGCCTTGTGAGCCCCGCAGCTCCGACAGACCGGTGCCTTCGCGGATCTTGACGTCGTGGCTCTCGTGCAGCGCGCGGAACCAACTCGCGGTTTCGGTGCAGGCGACGCGGGCGAGGATGCGCGGGGCCATCTCGACGAGCGTCACGCGCAGGCCTTTCGAGGCGGCGACGGCTGCGGCCTCAAGCCCGATATAGCCGCCGCCCACGATCAGGACACGGGCGCCTTCGCGGAACTCGGGGGCCATCGCTTCCGCATCGGCGAGGTTGCGCATGGTGTAGACGCCGCCAAGCGCGCCGCCGAGAGCGGGCGGCAGGCGGATCGGGTCGGCGCCGGTGCACAGCGCGATCGCTGCGCAGGCAAGGCGCGTTCCATCCTTGAGGAGCAGGACCTTTTCGGCAGCTTCGAGCGCCGCGACGCGGGTGCCGGTGATCAGCTCGATCCCGTTTTCGGCATAAAAGGTCTCGGGGCGCAGATAGAGGCGGTCGCGCTCCAGTTCGCCCAGAAGGTATTTCTTGGAGAGGGGCGGGCGCTGATAGGGGGGCACGGGCTCGGCGCCGATCAGCTTGATCGGGCCGTCATGCCCGAGCGCACGCAATTTCGCGGCAAGCGCAGAGCCGGCCTGGCCCGCGCCGACGATGGCGATGGGACGCATGGGGGAAGCCTTTCGGTCGGAAGGGGCCGGGGGCAGGCGCGCCGCCCCCGGTTGCAGCCTTAGTAGGTGCGGTAGCCGAGGAACTTGCCGTCGAGCACGATCTGCACGCGGTCGCCCTTGGGGTCGGCCTTGCGGGTGATGTCCATGGTGAAATCGATCGCCGACATGATGCCGTCGCCGAATTCCTCCTCGATCAGCGCCTTCATCGTGGTGCCATAGACGTTCACCACCTCGTAGAGGCGATAGATCAGCGGGTCGGTTGGGACCGCCGTCGGCAGCGAGCCGCGATAAGGCACGGTCATCAGGAGCGCGGTCTCTTCGTCCGAGAAGTTCAGGCCCATGGCGTTGCCAGCCTTGGCGATCTGATCCTTGGTCAGCGAGATCTGACCCATCAGCGCGGCGGTGGTCCATTCCTTGGACTGGCCGACGGCCGCAGCCACGTCGGCCCATTTGATGTCGTGGAAGGTCTTGTGGGCAACGATCTTCTCGGTGAGTTCAGCACGGGTAGTCATCTTGGGGTCTCCAGTTAGATGAGGGAAAAGTGATCAGGCGCCGAAGGGCAGGCCGGTTTCGATCGGCAGGTCGGGGTTGCGCGACCATTCGTTCCAGGAGCCGAAATAGATCGCGACATCCTTCACCCCCGCCTCTTTCAGCGCGAGGAAGGTGTTCGAGGCGCGCGCACCTTTGAAGCAATAGAGCTTGACCGGCGTATCGGGCGTGATGCCCACGGTCGCGCATTCCGCGAGGACTTCTTCTTTCGACTTGAACACCGGCCCCAGCGCCGAGGGCTTCATCATCCGGTACCATTCGATCCAGACAGCGCCGGGAATGCGGCCCTTGCGCGGGCAGAAATCCTTGCCATAGGGCGAGGAGGAGGTCGCGATCCACTCGTCGATGTCGCGCACGTCGAGGATCACTGCTTCGGGGTCGGCGATCGCGGCCAGCATGTCGTCGGCATTCATCATGATGGCGCTGGCGAACGCGTCGATGGCGAAGCCCGCCGGTGCCGGCGCCGAGGTTGCGGTCGAGACCGGGAAGCCCTCGGCGGTCCAGGCGGCAAACCCGCCATGGAGCACCTTGACCTTGGGATAGCCCAGGAAAGACAGCAGGAAAAAGCCGCGGCAGGATTGGCCGAAACCCGAATTCATCGAGGCTTCGTAGATCACCGCGGTCTTGCTGCCATCCAGGCCCGCGGCACCGAACTCGGCGGCGAATTTCTCTTTCAGCGCGGCGATGCCGGCGCTGTCCGATGTCGCGAGGAAGGTGAAGATGTCATGCATGTTGACCGCACCCGCGATATGGCCGGCGGCGAAGCTTTCGGGGTCGCGGGTGTCGATCAGGACGGCCAGATCGGCATCGGAGAGGATCCTGAGTTCTTCGGGGGTGATGAGAGCGGATTCCAAGGTAAGTCTCCCTGTTCGCGTCGTCCCTGAACGACGTCGTTATGTTGGTTGGGGCGGGGGAGGCCCGGGGGCCGTGGCCCCCGGGTCAGGAGCTTGGCTTAACCTTCGAGCTCGGCGATGAGCTTGCGCAGGTGCTTCGTCGCCGGGGTAACGATGGCGACGAAATAGGCTTCGCGCAGACGCCGTTGCGCCACGCCATGGGTGACGTAGCCGCGCGCGCCGCAATGGAGCATCGCCCAATGCGCGGCCTCGACGGCCAGTTCGCCGCCCTTCAACCGCGCCTTGAGGACGCGCAGATAGAATTCGTCCGACAGGTCGTAAGGCGTCTTGGCCATCTCGAGAACCTCGGCGACCAGCGCCTCGTATTCGGCCTCGAGATCGGCGGGCTGCTTTTCGAGATACTGGTTCACATGGCCGAGCGGTGCCTCGACCTGTTTCATGAGCTCGATGCAGTTCTTGATGATGCCCGCAGCCATCCCGCATTGCAGCAGCGTAAAGCCCGGACGGATGCGTTGCACGAAGCTGCCCGCCGGATCCCCGAGAAGGAAATTGTCGGGGACGAAGACATCGCGGAACTGCACGTTGCAGGTGGCGGTGCCGCCCATCGCCACGAATTCGTGGTCGAGCTTGAGCCGCACGCCGTCCCAGTCGGCATGAATAATCGCCATCACCCGTTTCGGCGTGTCCGATCCTTCGACATCGACGTGGAACATGGTGCCGAAATAGCCGTCTTCGACGAGGTTCGAGACCCAGGGCAGCAGGCCCTTGACCTTGTAGCCGCCCTCGACGCGTTCGCCCTTGAGGCGCATCGGTTCGATCTCGCCGATCGCCTTCATTGGGTTCGACATGCCGGTGCCGCCAAGCGCTTCGCCGCGCACGACCTTGGGCAGGATTTCGGCTTTCAGGAAGTCGTTGTCCGAGGAGGCGATGTACCAGGCCAGCGTGTCCTGGCACCAGACGCAGAAGCCGGTCGAGAGGCATTCCTCGGAGGTGCGGGCCATCGAGAGGATGGCGCTGCTCAGATCGGTATTTCCGTCAATGCCGCCGACATGGGTGCCATAGGCTCCGGCGGCGCCATAGGCGCGCATGACGTCTTCGGCATAGACCCGGTCCTCGTCGATCTTGCGCACGAGGGGCGAGAGCATGTCGGCGCTGATGCGCTCGATTTCGGTCGGGTCAAAAGCGGTGATGGGGGCGACGACAGTCATCGGGGAGGGTCCTTGCATGGAAGTGGCGATTGGGGCCGCGCCGGGCGAGGCGCTGGCGCGGCCCTTTCGATCAGACGGATTCGGCGATCATGTTCACCGGGCGCGAGAAGGTGTTGAACACCGGCGACCACTTGCTGACATGCTCGATCAGGGCGTCGATCTCTTCTTGCGGGCAGTCGGCCTCCATATCGACCTTGATGCGCACATCGGTGAAGCCGACGGGCTTCTCCGACACGTCGCCGGTGCCCCAGACGGCGGTGATGTTCAGGTCGCCTTCCAGCTGCAGTTCGAGCTTCTGGATGGTGATGCCGCGGGCGATGGCGTTGGCATGCAGGCCGACCGCGATGCACGAGCCGAGCGCGGCCAGCGAGGCTTCCGACGGGTTCGGCGCGGTGTCGTCGCCCAGCAGCCCCGGCGGTTCGTCGACGATATAGGCCGGCAGGTCGCGGATGTAGTTCGCGTGACGGAAGCGGCCCTCGGCGACGGTCTTGCAGCTGAGCGTCTTGATCGCCTGCGGATTCTCCTTGCCCTTCTCGATCAGGGCGTTGAGCCCGTCTTTCGAGATCGGTGCGAGGCACGCGGTCGGCGCGGTCGGGGCGAGGCAGCCGGTGAGGGCAGTGGCGGGTTCAGACATTGGATAACCTCCTGATAAGTCTGTAGTTTTAAGGTCAGTGCGCGGCGCGCACCCAGTTGAGTTTCTTGACGATCCGGCCGACGGCCGCATCCAGGGCAAAGCCGATGATCCCGATCACCACGACAGTTGCGGCGAGGCGGTCGTAATCGAGGGTGTCGCGGGCATCGTTGATCGCGAAGCCGAGACCAGAGGTGACGCCGAGGTATTCGGCGGGCACCAGCACCACCCAGGCCACACCCAGTGCGAGGCGAACGCCTTGCAGGATGTCGACCGCGATGGCGGGCAGGATGACCGAACCGAGCATGTGCAGCGGGCCGGCGCCCAGGTTGCGAGCCACCTTGAGCCAGGCCGGATCAATCCGGCGCACGCCTGCGGCGGTGGAGAACAGGATCGGCCAGACAGCGGCCATGGCGATCAGGAAGACGATTGCGCCATCCCAGGTGTCGAAGGCCATCACCGCGATCGGCATCCAGCTGAGCGGCGAGATCATCCGCATGAACTGGAACGGCACGTTGGTCAGTTCGTGGATCCGCGGCGCGCGCCCGATCAGGATGCCCACCGGCACCCCGAAAGCCGCGGCATAGATCAGGCCCAGCCCCACCCGTTCAAGCGACGGCCCCGACATCGAGATCACCTCGCCCGAGAGCACCATCGACCACAGCCGCTTCAGCGTCGGTTCGGGGGCGAAATTGGCGAAGGCATAGAGGTCGGGGTCGTTCGCGACGATCAGCCCGCCCAGCCACCAAAGGCCCAGCAGCAAGGCGATGCCGATCAGGCCGTTCACCAGGCCTCGCGCCCGGCCAAGAGACCACAGCCGAAACGCGAATTGGGGGATTTGGGCGGCGTCGCTCATAGCTTCATGATCTCTTCACGGGTGTAGGGATCGGCGCCGGTCGCGACTGAGGGATCGTTCTTCCACTCAGGGTATTTCTCGAGCGCGGATTTCACGAAGTCGTAGTTCACCAGGTCCTGCGCAACGAATTCCGGGTCGAGCCCTTCGAGGAAGGTGGTTTCGCCCGCAACGACCGTCGAGTTCATAGCTTCGATGATCAGCTTGGTCGCCGAGGGGTAGGGCCAGGGCTGAAAATCGATCCGGCCGTTGTGATACTCGCCCTCGTTCTTGATCGCACCCGAGGCGATATAGTCGGGGTTATCGGCATAAAGCGTCATCGCACGGGTCACGACCGGGGCCGGAGCGGGCAGGTAGCCCGCGCCATCCTTGGACAAGAGTTCGGCGACCTCGGCCTTGTTCTGGCTGGCGTAGATCGCCGCGCGCACCACCGCGTTCATCACCTTCTGCGTCCATTCTGCGCGCTCGGTGGTATCTTGTTCATGCATGCAGACGACGCAGCACGGGTGGTTCTTCCAGATATCGCCGGTGAAGCGCAGCATCCGCGCACCCGCCATCAGCTCGCCAAGGGCGTTGAAGGGCTCGGCGACGATGTAGGCGTCGATCTTCTTGGCGGCCAGCGCGGGCGGCATGTCGGGCGGCGGCAGGACCTGGAGGTTGCATTCATCGGGGGCGATCTCGGCGCCCTGCTCCTTGATGACCGGGGTGATCCCGGCGGCACGCAGCGCGTATTGAAGCACGATGTTGTGCATCGAATACCAGAACGGTACCGCGACCTGTTTGCCCCCGAGGCCCGCGAAATCGGTGACGTCGGTGTGCTTGCCGACCACCAGCGCCGAGCCGTTGGTATGCGCCCAGCTCATGATCTTGACCGGGACCTTGTTGTTGTAGCGCATCCAGACCGGGATCGGCTTGAGGAAGTGGACGAGGTTGAACTTGCCGGCGACGAAGCCTTCGATCAGCGCCGGCCAGCTGCGGATCAGCGTCGGCTTCTCGGCCTTGATCCCTTCTTCCTCAAAGAAGCCCTTGGCATGGGCGACCAGCAGCGGCGTCGCGTCGGTGATCGGCAGGTAGCCGATGCGGAGCACGTCGTCGCCCGCGGCGCGCGCCATCTGCGGCAGGCTCGCGCCAAGCGACCCAAGCATCGCGGCCAGGCCGCCCTTGGCGAGCATGTCGAGCGTCTGACGACGGCCCGGATCGAAGTCGCCCTCGCCGCCGCAGCACGCGCCGTGGAGGTGATGGGGATGGGAGCAGGTCTTGGAGAACTTGGTCATGGTGGCCTTTCCGTCAGAGCTGGGTGAAGTCATTGGCGATGTCGTCCTGCGCATCCGCCGCTTCGGCGATGCGGGAATAGACGCCCATCAGTCGGCTGTGTTCGCGCTGGAACCCTTCGGCGCCTCCGGCGCGCTCCTCTTCCGAGAGGTCGATCGCCGTGTCCTCTGCGACGCGGCCGGGGTTGGCCTGCAGCACGATGACCCGGTCGGCCATGCGCACCGCCTCGCCCACGTCATGGGTCACGATCACCAGCGTCAGGCCGAGATTGCGCGCGATGGCGCGCACGTCCCGTTGCAGGTTGCGGCGGGTAAAGGCGTCGAGCGCGGAAAACGGTTCGTCCAGCAGAAGCATCTCGGGCTGGGGGGCGAGCGAGCGGGCAAGGGCCACGCGCTGTTGCTGCCCGCCCGAAAGCTCCTGCGCGTTGCGATCAGCGAAGGCGCCGAGATCGACCAGATCGAGAATTTCCGGGATGCGCGCGTCGATCTCATGGCCCCGGCGGGTGAATTTCAGCCCGAGCGCGGCATTCTGCGCGACGCTGAGCCAGGGGAACAGCGAGGGGGCCTGAAACATCATGACCCACTTGTGGGAGGGCTCGCGCACGCCATTGCCGTTAATCACGACCTCCCCTTCCGACGGCTGGGTGAGACCGGCGAGCATATGCAGCAGCGTCGACTTCCCGCAGCCCGAGCGACCGAGCAGCGCAACGATCTCGCCCTGGCCGATCTCGAAGTCGATGCCATCGAGCACCTTGCCGTCATTGCGGCGATAGGCATGGCTGAGGCTCTTGACCGCGACATGGGCGCCCTTCGTCGCGGCGCGGCGCGGGGCTGCCGGGCTGCGAGTGGCGGGGCTGGACGCGGGGAGGTCAGTGCCCGAAACCGCCGTGGCGGGGGTGCTGGCTCCGGGCATCAGTTGGGTCACGGCCATGGGTTTCTCCGGAAATAGACGAACAGGTCTGTCTAATGAGGTGGGAGGGTCCTCGAATCGTCAATCTGCCCTGGACTGGGATGATCGAAAAAATGCTGCGGTTGCAAAGATGCGGAAAATATGAGCGAAAAATGAGGTAGACTGACCGTATTTGGGCTTTTTTTTGGCGCTAAAGGCCGCATTTTGGCGGCTTTCAGGTGGCGCCAGAAGCCTTCCGGTCTGTGTCGGATACTACTTTGCGGAGAATTCCGGCGGAGTCACGGGACCAGACAGAGTTGTCTTGATTTTTGGCGGGATATGTGAAAGGTCATGACAAAGTGTCGCAGTCGTGACGAGGCGGAGTGAGGGTGATGGAAGATACGGTGCATGATTTCTGCCCGAACGGGCCGCATGGTTGGAGCTTTGCCGCCAAGCCCCCCAAGAATGCACGCGACCGGATCATGAGCGCGGCGTCCTACCTTTTCTGCAATCACGGTTTTGCCGCGACCGGGGTCGACACGATCATCGCGCGCGCAGAGACGGCGAAAGCGACGCTCTACCACCACTTCTCGTCCAAGGAAGAGCTGATCGCGGCCGTTCTACAGGCCGAAGGTGAAACCTGGCGCGCCTGGTTCTTTGGCCGTCTCGCGGAGGTTCAAGGCCCCGCGCGCACGCGCCTTCTGGCGGTGTTCGATGTGCTGCATGAATGGTTCTCGGACCCGGGCTTCTATGGGTGCCCCTTCATCAACGCGGTCGCGGAGTTCGATACCGGTAATGATGCCGTGCGCCGTGCGGCGGAGGCCCATAAGGAACATCTCGTGACCTGGCTCAAGGCGCAGGCGATCGAGATGAAGGCGCCCGATATCATCGACACCGCGCGCAGCTTTGCCGTGCTGATCGACGGGGCCATTGTCGCTGCACAGCATACGCGCGATCCAAGCTTCGCCTATACCGCGCAGCGCATGGCCGACGGCTATCTGCGTTCGATCGGCAAGGCGGGGTAGTCAGAGGCCCCCACAAAACCGCCGCGCGCCGCTATCAGGATCAGAAATGCGCCTTGGGTTCGTCGGGCTTGCCTGCGGCCAGCGCGAGGATGCCGCCGACGAGGCAGAAGCCGATCGGGAACATGGTAAAGACGCCGAAGCCGAAGGCGTGATACATCAGCGCACCGCCCAGCAGCATCAGGACCCCGCCCCAGAGCGCGCGGATCTTGGCCATCGCGCCGCCCGCAATCGCCAGCAGCGGCGAGAGGAAGCTCGAAATCCGGATCAGTTGCTCGTTGTTGACCTGGCCAAAGATCTCGCCGACCTCGGCGTGATTGCGCACGACCTCGGTGTAGCCATAGCCGAAAAAGCCCACGACCATGGCGATCAGGCCGCCGATGATTCCCAGCATCAGGGCTGCGTTGCGCATGGGTCTTTCCTTTCGCTATGCGGCGCCGCGGCCGCTGGTTCCCTGAGATAGGGCCTTTCTGGCGCGAGTTTCAAGGCTTTGCACGACAGGGGCGGGCTCGCCCCGGCCGCAATCGCGGGAAATTGCGCCCTGCGAGGCCTCTTCCGGTGGCGCGCGCCTTGGGCTATCTCTGCCCCATGCCTGTGACGCTTTCCTCCCTGTCGGATCTCGCCGCGCTCGGCTTCGATGAGATCATCGACGTGCGCGCGTCCTCGGAATATGCCGAGGATCACATCCCCGGCGCGATCAGCCTGCCGGTGCTGAGCGATGAGGAACGCGCCCGCGTCGGCACGATTTACAAACAGGTCTCGCCCTTTGACGCGCGCAAGATCGGCGCGGCGCTGGTGTCGCGCAATGCCGCCGCCCATCTTGAGGGGCCTTTGGCCGACCGTCCGGGCGGCTGGCGGCCCCTGGTCTATTGCTGGCGCGGCGGGCAGAGATCGGGGTCGTTCACCACGATCCTGCGCCAGATCGGCTGGCGCGCCGAAACCATCGAGGGCGGCTACAAGGCCTGGCGCAAGCTGGTCGTCGAGGCGCTTTATGACCGGCCTTTCCCGGCGCGCGCGGTGGTGCTTGATGGCAATACCGGCTCGGCCAAGACCGAGCTTTTGCAGCTGATGGCGGGGCAGGGCGTGCAGGTGCTGGACCTCGAGGGCCTCGCTAATCATCGCGGCTCGCTGTTCGGCGCGGTCGGCCCGCAACCGAGCCAGCGCGCGTTTGAGGGGCGGCTTGCGCTGGCCATGGCGGCGCTGGACCCGGCGCGTCCGGTGGTGATCGAGGCCGAAAGCGCCAAGGTCGGCGAGTGCCGCGTGCCACCTGCGGTCTGGCGCGCGATCTGCGATGCGCCGCGGCTGGAAATCATGGCGCCTCTGTCCGAGCGCGCGGCCTATCTGACCCGCGCCTATGCCGACCTGCTCGACGACCCCGAGCGGATCGTTTCGATCATTGCCCGGCTCGCGGCGATGCATCCCGCCAAGCGCATCGCCGCGTGGCAGGCCGAGGCGCGCGCGGGCGAGTTCGCCGCGCTGGCCGAGGGGCTGATGGCCGATCATTACGACCCGCGCTACGCCAAGCATCGCGCGCGGATGCAGGTGCCGGTGGCCGAGATCGCCGCGCCGAGCCTTGCCGCGGCGGACCTGCCCGCATTGGCCGAGAGCCTGGCGCAGGCGCTGCCTGCTGCCCTGTCCGATACCCCGCCCCAAGGAGGCCCCGATGACGCAAGCTGATCCCGCGACCCCGACCGAACCGCGCCTGACCTCGCTGGCGCATGGCGGGGGCTGCGGCTGCAAGATCGCGCCCGGCGTGCTGTCGGGGATTTTGCGCGGCACTGCGCAGATGACGATCCCCGAGGCGCTTCTGGTCGGTATCGAGACCTCGGATGACGCCGCCGTCTACCAGATCAACGATCGGCAGGCGTTGGTTGCCACCACCGATTTCTTCATGCCGATCGTCGACGATCCCGAGGATTTCGGCCGCATCGCCGCGACCAATGCGATCAGCGATGTCTACGCGATGGGTGGTCAGCCGATCTTTGCGCTGGCGCTTGTGGGGATGCCGATCGGCAAGCTCTCGGTCGAGAACATCGGCAAGATCCTCGAAGGCGGCGCGGCAGCCTGCCGGGACGCAGGGATTCCGATCGCGGGCGGGCACACGATCGACTCGGTCGAGCCGATCTACGGGCTGGTCGCGCTGGGGCTGGTGGACCCCGCCAACGTCAAGGCGAATTGCGCGGCGCAGCCCGGAGACGTGCTGATTTTGGGCAAGCCGATCGGGGTGGGCGTGATGTCGGCGGCGCTGAAGAAAGAGGAACTTTCGCCCGAGGGGTATGCCGCGATGATCGCGGCGACGACGCGTCTGAACACGCCGGGGCCGGAGCTTGCGCGCCTGCCGGGTGTGCATGCGATGACCGATGTCACGGGCTTCGGCCTTGGGGGCCACGCGATGGAGATGGCGCGCGGTTCGGGCCACGCGCTGCGCCTTGATTGGGGCGCGGTGCCGGTCTTGCCGGGCGTGCGTGAGCTGGCGGCGGCGGGGTTCATCACCGGCGCGTCGGGGCGCAACTGGGCGAGCTACGGCGCCGAGGTCACCCTGCCCGAAGGCTTCCCCGAGGCGGAGCGCGCTTTGCTGAGCGATCCGCAGACCAGCGGCGGGCTGATGGTGGCCTGCGCGCCCGAGGCGGCCGATGAGGTGCTGGCAATCTTTGCTGCGCATGGCTTCGCCGAGGCCTGCGTGATCGGCCGTGTCGAGACCGGGGCGCAGGCGCCGGGGTTGATCGTCGGTTAAGGCCTAGCGCGCATAGACATCGTCATAGCGGATGATGTCATCCTCGCCGAGGTAATCGCCGGTCTGCACCTCGATCAGGATCACCGGGTCCGCGCCGGGGTTTTCCAGCCGATGCCGCGCGCCCTGCGGCACATAGATCGACTCGTTGGGTTCAAGGATGCGGGTGTCGCCGCCCAGCGTGACCTGAGCGCGGCCTTCGACCACGACCCAATGCTCGGCCCGATGTGCATGGCTTTGCAGCGACAGCGCGCCGCCCGGCCTGACATGGATGCGCTTGACCTGAAACCTCTCGCCGCGCGACAGGCATTCGAACGAGCCCCAGGGGCGGTGCTCTTTCGCGAAACGGTCGGCCTGTGGTGCCTGCCGCTGGCGCAGGTTCAGCACCGCCTGTTTCACCTCTTGCGCGCGGTCCTTGGGCGCGACCAGAACGGCGTCGGGCATGGCGATGGCGATCATGTCGCGCAGCCCGATGCCGACCAGCTCCAGCCCCTCGCTTTCCGAGCGCAGCAGCGATCCGGTGCAGTCGATGCCGATCGCCGGGCCCGAGGTCGCATTGCCCTCGGGATCGTGCAGCGCCGCGCGCCAGACCGCGTCCCAGCCGCCCAGATCCGACCATTTCCCGCAATAGCGAACCACGGCCAGATTGTCGGCCTTTTCCATCACCGCATAGTCGATCGAGATATCGGGCAGGCAGGCCCAGGGCTCGGGATCGAGCCGCAAAAACCCCAGGTCGGCACGGGCGCCTGCCAGCGCCGCGCGCACCGGCGCCAGCAGCTCGGGGGCGCAGGTCAGGAAGGCCGCGAGGATGTCGCAGGCGCGAAACAGAAACAGCCCCGAGTTCCAAAGGAACCGCCCGCTGGCGAGCATCCGCGCGGCCTCGGCCACATCGGGTTTCTCGACAAAGCGCGACAGCGGCGTGGCGCTGCCAGCGGGCGAGGTGGGGGAGGAAAGCTCAAGATAGCCATAGCCGGTTTCGGGACGGTCGGGTTTGATCCCGAACAGCAGGATCTGGCCCGCGAGCGCGGCGGGCAGGGCGCGCGCGACGGTGGCACGAAAGGCGTTACGGTCGGGCAGGAGGTGATCGGCCGGCGCGATCAGCATCAGCGCCTCGGGGTCGCGCGCCGCCAGATGCAGCGCGGCGGCCAGCACGGCGGGGGCGGTATTGCGGCCCTCGGGTTCCAGCAGTACGGCGCCGGGTTCGATCCCGATCTCGGCCAGCTGCTCGGTCGCGACAAAGCGGAAATCGGCCCCGGTCACCACCACCGGCGGCGCAAAGCAAACCCCGCGGCCCCGCCCGCTCAGCCGCTCGGCGCTTTGCTGGAACAGCGACCCGGTTCCGGCGAGCGGGACGAACTGCTTGGGGTAGCCCTGCCGTGACAAGGGCCAGAGCCGCGTGCCCGAGCCGCCGCAGAGCAGGATAGGCGTGATCGTCTGCATCCGGGTCTCCGCTAGGAAAACAAATACATCTCAAGGTTGTATTTGCCATGTAGAGCACGGCTTTATCCACAGGGCAAGCCTGCTGTGATTGCGGCGGGTTTTTTCGGGTGCTAAGGCTGCGACGAACAACCTTTGAGAGAGATCATGCCATTGCAGTTCGGCACGAGTGGGCTTCGCGGGCTGGCGCGGGATTTCACGCCCGAGCGGGTGGCGCGCTGGGTCGATGCCTATCTTGCGGCCTGCCGGATCGGCGCGCAGGTGTTTCTGGCGCGGGATCTGCGGGCAAGCTCGCCGATGATCGCGGGGGCGGTGCGCGCGGCGCTGATCGCGGCGGGGCGGAAGGTGGTTGATCTGGGTGCCTTGCCGACGCCCGCGCTGGCGCTTCTGGCGATGGCCGAGGGCGCGGGGGCGATCATGGTGACAGGCAGCCATATCCCGGCGGACCGCAACGGGCTCAAGTTCTACCGCCCCGATGGCGAGATCGACAAGGCCAGCGAGGCGGCGATGCGCGCGGCCCATGACGTGGGCGCGCGGGCGCTGCTGGACGGGCCGGGCGTTCTGGAGCGCCGGACGGATGCCGCGCAGGCCTATCTGGCGCGCTATGCCGGGGCCTTCGGGGCCGAGGCTTTGGCAGGGATGCGCATCGGCGTCTGGGCGCAATCCTCGGTCGCGCGCGATCTGTTGCCCGCGCTGTTGCGCGCGCTCGGTGCAGAGGTGATCGAACTGGCCCGCGCCGGGCATTTCTATCCGGTCGATACCGAGGCGGTGTCGCCCGAGACCCGCGCCGATCTGGCGCGCTGGTGCGCGGAGTATCGGCTGGATGCGCTGGTTTCGACCGATGCCGATGGCGACCGGCCCTTGCTGATGGGCGGGGCGGGGCATTTGGTTGCGGGCGACATCCTAGGCGTCCTCACGGCGCGCGCGCTTGGGGCCGAGGTAGTCTGCACGCCGGTCTCGGCCAATTCCATGATCGAAGGCATGGGCGCCTTTCGCGCGACCCGTCGCCGCCGCATCGGCTCGCCCTACGTGATTGCCGAGATGCTGGCCGAACAGGCCGCTGACCCGCAGGCACGCGTGGCCGGGTTCGAGCCGAATGGAGGCTTCCTGCTGGGCTTCGAGGCCGCAGCCCCCGCCGGGCCGATCGCGCCGCTGATGACGCGCGATGCGGTGCTGCCGCTTGCGACGGTTTTGGCCGAGGCGCGCCGCGCGGGCGGCATGGCGGCGCTGCTTGCGACGCTGCCTGCTCGCGCGACCTCCGCCGACCGCCTGCGGGATGTCCCGCCGGAGATTGCGCACGGCCTGCTCGACAGCTTTGCCACATCGCCCGAGGCGCGTGCGGCATTTTTCGCCCCCTTCGGCCCGGAGCAGTGCCTTGACCAGACCGACGGGCTGCGCGTCACGCTTGCGGACGGGCGCATCGTGCATCTGCGCGCCTCGGGCAACGCGCCCGAGTTTCGCGTCTATACAGAGGCCGCCACGCCCGAGGCTGCCGAGGCCCTGTTGCGTGCGGTCATGGCCGCGCTGGTGCCGCGCCTTGCCGCCTGACCGCGCGCGGCCCTTTCCTTTTCCGATTGCCCCGCTATCTCTCGGGCAGAACAGGGAGATACCGATGACCCGCTATGCCAAGACCGCCGAGGCGCTGGCCCGCCTGACCCCCGAGCAATACCGCGTGACGCAGGAAAGCGGCACCGAGCGGCCCTTTACGGGCGAATACCTGGAAGAAAAGCGCCGCGGGATCTTTGTCGACGTGGTCTCGGGCGAGCCTCTGTTTGCTTCGTCGGACAAGTATGAATCGGGTTGCGGCTGGCCCTCGTTCACGCGCCCGATCCTTGACGAGCACGTGCAGGAGCTGCGCGACACATCGCATGGGATGCTCCGCACCGAGGTGCGATCGGCCCATGGCGACAGCCATCTGGGCCATGTCTTTCCCGACGGGCCGCGCGAGACCGGCGGGCTGCGCTATTGCATCAACTCGGCGGCGCTGCGTTTCGTGCCGCTTGAGGAGATGGAGGCCGAGGGCTACGGCGCGCTGATCCCGCTGGTCGGCTGAGCCCCCCTTTCCATCGCGCGGGCCCTGTGCCAAGGTCGCGCCGAAACCACCAACAGGAGAAGAGGAATGCGCCGGATCGAACTGGGTCGCACCGGGCTGGAAGTGTCCGAAATCTGTCTGGGGTCAATGACCTGGGGGACGCAGAATACCGAGGCCGAGGGCCATGCGCAGCTCGATTATGCGCTCGATCAGGGCGTTGATTTCATCGACACGGCCGAGCTTTACCCGGTCAACCCGGTGCGGCTCGAAACCACCGGGCGCACCGAAGAGATTATAGGCACCTGGCTCAAGGCGCGGGGGCGGCGCGACGATGTGGTGATCGCCACCAAGATCGTCGGCACTGGCTCGGTCGCGATCAAGGGCGGGCCGCCGATCAGCCCGGAGCGGATCCGCGAGGCGGTCGAGAATTCGCTGCGTCGGCTGCAGACCGATTACATCGACCTCTATCAGCTGCACTGGCCCAACCGTGGCTCGTACCATTTCCGGGCGCTTTGGCGCTATGACCCGACGACGCAGAACACCGCGCGGGTGCAAGACGACATGGCGGCCTGTCTTGAGACCCTCGACGAGATGGTCAAGGCGGGCAAGATCCGGCATCTGGGGCTGTCGAACGAGACGACCTGGGGCACCTCGGAATGGCTGCGGCTGGCCGAGGCGAGCAAAGGGCCGCGCATGGCCACGATCCAGAACGAATACTCGCTGATGTGCCGCTATTTCGATACCGATCTGGCGGAGCTGTGTCACCACGAAGACGTGACGCTGCTGGCCTATTCGCCGCTCGCGGCGGGGATCCTGAGCGGCAAGTATTCGGGCGATACCACGCCCGAGGGTTCGCGCCGTGCGATCGTGGCGGATCTGGGCGGGCGCTCCAGCCCGCGCGCCTTTGACATTGCCGATGTCTATGTCGGCGTCGCGCGCGAGGCGGGGCTTGACCCGGTGACGATGGCCATTCGCTGGGTGATGGAACGCCCCGGCTCGATCATCCCGATCATCGGCGGCACCTCGGTTGCGCAGATTGCAGCGGCGATCGACGCGGCGCGGATCACCCTGCCGAAAGAGGTCCATGACGCGATCAAGCAGATCCACCGCGATCTGCCGATGCCGTTCTGAGGAGGGGACCATGCGCGCGCTTGCCCTGTCGGCCCTGATGGCTCTGGCCCTCGTGGCCTGCAAACCCGAGCCGGGGCCCCCGCGCCTTGAGCCCGTCGGCGCCGCCCGCGTCGAGGCCGAGCGCAAGGCCTGCGAGGCTGACGGCGGGATCTGGTCGAGCGGGGCTTTTGGCTCAATTTGTGCGCGTCGGACCAAGGATGCCAATCAATCCTGCCGCAAGGAAAGCGATTGCGAGGGCGTGTGCCTTGCGCGGTCGATGACCTGTGCGCCGGTCCGGCCCTTGCTTGGTTGTAACGAGGTGCTGACAGATGCCGGCACGAGGGCGACGCTATGCGTGGATTGATCCGTCTGGCCGGGGCGATGGCGCTTGCCGGGGCGCTTGCCGGATGCCTCGGCGCGCCGGAGCCCGGCGGCCCTTTGCTCTCCGAGCCGGGGCGGATGTCGTCGCTGGCGCTCTTTGAGCCCGTGCGGATGGCCGGGGGGTGGCAGGTTGTCGCCTCGGGAACGCCGGGCTGCGCGGGCGCGCGGCAGGACTGGGCCGCGGAGGGCGGCGGCTATCGGATTTCGGGGATTGATTGCGCGGGGGCGGCGCCCATGGCACTTGACGCGCGGATGTCCGTCACCGGGCCGGGCGCGCGGATGGCGGCCAGCGGGCGGGCCTTTGGCGGCGCGCCGGTCTGGCTCTTGTGGGCCGATCAGGATTACCGCGTCGCGGTGCTGGGCACGCCCGAGGGCGGCTTTGGGATGATCCTCGCACGACCCGGCATGGCGGCGCGTGGCGACCTGATCGCGGCGGCGCGCGAGGTGCTGGCCTTCAACGGCTACGATCTGGCGCAGATCGGGCCATGAGCGGGGTGCTCTGGGCGGCGCTGGTGATTGTGGCCTCGGCGCTGCAGACCGCGCGGTTCGTTCTGCAAAAGGTGCTCTCGGGCTCGGGCCTCTCGGTGGGGGGCGCGACCTTTTCGCGGTTCCTCTTCGGAGCGCCGATCGCGCTGGTGGCGGCCACGGCGCTGTTGCTCGGCACGGGCGAGGCATTGCCGAACCTGACGCCACGCTTCTGGGCATTCGTGCTGGCGGGCGGGGCGGCGCAGATCTTTGCCACGTTCCTGACGGTCGCGCTGTTCAAGCTACGCAATTTCGCGGTCGGCGTCGCCTTCACCAAGACCGAAACGTTTCAGGTCGCGCTGTTTTCGGCGCTGATCCTGTCCGAGCCGGTGGCGCCCCTGGGCTGGCTGGCGATCGTGATCGGCTTTGGCGGCGTGATGTTGATGTCGCGCCCGCCTGAGGGTGGCCGGATGCTGGGCCGCCCGATGGTCTATGGCCTTTTGGCGGGGGCGGGATTTGCCGTGGCTGCGATCGGCTATCGCGGCGCCACGGTCGAGCTTGAACCCTTGCCTTTCCTGATCCGCGCGATGGTGGCGCTGGCGGCGGCGACGAGCTCGCAGACGCTGGGCATGGCGCTTTACCTGCGGGTGTTCGAACCCGGCGAGCTAAGCCGCGTGGTCGCCGCCTGGCGGCGCACGATCTGGGTCGGCGTGACCGGGGTTGGCGGGTCGGCGGGCTGGTTCGCCGCTTTCGCGCTGCAGAACGCGGCCTATGTCCGCGCTTTCGGGCAGATCGAGATGGTGTTCACGCTGCTCGCTTCGGTCTGGTTCTTTGGCGAGCGCTTGCACCGGCGCGAGGGCGCGGGCATCGCGCTGGTCGTCGCCTCGCTGGTCGCGCTGGTCCTGGCCGGGCGCGGCTAGCTCAGGCGATCCGGCGGAAGGTCGCGCGCTCGGTGCGGTTGTCGAAGAAGGGCAGGCTCTCGGGGTCGCACAAACGGCCACCCGCCAGCATCGCCTGCACCTCGGCCAGCACCACTTCGGTGATGAAGGGCAGGTTGAGCTGACGCGCCTCGGTCAGCGGCACCCAATGCAGATGCGAAAGCTCGTCGCAGGCGCGCGAGAAATCATCGGGGTCGCCGGCGATCTCGTTGACATCGGCGAGGAAGAAGCGCGCGTCGAAGCGGCGCGGGCGGCCCTTTGGCGTGATCGCGCGGAACACAAAGCGCAGCGGCGTGGCCGAGGGGCGATACCCCAGTGCCGCCATCGCCGCCCAGTCTTCGGCGGGCGGTTCGGGCCAATCGCCGGGCGCGCCGAGGATCAGCCCGGTTTCCTCCCAAAGCTCGCGGATCGCCGCCACGGCCAGCGCCGGGCCGATGCCGTCGGGGGCCTCGACCGCAAGCCTGCGTGCGCAGGTCTGCGACAGCGGCTCGGCCAGCGGCACATGCCAGTCGGCGGCATCGAGCGCGCCGCCCGGGAACACGTATTTCGACGGCATGAAGGCCGCGCCCGCGCCGCGCTGGCCCATCAGCACGGCAGGGCCCTGCGGCGCGTCATGGCGCAGAATGATCAGGCTTGCGGCGTCGCGCAACTGGGTCTTGTCGATCGGCGGGGCGGTGGGGGCTTCAGTCATGCACGATCTCTCCGGCGCCGAAGCCATGCATCCGGCGCGACCACTGGATGCCAACCAGCATCCCCTTGAAGCGCGGCAGCAGATAGACGCTGAGCGCGACGCAGCTCGGCACGAACAGCGCGATCATCATCCAAGGTTCGGGGCGGAAGGCGAAATAGACAGCCATGATCGCCGGTGCGAGCAGGTGCCCCACCACGAGGATGGTCAGATAGGCCGGGCCGTCATCGGCGCGCTGGTGGTGCAGAGCCTCGCCACAGGCCGGGCAGGCGGCGCGCACGCGGGCGTAGCCTTCGAGCAGCGTGCCCTCGCCACAGGCCGGGCAGCGGCAGGTCAGCCCCCGCCAGATCGCTTGGCCGACGGGGCGGTCGTCCTCGGGCATCTCGGTATATTCGGTCATCTGGTCTCTCCCTGGCGCCACTAAGACAGGTTTTCGCGCCGGGGGGAAGCCCGCGCCCGCCTTCACGCCATGTCACGGATGCGTGTGCCGGCGCCCGAAGGCGACGGAAAGCGGGGCGGGGGGCGTATTGGGGGTATCTGCGGCACCAAGACGCCGCCTGGTTTTTCAGGAGATCGAGATGAAACCGATGGGTAAAGCTTTTGTTCTGGCGGCTCTGGTGGCAAGCACCGGCTTGGTCGCGACCGCCCCTGTCTTCGCGCAGCAGCAACAGCAGCAACAGATGCAGGCGCGCGACGGCTCGGGTGCGGGCAATGGCCCGATGATGGGCGGTCAGATGCCGCGCATGCCGACGGGCATGGATGACGGCGCGATGCCGATCTTCGAGCAGTTCGACACCGACAAGGATGGCAAGATCACCGCCGAGGAATTCGACGCCGCCCGCAAGGCGCGCGTGACCGGGCTCGACGCGAATGGCGATGGCAAGATTTCGGCTGAGGAATTCGTCGCGCAAGAGATGAAACAGGCGCAGACCCGGATCGAGGAGCGCGTGAAGGCTCGCATCGCCGCGCAGGATGTCGATGGTGACGGGATGCTCTCGGCCGAGGAACTGGCCAGCCGCGAGCGGATGCCTGCGGACATGTTCAAACGCCTTGACCGTGACGGCGATGGCGCGGTGAGCGCCGCCGAAGCGCAGGCCGCCCGCAAGATGCTGGGCGAGCGCATGCAGGGCCGCATGGGCGATCATGACATGCGCGGCAAAGGTGGCAAGGGCGACCATCAGCGTGGCGGGCGCGATTGCGACCACGACCGTCAGGGCATGAAAGGCGGCCGGATGATGCATGACCATGGCCAGATGGGTGGCCAGCGCATGATGGGCGATCAGGACGGCTGGCGTCCGTTCTTCCAGCGCAACGCGCCGGCGCAGAACTGATCTGAAACCGCTCCGGCCCGGGACCACCCGGGCCGGGCTGCGGGCCTGCCCTTCGCGGCAAATTGCCAAGGGCCCGCGATCGCGCTAGCCAAGGGGCATTATGAGCATGGCTTTCGACGCGTTATCGGATGTCTCGGATGAGGCGCTGCTGGTTCTCTATGGCAATGGGGACCGGGCGGCGGCGCGTTCGCTGACGCTGCGCTTCGCCCCCTTGGCGTTTCGCGTGGCGCTGCGGATGCTGGGTGATCGCGCCGAGGCCGAGGATCTGGCGCAGGAGGCGATGCTCCGGCTCTGGAAGATCGCCCCCGACTGGCGCAACGGCGAGGCCAAGGTCTCGACCTGGCTTTATCGGGTGGTCAGCAACCTCGCCACCGACCGGCTGCGCAAGCGGCGCGGCGTGGGGCTGGACGAGGCGCCCGAGATCGAGGACGGGCGCGCCTCGGTGCTCGATGAGATGATCGAGACCGGCCGCGCGGCGGCGCTGCAGGCGGCGCTTCAGGCCCTGCCGGAACGGCAACGGCAGGCGGTGATTTTGCGGCATATCGAAGGAATGTCGAACCCGGAGATCGCCGAAGCGATGGAAATCGGGGTCGAGGCCGTAGAAAGTTTGACGGCGCGTGGAAAGCGGGGGCTGGCGAAGCTCCTGGCGGGACAGCGCGAGGAATTGGGGTTTGGCGATGACTGAGCACGAGAACGAGTTGGAGCGTTTCTTCGCGGCAGCGAAGGCCGAGGCGCCGATGCCCTCGGGCGATTTCATGGCGCGGGTTCTGGCCGAGGCCGAAGCCACGCAGGCGGGCTTGACGGCGCCGCCGGTACGGGCGCCTGCGGGCCGGGATGGCCTTTGGGCGACGATCTCGGGCCTGTTCGGAGGCTCGATCGGTCTGGGCGGCATGGCGACGGCCGCGCTGGCCGGGCTCTGGATCGGGTTCGCCGGGGCGGATAATCTGGCCAGCTACTGGCCGGGGACGACGGCGGATATCGGCACGCTGGAGCTGATGCCGGGTGAAGACCTTGTGACACTGGCGCTTGGGGAGGGTTACTGAGATGGCTGAGACGCAAAACGGCAAGGCGAAGCTCGGGGGCTGGACCAAGGCGCTGCTGATCGGCTCGGTCACGCTGAACCTGCTGATTGCGGGTGTGGTGATCGGGGGCATCGTCGGCCATGAACGCCACCCGCAACCCCGGATCGGGGATGTGAATATCGGGGCGCTGAGCGCGGCCTTGTCACATGATGAACGCGAGGCGCTGCGGTCGGCGGCCGAGGCGCGTGGCGGCAGCTTCCGTGAGATGCGCGTGAAGGATCGCGCCGATCGCGAGGCGCTGATCGCGGCCCTCCGGGCTGAGCCCTTCGATGCGGCGGCGTTCGACGCGGTGATGGAGCGTCAGCGCACGCGGATGCTGGCGCGGATCGACATCGGCGCCGAACTGATGCGCGAGCGCGTTCTCAAGATGTCGTCCGAGGCACGCAAGGCTTTTGCCGAGCGTCTTGCACGGGGCGAGAAACGGTTCGGCGGCAAAGATCGCGACTAAACCCTCAGGCGGCCGAGTTGAAGATGCGCACCTGATTGCGGCCGCTGGCTTTTGACCCCAACAGCGCGTGATCGGCGTGGCGCATCACCAGCTCGACCGTTTCGCCGGGCCCCGATACCCCGCCAAGCGCCAGCCCGATCGAGACCGTCACCGGGATTGCGCCGCGTCCCTCGGGCAGTGCGAAGGGCTGGTGTTCGACGACTGCGCGCAGGCGCTCGGCAGCGCGGCGCGCCTCTTCCAGCGAGGTGTCGGGCATCGCAACGAGGAACTCTTCACCACCGATCCGCGCCACCAGATCCATCGTGCGCAGGTTCAGGTTGAGCCGCCGCGCGACCTCTTGCAGCACCAGGTCTCCGGCCGCGTGGCCGTAACGGTCGTTGATCGACTTGAAGCGATCGAGGTCGAGCGCCATCACCGCGAAAGGCCGCCCGGTTGCACGGGCGCGTTCCTCCATGCGCGCGAGATGCGGCATCGCGTAGCGGCGGTTGAAGAGGCCCGTCAACGGATCGACCGCCGCAAGCCGCAACCCGTCGGCCAGCATCGCGCGCTGCCGGTCGAGCAGGCGCTTGCGCGCGATCTGGGCACGCAGGCGGAGCGCGCATTCTTCGGCAGCGGCGGGCTGGGCGATCTGGCGCGGCAGCAGGTCCGAGGCGCCCAGATCCAGCGCCATAGCGCGGGTCTCACGCGCCCCCGGCTCGGCGGCGATGCAGATCGCGGCATGGCGCGAGGCGGGCCGCGCGCGCAATTCGGACATCAGCCGCAGGCCCGCGCCCGGCGTGTCGAGATCGGCCGAGATGACATAGGCGTCGGGCGCCGTGCCGCCGATCGAGCCGGCCAGAACCATGTCGCGGTCAAGGATCTCGATCCGGTCGCCTGGCAAACGCGGCGCCAACGCGGTTTTCCAGCAGACGGCGGTTTCGGTCGTGGCGGCGATCAGCGCGATCCGACCCGCGGGCGGTGGCGACGCAGGCGCCGCGTCACGCCCGAGCGCGCGATAGGTCGCCTCGCGCTGGGCCATCTCCTCGTCGGTTTCATGCGCCCGCAACAGCGCGCGCAGCCGCGCCAGCAGCACCAGCTCATCCACCGGTTTCACAAGATAATCGGTCGCGCCCGCGCGCAGCGCCGCAAGCCGTTCGCCCGGCTGCTCGACCGAGGCCAGCATGATCACCGCGACCGGCGCGCCGACGCCTGCGGCCTTGATCCGCTGGCACAGCTCGGTCCCGCTCATGTCGGGCAGCGAGGAGGCGATCAGCGCCAAATCGGGACGCTCGGCGGCCAGGCGTTGCAACGCCTCCGCCGCCGTGCCAGCCTGGATCGTCTCGTAGCGGGCGCCGCGCAGCTTCGCCTTGAGCACGATCCGATTGGTGGCCACATCATCCACGATCAGGACTTTTCCCGGCATCGTCGTAAATGACTCCTTTGACCTGCCGTTGAGATGGCTCCATCATGCCCAAGAGAAGGTTAACAAATCACTACCAACGGGCGGTCACTTTAATGGAGCGGCAAGATATTGCGCAGACCCGGGCCCTGCAGGCTCTGGGCTGGCTGGCGGGGCAGGATGGGCTTTTGGACGGATTTCTGCACATGAGCGGCGCAAGCCTTGCCGATCTGCGCGCGCAGGCACAGGAGCCCGCGTTTCTGGCCTCGGTGCTCGATTTCATCTTGCAGCAGGACGACTGGGTGATCGACTGTGCGCAGGCCTTGGGCGTCGCGCCGCAGGAGATTGTCGATGCGCGCGCAATCCTGGGCGGCGGCGATCTGCGGCACTGGACCTGAGGGCGCGATGATCGAGGCAATTCTTTTCGACAAGGACGGCACGCTGTTCGATTTCGACGCGAGCTGGGGCGTCTGGGCCGAGCGGCAGCTGACGAAACTGGCGGGTGGCGATGGCGCACTGGCGGGGCGGATGGCGGCCTCGATCGGCTATGATCTTGCGGCCTTGCGCTTTCATCCCTGGTCGCCGGTGATCGCCGGGACGCTTGACGATGCCGTCGATCTGCTGTTGCCGCATCTGCCGCACTGGGAGCGGCGTGCGCTGGCCGACGAGCTGGACGGGGCCGCGCAGGATCTGCCGCTGGTCGCGCCGGTCGATCTGGCGCCCTGCCTCGCGGGCTTGCGCGGGCAGCGGCTGCGGCTGGGCGTCGCGACGAACGACTCCGAGGCCGCCGCGCGTGCCCATCTGGCTGCGGCCGGAGTGACCGGGTTCTTTGATTTCGTTGCGGGCTATGACAGCGGCTATGGCGCCAAGCCCGCGCCCGGGCCGCTTTTGGCCTTTGCCGATTACCTCGGTGTCGCACCCGAGGCCTGCGCCATGGTCGGTGACAGCACCCATGACCTGAACGCCGCCCGCGCCGCCGGTATGCGCCCGGTCGGCGTGCTGACGGGTCCCGCGCGCGCGGAGGACCTCGCGCCCCTGGCCGAGGTCGTCCTGCCCGACATCGGCGCGCTCGCGGCTTGGGTGCTGCGCGCATAGAGTCTCTATCCAACCCCGGCTCTGCGCGCTAACCTGTTCCAAAGTGGAGGAGCACATGAGCAGAACGCATTGGTACCACGTAATTTTTGGTGCAATGGCCGGGCTTGGCCTCTGGGCGGTGTTCGAACTGGCGCGCCAGGGCGAGGACCTGTGGTACTGGCCGGGGCTGGCGGTCTTCGCGCTGAGCTTCGGTGCCGCCGCTCTGGCAATGCTGGGGGAGTTCGGTCCGCGTCGGGCGCTCTTGGCGGGAGGCGCGATCGCGCTGGTTGCCGCGGGGCTCGTGCAATGGCAGGCGCAGGGCTTTGTGCCCTCGGTGCAGGTTTTCGAGACCGGCCATGTGCTGCTGGCGGCGCTGATCCTTTCAACCCTGCCGATCCCCTTCGCGATGACCCTGATGCGCTTTGGCTCGGCGGGCTGGCACGACTATCCCGACCTGTTCATGGATACCTGGAATGTCGTGGTGCGCTTCGCTTCGGCCTCGCTGTTCGCGAGCGTCTCGATGGGCGTGCTGTTCCTTTTGTCCGAGCTGTTGCATTTCGTCGGTGTCGACCTGCTGCGCGACCTGCTGCGCGAAGAGGCGGTGGTGATGGCCGTCGGCGGCGCGGCCTGCGGGCTTGGGCTCGCGGTGGTCTATGAATTCTCCGAGATGATCTCGCCGGTGCTGGTGCTGCGGCTGTTGCGGCTTTTGGCGCCGGTGGTGTTGCTGGTGGTTGTGATCTTCGTCGTGGCCTTCCTGCTGCAGGGCGCGACCTTCACGCTGGGTGGCCTGAGCGCCTCCGAGGTGCTGATCACGACGGCGCTGGGTGCGATTGCGCTGGTGTCGATCGCGCTCGATCAGGACGATGCCGAGGCGGTGCAGAGCCGGTTCATGCGCAGCGTCGCGCGGGCGCTGGCGGGGATGGTACCGGTTCTGGCGGCACTTCTGGTGCTGGTCTATTGGCGGCGGGTGAGCGCCGAGGGCTGGACGCCCACGCTCGTCGTCGGTGTCGCGGCGGTCGCGGTGATCTGTGGCTATGGGCTGGCCTATGGTGCCTCGGCGCTGCGCGCGGGCGGCTGGATGGAACGGATCCGGCGCGCCAATATCGTGATGGCGCTGGGTATTGTGGGTCTCGCTGCGCTCTGGCTGACGCCGTTGATCGAGCCCGAGCAGATCGCGGTGCGCTCGCAGATCGCGCGCTATCAGGCGGACACGGTCAAGGTGGTGGACCTGCCGCTGGCCGAGATGCGCTTTGACTGGGGCCCGGAGGGGCAGGCGGGATTGGCGCAGCTGCGCGAGATGGCGGCGGAGGATACGGAGCTTGCTGCGCTTCTGACCGAGCTGGATGCTGCCAATTCTAGCTGGGAATTCTATGATGCCGAGCGCCGGATGACGGCGATGTTCTCGGGCTCGCGCGAGGAATGGCTGGCGGCGATCGAGCGCGTGCCGGCAGGAGATATTCCGCAGCCGCTCCTCGATACGATTCTGCGCGATGTGATGGGGAACGCGATTAAACCGGCGGACTGTCGGGGTGAAGGCAACCGCGACATCTCGGGGTGCCTCTTGCTGCGCGCCGATCTGGTGCCCTCGCGGCCCGGCGACGAAGCCCTTGTGGTGATTGGACGTGATCGCTCCGTGCAATACGGCAACACCACCTTGCTGGCGCTCGCCGCGTCGGGCGAGTGGATCAGCGTCACCGGGGTCGCCTTCGTGCGAAATGGCGCTGATGCACCGTTGACAGGCCGTGCGCTTCTTGAGGCGATCCGTGCGGGCGATTTTGCCATCGAACCCGCCACCATTCAGCAATTGCGGATTGGTGACAGCGCGATCGTGATCAATGAGGGCGGGGTGGAGCAACGCATCGACACCTACTCCGTGCGCCCGTTCTGAATCTTCTCAAGTCTTTGGGCTTCCTTAACTTCCCGCGGCTAGTCTGGCCGCGCAGGAGGTCCCATGCTCGGTTTGATTAACAAGTCCATTCAGTGTTTTCTGACGTCTTCCTATGGCGATGCCGTCTGGCAGCGGATCGCCGCGCGCATTGATATCGGCCCGGACGGGTTCGAAACCATGCTGCATTATGACGACGTTCTGACCGATCGCCTGATCGAGGCGGCCGGCGTGGTCCTTGATCGGCCCGAGGACGCCCTGCTGGAAGATGTGGGCACGTTTCTTGCCTCGCGCGAGGCGCTTCGGCGCCTTTTGCGCTTCGGCGGCAGCAACTATTGGGAATTTCTGCATTCGCTGGATGAGTTGCCGGATCGCGCGCGCATGGCGCTGCCGGATCTCGAACTGCCCGGCTTGCGACTTTCCGAGCAAGGCGAGGGGCGGTTTGAGCTGCGTGTGACGTCGCAACGCTCGGATTGGGTGGCGGTGCTTGCGGGCCTGTTGCGCGCGATGGCAGATGATTATGGCGCGCTTGCCCTGATCGAGCCCGACGAGACCGCGCGTGGCGCTCGCCTGACGATCACCTTGCTCGACATCACTTTCGCCGAGGGGCGCGGTTTCGACCTCGCCGCCGGGCAGCACGCGGTTGCCGCACAGCTCGGGGGGGGGGGGGCATGAATTTTGAGTTGCCCCGCCCCGAACTCGCATCGCGGGACGAGGAAATCGGCCGCTGCCTTGCGTGTCGGCAAACGGCGTTGACGGAGCTGGGCGGCCTGATGCCGATGTATCTGTCGCTTGACGCGGGCGGGCGCGTGCGGGCGATGGGCCCAACCCTGAAAAAGATTGCAGGTGGCGTCGGGCTTGGCCAACCGATCGAGACTTATTTCGAGCCGCGGCGCGGGTGGCGACGCAGTGGGGCGATGCGGGTGCCGGGCCCGGATGGTGCCCCGCAACCCGAAATTCTGCTTGGAAAGTGGCGGGTTGCGCCGGGGCGACGCATCCATCTCTGGCTCCGGAAGCATCCCGATATCGGTCTGCGCGGGAGTGCCATCGCCCTGCCGCCCAGCAGCGGGGGTGGGGCGCTGATCAACCTGACGTTTGGGGTCCACCTGGCGCAGGCGGTGAGGTGTTTCGGCCTCACCAATGATGATTTCGCGCCCTCCGATCTGGCTGTCGAACTGCTCTATCTTCAAGAGGCCAAGGCGGTCATTATGGCCGAGTTGCGCGGCTTGACCGCGCGTCTCGAAGATGCGCGCGCCGCCGCGCTAGACAAGGCGATGACCGATGCGCTGACCGGGCTTGCCAACCGACGGGCGTTTGACGCCGAGTTTGCGGGCGCCATTGCGGCGACGCGCGCCGGTGGGGGCGGGTTTGCGCTAGCGCATCTCGATCTCGACCATTTCAAGGCGGTCAATGACTCGCTGGGTCATGCGGCGGGTGATCGGGTGCTTGAAGACGTCGCGAGGATCCTGCGCGAGGAGATCCGCCACGAAGATCTCGCCGCGAGGATTGGAGGAGACGAGTTCATCCTGCTTTTGCGCGGGGATCTGGCCTCTGAGCGCCTGAAAGAGCTTGGCGAAAGGATCATTGCGCGACTTGAGGTGCCCATTCCCTTCGAGGGGGGGCTATGTCGCATTTCGGGGTCTATAGGTGTGATCTTGTCGCGCAGCTACGATCATCCTTCGGCCGAGCGCATGATCGCCGACGCGGATGCGGCGCTGTACGAGTCCAAGCGGTCAGGCCGCGCACGGTGCACGATCATCCGCCCGGACGAAATTGGAGGGGGGCTGACACCGCGTGATCCGCGCGCCTGATGCCTGCACAGAGAGTTGCGGGCCGCAGTTATTTCGCTTTTCCTGCCCCCCCGCGATCGGCTAGGGCTTGGGGTCATGAAACGCGGCTTTCCGATAGCGACCCGTGGCATGCGGGTGGGGCTTCTGGGCGGGTCTTTCGATCCGGCCCATGAAGGTCATGCGCATATTACCCGCGCGGCGCTCAAGGCCTTCGGCCTCGATCGGATCTGGTGGCTCGTGAGCCCCGGCAATCCGCTCAAGTCCGAAGGGCCGGCCTCGATCGAACGGCGTATGGCCGAGGCGCGCCGGATCATGCCCGATCCCCGCGTCGAGGTGACCGATCTCGAATGCGCGCTGGGCACGCGTTACACAGCGGCGACACTGGAGCGGCTCAAGGCGCTTTATCCCGGGGTCCAGTTCGTCTGGCTGATGGGCGGCGACAACCTCGTGCAATTCGATCGCTGGGATCGCTGGCAGGATATTCTTGGCATGGTGCCGGTCGGGGTGATCGCCCGCCCCGGGGCTCGGATGCGGGCGCGCCGGGCACGGGCCGCGCGGATCTTCCGCGCCGCGCAGCTGCCTCGGAGCATGGCGCGTGCGCTGGCCGATGCGCCGCCGCCAGCCTGGTGCTTTCTCGATGTGCCGCTGAACGATCTGTCGTCGTCGGAGTTGCGCGCACGCGGGCAGTGGAAGCGTTCGGACCCTTGAGCCCCCGCGGGCGCCGCGTTACGCTTTGGCCAAAGCCGGAGGGCGGCATGAGGATTTCCAGACGCAACGTGATTTCTGGGCTCGGCGGGATGACCGTCGCGCCGCTCGCCGCTGTGGTTCCGGCGCGGGCGCAACAGGGCGCCTCCGTGCGCGAACTGCTGAAGGCGGCGGCCTTGGGCGGAGACATCGGCTACGCGGTGACGGATCTGCGCAGCGGTCGTGTGCTAGAGGCGTTTAATGCGCAGAAGGCGCTGCCTGCGGCCTCGACGACCAAGGCGATAACCTCGCTTTACGCGCTCGAGCATCTGGGCGGCGGCTATCGGTTTGCGACGCGGCTGATTGCGACGGGACCGGTGCGCGGCGGCGTGCTTCAGGGCGATCTGGTGCTGGCGGGCGGGGCGGACCCGACGCTTTCGACCGACGATCTGGGTGACATGGCGGCGGCGCTGGTGCGCGGCGGTGTGCGCGGGATCACGGGGCGGTTTCTGGTTTGGGCGGGGGCGATTCCGCGCAGCGACGAGATCGCCGGGGATCAGCCCATCCATGTCGGCTATAACCCCGCGGTGGCCGGCATCATCCTGAATTACAACCGTGTCCATTTCGCCTGGAAGCGCGCGGGTGGCGGCTATCAGTTGGCGATGGAGGCGCTGGGCGAGCGGTACCGCCCGCAGGCCTACACGGCGGCGGCGAAGCTCGTGAACCGGCGCGCGCCGGTCTACAGCTATCGCAGCGAGGGCGGCAAAGAGGTGTGGTCGGTCGCGGCGGGGGCGCTGGGCAAGGCGGGCAGCCGCTGGTTGCCGGTGCGCGATCCGGCGGCCTATGCGGGAGACGTGTTCCAGACGCTCGCACGCGCGCAGGGCCTTGCGCTGCCCGCGCCGCGTGAGGTGCGGGACCTGCCTGCGGGTGAGGTTTTGTATTTTCGCCAGAGCGAGGCGCTGCCCGGCCTGCTGCGCGCGATGATGAAATACTCGACCAATATCACCGCCGAAGCGGTGGGCATGACCACATCGGTGCGGCGCGGGGCGGATGCGCGGATGGGGCGCTCGGGCGTCGCGATGAGCGCGTGGCTTGAGGCACGGGTGGGCGTCAAAAGCGCGCGCTTCGTCGATCATTCGGGGCTGAACACCGGGTCGCGGATCTCGGCGGGCGATATGGCGCAGGCCATGGGCGCATTGGGGGCGCCGATGGGGCTGCGCGGGCTGATGAAGCCTTTTGATATGCGCGATGGCGAGGGGCGCAAGGTCAAGGGCCACCCGCTCAGGGTCGATGCCAAGACCGGGACGCTGGATTACGTCTCGACGCTGGCGGGCTACATGACGGCGCCGTCGGGGCGCGAGCTGGGATTCGCGATCTTCACCGGCGATCTGGCGCGGCGCGCGCGGGAAAAGGCCGCAGACGGGGAGGGCGGAGCCTCGAAAGGCTGGATCCGCCGCTCCAAGGTGTTGCAGAGCCGGTTGCTGGAACGCTGGGGCGCGCTTTACGGCTGATCAGCTGGTCATGTGGCGGACGCGCGCGCTCCATTCGATGGCGACCGAGTGCAGCCGGTCGATCGACAACTCGCCGCGGATTTCTTCCAGCATGCGCAGCTCGGGCTGATGCAGGATACCGTCGGCCGCGGCCACGTCGCAGGCGAGCGCATAGGCGGTTTCCCAGAGCTTTTCGGGCAGCCCTTCGCGCACGAGACCGAAGAGTGCATCAAGCCCGTCTTCCTCGGTGAACAGCGAATAGACGGTCTGCGCGACGGTCGGGATGCGGTCGATGTCATAGGTGCCGAAGATCGGCATGTGGTTGACCATGCGTTCGATCGCGACCAGCTCGGAGGTGCGGATGTCCTCGTCCGAGGCGGAGACGGCCACCATCACCGCGACAAGCGCGTCCTGGGGCGAGAGGGAGGGCAGGGGTGCGGTCACGGGAGGGCTTCCTTTGGTGGTTTCACCTGCAAATTATTGACGATCCCGCGCCCGTTCAATAGGTGAGGCGCGGATGGGCGCAAAGGGCGCCCCGAAGAGGTATGACATGAGCACTCTGCGCGATGCCGCGATGAAATCCAAAGCCTGGCCTTTCGAGGAAGCCCGTCGGGTGCTCAAACGTTACGAAAAGAAGGCGCCGGAGAAGGGTTATGTGCTGTTCGAGACGGGCTATGGCCCCTCGGGGCTGCCGCATATCGGTACCTTCGGCGAGGTCGCACGCACCTCGATGATCCGTCGCGCCTTTGAGGTGATCTCGGACATTCCGACGAAGCTCCTGTGCTTTTCGGATGACATGGATGGCATGCGCAAGGTGCCCGAGAACGTGCCGAACCAGGACCTGCTCAAGGCCAATATCCAGAAGCCGTTGACGGCTGTGCCCGACCCGTTCGAGGAATTCGAGAGCTTCGGCCACCACAACAACGCGATGCTGCGCCGGTTCCTCGATACCTTCGGGTTCGAATACGAATTCGCCAGCGCGACCGAGTATTACAAGCAGGGCAAGTTCGACGAGATCCTGCTGCGTGCCGCCGAGAAATACGATGACATCATGGCGATCATGCTGAAGTCGCTGCGCGAAGAGCGCCAGCAGACCTATAGCTGCTTCCTGCCGATCCACCCGGAAACGGGGCGCGTGCTCTATGTGCCGATGAAGAATGTCGATGCCAAGGCCGGCACGGTGACCTTCGATGACGAAGACGGGCGCGAATGGACGCTGCCGATCACGGGCGGCAATGTGAAACTGCAGTGGAAGCCCGATTTCGGCGCGCGCTGGGCGGCGCTGGATGTCGATTTCGAGATGTATGGCAAGGACCACTCGACCAACACGCCGATCTATGACGGGATCTGCCGCGTTCTGGGTGGCCGTGCACCCGAGCATTTCACCTACGAGCTGTTCCTTGATGCTAATGGCGAGAAGATCTCGAAGTCGAAGGGCAACGGGCTGTCGATCGACGAATGGCTGACCTATGCCTCGACCGAGAGCCTGAGCTACTTCATGTATCTCAAGCCCAAGACTGCCAAACGGCTGTGGTGGGATGTGATCCCGAAGATGGTGGACGAATACCACCAGCAGCTGCGCGCCTATCCCGATCAGACGATCGATCAGCAGGTCAACAATCCGGTCTGGCATATCCATGGCGGCAACCCGCCCGAGTCGAAGATGGTGGTGCCGTTTGCGATGCTGCTGAACCTGGCGGCTGTGGCGGGCGCGACCGACAAGGAAGGGCTCTGGGGCTTCATTCGGCGCTATGCGCCCGAGGCCACGCCCGAAACCCATCCCGATCTCGATCAGGCGGCAGGTTTCGCGGTGCGCTACTTCCACGATTTCGTGGCACCCGAGCGCAGCTTCCGCCTGCCCTCCGAGCAGGAGCGCAAGGCGATGCAGGATCTCGTGGCGGCGCTTGGCTCGCCCGAGGCGGCGCTGGCGGCGATCGCGGCCAAGAACGCGCTTGTCGGCAACGACGAGCCGCTGCCCGATGCCGATTTCCACAGCGACGAGTTCCTGCAATCGGTGGTGTTCGCCGTTGGCAAGACCAATGGTTTCGAGAACCTGCGCGACTGGTTCCAGGCGCTTTACGAGGTGCTTTTGGGCCAAAGCCAGGGGCCGCGTTTTGGCGGGTT
This sequence comes from Pseudothioclava arenosa, assembly GCF_002358085.1. Taxonomy (GTDB): domain Bacteria; phylum Pseudomonadota; class Alphaproteobacteria; order Rhodobacterales; family Rhodobacteraceae; genus Pseudothioclava; species Pseudothioclava arenosa. The sequence goes on from NZ_NTJD01000002.1 coordinate 65,839, forward strand.
CATCGCGCTTTACGGCGTGCCCGAGACCGTCGCGCTGATCGAGCGCGCGCTGGCGGGCGAACTGGCAGGCTGATCACTCGGCGCGCCACAGCTCATACCAGCGCCCCCAGCGATCGGCCAAGGCCGCGGGGGGCTCTGCGAACAGGCGGGAGCCGAGGTGAAACGCCTCGGCTTCCTGTCGTTTCTGGACCCTGCGGATCAGGCGCTTGAGCGCATGGGCCTGATCGGGCGACAGCGGGCCCGGCAGCGTCGCGCGCAGGACCGCCAGGTCGTGATGCGCACCAAGCGTCTCGCCGAGGCGGTCGGCCAGATCGGCCTGGGCCTGCATCATCTCGGGCCAGATCGGGGCCAGCAGGCGGCTGTGATACCAATGATGTTTCACGCGGCTACGCCAAGCGTGAAAGGCCTCGTCCGTGCGCGTGGCCTGGGCGCGGGCCATCCGCTTGCGCGCCTGCGCATAGCTGAGCGCGAGGCCCGGGGCGAAAGCGGTCCAGCCCTTGCCGGGTGCCTTCCAGTGGGTGGCGCGGGCGCGGATTTCGCCAAGCGCGGTGGAGAAATCGGCGAGCGCGGTGTGGTCGGGCGCCAGTGCGGGCGTCTCGGGTAGTTGGGTGAGGAGCGCGCGGGCGGCTTCGGCGCCTTCGGGGTCGGTTTCCTGCTCGCCAAGACCCTGAAGGCTCTGGCGCAGCACCTCGGCATCGCGCAGCCCCGAGATGCCCTGGGCGGTGTCGCGCAGGGCGGCGTTTTCGGCCTCGAAAGGGGCGAAACCCGGCCGGACCAGTCGTAGCAGCCCGCGGGTTTTCTTGACCGCCTTGCGCAGCTCGTGGACCAGCGTGTCACTTTCGCAGGTCCCCGCGGCGCCGATGGCCTTGTCCAACTCGTTCAGGGCGATGCGGCGGAGCGCGGCGGTGGCGGAGCGATCATCAAGTTGCAGCGCGTAGGGCATTGGGCTCTCGGGGTGGTTCAATTCAGGAAGAATAGCACGGAATTGCTGCATCCTCATGACAGCCCACGGGCGGGGGCTACCGCACGCTGGCCTAAACACTCCTTTAACCTTCCAGATTAGTCCTGTTCGGGCCGGGGCGAGAGGCACCGGCACACCCCGGTTTGAGACCCGACGCGTGATGCGCCAGCCTGTTTTGCGGGGCGGAGGCGTTGTGCCGGCGGCTTGGCGGGGGGCCGGAACACCACAAGGGGATTCTTGGATGAACAAGGCGATTACCGATGGGCTGGTGCTGACGCCGCCCGCGTTTGAACTGGGGCTCGACGTCTGGTCGAGCGAGAATGGCACCTCGGGCTCGGCGAGCTATGACGGCGCGAGCAATGCCGCGATTGCGATTGCCGATCAGGATTTCGGCAATTGTCTGGAGCTGACCAAGACCCAGACCACGCAGCAGTTGCGCTGGATGGGCGAGACGCCGATCCTGCCGGGGTGCTACTTGCGCGTGCGCACCCGCGTGAAGGCGATCTCGGGGAACCTGCCCGAGGTGCGCATCGCGGGCTATGCGATGACCGCGGCGAACCAACATGTTACCGGGCTGGTCGAGATCGGCGAGAGCGTGGTGCTGAGCGAATATGGCACGCTGGTCGAGGTCGAGGCGATCGTCGGCACCGGCGCGCGCGGTGGCGTCGACATGGTCTGGGGGCTGGAGCCCGCCTATGGCCATTTCGGTCTGGACCTGATGGGGCTGAACGGCGGCATCGTGCGGATCGAGAATTTCGAGATTGAGGACATCACCGAGGCCTTCCTGCGCGATCTGCTTGATTGGGTCGATGTGCGCGACTTCGGCGCGCTGGGCGATGGCGTGAGCGATGACCGCGCGGCCTTTGTCGCGGCGGATGCGGCTGCGGCGGGGCGCTCGATCCTGGTGCCCGAGGGCAGCTATTACATCGGCTCGTCGCTGTCGATCACCGGGCCCGTGCGGTTTGAGGGCACGCTTGTGATGCCGGTCGAGGCGCGGCTCGCGCTGCTGTCGAGCTACGATTTCCCGACCTATGCCGAAGCCTTCGGCGATGAGATGGAGGGCTTCAAGAAGGCGCTGCAGGCGCTGTTCGGCTATACCGATCACAACACGCTCGACCTGAAGGGGCGCCGTGTCGAAGTTACCGAGCCGATCCGCGTGGCCGAGATCGCGCCGGGCGTGACCACCTTTTCCAACCGCCGCGTGCTTCGCAACGGCCAGTTCAACGTGATCGACGGTCCGGCCTGGGCCGATGCCGAAGTGACCTCGCTGACGACTTACAGTTCCGCGCAGCCCTACGAACTGACCGGCGTCGTCAATGTCGCGAATATCGAAGTGGGCGCGCTGGTGACGGGGGCGGGCGTCGGCCGCGAAGTCTATGTGAAGGCGAAGAACGAGGCGGCGCAATCGCTGACCCTGTCGGAGCCGATCTATGGCGGCTCGGGCACGCGCACGCTGACCTTCCGCCGTTTCCGCTATGTGCTGGATTTCTCGGGGATGGGGCAGCTCGACCGCTTCAACATCGCGGATGTCGAGTTCCTCTGCAATGGCTTCGCCTCGACGATCATGATGCCGCCGGCGGGGCAGATGTTCCACCTGCGCGACAGCTATATCGTCAAGCCGAAGGATCGCGCGATCACCTCAATCGGGCGCGGCTGTCAGGATCTTTTGGTCGACCAGTGCCAGTTCATCTCGAACGAAACCGCGCTGCCGGCGCAGGACCGCACCTCGGTCGCGATCAACGTCAACGCAAATGACACCAAGATCCGCGACTCGCGCTTCGTGCGCTTTGGCACGACCTTCGTGATCCATGGCACCGGGCATCTGCTGGTCGGCAACCACTGGTTCCAGGGCGATGACGAGGACAATAACGTGCGGATGCCGGGGCTCGTGTTCACCACGCCCAACGTGCAATCGGCGGTGACCGGCAATTACATCGACAGCTCGATCGTGGAATGGACCAACGAGCACGAGGCCGAGGTCGATTTCGGGCTGGGCTATTCCTTTGGTGGCCTGACGGTGATCGGCAACACCTGCGTCGCGATGGATTCCGCGCCCTGGTTCACCTTCTTCTCGGTGAAGCCCTACGGCAGCGGCCATTTCATCCACGGGCTGACGATCTCGGACAATGTGTTCAAGGCGATCGACGGCAATATCATCCGGATCGACAAGGTGGACACGACCTATGCCGATCTCGATTACGGTCGGATGCGCAACATCCGCGTCGAGGGCAACATCTTCAACGGGATCACCGAGCTGATCTCGAACCCGGTGTCTCTTGAGGTGAACCAGGCGACGGCGCAGACCACCTGGACGGTTGATCCGAGCACCTACCTGCCGTTCTGTGGCTGGGCCCGTAATGTCGAAAGCCTGATTGCCGAGGGCGCGATCACCAATGCCGGGGGCGGGCGCGTCAGCTCGATGCCCTATGTGAATGTCGAGCAGGGCAGCGCCAGGAACCAGGTTCAGGTGGTCTGGCCCGAGGCGGCCAAGGGGCGGCTGCAGATGCGCATCCGCATGGACAACCCGAACTGAGTTCGGAGAGATGGGCGGCTCCGGGGCGGGCCGACCTCACCCCGGAGCGGGGCGGCGCGGGCGCCTTCGGGCGCCCGCTTTTACAGACGCAGGTCGTCGGGCGTCAGCCGGAAGGCGCGGGCAAAGCCGCCGTTGAGCAGGGCTCCGAGCGGGACGAATTCCACGAAAAAGAAATCTGGCAGGTCGATATAGAACTTGGCCTTGGGGTGGTCCGCCAGCCAGCGTTGGCGCAGTGCGGCGTCTTCGGGGTGGTTGGGCGCGATGGTTCGGGCCCGCGCGCTCAGCGACAGCCTCGGATGGGTGAGTGGATCGCCCTTGGCATCGGGCTCGCCGATCAGGAGCCCCGCGCGCGGATCGGCGCGCAGCGCCCGGCTATGCGCCGAGAGCCCGGAGACCAGCGTATAGAGCCCGCCGTCCGGCCCGATCCCCAGCGCCACACGCGTGACCTGCGGATGGCCGGTCTCGGGATCGATCGTGCCGAGGCTTCCGAACCGGGCTTCCCGCAGGAGCCCGCGCGCCAGCTCGCGCGCCGCGTCATCGGTGCTGCGGATCGGGTCGATCGACGGGGGCTGAGTGGCGGCCATGGCATCTCTCCGGTGGGGTTTCGAGGGTCAGCCTAGAGCCCCGCGCCGCCGGTTCAAGGGGCGCATTTCAGGAGCTCTTCGAATCATGACATGATTCTTGCCGAATCTTGCAATGCCGCGCCGCAGCGCGAAATTTTGTTTCTTTGGTCTATAATTTATCACTCGTTCGTTACCGATTTCGTGAACAGTCAAGGGGTTGAAACGTCACGTAATTTTACCGTTTTTTTCTTGGCAATTTACAGGATTACCGATGTGGCTGTGAATTTATTTACAAAAAAAATCAATGCACATAGGGGGTTACATGGGAAATCTATTCCGGTTTACAATGGCTGTGGGGTAGAGTGCTCTTGACTGGGGTCGAGGGCAGGGAGCGGTTAACGCCGCAAGAGGAATTCTAGGGAGGTTGCCATATGGCCACTCAGGAACAGACCACCGTCGCGCCGACGATCAAGGAGATCCCGCCGGGCTTCGAGAACGCCCATTGCGACACCGCGAAATATCGCGAGATGTACCAGGAATCGATCACCAACCCGGATGAGTTCTGGGGGCGCGAGGGCAAGCGTCTGGACTGGATCAAGCCCTATACCAAGGTGAAGAACACCGATTTCACCTTCGGCCATGTGTCGATCAAATGGTTCGAGGACGGTGTCCTGAACGCCTCGGTCAACTGCGTCGACCGCCACCTGGCTACCCGTGCCAACCAGACCGCGATCATCTTCGAGCCCGATGATCCGGAAACCCCCGCCCAGCACATCACCTACAAAGAGCTGTCGGAAAAAGTGAACCGCATGGCGAACGTCCTGCTCTCGCAGGGCGTGATGCGCGGTGACCGCGTCGTGATCTATCTGCCGATGATCCCGGAAGCGGCCTATGCGATGCTCGCCTGCGCCCGTATCGGCGCCATCCACTCGATCGTCTTCGCCGGCTTCTCGCCGGACGCGCTGGCCAACCGTATCAACGACTGCGGCGCCAAGGTTGTGATCACTGCCGACACCGCGCCGCGCGGTGGCCGCCGCACGCCCCTCAAGGGCAACACCGACGCGGCGCTGCTGCACTGCTCGGACAAGGTGCGCTGCCTCGTCGTCAAGCACACCGGCGACCAGACCTCGTGGGTCCAGGGCCGCGACGTCGACCTGAAATACCTGATGGAGCACGCGAGCCCCGAGTGCCCGCCGCGCCCGATGAACGCCGAAGACCCGCTGTTCATCCTCTACACCTCGGGTTCGACCGGTAAGCCGAAGGGCGTCGTGCACTGCACCGGCGGCTATCTGGCCTATGCCGCGATGACCCATGAATATGTCTTCGACTACAAGGAAGGCGACGTGTTCTGGTGTACCGCTGACGTGGGTTGGGTCACCGGCCACAGCTACATCGTCTACGGTCCGCTCGCCAACGGCGCGACCACGATCATGTTCGAAGGCGTGCCGACCTTCCCGGATGCGGGCCGGTTCTGGGCCGTCTGCGAAAAGCACAAGGTCAACCAGTTCTACACCGCGCCGACTGCGATCCGCTCGCTGATGGGCCAGGGCCCGGAATGGGTCGAGAAATACGACCTCTCGTCGATCCGCGTGCTCGGTTCGGTGGGCGAGCCGATCAACCCGGAAGCCTGGGTCTGGTACGACAAATACGTCGGCAAGGGCAAATGCCCGATCGTCGACACCTTCTGGCAGACCGAAACCGGTGGCCACATGCTGACCCCGCTGCCGGGCGCGATCCCGACCAAGCCGGGCTCGGCGACCCGTCCGTTCTTTGGCGTGAAGCCGGTCGTGCTTGATGCGCAGACCGCCGTGCGTCAGGACGAGACCGAGGCCGAGGGCGTTCTGTGCTTCGCCGACAGCTGGCCGGGCCAGATGCGCACCGTCTGGGGCGACCACGAGCGGTTCCAGGAAACCTACTTCAGCCAGTACAAGGGCTATTACTTCACCGGTGACGGCTGCCGCCGTGACTCGGATGGCTACTACTGGATCACCGGCCGCGTCGATGACGTTATCAACGTCTCGGGTCACCGCATGGGCACCGCCGAGGTGGAATCGGCGCTCGTCGCCCACGCCGCCGTGGCCGAAGCCGCTGTTGTCGGCTTCCCGCACGAGCTGAAGGGTCAGGGCATCTACGCCTATGTCACCCTGATGAACGACGTGGAGCCGACCGACGAGCTGCGCAAGGAGCTCGAGAAGTGGGTCCGTACCGAGATCGGTCCGATCGCCAAGCCCGACGTCATCCAGTGGGCCCCGGGCCTGCCGAAAACCCGCTCGGGCAAGATCATGCGCCGCATCCTGCGCAAGATCGCCGAGAACGACTTCGGCGCTCTGGGCGACATCTCGACGCTCGCCGATCCGTCGGTGGTCGACGAGCTGATCTCCAACCGCGGCAACAAGTGAGGCTGGGCTCGTGACCGATCAAGTCGACACCAAGCCCGCCGTGCTCATCCTTCTCGGCCCTCCGGGCGCCGGGAAGGGGACGCAGGCGCGGATGCTCGAAGAGAAATTCGGGCTCGTGCAACTCTCGACCGGGGATCTCCTGCGCGCGGCCGTGGCTGCGGGCACCCCGGCCGGTCTGGCCGCCAAGGCGGTGATGGAAGCCGGCGGTCTGGTCTCGGACGAGATCGTCCTGAACATCCTGCGCGATCGTCTGGCCGAGCCGGACGTGAGCGCCGGTGTCATCCTCGATGGCTTCCCGCGCACCGCGGGCCAGGCGGGCTCGCTTGACGAGCTGCTGTCGGACAGTGGCCAGAAAGTCACTGCGGCGATCTCGCTGGTGGTGGATGACGAGGCGATGATCACGCGCGTCTCGGGCCGCTACACCTGCGCCAAATGCGGCGAAGGGTACCATGATGAATTCAAGCTGCCGGCGGTTGCGGGCACTTGTGACAAATGCGGAGGCACGGAGTTCAAGCGCCGTGCCGACGACAATGCCGAGACGGCGCGTGCGCGGCTGGAAGCCTATCACGCCCAGACGGCGCCGCTGATCGCTCACTACCGGGCACTCGGCGTTCTCGAAGAGGTCGACGCGATGGGATCCATCGACGAGATCGCTTCGGGCCTCGGGTCGATCGTCGAACGCGTCTCGGCCTAATTTCGGGGAGGGGCGGGCCCGCGAGGGGCCCGTCTGGAGCAAAACAAAGGGAGTAACGCTTATGGCGGACAATTCTTCGTCCAACGCCTACTGGAAAGCGAACATCAAGACGATTCAGGTCTTCCTGGTCATCTGGTTCGTGTGTTCCTTCGGCTTTGGCATCCTGCTGCGTCCGATGCTTGCGGGCATCGGCATTGGTGGCACTGATCTGGGCTTCTGGTTTGCCCAGCAGGGCTCGATCATCGTCTTCTTGATCCTGATCTTCGCTTATGCCGCGCGCATGAACAAGCTGGACAAAGAATTCGGCGTGGAAGAGTAAGGGAGCGCAGGGACAATGGATCAGTTTACGCTTAACCTTATCGTTGTGGGTGCGACCTTCGCGCTCTACATCGGTATCGCGATCTGGGCCCGTGCGGGCTCGACCGCTGAATTCTACGCCGCTGGTCGCGGCGTTAACCCCATCGTCAACGGTATGGCGACCGGTGCTGACTGGATGTCGGCCGCGTCGTTTATCTCGATGGCGGGTATCATCGCCTTCGGCGGCTACGACACCTCGGCCTACCTGATGGGTTGGACCGGCGGCTATGTGCTGCTCGCCATGCTGCTCGCGCCCTACCTGCGCAAGTTCGGCAAGTTCACGGTTCCGGAATTCATCGGCGACCGTTTCTACTCGCAGACCGCCCGTACCGTGGCCGTTATCTGCCTCATCGTCGCCTCGGTGACCTACGTTATCGGTCAGATGACCGGCGTGGGCGTGGCCTTCTCGCGCTTCCTCGAAGTGGACAACGCGACCGGCCTCTTTATCGGCGCTGCGATCGTGTTCATGTACGCCGTGCTCGGCGGCATGAAAGGCATCACCTACACTCAGGTGGCTCAGTACGTCGTTCTGATCATCGCCTACACCATTCCGGCGATCTTCATCTCGCTGCAGCTCACGGGTAACCCGCTGCCGCCGCTGGGCCTGTTCTCGGACGCGACTGCCACCGGCAAGCCGATCCTGGAAACCCTGAACGGCATGATGGCTGACCTCGGCTTCGGCTCGTACACCGAGCAGAAAGACACCACGCTGAACATGTTCCTGTTCACCGTGTCGCTGATGATCGGTACCGCCGGTCTGCCGCACGTGATCGTTCGCTTCTTCACCGTTCCGACCGTGAAGGACGCGCGTTCGTCGGCTGGCTGGGCTCTGGTCTTCATCGCGCTGCTGTATCTGACCGCTCCGGCGGTGGGTGCGATGGCCCGCATGAACCTGATCAACACCATCTATCCCGATGGCACCTCCGCCGCGCCGCTCGCTTACGAAGCGCGTCCGGATTGGGTCAAGAACTGGGAGAAGACCGGTCTGCTCAAGTTCGAAGACAAGAACGGTGACGGCCTCATCCAGTACGCCGCGTCGAAAGAAGCCAACGAGTTCGACGTGAACCGTGACATCATCACGCTGGCGAACCCGGAAATCGCGCAGCTGCCGGGCTGGGTTATCGCTCTGGTCGCCGCCGGTGGTCTCGCCGCCGCGCTCTCGACCGCTGCGGGCCTCTTGATGGCGATCTCGTCGGCCGTGTCGCACGACCTGATCAAGTCGCAGATCAACCCGAACATCTCGGAGAAGAACGAACTGCTCGCCGCGCGTATCTCGATGGCTGTCGCTATCGCGGTCGCCACCTACCTGGGTCTGAACCCCCCGGGCTTCGCGGCGCAAACCGTGGCTCTGGCCTTCGGTCTGGCGGCTTCGTCGATCTTCCCGGCGCTGATGATGGGCATCTTCTCGAAGCGCATCAACAACACCGGTGCCGTGGCTGGTATGCTGGCTGGCCTGGGCGTGACGATCGTCTACATCTTCCTGCACAAAGGCTGGTTCTTCGTGGCCGACACCGCGTCCTTCTCGGATAGCGATCCGCTGCTCCTCTCGATCAAGTCGACCTCGTTCGGCGCGGTTGGCGCACTGATCAACTTCGTGGTGGCCTTCGTCGTGTCCGGCGCGACCAAAGACACCCCGGCCGAGATCCAGGAACTGGTGGAATCGATCCGTATCCCGAAAGGGGCCGGTGCGGCGGTTGACCACTGAGCCAACGCTCGGGCGATGTGCTAAGCATCGCCCGACCTGAAATCCCGGGCGCGCCCCGCTGATTGGCGCGGGGCGCGCCTTCTTCTTTTTCGGAGCTAAATCATGAGCGCTGATCTGCAGCCCATCATCGCATTTCTCGAAGGCGTTCATCCTTATGACAACCTGACGCGGGACGAGCTGGTACGAGTTGCCGGTTCCTTCAGCCGCAGGGAGCTCGCGGCAAACGAAGTCATCTACAACCTCGGTGACGAGCTGGACGGGCTGTGCCTGATCAAGGCCGGCGGGGTCGAGGTGACCGATGCGAACGGTGCGCTGGTCTCGATCCTCGGGCCGCGCAACTCCTTCGGTGAACGCGGGCTGATGCGCGAGGGCTATGCGCTGACCTCGGCGCGCACCACCGAAGAGAGCGTGCTGCTGGTTCTGCCCGCCCCCGAATTCACCCGCCTGCGCGATGAGGCGCCGGCCTTTGCCCGCTTCTTCAACCGCTCGCGCAGCGAACAGGCAGCCGCCGATCGCCCGACCACGATCGCGACGATGAAAGTGGCCGATCTTCTGGCGCGCAAGCCGCTGTTCTGCGCCCCCGACACCACCGCGCAGGCCGCCGCGCAGATGATGCGCGAAACCCGTGCCTCCTCGCTGGGCGTGGTCGAGGGCGACAAGCTGCGCGGGATCCTCACGCAGCGCGACCTGTCGAACAAGATCGTCGCCGAGGCGATGCCGATCGCCACGCCGGTGGCCGCGATCATGACGCCCGATCCGATCGCGCTTTCGCCGAATGCGCTCGGCTCGGACATCCTGCACATCATGCTGGAGCGCAAGATCGGCCACCTGCCGATCGTCGATCAGGGCCGGTTTGTCGGCATGATCACCCAGACCGACCTGACCCGCTTCCAGGCGGTCAGCTCGGCGGTGCTGATCCGCGACGTGGCCTCGGCCGGGACGGTGGCCGAGATGGCCCGCGTGACCGCCCAGATCCCGCAACTGCTGGTGCAGCTGGTGGGGGGGCACCAGAGCCACGAAGTCACCACCCGCCTGATCACCGACATCGCCGATGCCGTCACCCGCCGCCTGCTGACCATGGCCGAAGAACAGCTCGGCGCGCCGCCCGTGCCCTATCTCTGGCTCGCCTGTGGCAGCCAGGGCCGGCAGGAGCAAACCGGCGTTTCGGATCAGGACAACTGCATCATCTATGACGATGCCGCCACGGCCGACGACCACGCCTATTTCAAGGCGCTCGCCAAGATCGTCTCGGACGGGCTCAATGAATGCGGCTACGTCTATTGCCCGGGCGACATGATGGCCACGGCCGAGCGCTGGTGCCAGCCCGCGCGGGTTTGGCGCGGCTATTTCCAGGACTGGATCAACAAGCCCAACCCCGAGGCGCAGATGCTGGCCTCGGTGATGTTCGACCTGCGCGCGATCGGTGGCACCGGTGGGCATCTGTTCGCCGAGCTGCAGGCCGAGATGCTCGACAACGCGGCGCGCAACTCGATCTTCGTGGCGCATATGATCTCCAACTCGCTCAAGCACACGCCGCCGCTGGGCCTCTTGCGCGGCTTTGCCACGATCCGCTCGGGCGAGCATCGCAACCATATCGACATGAAACACAACGGCGTGGTGCCGGTGACCGATCTGGCGCGTGTCTACGCGCTGCAGGGCCGCCTGACCGAGGTGAACACCCGCGCGCGCATCTTCGGCGCCGAGGATGCGGGCATCATCTCGGCCTCGGGCGCGCGCGACCTGATCGAGGCCTATGACCTGATCCAGACGATGCGGCTCGAGAACCAGACCCATCTGGTGCGCGCGGGCCGCAAACCCGACAACTTCCTTGCCCCTTCCGATCTGAGCGATTTCGAGCGGTCGCATTTGCGCGATGCCTTCGTGGTCGTGCGCACGATGCAATCGGCGATCGGTCACGGCAAGGGCAGCATGAGCTAAGGACAAGAATACGGAATGCTGAACGACTTTATGACGATGCTGGCGGGCGGCGCCTTTGCGGCGCTGACGATCTACGCGCTGCGCCATGCGCTGCGCAAATGGGCCGGCATCGAGATGGCGAAATGGGTGATGCCGGCCTGCGCGGGGGCAGCGATGCTCGCGGTGACGATCTGGCAGGAATACAACTGGTATCCGACCATGCGCGCGGGGCTGCATGAGGGTGTCGAGGTGGTGCTGACCGGCGAGGAAAGCTCGTGGTGGCGCCCCTGGACCTATCTCGTGCCGATCACCACCCGGCTGATGGCGATGGATACGAACCGGCTCAAACGCCACGGCGATGTCGTGGAGGGGGAGCTTTTGCTGGCGCAGCGCTGGCAGCTTGGCGTCAAGGCGGTGCCGGTTGCCTATGATTGTGCCGCACATGCCCGTGCCGACCTTCTGGACGGCGCGGTCATTAGCGAGGAGGGGCAGCTGGTCGGAGGAAGCTGGCTGCCGATTGATCCGCAGGACCGCGGGCTGAACGTGGCGTGCAACGGAGGATAAAGCATGGCTGTCGGGGGGAGGAAACAGCGCGTTCTGATCGTGGAGGACGAGGATAATATCGCCATCGCCCTCGACTATCTGATGACGCGCGAAGGCTACGAGCATGAGCGGATCGCGTCCGGCGCCGAGGCGCTCGACCGGATCCGATCGCTCAAGCCGGATCTGGTGCTCCTCGATGTCATGCTACCCGAGGTTTCGGGCTATGAAATCTGTCAGAATGTGCGTTCCGACGAGAGCCTCGCGGATGTGCGCATCCTGATGATGACCGCGCGCGGCTCGGCGATGGAGCGGCGCAAGGGGCTTGCGCTCGGGGCCGACGGGTTCATCGCAAAACCCTTCGAGCTCAAGGAGTTGCGCGAGGAGGTGCACCGCATTCTCGACAAGGAGGGTGCGTGATGAACCTTTCTCGTCTGAGCTTGCGGGTCCGGGTTTTCCTGTTTTTCGCGGCGCTCGCGGCGGGAAACGTCATCGCCCTGATCACCGGCCTGTTCTTCGGCTACGAACGCCTTGGCGACCCGAGCGTGCGCGACGCGATGATCATCGGCGGCGTGATCGCCGGGATGGCCATTCTCGGGTCGCTGGCCGGGGTCTGGTATCTGTTTGACGAAAACGTCTCGAAGCCGATCGAGCGGCTCGCCGGGTTCCTGCGCACGCGCACCCATGCTGAGGTCGAGGGCGAACTTGATGCCGATCTGGCGCGCCACCTTGGCGATCTCGCGCCCGCCGCGCAGGCGATGACCGCGCATCTGCGCGAAACCCGCCAGGCGCTGACCGAGGCCGTCCAGCGTGAAACCTCGCGGCTGTCCTCCGAGAAAGAGCGCCTTGAGGCGCTGCTGTGCGACGTGCCCGTTGGCGTTCTGCTATGTACGCCCGACCATCAGCTTGCGTTCTACAACGGGCAGGCGGTTGACCTGCTGGGCGCGGGCCATGCGCCGGGGCTGGATCGGCGCGTCTTCGACTATCTGCACGAACCGCCCGTCGCCCATGCCTATGAACGCCTGATCCAGACCGAAGACCCCGACGCGGCATCGGACCTGCTCTGCGCCACGATCGCGGACGGCAAGGTGCTGGCCGCGCGGATGCGGCTTTTGTCCGAGGGCGAGGATCACCACCTGTCGAAACGTCCGGGCTATGTGCTGACGCTGCGCGACGTGTCGGGCGACATGCGCGCCCATGCGCAGCGCGAGCAACTGATGGACGAGCTGTTCGACCGCATCCGTCGCCCCTCGGCGGCGCTGCAATCGCTGACCGGGGTGCTGACCGACGATGACGGCCCGACGGGGGCCGCGCGCGACAAGGTGCGCTCCGCCGCCCGGACCGAGGCGCGCCAACTGGCCGAGGCGATCCACACCCTGTTCGAGCGCCACGAAGCGAACCGCGCCGACTGGTGGCCGCTGGCGATGATCCGGGCCTCGGACCTTGGCGATGCCGTGCAGGCGCGGATCGAGGCCGAAGGCGGGACCATCGCGCTCGATGTCGCGCCACTGATGCTGCGCTGCGAGGGCTTCGAAACGGTCGCGCTTCTGTCGCATCTGAGCACCCGGCTCGGCCCCTGTGCCGATCTGACGCTGGGTGTCCATGAGGATGGCGCCGGGGCGCTGATCACGCTGAGCTGGAGCGGCGCGCCGGTCCCGATCGCGGCGCTGGAAGGCTGGCTCGAAGAGCCGCTGGATATCGGCCTTGAGGGCATGACCGGGCGGCGCGTGCTGATCAGCCACGCCTCCGAGCTTTGGCCCGAAACCCTGCCTGGCGGGCGGGCGCGGTTGTGTCTGCCGCTGCGCGAGGCGCGTTGGGAAACCGCGCGCCCGGCGCCGGTGCCGCGCGCGGTGGTCTATGACTTCGAGCTGCTGGGTAAGGCGCGCGAGGCCGAGATTGCCGCGACGCCCTTGGAAAACCTGACCTATGTCGTTTTCGACACCGAGACCACGGGGCTCCTGCCGACCGAGGGCGACGAGATCGTGCAGATCGCGGCGGTGCGGATCGTCAACGGGCGGCGCGTGCATACCGAGGTCTTCGACACGCTGGTCAATCCGGGTCGCAAGATCCCGCAGGCCTCGACCGCGGTGCATGGGATTTCCGACGCGATGGTCGAAGGCGCCCCCGATATTGCCGAAGTCGGTCGCAAGTTCCATAAATTCGTCGAAGGCGCGGTTCTGGTGGCCCATAACGCGCCCTTCGACATGGAATTCCTGCGCCGCAAAGAGCTGCTGATCGGGCAGAATTTCGACAATCCGGTTCTGGATACCGTGCTCTTGTCGGCGGTGGTCTTTGGCCAGTCCGAAAGCCATTCGCTGGACTCGCTGACGCATCGGCTGGGCATTACCATCCCCGAAGAGGCGCGCCACACCGCGATCGGGGATACGGTCGCGACGGCGGATGCCTTCCTGAAGCTGCTGCCGGCGCTGAAGGCGCGCGGGCTGAACAGCTTTGGCGAGGTGGTGGCCGAGGTGCGCAAGCACGGGAGGCTGATCAAGGACCTGAACGGCTGAGCAAGGCCGGGGGCGCTGCCCCCGGACCCCCGGCGTATTTCGGCCAAGAAGAAGTTACAGGAGGTCGAGGACCGCCTCCGGCGGACGGCCGAGGCGTGCGGCGCTGTCGCTCAGCACCAGCGGGCGCTCGATCAGGCGCGGATTGGCGGCGAGCGCGTCGAGGATCGCGGCCTCGGGTGCGTCCTTGGTCAGGCCTTCGGGGCGGTCTTTTTCTTTCCAGCGCAGGAGATCGGCGGCGGGGCGGCCGAGCAGCGCCAGCGCGGCTTCAAGCTCCGCGCGCGAGGGCGCGTCTTCCAGATAGAGCCGCACCTTGGGCGTAGCGCCCTGAGCCTCGATCAGCGCCAGCGTCTCGCGCGATTTCGAGCAGCGCGGGTTGTGCCAGATCGTCAGAGCCATTCGCCCCTCCCGCTGCCGACGGCCTCCGCGACCGAGGCGAACCCATCGCGCTGGAGCAGACGATCGAGCCCGCGCGCGACCTCGCCGGCGAGCGAAAGGCCCTGATAGACCATCGCGCTGTAGATCTGTACGGCCGAGGCGCCCGCGCGGATTTTCTGATAGGCCTGTTCGGCCGAGGAAATCCCGCCAACGCCGATCAACGGCAGTTTGCCGTCGGTCAGTTGCGAAAGCCGGGCGAGGACATGCGTGGACTTTTCAAACAATGGCGCGCCGGAAAGGCCGCCAGCCTCGCCACGATGAGCAGATTTCAAACCCTCGCGCGAGAGTGTGGTGTTGGTGGCAATCACCCCGTCGATGCCGGAGGTGAGCGCGACTTCGGCAATCTCGGCCAGCTCGTCAGCCGAGAGATCGGGCGCGATTTTCAGGAAAACAGGGATCTGCCGTGCAAGCCCGGCACGGGTTTCGATGACGCCCGCCAGGAGGGCCTCAAGCGCGGCCCGCCCTTGCAGGTCGCGCAGCTTCTCGGTGTTGGGCGAGGAGACGTTGACGGTCGCGAAATCGACATGCGGGCCGGCATGGGCGAGCACGCGGGCGAAATCGGCGGCGCGGTCGGTGCTGTCCTTGTTGGCGCCGAGGTTGAGCCCGACCGGAATGCCTTTGGGGCGTTGCGCCAGCCGCGCGGTGATCGCCTCCATGCCCTCATTGTTGAAGCCGAAGCGGTTGATGACGGCGCGGTCTTCGCTCAGGCGAAAGAGCCGCGGCTTCGGGTTGCCGGGTTGCGGGCGCGGGGTGGCGGCGCCGATCTCGATGAAACCGAACCCCGCCCGCATCAGCGCACCGACGGCCTCTGCGTTCTTGTCGAAACCGGCGGCAAGGCCGACCGGGTTGGGCAGCGCCATCCCCGCCAGATCCGTCGCCAGACGCGGCGTGGAAACCGGGCCGGGCAGGGGCACCAGCCCCGCCTTCAGCGCCTTGATCGCCCAGCCGTGGGCAGCCTCGGGGTCGAGGCGATGCATCAGCGCAAGGCCCGCGCGTTCGGCGAGGTTCATAGCAGGTCCTCCGGGAAAATATGGCCCGCGGCGCCAAGCGGCAGGGATTTGTCCCAGACCACCTCGGCCAGTTCGAGCGGGCGATAGAGATGCGGGAAGAGCGCGCCGCCGCGCGACACTTCCCATTTCAGCGCAGCCCCGAGCGCATCGGACGAGAACGCCACCAGCACCAGGTCGGATTGCCCGGTAAAATGCTTGGCAGCGGTCTCGACGACCTGCTGGGCGGTGGAGAAATGGATGAACCCGTCGGCCAGATCGACCGGCGCGCCGAGCGTCCGGCCTGCGGCCTTGAAAGCATCCCATTCGGGGCGGCGGAAAATCTTGTAGATCAGCATGGGGCAGAAATGGCGGATGCCTGCGAAATGGTCAATCCCGCTCAAGAGTGCCGCGCAATCGGCGGAGTGTCGCGCGCGGTGGCAGTTGTCCATGTGGCTGACGATGCGGCAGGCGATTCAATTTTTGACAGATTGGTCAAATGTGGCCCAGAGTGTCTGCACTTGGACAACTCGGAGGGAACCCATGTCTGCTCGTCTTCTCGCCTCGGCCGCGATCATCGCGCTTTCGGCGGGCGCGGCTCAGGCCGATTACACGTTGCACGTTTTGCACATCAACGATCTGCACAGCCGGATCGAGCCGATCAACAAGTACAACTCCAGCTGTTCGGCCGAGGATGATGCCGAGGGCAAATGCTTTGGCGGCATCGCGCGGGTCGCGACCAAGATCAACGAGCTGCGCGAGGCGATCAAGGCCGAGGGCGGCAATGTGATCGTGCTCGATGCGGGCGACCAGTTCCAGGGCTCGCTGTTCTACACGACCTACAAGGGCGCCGACACGGCCGAGTTCATGAACCAGATCGGCTTCGATGCGATGGCGGTCGGCAACCATGAATTCGACGATGGCCCCGAGGCGCTGGCGGCGTTTCTCGACAAGATCAGCTTCCCGATGGTGTCGGGCAACCTCGATCTGTCGCAGTCGAACCTGCTGAACGGGCGGGTCTCCGATTCGCTGGTGCTTGAGGTTGGCGGCGAAAAGATCGGCATCGTCTCGGCGCTGGCGACGGATACGGCGGAGACCTCGTCGCCGGGGCCGGCGGTGATTTTCCAGGATGAGGCCGATGCGCTGGCCGCCGATGTCGCCGCGCTGGAGGCCGAGGGCGTCACCAAGATCATCGCGCTGACCCATGTCGGCGTCGTCAAGGATCAGGCGCTGGCGGCGGCGGTTCCGGGGCTCGATGCGGTCGTGGGCGGGCATTCGCACACGCTGTTCTCGAACACCGAGGAAGGCGCGATGGCCTATCCGACGATGGCGGGCGGCGTGCCGGTGGTCTCGGCCTATGCCTATTCGAAATATGTCGGCCATCTGGAGCTGACCTTCGACGATGCGGGTGTGCTGAAAGAGGCCAAGGGCGATACCGTCCTGCTCGATGCCTCGGTTGCGCCCGATGCCGCGATTGCCGCGCGCGTGGCCGAACTGGCCGGGCCGCTCGACGAGGTGCGCCAGAAGGTCGTGGCCGAGGCCGCTGCCGAGATCGACGGCGACCGTGGCAATTGCCGCGCCAAGGAATGTGCGATGGGCAACCTCGTGGCTGACGCGATGCTGGACCGGGTCAAGGATCAGGGCGTGACCATCGCGATCCAGAACGGCGGCGGTCTGCGCGCCTCGATTGACGCTGGCCCGGTGACCATGGGCGAGGTCTATACCGTGCTGCCGTTCCAGAACACGCTCGCGACCTTCCAGGCCAAGGGCTCGACGATCGTCGCGGCGCTGGAAAACGGCGCCAGCCAGCTTGAGGAGGGCGCGGGCCGCTTTACCCAGGTTGCCGGGCTGAAATACACGCTCGATCCCGCGCAGCCGCCGGGGATGCGTATCTCGGAGGTGATGGTGCTGGCGGGTGATGCCTGGGCGCCGATCGACCCCGAGGCGGTCTATGGCGTGGTCACTAACGACTACGTGCGCAAGGGCGGCGACGGCTACAAGATGTTCGATGCCGAGGGCATGAACGCCTATGACTACGGCCCGGACCTCGCCGAGGTGACGGCGGATTACCTCGCGGCCATGGGCCCTTACACGCCCTATCTGGATGGCCGCATCACGGTGAAATAAGCCGGTGATCCAAGGATGCGAAAGGGGGCCGCGCGGCCCCTTTTCTTTTGCCGGGGATTTGACCGCGCGTTCTTGCAACCGTCCCGCGCATTGGCTAATCAGGGCGCAGAGCGGCGGGTATGGTGTAGTGGTAGCGCCTCAGCCTTCCAAGCTGATGGGGCGGGTTCGATTCCCGCTACCCGCTCCAGTTTCCCCGATTACCCGCGGATTTACTCGGTATGGCGCCAGCTGTGGCTGTCCGCGTCCCAGACCTGCGCGCGCACGCAAGGCGCGAGGTTGATCCCGCCGCATTCCGAGCCGTGGATCTGTGTCAGCAGCACGCGGAACGGGCCGAGATCGGCGACGTCCCAGCCCTTGGTGAGGATCGGGGTGACGGTCTCGCCGACGAGGAAATAAGCCATGCAACCGCCGGTGCCGCAATAGAAACTATGGGCCGAACTGCAGCTGAAAAAGCGGCTGTAGAGCACCCAGTCGGGCGCGCCGTCGCCATCCAGATCGACCCGGCTCACCGCGCCGTCCTCCAGCGTGAATTGCCCCGCTTCGAAGCCCGCGCAATCGGCGCGCGCCCGGTCGAGTTCTGCGGCCAGAGGGGCGGGTAACTCTTGCGCGGCAAGGGGGGCGGCAGCGATCACGGCGGCTGCAAGGGCGAAGAACAGGCGCATCAAACTTCCTCGTTTAATGCGCCCAGTATAACGCCTTCGCGCAACTTCGGGGATGGTTTATTTCGTCAGGATCAGCTTGCCCTGACGGGTGATGCGCAAGGTGTAGACCTGCCCGTTATGCAGGATATTCGCCAGATTGCCGCCGTCGCAGAGGGCTTCGGCCTGATGGGCAGGCAGGGCGTTGAGGAAATTCGGGGAAATCGTCATTTCTGCCTCTCCAGACGGTCCAGAAAGAATTCGACGCCCGCGCCGTTGGCGGGCAGCGCGCCGCACAGCGCCTCGACGATATCGCCAAGGCTTAGCGGCGGGTCCGAGGGATGCGCCGAGCGGCGCGGCGGATGAGAGGGGATCGGGCGTCTCATTCTGGTGCTCTCCTGATCTGATCCAAGCGGTCATCCCTGAATGACTCGCGACGGCATTATCTGAGCAAAAGAATCAGGATTTGTAAAGGGTGATAAAAATACTCGGAAATATAGGGACAGCAAACCGCCGCCTCAACGTCGCTCCGGGCGCGCGGATCAGTGGCTCAGAACCACTGCCCCGGCTCCATCAGGCCGAGATCCATCAGTTGTTGAGAATTCCATCCGAAGGGCACCGAATTGTGCCACATGAAGCTCTGGATTTCATGGCTCGATCCGGGGTTGCGCTTGAGCGCCTTGGCGACCCGGAACGAGGCGACGACCGCGGTCAGGTTATGGTGCCACGGGCAGGAATAGGTGTTGTATTCCTCGTCGCTGAAGGTGTGATCGGGGCGCAGGCGCAGCCCCGGCTTGGCCCGAAACAACGAGATCCGGTCGATCTTGCGCCGGTCCACGGGCACATGCTCTTCAAAGCGCCAGCGCAGCCCGCCGTAGAAATCCAGTTGCCGGTCCTTGGGGTGGTAATGATTCGCAGCATCTTCGCGCGCCAGTGCGAAATAGCCCGAGCGGTCGAGCATCGCATCGCTCAGGTCGACCGCGTTCGGCGTCTGCGCGAGGTTCGGCGCGTAGAGGTCGATGACATAGGTCAGCATCGCGTCGCGCCGCTCTTCGGTGTGGAAGGCCAGCAGCTCGCGCACGTTGCGGGTCTCGCAGAACGGGAAGAACAGGTATTCCGCGTTGAAGCAGTAATAGAGCCAGGCGCCGGGCGCGGCCTCGATCACCGAGTTCACGGCGGATTGCACTGCGCCGGGGCGACGGGTGTCGAAGAGGATATGGTGAACGGTTTCCGTGAAATCCTCGGGCAGGGGGATTTCGCGCGGGGCGAAGAACAGCACCGTGCGGAACCCCGCGCGAAGGTGATGATCCAGCGTCGAGGCGATCTCGACCGGGTCTTCGGCGAAGATCATCGCCACCGGGCCGGGCGTCAGCAGGTCTTTGTGAAGGCGAAGGAAATCGTCGAGCGACGGATGTTGCATCTGGCCCCGAAGCTCCGGTCGGCTGGTCTGGCAGTGGCGCGCAGGATGGGCAAAGCCGCGCCTGAATGCAAGTCGCCCGTGCGCGGGCAGTTGCGGGAGGGGGGCGTTTTGCTCTATCAGGCGGGCCATTGCAAAGGGGGCCGGAATGTCGGACGCGCCGAAGAAGCTGCATATCAAGACCTATGGCTGTCAGATGAACGTCTATGACAGCGAGCGCATGGCCGAGGCCATGGGCGCCAAGGGCTATGTGCTGACCGACAACCCCGCCGAGGCTGACATGGTGTTGCTGAACACCTGCCACATTCGCGAGAAAGCCGCCGAAAAGGTCTATTCCGATCTGGGCCGCCTCAAGCCCTTCAAGGATGAAAAACCCGATCTCAAGATCGGCGTCGCGGGCTGCGTGGCGCAGGCCGAGGGCGCCGAGATCATGCGCCGGATGCCGCTGGTCGATCTGGTGGTGGGCTCGCAGAATTACCACCGCCTGCCCGAGATGGTCGAAGCGACCGACCGCGGCGAGCGCCCCGTCGACACCGAATTCCCGACCGAGGACAAGTTCGACCTCTTGCCGCAGCGCCCGCTCTCGGCGCGCCCGACGGCGTTTCTGACGGTGCAGGAAGGCTGCGACAAGTTCTGCGCCTTCTGCGTCGTGCCCTACACGCGCGGCGCGGAAATCTCGCGCCCGGTTTCCAAGGTGCTGACCGAGGCGCAGAAGCTCGTCGATCGCGGCGTGCGCGAGATCACTCTTTTGGGCCAGAACGTCAACGGCTATCACGGCGCGGGCGAGGGCGGTGACTGGGGCCTCGGGCGGCTGGTGCGCGCGCTGGCGAAAATCGACGGGCTGGAGCGCATCCGCTACACCACCTCGCATCCCAATGACATGGCCGAAGACCTGCTCGAGGCCCATGCCGAAGAGCCCAAGCTGATGCCCTATCTGCATCTGCCGGTGCAATCGGGCTCGGACCGGATTTTGAAGGCGATGAACCGCAAGCACACCGTCGAGGCCTATCTGCGCCTCGTCGAGCGGATTCGTGCGGCGCGGCCCGACATGGTGCTCTCGAGCGATTTCATCGTCGGCTTCCCCGGCGAGACCGATCAGGATTTCGAAGACACGATGGCGCTGATCCGGGCGGTGAATTACGGCGCGGCCTTCAGCTTCAAATATTCGGCGCGCCCGGGCACGCCCGCCGCTGATCGCAGCGATCAGGTCGCGGCCGAGGTCGCCGACGCGCGGCTGCAGGCGTTGCAGGCGCTGATCACCGAGCAACAGCGCGCCACCCAGGCCGGCATGGTCGGGCGCGAGGTCGGCGTGCTTTTCGAAAAGCCGGGCCGCCTGCCGGGGCAATGGGTCGGCAAGTCGGATTACCTGCAGGCCGTCCATGTCGCCGCCGAAGGGCTGGCGCCGGGCGTTCTGGCGCGGGTGCGGATCACCGCTTCGGGCCCGAACTCGCTTGCCGGCGAGCTGATCGGCGCCTGAAACGGGGTGCCGCAAGGGCCTGCTCGTCGCGCATTTGCCTAAAATTTCATCCTGGACCTTGTGCGGCGTTTTGCGCGGCCCATTTTGTAATCAGCAGATGAAATTTTGCGGGACGGCCCGGAAAGGCAAAACCAATGCTTGCGTGAATGGGGGTCTCAAGGCACCATATCTGTGTCAACCTCTGCCAAGGAGACGTCATTGGGCTTTAGTGCGATCACTCCCCCGCCCCGTTCTCAGGACGCGCATGAGACGCTGCTTGAGTTTCCCGACAACCGGCTGCTGATCGATCTTTGCGGCGAATTTGACCGCAACCTCGCCCAGATAGAGCACAAGCTCGGCGTCCATATCCTCAGGCGTGGCAACCAGCTCGCCGTGGTCGGCACGCCCGACGCGCAGCTGCAGGCCGCAGGGCTCCTGCACCACCTCTATCAGCGTCTCGAACAGGGCAAGCCGATCGACGGCGAAGAGATCGACGCCGCGCTGCGCATGGCCGATTTCGGCACCGCCGGCGCCGGGATGGACGAGCAGCTCGAGATGTTCGCGGCTGGCCAATACGAGATCCGCACCCGCAAAAAACAGGTCGAGCCCCGTACCGAGGCGCAAAAGGCCTATGTCAAGCACCTGTTCCAGCACGAGCTGGCCTTCGGCATCGGCCCGGCCGGTACCGGCAAGACCTATCTCGCCGTCGCCGTTGGTGTGACCATGCTGATCGGCGGCCATGTCGACAAGATCATCCTCTCGCGCCCCGCGGTCGAGGCGGGCGAGCGGCTGGGCTTCCTGCCCGGCGACATGAAGGACAAGGTCGACCCCTACATGCAGCCGCTCTATGATGCGCTGAACGACTTCCTGCCCTCGAAACAGCTCGCCAAGCTGATGGAGGAGAAACGCATCGAGATCGCGCCGCTCGCCTTCATGCGCGGACGCACGCTGTCCTCGGCCTTCGTCGTGCTCGACGAAGCGCAGAACGCGACCACCATGCAGATGAAGATGTTCCTGACGCGCCTCGGCCAGGGCTCGCGCATGGTGATCACGGGCGACCGCAGCCAGGTCGACCTGCCGCGCGGCATGCCTTCGGGTCTCGCCGATGCCGAGCGCATCCTCGGCGGCGTCGATGGTATCTCGTTCAACTATTTCACCGCCAAGGACGTGGTGCGCCACCCGATGGTCGCCAAGATCATCGAAGCCTACGACAAGTCCGAGGACGCCTGAGCAGAGGGGCGCTGCCCCTCTTCGCCTCGCGGCGAATTCACCCCGGGATATTTCCGGCAAAATGAAGGGGGAACCTGCTTTCATTTTGCTTCAAATATCCCGGGGGAGAGGCCGCAGGCCGAGGGGGCAGCGCCCCCTTTTCTTTTTCCCGTTTCGGCGCTAGGGCGGCGCATGGATATGCAGATCGACATCGATATCGAGGACAAGCGCTGGGACGCGCTGGGGTTCGAGGATCTCTGCGCGCGCGCTGCGGCTGCGGTGGCGGCGGAATTCGGGCTCGATCCGGAGCTGTGCGAGCTGTCGGTGCTGGGCTGCGATGATGCGCGCATCGCCGAGTTGAACGCCGAGTTTCGGGGCAAACCCTCGCCGACCAATGTGCTGAGCTGGCCCGCCGAAGAGCGTGGCGCCGCCGCGCCGGGGCAGGCGCCCGCGCCGCCCGAGACCGATATTTTCGGCGCGATCACGCTGGGCGATCTGGCGATTGCTTACGAAACCTGTGCGCGCGAGGCCGCGGAACAGGAGAAATCCGAGGCCGATCACGTCATGCATCTTTTGGTGCATGGGCTTCTGCATCTGTTGGGTTATGATCACATTTCCGAGGAAGATGCGGTTTTGATGGAAGGAATCGAAATTCGCATCCTTGATCGGATGGGGATTGTTAACCCATATGAGCAATGATGCCGGCTCGGCAG
This sequence comes from Pseudothioclava arenosa, assembly GCF_002358085.1. Classification (GTDB taxonomy): domain Bacteria; phylum Pseudomonadota; class Alphaproteobacteria; order Rhodobacterales; family Rhodobacteraceae; genus Pseudothioclava; species Pseudothioclava arenosa. Next base: position 89,002 of record NZ_NTJD01000002.1, read on the forward strand.
TTTGTTTTGGAAAGGGTCTATGGGACAAGTCGCTGACGGAGGATCCTCCGCCAACGCGCCCGCTTCGTCGGAAGACGCGGGCGAGAGTTCGTCTGAAGCCGCCTCGCGCGGGTTCTTTGGCAGGATATTGGATGCGTTCGCCGGGCCTGAACCCGCGCCGGACGAGCCCGAGCGCCCGGCGCTGACCGCGCCAGCCGCGCCTGCGCCGCTGCCCGGCATGGGCAATCTGCGCAAGATGCGTGTGGGCGATGTTGCCATCCCCAAGGTCGAGATTGTCGCCGTCCCCGCCGACATCACCCGCGACGCGCTGGTCGAGGTGTTCCGCGAGCATGGCTATTCGCGCCTGCCGGTGTTCAAGGATACGCTCGATACGCCGCTGGGGCTTGTGCACCTCAAGGATCTGGCGCTCGAACATGGTTTCGGTAAGTCGGGGGTCGGGCGGTTCTCGGTGCGCAAGCTGTTGCGTCCGTTGCTTTACGTGCCCGCCTCGATGCCGATCGGTGTGCTGCTGCAAAAGATGCAGGTCCAGCGCATCCACATGGCTCTGGTGATCGACGAATATGGCGGCGTTGACGGGCTGGTCACGCTCGAGGACCTGATCGAGCAGGTGATCGGCGAGATCGAGGACGAGCATGACGAGGCCGAGGGCCGGTTCTGGACGCAGGAAAAGCCCGGCCAATGGGTTGTGCAGGCGCGCGCCCCACTGGGCGAGTTCGAAACCGAGATCGGCCTGAAGCTTGCCCGCCCCGAAGAGGATGACGAGATCGACTCGCTCGGCGGGCTGGTCTTCATGCAGGTGGGCCGGGTGCCCTCGCGCGGCGAGGTGATCGTGGCCGAGAATGGCGTGGAATACGAGGTGATCGACGCCGACCCGCGCCGGATCAAGCGCCTGCGCGTGCGCCTGCCGGGTGTGGCGGCGGAATAGATGCCGCGCGCCCTTCGCCTGTTTCGCGCGCCCCTTCGGCCCGGCTGGCTTTGGCTGTTGGCGGCCATGGCGCTGGGCGCGGGTGTGGCGCTGGGACAGGCGCCCTTCGGGCTCTGGCCGGTGGCGGCGCTGGCGCTGGCGGGGGTGATCGGCCTGGCCGCGCGCCCGGGCTGCGCCGGTTCGGCCGCCTGGATCGGCTTTGCCGCGGGCTTTGGCTATGCGCTGGCCGCGATGCACTGGATCGTCGAGCCTTTCTTTGTCGAAGCCGAGATCTATGGCTGGATGGCGCCTTTCGCGCTGGTGCTGATGGCGGCGGGAATGGGGCTGTTCTGGGCCTTGGCGACGGGTGCGGGGGCGGCGCTGGCCGGGCCGGGGGCGCCTCGGCCCTGGGGCGTGGCGCTCGGCTTTGCGGCCTCGGACGCGCTCCGATCCTATGTGTTTACCGGCTTTCCCTGGGTGCTTTTGGGCCATGTCTGGCTGGACAGTCCTGTCGCGCAGGTGGGCGCCCTGATCGGCCCGATCGGGCTGTCGCTGTTGACGACATTCCTGGCGGCGGGGCTGGTTGCGGGCCTGCGCGCACTGGCCGCGCGCCGCTGGGCGGGGCTGCTGGTGCCGCTGGTGCTGATTGCCGGGACGAGCGGGCTTGGGCTCTGGGGGCAGGCACAACTGGCCGTACCCGTGCCCGTGCGCGAAACCCCGGTGCGTCTGCGCCTGATCCAACCGAATGCAGCGCAGCACCTGAAATGGCAGGCCGATTACGCGCGCGAATTCTTTCTGCGACACCTTGACCTGACGGGGCAGCTGCCGCTGGGCGGTGCGCGCCGGCCCGACCTGATCCTTTGGCCCGAAACCGCGGTGCCCTTCCTGCTGGAAGACGCGGGCGTGGGCCTTGAGATGATTGCCGAGGCTGCGGGCGGGCGCTCGGTCGTGCTGGGCATCCAGCGCGGCGAGGGGCGGCGGTTCTATAACTCGCTCGCGGTGATCGCGCCTGATGCGCAGGTCACGGCGGTTTACGACAAGACCCATCTCGTGCCCTTCGGCGAATACATTCCCTTTGGCGATCTGGCCGCGCGTCTCGGTATTTCCGCCTTCGCCGCGCAAGAGGGTAACGGCTATACGGCGGGGGCGGGCGAGACGCTGCTGGACCTTGGGCCCTTGGGCCGGGTCGTGCCGCTGATCTGCTATGAGGCCGTGTTCCCGCAGGATATCCGCGCGGTGGCGGGGCGGGCGGACTGGCTGTTGCAGATCACCAATGACGCGTGGTTCGGGCAGGGCTCGGGGCCGCGCCAGCATCTGGCGCAGGCGCGGATGCGCGCGATCGAGCAGGGCCTGCCGCTGGCGCGCGCGGCCAATACCGGAATCTCGGCGCTTATCGACGCGCGTGGGCGCATTGTCGAACAGATCGCCTTGGGCGAGATCGGTTGGGTCGATGCCGACCTGCCGGGCAGCCTGCCGGCCACTGTTTACGCGCGCCGGGGGGATTGGCCGGTCTTTGCGCTGATTGTTGCGCTTGGGCTCGTGGTTTCTACCCTGCGGCGAAAATACCGCGTTGACCGGCAGGGCAAGCCCAGCTAGGCAAGACCATCGAACCGTCACAACGGCTTCCTGGCGTGACGGGGATTCATCAATGGAGCACCTCCCAATGACCCGACAGAATTATATCTTCACTTCCGAGTCCGTTTCGGAAGGGCACCCCGACAAGGTCTGTGACCGGATTTCGGATGCGGTGCTTGACGCCTTCCTGGCCGAAGAACCCAATGCCCGCGTCGCCTGCGAGACCTTCGCGACCACCAATCAGGTCGTCGTCGGCGGCGAGGTCGGGTTGAGCGACAAGACCCGGCTCGCCGACTTCATGACCAAGATCGACGGCATCGTCCGCGAGTGCGTCAAGGATATCGGCTATGAGCAGGACAAGTTCCACTGGGCGACGCTGAACTTCGCCAATTACCTGCACCCGCAATCCGCCCATATCAGCCAGGGCGTCGACAAGGATGGGGCGGGCGATCAGGGTATCATGTTCGGCTATGCGACCGACGAGACGCCCGAGCTGATGCCCGCGCCGATCCAGTACAGCCACGCGATCCTGCGCCGCCTCGCCGAGGTGCGCAAATCCGGGCAGGAGCCGACGCTCGGCCCCGACGCGAAATCGCAGCTTTCGGTGCGCTACGAGGGCGGCAAGCCGGTCGGCGTCAGCTCGATCGTGCTCTCGACGCAGCACATGTACGAAAGCCAGACCTCGGACGACATCCGCGCCATCGTCGAGCCCTATATCCGCGAGGTTCTGCCCGAGGGCTGGATCACCGAGGCGACCGAATGGTGGGTCAACCCGACCGGCACTTTCGTGATCGGGGGGCCCGATGGTGACGCGGGCCTGACCGGGCGCAAGATCATCGTCGACACCTATGGCGGCGCTGCGCCGCATGGGGGCGGGGCGTTCTCGGGCAAGGACCCGACCAAGGTCGACCGCTCGGCCGCCTATGCCGCGCGCTATCTGGCGAAGAACGTGGTCGCTGCGGGTCTGGCGCAGAAATGCCTGATCCAGGTGTCCTACGCGATCGGTGTGGCCAAGCCGCTGTCGATCTATGCCGATACCTATGGCACGGGCCAGGTGCCGGATGAAGAGATCGAGCGCATTGTCGGTGAGTGCATGGACCTGACCCCGCGCGGCATCCGCACGCATCTGGACCTCTGCCGCCCGATCTACGCGCGCACCGCCGCCTATGGCCATTTCGGCCGCGCCCCCGAGGCCGATGGCGGCTTCAGCTGGGAAAAGACCGACCTGACCGAGGCGCTGAAGAAGGCGCTCTGAGATCGGGTCACGATGGATTTCGGGAAAGGCGGGCTTTGGGCCCGCCTTTTTCATTGGCCCGGGCGGGGGGCTCTGCCCCCCGGGCCGCGCGGGCGCGGCCTCCCCCCGGAGTATTTCCGGCTCGATGAAAGGGGTTGTGGCCGCCGCGCGGCGCGGGCAGGCTGCGCGCAGGGAGTGAGGGAGACGATCATGGGCGAGAGCATGCGGTATGCGATGGTGATGCTGGCGGCGGGGATCGGCATTCCGATTCTTGCGGCGCTGAACGCGCAATTGGGCGCGCGCATCGGATCGCCCGTCGTCGCGGCGGTGGTGCTGTTTTGTGTGGCGCTGACCGGGGCGGTGGTGGCGATGATGCTGACGCAGGGGCCTTTGGCCTTCCGCCACGTGCCCGCGCAGCCGCGTTATCTGTTTCTCGCCGGGCTGCTGGTGTGTTTCTACGTGCTCTCGATCACCTGGGTTGCGCCCAAATTCGGCGTCGGCAATGCGGTGTTCTTCGTGCTGATGGGGCAGATGATTTCGGCGGCCCTGATCGACCAGTTCGGGCTGTTTGGGGCGATCCAGCGCCCGATCAGCGTGATGCGCGCGGCGGGGCTTGGCTCGATGGCGCTGGGGCTGATGCTGATCCTCAAGGCCTGAGACGGCTTGACCGGCGCGCGGGGCGGCGTTAGGTGCGCGCCCCATGAGTGACACGCCCAAAACCCCCGATCACCCCGAGCGCGGCTGGCGCAATTTCTATGGCCGCCGCCATGGGAAGACGCTCAATCAGGCGCAGAAGGATTATCTGACCGAGGATCTGGCGGCGCTCTCGCCGGGCAAGGTTCGCTGGGAGGAGAACCCCACGCGTGTGCCCCTCGACATGGCCGCGCGGTTTCATGGCAAGCCGGTCTGGCTGGAGGTCGGCTTCGGCGGTGGTGAGCATATGGTCCACATGGCCGAGACCTATCCGGGTGTCGAGATCATCGGTTGCGAGCCCTTCATCAACGGTGTCGCGATGCTTCTGGGCAAGATCCGGCGGCTTGAGGTGCAGAACGTCGCGGTGCATCCGGGCGATGCGCGCGACCTGCTCGATGTGCTGCCGGAAGCCAGCCTTGAAAAGGCCTTTCTGCTCTACCCCGACCCCTGGCCGAAAAAGCGCCACCACCGCCGCCGGTTCGTGACACAAGAGCACCTTGCGCCGCTGTTTCGCGCGCTGAAACCGGGGGCTGAATTTCGCATCGCGACCGACATTCCCGATTACGTGCGCCAGGCGGTTGAAGAGGTGCCGCAGGCTGGCTTCGTGCCCGAATTCGAGGTGCCCGCGGGCTTCGACCCTGCCGCCCCCGCCGAGGTGCCGGGCGACTGGGACGCGCCCTGGGATGACTGGATCTCGACGCGCTACGAACAAAAGGCGCTGCGCGAGGGCCGCAAGCCGCATTACCTGACCTATCGCCGCCCCTGAGGGGGGCGCGGCGGGAAAATCGCGCCGTCGCCCCGCCTGCCGATTGCCGCCCCCGCCCCCTTGCGCTAACAGGGGCCAAGGCTTTGAGGGAGGCACGCATGTCCGGCCATGGCGATCCGATTTTGATGAAATCCCGCAAGGGCGGCCCGCTCTCGGGTGTGGCCGAGGTGCCCGGCGACAAGTCGATCAGCCATCGCGCGCTGATCCTTGGCGCACTTTCGGTCGGCCAGACCGAGGTGACGGGGCTCCTGGAAGGGCAGGACGTTCTGGATACCGCCAAGGCGATGGAGGCCTTTGGCGCCACCGTGAAACGGCTTGGCCCGGGGCACTGGACGGTGGATGGCGTGGGCGTCGGCGGCTTTGCCGAGCCCGAGCAGGTCATCGACTGCGGCAATTCGGGCACCGGCGTGCGGCTGATCATGGGCTGCATGGCCAGTTCTCCGATCTCGGCCACGTTTACCGGCGACGCGAGCCTGCGCAAGCGCCCGATGGGCCGTGTGACTGACCCGATCGCGCTGTTCGGTGCGCGCGCCTATGGCCGCAAGGGCGGCCGTCTTCCGATGACCATCGTGGGTGCCGCCGATCCGGTGCCGGTCAGCTACGTGACGCCGATGGCCTCGGCGCAGGTGAAATCGGCGGTTCTGCTGGCGGGGCTGAACGCGCCCGGCCAGACCGTGGTGATCGAAAAGACCCCCACGCGCGACCATACCGAGCGGATGCTGCGTGGCTTTGGCGCCGAGATTACCACCGAGGACACCCCCGAGGGCCACAAGATCACCCTGCAAGGCCAGCCCGAGCTCAGGGCGCAAAAGGTCGCCGTGCCGCGCGACCCGAGCTCGGCGGCATTCCCGGTTTGCGCGGCCCTTCTGGTGCCGGGCTCCGATATCCTCGTGCCGGGCGTCAGTCAGAACCCGACGCGCAACGGGCTGTTCCTGACGCTGCGCGACATGGGCGCCGATATCGAATTCCTGAACGAACGGACCGAGGGCGGCGAGCCCGTGGCCGACCTGCGCGTCCGCTATTCGGAGCTGCACGGCATCGAGGTGCCGCCCGAGCGCGCCGCCGCGCAGATCGACGAATACCCGGTGCTTTCGGTTGTCGCCGCCTGCGCCACCGGCACCACGGTGATGCGCGGTGTGCATGAGCTGCGGGTGAAGGAAAGCGACCGGATCGACGCGATGGCGCGCGGGCTTGAGGCCTGCGGTGTGCGCATCGAGGAAGATGAAGACACGCTGATCGTCCACGGCATGGGCCCCGGCAACGTGCCCGGCGGCGCGACCTGCCAGACCCATATCGACCACCGCATCGCGATGAGCTTCCTCGTGCTGGGGCTGGCCAGCCAGAAACCGGTCGCGGTCGATGACGGCTCGCCGATCGCCACCTCCTTCCCGGTGTTCGAGGCGCTGATGGCGGGGCTTGGCGCCCAGATCGAGCGGACCGGGGCATGACCACCGGGCGCTGCCTCTGTGGCGGGGTGCAGTACCGCGTCGAGGCGCCGCTGGAGCCGGTGACGGCCTGTCATTGCAGCCAGTGCCGCCGCCAGACCGGCCATTACGCGGCCTCGGCGCGCACCGAAATGGCGGCGCTGCGGATCGAGGGCGAGCTGCGTTGGTTTCAGTCCTCACCACAAGCGCGGCGCGGCTTCTGCCCGGTCTGCGGCTCCTATCTGTTCTGGCAGGAGGGCGATGCCGTCTGGGTCACGGCGGGCACGCTTGATCCGCCGACGGGTCTGCGGCTCAGTCATCATATTTTCGCCGCCGACAAGGGCGATTACTATGAGATCACCGACGGGCTGCCCTGCTACGCCCGCTACAGTGACGGAGAGGCGCTATGAAATTCACCGTGGCCATCGACGGGCCGGCAGCCGCCGGCAAGGGCACGATCTCGCGCCAGATCGCGGCGCGGTTCGGCTTTGCGCATCTCGATACCGGGCTGATCTATCGTGCGGTGGGGGCGAAAGTGGCCGAAGGGATGACGCCCGAGGCGGCAGCCGAGGGGCTCGTGCCCGAGGATCTGGAGCGCGGCGATCTGCGCTCGCTCGAAGCGGGGCAGGCGGCCTCGAAAGTCGCCGCGATCCCGGCGGTGCGCGCGGCTTTGGTTGAGTTTCAGCGCCGCTTTGCCCGCCAGGACGGCGGCGCGGTGCTCGACGGGCGCGACATCGGCACGGTGATCTGCCCCGGCGCCGAGGTGAAGCTCTTTGTGACCGCGAGCCCCGAGGTGCGCGCCCATCGCCGCTGGCTGGAAGTGGGTGGCGACGCCTCGCAGGTGCTGGCCGAGGTCAAGGAACGCGACGATCGCGACATGAACCGCGCCGATGCGCCCCTGCGCCCGGCTGCGGATGCGGTGACGATCGACACCTCCGAAATGACGATCGACGCGGCGGTGGATGCCGCCTGCGCCGAGGTGCTACGCCACCAGCGCGGCTAAGCGGCGCGGGCAGGGCGGTTTTGCGCCCGTGCGCCCCCGATCCCCAATAAATGCTTGTGAAGGGGCGGATTCGGGCCTATACGGCGCGGGTCCGAAAGGGCAGGCGCGAGTCTGCCCTGTTTGGACTTATTCAACGAAAGACCGGCGGAGCCAACCGCATGGCCAGCGAAACAGAAGTAAAGGAACTGATCTGCATGTGCGCTAAAGCGACTATGGAAGAATTCGAGGCCCTTCTGAACGAAGCCCTCGAGATCGACACCCCCCAGGAGGGCGCGGTTGTCAAAGGCAAGGTCATCGCCATCGAGGCGGGCCAGGCCATCATCGACGTCGGCTACAAGATGGAAGGCCGCGTTGACCTGAAAGAATTCTCGAACCCGGGCGAGGCCCCCTCGATCGCCATCGGCGACGAAGTGGAAGTCTACCTCGACCGCGTTGAAAACGCCCGTGGCGAAGCCGTCATCTCGCGCGAGAAAGCTCGCCGCGAAGAGGCCTGGGATCGCCTGGAGAAAGCCTACGCCGCGGAAGAGCGCGTCGATGGCGCCATCTTCGGCCGCGTCAAAGGCGGCTTCACCGTCGATCTGGGCGGCGCTGTTGCGTTCCTGCCCGGCTCGCAGGTCGATGTGCGCCCCGTGCGCGACGCCGGCCCGCTGATGGGTCTCAAGCAGCCGTTCCAGATCCTGAAAATGGATCGTCGTCGCGGCAACATCGTGGTTTCGCGTCGCGCGATCCTCGAAGAATCGCGTGCCGAACAGCGCGCCGAAGTCATCTCGAAACTGGCCGAAGGCCAGATCGTCGATGGCGTGGTCAAGAACATCACCGAATACGGTGCGTTCGTTGATCTGGGCGGCGTCGACGGCCTGCTGCACGTCACCGACATGGCGTGGCGCCGCGTGAACCACCCGTCCGAGATCCTCTCGATCGGCGAGACCGTGAAGGTCCAGGTCGTGAAGATCAACAAGGACACCCACCGCATCTCGCTGGGCATGAAGCAGCTCCAGAACGATCCGTGGGATTCGGTGGAAACCAAGTTCCCGATCGGTTCGGTCCACAAGGGCCGCGTGACCAACATCACCGACTACGGCGCATTCGTCGAACTCGAAGCCGGTGTCGAAGGCCTGGTCCACGTGTCCGAAATGTCCTGGACCAAGAAAAACGTGCACCCCGGCAAGATCGTTTCGACCTCGCAGGAAGTCGACGTCATGGTCCTCGAGATCGACACCGCGAAGCGTCGCGTGTCGCTCGGCCTCAAGCAGTGCATGCGCAACCCGTGGGAAGTGTTCGCTGAAACCCACCCGGTCGGCACTGTCATCGAAGGCGAAGTCAAGAATATCACCGAATTCGGTCTGTTCATCGGCCTCGACAACGACATCGACGGCATGGTCCACCTGTCGGACCTGTCGTGGGAACAGCGCGGCGAAGACGCGATCCAGAACTACCGCAAAGGCGACATGGTCAAGGCCGCTGTCACCGAAGTGGACGTCGAGAAAGAGCGTATCTCGCTCTCGATCAAGGCTCTGGACGCCGACACCTTCTCGGACGCGGTTGACGGCGTGAAGCGCGGTTCGGTGATCACCGTGACCGTGACCGCGATCGAAGACGGCGGCATCGAGGTCGAATACAACGGCATGAAGTCCTTCATCCGCCGTTCGGACCTCGCGCGCGACCGCGCCGACCAGCGCCCCGAGCGCTTCCAGGTCGGTGACCACGTCGACGTCCGCGTCGTCAACGTCGACTCGAAAACCCGCAAGCTGGGCGTGTCGATCAAGGCGCGTGAGATCGCCGAAGAGAAAGAAGCCGTGGAACAGTACGGCTCGTCGGACTCGGGTGCTTCGCTGGGCGACATCCTCGGCGCGGCCCTCAAGGGCGACAAGTAATCTGACCTTAGGTCAGTGACCGACCCCGCCCCTCGCAAGAGGGGCGGGGTTTTCTTTTGCCGATTCGTTATGCTGCAGTTGCAGTGCCGGCCCGGTAAGAGGGCAATCGCGGTTTTGGGGCGTTCAGAAAGGCGAAGGCCGATGAAAACCACACGAAATTGCGACCGTTTTCCAAGCCTTTGACTTTGAGCAAAGCGGATTCTTCCGTATAGTCGAAGAAAGAAAAAGAAACCCGGTCCTGCCAGCCGAGGCCCTTGGGGGGGGAAACGATGATCCGATCCGAGTTGATCGCGAAGATTTCCGAGGAGAACCCGCATCTGTTTCAGCGGGATGTCGAGAAGATCGTGAATACGATCTTCGAAGAGATCGTGTCGGCGCTTGCGCGCGGCGACCGGGTCGAGTTGCGCGGTTTTGGCGCCTTCTCGGTCAAGCGACGTGACGCACGCACCGGGCGCAACCCGCGCACCGGCGAAGCGGTGGACGTCGATGAAAAGCACGTGCCCTTCTTCAAGACCGGCAAACTCCTCCGGGATCGGCTGAACGGCGAAGAGAGCTGAGATGTTCCGACTACTGCGACTGTTGTTCCTCGGCGTGATCGCCGTGGTTCTCATCACCATTGCCATGGCGAACCGCGCCTGGGTCACGCTTTCGGTGCTGCCCGAGGAAATCGGCCAGCATCTGGGGCTAAACTGGTCGCTTGAGGTGCCGCTGTTTGCGGCGATCTTCGCGGGCGTCCTCTTGGGCCTGTTGATCGGCTTCGTCTGGGAGTGGATGCGCGAATACAAGATCCGCACGACCGCGACCAAGGCGACGCGCCGCGCGCATTATCTTGAGAAGGAAGTGGATCGTCTCAAGACCTCGAAAGAGGGCCCGAAAGACGAGATCCTCGCCCTGATCGAGCCGCCGGCGAAGTAAGATGGTCACCGTTGCGATCGACCGGAACCGCCCCGCGGGCGGTGTCCGCGTGAAAATCTGCGGGCTGCGCGAGCCCGCGCATCTGGCTGTCGCCGCCGAGGCAGGTGCGGCCTATGCGGGTTTCGTGTTCTTTCCCAAAAGCCCCCGCCACCTGAGCCTTGCCGAAGCCCGCGCGCTGGCGCTGGCCGCGCCCGTCGGGCTGGCCAAGGTGGCGCTTGTGGTGAATGCCTCGGACGCCGATCTGGACGCGATCCTGGCCGAAGTGCCGATCGACATGGTCCAGCTGCATGGCGCCGAAACGCCCGCCCGCGTGGCCGAGATTCGCGCGCGCACTGGCCTGCCCGTGATGAAGGCGGTGGGCGTTGCCGAAGCTTCGGATCTGCCCGCGCTGGCCGAGTATGAGGCGGTGGCCGACCAGATCCTGGTCGATGCGAAGGCGCCGAAAGGGGCCGATCTGCCGGGTGGCAACGGGCTGGCCTTCGACTGGCGGCTGATTGCCGGGCGCGAATGGGCGCGGCCCTGGATGCTGGCGGGCGGGCTCACGCCCGGGAACGTCGCCGAGGCGGTGCGCCTCACCGGCGCTTGGCAGGTCGATGTCAGCTCGGGCGTGGAAAGCGCACCCGGCCAGAAAGACCCCGCCCTGATCCGCGCCTTCATCGCCGCCGCGCAAAGCGCCTGATCCGCAGGGTTCCCTTCGCGCGCAAAGCGGCAGCGCATGATATTTTGCGCCGCTAACTTTACCGCCCCCCCCATTCGCGCTATCTGCGGAGGGACAGATTTTTCAAGGTGACTGCGCATGTCCGAAGACCGCCCCAACAGCTTCATGAACGCCCCCGACGCGAAGGGCCGTTTCGGCATTCACGGCGGGCGTTTCGTGTCGGAAACGCTGATGCCGCTGATCCTCGATCTCGAGGCCGAGTATGAGCACGCCAAGACCGACCCGACCTTCTGGGCCGAGATGGAGGACCTCTGGCAGAATTATGTGGGCCGCCCGAGCCCGCTCTATTTCGCTCCGCGCCTGACCGAAGAGCTGGGCGGCGCCAAGGTCTATCTCAAGCGCGAAGAGCTGAACCACACCGGCGCGCATAAGATTAACAACGTGCTGGGGCAGATCCTGCTGGCGCGGCGCATGGGCAAGACCCGGATCATCGCCGAAACCGGCGCCGGTCAGCACGGCGTTGCGACCGCCACGGTCTGCGCGAAATTCGGCCTGAAATGCATCGTCTACATGGGCGCGACGGATGTCGAGCGGCAGGCGCCGAACGTGTTCCGGATGCGTCTGCTCGGCGCCGAGGTGGTGCCGGTGACGTCTGGCCGCGGCACGCTGAAAGACGCGATGAACGATGCGCTGCGCGACTGGGTGACCAATGTGCGCGACACGTTCTATTGCATCGGCACGGTGGCGGGCCCGGCGCCCTATCCGGCGATGGTGCGCGACTTTCAGGCGATTATCGGGCGTGAAACCCGCTGGCAGCTTGAGGCGCAGGAAGGCGAGGGGCGTCTGCCCGACACGATCATCGCCGCCGTGGGCGGTGGCTCGAACGCGATGGGCCTGTTCTATGAATTCCTCGACGACCCGAGCGTGAACATCATCGGTGTCGAGGCTGGCGGGCTCGGCGTTGACGACCGGATGCAGCATTGCGCCTCGCTGACCGGTGGGCGTCCGGGCGTGCTGCATGGCAACCGCACCTATCTTCTGCAAGATGACGATGGCCAGATCCTTGAGGGCCATTCGATCTCGGCGGGGCTCGACTATCCGGGCATCGGGCCCGAGCATAGCTGGCTCCATGACATCGGCCGCGCCGAGTATGTCTCGATCACCGATGCCGAGGCGCTGGGTGCGTTCCAGACGCTGTGCCGCACCGAAGGCATCATCCCTGCGCTCGAATCGAGCCACGCGCTCGCGCATGTGATCAAGATCGCGCCGACCCTGCCCAAGGACCATATCATCGTGGTCAATCTCTCGGGCCGGGGCGACAAGGATATCTTCACCGTCGCGAAGCACCTCAAGGTCGATATCAAGATCTGAGGCCGGACGATCTGTTAAATTTCCGCTAAACCCACGCGAAAGCGTGGGTTTTTGCGTATAAACTTTTGATATATGCGGCTCAACCAACGACAGAACAGGGTGTTTTAGTCCTTCGGTTCAATAGCCGGCCCGGCAAAACTCCTCTCTATTGGGGTCATCGCGGCACCGATCCGCCGCCGGAACCAAGGGAGACAGAGATGAAACGTAAATTCCTGATGCTGGCCACCGCGGCCACGTTCGCCGGGGGCGCGGCTTCGGCCGAAGTCTCGACGCAGTCGATCATAGACGGTTTCACCGCGCAGGGCTTCACCTCGATCGAGATCAAGCGCGGCCCGACCGAGATCAAGGTCGAGGCGAGCGATGGCACGACCGAAGTCGAAGTGATCTATGACCGCGAGACCGGCGAGGTCCTGAAGCAGGAAACGCACACCGTGCGCGAAGGCGAAGACATGAGCCGGGGCGTCTCGGTGCGCGATCGCGACGAGGACTTCCTCGATGACGACGATGATGACGATGACGACGACTCCGATGATGATTCCGACGACGACTCGGATGACGACGACGATCACTCGGGCAGCGGCTCGGATGACGACGACGATGACGACGATGACGATCACTCGGGTAGCGGCTCGGATGACGACCATGACGACGATCATGGCGGTTCCGGTTCGGACGATGACGGCGACGACGACTGAGCAGTGTCGAATCTGTCGACGTGCTGTGGGTAAGCCCCCTTGCCCGCAGCACAGCGCCCCCGCATTATCGGGGGCGCTTCTGATGTCAGGAGCGTTCGGGAAGGGTCTCTCATGAACAGGCGCATGTTCCTGTCACGGCTGGGTGCGGGTCTTGCCGCTGCCGCGCTGGCTCCGGGTCTGGCCCGGGCCGAGGCGCCGGTCGATGCGGTGGTGCGCCAGCTCGAGTCGTTCGGCTATCGCGACGTTTCCGTCCGGCGCACGCTCCTGGGCCGGATGCGGATCACCGCGCGCCGGGGCGACACCGAGCGTGAGATCGTGCTGGACCCGCGCACCGGAGAGATCCTGCGCGACCTGCTGCGCGATCGCCGTGGGCGCCATATCCCCGAACTGAGCGACGGGTCGAGCGCGGGGCGGAGCTATGACAAGGACTCCGGCTCTTACGACGACGACCGCGATGATCGCGACGACGATGACGATCATTCGGGCTCCGACAGCGATGACGACGACTCGGACGACAGTTCCGGCTCGGGGAGCGGTTCGGATGATGATGACTGAGCGAAGCGGCGCGAGGTGCCGCCTGTGACGCGTATCCTGACCCTTCTGGCCGTTCTCGCGATCCAGGCGCTCTGTGCGCTGTTTTTCGTCTCGGATATCCTCCTGTCGGTGTTCGGCGTCTATCTGGAGCCGATCTCGTGGCAAAGCCGCGAGGTGCTGGAGATCGGTGCAGCGATCGGGCTGATCCTGGGGGTGATCCTTGGCGCGATCATGCTCTGGCGATCGTTGCACGAGGCGCGCGAGGCGCGTGAAAAGCTCCGACGGGCGTCATCGGCCTTTGCCGAGGTGCTTGAGGAAAGATTCGTGGAATGGGGCCTGTCGCCCGCCGAGCGCGACGTGGCCCTGTTTGCGATCAAGGGGCTTTCGACCTCCGAGATCGCGGCATTGCGCACGACCTCGGAAGGCACGGTCAAGGCGCAGACCGCCGCGATCTATCGCAAGGCGGGGGTGAGCGGGCGGCCGCAGCTCCTGAGCCTGTTCATCGAAGACCTGCTGGAGCCGCCCGAGCCGGGGCCGGGCGCTTAATCGGCGAGGCAGGCGGTCAGCGTATCGGCCAGCCCCTGCATCAGCCCTTCGTAAAGCGCCGGGCCATAGGGGAGGCTCGAACCCGACGGGTCCAGCGCGCCGCCCAGTTTCACACCCGTGCCTTCGACGAGCTGGCGGACCTGTTTCGGGTCATGCTGAGCTTCGGGGAAGGCGCAGACCACGCCGCCTGCCTGCAAGTCGGCGCGCAGCTCCGAGAGGTGTTCGGCCCCCGGCGCAGCGGCATCACCAAGCGCGACCGTGCCCGCCTGCGTCAGCCCGTAATGCGCGGTGAAATAGCCGTAAGCGTCATGGAACACGACGAAGGGGCGCCTCGCGATAGGCGCCAGCTCGGCGGCGATCCGGGTGTCGAGCGCCGCGATCCGCGCTGCCGCCGCCTCGGCATTGGTGGCATATTGCGCCGCGTTAGCGGGGTCGCGGGCCGAGAGTTCTTGCGCGATCAGGCCCAGCCAGCTTTGCGCATTGACCGGATCAAGCCAGACATGCGGGTCGGTGCCGCTGTGGTCGTGATCGTCATGCATGTCGGCCTTGGCTTCGGCCTCGTGGTCATGGTCGTCGTGTGTCTCCTCGGTGTGGTCATCATGGTCATGCGCACCCGCGCCAAAGGCCTGCAGATGCGTGCCGGGGGCGTCCAGCAACGACAGCGCGCCGCCCCGGCTTACGCCCTCGATCGCACGCCCCAGCCAGGGCGTCATTTCCGGCCCGATCCAGACCACCAGATCGGCCTCTTGCAGCGCGCGCGCCTGCGAGGGGCGGAGTTGATAGTTATGCGCGTTGGCGCCCTGCTCCAGCAGCACCTCGGGGGCGCCGACACCTTCCATCACCTGCGCGACAAGCGACTGCACGGCGGGAATATCGGTGACGACGCGCGGCACTTCCGCATTGGCGAAAGCGGGGAGGAGGGCGAGCGGCAAGGAGGCGAGCAAGGGCTTCATGTCGGGTCCATTCTGGTCTTGTTGATCCGGTCGAATATATTTATGTTATATCGTAACGCGTCAAGATGAATGTGACAGTATAACATGAAAAACGAATCCCAGCCGTCACTGGCCTTTGCCAGCCATGACCACGATCACTGCGCGCGCGACACGCTGGCGCGGGCCGAGGATGTGGCTGCGCGCGCAGGCGCCCGGATGACGCCGGTGCGCCGCCGGACGCTTGAGATCCTGTTGCAGGAACACCGCGCGATGGGCGCCTATGAGGTGCTGGAAAAGCTGGCGGCCGAGGGCTTCGGCTCGCAGCCGCCGGTGGCCTATCGCGCGCTGGAATTCCTTGTAGACCAAGGGCTTGCGCATCGCGTGCGGCGGCTGAACGCCTTTGCGGCCTGCATGCATCCGGGGCAGGCGCATGCGCCCGTCTTCCTGATCTGCCGGGCCTGCGATGCGGTGGCCGAAGCGGCGGGCGAGCCCGTGCGCGCGGCCCTTGATGCCGCCGCCGCCGAGGCCGGGTTCACCGTCGAGCGCGCCAATATCGAGGCGCTCGGCCTTTGTCCCGCCTGCGCCGGAGAGGCCGTATGACGCCGCTTATCCGCGCGGAGAATCTTGCCGTGGAGTACGGTGAGACCCGGGTGCTGGCCGGGGTCGATCTCGCGCTTGAGCCGGGCGAGATCGTGACCATCGTCGGCCCGAACGGGTCGGGAAAATCGACGCTGGTGCGGGCGCTGATCGGGTTGGAAACGCCCGCCGAGGGGCGCGTGATCCGCGCGCCGGGCCTGCGCATCGGCTATGTCCCGCAAAAGCTGCATATCGACGCGAGCCTTCCGATCACGGTGCGCCGGTTCCTGTCGCTGCCGCGCCGCGTGAGCGATGCCGAGGCCGCCGAGGCGCTGGCCCATACCGGCGTGCCGGGGCTTGAGACGCGCCAGCTCGCGCGGCTTTCGGGTGGGCAATTCCAGCGCGTGCTGCTGGCGCGTGCACTCCTGATGCGGCCGCAGATCCTGATCCTCGACGAGGCGACGCAGGGGCTCGACCAGCCCGGCACCGCCGCCTTCTACCGGCTGATCGAGGATCTGCGCACCGAAACCGGCTGCGCGGTGCTGATGGTCAGCCATGACCTGCATGTGGTGATGTCGGCCTCGGATCGGGTGATCTGCCTCAATGGCCATGTTTGCTGCGAGGGCACGCCCAAGGTGGTGTCCGAGGCGCCCGAATATCGCGCGCTTTTCGGGCTGGGCACCGGGGGCGCCTTTGCCCTTTATCGCCACGAACACGACCACGAACACGAGGGCGGGGCGGCCTGCACCCATGACCCCGCACATGAGCACCATCACCATGACCATGCTTGACGATTTTCTGATCCGCGCGGCGCTGGCCGGGCTTGGCCTGACGCTGGCCACCGGGCCTTTGGGGTCTTTCGTAGTCTGGCGGCGGATGGCCTATTTCGGTGACGCGACCGCCCATGCCGCGATCTTTGGCGTCGCGCTGAGCTTCGCCTTCGGGATCTCGGTCTATGTCGGCACGCTGACGGTGGCGCTGGGAATGGCGCTGACGGTGGCGGGGCTCTCGGGGCGCGGGCACGCGATGGATACGGTGCTAGGCGTGCTGGCGCATTCGGCGCTGGCCTTCGGCCTGGTCGCGGCCTCGTTCCAGTCGGGGCTGCGGGTCGACCTGAGCGCCTGGCTCTTTGGCGATATCCTCGCGGTCAGCCGCACGGATCTTGCGATCGTCTGGGGCGGCGCGGCGCTGGTCGCGGCGCTTCTGGCCTGGCGCTGGCAGGGGCTGTTGACCGCGACGCTGAACGAGGAACTCGCGCGCGCCTCGGGGCTGAACCCGCGGGCCGAACGGCTCGCGCTGACGGTCGCGCTGGCGCTGACGGTGGCGGTTTCGATCAAGATCGTGGGGGCGTTGCTGATCGCGGCGCTGCTGATCATCCCGGCGGCCACGGCGCGCCAGATTGCGCGCAACCCCGAGGCGATGGCGCTGGGTGCCACGGCGGTGGGGGCGGCCTCGGTTCTGGCGGGGCTTTACGGCTCGCTGCAACTCGACACCCCCGCCGGGCCGTCGATCGTGGCGGCGGCGGCGGTGCTGTTTACGCTTTCGCTGATGGTCCGGCGGCGCGGCTAGGCGTCAGTCGTCCTGCTCGCCCAGCGTGCGGCGCCCGACACCGATATAAGCCTCGAAGCCCGCGCGTTTCGCATCGCGCGCGGTATAGATGTTGCGCAGGTCCGCCATGCGGGCGCTGGTCATCTTTTTCGCCATCTTCTTCAGGTCGAGGCCGCGGAACTCGTTCCACTCGGTCAGGATCACCACGCAATCGGCCTTGGTCGTGGCCTTGTACGGGTCCTCGACCCAATGCACGCCGGGCAGCAGATGTTCGCCCTCGGCGCGGCCCTGCGGATCGACGACTTTGACCTTGGCGCCACCACCCACCAGCGCCGGCACGATCGTCAGCGCGGGCGCGTCACGCATGTCATCGGTGTTCGGCTTGAAGGTCACGCCCAGCACCGCGATCGTCTTGCCATTGAGCGTGCCGTCGCAAAGATCGACGATCTTGTCGATCATCCGGCGCTTGATGTCTTCGTTCACGCGGATCACCGTCTCGACGATTTCCATCGGGCTGGAATAATCCTGACCGATGCGGGCCAGCGCCTTGGTATCTTTCGGGAAACACGAGCCGCCATAGCCCGGCCCCGCGTGCAGGAACTTGTTGCCGATGCGGCCATCAAGACCCATCCCGCGGGCCACTTCCTTGACGTCCGCGCCGGTCTTTTCACAGAGCCGCGCGATCTCGTTGATGAAGGTGATCTTGGTCGCGAGGAACGCGTTGGCCGCGTATTTGATCATCTCGGCGGTTTCCAGATCGGTGTACTGGATCGGGAATTCGCGCAGGAACAGCGGGCGATAAATCTCGCCCATCACCTCTTTCGCGCGCTCCGAGGTCACGCCGACGACGACCCGGTCGGGGCGCATGAAATCGTCGATCGCGGCACCTTCGCGCAGGAATTCGGGGTTCGAGGCCACGTCGAATTCCAGATCGGGGCGCGCCTTGCGGATCACCTGCCGGACCTGACGGTTGGTGCCCACGGGGACCGTCGATTTCGTCACCACCACCGCGTAGCCGGTCATCGCATGGGCGATTTCCTCGGCGGCGGCCATCACATAGCTCAGGTCGGCATGGCCATCACCGCGCCGCGTCGGCGTGCCGACCGCGATAAAGATCGCCTCCGCATCTGCCACCGAGGCCTTGAGGTCGAGCGAAAAGCTCAGCCGCCCGGCCTCGACATTCTTCGCCATCAGTTGCTCGAGCCCGGGCTCGTAGATCGGCACCTCGCCGCGTTCGAGCATCTCGATCTTGCGCGGGTCCTTGTCGACGCAGATCACCTCGTGCCCGAAGTCGGAGAAACACACGCCCGACACCAGTCCGACATATCCGGTCCCGATCATCACGATTTTCATCTAGGTTCTCCCGCCCGGGCTGCGGCGTGATTCTGCGGCCGCACGATTTCGGAGCACAAATGTGGCTGTTGCAAAAAGCGTATTATCGCGGCTTAGGCACGGGGAAAACACAGAAATTTTTCCCATGCGGACATCCGCGCGGCGTCCGGGCCGAAAATACAGGCGCTTTCCGTTACGGGATGTGCGAAACTGCAACAGTCGCCTCAACCATATTGAGGACATTCCGTTTTCCTCTTTGCAATTCTCGGGGCCTGTGTAAGTGTCACCCCGATGCTGCCGACAGTTGGCGGCTGTCTCAAGTAATGACGGAGATTACTATGAAAAAACTCGCTACCCTCGCTCTGGCCCTCGGCCTGACCGCCACCACCGCTGTTGCCGGCGGCTACGAAGCCCCGGTCGTCGCTCAAGAGCCGGTCGTCGCCGAAGGCGCGTCGTCGTCGAACGCCGCGATCCTGATCCCGCTGCTGCTGCTGGTCGGCATCGCCGTGGCGTCGAACGACTAATAGGGTTCGGGCGCAAGCCCAGACCAAAGGCCGGGAAGCTGAATGGCTTCCCGGCCTTTTCGTTTGTCCGGGGGCCGCGCGCAGGGCCGGGCAGCAAAAAGGGGCCGCGTGGGCCCCTTTCGCATAAAGATGTGCTCGTGGCTCAGTCGCGCAGCTGCGTGATGTTCAGATAGCCCATGCGCGGCCCGATCCATTGCCGCGACGCCAGGATGCGGCCATCCGCCCCAACCATATAGCTGTTCTCGGCCCCCGCCGGCGCGCAGGTCTCGGAGACCGGCGTCACCGTCACGCCCTGCTGCTGCATTGGCGCGCCCGGCGCGATCGTGCAGGTCATCGGCAGCGGCCGTTCCAGCCCGTCACCGTCCAGATAATATTGCACACGCTTCGCCGTGCCCGCCTTGCGCGCGCCGATCAGCGCGGCGCTTTCCGCGGTCTCCGACGACATCAGGTCGCGCCCAAGGCCCCGCGTGCCCGCCATCATCCCGTCGCGCAGGATCAGCGCGCGGTTGTCGGGCGAGATGAAGGTGCGCATCGCGCCGTTGCGCCCGCGCTCGGCCATGACCATCGGCGTGGGGGCCCCTTCGAACTGTGCCAGCAGCACTGGCCCGCTGTTCGCGGCCAGCGCATTGGCGGCAATCGTGGCCACGTCCTGCGGCGCACCGGCCTTGGCCTTGCGGCCGGGCAGGGCGCTGGCCAACGACCCGGCCAGCAGGCTGCCACCCGTCGGTGCCGCGCCAAGCCCCGCGCTGTCACGCGCACAGGCCCCCAGCGCCAGTGCGCAGAGCAGAGCCGCCGGGATCGCGCGCTTCAGGCTCATCGCCACACGCGGCCCCAGTCGTCATAGAGCGCGCCGACATGGGTGTCCTTGATGGTTTCGTAAAGGCGCCCCTCGACATCCACGCGCGCGCCGCCATCGCCGATCGACTGGCGCACGGTATGGTCGAAGGTGGCCAGCGTCGGCTTGCCCTGCGCCCAGGACAGCGGGATCGACAGGCGGATGCCCTTGTCAAAGCCGCCTTCGCCGAACTCGGCCTGGCTCATGTCGGTGAGCGTCGCAAAGGCGCCGACCTTCCAGCCATTCGCCAGCTCGCGATCGACCGAGACCGTTGCGCCCCAGTCCTCGGCGAGGTAGCGGCCGAGATCGAGCTGCCCGGTCAGGCCCTTGCCGAAGTCGTAATAGGCCGAAACATGGCCCGAGACCGTGTCGTAATCTTGGAAGCCGAAATGCTGGTCATAGTCGCGTTTCTTGACCCAGTTCAGTTCGGCGCCAAGGGCTAGGCGCGAATCCACCGGCTTCCACAGCACTTCGCCCGACACGCCGCCATACATCCGTTCGAGATAGCCAACCGAGACGCGCGAATAGAGGTTGTCGCCCGGGCGCCCGTACCACGACAGCATCAGGTTCTGCACCGCAAGGTCGCCCTCTTGCTTGTAGAGTCCGATATCCGAGCGCACGACCGCCGGCGAAGTCAGCGAGGGCGTGTAGGTGCCGTCCTCGATATTGCCCGCGGCGCGCTGGCGCACCGTGCCCGACAGCAGCAGCCCCGGCGCCAGCTCGAAGCGGCCCTTGAACTGCAGCCCGACATCGGCGCGCATATTCTCGCCCGCCTGATGCGGCCCGAGGTCGAGATAGGGCGAGAGCGCGAATTTGTAGCGCGGATAGAGATCGGGGTTGGCGTCATAGCCCGCGGTGCCAAGTGCGGCCTCCGAGATCGCGGTCTTGGCCAGAATCTCATGGGCGGGGCCGTTCTCCATCGCCTCGATATCCGAGCGTTGCAGCGTCGTCGACGAGGTCGGCATGCCCTTTTCCACCAGCGTGATGGTAAAGCTCTCGACCGAGGGCGGCATCGCGCGGGTCAGGATGCGCGCGACATGGCCGATCGCCTGCGGGCGCGCGTCATAGGTTTCGTTGCGCACGCGCAGCTCGACGCCGGTCGCGGTGAGCTTCATGCTTTCCAGCAGCTGCCCGTCGGCCTTGAGCGCATCGGCCACCGATTTCTGAATCGCGGGACGCGCGGTCGGATCGGCGCTCCAGGCGCCCGTCCAGCCGTCGACATCGGCGCCCGGCGCCACGCGCGGACGCACCGGCAGCGGCGCGCGCTCCAGCCCCGAAGGCGCCGGCGGGTTGCGCGGGTCCAGCGCGATATTCACCTGAATGCCGACCTCGGAGCCGGCAAGGTAATAGGCGCCCACGCCGATCATCTCGTTGAATTTGTAATCCGCGCCGATATTCAGCGAGGTCTTGCGGTCGAAGCCGTTCGCCTCTTCGGCGAGATAGGCGTCCGAGCTGAGTTCGGCCTTGAGCGTCAGCCGGTCGCTGGCGGCATAGGCCAGACCCGCGAAGGGCGCGACAGGGCCGCGGAACCACATGTCGGAATTAATGTCGCCATCGCCCGAGGGCGCGGGCCGAGTGCCGCCGCCATGGCCGCCCTCGGTGCCAAGGCGCCCCCAGCCGAGACCGGCAGTGGCCTTGATCCGCGGGCCGAAGCTTTTGGTGGCGACAAGGTATTCCGATGAATAGGTGCCCGAGCCGACCATATCGCGCAGGCCGACCGCGACCGCCGGGCGCCAGCCCTCTTCGCTCAGGATCTGCCAGTGCAGGTCAAAGCTGCGGTCCTTCAGCGTGTCGCCGCCGCCCAGCTCGTCCGAGCGCGAAAACCGCAGCGTGCCGGTCAGCGAGGGCAGGATCTGAAAGCTGAACGAGCCGCGCATGTCGCCATCGCGCAGCGCCACCGTCGAGGAAAACTCGCCATCGGGGCGCACCTCGGCCGAGGGCATGTCGATCAGGCCGGGCAGGCCGAAGCTGTTGAACGAAAACCCCGTCGTCGGTTCCGCCCCGGCGCCACCCGCCAAAGCCGTCGTCATCCCGAGCGCCGCGATCATCGCAGCCTTGCCGAATCCACCGTATTTCCGAACCGTCACGAGCCTGTCCCCCTTCGATTTCCCCCTCTTTAACGCGGATCGCGCGCGCGTGCGAGAGGCAAGCGGGCTCAGGCGCGATTTCGCGGAACCTGTTGCGCGTAGAGCCCGTACGGGCGGGCGCGATTACAAGGGGGCAGGG
Organism: Pseudothioclava arenosa; assembly: GCF_002358085.1. Taxonomy (GTDB): domain Bacteria; phylum Pseudomonadota; class Alphaproteobacteria; order Rhodobacterales; family Rhodobacteraceae; genus Pseudothioclava; species Pseudothioclava arenosa. The sequence goes on from NZ_NTJD01000002.1 coordinate 111,167, forward strand.
CGCGCAAAATTTCCCCTCGCGCACGTCGCTCATGGGCTGCAATCTGTCGGGCGCTCTCTGGACAGAGAGGGTTCGTGCATTGATAAAGCGCCTGACAGGACAGGAGGATCCATGAAACGCATTCTTGCCACTGCCATGCTGGCCCTTGGGCTCGCGAGCCCCGCACGGGCCGAAGAGGTCACGCTTCGGCTGCATCAGTTTCTGCCGGAGAACAGCTTTGTTCCGGCCCAGATCCTGACGCCCTGGATTGCCGCGGTCGAAGAGGCCTCGCAGGGTCGCATCAAGATCGAGCATTACCCCTCGATGCAGCTGGGCGGCAAACCCACCGATCTGGCCGATCAGGCGACCGATGGCGTCGTCGACATCATCTGGACGCTGCCGGGCTACACGCCGGGCCGCTTCCCGCGCACCGAAGTGTTCGAGCTGCCGTTCATGGTTGCTGACGCCGAGGCCGCCTCAGCCGCCTATTGGGACCTTGCGCAAGAGGAAATGGTCTCCAATGATTTCAAGGATCTGCACCTGTTGGGCGCCTGGGTGCACGGGCCGGGCGTGATCCATGCGAACCGGCCGATTTCGAGGCTTGATGACTTCAAGGGCATGACGCTGCGCGGCCCGTCGCGGGTGACCACGAAGCTGCTGGAGCATCTGGGTGCGACCGCGGTCGGCATGCCGGTGCCGGCGGTGCCCGAAAGCCTCGCGCGCGGGGTGATCGACGGCGCGCTCCTGCCGTGGGAGGTTTCGGCCTCGCTCAAGGTGGGCGAGATCGTGCATAACCACACCGAATTCGCCGGCCCCTCGATCTATACCGCGACCTTCATCCTCGCGATGAACAAGGGCCGCTACGAGGGCCTGCCCGAAGACCTGCGCGCCGCGATCGACAGCGTCTCGGGCGCGGCCTTCTCGGCCAATGCAGGCAAGGTGCAGCAGGGCGAAGACGTGCCGTCGCGTGCTTTCGCCGAGGGTCTGGGCAACACGATCGTCACCATTCCCGCCGAGACTACGCCCGAATGGGAAGCCGCCTCGCAGCCGGTGATCGAGGCCTGGGCGACCGAGATGTCGGAGCAGGGCATCGACGGCGCCGCGCTGATCGCGCGCGCGCGCGCCCTGATCGCCCAGCATTCGGCCGAGTGAACCCGCGCGCCACCCATAAACTGATCGCGCCGCCCGTGCGTGCCTTTGCACTCCTGGGCGGCGTTGGTCTTTTGGCGCTGGTGGCAATGGTCTGTCTCAGCGCGCTGGGGGCGCTGGCGCTGAAATTCGCGACCTCGGCCTGGGCCGGGGCGCATGCGGCGGGGCTGGCGCAGGCCATTCTCGACAGCGGCATCGGCCCGTTCAAGGCCAGCTTCGAGATCGTCGAGCACGCCCTTCCGCCGATCGTTTTCGCCTTTCTGCCGCTGGTGCAGCTGCGCCGCGCCCATGCGCAGGTCGATATATTCGTGCAACGCCTGCCATCCCCCGCGCGCCGCGTGCTTGAGCTGCTCTGGCAGGCGCTGGCGGCGCTTCTGCTGGCGGTTATCGCCTGGCGGCTGGAGGCGGGGATGCAATCCAAGATGCGCGCGGGTGATACGACCTTTCTGCTGCATCTGCCGGTCTGGTGGGCCTATGCCGCCTGCCTGCCGGGCGCGGCGCTTGGCGCGCTGACGGCGGCCACGCTCGGGTTGCGCGCGGTGCTGGAGGGCAGGGATGTCTGATCTGGCGCTCGGGCTCTGGTCTTTCCCTCTGCTGCTGGTGCTGATCGCGCTGCGCGCGCCGATCGGCTTCGCGATGCTGGCGGTGGGCGCCGGGGGGCTGTGGCTCGTGACCGGCAGCCCTAACATGTGGCTCGCCAAGATGAAGAACGAGTCTTTCTCGACCTTCGCCAATTACGACCTCGCCGTGGTGCCGCTGTTCCTGCTGATGGGGCAGTTCGCGACGCAGGGCGGGCTGAGCCGGGCGCTGTTTCGCGCCGCCGAAGCCTGGATCGGGCATCGCAAAGGCGGGCTGGCGATGGCGGCGATCGGGGCATGCGCGGGGTTTGGTGCGATCTGCGGCTCGTCTCTGGCCACGGCCGCCACGATGGGCCGCGTGGCCCTGCCCGAGATGCGCCGCGCGGGCTATGCGGGCGGGCTGTCGACGGCGGCGCTGGCGGCGGGGGGGACGCTTGGCATCCTGATCCCGCCTTCCGTGGTGCTGGTGATCTTTGCCATGCTGACCGAGCAGAATATCGCGCGCCTCTTTGCCGCCGCGGTGCTGCCGGGGCTCTTGGCGGTGGCGGGCTACATGCTGGCCGTGCGGCTTTACCTGATCCGCAACCCCGAGGCCGCCACGGCCCATGCGCCCTTGCCCTATGGCGCGCGGCTGCGCGCGCTGGTCGGCGTCTGGCCGGTGCTGGCGATCTTTGCGACGGTGGTGGGGGGGGTCTATGGCGGCGTGGTCTCGCCGACCGAAGGCGCGGCGCTCGGCGCGGGCGCGACGGGGCTGGTCGCGGCACTGCAGGGCGGGCTGCGGGGCGGCGGGCTCTGGCGCGCGTTGATCGCCACGGCCGAGACCACCGGAATGGTGTTCCTGATCATCCTCGGCGCGGCGGTCTACAACGGTTTTCTGGGCTTCACCCGGCTGCCGCAGGAAATCGCCGAACTGGTCACCGGCTTTGGCGTCGGCCCCTGGGCGGTGCTGGCGCTGATCCTCGTCATCTACCTGATCCTCGGCTGCTTCATGGATTCGCTCTCGATGATCCTGCTGACGATCCCGACCTTCTGGCCGATCTTTCAGGGCCTCGACTTCGGCCTGCCGCCCGACCAGGCCGGGATCTGGTTCGGCATCCTCGTGCTGATTACCGTCGAGGTCGGGCTGATCACGCCGCCGGTCGGGCTGAACCTCTTCGTGATCGGCGCGCTTGACGGGCGCACCCCGGCTTCGGCGACCTGGCGCGCGGTGATCTGGTTCGTCGGCGCGGACCTTCTGCGCATCGCGCTGATCTTGACGCTGCCCGCGATCGCGCTGGTGGGACTCTGAGCGGGGTTGATTTTCCGCCCGCCTGTGCGAGCATGGGGCAAAGGAGGATCTGCCATGACCGAAATTAGCAAGGATTTCAACGGACAGACCGTGATCTGCACGTTCGAGATGACCCCTGCCACCGCCAATGAACTGATGGATGCGCTGAAGGATGCCTACGACAACTGCATCCGCCACCAGCCGGGCTTCATCGGCGCGGGTCTGCATATGAACGACGCGCAGACCCGGATCGCGAATTACTCGAAATGGGAGCATCGCGACAATTACAAGGCGATGCTGCGCACCCCCGAGATGATCCAGCGCAACCGCCATATCGCCACGCTCTGCCGCGGCTTCGAGCCGGTGATGTATGAGGTGATGGCGGACTTCTGAGCCGCCTCAGCCGCGCCGCAGGATCTGCCAGCCGGTCTTGAGAAAGGCCGCCGCCTCGCGCAGCACGGCGCGGCGCTTTTGCCGGGGACTGAGCCCCTCGGTGCTGGCCGCTTCGCCCCGCGCCACAAGCCCCTGCGCCCGTGCAATCAGCCGCGCGCGCGGCAGGTGATAGCCATCGCTCACCAGCAGAACCTCTTGCAGTTCGGGGCAGAGCGCGCGGGCCTCGGCAATGTTTTCCCAGGTTGTTGAGGATCGGGTCTCCAGCAAGATCGCGCCTTCGGGCACCCCCGCCGCCACAAGCAGATCGCGCATCACTTCGGCCTCGCTGGGCCCGTGGCGCCCGACGCCTCCGCAACAGATGATCCGGTCGGCGCGCCCGGCGTGAAAGGCGCGCGCGGCCTGTTCGCTGCGCCGTCGCAGGGCCGGAGAGGGCTGGCCGCCCGGCCAGACGGCGGCCCCGAGGATAAGCGCGGTTGTCATGGCGCGAGGCTAGGCGGGGCTTGCGCGCGGGGCAAGCGCCCCGCACACCGCAATGTGATCGAACCCGCCGGATGGGCGCGCTAGACTTCGCCCAGAGAGAGGAGACCTTTATGAAAAACCTAGCATTTCTGATGGCGCTTGGCGCCGGGCTCGCGGCGCCCGCCTTTGCCGAAAGCGTCAATATCCGACCCGATATCGCCTCGGTCACCGTGCAGACCGCCGATGGCCCGGCCGAGATTTCGCGCATTCAGGATACCGCCAACGAACTGAGCGGCGAATGGGCGCGCACTTCGCGGCCCTGCCCGAATTTCTGCATCCAGCCGATGAACCCGGCACCCGGCGTCACCACCATCGGTGAGCTGGAACTGCTTGAGTTCCTCTCGACCGGCTCGGGAACCGTGATCGACAGCCGCGTCGTGCCCGATTACGAGGGCGGCACGATCCCCGGCGCGATCTCGATGCCCTATACCGAAATGGCCGACCGCCTGCATGAGCTGGGCTGCGAACCCGATTTCGAGGGCTATGAATGCCCCGCCGACGTCAAGCCGGTCGCGCTGTTCTGCAACGGCCCGTGGTGCGGGCAGTCGCCCACCGCGATCCGCCGCATCATCGAGGCCGGCTTTCCGGCGGACCGGATTTACTACTATCGCGGGGGGATGCAGGTCTGGCGCATGCTCGGCCTGAGCGTCAGCGATCCGAAAAGCTGATCGAAAAAGCGTGGCGGCTTACCGGGCCGCCATGCGCCGTTCGACTGCGCGCGAGGCGATCAACTCATCGAGCGCGCCCTGATCGGTGATTTCCAGCCCGCCATCGACCGCCACCACGCCATGCTGGCGCAGCTTGGCCAGCGCGCGCGACAGGCTTTCGGGCTTGATGCCCAGATAAGCCGCCATCAGCACCTTTTCATAGGGCAGGGTCACGAACAGGTGGTTCCCTTTCGGGCGCGCATGATAGCGCAGGAAGGCCGCCACGCGCTGAATGCCCGACTGGCATTTCAGGGCTTCGATCTGGTCCGATAGCGCGTCGATCTGCTCGAAGCTGTGGCTGAGCAGGATCGCCCCGAAGGCGGGGTCGTCGTTCAGGACCTGGCGCAGCGCGTCGGCGGGGATTTCCAGCAGAAGGCATTCCGAGGCCGCGTCCGCGCCATACTGATGGTCGCCCCGGCGCAGCACGTCGGCAAAGGCAAAGGCCTCGCCACGGGTATGCATGCGCAAGACCGCCTCATCGCCCGAATCGAGAATGCGATAGAGTTTCACCCAGCCGTTCATCACGACAAAACAGCTGCGCGCAGGCGTCTGGTGCAGGAAGATCCCCTCACCACGCTCCATCCGGCGAATCCGGCTACGCTCCACGAGAAATTCGCGGGTCTCAAGTTTGGCTTGTGATAAAATCGGGCACTGAATATTCGCTGCGATCAAAGACGGCTGCATTTTGCGACTCCCCCAGATGTCGGGGGGACGTTAGCGATCACACCCTGCGGTGCTTTGACGCAGATCAAAAAACAGGCAGAATGAAGACGCTGACATGGCGTCACTTCTTCCGTTTCTTGAAGCCGCCACGCTGCCCCGGCCGCCCCGCGGTTGAACGCCCGCGCACTGCCACCGCCGCCTCGGTCGCAGCCTCGACGGCGGACTGGCGCGCCAGCGGATCGTCGGCCACGGCCAGTTCCACCGCCTCCAGGCGCTTGATCTCATCGCGCAGCCGGGCGGCTTCCTCGAATTCGAGGTCTTCCGCCGCCTTGCGCATTTTCAACCGAAGCTCCTCCAGATGGGCCGCGAGATTGGCGCCGGGTTTCACATTTTCAACCTGCGCCGTCACGCGCGCCATGTCCGTGTCGCCCTGCCAGAGCCCGGCCAGAACGTCCTCGACATTCTTCTTCACGGTCTGCGGGGTGATCCCATGCTCGGTGTTATAGGCGATCTGCTTGGCGCGGCGGCGGTTGGTCTCGCCGATCGCGCGATCCATCGAGCCGGTGATGCGGTCAGCATACATGATGACCCGGCCCTCGGAGTTGCGCGCGGCCCGCCCGATCGTCTGGATCAGCGAGGTTTCCGAGCGCAGGAATCCCTCCTTGTCCGCATCCAGAATCGCCACCAGCCCGCATTCGGGAATGTCGAGCCCCTCGCGCAAGAGGTTGATCCCGATCAGCACGTCAAACGCGCCCAGCCGCAGATCGCGCAGGATCTCGATCCGTTCGATAGTGTCGATATCCGAGTGCATGTAGCGCACGCGGATGCCCTGTTCATGCAGATATTCGGTCAGGTCTTCGGCCATGCGCTTGGTCAGCGTGGTGACCAGCACCCGCAGCCCGCGCGCCGCCACCTGGCGGATTTCGTCGAGCAGATCATCGACCTGGGTTTCGACCGGGCGAATCTCGACCTCGGGGTCCAGAAGCCCGGTGGGGCGGATCACCTGCTCGGCAAAGACGCCGCCGGCCTGCTCCATCTCCCAGGCGGCGGGGGTGGCCGAGACAAAGACCGACTGCGGCCGCATCGCGTCCCATTCCTCGAACTTCAGCGGGCGGTTGTCGGTGCAGGACGGCAGGCGGAACCCGTGCTCGGCCAGCGTCGATTTGCGCCGGTAGTCGCCCCGGTACATGCCGCCGATCTGCGGCACGGTGACGTGGGATTCGTCGGCGAAAACGATGGCATGGTCGGGGATGAATTCGAACAGGGTCGGCGGCGGCTCACCGGGCGCGCGCCCCGTCAGGTAGCGCGAATAATTCTCGATCCCGTTGCAGACGCCGGTCGCCTCAAGCATCTCGAGGTCGAAATTCGTGCGTTGTTCGAGCCGCTGCGCCTCCAGCAGTTTACCTTCGTCCTGCATCCGTTTCAGGGTCTGCGCCAGTTCCACGCGAATACCCTTGATCGCCTGTTGCAGCGTCGGGCGCGGCGTCACGTAATGGCTGTTGGCATAGATGCGGATCTGCTCGAACGTATCGGTTTTCTGCCCGGTCAGCGGGTCGAATTCGATAATCGCTTCAAGCTCTTCGCCAAAGAAGCTAAAGCGCCAGGCGCGGTCTTCGAGGTGCGCGGGCCAGAGGTCGACCGTGTCGCCCTTGACCCGGAAGCTGCCGCGCCCGAAGGCCGCGTCGAGCCGCTTGTATTGCTGCGCGACCAGCTCGGCGAGAAACTTGCGCTGCTCGATCAGGTCGCCCACGGTCAGGTCCTGCGTCATCGCCGAATAGGTCTCGACCGAGCCGATACCGTAGATGCAGCTGACCGAGGCGACGATGATCACGTCGTCGCGCTCCAGCAGCGCCCGCGTCGCCGAGTGGCGCATGCGGTCGATCTGCTCGTTGATCTGCGATTCCTTCTCGATATAGGTGTCGGTGCGCGGCACATAGGCCTCGGGCTGGTAGTAATCGTAGTAGCTGACGAAATACTCGACCGAGTTATCCGGGAAGAACCCCTTGAATTCGCCGTACAATTGCGCGGCCAGCGTCTTGTTGGGCGCAAGGATGATCGCCGGGCGCTGGGTTTCCTCGATGACCTTGGCCATGGTGAAGGTCTTGCCGGTGCCGGTCGCCCCCAGGAGCACCTGGTTGCGTTCGCCTTCGCGCACGCCCGCCGAAAGCTCTGCGATGGCGGCAGGCTGGTCGCCGGCGGCGGAAAATTCGGTCTTCATCACGAATCGCTTCCCGCCCTCAAGCTTGGGGCGGGTCAGCACCGCGGGGCGCTGCATCGGCAGGTTCGTGGTGTTGTGGGGCATCGGGCGCACCTTTCGTTGCCGCTATACTTGATCTCTTTTCGTTCTCTTTCAAGGGGTTGCGGCAGAGGTTAATCGCGGGTGAATCTATCGTCTCAATTTTATCAATTAAATCAGTGTGATCTGACGTGTTTTGGTTGTGGCTTGGCGGATTTGTTCGCATTCTGTTCGGGCAAGCAGCATAGGGCTGCCGGCTGACGCACCCACCCCACCCCTCGCTCCCCCAAGTCAGCCGGCAGCCAGCGCTGCGGGTCGCCTGCGGTCCGCTGTGCTCTTGCGGCCCCGGCTGCGGCAAATTGGCCAATCCGGGCTTGCGCTTTTGGGCTGATCCAGTAGAAAAAGGCGAGAAATTCAGGAGGGAAGCCCATGCGCGCGCGCATCTACCAACCGGCCCGCAACGCGATGCAATCCGGTCAGGCCAAGACCAAGCTCTGGTATCTGGATTTCGTCCAGGCCGACGCGCGCGAGATTGACCCGCTGATGGGCTGGACCAGCTCGGACGACACGCAGTCGCAGGTGCGCCTCAAGTTCGAAAGCCGCGAGGCTGCCGAGGCCTATGCCAAGGAAAACGGCCTCGATTACGTCGTGACCGAGGGCCACAAGCGCGCCGCCAACATCCGCCCGATGGGCTATGGCGAAAACTTCGCCTCGGGCCGCCGCGCGAACTGGACGCACTGAGCTCGCACCGCAAGGGCGCGACACGTGGGGGCCTTCGGGCCCCCTTTTCAATTTCCGGGCGCGGGCGTAGCCTGCGGGCATGATTACGATCACGCTTGAACATCCCGTACAAGAAAACTTGGCGCTGCTGCATCAGCGGCACACGGCCGACATGCATGCCGATACGCCGCCCGAGTCGATCCACATGCTGCCGGCTTCGGCGCTGGCGGCGCCCGGCATCCGGTTCTATGTGATGCGCGAAGAGGGTCGCGCGATCGGCATGGGCGCGCTCAAGCAACTGTCGGGCCCGCATGCCGAGATCAAGTCGATGCATGTGCTCCTTGAGGTGCGCGGGCGAGGCCTCGCGCGGGTGATGCTCGATCATCTGATCTCTGAGGCCCGCGCGCTGGGGCTTGAACGGCTCAGCTTGGAAACCGGGGCGCAGGCCTCGTTCCTTGCCGCGCGCAGGCTCTATGAAACGGCGGGGTTCAGCTATTGCGACCCGTTCGAGGGCTACCGCCCAGACCCGATGTCGGCCTTCATGACGATCGAATTGGCGCCGCAATAGCGCCCGCGCCATTGCGGAGGCCTTGCACGCGCGCGCGCCTTGCCGCAAAAGAACCCCGTGCGGTCCCGTAGCTCAACTGGATAGAGCAGCTGACTTCTAATCAGCAGGTTCGGGGTTCGAGTCCTCGCGGGATCGCCACGCCCCTCTCGTAACGGTGACAATCGCGCGCTTTTCCCGGCGCGTCCGGGCGCGTAGAAGGGCGCAAGGACGGCCCCGGATTTCGGGCAGGAGGCGGCAATGCGCGTGTTCATCAACGGTTTGGGGCGGATCGGTCGCTCGGTGCTGCGTGCGGCGCTGGCCGAGCGGGCGCCTGGCGGGCCGCGTTGGCCGGGCCTTGAGATCGTCGGGTTGAACGACATCGCCGCGCCCGAGATGTGCGCCTATCTCTTTGAATATGACAGCGTGTTCGGGCCCTGGAAGGGCTCGGTCGAGCAGGAAGACGGCGCGCTGGTCATCGACGGGCTGCGCCTGCCGCTCCATCGCACGCCCGATATCTCGACGCTGGATCTGACGGGCGTCGATCTGGTGATGGAGTGCACGGGCCATGCCGAGACCGCCGAAGCGGCGGGGCGGGGCCTGCGCGCGGGTGCTGCGCGTGTGCTGATTTCCGGGCCGTCGAAGGCCGCCGAATTCACGCTGGTGCTGGGCGCCAATGACGCGCGGCTGGGCGATCAGCGGATCATTTCGAACGCGAGCTGCACGACCAATGCGCTGGCGCCGCTGGCCAAGCTGCTCGATGCGGAATTCGGGATCGTCTCGGGGACGATGACGACGATCCATTGTTACACGGGCAGCCAGCCCACGGTGGACGCGCCCGCGGCCGATTTCGCCCGCTCGCGCGCGGCGGCGCTGTCGATGGTGCCGACGACGACCTCGGCGGGGCGGTTGCTGGACCGGGTACTGCCCGAGCTGGAAGGCCGGATCATCGCGCAGGCGGTGCGGGTGCCGACGGCCAGCGTCTCGGCGGTGGATCTGGCGGTGATGCTGGAACGCCCGGCGGACGAGGCCACGATCAATGCGGCGCTTGCGGCGGCGGGTGGGGTGGTCGGCGTGACCGAGCGGCCCCTTGTCTCGACCGACCTGCGCCAGCGCCCCGAAAGCGTCATCATGGCTTTGCCCGAAACGCGGGTGGCGCGCGGCGGCCTCGTGCGGGTCTTTGGTTGGTATGACAATGAGTGGGGGTTCTCGAACCGGATGCTCGATGTCGCCTGCAAGCTGCGCTAGGCACCCCGCGTCCCCGCATGAAAAAGCCCCGCACGATGGCGGGGCTTTTTGTTTTGCTATCTCAGCCGATCACTCGCGATTGCCGAGGAAGTGCAGCAGGAACATGAACATGTTCAGGAAGTCGAGATAGAGGTTCAGCGCCCCCATGATCGCCGCCTTACCAAGGAACTCCTGGTCCGAATTCGCCAGCTGCAGGTAGACCAGCTTGATCTTCTGCGTGTCATAGGCGGTGAGGCCCGCGAAGATCAGCACGCCGATCACCGAGATCGCGAATTGCAGCGCCGAGGAGGCGAGGAAGATGTTGACCAGAGAGGCCACGATCAGGCCGACGAGGCCCATGATCAGGAACGAACCCATCCCCGTCAGGTCGCGCTTGGTGGTGTAGCCGTAAAGCGAGAGCGCGGCGAAGGCGATCGCGGTCACCAGGAAGGTCTGCGCGATCGAGGTGCCGGTGAACACCAGGAAGATCGACGAGATCGAGGCCCCGACCAGCGCCGAATAGAGCCAGAAGACGCCCTGCGCGGCTTGCAGGCTGAGGCGGTTGATCATTGCGCCGAAGGCGAACACGACCAGAAGCGGGGCGAACATCAGCACCCATTTCAGCGGCGAGGTATAGATCAGCGCGCCGAACTGGGTCAGGTATTTGTCGGTCCCGATCTGGGCGACGGCCTGTGCGGCGTCGGTGGTCATGGCCATATTGGCCAGAACCCAAGCCACGGCGCCGGTGATCAGCATCGCCACCGACATCAGGCCATAGACCTTGTTCATATAGGCGCGCAGGCCCTCGTCGATTGCCGCGCTCCGGGCACCGGCCTGGGTGCGGTGAAGCGTGTCAAATTCTGCCATTGTTCACTCCATTGGTCTGAAGGCGGTCCCTGATCCGCCCCTTGGGAAAGGATATTGGCAGGCGGGGGGCGCATTTCAAGCGTCTGAGACCGATTTTCCGCCTGCTTCACGAGGTTATCAGCGCGTCAGCACCACGACCTTGCCGGTCGAGCGCCGCGTGCGCAGCATGTCGAGCGCTTCGGGCGTCTCCTCAAGCGGGAATTCGCCCGAGATATGGGGCTTCAGGCCGCCCTCTGTGAACCAGTCGAAGAGGCTCTGCATCGAGCCGGTCAGCACGGCCGGATCGAGATCGAGATAGCCGCCCCAGTACAGCCCGTGGATTTCGAGGTTCTTGACCAGCGCGTGGTTCAGTTTCAGCCGGGGCTGGCTGCCCGAGGCAAAGCCGATCACCAAAAACCGCCCGCCACGTTTCAACGCCGCAAAGGCCGCTTCGGCCGCCGCGCCGCCGATCGCATCATAGATCACATCCGCGCCGCCCTCGGCCTTGATCGCGGCTTTCAGGTCCGGCGTTTCCGCGTCGATCAGGACATCGGCGCCCGCCGCTTCCGCGATCCGCAGCTTGTCGGCCCCGCGCGCCACCGCAATCACCCGCGCGCCCATCCGCTTGCCGATCTCGACCGCGGTCAGCCCGACGCCGCCTGCGGCCCCCAGCACCACCAGCGTCTCGCCCGGCGCAAGCCGCCCGCGCGTCTCAAGCGCCACATGCGAGGTGCCATAGGCGATCTGGAACGCGGCGGCCTCGGCAAAGCTCATCGCGTCCGGCATCGGCGTGCAGCGGCTTTCCGCGAAATTCCCCGCCTCGGCCAGCCCGCCCTGACCGGCAAACACCGCAACGCGGGTGCCCGGCGCGATTGTCGTGCCGGGGCCGGCGGCGATTACCGTGCCGGCCAGCTCCATCCCCATCACGAAGGGGGCAGGAGGCGTGTCCTGATATTTGCCCTCGATCATCAGAAGATCCGCGAAATTCAGCCCGCAGGCCGCGATCTCGACGCTCAGCTCGCCGGTGCCCGGCGCGGGCGGCGCGGGCAGATCGGTCAGTCGGGGGGCGGTGCCGGATTCGGCGATCTGGAAAGCGCGCATCGGGCGTCCTTTCGGGCTGCTGGATCGTGGGTGCCGCGATGCGGCGCGCGCAGGATAAGAACTGCGACGGCGGAGGGGAAGGGGGTGGTGGAGCGCCGGGCGTATTCACCCATAGGGCGAATCATGTCCGGAAAGCCCGTTGCGAGATCGACAAGTTGCCCCAACGACAGATGCAAAATGCATTGCAAAATGCAAAACACGCAGAAGGCGAACTATCTAAAAGGTTAGGCCTCCTCATGCTTGCATCTCACGGCTTCGTGAAGAGGCCGCCGCAGAGCCCGATCCGGCCTGTCTTTTTGGACAGGTCTGTGCGGATCGCGCGCTCGGATCCCGGATAAGCCTGCTAGTTTGACTGAAAGATTTAACGAGGATGAGTTCATGAAGCACCCTGTGGATGTCCATGTCGGCAAGCGGATCCGTCACCGTCGCTGGATGATTGGCGTGACGCAGCAACAACTTGCTGACAAGGTCGGGATCAAATTCCAGCAGATCCAGAAATACGAAACCGGGATGAACCGGGTTTCCGCTTCCCGTCTGTGGGACATTGCCGATGCGCTGGGTGTGCCGGTGGCCTTCTTCTTCGAAGGTCTCGCGGGTGAGGCCAAAACGCAACGTGAGGTTGCGGGGGACATTCTCTCGGACAAGGAAGCGCTGGCGCTCCTGCGCTCGTATTACGCGATTCCCGAGGCGCAGCGCCGCCGTCTGTTCGAGCTTGCCAAGGTTCTGTCGGACGCCGCCTGAGGCTTCGATGCGGCTCTCGGGCTTGACCCGATGCAGGGGGGCGGGCTACCGCTCCCCTTGTTCATTTCGGAGGCACCGATGTCCGAGACCCCGGCGCAGGCCGCGCAATTCCTGGCTCTGGCCCATGCGCTGGCCGATCTGGCGCGCAAGGAAACCCTCGCGGCGTTTCGGCCGGCGGGTGGAATTTCCGCCGATAACAAGCGGGCCGAGGGCTTCGACCCGGTAACGGCGGCCGATCGCGCCGCCGAGGCCGCGATGCGCGCCCTGATCGAGGCCGAACGCCCCGAGGACGGCATCCATGGCGAGGAATTCGGCATCAAGCGCGGCAGCAGCGGGCTGACCTGGGTGCTTGACCCGATCGACGGCACGCGCGGCTATATGTCGGGCACGCCGACCTGGGGCGTGCTGATTGCGCTCGCGCGTGAAGAGGCCGACGGCCCGGGCGCGCCGCTTCTGGGTGTGATCGACCAACCCTATATCGGCGAGCGGTTCTGGGGCGGCTTTGGCGCGGCCGGGTCGCTTGGCCCGCTGGGCGAGCGCCCCCTCGCCACGCGCCCCGCACGCAAATTGTCGGAGGCCACGCTATTCTCGACCTTCCCCGAGGTGGGCACCTCCGCCGAGGGCGCGGCCTTCGCGCGGCTCTCGCAGGTGGCACGGCTGACGCGCTACGGCATGGACTGCTATGCCTACGCGCTGGTTGCCGCCGGTCAGATCGACCTCGTCGTCGAGGCCGGGCTGCAGGCCTATGATGTCGCGGCCCCGATCGCGGTGATCGAGGCGGCGGGTGGCCTCGTGACCGACTGGCAAGGCGGTCCGGCCCATCGCGGCGGGCAGGTGATTGCCGCCGCGAACCGGGACATTCACGCCGAGGCAATTGCGCTTCTGAACGGCTGAGGGCACAACATGAGCGAAACGCTGATCCGTCGCGCCGAGGTTCTGGTCACGATGGATGGCGCTCGGCGCGAGCTGCGCGGCGCCGACCTGCTGATCCGAGATGGCGTGATCGTGGCTTTGGGCGAGGGGCTGGAAACCACCGGCGAAACGGTCGAGGCTAGAGGCTGCGTGGTGACGCCGGGTCTCGTGAACACCCATCACCATCTTTATCAGACGCTTACGCGCGCGGTGCCGGGCGGGCAGGATGCGCTCCTGTTCGGCTGGCTGAAGACGCTTTACCCGATCTGGTCGCGGATGGGGCCCGAAGAGATGCGCGTCTCGGCGCAGATCGGGCTGGCGGAGCTGGCGCTGACCGGCTGCACGCTCAGCTCGGATCACCTGTATCTCTACCCGAACGGCGTGCGGCTTGAGGATACGATCGAGGCCGCGGCCGAGCTGGGCCTGCGGTTTCACCCCACGCGCGGCGCGATGAGCATCGGCGAAAGCGCGGGTGGGTTGCCGCCCGACAGCCTCGTCGAGCGCGAGGCCGCCATTCTCGACGATTGCATCCGGGTGATCGACGCCTTCCACGATCCGAACGAAGGTTCGATGTGCCGGGTTGGCGTGGCGCCTTGCTCGCCCTTTTCGGTCAGCCGAGAGCTGATGCGCGACGCGGCATTGCTGGCGCGCGACAAGGGCGTGATGCTGCACACCCATCTGGCCGAGAATGACGAGGATATCGCCTATTCGCTGGCGCAGTTCGGCTGCCGCCCGGGTCAATATGCCGAAGATCTCGGCTGGACCGGCGCGGATGTCTGGCATGCCCATTGCGTCAAGCTCGATTGTTCGGAAATTGAACTTTTTGCCCGGTCTCTGACTGGCGTTGCCCATTGCCCGTGTTCGAATTGTCGCCTTGGCTCGGGGATCGCCCCGGTCCGTCAGATGCGAGATGCAGGCGTTCGGGTGGCCTTGGGGGTCGATGGATCGGCCAGCAATGACGCGGGCTCGCTGATTGCCGAGTCGCGGATGGCGATGCTGTTGCAACGGGTGCAGAACGGCGCCGATGCGATGGCCGTGCGCGAGGCGCTGGAGATTGCCACGCTCGGGGGCGCGCAGGTTCTGGGGCGGCCCGATTGCGGCACGCTCGAGCCCGGAAAACGCGCCGATATCGCGATCTGGGATGTCTCTGGGCTTGAGGCGGCAGGGGCCTGGGACCCGGTCGCGGCGCTTCTGCTCTGTGGCCCGCCGAAGGTCAAACATCTCTTCGTCGAGGGCCGCCAGATCGTGCGCGACGGGCAGATCACCACGCTCGATCTGCCGCGCCTGATCGAGGCGCAAACGCGGCTCGCGCGCCAACTGGCGGGCTGATCAGCGCGCCTTGCGCCCGCCGATCCAGACGCTGGTCACGGCGCGGTCGTCGCCCATCATGATCGTCGGGAAAATCGCCTCCCAGATATCCTCGGCGCGGGCGGCGCGCTGGGCGATCGCGGGCGTCGAGGCGAGGTCGATCACCACCAGATCCGCCTCCATCCCCGGCGCGAGATTGCCGACCTTGTCCTCGATCCGCAGGGCGCGCGCCGAGGCGCCCGTCGCCAGCCACCACAGCGCCGCCGGATGCAGCGGATGGTGGTTGAGCTGCGCGATCTCATAGGCGGCGGCCATCGTGCGCAGCATCGAAAAGCTCGACCCTCCGCCGGTGTCGGTCGCGAGCCCCACCACAGCACCCGCCGCCACCAGCCCGGCCATGTCGAACAGCCCCGAGCCGATGAAGGTGTTCGAGGTCGGGCAATGCGCCAGCGCGGCGCCGGTCTCCAGAATCCGCGCCCGCTCGCGCGGCTCCAGATGGATCGCATGGCCAAACACCGCGCGTTCGCCCATCAGCCCGTGGGTTTCGTAGATGTCGAGGTAGTCGCGCGCCTGCGGATAAAGCGACTTCACCCATGCGATCTCATCGACCTGCTCGCTCAGATGGGTCTGCATCAGGCAGTCGGGCTGCTCGGCCCAGAGCGCCCCCAGCGCCGAAAGCTGCGCGGGCGTCGAGGTCGGCGCAAAGCGCGGCGTCAGCACATAGCCCAGCCGATCGACCCCGTGCCAGCGCCCGATCAGCGCCTTCGACTGGTCATAGGCGGCCTGAGCGGTGTCGCGCAGCCCCTCGGGGGCGGTGTCGCGATCCATGCAGGTCTTGCCCGCCAGCGCCCGCATTCCGCGCGCCTGCGCCTCGGTGAAAAACGCGTCCACGCTCTCGGGATGGATCGTGCAATAGCTGCACATCGAGGTCGTGCCATGCGCGATCGCAAGGTCGAAATAGCGCGCGGCGATCTCATTGGCATGGGCCGGATCGGCAAAGCGCATCTCTTCGGGGAAGGTGTAATGGTTGAGCCAGTCGATCAGCCGCTTGCCCCAGCTCGCGATGATCGCGGTCTGCGGATAATGGACATGCGCGTCGATGAATCCCGCCGAAATCAGCCCCGCGCCATAGTCATGCACGCGCGCCTGCGGATGGGCCGCGCGCAGCGCCTCGGCCTCGCCGACGGCAGTGATGCGCCCGTCGGCCAGCGCCACCGCGCCGCGCCGGATATGGCGCGCCGCCGCTGGCCCTTCGATCAGCGGATCTCCTGTGAAATAAAGGACTTGGCCCAGAAGCAGGTCGTGCATGGTCAGATCTCCTGCCGGTCATGCTAGGGGGCGGGCGCGGCAAGGTAAATCGAATTCCCGCCCGGTGCCGCGACGCCATCCCAAGGCGGCTCTTTTTGCGGCATTTTTCCCCCGCGCCCCTGTTTTTCCGCAACGGGCCGGGTTAAGGTCCGCGCGCAGCGGGGGCGGCAGCAGGGACAGGGGCGTATGGCGGAAGAGCGGGCAGAAGAGTTCGAGCGCGAGGAGGACGATTATCGCCTCGACGCCGATCTCGTCGACGAGATTCTCGAGGCTGCCGAACAGGACGAAGCCGAGCGCGTGAAAACGCTGCTCGAGCCGCTCCATGCCGCCGATATCGCCGACATGCTCGAACAGGTTTCGGGCCACGAGCGGCGCGCGATTCTGCGGCTCTGGGGCGATGAGATCGACGGCGAGGTGCTCTCGGAGATCGACGAGGGGATTCGCGAAAAGGTCATCTCGGAACTGCCCGCCGACGTTCTGGCCGACGCCGTGCGCGAACTGGATTCGGATGACGTCGTCGACCTGATCGAAGACCTCGAAGAGCCGCAGCAAGAGGCGATCCTCGACGCGCTCGACGAAAGCGACCGGGCCGCGGTCGAGCAATCGCTGACCTATCCCGAATATTCGGCCGGCCGTCTGATGCAGCGCGAGGTCGTCACCGCGCCCGAGCATTGGTCGGTGGGCGAAACCATTGATTTCCTGCGCCGCGCCGAGTGGCTGCCCGATCAGTTCTACCACGTGATCCTTGTCGACCCCGGCCATCACCCGATCGGCTATGTCACGCTCGGGCGGCTGTTGTCGGCCACGCGCGCCACCGCGCTCTCCGAGATAGCCGAAGACAGCTTCCGCACCATTTCGGCCTGGCAGGAAGAGGCCGACGTTGCCTATGCCTTCAACCAGTATCACCTGATCTCGGCGCCGGTCGTCGATGATCACGACCGGCTGGTCGGCGTGATCACCATCGACGACGCAATGTCGGTGCTCGATGACGAGCACGAAGAAGACATCCTGCGCCTCGCCGGTGTGGGCGATGAATCCGCGATCACCGACACCGTGCTGGAAACCGTGCGCCAGCGCTTGCCATGGCTTTTCGTCAACCTGCTGACCGCGATCCTCGCCTCGGGCGTGATCGCGATGTTCGAGGGCACGATCGAACGGCTTGTGGCGCTTGCCGTGCTGATGCCGATCGTGGCCTCGATGGGCGGCAACGCGGGCACGCAGACGCTGACCGTCGCGGTGCGCGCGCTGGCCACGCGCGACCTGACCGAAAGCAACGTCTGGCGGGTCGTCCGGCGTGAACTCCTGGTGGGGGCGGTGAACGGGATGGCCTTTGCCCTGGCGATGGGCATCGTCGCCTGGATCTGGTTCGGTGCGGCAAATCTCGGACTTGTCATTGCCATCGCGATGGTCATCAACTTGATCATGGCTGCCCTGGCCGGGATCGTGATCCCGCTGGGGCTTGAGAAACTCGGAGCGGACCCGGCGCTGGCGTCGGGCACCTTCGTGACCACCGTGACCGACGTGGTTGGCTTCTTTGCCTTCCTCGGACTTGCCGGGATGATCCTGCTATGAAGAAACAAGAGGCCCGACTGACCGCCCTGAAAGCCCGCGAGGCGGCCCATGCCGATCCGGCGGCCAGCGCGCGCGCGAATGACTGGCTGGCGACGATGCTCGCCCATCACGCCGGGCAGCGGCTTGCCTTCTACATGCCGATCCGCACCGAGCTTGATCCGCGCCCGGCGGTCGAAACCCATGACGGCCCGCTCTGCCTGCCCGTTGTGCGCCATTCCGGCGAGCCGCTGGTGTTTCGCCACTGGCAGCCCGGCGCCGCGATGGTGCAGGGCGAGTTTGGCATCCAGGTCCCGGTCTCGGCGCTGGAAATGCGCCCCGAAGTGATCATCGTGCCGATGCTGGCGTTTGACCGGCGCGGCTACCGGCTGGGCTATGGCGGCGGCTTCTATGACCGCACGCTCGAGGCCCTGCGCGCGCAAGGCCCGGTCACCGCGATCGGTTTCGCCTTTTCGGCTCAGGAACTGCCACATGTGCCGACCGAACCCACCGATCAGAAGCTCGACCTGATCGTCACCGAAATCGGCATCCTACAGCCCTGAGCCAAGGGGGCTCTGCCCTCGGCCGCGCCGAGGGGGGCAGCGCCCCCTTTTCCCGCTTTGGGCTTGCACCCGCGGCGGGGAGGGGGCTAAGTCAGCGCCATGAAGATCCTGTTTCTTGGCGATGTGATGGGGCGCGCGGGGCGCGCGGCGGTGGCAGAGCGTCTGCCCGGGCTGCGCGAGGCGTGGAAGCTCGATTTCGTGGTGGTCAATGGCGAGAATGCCTCGAATGGCATGGGCCTGACCGGCGAGCATGCAAAGCTCCTGCTCGACGCGGGGGCCGATGTGGTGACGCTGGGCGATCATGCCTTCGACCAGAAGGACATGCTGCGCTTCATCGAGACCGAGCCGCGCGTGATCCGGCCGCTCAATTTCGCGAAAGACGCCCCGGGCAAGGGTGCGCGGCTGTTTGAAGACCGGCGCGGGCGCAAGGTGCTGGTGGCGCAGGTTCTGGGCCAGGTGTTCATGAAGCGTCCCTTCGACGACCCGTTCTCGGCGGTCGATCAGGTGCTGCGCGCGCATCCGCTGGGCGGGCTGGCGCAGGCGGTGGTGCTGGATATGCATTGCGAGGCGACCTCGGAAAAGAACGCGATGGGCCATTGGTGCGACGGCCGCGCGAGCATGGTCGTGGGCACGCATACCCATGTGCCGACGGGCGACGCGCAGATCCTTGAAGGCGGCACCGCCTATCTGACCGATGCCGGCATGTGCGGCGATTACAACTCGATCATCGGGATGGAAAAGGGCGAGCCGATGCGCCGCTTCATCACCGGCATGGCGCGTGATCGCTTTACGCCCGCCAATGGCGAGGCGACGCTGTCGGGGTTTTACATCGAGACCGACGACCGCACCGGGCGCGCGACGCGGGCCTTGCCGGTGCGCGTCGGCGGACGGTTGCAGCCCTCGGGGCCGGTCTGAGCGATCTGCGCTCTTGCGCGAGGCGGGGCGGCCGATAGTATCGGCGCATTGGGCGGTCGAAGGGATCACTAAGTGATTGAACTTGGGTTGAGTCAGACGGGCGAGGCCATCGTGATGATCGGCATCGTGCTGGTCATGCTGGTGCTCTTCGCGCGCGAGGTTTATTCGACCGAAGTGATCGCGATCGGCGGTGCGGCACTGGTGCTGCTGTTCGGGATCGTGCCTTATGGCGAAGCAGTCGAGGTGCTGGCCAACCCCGCGCCCTGGACGATCGTGATGATGTTCCTGATCATGGGCGGCATGGTGCGCACCGGCGCGCTCGATTGGGTCACGCGCCACGCCGAAGCACATATCGACCACCGCCCGGTGGTGGTGCTTGTCGGCATCTTCGCGCTGATCGCCTTTGCCTCGGCCTTCCTGAACAACACGCCCGTCGTCGTGATGATGATCCCGGTGATGATGACGGTGGCGCGCAAACTCAACATCTCGCCTTCCAAACTGTTGATTCCGCTGTCTTATGCGGCGATCCTCGGGGGTACGCTGACGCTGATCGGCACCTCGACGAACCTGCTGGTCGATGGTGTCGCACGCGGCAAGGGGCTTGAGCCCTTCTCGATGTTCGAGATCACCGGCTTCGGCCTCGTGCAGATCTGTGTCGGCCTCGGCTACATGGCGCTGGTCGGGCGCAAGCTCCTGCCCGAGCGATCCTCGATGGGGGCGCTGCTGGGTGACAAGCGCAAGCAGAAATTCTTTACCGAGGTCGCTTTGCCCGACCATTCCAGCCTGATCGGCCAGCCGGTCCTTGAGGTTGATCTGTTCCGCCGCGAAGGCGTGCGCGTGGTCGACGTGCTGCGTGGCGATGCCTCGCTCCGGCGCGACCTGGCCGGGGCGATCTTGCAAGCGGGCGACCGGGTGGTGCTGCGCACCGAGATGGGCGAACTGCTCGGTATGCAGCAGAACCCCGATCTGCGGATGGTGGACAAACTCAGCTCGGTGCAGACCGAGACGGTCGAGGTGCTGATCTCGCCGGGCTGCCGGATGATCGGGCGGAGCCTGGGCGAGCTGCGCCTGCGCCGCCGCTATGGCGTCTATGTCCTGGCCGCGCATCGGCGTAACCAGAACATCGGCCGCCAGCTCGATGACCTCGTGGTGGTCGTGGGCGACACGCTCCTGCTGGAAGGCGCGGCCGAGGATATCGCGCGCCTTGCCGCCGACATGGATCTTGTCGATGTCACGCGGCCCACGGTGCGCCCGTTCCGCCGCCGTCATGCGCCGATCGTGGTCAGCGCGCTGGCGATCGTGGTAATGCTGGCGGCGTTCAACGTGGCGCCGATCCTGCTCTTGGCGGTGCTGGCGGTGGCGATCATCCTGCTCAGCCGCGCGGTCGACCCCGACGAGGCGTTTTCCTTCGTCGAGGGGCGGTTGCTCGCGCTGATCTTCGCAATGCTGGTTGTCGGCGTCGGGCTGGATCGGTCGGGCGCGGTGGCGCTTCTGGTCGGGCACATGGCGCCGGTGCTTGAGGGGATGCCCGGCTTTGTCGTGGTGTTGGCGGTTTATCTGATGGGCTCGGTGATGACCGAGATGGTCTCGAACAACGCGATCGCGGTGATCATGACGCCGATCGCGATCGAGCTGGGGCGCACGCTGGGGCTCGATCCGCGCCCGCTGGTGGTGGCGGTGATGTTTGCCGCCTCGGCCGCCTTTGCCACTCCGATCGGCTATCAGACCAACACGCTCGTCTATGGTCCGGGCGGCTACCGGTTCAGCGATTTCCTGCGCGTGGGCGTGCCGCTCAACCTGATCCTCGCGATCACCGCCTCGCTGGTGATTCCGCTGATCTGGGCGCTCTAACCCCCGATCCCCTGCCGATTGCGCCCTTGCGGCGCGCGCGGGCGCTTGCCCCGCCCCCCGCCGCTGGCTTATAGAGGCCGCAATTCAAGGAAGATCCGACGGAGATACCATGGCAGGCCATTCCAAATGGGCCAACATCCAGCACCGCAAGGGGCGGCAGGATGCGGCGCGCTCGAAGCTGTTCTCGAAACTCTCGAAAGAGATCACGGTCGCGGCCAAGATGGGCGACCCGGACCCCGAGAAAAACCCGCGTCTGCGTCTTGCGGTGAAGGCCGCGAAATCGCAGTCGATGCCGAAGGACGTGATCGACCGCGCGATCAAGAAATCGCAGGCCGGCGAGGGCGACGACTATACCGAGATCCGCTATGAGGGTTACGGCCCGAACGGCATCGCGGTGATCGTCGAGGCGCTGACCGACAACCTCAACCGCACCGCCTCGAACGTGCGCAGCTATTTCACCAAATGCGGCGGCAATCTGGGCCAGACGGGGTCCGTGAGCCACGGCTTCGACCGTCTGGGCGAGATCAGCTATGCCGCCGAGGCGTCCGATGCCGACACGGTGATGATGGCCGCGCTCGAAGCGGGCGCCGAGGATGTCGAAAGCGATGATGAAGGCCACTTCATCTATTGCGCGATGGAAGATCTGGCCGAGGTATCGGATGCGCTGGAAAAGGAACTGGGCGAGTCGACGGAATCGAAGCTCGTCTGGAAACCTCATGCCCGCACCGAGGTTGACCTTGAGACCGCGCAAAAGCTGATGAAGCTGATCGACATGCTCGAAGAAGATGACGACGTGCAGACCGTGACGCATAACTTCGACGTCCCCGAGGACGTGGCCGCGCAGCTCTGAGCGCGAGCAGGCCGGATCGGGCGCCCCTCGGGGCGCCCATTGCTTTGGAGGCGCCATGTTTTCTGCCGCCCTGACCGGCTTTACCACCGGGCTGTCGCTGATCGTGGTGATCGGCGCGCAGAATGCGTTTGTGCTCAAACAGGGGTTGCTGCGTGCCCATGTTCTGGCGGTGGTTCTGTTTTGCGCGGCTTCGGATGCGGCGCTGATCGCGCTGGGCGTGGCGGGGGCAGGCGCGATGGCGGCCAATCCGGGCGTGATGGAGATCTTGCGCTGGGGTGGCGTCGCGTTTCTGGGCTGGTATGGGTTGCGCGCGGCACTGGCCGCCTGGAAAGGCGGCGAGCGACTGCAGGCCGCAGGTGCGGTGCCCACACGGCCGGGGCCGACGCTTCTGACGCTGGCGGGGTTCACCTGGCTCAATCCGCATGTCTGGCTCGATACCGTCGTTCTGGTCGGGGCGCTCTCGGCGCAGTTCCCGGCGCCCTGGGCCTTTGGCGGTGGCGCGATGCTGGCGTCTTTCGTGTTCTTCTTCGCGCTGGGCTTCGGCGCGCGCATCCTGCAACCCGTTTTCGCGCGCCCTCTCGCCTGGCGCCTGCTCGACGCGCTTATCGCGGCGCTGATGTGGGCGATTGCGGCGCGGCTGGCGCTGGGCGGCTGACCCGCCTGTGCCCGACACAATCGCGCCCTTGCGCCCGCCTGCGCGATCGCGCCTAAAGGATGCATGACCCCGCCTGCGCAGGATAAACCCCTTCTCGGTATCCTCTGGATGCTCGGCACCACCGTCTGCTTCGCGGCGGTGAACGTGATCGTGCATTACCTCGGCGCCGATGTGCCCGCCGCGCAGACCTCGTTCATTCGTTTTGCCTGGGGTGTGGTGTTTGTCGCCCCCGCGCTCTGGAGCTTCACCCGCACCCGCTATTCGGGCCGGGTCTGGGCGCTGTTCGGGCTGCGTGGCGCCTTGCAGGCGATCGCGGTTCTGCTGTGGTTCTTCGCCATGGCGCGCACGCCGATCGCCGATGTCACCGCGATCGGTTACCTCAACCCGATCGTGGTGTCTCTGGGCGGCGCGCTGCTCTTGGGCGAGGGGTTCGCCTGGCGCCGGGGCCTTGCGGTCGTGGCGGCGCTGCTGGGCGCGCTGATCATCCTGCGCCCGGGTGTTCGCGAAATCCTGCCCGGTCATGTCGCACAGCTTGGCGCGGCGCTGTTTTTCGGCGCGGCCTATCTGGTGGCCAAGCGGCTCACAGGCTTTGCCTCGGCCACGGCGATCGTCGCCAATATGACGCTGATCGTGACGCTCTGCCTCGCGCCTTTCGCGATCGCCGTCTGGCAGCCGATCGGCCTGACCGAGGTGCTCTGGCTTGGCGCCACCGCGGCCTTCGCCACTTTCGCGCATTACTGCATGACGCGGGCGTTCCAATGCGCGCCGGTCTCGGTCACGCAACCGGTGGTGTTTCTGCAACTGGTCTGGGCGTCAAGCGCCGGCTGGGTGATCTTTGACGAGGCGGTGGACCCGTTCGTGATGCTGGGCGGCGCGCTGATCATCGCGGCCGTTACCTACCTGTCCTGGCGCGAAGCCCAGATCAAACGCCGCGCCGCGCGCGCGGCCCGCGCCTGAGCCTTTCATCGAGCCCCAAATACTCCCGCCGGAGGCTCAGCCCGCACCGCCGCGCGGGTCGATGAGCCGCCCGATCACGCCCTCGCGGGTGATCCGCCGCCCGTCCGAGAGCGCCACGGCCGGTTGGCGCCGCAACAGCTCCATCACGTCCTTCACCGGGGTTTCGAGCGGCAGGGCCGCGCCTTCAGCCGCGCCCGGCTCGGCCAGATCGGCCGCGGTCAGCACGCCCAGCGGGTTCATGTGCGCGACGAAATCGGCCACGTAATCGTTGACCGGATTGGCGATGATGTCGCGCGCCGTGCCCAGCTGCACGATCCGCCCGCCCTCCATCAGCGCGATCCGGTTGCCGAGCTTGAAGGCTTCATCAAGGTCGTGGCTGACGAAGATGATCGTGCGCTTGAGCGTCTTTTGCAGCTCCAGCAACTCGTCTTGCAGATGCGCGCGAATGAGCGGGTCGAGCGCGGAAAACGGCTCGTCCATCAACAGGATCGGCGCCTCGGTGGCAAAGGCGCGCGCAAGCCCCACGCGCTGCTGCATGCCGCCGGACAGCTCACCCACCTTGCGTTCCGCCCAGTCAGAGAGCCCCACCAACTCAAGCTGCTGATCGACGCGGGCGCGGCGCTCGGGCTTGGGCAGGCCCGCCAGTTCCAGCCCGAGGCCCACGTTTTCGCGCACCGAGCGCCAGGGCAGGAGCCCGAATTGCTGGAACACCATCGCCACCCGGTGCAGCCGGATCCGGCGCAGGGTCGCGGCATCGGCATGGGTCACATCGACCAGCGTGTTGCCATCGCAGACCTCGACCGCGCCGCGGCAGACGGGGTTGAGCCCGTTCACCGCGCGCAAGAGCGTGGATTTGCCCGAACCCGACAGGCCCATCAGCACGAGGATTTCGCCCTCGGCCACCTCCAGCGCGCAATCATGCACGCCCAGCACCTGGCCGGTCTGTTCCTGGATCTCGGCGCGCGAGCGGCCTTCGTCCATCAGGGGCAGGGCGGTCTCGGGGTCGCCTCCGAAGACGATCGAGACATTGTCGAAACGCACCGCGATGCCCGCGGTCGCTTTCGGATCGGTGAGATGGCTCATTTCTCGCCCCCCCGGCGCAACATGCGGTCAAGGATGATCGCGACGACCACGATCACGAAGCCCGATTCAAAGCCGAGCGCGGTGTTGACGGAGTTGAGCGCCCGCACCACCGGCACGCCCAGCCCGTCGGCGCCCACCAGCGCCGCGATCACCACCATCGACAGGGACAGCATGATCGTCTGATTGAGCCCCGCCATGATCTGCGGCGTGGCATAGGGCAGCTCGACCTTCCACAGCACCTGCCGCCCCGTCGCGCCAAAGGATTTCGCGGCTTCCAGCAGAGCTTGCGGCGTCGAGCTTACCCCCAGATGCGTCAGGCGGATCGGGGCGGGCAGCACGAAGATCACCGTCGCGATCAGCCCCGGCACCATGCCGATGCCGAAAAACACGATCGCCGGGATCAGGTAGACAAAGGTCGGCAGCGTCTGCATCAGGTCCAGGATCGGCTGCATCGCGGTGTAAAGGCGCGGCCGGTGCGCGGCGGCGATGCCGATCGGCACCCCGATCACCATGCACACGACGCAGGACGACAGCACCAGCGTCAGGCTTTCGGTCGTTTCCTCCCAATAGCCCTGATTGAGGATGAACAGGAATCCGGCCAGCACCATCGCGGCGGTCTTCCAGTTGCGTTGCAGCCCGAAGGTGAGCGCGGTGAACAGCCCGACGATCACCAGCGGATGCGGCGTTTGCAACAGCCACAGGATCGCGTCGATCAATCCCTGCATCGCCGACGAGAGCGCATCAAAGAAGCCCCCGGCATTTTCCTTGAACCAGTCGAAGATCTTTTTCGCGGTCTTGCCGACCGGGATCTTGTGCTCGGTGAGCCAGTCCACGTCACGCTCCCTATCGTGGACCACGCGCGGGCGCGCCCGCGCGCGGCCAGTGGTTCAGATCAGTTCAGCGCCGCGGTCAGAGCCGCCGCCGCATCACCACCGTCCTTCGTGGTCACACCGTCGAGCCAGGGCGTCGCGGCCGCGGGGTGGGCGGCCAGCCAGGCCTTGGCCGCATCCATCGGATCTTCGCCGTCATTCAGGATCGCGCCCATGATCTCGTTTTCCATCGCGAGCGAGAATTCGAGGTTTTCCAGAAGCTTGCCGACATTCGGGCATTCGGCCACATAGCCCGCGCGCACGTTGGTTGCGACCTCGGCGCCGCCGAAGTTCGGGCCAAAGTAATCGTCGCCGCCCGCCAGATAGGTCATCGCGAAATTGGCGTTCATCGGGTGCGGTTCCCAGCCGAGGAAGATCACCGGCTTGCCCGCCTTATCGGCGCGCTCGACCTGCGCGAGCATCCCTTGCTCCGAGCTTTCCACGACCTCGAAGCCGTCCAGACCGAAGGCATTCGCGCCGATCATGTCCATGATCAGGCGGTTGCCGTCATTGCCCGGCTCGATGCCATAGATCTTGCCATCAAGCGCGTCCTTCTGCGCCGCGATGTCGGCGAAATCCTTGATCCCCAGATCGGCGCCGGCCTTGTTGGTGGCCAGCGTGTATTTGGCGCCCACGAGGTTCACGCGGACGGTTTCGACGGTGCCGGCGTCGCGGTAGGGGGCAATGTCGGCCTCCATCGTCGGCATCCAGTTGCCGAGGAAAATGTCGATATCGCCGCCCGCCAGCGCCTGATAGGTCACCGGAACCGAGAGCACCTTGATGTCGGTGTCATAGCCCAGCGCCTCCAGCACGGTCGAGGTGACGGCGGTGGTGGCGGTGATGTCGGTCCAGCCGACATCCGAGAAGGTGACCTTGTCGCAGCCCTCGGCCAGCGCGCCCGAGGCAAGGGCGAGCGAGGCGGTGCCAACAAGCAGGATGGAACGGATTGCCATGGTTTTCTCCCAGTCGTTACGTTGTTCAGGTTTTTATTGATTGACGAGTCAATAAACTTCCTTGTAGCTCGGAAAGGCAAGGCTTTTTTACAAAACGGGGCCAAGATCATGCCGAAGCTTGGCGCAGAGCCTATAAGACGCGCGGCTCTGGTGAAAGCGACGATTGAGACGGTGGGCGAGGCGGGCTCGCTTGAGGTGACGGTCGCCCAGATCGCGCGCCGCGCGGGCATGTCTTCGGCGCTGGCGCATCACTATTTCGGCTCTAAGGAACAGATCTTTCTGGCCGCGATGCGGTCGATCCTGTCGATCTATGGCGCGGAGGTGCGCGGCGCGCTGGCCGCCGCCCAAGGCCCCGAAGCGAGGCTGCGCGCGATCCTGCTGGGGTCATTCGCGCCGGGCTCGTTCCGCCGCGAGGCGATCTCGGCTTGGCTGAATTTCTACGTGCTCGCGCAGCGCCTGCCCGAGGCGCGGCGCCTGCTGCGAATCTATCAGCGGCGGCTGAAGTCGAACCTGATGCATGAATTGCGCCCGCTGGTGGGCGCGCGCGCCGATCAGGTGGCGCGTGGCTTGGGCGCGATGATCGACGGGGTCTATATCCGCGCCGCGCTGGCCGAGGGCGCGCCCGACGCGGGCTACGCCAAGCGCATCGTGCTGGAATATCTGGAACGCGAATTGGAGGGGCAGCCATGAGGGCACAGCCGAAGGCAAGCCATTTCGTCAATGGCGACTGGATGGAAGATGAGGCGGGCGAGGTGATCGAGGTCACCTATCCCTACACCGGCGAGGTGATCGCGCGGCTCCATGCGGCGACGCCCGCGGTGGTTGAGGCGGCGATTGGGGGTGCGCAGGCCGCGCAGGCCGATTGGGCCGCGCGAAAGCCGGTCGAGCGCGCGCGCGTCCTGCACCGCGCGGTGGCGCTCATCCGTGAGCGCGCGGCGGAACTGGCGGCGCTGGAAACCCTCGATACCGGCAAGCCCGTTCAGGAAACCGAAGTGGCCGACTGGCCCTCGGGCGCGGATGCGCTGGAATATTTCGCGGGGCTGGCGCCGACGCTGACCGGCGAGACGATCCCGCTGGGCGGTGATTTCGCCTATACGATCCGCGAGCCGCTGGGCGTTTGCGTCGGCATTGGTGCCTGGAATTACCCCAGCCAGATCGCCTGCTGGAAGGCGGCCCCCGCGCTGTCGACGGGCAACGCGATGGTGTTCAAACCCTCCGAGGTCACGCCGCTGGGCGCGCTGCAACTGGCGCAGATTTTCATCGAAGCTGGCATGCCCGCGGGCGTCTTCAACGTGGTGCAGGGGCTTGGTGCGGTGGGGGCGGCGCTGGCCACCGATCCGCGCGTGGCCAAGGTGTCGCTGACCGGCTCGGTGCCGACGGGCGCGCGGGTCTATCCGGCGGCGGCGGCGGGGATGAAGCATGTCACGATGGAGCTGGGCGGCAAGTCGCCGATGATCGTCTTTGACGACGCGAGCCTTGAAGACGCGGTGGGCGCGGCGATGCTGGGGAATTTCTATTCCTCGGGGCAGATCTGCTCGAACGGCACGCGGGTCTTCGTGCAAAAGAGCCTGAAAGAGCGGTTCCTGACCCGTCTGGCCGAGCGCACGGGCGCGATCGTGGCGGGCGACCCGGAAGACCCCGCGACCCAATTCGGCCCGCTGGTGAATGCGGCGCAGCATGCCAAGGTGCTGGGCTATATCGAGACGGCCAAGGCCGAGGGCGCGCGGCTGATCTGCGGCGGGGCGGCGGGCAACGAAGGCGCGCTTTTCGTGCAGCCCACGGTCTTTGCCGATGTCACCGACGAGATGACCTTGGCGCGCGAAGAGGTGTTCGGGCCGGTCATGGCGGTGCTGGATTTCGAGACCGAGGACGAGGTGATCGCGCGGGCGAATGCCACGCAATTCGGGCTGGCGGCGGGGGTGTTCACCGCCGATCTCGCGCGCGGGCACCGGGTGATTGCGCAGCTTCAGGCGGGTACCTGCTGGATCAACGCCTATAACCTGACGCCGGTCGAGATGCCCTTTGGCGCGGTCAAGACCTCGGGGCTGGGGCGCGAAAACTCGCGCGCGGCGATCGAGCATTACACCCAACTGAAGGCTGTTTACGTGGGGATGGGGCCGGTCGACTGCCCCTATTGAGGGCCGTGGGGAGGGGGCTTCCGCCCCCGCCGAGGCGGTGCCTCGGCCCCCCGAGAGTATTTGCGGCTCGATGAAAGAGACGAAGATGGAAGCGGATTTCGTGATCGTGGGGGCGGGCTCGGGCGGCTCGGCGCTGGGCTATCGGCTGGCCGAGGCGGGCCATCAGGTGCTGATGATCGAGCATGGCGGCACCGATATGGGCCCGTTCATCCAGATGCCGGCGGCGCTGAGCTATCCGATGAACATGGGGATTTACGACTGGGGCTTTGCCTCCGAGCCCGAGCCGCATCTGGGCGGGCGCCGGCTGGTGACGCCGCGCGGCAAGGTGATCGGCGGCTCGTCAAGCATCAATGGCATGGTTTTCGTGCGCGGCCATGCAAAGGATTTCGACCATTGGGCCGAGACGGGCGCGGCGGGTTGGGGCTATGCCGATGTGCTGCCCTATTTCAAGCGGATGGAAAGCTGGCATGGCGGCGCGGATGGCGGGGACGCGGCCTATCGCGGCACCTCGGGGCCGATGCATATCACCCGCGGGCCGCGCCGCAATCCGCTGTTCAAGGCCTTCATCGAGGCGGGCGCGGCGGCGGGCTACGGCCAGACCGCCGATTACAATGGCGCGCGCCAGGAGGGTTTCGGCCCGATGGAGGCGACGATCTGGAAGGGGCGGCGCTGGTCGACGGCGAATGCCTATCTGCGCCCTGCATTGAAGGGCGGGCGGCTGCGGATCGTGCGCGGGCTCGCGCGGCGCGTGGTGTTTGAGGGCAAGCGGGCGGTCGGCGTGGAAATCGCGCGCGGTGGGCAGATCGAGGTGATCCGCGCGCGCGCCGAGGTGGTGCTGGCGGCCTCGGCGATCAACACGCCCAAGCTTTTGATGCTGTCGGGGGTGGGGCCGGGCGCGCATCTTCACAGCCACGGTATCGAGGTGCTGGCCGACCGGCCGGGCGTCGGCGCGAACCTGCAAGATCACCTTGAAATCTATATGCAATTCGCCGCGCAGCAGCCGATTACCCTGTTCAAATACTGGAACCTCTGGGGCAAGGCACTGATCGGGGCGCAATGGCTGTTTACCAAGACCGGGCTGGGGGCGTCCAATCAGTTCGAGGCCTGCGGCTTCATCCGCTCGGACAAGGGCGTGGATTACCCCGACATCCAGTATCACTTTTTGCCGATCGCGGTGCGCTACGATGGCAAGGCCGCCGCCGAGGGGCACGGGTTTCAGGTGCATACCGGGCCGATGCGCTCGAAATCGCGCGGGCGGGTCAGTTTGCGCTCGGCCGATCCGGCTGCCGTGCCCGAGATCCGCTTCAACTACATGTCGCATCCCGACGACTGGGAGGAGTTCCGCAAGGCCGTGCGGCTCACGCGCGAGATTTTCGCGCAGGTCCCGATGGCCGCGCATGTGAAGCATGAAATCCAGCCCGGCGCGGGGGTGCAGAGCGACGCCGAGATCGACGCCTTCATCCGCGATCATGCCGAAAGCGCCTATCACCCCTGCGGTACGGCGCGGATGGGCGCGGCGGATGATCCGGGCGCGGTGGTCGACCCCGAGGGTCGGGTGATCGGCGTCGAGGGCCTGCGCGTGGCCGACAGCTCGGTGTTCCCGCGCATCACCAATGGCAACCTGAACGCGCCCTCGATCATGGTGGGCGAGAAGGTGGCCGACCATATTCTGGGTCGTCGCCTGCCGCCCGAAGACAGGCCCGCGTGGATCGCACCCGACTGGCAGGCGGCGCAACGTTAAGCCTGCGCCGCGAATGCCCTTGCATCAGGCGTGCTCCGCCCCGATATCGGGGGTATGTTAAGAATTTGTTCGCTTTTTGTTGCTATCGCTCTGGTTGTCGGTCTGCCGGGCGCCCGGTCGGCCGAGGCCGAGCAATTGCGCGGTGTGGCCCGGATCGTCGATGGCGATACGCTGGATCTTGCCGGCACGCGGGTGCGCCTGTTTGGCATTGACGCGCCCGAAAGCAATCAGCGTTGCCGCGATGCGCGGGGGCGCAAGTGGGACTGCGGCGATTACGCCACCAAGACGCTTGCCCAACTGGCCAAGGGGCAGGTGATCTGCGAGCGGCGTGATACGGATCGTTACGGGCGCATGGTGGCGGTGTGTCGCGCAGAAGGGCGAGACGTCGGTGGCGCGATGGTCGAGCAAGGCGCGGCCTGGGCCTATCGCAAGTATTCGCTTGATTATGTGCGCCAAGAGGCCCGCGCCGAGGCCGCGGGCAGGGGCCTGTGGTCCGGAGAGGCGGAGCGCGCCGAAACCTTCCGCAAGCGCGAATCGCAGGCGAGCGCGCAGCCCGTGTCGCGGAGCGGCGGCTGCGTCATCAAAGGGAATATCTCGGAGCGCGGGCGCATCTATCATCTTCCCGGACAAAAATTCTACGAACAGACCCGGATTTCCGAGAGTAAGGGCGAGCGTTGGTTTTGCTCGGAATCGGAGGCGCGCGCGGCGGGCTGGCGGCGCGCGGCGAACTGACGGCAATCCGATTTGACACGCGTCAAGGCGCTGTTTAGCAGGCTGAGCTAAGATTCAGGTGAAACAGGAAGAGGGAGAGATACCGAATGTCCAACACCCCGCACACGCTGCAGGAAGAGTTCCCCAGCCAGCTCGAAAAGCTGCATGAACTGAAGCTGTCGAACGCGCATTTTGCCAAGCTGCTTGAGCAATATGACGTGGTTAACGACAAGGTTCACCGCGCCGAGACTCTGGTCGAGCCGATGGAGCAGTTCGCGGAAACGCAGCTCCGCAAGGAGCGCGCGGCGATCAAGGATGAGATCGCACAGATGCTGGCCACCGTCTGACCCACCGTCTGACGGCGTGCCGCTTGAACAGGCCCCGGAGGCGACTCCGGGGCTTTGTCATGTCTACTCGATGTCGTAGGGCAGCAGCCCGCGCCGGTTGGCATTGACCGACAGGCGCCGCTCCAGCGGCGGAACGGAACGCTGGTGGCAATCCTTGCGCTCACAGATCCGGCAGGAAATCCCGATCGGCTGATAGGCCTTGGGGTTGTTCAGTTCCATGTCGTCCGCATAGACCAACCCGCGCGCATGGCTGATCTCGCAGCCAAGACAGATCGCGTACCGGCGCACCGGGGCGGTAAAGCTGCCGCCCGGTTTCGAGACGTCGCGCGCGAGGCAGAGATAGCGCATTCCGTCCGGGGTCTCGGCCAGCTGCCGCAGGAATTTTGTAGGCGTTTCAAAGGCTTGGTGAACGTTCCAGAGTGGGCAGGCGCCGCCGAAGCGGGCAAATTGCAGTCGCGTGGCCGAGTGGCGCTTGGTGATCGTGCCGGCCTGGTCGACGCGCACGAAGAAAAACGGGATGCCCTTGGCGCCGGGGCGTTGCAGCGTCGAAAGCCGGTGTGCGACCTGCTCGATCGAGGCGCCGAAGATGTCGGCGAGGCGTTCAAGGTCGTGACGGGTCTCCTGCGCGGCCTCGAGGAAGGCCCGGTAGGGCAGGAGTGCGGCCCCCGCAAAATAATTCGCCAACCCGATCTTGGCGATGGCGCGGGCGGTCTCGGACTGGAACCGCGCGAGGTCGAGCGTCGCCTCCAGCAGGTCGTCCTGAGTGATCAGCGCGACCTGATGCAGGAGCTGGAAGGCCTGCGTCGGGCGTCCGACATGGGCGGCAATCACCAGCGTATTGCCTTCGCGGCGGCGCAGCTCGGAGATGTTCGAAAATTGAACTTCTATCCCGCGTAGCCGCAGCGCTTCTGTGGCCCGCTGGATCGCATCAAGAACCTTACCATTCGGGCAGATAAAGTGTTCGGCCGCGCGATCGACGGCATCAATGTAATTGTCGCAATAGTGAAAGAAGTCACGCACCTCTTCCCAAGGCGAAACCACTGTTTGCGTGCCTTCGCGCCCGATCGCCTCGTCCAGCGAGGCGAGTCGTTCATGGGCCTGCCGATAGGCGCGGTGCATTTCAAGGAAGGCCCGCGCCAGCGCCGGGGCGTTCGAGGCGGCGAGCCGCAGATCGGCCAAGGGCGGGGCGGCATCGGCAAAGATCGGGTCGGCCAATGCCTCGCGCATGTCCGAAACGAGCCGTTCCGCATCGCCCGCCGACAGCTCGGTCACGTCCAGCCCAAATTCGCCCGCCAGCGCCAGAACCACCGCCGCCGAAACCGGCCGATGGTTGTTCTCCATCTGGTTCAGGTAGGGCAGCGAGACGCCGAGTCGCTCGGCGAATGCCTTCTGCGTCAGCCCGAGTCGCGCCCGCGTCTCGCGCAGCTTCACCCCGGCATAGAGTTTTTGGGTCGCCATCTGCCCCTCTCCTCACCTTGCAAGGCGGCGGGACGGCCGCATTTGCAAAGCGATTGTTAGCTTTGCAAAAGCCTTGCGTCAAATCCGGAATTGCAGCGGGGGCGCAGAGGGGCGTTTATCCGCGCAACGGGAACGCAGATTTCCCTTTGAAAACCTTCGCCACCGACCCGTGAAGATCCGCGGTCTTGGGGTGTGTGTTTGCGGCTTCGCAATTTGCAGAAATGGGCCTGTCAAGTTTTTGCAAATTTACCCGAATCCGCTTTGTAATATCCGTCGGTTTCGATAGGGTGCCCCAAACCTTCGGAGGGGAGCCCATGAGAGATATCCTGCAAGAGCTGGAAACCCGTCGCGCGAAAGCGCGTCTTGGCGGCGGTGAGCGCCGTATCGAGTCGCAGCACAAGAAGGGCAAGCTGACCGCGCGCGAGCGTATCGAGCTGCTGCTCGACGAGGGCTCGTTCGAAGAATTCGACATGTTCAAATCGCACCGCTGCACCGATTTCGGCATGGAAGAAGAGCATATCCCGGGCGATGGCGTGATCACCGGCTGGGGCACCGTGAACGGCCGCATGGTCTATGTATTCTCGCAGGACTTCACCGTGTTCGGCGGCTCGCTGTCGGAAACTCACGCCGAAAAGATCTGCAAGATCATGGACATGGCGATGCAGAACGGTGCCCCGGTGATCGGCATGAACGACTCGGGCGGCGCGCGCATTCAGGAAGGCGTGGCCTCGCTTGCCGGTTACGCCGAGGTGTTCCAGCGCAACATCATGGCCTCGGGCGTGGTGCCGCAGATCAGCCTTATCATGGGCCCCTGCGCGGGTGGCGCGGTCTATTCGCCGGCGATGACCGACTTCATCTTCATGGTCAAAGACACCTCCTACATGTTCGTGACCGGCCCCGACGTTGTGAAGACCGTCACCAACGAGGTCGTCACCGCCGAAGAACTGGGCGGTGCCTCGACTCACACCAAGAAATCCTCGGTCGCGGATGGCGCCTATGAGAACGATGTGGAGGCGATTTTCGAAACCCGCCGCCTGATCGACTTCCTGCCGCTGTCGAACCGCGAAAAAGCGCCGGTGCGCCCCTTCTTCGACGACGTGAACCGCATCGAGGACAGCCTCGACACGCTGGTGCCGGCGAACCCCAACATGCCCTATGACATGAAGGAACTGATCGCGAAGATCGCCGATGAGGGCGATTTCTTCGAGATCCAGAAGGATTACGCGGGCAACATCATCACCGGCTTCCTGCGCATCGAAGGCCAGACGGTCGGCGTGGTGGCGAACCAGCCGATGGTGCTGGCGGGCTGCCTCGACATCGACAGCTCGCGCAAGGCGGCGCGTTTCGTGCGCTTCTGCGATGCGTTCGAAATCCCGATCCTGACGCTGGTCGACGTGCCTGGCTTCCTGCCCGGTACCTCGCAGGAATATGGCGGCGTCATCAAGCACGGCGCGAAACTGCTGTTCGCCTATGGCGAGGCGACCGTGCCGAAGGTCACGGTGATTACCCGCAAGGCTTATGGCGGCGCCTATGACGTTATGGCGTCGAAGCACCTGCGCGGCGACTTCAACTACGCCTGGCCCTCGGCCGAGATCGCGGTGATGGGCGCCAAGGGCGCGGTCGAGATCCTGTATCGCTCGGAACTGGGCGATGCCGACAAGATCGCGGCGCGCACCAAGAACTACGAAGATCGCTTTGCGAACCCCTTCGTGGCCGCGGAAAAAGGCTTCATCGACGAAGTGATCCAGCCGCGTTCGACGCGTCGCCGTGTGGCGCGCGCCTTCGCCTCGCTGCGCTCGAAGAAGCTGTCGAACCCGTGGAAGAAGCACGACAACATTCCGCTCTGAGGAGTGCGGAATGCGCGTCGCGCCGGGCCAAGCGGGGATCGGGCTGGCCAGCGCTTTGCTGGCCCTCTCGGGGCTTGCCTGGCCGGGTGGGGCGCAAGAGTTGCGCGAAGTCCCGCAAATGCCTGACTACTCGGCGTTTTTCGCTGATCTGGGTGAGCGGGGCGACGGGCCCGAGGGCACTTTCGGCGATGCTATCGAGGTGCCCTCCGGCCAGAAGCTGTGGTGGATTGATGTGCAGCACACGGCGCCCGGATCTGAGGGTCTGACCTATCGGTTCCGCTTTCTCGCGCCGCAGATCGGTGGTCAGGGCGCGCTGTCGGTGGATGTGGCGCTGTTGGACATCGAGGCGCTGTGCGGCTCATTCGTCGCGCCGCGTCTGGCCAATCTGGGGCCGCAGGTGGAGCAGGTTGTGATCAGCCTCTCTGACCGGATCGTGCCCTTCGGCGAGGCCGCCCCCGAGGCGGTCCAGTATTTCGAGGCCTTCTCCGTCGAGGATGGGGCTTGCACTTGGGAGTTGTTCTGATGCGCCGCGCGCAAGATCAGGATCGCAGGGACGAAGCTGTCGGCGCGTTTGCGCCGACGGGCCTTCGCATGTGCAAAAACTTCCTCTTCGCTCTGCCGCGATTCCGCGATATTCTGCTGCGCGGGCAAATATTTGTGCCCGTAATCAATGCTGAGCGTCTGATGCCCGTCGGGGCCGAGTTCAGCCCGGACAGGAGAACAGAATGTCGAAGAAAGCTCTCATCGCCCTCGCTCTCGTCGCTTTCGCGGCCGCTTGCGCCCCGAAGCCCGAGCCGGTCGCCGAGCCCGTGTCGGTCGAACCGGTCTACACCGGCAAATACAAGTAATCCGTTCTCCGGCCGGGGCGCGCGTCGCCCGGGCCGCCAGCTTCGGGCAATTTCGGGGTGGGCGCCCGCGCGCCCGCTCCGCTTCTGCGACGTCTCGCGCGTAGGTTTTTCTGGCGTGATGTGCTACCGTTTTCCGGTCCGACTCATGGATCATTGGAGATATTGCTCATGCGTTTTACCCTCGTCGCTTCCGCCGCTGCTCTCGCGCTCGTGGCCGCTTGCGCCCCGAAGCCTGAGCCCATTATGCCCGAGCCCGTTTACACCGGAAAATATGGCGATGTCGTCGTCGGCACCTGCCGTGCGCCGGGGCAAGCGATCACGGCCCAATACCCGAGCTCGCTGCCGCTTTGCGACGAGTCCTGCGCGCCCGGCACGTCTTATGCCGGCACCAACGCCGCTGGCGCCCCGATCTGCGTGCCGACCAGCACCGATGGGCGTGAACCCGACCGCGGCCAGACGACCGGTCGCTAACACTGCGCGCCCTTCGGTCCGTGCGGGACAGGAGGGCGCAACATGCTGAAACATCGTGGATTTCCCGGCCGTCTGCCGAGTTCCGATTATCATTTCACCATCCGCCGGGCCAACAAGAAGGGCCCGACCAAGATTTTCAAGCGCGAGCGCTATGCCGATCGCTCGCCTGCTGACCGGCGGGCTGATGCGGGGTTCTTGGCCGCGCTTTGGAACTATTTCGGCGAAGAGCCGTTCGAGCGGGGCAATCTCGATGCCGCGCGGCTGAGCTTCCTCTTTGGCCGCGAAGTGGTTCCGGCCGATCCGAAAAAGCCTTTTGACCCCTGCTCCTACGAGGCGATGCTGAAAATCGACGTGAAACGCGCGCAGGCGTCGTTCCCCGATGTTTTCGCCAAGCCCGAGGAATATCTCTGGGAAGACGAAGACGATTGGGGCGACGAAGACGAGGAGGATTGGGAATGATCCTTGCTCGCAAGTTGACGCATCGGCATGTTCCTGCCGATGCTCGCCAGAACGCCGAGTTTGGCTTTGCTTCGAAGGGTTTGCCCGCGCATGATGAGATTGCGACGCACCGCTTGAACCGCAGGGGCCTGCGGGGTGTATCGCGCTCCATCCCTTCCCTGACGTCTCGATCCGGCCTTCGGGCCGGATCGCCTTCGGCCTCCGAGGCCGGGGTCTGGGCGGATCGCCGCGCGCATCGGCAAGGCTTCGCCAATGCTCCCGCGACCGTGATCAAATCGGCGCGAATTCGCTTGGCTTCCGCAGGGGTTGGAGTAGGATTCTCCGCAACAACAACCCTTACCGGAGGCAGTAACTCATGCGTAAACCCTACCTCATTCTCGCCCTTGTCGCCGCGACGGCCCTCTCGGGCTGCCTGGAAACCGACGGCGAGCGTGCGCTTGCCGGTGCGGCGGGCGGTGCGCTCGTGGCCGATGCGCTCGATGCAAACATCGTTGCCGGGGCCGCTGTCGGCGCGCTCGCGGGCACCTATTGCGACGACGCTGGCGTCTGCCAGTAAGCGTCCGTCCAGCCATGACCTGATCCGCGACGCGCGTCGCGGCGGGAATAGTTTGACCAGCACCATCGGGGCGTCTTGCCCCGGTGGTGTTTTCATTTTCACCGATCACAACGAACTCACGGATCAAGGACGCGGAGCACGAATGGCTGCCGCGACGGAGGGGAAGGGACTGACATGTTCAAGAAAATCCTGATCGCTAACCGCGGCGAAATCGCCTGCCGCGTGATCAAGACGGCGCGCAAGATGGGCATCAAGACGGTGGCCGTCTATTCGGATGCCGACGCGCAGGCGCTGCATGTGCAGATGGCCGACGAGGCGGTGCATATCGGCCCGCCGCCGGCCAACCAGTCCTATATCGTGATCGACAAGATCATGGACGCGATCCGTCAGACCG
Source organism: Pseudothioclava arenosa (assembly GCF_002358085.1). Classification (GTDB taxonomy): domain Bacteria; phylum Pseudomonadota; class Alphaproteobacteria; order Rhodobacterales; family Rhodobacteraceae; genus Pseudothioclava; species Pseudothioclava arenosa. Next base: position 148,579 of record NZ_NTJD01000002.1, read on the forward strand.
GCGCCGAAGCGGTGCACCCGGGCTACGGGTTCCTGTCGGAGAACATGAAATTCGCCGAGGCGCTGGAAAAAGAAGGCGTCGTCTTCATCGGCCCGCCGTCGCCCTCGATCGAGGCGATGGGTGACAAGATCACCTCGAAGAAGATCGCGCAGGAAGCCAAAGTCTCGACCGTCCCGGGCTATATGGGCCTGATCGAGGACGCCGACGAGGCGGTGAAAATCTCGAACGAGATCGGCTACCCGGTGATGATCAAGGCCTCCGCCGGCGGCGGCGGCAAGGGTATGCGTATCGCATGGAACGATGAGGAGGCGCGCGAAGGCTTCCAGTCGTCCAAGAACGAGGCGGCGAACTCGTTTGGCGACGACCGTATCTTCATCGAGAAATTCGTGACCCAGCCGCGCCACATCGAGATCCAGGTGCTGGCCGACAAGCACGGCAATGCCGTCTACCTGCACGAGCGGGAATGCTCGATCCAGCGCCGCAACCAGAAGGTCATCGAAGAGGCGCCGTCGCCCTTCCTCGACCCGGAAACCCGCAAGGCGATGGGCGAACAGGCCGTGGCGCTGGCGAAAGCCGTGGGCTACAGCTCGGCGGGCACGGTGGAATTCATCGTCGACGGGCAGAAGAACTTCTACTTCCTCGAGATGAACACCCGCCTGCAGGTGGAACACCCCGTCACCGAACTGATCACCGGCGTCGACCTCGTCGAGCAGATGATCCGCGTCGCGGCCGGTGAAAAGCTGCCCTTCGCGCAGAGCGACCTCAAGATCAACGGCTGGGCGATGGAATCGCGTCTTTACGCCGAAGATCCCTATCGCAACTTCCTGCCTTCGATCGGCCGCCTGACCAAATACCGCCCGCCGGTGGAAGGCCAGACCAAGGGTGGCGGCATCGTGCGTAACGATACCGGCGTCTATGAGGGCGGCGAGATCTCGATGTATTACGACCCGATGATCGCCAAGCTCTGCACCTGGGGCGAGGATCGCGCGCATGCCATCGAAGAGATGCGCCTCGCGCTGGATACGTTCGAAGTCGAAGGCATCGGCCACAACCTGCCGTTCTGCTCGGCAGTGATGGACCATCCGAAGTTCTGCTCGGGCGACATGACCACGGCCTTCATCGCCGAGGAATACCCCGAGGGCTTCGAAGGCGTGACGCTGGGCGAATACACGCTCAAGCGCGTGGCCGCCGCTGCCGCCGCGATGAACCGCGTCGCCGAGATTCGCCGCACCCGCATCTCGGGCACTCTGGGCAACCACGAGCGTCACGTCGGTGAGGACTGGGTCGTCAGCCTGCAGGACGAAGAGTTCCGCGTGCAGGTCTCGGCCGACAAGTCGGGCTCGACGGTCCGTTTCGAGGATGGCACCGAGCTGCGCGTCGAGAGCGACTGGACGCCGGGTCAATCGCTGGCCACGCTCGATGTTTCGGGCGAGCCGCTGGTGCTCAAGGTCGGCAAGATCCCGATGGGCTTCCGCCTGCGCGTCCGTGGCGCCGATCTCAAGGTCAACGTACGCACCCCGCGCGCCCATGAGCTTGCGCTGCTGATGCCGATCAAGCTGCCGCCGGATACATCAAAATTCCTGCTCTGCCCGATGCCGGGCCTGGTGGTGAAGATCTCGGTCGAGGAAGGCCAGGAAGTCCAGGAAGGCCAGGCGCTGGCCACCGTCGAGGCGATGAAGATGGAAAACATCCTGCGCGCCGAGAAGAAAGGCGTGGTCAAGAAGATCAACGCCGCCGCGGGCGCCTCGCTGAAGGTGGACGACATCATCATGGAGTTCGAGTAACTCCAGCCGCCGGCCCCGCACCCGTGGGGCCGGCAGTCGGTTTCGAAACAGATGCCATCGCGGGCGGGGCCCGGATGGGTCAGTCGAAGGAAGGATCGGTCCATGACCAACAAGAAAGAGGAATGGCGCGCCCTTGCCGAGAAGGAACTCAAGGGCAAGCCGGTTGACAGCCTGAACTGGGACACGCTCGAGGGGATCGAGGTGAAACCGCTCTATACCGAGGACGACATCGAGGGTCTTGATCACCTCGGCTCGCTCCCGGGCATTGAGCCCTTCACCCGCGGCCCGCGCGCGACCATGTATGCCGGTCGCCCCTGGACGATCCGCCAATATGCCGGTTTCTCGACCGCCGAGGAATCGAACGCCTTCTACCGCAAGGCGCTGGCCGCCGGCCAGCAGGGCGTCTCGGTCGCCTTCGACCTCGCGACGCACCGCGGCTATGACTCGGATCACCCGCGTGTGGTGGGCGATGTCGGCAAGGCCGGCGTGGCCATCGACAGCGTCGAGGACATGAAGATCCTGTTCGACGGCATCCCGCTCGACAAGGTCTCGGTCTCGATGACGATGAACGGCGCGGTGATCCCGGTTCTCGCGAACTTCATCGTCACCGGCGAAGAGCAGGGCCATGACCGCTCGGTGCTCTCGGGGACCATTCAGAACGACATTCTGAAGGAATTCATGGTCCGCAACACCTATATCTATCCGCCGGAGCCCTCGATCCGGATCATCGCGGATATCATCGAATACACCTCGAACGAGATGCCGAAGTTCAACTCGATCTCGATCTCGGGCTACCACATGCAGGAAGCCGGCGCGAACCTCGTGCAAGAGCTGGCCTACACGCTGGCCGACGGGCGCGAATATGTGCGCACCGCGATCGCGGCGGGCATGGATGTGGACAAATTCGCCGGGCGTCTTTCGTTCTTCTTCGCGATCGGCATGAACTTCTTCATGGAAGTCGCCAAGCTGCGCGCCGCGCGCCTGCTCTGGACCCGCATCATGAAGGAATTCGAGCCGAAGAAACCCGGCTCGCTGATGCTGCGCACCCACTGCCAGACCTCGGGCGTGTCGCTGCAGGAACAAGACCCCTACAACAACGTCGTGCGCACCGCCTATGAGGCGATGGCGGCGGCGCTGGGCGGCACCCAGTCGCTGCACACCAACGCGCTCGACGAGGCGATCGCGCTGCCCACCGATTTCTCGGCCCGGATCGCGCGCAACACCCAGCTGATCCTGCAGGAAGAAACCGGCATCACCCATGTCGTCGATCCGCTCGCGGGCAGCTACTACGTCGAAAGCCTGACGGCGAAACTGGCCGAAGAGGCCTGGAAGCTGATCGAGGAAGTCGAAGAAATGGGGGGGATGACCAAGGCCGTGGCCTCGGGCATGCCGAAGCTGCGCATCGAGGAATCGGCCGCGCGTCGCCAGGCCATGATCGACCGTGGCGAAGAGGTCATCGTCGGCGTGAACAAGTATCGCCTCGCGAAAGAAGACCCGATCGACATTCTCGATATCGACAACGTCAAGGTGCGCGAGGCGCAGATCGCACGTCTCGACAAGATGCGCGCGACCCGCGACGAGGCGAAATGCCAGGCCGCTCTGGCGGAACTGACGCGCCGCGCGAAAGAGGGTGGCAACCTGCTCGAGGCGGCGGTGGAAGCCGCGCGCGCCCGGGCCTCTGTCGGGGAGATTTCGATGGCGATGGAAGAAGTGTTCGGCCGTCACCGCGCCGAGGTGAAGACCCTCGCGGGCGTCTATGGCGCCGCTTACGAAGGCGATGCGGGCTTCGAGCAGATCCAGAAAGACGTCGAGGCCTTCGCCGAGGCTGAGGGCCGTCGTCCGCGCATGCTCGTGGTCAAGATGGGTCAGGATGGGCACGATCGCGGCGCCAAGGTGATCGCGACGGCCTTTGCCGACATCGGCTTTGACGTCGATGTGGGCCCGCTGTTCCAGACCCCCGAGGAAGCCGCGCAGGACGCGATCGACAATGACGTGCACGTGGTGGGGATTTCCTCGCAGGCGGCCGGTCACAAGACGCTCGCGCCGAAGCTGATCGAGGCGCTGAAGGAAAAGGGCGCCGAGGATATCATCGTGATCTGCGGCGGTGTGATCCCGCAGCAGGACTACGATTTCCTGAAGGCCGCCGGCGTCAAGGCGATCTTCGGGCCAGGCACCAACATCCCGGCGGCGGCGCGCGAGATCCTCGACATCGTGCGCGCGGCACGCGCCTGAACGGGGAGGGGGCTCTGCCCCCGCCCGAGTATTCAAAGCTTGATGAAAGGGGCAGGGGAGACCTTGCCCTTTTTTCATTCCGCGCGCAGGATCGCGGCGCGATTTCAGGAGCTTGCCATGATCCGCCCCGCGACTCCCCTCGACTATCCCGCGATCCTTGCGTTCTGGAATCCGGTGATCCGCGACACGACTGTCACCTTTTCCAGCGAGGAAAAGACGCCCGAGAGCCTTGAGGCGATGATCGCCGCGCGCCGGGTGGCGGGGCAGGAGTTTTTCGTGGCTGAAGAGGCGGGCTCGGTGCTGGGTTTTGTCACTTACGGCCAGTTTCGGGGCGGCAATGGATACCTGCATGCGATGGAGCACACGATCATCCTTGCGCCCGAGGCACGCGGGCGCGGGGTCGGGCGGGGCTTGATGAGCGCGCTCGAAGAGCACGCGCGCGCGGGCGGCACGCATCTGATGGTGGGCGGGATCTCGGCCGAGAATGCCGCCGGGATCGCCTTTCATGCGGCGGTGGGTTTCGCCGAGGCGGGCCGCGTGCGCGAGGCCGGTCGCAAATTCGACCGCTGGATCGACCTCGTGCTGATGCAAAAGATCTTGTGAGGCGTTAGACTGGCCCCATGGACAAGCCGGTTTCCCTTTGGTCGCGCATCGCGCAGGCGCTTTCGGCCCTTGGCCGCGGCGAGGGGCTGTCGGCGGTCTTTGACCAGCTGCGCACGCCGCCCGAGCGCTCGGTCGCCTTCACCATCGCGGTGATCGCGCTTGGCGCCAAGATGGCCAAGGCCGACGGGCGGGTTACCCGCGACGAGGTCACCGCCTTTCGCAGCGTGTTTCAGATCCCGCCCGGCGAAGAGGCCAATGCCGCGCGGGTCTTCAATATGGCGCGTCAGGATGTGGCGGGGTTCGATGCCTATGCCCGCAAGATCGCCGCGATGTTCGGTCCTGGCGCCGATGTGCTGAAAGACCTGTTGGAGGGGCTGTTCGTGATCGCCATGGCGGATGGCGAATATCACGCGGGCGAGGATGCCTTCCTGCACGAGGTGGCCACGATTTTCGGGCTGGAGGAGTGCTGTTTCCGGGCGATCCGGGCGAGTTTCGTGCCCGAGGCCGACCCCGACCCCTGGACGGTGCTGGAGCTGGAGCCGGGCGCTTCGCTGACCGAGGCGCGCAAGCGCTGGCGGATGCTGGTGCGTGACGCGCATCCCGACCGCGCCATCGCGCGCGGCCTGCCGCCCGAGGCGGTGAAACTGGCCGAAGACCGCGTGCGTGCGCTCAACCGCGCCTGGGAGGAGTTGCAGGAAAGGGCCGCATGATGCGGATCGCGACCTACAATATCGAATGGTTTACCAATCTCTTCGACCGGAATGGCCGGATCCTCGAGGATGACGAATGGTCGGCGCGCTATCAGGTGACGCGGGCCGAGCAGCTGGGCGCTATCGCGATCGTGCTGACGGCGCTGAATGCCGATGTGATCATGGTGATTGAGGCGCCCGACAACAACCGCCGCCGCCAGACCGTGCCGATGCTCGAAAGCTTTGCTGAACGGTATGGGCTGCGTCAGCGCAAGGCGCTGATCGGCTTTGAAAACGAGACCCAGCAGGAGATTGCGCTGCTCTATGACCCCGATGTGGTCAGCGCGCGCCACGAGCCCGACGAGGGCACGCCCGAGGCACCGCGCTTCGACGATTCGCTGCGGATCGACCTCGATATCGACGCGACGATGGATGTGGTGAAATTCTCGAAACCGCCGCTCGAAGTGCGGATCGAGACGCCCGAGGGCAAAAGCCTGCGGCTGATCGGGGTGCATATCAAGTCGAAGGCCCCGCATGGCGCGACCAGCCCCGAGGCCGCGACCCGCATCGCGATCGAAAACCGCCGCAAGCAGCTGGCGCAATGCATCTGGCTGCGCCGCCGCGTCGATCAACATCTGGACGCGGGCGAAAGCCTGATTGTCTTGGGAGATTTCAACGATGGCCCTGGTCTTGATGAATATGAAAAGCTGTTCGGGCGCTCGGGGCTGGAGATCGTCTCGGGCGAGGGCGGTCCGCGCGATCGCCGCCTGCGCGACCCGCATGCGCGCACGGTGCGCGGCCATGCCACCGCCGCCTGCCCGTCTTCGGCGCGCTTCTATTCGCCCGAGGAGCATCAGTATTTCTCTGCCATGCTCGATTACATCATGCTTTCGCCCGACCTGTGCGTGACGGGGCCGAACTGGCGGATCTGGCATCCGTTCGACGACCCGGTCTGCTACCGCACGCCGGAGCTGCGCGAGGCGCTGTTGCAGGCTTCCGACCACTTCCCCGTGAGCGTGGATATTTCGCTCTGAGGGGCGGGCGGGGGCTGCTATAGTCCGCGCATGAAACCGTTTTTCGTGATTGCCCCGATCGTTCTTGTCGCCGCGTTTGCGGCTGTTCCGCTTGCGCAGGCGCTGCGGGCCGATGAGCCCGCGCCCGAAACCCTCGAGCCGCCCGAGGCCCCCGCCGAGCCTGCGCCCGAGGGCGATATGGCCGAGGGGATGGGGCTTCTGGAGCGGGGCGCGCAGATGGTTCTGCGCGGCTTTCTCGACGAGATCGAGCCGAAGATGGACGAGATCCAGCGCGGCCTTGGCGATGCCGCGAAAGACCTTGGCCCCGCGCTCGACAAGCTGCTGACCTTGTTCGACGATTTCCGCAATTACGAGGCGCCCGAGCGGCTGCCGAATGGCGATATCATCATCCGCCGCCGCCCCGATGCGCCGCCGCCCGCGCCCTTGCCGGATGGCGATGGCGTGACCGAGCTTTAGCGCCTCAGGGCCGTTTCACCCGCGGTTTCGCGCCAAGCGCCGCCGCGAGCGAGGCGAAGCGCGCCTCGGCCACCTCGCCGAACAGGTCTTCGCCCTTCGTGGTCAGCTTGAGCGTCAGAAGCTGCTTGCGCGGCATATAGTCGATCTCGGCGGCCTCCTGCGGCGAATGCAGCGCGAACATCGAGCCGAACCGCATCGCCTTGCCCAGCACCTCGGCCTCGTTCATGTCCTCGGGCGAGATCAGGTCGAAGAGATGGGCGAAGGGGCTGTTGGCGCGCGAATTCTTGTAGCGATGCAAGAGCGCGACGCCCAGATAGACGCGCTCGGGGTGGCTGAGCGCGGCCATGTTGGCGCGGGTCACATTGTCGAAACAGGCTTCAGCGCGCCAGTCGGGATGGGTGCGCCACGTCGTGTCATGCAGCAGGCAGGCGGCGCGGATCAGGCGGTATTTCTCGGGCGCGGCCTCGGCGAAGATCGGCGCGATGAAAGAGTGCAGGCGTTTGCCGAAACCGGGCATCCGCGATTGTGTGCTTTCCGAGTGGCGGCAGGCCTCGATCAGCGGATCGCGCCGGCGCAGCCGCTCGGGCATCTGTTCGTAAAGTAGCCCCTCGCGGATGCCATAGGCCGAAACGTCGATTTCCTTGGGTTGGAACACGCGCACCAACTCGCCCAGAACCTGCATGGCCCAGGGCACGAGTGACATCCGCGCCGCCGAGGTGCCGGTGCGCCCGCGCAGCTCGTCCAGATCGTTCTGGCCGATCCAGTCGATCGTCTCGGCGATGGCGTCCGGCGTCATGCGATATTCGTGCAGCACATGCAGCGGATAGGCACGCCGCTCCATGTCGAGCCGCGCGATCGCCCGCCACGAGCCGCCGACCAGATAGATCCGCTCATGCTCGGTGCCGACCTGGCGCGCCAGCTCCTTGACGGTGGCCTTGATATGCGCGCCGAGGTCCTTTTTCGGTACTTGCATCAGCCGGAAGGGCCCAAGCTGCGAGGTCACGCGCCGCCCGACCTTGCCACCCGTCACTTCGGCCAGTTCCATCGAGTTGCCGCCGATGTCGCAGATCAGCCCCTGCGCATCGGGCCAGCCCAAAAGCACCCCTTGCGCCGAGAATCGGGCCTCTTCGAGCCCGTCTATCACATGGATCGTCAGCCCGGTCTCGCGCTCGATCTGGCGCTTCAGCTCGGGGCCGTCCTCGGCATCGCGCATCGCGGCGGTGGCGACGCAGGTCAGCGGGCCGATATCCATGCCCTTGGCCAGAAGTGCGAAGCGTTTCAGCGCGGAAAGCGCGCGCACCCGGCCCTCGGGGTTGAGACGCCCGGTTTCGGCCAGGCCCTGACCCAGCCCCGCCATCACCTTTTCATTGTAGAAATAGGCCGGGGAGCGCGCCGCGCCGTCGAACACCACCATCCGCACCGAGTTCGAGCCGATATCTACTACGCCGACGCGGCTGAGCGCGCGCGCCGAGGGATCGTCGAACAAGGGTACCCCGAATGGGTCCCATTCCTCGCCAAACGACACGGGGCGGTTCGATCTGAACTTGTTCGTCATCTGGGGCCCTGTGCTGGTCCGCGTCTTGGTCCGGGGGCGCCTGGCCCCGCGTCAGGCTACTGTCAGTCGAAGCTATGGGCAAGCTTGGGAACGTCCTTCGCGCCTGCCGATCCGCGACCCGACAGCGACGGGTATTCCATGAAGAACCGGTGGCACGAGAACAGGTCGCCCCGATCCTGCGGCAGGTCGCGCAGATAGCGCCCGTCGGGCTGCAGGATCCAGCTTTGCGCCTCGTCGGCGAGGTTGGCGGCCATGATCTGGTTGACGATCTGTGCCTTCACCGTGTCGTTCATCGCCTCGACCAGCGTTTCCACGCGCCGGTTCAGGTTGCGCCCCATCCAGTCGGCCGAGGAAAAGAACACCCGCGCCTTTTTCGAGGGCAGCCCGTGGCCATTGCCGAAACACACGATCCGCGAATGTTCGAGGAAGCGCCCGACGATGGATTTCACCCGGATGTTTTCCGACAAGCCCTTGATGCCCGGGCGCACGCCGCAGATACCGCGAATGATCAGCGTGATTTTCACGCCCGCCTGGCTTGCGGCGTAAAGCGCGTCGATCACCTCGGCGTCGATCAGCGAGTTCATCTTGGCCCAGATCTCGGCCGGCCGCCCGGCGCGGGCATATTGCGATTCCTTCTCGATCAGCTCGAGGAGCCGCGGCTTGAGCGAGATCGGCGAAATCGAAAGGTTTTCAAGCCCTTCCGGCTGCACATAGCCCGAGAGGTAGTTGAACACCTTGGTCGCATCGCGCCCCAGTGCCGCATCGCAGGTGAAGAAGCTGAGGTCGGTATAGATCTTGGCGGTGATCGGGTGGTAGTTGCCTGTGCCGTAGTGGGTATAGGTCACGAGCTGGTCGCCCTCGCGCCGGACCACGGTCGAGATCTTGGCATGGGTCTTGTATTGCATGAAGCCATAGACGACATGCGCGCCCGCGCGTTCCAGCCGGCGCGACTGGCGGATGTTGGCGGCCTCGTCGAAGCGCGCCTTGAGTTCGACCAAGGCGGTCACCGACTTGCCGCTTTCCGCCGCCTCGCAGAGCGCATCGACGATCGGGCTGTCCTTCGAGGTCCGGTAAAGCGTCTGCTTGATCGCCAGCACGTTCGGATCGGCCGCCGCCTGATTGAGGAAGCGGATCACCATGTCGAAGGTCTCGTAGGGGTGATGCAGCAGCATGTCCTTCTGGCGGATCGCCGCGAACATGTCGCCTTCGTGGTCCTGCACGCGCTCGGGCACGCGGGGCGTGAAGCTCGGCCAAAGCAGTTCCGCGCGCTCGTTCAGCACCAGCTCCTTGATGTCGGCGATGCCAAGGAGCCCGCGCACCTCGACCACCTCGTCTTCGGTTACGTGCAGCTCGTCCATGATCAGCGACTTCAGCGACTCGGGCGCGCCTTGCGTGATCTTCATGCGGATGACCTGCCCGCGACGGCGGCGCTTCAGCGCGGTCTCGAATTCGCGCACGAGGTCTTCGGCCTCATCCTCAACCTCAAGGTCGCTGTCGCGCAGCACGCGGAAGGCGCAATGGCCCGCGTCGCGATAGCCCGGGAACAGCATGCTCAGATGCAGCAGCAGCAGGTCTTCCATCGGCAGGAAGCGCGCGCCGCCGGGCAGACGCACGAAGCGGTCGATCTGTTGCGGGATCGGCAAGAGCGCCTGCAACCGGCGCTTGTCGCCGTCGCGCTCCAGTTCCAGCGCGAGGCAGAAGCCGGTGTTCGGGATGAACGGGAAAGGGTGCGCTGGGTCGATCGCCAGCGGCGAGAGCACCGGGAACACCTTGTTGAGGAAATGCTCTTCGAGGAAGCTGCGGTCGCGCTTGGTCAGCTTGGAGCGCGGCACGAGCTGAATGCCCTCGGCCTCCATCTCGCGCTTGAGCTTGTTCCAGGCCGATTGCTGCGCGGCCATCAGCCGGCGCGCATCGGCATTGATCAGCACGAGCTGTTCGGAGGGGCTCAGCCCGTCATGCGAATGCGTGGCATTGCCCTCGCGCACCAGCTCGCGCAGGCCCGCGACGCGCACGGTATAAAACTCGTCGAGGTTGGTCGCCGAGATCGAGACAAAACGCACCCGTTCCAGCAGCGGCACACGCGGGTTCGTCGCCTCTTCCAGCACACGCCAGTTGAAGGCGAGCCAGCTCAGTTCGCGGTTGAAAAAGCGATGCGTCCCGGCGGTGACCTCGCGGGGCATCTCGACGGGGGTGGGGAACGGGGTCTTGAGGAAATCTGCCTGAGTCATGGGGCGCTTATGGTTTGGAATTGTAATGGCGCTGTGACGATATTCTGCGCCGCTCAGTCCAGACTGTCCAGAACCTCACCGGCGAGTTGGCGGGAAATCTTGCGCCCCTCGGCCAAAGCGCGCGCATCGAGCGCCGCGACCAGCCGCCGCGCCGTCGCCAGCGAGCGATCCATCCGCGTGACCAGCCAGTCGATCAGCTGCGGCGCGACGGTCAGCTGCCGGTCGTTGAACAGCTTGACCAGAACCGCCGCCAGCAGCGCGTCATCGGGCGGGGAGATCTTGACGCTCGCCAGCGCCTGCATCCGCGAGGCCAGATCGGGCAGCACGATGCCCCAATCGCGCGGCGGCATCCGCGCGGTCAGCAGGAGCGTCCCCCCCTCGGCCTGCGCAAGGTTATAGAGGTGAAACAGCGCCTCTTCCGCGTCGGGGTTGCCCGCAAGCGCCTCGGCATCCTCAAGCACCACCGCGCGCGTGGCCAGCGTCGGAATATCGGCTTCGGCCAGATCGGTCGCTGCCAGCAAGAGCGCGCCCTCGGCATCGGCCCAGATCTGCGCCAGATGCGACTTGCCCGCGCCCTCGGGCCCGATCAGCAGCATCCGCCGCCCCGGCCAGCCCTGCGGCGCATCCAGCGTCGCCAGCGCCAACGCATTCGCGGGCGCGACAAAGAAATCCTCGCGCCCCTGCGCCTGTTTCAGCGGCAGGTCGAATGCCAGTTGGCGGCTCATCTCAGGCCTCTTGGTCTTGCGTCTGCTCGGTCGTTCCGGGGTCTTCGAGCCCCTCGAGGCCCTTGTAGAGCCTGCCGTTCAGATATTGATCGAGGAAGAAACGTGCAAGCACGCCGATCATCGCCGCCACCGGCACCGCGACCAGCATGCCGAGGAAGCCAAACAGCGTGCCAAAAGCCGAGAGCGCGAACAGCAGCCACAGCGGATGCAGCCCGACCGATGTGCCCACCAGCTTGGGCGTGATGATGTTGCCCTCAAGGAATTGCCCGGCGGCAAAGATCGCCGCGACGATCCCGATCGAGAGCCAGTCGCCCCAGAACTGGAACAGCGCCAGTCCGATCGCCAGCGCCCCGCCGATGATCGCGCCGACATAGGGAATGAAGGTCAGCGCGCCCGCGATCGCCCCCGCGATCAGGCCGAATTTCAGCCCCGCCAGCATCAGCGCGACGGAATAGAAGGCGCCGAGGATCAGGCAGACCGAGACCTGCCCGCGCACAAAGCCCGACAGCACCTTGTCGATATCGCGCGCGATCGCACGCACCGTGCCCGCATGATCGCGCGGCAGCCAGCCATCGACCTTGGCGACCATCCTGTCCCAGTCGAGGAGCATGTAAAACGTCACCACCGGCACCACGACGACGAAGATCACGGCGTTCACCACGCTCATCGCGGAACTCAGCACGGTCTGCGCCAGCTCTCCGCCGCGCGCGCGGATGGTTTCACCGACGGTGGTAAGGGTCTCGTTGACGACCGAGCCGGGCTCCATGATCGAGGGGAAGGTCGTGGTCAGGAAATCGCGCAGCCGCGCGAAGATCTCGGGCGCGGTGGCCACCAGCTGCGTGAGCTGGCGCACCAGCATCGGCAGCACCGCCAGCGACAGCACGACAAAGGCGAAGGTGCCGATCGCGGCAATGGTGATGGTGGCAGCGATCCGGCTCAGCCCCATGCGTTCGAGCCGGTCGGCGAGCGGGTCGAGGAAATAGGCGACGGCGCCGCCCACGATGAAGGGCAGGATCACGTCGCCCAGACCCCAGAGCGCAAGCCCCGTCATGCCGGTTGCAACGCCCCAATAGGTCACCTGTTGCCGCACCGGCAAAGCCATTCGCTACTCCTGTCACCGCTTTGGCCCAAGATCGGGGGAAAACCGCGCGGTTTCAAGGGGCAGGGCGGAAACGGACGCACCCGGCGCCCGCGCGGGCCAAGCCCGCTTGCCTCGCGCATGGGTTTGGGCTAGCGAAGGTGCGACCTCTGACATCAGCCTTCGGACCAGCCCCATGCGCCTTTCCCGCTACTTCCTCCCCGTCCTCAAGGAAAACCCCGCCGAGGCGCAGATCGTCTCGCATCGCCTGATGCTGCGCGCGGGCATGATCAAGCAGCAGGCGGCGGGCATCTATTCGTGGCTGCCGATGGGCTACAAGGTGCTCAAGCGCATCGAGCAGATCGTGCATGAGGAGCAGATCCGCGCCGGTCACATCCCGCTCTTGATGCCGACGTTGCAACCGGCGGACCTGTGGCGCGAATCCGGCCGCTACGACGATTACGGCCAGGAGATGCTGCGCATCAAGGATCGCCACGACCGCGACATGCTCTATGGGCCCACCAACGAGGAGATGATCACCGACATCTTCCGCGCCCATGTCGAAAGCTACAAGTCGCTGCCGCTGACGCTCTACCACATCCAGTGGAAATTCCGCGACGAGATCCGCCCGCGCTTCGGCGTGATGCGCGGCCGCGAATTCCTGATGAAGGACGGCTACAACTTCGATCTGACCCGCGAAGACGCGCTGCATGCCTATAACCGCCACATGGTCAGCTATCTGCGCACCTATGAGCGCATGGGCCTGACGGCGATCCCGATGCGCGCGGCCTCGGGCCCGATCGGGGGCGACAACACGCATGAATTCCTGGTGCTGGCCGATACCGGCGAGTCCGAGGTGTTCTATGACGCGCAGGTGCCTGCGCTGAAGCTGGGCGACCGCGCTGTCGATTTCGATAACCGCGACGAGGTGGCCGCGATCTGCGAGGAATTCACCACGCTTTACGCGCGCACCGACGAAACCCATGACGAGGCGGTCTTCAACCAGATCCCCGAAGAGCGCCGCTGCGTCGGCCGCGGCATCGAAGTGGGCCAGATCTTCTATTTCGGTACCAAATATTCCGAGGCCATGGGCGCCACCGTCACCACGCCGGATGGCAAGCGCGTGCCGGTCGAGATGGGCTCGCACGGCATTGGCGTCTCGCGGCTTCTGGGCGCGATCATCGAGGCCAGCCACGACGACAAGGGTATCATCTGGCCCGAGGGCGTGACGCCCTTCCATTGCGGCATCGTCAACCTCAAGCAGGGCGACGCGGGCACCGATGCGGCCGGTGACGGGCTCTACAAGGCGCTGACCGCAGCCGGGCTCGATCCGCTTTACGACGACCGCGAAGAGCGCGCGGGCGCGAAATTCGCCACCATGGACCTGATCGGCCTGCCCTGGCGCATCACCGTCGGCCCGCGCGGGCTGGGCAATGGCGTGGTCGAGCTGACCAGCCGCCGCACCGGTGAAAGCGAAGAAATGTCGCCCGAGGCCGCCGTGGCCCGGATTGTCGAGATCTACGCGCCGCATCGCTGAGATAATTTCCCGATTGAAACACTCGGGAAATTGAGGCAAGTCAAGGAAGCACCTCGGCGTGGCGGGTTATCGCCACGCTGATGCTTTGAGAGGAGCCTGCGATGCCGGCAAAACCCTTCCTGACCGGTCTGGGCATTTATGCGCTGGGCGTGGCCGCTTTGGCTTTCGTGGCGCCGCATGACGCCCCCGATTTCGCTGGATTGCCGCATGAGCCGGGCTCGGTTCATGCCGAAATGCACAAGCAAATTCATGGCGATGCGCCGGGCCGGACAGCCGCCGACGCGCCGCCTCCGGGCCGGCTCGAAGACTGGGGTGCGCTCCTGTTCATGGATGCGAACCTGTCGCGCAATCGCACGCAAAGCTGCGCCACCTGCCACGATCCAAACCACGCTTTCACCGACCCGCGCGAGACCGAGGCCGGGCAGGCCGTGTCGCTTGGCGATGATGGCGAGTCGCTGGGCGATCGCAACACGCCCACGGCGGCCTATGCGCGTTTCGCCCCGGCCTTCGGGCGCAACGCCAAGGGCAAATGGCATGGTGGTCAGTTTCATGATGGTCGCGCCGCTGATCTGGCCGAGCAGGCGGGCGGTCCGCCCCTGAACCCGGTCGAGATGGGCATGCCTTCGGTCGAGGCGGTGGTTGAGCGGCTGAACGCTTCGGCCTCGCATCGCGCCGCGCTTCGCCACTTTGCCAGCATCGACGATCCGATGGCCGATCCACAGGCCAGCTATGACGCGATCACCCGCGCCATCGCCGCGTTTGAGCGCACCAAGGTCTTTGCGCCCTTCGATTCCAAATACGACCGCTTCCTGCGCGGCGAGGCGCAGCTGAGCGATCAGGAGGAGCTGGGGCGGCTCCTGTTCTTCTCGCCGCAATTTACAAATTGCAACATTTGCCACCAGTTGCAGGCCAGTCCCACGGCGGAAGAAGAGACATTTTCGAACTACGAGTATCATAACGTCGGAACCCCGGCGAACCCGGTGGCGCGCGCCGTAAACGGAACGAAGCCCGGCCATATCGACCGTGGCCTGCTCGATCATCCGGCGATTGACGACCCCGCGCAGGCGGGCAAGTTCAAGGTGCCGACGCTGCGCAATGTCGCCGTTACCGGCCCTTACATGCATAATGGCGTGTTCAAGGACCTGCGCACGGTGATCCTGTTCTACAACAAGTTCAACTCGACCCGCCCTGAGCGTCAGATCAACCCCGAAACCGGCGCGCCCTTTGCCGCGCCCGAGGTTGCCGAGAATATCTCGATCGAAGAGCTCGAAACCGGACCGGCGCTGGATGACAAGCGTATCGACGCGCTTGTGGCGTTCCTCAGGACGCTCACGGATGCGCGTTACGAACACCTGCTCGAAGAGTGATCCAACGCGAAGGTGAAGCCCTGCGGGCTTGACCTTTCGGGCGGCAACGTCCAGCGTTCGCCGAAATTTTGGACGATCCCGAATGGCCAGCCGCACCGCCCCGTTTTCCCCTTTCGAGTTCCTGATCGCCTGGCGTTACCTGCGCGCGCGTCGCGCCGAAGGGGGCGTCAGCGTGATGACCTGGATCTCGCTGATCGGCATTACGCTGGGCGTCGCCGCGCTGATCGCGACGCTTGCCGTGCGCGCCGGGTTCCGCGCCGAATTCGTCGATACGATCCTCGGCTCCAACGCCCATGTCACCGTCTATTCGGCGCCGATGGAAGTGGTCGAGGGGTCGGGCGTCTATTCGAGCCTGATGCGCGACTATCAGGTCCGCGCCGAGCGGGTCGCCGCAATCCCCGGTGTGACCCGCGCCGCGCCCCTGATCCGGGGGCAGGTGATGGCGACCAAGGACGGGCGCTCGAACGTGGCCGAGGTGTATGGGATTTCGGCGGCCGATCTGCAGACGATCCCGCGCGTCGCCAACCCCGAGACGGCGTTGGGCAGCATTGAGCAGTTCGGCGAGGGCATCGCCATCGGCTCGGGGCTTGCGCGCGAGCTGGGCGTGGGGCTGGGCGACAAGCTGAAGCTCATCTCCCCCGAGGGTGCCAAGACCGCCTTCGGCACCAGCCCGCGGGTTTCGGCCTACACGGTCACCTATATCTTTACCGCCGGGCGCTGGGATATCGACCGCACCCGCATCTATATGCCCTTCGCCGAGGCGCAGAGCTATTTCAACCGCGAGGCGGGCGCCGATGAGATCGAGGTGATGGTCGAGGACCCTGAGCATCTCGAACCGCTGGCCGTGCCGCTGATGCGCGCGGGCGGCGACGGCACGCTGTTGTGGAGCTGGCAGGATAGCTCGTCCTCCTTCCTGCGCGCGCTCGACATTGAGGATAACGTGATGTTCGTGATCCTCTCGATCCTCGTGCTGATCGCGGCGATGAACATCACCTCGGGGCTGATCATGCTGGTCAAGAACAAGGGGCGCGACATTGGCATCCTGCGCACGATGGGCCTGACCGAAGGCTCGGTGATGCGTGTGTTCTTCCTGTGCGGCGCGTTCACCGGGGTGATCGGCACGATCGCGGGGGTGACGCTGGGCTGCCTGTTTGCGATCTATATCGACCAGGTGATGAGCTTCGTGAACTGGCTCAACGGAGGTGGCGTTTGGGATCCTTCGATCCGCGGCATCTATGAGCTGCCCGCCAAGCTGCAGGGCGCGGATGTGGCCAAGGCGGTGATCCTGTCGCTGGGGCTGTCCTTCGTGGTCACCATTTTCCCGGCCCGGCGGGCGGCGCGGCTCAACCCGGTGGAGGCGCTGCGTTATGAGTGACGTTTTGCTCTTGGAGAAGTTGGAAAAGTCCTACAATTGGGGCAAGCCCAACGCGATTTCTGTTCTGAAAGGCGTGAATTTGTCAATTCCGCGCGGGCAGGTCGTGGCGCTGGTGGCGCCCTCGGGAGCCGGGAAATCGACGCTTCTGCATATCGCGGGGCTTCTGGATACGCCCGATTCCGGCCGTGTCGTGGTGAACGGGGTTGACCTTAGTGGCGCCTCGGATCGCCGCCGGACCGAGGCGCGGCGGGCCGAGCTGGGCTTTGTCTATCAGTTCCACCACCTGCTGCCGGAATTCACCGCGCTCGAAAACATCGTGCTGCCGCAACTGGCAAATGGCACGGGGCGCGCGGCGGCGGAAACGAGGGCGCGGGCGCTTCTGGATCAGGTCGGGCTCTCGGCGCGCCACGATCACCGCCCCTCGGCGCTGTCGGGCGGGGAGCAGCAGCGCGTGGCTTTCTGTCGGGCGCTGGCCAATGCGCCCAAGCTTTTGCTGGCGGACGAGCCCACCGGCAACCTTGATCCGGGCACATCCGAGACGGTCTTTGCCACGCTGATGGGGCTGGTGCGTGAGACCGGGCTCTCGGCGCTGATCGCGACGCATAACCTTGAGCTTGCCGCCAAGATGGACCGCGTCGTGCGGCTCGACGGCGGGCATCTGACGGAGTAGGCGATGATCGTTTATGGCATCAAGACCTGCGACACCGTGAAAAAGGCGCTTAAGGCGTTGGACGCTGCGGGGCGCGCGCCCGTGCTGCGCGATGTCCGGGCCGAGCCCCTGACGCCGGATGAGATCGCGCGCTTCGAGGCGGCGTTCGGCGATGCGCTGATCAACCGTTCCTCGACGACCTGGCGCGGGCTGTCCGAAGATGACCGCGCGGCCCCCATTGCCGCTCTGCTCACCGCACATCCGACGCTGATGAAGCGCCCCGTGATCGAAGAGGGCGAGACCCGCACGCTGGGCTGGAAGCCGGACGCACAGGCGGTCTGGCTCTAACGCAAACGGCCCGCCACCGGCGGGCCGCAGCCGGGGCAGGGCCCCGGAATGAGCGAGGCTCAGAGCAGCTTCAGATCGCCTGCCGACGAGCGGCCATCGCGGCCGGAGATCAGCTCGTAGCTGATCTTCTGATTGTCCTGCAGGCCTTTCAGCCCCGCGCGTTCGACGGCGGAAATATGGACGAAGATGTCCTTGCCACCATCATCGGGGGCGATGAAGCCGTAGCCTTTGGTGGTGTTGAACCATTTGACGGTGCCAGTGGCCATACCGTGTCTCCTCTCAAGCATCCCTCGGCGAAATTGCCGTTGGGCCGTGCAGCCAAATCTTTCGGGTCTTCCGGCTGCCAGTCTTGACGAAGGAAGGCGGTAGGAAAGTCTGCGGTCACGCAAGGGCAAGCCTGCCACAGCCCTTGCGAAAATCAATTGAAATTACGGTGACAACCGTTCGATGGCCGCAAAACACAGCGAAAAAGCCGCGCGGAACGGCCCGCGCGGCTTATTTTCATGCGAAGTGACGTGTGGATCAGCGCTGGTCGGGCGGGGTCGCCTCGGCGGCAAGCTGGGCAACCAGCGCCTCGATCGGGGCGGTCTCGGTGCGGTTTTCGCCCAGCCGGCGAACCGAAACCGTGCGTTCCTCGACCTCGCGCATGCCGACAGCCAGAATCACCGGCACCTTGCCGAGGCTGTGCTCGCGGACCTTGTAGTTGATCTTTTCGTTGCGCGTATCGGCCTCGGCGCGGAGCCCCGCCTTGCGCAGCAACTCGGTTACTTCGAGCACGTAATCGTCGGCATCCGAGACGATCGAGGCGACCACGATCTGGCGCGGCGCGAGCCAGAACGGGAGTTTCCCGGCGTGGCTTTCGATCAGGATGCCGATGAAGCGTTCGAACGAACCCAGCACCGCGCGGTGCAGCATCACCGGGCGGTGACGCTCGCCGTCGGAGCCGATGTAATCGGCGTCGAGCCGCTCGGGCAGCACGAAATCGACCTGCAGCGTGCCGCATTGCCAGTCGCGCCCGATCGCGTCGGTCAGCACGAATTCCAGCTTCGGCCCGTAGAAGGCGCCTTCGCCGGGGTTGATCGCGTAATCGTAGCCCGCCGCCTTGGTGGCATTGGCCAGCGCCGCTTCGGCCTTGTCCCAGACCTCGTCCGAGCCCGCGCGCTTGTCGGGGCGGTCCGAGAATTTGACCTTGAAGCTCTCAAAGCCCAGATCGGTGTAGATCGCGCTGAGGAACTCGATGAAGCGCTTGGTCTCGGCCTCGATCTGCTCTTCGGTGCAGAAGATATGCGCGTCATCCTGCGTGAAGCCGCGCACGCGCATGATCCCGTGCAGCGCGCCCGAGGGCTCGTAGCGGTTGCACGAGCCGAACTCGGCCATGCGCAGGGGCAGGTCGCGGTAGGATTTCAGGCCCTGATTGAACACCTGCACGTGGCAGGGGCAGTTCATCGGCTTGAGCGCGTTGAGGGTCTTTTCCTTGGCATGTTCTTCCTCGACTTCGACGATGAACATGTTCTCCTGGTATTTCTCCCAGTGCCCCGAGGCTTCCCAGAGCTTGCGGTTCACCACCTGCGGCGTGTTCACCTCGACATAGCCGCCGCGGTCCTGCTGGCGGCGCATGTAATCTTGCAGCGTGGTGTAGATCTTCCAGCCGTTCGGGTGCCAGAACACCTGGCCCGGCGCTTCTTCCTGCATGTGGAACAGGTCCATCTCGCGGCCGAGGCGGCGGTGGTCGCGCTTGGCGGCCTCTTCGAGCATGGTCAGATGCGCCTGCAGGTCCTGACGCGACTTGAAGGCCACGCCGTAGATGCGTTGCAGCATCGGGCGGGTGTTGTCGCCAAGGAAATAGGCGCCCGCGACATGGGTCAGCTTGAAGGCATCGGCGGGCACCTGGCCGGTGTGCAGCAGGTGCGGGCCGCGGCACAGATCCTGCCAGCCGCCGTGCCAGTACATGCGGATGTCCTCGCCCGCCGGAATGCGGTTCACCAGCTCGACCTTGTAGGGCTCGTTCGTGGCTTCGTAATGGGCCAGCGCGCGGGCACGATCCCAGACCTCGGTCTTCACCGGCTCGCGGGCGTTGATGATCTCGCGCATGCGCTTTTCGATCACGCCCAGATCTTCAGGGGTGAAGGGCTCGGCGCGGTCGAAATCGTAGAACCAGCCCTTGTCGCGGACCGGCCCGATGGTGACCTTGACGTCGGGCCAGAGCTCTTGCACGGCGCGCGCCATGATATGAGCGAGGTCGTGGCGGATCAGCTCTAGCGCGGGTTCGTCATCGGCCATGGTGTTGATGGCGATCTGCGCATCCCCCGGGATCGGCCATTGCAGGTCCCAATGCGCGCCGTTCACCTGCGCCGAGATGGCCTTTTTCGCCAGCGATTTCGAGATGCTCTCGGCCACTTCGGCGGGCGTGGTGCCGGCCGGATAGTCGCGCGAATTGCCATCGGGGAAGGTGAGTGAGATCTGGGACATGGCAGTCCTCCTCGTCGGTTTGGCGCCCACGGAACGCCCGGTTGCGGGTTATGTCGGGGATGCTTTTGCGCCCCGTGGCCCGCTCTGTCAACGGCCCAAACGACAACGCGCGCCACTTGGGCGCGCGCTGCGACATTATGCAGACGGGATCAGAGCTTGGAGAGCTTGGATTGCAGCTCGGCGAGCTGTTTCTTGATCGAGGCGAGGTCTTCCTTGCTGGTGTCGCTCTCCTCGGTCTCCATCTCGGGGCCGCTCGAACCGGCGGCGCCCCAGCCCTTCATCATCTGCGCCAGAAACGCCTGTTGCTGGCGTTGCAGCGCGTCGAAGCCGGGCATCGAAGCCATTGGGTTCGGCATGTGTGACAGGTTCTCCATCAGCTGCGACTGACCTTCGCGCAGCATCTGGAACGAGGCCGCGAGGAATTGCGGCACCACCGATTGCGCCGACGTCGTATAGGAGCGCACGAGATCGGTCAGCACATCGACCGGCAGCACATTCTCGCCCCGGCTTTCATGCTCCGCGACGATCTGCAGCAGGTATTGACGCGTCAGGTCATCGCCGGTCTTCAGGTCGATGATCTGCACCTCGCGGTCTTCGCGGACGAATTTCGCGATGTCCTCCAGCGTCACGTAATCACTGGTTTCGGTGTTGTAGAGACGGCGCGAAGCGTATCGCTTGATCAGCAAGGGCTTTTCATCTGCGGCCATTCCATCCTCCCAAAGGGTTTTTCTGTGTTTGCAAAGAGTTTGATGCGGCGCGGCGGCAAAAGCAACATTCTTTATGCAGTGGGCCCGGCGCGCGAAATAAAGAAAGGCGGGCCGAAGCCCGCCTTCAGATCAGTCATGGCCGGGAGGAAACTGGCCACGACGGGAGGAAAATCTCAGGGGCGCGGAGGGGAGGTATTCCGCGCCAGCCTGGATTATTTCGCGGCGGTGGTCGCCTTTTTTGCCGCAGCGGTCGCCTCGGCGGTCGCTTTTTTCACGGCTTCAGCGGCTTCTTCCGAAGCTTCTTTGCCAGCAGCCAGCATCAGCTCGACGGTTTCCATCTGCACTTTTTTCGCGATTTCGGCGAAAGCGGCGAGGTTTTCAGCAGCCATTTCAGCCGAGGCCGAAGCGAAATCGCTCAGAGCTTTGGCGTAGTCGGCCGGCTCTTCTTTGGTTTTCGCCAGGGTGCCCATTTTCGAGAGGGTCGATTTCGCCCATTTCGACGACAGGTCGGTCGATTTCTCGGCGGCGTCGAGGGCCACTTTCGACAGTTTCTCGGCGACGGCGGCTTGCGACTTGAAGCCGTCCTGGAATTTCGCGGTGTCAACCGGGAAAGCCGACATCATGTCTTGGAAGATCTTGGTGTAGTCTTGGGTCTTGGTCATGGTTTTTCTCCGAACAGGGGGGCCCGAGGGAGGTTTGCGCGGGGCCCAGTCGCGCTCTGGATGAATCAGATATACGCGCTGCAATGCAGCAAATCAAGGGGCTTTTTGCTGCGTCGCAGAATTTTCACAAAAGACTTCCCTAACGTAAGAGATTTCTGGAATGCTAATAAATAAAGGCGCAGAACGTGTCCTGCGCCCTTCAATTTGCGAAATGCTGCGGTGCAGCAATTTGGGGCGACCTATGCGCTCACGTCAGATCTTAACGTTCTCAATAACATAGGTACCGGGGGCGGGTGCAAGCACAGGGTGATCGGCATCGCCCGGTTCACGTGCCGGGACCTTGCGGCCCGAGCGCTTCGCCAGCCATTCGCCCCAGCGCGGCCACCAGCTGCCCTCATGATACTCCGCCTCGGCCTTCCATTCGTTGGGGCTCTTGATCGGGGCTTCCGAAGTGTAGTGGCCATATTTCTTCTTGCTGGGCGGGTTGACGATTCCCGCGATATGGCCCGACTCGGAGAGCACGAAGGTCTTGTCAGTCGATCCCATCTTGGCCACGCCGTTGAACGAGGCGACCCAGGGCGCGATGTGATCGGTCTCGCAGGCGATCGCCATCAGCGGCACTTTGACGTCGGCGACGCTCAGCTTCTCGCCCATCAGCTCGTAAGTGTCGCTGGCAAAGCGGTCGGACTGGCACAGCCCGCGCAGGTATTCGACAGCCATGCGGCCGGGCAGGTTGGTCGAGTCGCCGTTCCAGTAGAGCAGATCGAAGGCCGGCGGCGCCTCGCCCATCATGTAAGAGCGGATCGCCGGCTGATAGATCAGGTCGTTCGAGCGCAGGAACGAGAAGGTGCGCGACATGAAATACGAACTGAGAATGCCATCCGACTTGATCTGCGCCTCGATCCCGTCGACGAAATCGTCCTGCAGGAAGGTGGTGAACTCGCCCTGATCCGAGAAATCGGTGAGCGTGGTGAAGAAGGTGGCCGATTTGATCGACTTGTCCTTACGCTTGTTCATCAGCGCCAGCGTCAGACTCAGCGTGGTGCCCGCGATGCAATAGCCCACCGCGTTGACCTGCTTTTCGCCGGTGATCTTCTTCACCTCTTCGACCGCCTCCAGATAGCCTTCCTCGACGAAGGTATCCATGCCGACGTCCGCATAGCTCGGGTCCGGGTTTTTCCACGACAGTACGAACAGCGTGAAACCCTGATCGACGATCCATTTGATCAGCGAGTTGGCGGGTTTCAGGTCGAGGATGTAGAAGCGGTTGATCCAGGGCGGGAAGATCAGCAGCGGCGTGCGGTAGACCTGCTCGGTCGTCGGCTTGTACTGGATCAGTTCGAACATGCGGTTGCGATAGACCACCGAGCCCTCGGTGGCGCCGATATTCTCGCCCACGGTGAAAGCGTTCTTGTCGGCCAGCGTGACCAGCAGGTTACCCTTGTTGTCCTCGAGGTCGCGCACGAGGTTTTCCAACCCCTTCACGAGGCTCGCGCCCTCGGTCTCGACGGCGCGTTCGAGCGCATCGGGGTTGGTGGGCAGGAAATTCGTGGGCGCCATCAGGTCGATGATCTGGCGGGTGAAATACTCGACGCGGCGACGGTTCTTGTCGTCAAGCCCCTCGAGGTTGTCGAGCGAATCCTCAAGCGCCTTGGCCGAGCTGAGGTATTGCTGCTTGATGAAGTGGAAATAGGGGTGGGTGTCCCACAGCGGGTTTTTGAAGCGCGGATCCTTGCGCGCGCCGGGCTCTGCCGAAGGCTTGGGCATCCCGCCCTTGGCGAGCGCCTCGCTGGCCTCGATGTAATGCTTGACCGCATCCGCCCAGTAGTTCACCTGCGCCTCGAGAATCTTCGAGGGCCGTTCGGAAAATTCCTTTATAAAAGCCGCCGAGGCGCTCAGGTAAAGGTCCAGTCCGGGCCCGTCGAGCGTTGGCGCGTGGGGGCGTTTTTGCGAAACGGCCTGCACGAGTCTCTGGGTAAGGGCCTCGATCTTCTTGAGGTTTTCCTGCATCTGTCCTGAGAGCTCGGTGCCGGTTTCTTCTTCAGTCATGTTCTCCCCAGTTGTCATCGTGACAATTCCTCCCTATCCTGCAAGGAACTTAATGCCGTTTTTTGGGGAGCGTAAAGCGGCGTTTGCAGGGAATTTGGCCGAATGTAGGAGTTGCCCACGCCATGAAGGGTATGATGCGCTATGACCTGATGGAGACCATCAGGAACACGAACGAATGGATGGGCGCCAGCGCCCGTGCGATGGCTTCCTACCCGGTATGGGGTCTCGTTCCGCATCCGATGTTCAAGCTGATGTCGGCCTGGGGCCGCGTGACCGAGCGCAGCTTTGCGCGCATGGTCATCAAGCCCGACTGGGGGATCCGCTCCATCCCCTGCGAAGACGGCCGCGATCACCTTGTCAACATCGAGACCGTGATCGACAAGCCGTTTGGCTCGCTGATCCATTTCAACGTCTCGGGCCGCGAGCCGATGAAGCGCCGCATCCTCTTGGTGGCGCCGATGTCGGGCCATTACGCGACGCTTTTGCGCTCGACCGTGGCCTCGCTGCTGCCCGACGCCGATGTCTACGTGACCGACTGGCATAACGCGCGTGATATCCCCGTCTCCGAAGGCAAGTTCGATATCGAAGACTACACGCTCTATCTTGTCGAATTCATGAAACACCTCGGGCCGGACATCAACGTGATCGCGGTCTGCCAGCCGGCGCCGCTGACGCTGGCCGCGACCGCCTATCTTGCCGAGGAAGAGCCCGCCGCGCAGCCGCGTACGCTGACGCTCATCGGTGGCCCGATCGACCCCGACGCCGCCGCCACCGAAGTGACCGACTTCGGCCGTCGCGTGACGATGGGCCAGCTTGAACACATGGTGATCCAGCGCGTGGGCTTCAAATACAAGGGCGCGGGCCGCATGGTCTATCCGGGCCTGATGCAGCTTGCTTCGTTCATCTCGATGAACATGGACAAGCACTCGGCCGCCTTCCAGGAAAAAATCGTGAACGAGTCGAAGGGCACTGGCTCGGAACATGACCACCACAACCGCTTCTACGACGAATACCTCGCGGTGATGGACATGACCGCCGAGTTCTACCTCTCGACCGTCGAGCGCGTGTTCAAGGGCCTCGAAATTGCCCAGAACAAGTTTAGCATCAACGGCAAGGCGGTCGATATCGGCAAGATCACCAATGTCGCCGTCAAGACCGTCGAAGGCTCGAACGACGACATCTCGGCGCCGGGTCAATGCGTTGCCGCGCTGCGTCTGTGCACCGGCCTGCCGGAGTCGAAAAAAGCCCAGCACCTCGAACCGGGCGCGGGCCATTACGGCATCTTCGCGGGCTCGAGCTGGCGCAACAACATCCGCCCGCTCGTGCTCGATTTCATCGACGAGCATGCGAATGACAAGCCGCTGAAAGCCGAGCCCAAGGCCGAAGCCCCCGCCGAAGCCCCGAAGGCGGACGCCAAGGTCACCCCGCTGAAATCGGTCAGCTAAGGCCTTGCAGCATCGAAGAAAATGATCGGCGCGCCCTCGTGGCGCGCCGTTTCATTTCAGCAGGAAGGGCGCGGCCAGCCAGTCGCGCAGCGCCATCGTCACCTTTTCCGGCTGCTCGAGCGGGCTCAGATGCCCCGCGCTCAGGATCAGCCGGAAATCCGCATGCGGCATCAGCTCGGCCAAAAATTCATGGCGACGCGGCGGGCAGATCTTGTCGAATTCGCCTGCGATCAGCATCGCGCGCACCTTGGTCGAGCGCAGCGCGCGTTGCTGGTCGGGCCGACGCATCAGCGCGCGCGACTGCATCGCGAACGTGTCGACACCCAGATCCTGCGCCATTTGCAACATCATCGCCTGCGCCTCGGTCGAATCCGGCGGAAAGTTTTCGGGCGGGATCTCGTCGAGCATCACCTCGTCCAGCCGCCCCGCGCGTGCCCGCGCGATCCGCTGCTCGCGCAAACCCGCCATCTGCGGTGTCTCGGAACTGGGCGACACGTCGATCAGAGCGATCTGCGCGACCCGCTCGGGCGCGCGGCGCAGGATATCCATCGCCACCAGCCCGCCCAGCCAATGCCCGACAAGGGCAAATCTCGGCGGCGCCTCGGTCAGAACCTGCGCCGCCATCTCCTCGATCGTGGCACCGCGCAGCCGCGCGACGATGACCGACCGCTCGGCCGAAAACTCAAGCATCTGATGCCAGAACAGGCGGGCATCGCACATGAAGCCGGGCAGAAAGACCAGCGGATCGGGGGACATGGCTCGTACCTCTTGGGGCACCTTGGGGTGCTTCGTGTTGGTTCCAGTCTGCCCGAGTTCGACCCGCGTTCAACCCCTTTTCGCGCCCGCCCGCTCGTTCAGGCGGAGGCCCGCGCGGTCACCTCGTCAATCGCCGCCTCGATCAGCGCAAGGCAATCGGGCGTGGAAAACGAATGATCCGCGCCTTTCACCAGCGTCAGCCGCATGTCGTCGCCCTCGGCATGGCCCAGAAGCCGCGTCGCGGTCTCGAGGCTCACCGCCTCGTCGGCTGTGCCCTGCAGGAAGCGGGCCGGGAAGGGCAGGGCGAGCGGGCTGCGCAACACCAGCCGGTTGCGTCCCTCGTTGATCAGCCGGCGCGTGACCAGATAGGGCTCGCCATAGCCGGAGGGCAGCGCGATCTGGCCCTGTTCTTCCAGCAAGCGCTTCTGCTCGGGGCTGAACCCGGCCCAGAAACTGTCCTCGGTGAAATCGGGCGCGGCGGCGATGGTGACAAGCCCCGCGAAACGCTCGGGGAGGTGGCGCGCGAGCAAAAGCGCGATCCAGCCTCCCATCGACGAGCCCACGATCACCTGCGGCCCGGTCGTCAGCGCGGCGATCGCATCGCGCGCATCCTCGAACCAGTCGCCGATCGCACCCTCTTCGAAGGCCCCGTCGGAGGCGCCATGCCCCGAATAGTCGAAGCGCAGGAACGCGCGGCCTTGCGCGCGTGCCCAAGCCTCAAGCGCCAGCGCCTTGGCGCCCTCCATGTCGGATTTGTAGCCGCCGCAGAACACGATGCCCGGCCCCGTGCCGGGGGTGCGGTTATAGGCGATGCGGCGCCCCTCGGGAGTGGTGAGAAATTCGGTCATGCGGGCCTCCTTTGCACCAGACTATCCGGGCGGCGGGTCAGGCTCAACCGACGGAGCGGGGGCGCTGCCCCCGGACTGCGCGGGCGCAGTCTCCCCCGGGATATTTGAGGCAAAATGAAAGGGCTTTCATCGAGCCCGAAATACTCCGGGGGTGAATTTGCCGTCAGGCAAAGAGGGGGCAGCGCCCCCTTTCTCAGGCGACCTCGGCAAAGACCTTCTTCAGCGCGGCTTCGAGTTTTTCGAACATCTCGTCCATCTGCGGCTCAGTCAGGATGAAGGGCGGGCAGAGCACGATCGACTGGCCGAGCGGGCGGCAGATCAGCCCCAGATCGGTACAGGTATTGGCGATGCGTTCCGAGACCGAGAGCGAGCCGTCGAAGGGCGTTTTCGTCGCCTTGTCCTTCACCGCTTCCAGCGCCCACATGAAGCCCACGCCGCGCAGCTCGCCGATATTCGGGTTCTTGGCGATCTCGGCAAGGCCCGCTTCCAGCCGCGGGCTGAGGCGGTTCACATTGTCGGCGAGGCCTTCGTTCATCACCACGTCGATCGCCTTCAGCGCGATCGCACAGCCGACCGGGTGGCCCGAGGCGGTGAAGCCGTGCGGGAATTCCTCGATCGCCTCGGAGGCGGCCTGCACGCGGTCCGCGAGCTCGGGGCCGAGGATCACCGCGCCCATCGGGAAGAAGCCCGCAGTCATGTTTTTCGACGAGATGATGGCGTCGGGCATGAAGTCATAGGTCTGGCTGCCCCAGGTGTTGCCGGTGCGCCCGAAACCGCAGATCACCTCGTCGGCGATCAGGGGGATGCCGTATTTCTTCAGGATCGGGGCCACCGCCTGGAAATAGCCCTTGGAGGGCGGAATGACCCCGCCTGCGCCCATCACCGGCTCGGCGAAGAAGCCCGCGATCGTGTCGGGGCCTTCCTTGATGATCGTTGCCTCCAGCTCGGCGGCAAGGCGGGCCGTGAACTGTTCTTCGGTTTCGCCGGCCTGCCCGAAGCGCCAGTAATGCGGGCAGCCCAGATGGATGAAGCCCGGCAGCGGCAGCCCGAACACCGAGTTATAGGGCTTGCCCGTCATCGAGGCCGAGACCGCCGTCACCCCGTGATAGCCGTTCCAGCGCGTCAGGATTTTGCGGCGCTGCGGCTTGCCTTCGGCGCCGTGCAGGAACCACAGAATCTTGACCATCGTGTCATTCGCCTCGGACCCCGAGTTGGTATAGAACACCCGGCCACGCTCGAAGGGCGAGACCTCGACGAGCTTTTCGCTCAGAAGCACCGTCTGGTCCGACATCCGCCCGAAAAAGGCGTGATAGCCCGGAAAGCGCGCGTATTGCTTTTGCGCGGCCTCGATCAGGCCAGGGTGGTCGAACCCCGCGACCATGTTCCACAGCCCCGAGTTCGCATCAAGATAGCGCCGGCCATGGGTGTCGAAGATATAGGGCCCCTCGCCATGCGTCAGCACGACGGTCCCGCGTTCATGAACCGACGGCAGGTCGGTAAAGCCGTAGAGCGAGAATTCCTCGGCTTTTGCTTCCCAGCTGTTGGCGGCAGTTTCACGCATGATGAGCTCCTGAGTTCAGATCAGGCCACAGGCTATCCGGCCTATTGGCGGCGTCAATGGGCTGCGTGGGGGAAGGCGGCGAGATCAAAGGTTGAAAAAACAGGCACCATGCGGGTTGGGAGTCTCTTTGATGCCACAGATCGGATGGAGCCTGCCCAAAGTCGGCCTGCGACTGTTGGTGGCGCGGCTTCCCTAGGGTAAGAAAGTGTTAAAGCAATTTAATGAACTCATGGAGACAGAAACATGAAGGCCACCTTCGCCCTTTCGCTCGTCGCTGCCCTTGCCGCGACCACCGCCTATGCCGAAGACGGGACCATGTCCTTCTCGCTCGAAGGCGGCTACCTGCTCGAAGGCAGCACCAACCACGTGCACTTCGGTGAAGGCGCCTACGCTGGTCAGCAGCAGGAATCGGATCATCAGGATGGCGTTTATGGCGCTGTCGGCATCCGCTACAGCATGCCGACCTATTTCATCGGTGTGAAATACGACTACGCTGATGTCGATCGTGGCGCGCCCTTCGATACCGACGTGTCGCCCGAGATGGGCATCATGACTCGCGTGTTCGACCTCGAATACGGCCGTGGCTTCAACCTCGCTGGCCACGACGCGGTCTGGACCGCCGGTCTGCGCTATGCCGACATGAACTTCACCACCGACAACTTCTCGGCCAGCAGCGGCCCGGAGCACAGCTTCACCGGCCTCGGCCTGCGCGTCGGTCTCGAAACCGATTTCGAGCTCTCGCAGCCGGGTTGGAGCGTTCTGGCCGATGGCGGCCTCTCGGTGCTTGACGGTTCGATCCGCTCGGGCGGTCGTGGTGGCTGGTCCTTTGGCGATGCGACCAACATCTCGACCACCGCAGTCGGTGTTGACCTGAAGCTCGGCGTCGAATTCAAGCAGAGTGACAAGGTCAGCTGGGTTGCTGGCTACCAGGCGAAATACTGGTCGAACGTCAATGTCGGTATCTCGGACGACAGCGGCTATGGCCTGAACGTCGGCAAGTCGGACATCCTCCTGCATGGCCCGTTCATCGGCATGAACCTGACCATGTAATCCGATCCGACGATCGCGATTATCAGGCCTGCCCCTCGGGGCGGGCCTTTTTGTTTCGGCCGGGGGAAAAGGCGCGATGGGGCCGGGCCGCATGAAAAAACCGGAGCCTCGCGGCCCCGGTTTCTCGAAACGATGTGAGCGGATGGCTCAGACCAGCCGGCTTTGCTCCAGGGCGGCTTTGACGAAGCCCGCAAACAGCGGATGCGGTGCGAAGGGCTTGGATTTCAGTTCGGGGTGGAACTGCACGCCGATGAACCACGGGTGGCCCTTGTGCTCGACGATCTCGGGCAGGCGGCCGTCGGGGGACATGCCCGAGAACACCAGCCCACAGCTTTCCAGCGGCTCGCGGTATTTCACGTCGACCTCGTAGCGGTGGCGGTGGCGTTCCTCGATCTCGGTCGCGCCGTAGACCTCGGCCACTTTCGAGCCGTCCTTGAGGCTTGCCGAATAGGCGCCCAGGCGCATCGTGCCGCCCTTGTCGTCGCTGACCTTGCGCTCGACGCGGTGGTTGCCCTGCACCCATTCTTTGAGGTGGTAGACGACCGGGGTAAAGCGTTTCTGCCCGGCCTCGTGGTCGAATTCCTCCGAGCCCGCGTCGGTCACGCCGGCCAGATTGCGCGCGGCCTCGATCACCGCCATCTGCATGCCGAGGCAGATGCCCAGATAGGGGATGCCCTTTTCGCGCGCATATTGCGCGGCGCGGATCTTGCCCTCGGTGCCGCGTTCGCCAAAGCCGCCGGGCACGAGGATCGCGTTGAACCGCTCCAGATGCGGGGCCGGGTCTTCGCGCTCGAAAATCTCGGCGTCGATCCACTCGGCCTTGACGCGCACGCGGTTGGCCATGCCGCCATGGGTCAGCGCCTCGGCGATGGATTTGTAGGCATCCTCAAGCTGCACATATTTGCCGACGATCGCGACACGCACCTCGCCCTCGGCATTGTCGAGCCGGTCCATCACGTCTTCCCAGCGCGTCATGTCGGGCTTGGGCGCCGGGGCGATGCCGAACGCGTCCAGCACCGCCTGATCGAGGCCGACGCGGTGATAGGCCAGCGGCGCCTCGTAGATCGACTTGAGGTCATAGGCCGGGATCACCGCCTCGGGGCGCACGTTACAGAACAGCGCGATCTTGGCGCGTTCCTTGTCCGGGATCGGGTGTTCGGAACGGCAGACCAGCACGTCGGGCTGGAGGCCGATCGAGCGCAGCTCCTTGACCGAGTGCTGCGTGGGTTTGGTTTTCAACTCGCCCGAGGCCGCGAGATAGGGCAGCAGCGTCAGGTGCATGAAGATGCACTGGCCGCGCGGCTTGTCCTGCGCGAACTGGCGGATTGCCTCGAAGAAGGGCAGGCCCTCGATATCGCCGACCGTGCCGCCGATCTCGCAGAGCATGAAATCGACCTCATTGTCGCCGATATTGATGAAGTCCTTGATTTC
This sequence comes from Pseudothioclava arenosa, assembly GCF_002358085.1. Taxonomy (GTDB): domain Bacteria; phylum Pseudomonadota; class Alphaproteobacteria; order Rhodobacterales; family Rhodobacteraceae; genus Pseudothioclava; species Pseudothioclava arenosa. The sequence goes on from NZ_NTJD01000002.1 coordinate 179,217, forward strand.
ATTGGTGACGTGCGGAATGACCTGAATGGTCTTGCCGAGGTATTCGCCACGGCGCTCTTTCTCCAGCACGTTGGAATAGATCCGGCCCGACGAGACCGAGTCGGTCTTGCGCGCGCTTACGCCGGTGAAGCGTTCGTAATGGCCGAGGTCGAGGTCGGTCTCGGCGCCGTCATCGGTGACGAAAACCTCGCCATGCTCGAAAGGCGACATCGTGCCGGGGTCGACGTTCAGATAGGGATCGAGCTTGCGCAGCCGCACCGTATAGCCGCGTGCCTGCAGCAGGGCCCCCAGAGCGGCAGACGCCAGACCCTTGCCGAGCGAGGACACGACCCCGCCGGTGATAAAGACATAACGCGCCATGAAGATCCCCCGTGATCGTCCGAAATAGTCAGAATTCCGCAGGTCTGTGCAGACCGGCATCACGGGATTTAATGCTTACACGATTCGCGATCCGCCCGCAACCAGACCGCAAGCTGTAGGGCAGGCTGTCGCACCGCCCTCAATAAGTTGTAGACGAGTGCCTCAGTTGGCAGCCGGCGGCGTCACCGGAGCATCCGCCGCAGGCGGCGTGACCGGCGCATCATTGGCCACCGGGGCCGGCGTCGCGACCGGGGCTTCGACCGGCGCGGTTTCGGTCACGCGATCGACGACCGAACCCTCTTCGGCCTTGTTCGCCGCAAGGATCGTCAGCGTCACCGAGGTGACGAGAAAGCCCGCCGCAAGGATCCAGGTCATTTTTGACAGCGCGTTGGCTGCCTGACGACCCGTCATCACGCCGCCGCCGCCACCGCCCATGCCAAGGCCGCCCCCTTCGGAGCGTTGCAACAGCACCACGCCGATCAGCAGCAGTGCCAGAATCAGGTGGATCGAGAGGACGACGGTTTCCATTTGCGTGAACGAGCCTTCTTTCTATCGACGCGCCTACTTAGGCGAGCGGGGCGCGTGGCGCAAGGGACTTTCCCGCCTTTGTGCCGCTTCGCGTGGCGCCACCGCGCCGATCCGCGAAAACCCGCTTTCGCGCAGCCGCCACACTCGCTATAGGAAGTGCGGTTTTTCCAAAAGAGCCAAGGAGAGTCTCATGGCCAATGTCGTCGTCGTCGGCGCCCAGTGGGGTGACGAGGGGAAAGGCAAAATCGTTGACTGGCTGTCGGAACGCGCCGATGTGATCGCGCGCTTTCAGGGCGGCCATAACGCGGGCCATACGCTCGTGATCGACGGCAAGGTCTACAAGCTGCACGCGCTGCCCTCGGGCGTGGTGCGCGGCGGCAAGCTGAGCGTGATCGGCAACGGTGTCGTGCTCGACCCGTGGCACCTTCTGAAAGAGATCGAGACGATCCGCGCCCAGGGCGTCGAGATCACGCCCGAAACGCTGATGATCGCGGAAAACACGCCGCTGATCCTGCCGTTCCACGGCGAACTCGATCGCGCCCGCGAAGAGGCGGCCTCGAAAGGCACCAAGATCGGCACAACCGGGCGCGGCATCGGCCCGTGCTATGAAGACAAGGTCGGGCGCCGCGTGATCCGCGTGGCGGATCTGGCCGATGACGAGACCCTCGAGGCGCGCGTCGACCGGGCGCTGCAGCACCACGACCCGCTGCGCAAGGGCCTTGGCATCGAGCCGGTCGATCGCGAAGCGCTGCTCGCGCAGCTCAAGGACATCGCGAAAGACATCCTCCCCTTCGCCGCTCCGGTCTGGAAAGTGCTGAACGAGAAGCGCAAGGCGGGCAACCGCATCCTGTTCGAAGGCGCGCAGGGCTCGCTTCTGGACATCGACTTCGGCACCTACCCGTTCGTCACCTCGTCGAACGTGATCGCGGGGCAGGCGGCGACCGGCGTCGGCATCGGTCCGGGCGCGATCGACTACGTGCTGGGCATCGTCAAGGCCTACACCACCCGCGTCGGCGAAGGCCCGTTCCCGACCGAGCTGCATGACGCCGATGGCGAGCGTCTGGGCACGCGCGGCCATGAATTCGGCACCACCACCGGGCGCAAGCGCCGCTGTGGCTGGTTCGATGCGGCACTGGTGCGCCAGACCTGCGCGATTTCGGGGATCAACGGCATCTCGCTGACCAAGCTCGACGTGCTCGACGGGTTCGAGACGCTGAAGATCTGCGTCGGCTACGACCTCGACGGCACGCGGCTCGACTACCTGCCGACCGCCGCCGATCAGCAAGCGCGCTGCACCCCGATCTACGAGGAAATGCCCGGCTGGTCGGAATCGACCGAAGGCGCGCGTTCCTGGGCGGACCTGCCGGCGAATGCGATCAAATACGTGAAGCGTGTCGAAGAGTTGATCGACTGCCCGGTGGCGCTCCTGTCCACCAGCCCCGAGCGCGACGACACGATCCTCGTGACCGATCCCTTCGCGGATTGATCGGATGCGCGTTCTGTTGATCGACGGGCATCCCGATGCCGATCGGCTGAGCGCGCGCCTGCTTGACCTCTACGCTCTGGCGCTGCCCGAAGGGTGCGCGCCCGAGCGGCTGGCGCTGCGCGACCTGGATTTCGACGTGCTGGCCACGCGCTCTTACGAGGGCATGCCCGCGATGGAGCCTGACCTTGCGCGCCTGTTCGAGGCGATCCGCGCCGCCGATCACATCGTTCTGGCCTTCCCGATGTGGTGGGGCGGCGCGCCCGCGCTGGTGCAGGGCACGATCGAGCGGCTGTTCCTGCCCGGCCAGTCCTTTGCCTATCACGCCAAGGACCCGTTCTGGGACAAGCTGCTCAAGGGCCGCTCGGCTGATCTGCTGGTGACGATGGACACGCCGCCGCTGGTGTTGCGCTGGCTCTGGGGCTTCCCGATCGGGCGGCGTTGGAAGCGGCAGATCCTCGGCTTTGTCGGCATCCGACCGGTGCGCGTGCATTGCTTCGGCCCAGTGCGCCGGGGTGGGGCGGAACGTGGCCTGCCGCGCTGGCGCCTGCGGCTCGCGCGTGCCGCTGCCACCGCCTCCAAACTGAAACGACCGCCCAAGGGGAATACGCCATGAGCCTGTCATACAAAGCCCGCCGTCGTCTCTCGATCCTGGCGCTTGTCGTGGGGCTGCCCGCCTATATCGTGGCGGCTGTCACGCTGGTGAACTGGTTCGACGCGCAGTTTGGCCGCCTGCCGATCTGGGGCGAGTTGCTGGTCTATATCGGGCTCGGCTTCCTCTGGGCCCTGCCGCTCAAGCCGATCTTCACCGGTGTCGGGCGCGAAGACCCCGAGGCTGAACAAAATAAAACGGAGCGGCAGGGCCCCTCCGCCTGATCTGATCCGGGTGTTTCGCCTCAGGCCTGCTTGGCCTCGGCATAGAAGCGCGACGCCTCCGCGATCGCATATTGGCCGCGCTTCACCTTGGTGATCTTGCCCTGACGCAGCAGCGTGCCAAAAACCCGCAGCCGATCCTCGCGCGAGAAATCCGCGCCTTCGTCGAGGCTCGAGACCTTGCGCATGATCTGCGGCGGCGAGAAATGCGGCCGCCCTTCAATTTGCGAGGTATAGGCGGCGGCGGCTTCCAGCAGCTCGGCCAGGCCTTGCGTGTCGCGGCTTTCGGCGAATTCGGCAAAGCTGGTCGCCTCTTCCGCGCTCAGCGGGGGCGTCGCCTCGATTTCATCGCGCGGGGTCGCGGCCTGCAGTTCAACGGCCGCGATCCGGCGCGGGCGGACCGGCGCGGGTTCAGCGGGTGCGGCCTCGGCCTCGGGATGGTCGATGCGCTGCGCCGACACCAGAACCAGCGGCGCGGGGCGCTTCGGCTCGACCGAGGGGCGTTCGGTGCGGGCGCCACCCGTCACGACGGGGCGGCGCGGACGCACGGCCTTGTTCAGGTCGGCGCGATAGTCGCGGGTTTCGTCCGTGGGGGCCGCACCCTTGTCGTCCCCGCGCGAGCGGCGGTCGGCCACGGTCGCGGCCACGGCGGCCTTGAGATGGGCGATGGCCGAGAACCGGCGGCGCGTCTCTTCGGTGGCCCCGCGCGATTCGGCCTCTTCCATCAGGCGCGTGAGTTCATTTTCGTGATCGGTGCCTTCCGGCTCGGTACGCGTGCGCGGCTCTTTCTCGGGCAGCGGCAGCGTCGCGTAGATCGCGTCTTCGCCTTCGTCCTCGTCCAGCGCGGCGGCGGGGGCCTCTTCATCGGCCTCTTCGACATCGAATGCCTCGTCCTCGAACGCTTCGGCCTCGAGGTTCACATCCTCTGCAAGCTCGGCTTCCTCGAAGTCAACGGCCACAGGTGCATCACCCGCGTCTTCCTCGACCTCGGCCAGCTCACGCATCAGTTCGGCTTCGTCCTCGGGCGAAAGCACCGGCTCCGGCGCTTCGAACGCGCCCATCTCGTCGGCATCGATGGTTCCCGGCGCCTGCGCCTCCCCGGCGTCGAGGATCAGCGGCTCGACCCGGCGCACCTTGATCACACGGGCGCGCACCGGCTCTTGCTCGGGCTCCTGTTCCGGCGCTTCGGCCTGCGCAGCTTCAGGCTCGGCGTCCAGCGTTTCGACCGGCCCGGCGAGCGCCGCCGTAATCGTGTCGAGGTCGATGTCCTCGGCATAGACCGCGTCGGCGAACTCCGTGTCCGCGGGCTCGTCCTCGGCGTCCAACGCTTCGGCTTCGAGATCGTCCTCGAACTCCGCCCAATCGGCTTCGGCCTGAATCTCTTCGGCGTCGTTTTCCGAGGCGGCTTCCGGCGCCTCAACCTCGTCTTCGGCTTCAAGCTCGTCCTCGAAAGCCTCATCCTCGACGACTTCGGCTTCAGGCTCGACGGCGGTCATTTCCGCCTCGGTCTCGGGCTCTTCGATCACCGCCTCAGCCGGGGCGGCTTCGGCTGAGGCTTCGACCGGCTCAGGCGTCGGCTCCGTCGCCAGAATCAGCGCCTCGCGGGCTGCCTCCGCGATCGCGGCGCGGCGCAATGCCTGACGGCGCTGCGCACGGGCGAGACGACCGGCGCTCAGGTTGGGCTGGGGCGCCTCGGTTTCGGCGGGCTCTTCTGCGACCGGGGCTTCGACCTCGGGCATGACCTCCGCCGGAGCAGGCTCTGCCGCGACCTCTTCGGTTTCGGCAGCCTCTTCGGTAACCTCGGCGGGCGCCTCGTCGGACGCGTTCTCTTCGACCTCGACCTCGACCTCGGTCTCGTCCTCGTGCAGCGGGCCACCCATGTCGATCGCGTAATCGAAGGCGGGGGCGGCGCCCGAGACGGGCTCGTCGATCGTCTCGGCGAACTCGTCGTCATAGCTGGCCTGACGCGCGCTGGCGGCACGGGCATTGGCGACGGCGGCGCGGATACGCTGCAGCTTCATCGCAACGGAATCGGCTTCTGCGACCTCGGGCGCGGCCTCCGGAGCAGGCTGCGGCGCGGGGGGCGCTTCGGCAACGGGGCTCGGCGCAGGCGTCGCGGTTTGCGGCGCGGGGGCGGAGATCGGCGCAGGTTGCGCGGCGGGCTCTTCGGCGGCGCGCAGCACAAGGCCTTGTTTGTCGAGGCGCGCTTCGACCCGGCGGTTGATTTCGCGTTCGGCGATCTGGTGCAGCATCTCGGCGTCGGGCGTCGGCGGCTCGGCCCCGAAATAGCGGTCCTCGGCCGCGAGATCGCGGAAATACTCGGCGATCTTCTGCATCGTCTGGAAGGGTTGGTCAAAACCCTCGAGCGTGCAGGAGAAGGTCCCGTAAGATACGGTGAGAATTCGGTTATTCGCACCTACCATGACAAACTCACTTTCTTCTGGTCCGCTCTTACATCCAACATATTCGGGTAAACTGGTTCTTAAGCGTGAACGAAAAAAGGCATTTCAGAGGAATTTTGCGGGATGAGATTGCGTTTCGCTGCCGCAATCGGCATCTAACCTCAATGACGCACATGATTTTACAGGTTCGGACCGGGGTCACGCTTTTGGGCGGCGGAGCTGCATCTGCGGCCGATGTTGCCCATGCATTGACAATCGCGCCCGTTCTGGTGGCGGCCGATGGCGGCGGGGACCGGGCGCTGGAGCTGGGGCTGGAGCCCGAGGCGGTGATTGGCGATCTCGACAGTCTTTCGCAGGTGGCGCGGGCGCGTCTGGCGGGGCGCGTCCATCACATTGCCGAGCAAGACAGCACCGATTTCGCGAAATGCCTCTATTCCGTCGAGGCGCCGTTCTATCTGGCGCTGGGCTTCGACGGGCGGCGTCTGGATCACACGCTCTCGGCGCTGTCGGTCGTGGCCGCGCGGCCCGGGCAGCGGATCGTGATGCTGGCCGAGGAAGACGTGATCTTTCGGATGCCGCCCCGGCTTGCGCTTGACCTGCCCGCAGGTGCGCGCGTCTCGCTGATGCCCTTCGGCGCGTTTCGCGGCGAGTCCGAGGGGCTGCGCTGGCCGATCTCGGGGATCGGGTTCGCGCCCGACGGACGGATCGGCACCTCGAACGAGGCGACCGGGTCAGTCACGCTTCGGGGGGAAGGATCGGCGCTTGTCCTGCTTGAGAAAGCGCATCTGCGCGCCGCACTTTCCGGTCTCGGGCTGTGACGCGCTCGCGGTGGATCAGGTAAAGCCCCGAACCGGTGATGATCGCGATGCCGATCCATGACGAGAGGTTCGGGAAGTCGCGAAACACCAGATAGCCGAACAGCGTCGCGGTGATCATCTCGAAGTAATGCAGCGGCGCCAGCGTCGAAGAGGGCGCGAATTTCAGCGCGTAGCTCATCGAGATATGGCTTATCGTCGAGGCCAGCCCCACGCCCGCGCACCAGATCCAGAAGATCCCCTGCGGCAGGTCGAACCGCACCTGCTCGGCGCCAAGGCTGCCGCCGAGGGCCAGGAATGGCAGGCAGATCAGCACACCGTAAACGGCGGTCTGGAACTGCATCGGGATCGGGTGCACCTCGCGCGAGAGGCGCCGGGTGATCATCATGTAAAGCGCGAAGAACAGTGCCGTGCCCAGCGGAAACAGCGCCACCGTGCCGAACTCCGAAAACGACGGCTGGATCACGAACAGCGCGCCGATAAAGCCCACGACCGCCGCGCCCAGGCGCCGTGGCCCGACCTCTTCGCCCATGAAGAACCGCCCGATCAGCAAGATGATGAAGGGCTCGACAAAGGCGATCGCCAGCGCGTCGGCGATCGGCATCAGCCGCACGGCGGCGACGAAGGAAAAAGTCGCCAGCACCGAGAAGCCCGCGCGCGCCAGCCCCAGCCAGAGCAACCGCCCCGAAAGGGGCACCGCCAGAGAATGCCCCAGCAGCAGTGCCACCGGCGCCATCAGCAGCCCCTGCATCAGATAGCGTCCAAGCGTGACCGTGCCTACCGCGACCTCTTGTGCCGCGAGCTTCGAGGCCACGTCGATCAAGGGCGCGGAGGCGCAGAAGAACAGCATCAATGCGATGCCGGGAAGGATGCGGTCCTGGTCGTTCATGTCTCAATCGCTAGCGGGCGCCGGCGCCCGCGTCCATCGGGAAGTTGGGGGCTCTGCCCCCGACTGCGCAGGCGCAGTCTCCCTTGGGATATTTGTGGCAAAATGAAAGGGCTTTCATCGAGCCCGAAATACTCCGGGGGGTGAATTCGGGCCGGGAGGACCGAAGAGGGGGCAGAGCCCCCCTTTGCGCCTTAGCCCATCCGTTCCGACGCGTAGGAGCCGGGGGAGGCGGGGAAGACCACGGTCTTGTTCCCGTTCAGGAACACGCGCTGATGGATATGCGCGTGGATCGCGCGGGCGAGCACCTGCGCCTCGACATCGCGGCCGAGCGAGACGTAATCCTCGGGCGACTGGGCGTGGGTGATGCGCACCGTGTCCTGTTCGATGATTGGGCCTTCATCGAGATCGGCGGTCACGTAATGCGCCGTCGCTCCGATCAGTTTCACGCCGCGTTCATAGGCCTGCTTGTAGGGGTTCGCGCCCTTGAAGGACGGCAGGAAGGAGTGGTGGATATTGATGATCCGCCCCGACATCTTCTGGCAAAGCTGATCCGAGAGGATCTGCATGTAGCGCGCCAGCACCACCAGCTCGGCCCCGGTTTCCTCGACCACGGCCATCAGCTGCGCCTCGGCCTGGGGCTTGTTGTCCTTGGTCACGCGGATCTGGTGGAAGGGGATGTCGTGGTTCACCACGACCTTCTGGTAGGTCATGTGGTTCGAGATCACGCCCACGATCTCGATGGGCAGCGCGCCGATGCGCCAGCGATAGAGCAGGTCGTTCAGGCAATGGCCGAAATTCGACACCATCAGCAGGACCTTGGTCTTGTGCGAGGCGTCATGGATCGCCCAGTCCATGCCGAACGTGGCGGCGACCGGTTCGAAGGCGCCGCGCAGGGCCTCGACGCCCACGCCCTTCTCCGAAGTGAAGGAGACGCGCATGAAGAAATTGCCGGTCAGCGGGTCGTCATACTGATGCGAGTCGGTGATGTTGCAGCCCTGATCGGCCAAGCAATTGGCGATTGCCGCGACGATGCCGCGGGTCGAGGCGCATTTCACGGTCAGAACATAGGCCGTCATTCATCCATCCTTTTCGCTGTCTGCCAAGGCGTTGTGGGTCTCTAGCGCGGCGCGCAGACTTGCACAATCCTTCGAGCCCGCGTCTGCTGCGTGCAGGATTGCGACGGCGCGGCACGTAAAGGCGACGAAAAACGCGCGCGCCCCAAGCAGGACACGCGCGCCTTGATTGCCTTTGCTCCGCCGGGGCGCGATCAGATCTGTTTTTCGGGGATATGAACGACGAGCCCGTCGAGATCCTCGGTGACCTTGATCTGGCAGGTCAGGCGGGATTTCTCGGGGTCGGGCTTCCAGGCGAAATCGAGCATGTCGGCTTCCATCGCCTCTTTCGCCGGCACGCGGCCAACCCAGGCCTCGTCCAGATAGACATGGCAGGTCGAGCAGGCGCAGGCGCCGCCGCAATCGGCGTCGATCCCGGGCACGCCATTGTCGCGCGCGCCTTCCATGACCGTCTTGCCCGGTTTCACATCCACCACATGCTCGGTGCCGTTGAATTCGATATAGGTGATCTTCGCCATGTCTCGTGTCCGTTTGCGGAAATACTGCCTTGCGCAAGGGATGTAGGGCAATCGGCGGGGGAAGGCCAGAGCCAAGGACCGCCCGTGCCGGGGCCTTTCGTCGCGCGGGCTTTGCGGCTAGGAAAGGGCGGAACGGCAGGAGGCTGCGGGATGCGCGGTGCGATACTGGCCCTGGGCGGGGCGCTGATCTTGGGCGGATGCGGGGGCGCGGTTGCGCCCGATCCGGCGCCGGGTACCGCATTGACGCTGTCGCGCGCCCTGATGGAGCGCGCGCCCGAGGGCGGGCCGGGCTGCCCTGCCGAAGTGCAGATCCGCCCTGCGAGCTTTGGCACCGTGATGCGCGCGGTCGAACTGCGCCCGGCACGGATCGACCCGAAGACCGGCAAGGAACTGGAGCCCGCGGTTTACGAGGAACGCCCGTTCTCGGCGGTCGTGGACCCCGGCGAGGTGAAATATTTCGAAACCCTCTGCCGCGAACAGGCAACCCCCGAGTTGGTCGCCAACCTGCAACGCGCGTTGAAGGCGCGCGGGCTGTATCGCGGGGCGATCACGCGTCGCCTTGATGCGGGCACGCGCGCAGCGATCCGCGCCTATCAGGCGCCGCGCGGATTGCCGAGCGATGAGATCTCGCGCCGGGCGCTGATGGAGATGGGGCTCTTGGTCTGGGAAGACTGAGGCCAAATGAAAAGGGCGCCCGAGGGGCGCCCTTTCGGTTTCGGGGGAGGGGCGATCACTCGATCGGCAGCGCCACGAAGCGCGGCTCGCCACCGCGACGGATCAGCAGGAGGAGCGATTTGCGCCCCGCATCCTTGGTTTCGGCGATCCGCGCCTCCAGCTCCTCGATCGAGGCGACGGGCTTTTGCCCCGCCTCGGTGATCAGGTCGCCCGCGCGCAGGCCTTTTTCAAAGGCGGGGGCGGTTTCGTCGAGGGACTTGATGACCAGCCCGGTGGTGCCCGAGGGCAGGCCCATCTCGGTCGAAATCTCGGCGGTGAGCGGCGTGACCGTCAGCCCGAGAATATCCTTCTCGGTTTCCTGCGGCGCCTGCACGGCGGCCGGAACCGCCTCGCCCTCGGCCAGTTCGCGCCGGCCCAGCGTGACCATCAGCGTCTGCACCTTGCCGTCCCGCAGCACGGTCACCCGCACCGCCTCGCCCACCGGGGCGTCGGCCACACGGCGCACCAGATCCTTGGTGGTCTTGACCTCGCCGCCGTCGAAGCTGGTGATGATGTCGCCCGCCACGATCCCGGCATCACGCGCGGGACCTTCGGGCACGTCCGAGACCAGCGCGCCCTCAGCCGAGGCCAGCGCCAGCGCTTCGGCCATCTCGGGGGTCACGTCCTGAATCTTCACGCCAAGCCAGCCGCGCCGCGTCTCGCCGTATTCCTTGAGCTGGCCGACCACTTTCGACACCACATTCGAGGCCATCGAGAAGCCGATCCCGATCGAGCCGCCATTGGGCGACAGGATCGCGGTGTTCACGCCGACCACATTGCCGTCCATGTTGAACAGCGGCCCGCCCGAGTTGCCGCGGTTGATCGCGGCGTCGGTCTGGATGTAGTCGTCATAGGTGCCCGACAGCTCGCGGTTGCGCGCCGAGACGATCCCGGCGGACACCGAGAACCCTTGGCCCAGCGGGTTGCCCACGGCCATCACCCAGTCGCCCACGCGCATCTGGTCGGAATTGCCGAATTTGACGAAGGGCAGGGGCTTGTCGCTTTCCACCTTGAGCAGCGCGATATCGGTTTTCGGGTCGGTGCCGATCAGCTTGGCGTCGAGCTTGTCGCCCGAGAAGAACTCGATCTCGATCTCGTCGGCGCCCTCGATGACGTGGTTGTTGGTGACGATATAGCCGTCTTCCGAGATCACGAAGCCGGACCCCAGCGCGTTCGAGCGGCGCGGCCGCGAGGGGCCGCCGTTCGGCCCGTTCGGGAAACCGAAATCGCGGAAGAAATCCTCGAAGGGCGAGCCCTCGGGGAACATCGGGCCGCGATCGGCCGGGGTCGCGACGGTCGTCGAGGTGGTGATATTGACCACCGAGGGGCTGACTTGCTCGGCCAGATCGGCGAAGCTGTCGGGCGCGCCGCGCGCTTCGGCAGGCTCGATCGCGACAGGCGCAAGCGCCAGCATCACCGCCAGCATTGACGCGCCCACCGAGGCGCGCAGCAGCTTGGGCTTGAACAGGGTCATGGAAAGTTTCGTCATACTCGGCTCCCGATCGGTTGTCTCCGGGCTCGGGGAAGGGCCCGGGTGTTGTGTATCCGATAAATAGCTAGGGCCCGTCAGAGGCAAATGAAAGAGGATCGCATTCCGTCACTAAGGCGTGAGGGTGCGCAGGCGATCCTAACCCCAAAGCTTCACGCCCCACAACAGCGCAACGCCGATCGCCAGCGATACCAGCCCCAGCATCCGCCGCTGCTCGGGGCCGATCCGCGCGAGGAAATCCAGCGCCTCCTCGATACGCGAAGGGGCCAGCGCAAGCGCCAGCCCCTCGAAGGCAAGAACCAGCCCGAGGCCAGTCAGAACCCAGATCATTTCTGCGCCGTTCCGAGGCTTTCGAGGAACCGCTCGTAATCGAAATAGACGCTGTCCGGCTGGGTCACCAGCGACGAGGAATTCGGCTTCATGCTCTGCGCGTAGAATTGCAGCGCGCGGGTGAAGGCGAAGAAGTCCGGGTCGCGGCCATAGGCATCGGCATAGATGCGGTTGGCTTCGGCATCGGCCTCACCGCGGATGATCTCGGCCTCCTTGCGGGCTTCCGAGGTCAGTTCCACCACCGAACGGTCGGCCTGTGCGCGCACGCGCTGGGCCGCTTCGCCGCCGCGCGCACGTTCATCCGCCGCCTCGCGTTCGCGCTCGGCGCGCATCCGCGCGAAGGTCGCCGCAAGGTTCTGCTCGGGCAGGTCGGTGCGGGTCAGACGTACGTCGATCACGTCGATGCCGAGCGAGCGCGCCTCGCGCCGGGCGAGGTCGCGGATGCGGTTCATCAGCGGCGTCCGGTCGGCCGAGAGCACCGCCGTCGAGGGCACCGAGCCCAGAACTTCGCGGATCGCGGCGTTGACGATGGAATCGAGGCGCGACTTGGCGACATTCTCGCCGCCCGGGCCGACAGCCTCGCGGAAATCGACCAGATCGACGATGCGCCAGCGCGCGAAGGCATCCACCACCAGGCGGCGGTCGTCGAGCGGCGTCACCTCAAGCGGGCGCGTCGGCAGCGACAGGATACGGTCGTCATAGGTCACCACGTCCTGGATGAAGGGCAGTTTGAAGCCCAGGCCTGGGTCGGATTTCACCTGCTTGACCTGACCGAATTGCAGCACCAGCGCGCGCTCGCGCTCGTCCACCACAAAGACCGAAGACAGCGCGATCGCACCGGCGATCACGGCGATCGGAAGCAACATAGCCGTTTTCAACATTATTTCGCTCCCTCCTGGCCGGTCGATTTACGCAGCTGATCCAGCGGCAGGTAGGGCACCACGCCCGAGCCCGCAGCGCTCTGGTCGACGATCACCTTGTCGAGGCCTTGCAGCACCGAGCCCATGGTCTCGAGATAGATCCGGCGTTGGGTCACCTCGGGGGCCTTGATGTATTCGGCGTAGATCGAGTTGAAGCGCGCGGCGTCCCCTTCGGCGGTGTTGACGATCCGCGCCCGATAGGCTTCGGCCTCCTCCTTGAGCTGGGCAGCCTCACCACGCGCACCGGCGGTGACGCGGTTGGCATAGGCATCGGCCTCTTTTTCCAGCTTGTCGCGTTCCTGTTGGGCGGCCTGCACGTCGCGGAAGCTGTCGATCACTTCGCGCGGCGGGTCGGCGCGGTTGAAGTTGACGCGCACGATGTTGATGCCGGCATCATAGCTGTCGAGCGTGGCCTGCACCGCCGAACGCAGATCGGAGGCGATCACGCCCCGGTCGCGGTTGAGGATCGGCGCCAGTTCCGAGCGCGCGATGATGTCGCGCATCGCCGATTCCGAGACCGCGCGGATCGTGTCGACCGGATCGGCAAGGTTGAACAGGTATTTCGCCGGATCGTTGATGTTCCAGACGACCTGGAATTCGACATCGACGATGTTCTGGTCGCCGGTCAGCATCAGGCCCGAATCCGAGCCATCGCTCGTGCCCTTGCCAGAGCCGACATCAACGGTCTGTTCGCGCGTCACCGGCACTTTCTCGAAGGTGACGACCGGCCAGGGCGCGAAGTTCAGGCCCGGATTGCCGGTGGAGTTGTAGCGCCCGAACATCAGCTCGACCGAGCGTTCCTCGGGCTTGACGGTGTAGAACGACCCGTAGGCCCAGAGCCCCGCCGCGATCAGCGCCGCCACGCCCAGCGTCTGGCCAAGGCCCGGCCCGCCAGTGCCGCGTGCGCCGCCCGACGGCTTGCGCCCGCCCGAGCCGCCACGCCCGCCCATCAGCACGCGCAGCTGCTCGGAGCCCTTGCGCATGAATTCCTCAATCTCGGGAATCTGGGGTCCATCGTCGGGGCGGTTCTGGCGCGGGGGCCGGGAGTCGCGGTCGTCGTCTCCGCCGCCGCCACCGCTGCCCCAGGGGCCGTTGTTACTCATGTCGTCCTCACCTTTCGTTGGTCTTTCTTGCCAGTTGTGGCCTCGCGCGCGCGGTTTCAAGAGCCGCGCGCCGCCAGAAGCCCGGCGTTTGCGTTATTCGTGGCGCACGGGCGCGCGCATCGTCACCAGTTCCTCGGCGGCGGTCGGGTGCACGGCCACGGTCGCATCGAACTGCGCCTTGGTTGCCCCCATCTTCATCGCGATCGCCACCATCTGGATCATCTCGCCCGCGTCGGGGGCGACGATGTGGCAGCCGAGCACACGCTGGCTGGCCTTGTCCACCACGAGTTTCATGAAAACCCGGTCCTCGCCGCCGGCAAAGCCTGATTTCATCGGCTTGAAGCTGGTCACGTAGACCTCGACCGGGCCGCGCGCGCGCGCCTCGTCCTCGGTCATGCCGCAGGTGCCGAATTCGGGTTGGGTGAACACCGCTGAAGCGACCAGCTCGTGATCGACCTGCCGGGGCTTCGCGCCAAAGACGGTATCGGCGAAGGCATGGCCCTCGCGGATCGCGACCGGCGTCAGCTGAATGCGGTCGGTCACATCGCCTACCGCGTAGATCGAGGGGATGTTGGTCTGCGACCAGCCATCGACCACCACTGCGCCATTCGCAGCCAGCTGCACGCCCGCGCCCTCAAGCCCGAGCCCCTCGGTATTGGGCACGCGGCCGGTGGCGTAGATCACCGCGTCGAACTCCTCCACGCAGCCGCGCGAGCAACTGACCACGCGGGTGTCGCCCCGGCGCTCGATCTTGTTGACCACGACGCCGGTGTGGATCTCGATGCCGCGCGCGGCCATGCGATCAACGATCACGTCGCGTGCCTCGCTGTCGAAGCCGCGCAGCAGCGCCGAGCGGTTGTATTGCACGACCTTCACGCCGAGCCCGTTCAGGATGCAGGCGAACTCGCAGGCGATATAGCCGCCGCCGACGATCAGCACGCGGCCGGGCAGGGCGGGGAGCTTGAAGATCTCGTTCGAGGTGATGACATGCTCGGCGCCGTCGAAATCGGGCACGAAGGGCCGCCCGCCGACCGCCACCAGAATATGCTTGGCCGAGATCACCCGGCCATCGGCCAGACGCACCTCATGCGGCCCCTGAACGGTGGCGCGCTGGTCAAAGACCTCGACGCCCGCGTTCTGCTGGCCGCGCCGATAGATCGCCTCGAGCCGGTCCAGCTCGGCATCCATCTTGGCGCGGAAGGTGCCCCAGTCGAAAGCCCCGAGGCTCGCCTGCCAGCCATAACCCTTCGCTTCCTCGATCGCGGCGGGCACGCCCGAGGCATAGACCATCAGCTTCTTCGGCACGCAGCCCCGGATCACGCAGGTGCCGCCCATGCGGTATTCCTCGGCCAGCGCGACGCGCGCGCCATGTTCCGAGGCCGCGATACGTGCCGCGCGCACGCCACCCGAACCACCGCCGATCACGAAGAGGTCGTAGTCAAAGCTCATCATCTGTCCTGTCATTTCGGCCTGCCCGTCGCGGGCGTTGCACAGGACTTAGCTTTGCTCCCCCCTCGGGGCAAGGCGTGCTGCGGCAAAAGGCGTCAGGGCAGGGGGCATAAAAACAAACGCGGCCCCCGAAGGCGCCGCGTCAAGTCCTGCCCTTTAGGCGTCATCAGTCGAGATCGGAGAAGATATTGGATTCTTCGGCGAAATCGACGCGGCCCTGCGTCACGGTGCCTTCATTGATATCGCGCACCTCGACCTCGCCCTCGGCACCGCCGATGATCACGATGTCGCACAGGTCGATGAACAGCCCGTTCTCGACCACGCCCGGGATCTGGTTCAGCACGAGGCTCAGCTGGCGCGGATTGCCGATCCGCTTGAGGTGGCAATCGACGATGTAATTGCCCTCGTCGGTCACGAAAGGCTTGCCGCCGTTCTGGCGCAGCGTGGTTTCGCGCCCCATCACATCCATCGAGACCAGCATCTCTTCGATCAACGCGCGCGTGGTCTGCCAGCCGAAGGGCACGACCTCGACCGGCAGCGGGAAGGCGCCCAGATGCGCCACTTCCTTGGCCGCGTCGGTAATCACGATCATCTGGTCCGAGGCCGTGGCCACGATCTTTTCCTGCAACAGCGCGCCGCCGCCGCCCTTGATCAGGTTCAGCTCGGGGTCGAATTCATCGGCGCCGTCGATCGTGACATCGAGCCATTTCGCCTCGTCGAGCGTGACCACCTCTATACCCAGCTCACGTGCGAGTTCCGCAGTGCGCGTGGAGGTAGGCACGCCGGCGATTTTGAGCCGTTCCTCGCGCACCCGCTCGGCCAGGCAGCGCACCATCCAGGCCGCGGTCGAGCCGGTGCCAAGGCCCACCTTCATCCCGTCCTGGATAAAGTCGACGGCACGGCGCGCGGCGGCGAATTTCGCCTTGTCGATGGGGGAAAGTTCGGCGGGCATCGGCGGTCTCCTAAGCTGGGTCGGGTCGGTTATAGGAAATCCCGGGAACGCAGGCGAGGGCAAAAAACGTCCAGAAGCGCGCATCAGGCGACCGCGCGATGCGCTGCCTGTTTTGCGGGCGAAACCAAGCTGCTGCGCGGCGCGTGCGGGCAGGGGCGGGCCGTTCCCGGCGCCCCGCGCCCCCGCTTTCGCGCGCCAAAGCGTCGTTTTCACGCGCGGCTCCGGTGCCGTCCGTGGCAAGATGGCGAAAACGGAGAGCCCATGTTCCTCAGCGTCTTCGACATCTTCAAGATCGGCGTCGGCCCGTCGTCTTCGCATACGATGGGGCCGATGGTGGCCGGTGCGCGCTTTCTGGACCGGCTGCGCGGCTCGCCCTTCCACGCGGCGGGGCTCAGGGTGCGGCTGCGCGGCTCGCTCGCCTTCACCGGCAAGGGCCACGCGACCGACCGCGCCGCGATCCTCGGGCTCGCGGGCTTCCTGCCCGAGACCTACGCCCATGACGCCGCCGAAGCGGTGCTGGCCGAGAACCGCCGCACCCACCAACTGGTGCCGCCCGGGCTTGGCGCGCTGGCCTTCGACCCCGAGGCCGATCTGATCTTTGACTACGGCCCGCCGCTGCCCGGCCACGCCAATGGCATGGTGATCGAGGCGCGCGACGCGCAGGGCGACGTGCTTTTGCAGGAGATCTACTACTCGATCGGTGGCGGCTTTGTGCTGAGCGAGGCCGAGCTGGCCGCGGTGGACGAGGCGGCGAAAACCGCGCCCTCGCCGGTGCCTTACCCGTTCCGCTCGGCCGCCGAGATGCTGTCGATGGCGCGCGCCTCGGGGCTCACGATCGCGCAGATGAAGCGCCGCAACGAGGCCGAGTTCCGCAGCGCCGCCGAGATCGACGCGGGCCTCGCGCGGATCTGGCAGGTGATGTCCGACTGCCTCGATCGCGGCCTCGCCAACGAGGGCCTCCTGCCCGGCGGGCTCAATATCCGCCGCCGCGCCCATGCGATCCATCAGGCGCTGCAGGCCGAGCGCGGGCTGAACCTGACCGCGCCGCATGTGGTGAACGACTGGATCTCGACCTATGCGATGGCGGTGAACGAGGAAAACGCCGCCGGCGGGCAGGTGGTCACGGCGCCGACCAATGGCGCGGCGGGGGTGGTGCCTGCGGTGATCCGCTACTGGCTCGATCACGTTCCGGGCGCGAGCCGCGCGAAAGTCGGAGACTTCCTGCTGACGGCGGCGGCGATCGGCGGGCTGATCAAGGCGAATGCCTCGATCTCGGGCGCGGAATGCGGCTGTCAGGCCGAGGTCGGCTCGGCTGCGGCGATGGCGGCGGCGGGCTTCGCGGCGATGCTGGGCGGCACGCCCGAACAGGTGGAAAACGCCGCCGAGATCGCGCTCGAACATCACCTCGGCATGACCTGCGATCCGGTCAAAGGTCTCGTTCAGGTGCCCTGCATCGAACGCAACGGGCTGGGCGCAATCAAGGCGATTTCCGCCGCCTCGCTCGCCTTGCGCGGCGACGGCCAGCACTTCGTCCCCCTCGACGCCGCGATCGAGACGATGCGCCAGACCGGGCGCGACATGCACGCGCATTACAAGGAAACGAGCCTCGGCGGGCTCGCCGTCAACGTGCCGAACTGCTAGCGCCCGCACCCTTCATTTTGCCGGAAATATCCCGGGGGAGGCCGCAAGGCCGGGGGCAGCGCCCCCAAACCCCGCGCGATCAGAGCGCGCGCCAGCCGATATCCTTGCGGCAGAAACCCTCGGGCCAGTCGATCTGATCGACCATCGCATAGGCCCGCTCGCGCGCCTCCTGCAGCGTCGCGCCGCGCGCGGTGACGTTCAGCACACGGCCCCCGGTCGCGACGATCTTGCCGTCCTTCTCGGCAGTGCCCGCATGGAACACCATCTGCGAGGCGGTCTCGGGCAGCGCATCAAGGCCGCGGATCTCGGTGCCTTTTTCATAGCTGCCCGGATAGCCCTTGGCCGCCATCACCACGGTCATTGCGTGATCGTCGGCCCAGGTCACCCTGATCTGATCCAGCCGCCCCTCGGCGCAGGCCAGCATCAGGTCAAGCGCCTGCGCGCCCATCCGCAGCATCAGCACCTGGCACTCGGGGTCGCCGAAGCGCACGTTATATTCCACCAGCCGCGCGCGACCGTTTTCAATCATCAGCCCGGCATAAAGCACGCCCTGGAACGGCGTTCCGCGCCGCGCCATCTCGTCGATCGTGGGCTGCACGATCTCGCGCAGCGCCTGCGCCTCGATCTCGGGGGTCAGCACCGGGGCGGGCGAGTAGGCGCCCATGCCGCCGGTATTCGGGCCGGTGTCGCCATCGCCCACGCGCTTGTGGTCCTGCGCGCCGCCCACGGCGAGGATCGACTTGCCGTCAGACAGCACGAACAGCGAGGCTTCCTCGCCCGCCATGAATTCCTCGATCACCACCTCGGTGCCCGCCGCGCCGAAAGCGCCGCCGAAAATTTCCTCAAGCCCGTCAAGCGCCTCTTGCAGGCTCATCGCGACGATCACGCCTTTGCCCGCGGCCAGACCGTCGGCCTTGACCACGATGGGCGCGCCCTGCTCGGTGACATAGGCCTTGGCGGCGTCCAGATCGGTAAACCGCGCATAGCCCGCCGTCGGCGCCGCGCAGGCGTCGCAGATTTCCTTGGTGAAGGACTTCGAGGCTTCCAGCCGAGCCGCCGCCGCCGAAGGGCCGAAGCACAGCACACCCGCCTCGCGCAGCCGGTCAGCCACGCCCGCCGCCAGAGGCGCCTCGGGGCCGATCACCACGAAGTCGATGGCGTTTTCCTCGACGCAGGCCAGAACGGCGGAAGCATTGCTCGGGTCGATCGCCACGCAATCGGCGATCGCGGCCATGCCCGCATTCCCCGGCGCCACCAGAAGCCGGTCGCATTTCGGGTTTTGCTTGATCGCCCAGGCCAGCGCATGTTCGCGCCCGCCGCTGCCCAGCACCAGAATGTTCATCGCTTCCCCCTTGGCCATTCGTCCCGAGCCTTCTAAGGTCTTGTCCCGTTACAGGCAAGGCGCGCGGATGGATCTGATCGACACTCCCGAGACGGGCGGCAACGCCCATGACTACACCGTTTCCGAGATCTCGGGGGCGGTGAAGCGCACGCTCGAAGACCAGTTCGGCCGCGTGCGCGTGCGCGGCGAGGTGGGTCGCGTCTCGATGCCGCGCTCGGGGCATCTCTATTTCGACCTCAAGGATGACAATGCGGTGCTCGCCGCGGTCAGCTGGAAGGGGCAGGTCGCGCGCATGCAAATCCGCCCCGAAGAGGGGATGGAAGTGATCGCGACGGGGCGGCTCACGACCTTTCCGGGCCAGTCGAAATACCAACTGATCGTCGACAGCGTCGAGCCCGCGGGCGCTGGCGCGCTGATGGCGATGCTCGAAGCGCGCAAGAAGGCGCTGGCCGACGAAGGTCTGTTCGACGCAGCCCGCAAACGCCCGATCCCGTGGTTGCCGGAGGTGATCGGCGTCGTCACCTCGCCCTCGGGGGCGGTGATCCGCGACATCCTGCACCGGCTGCGCGACCGCTTTCCGCGCCGCGTGCTGATCTGGCCGGTGGCGGTGCAGGGGCAGGCCTGCGCCCCCGAGGTCACCCGCGCGATCCGTGGTTTCAACGCGCTCGCGCCCGGCGGGCCGATCCCGCGCCCCGACCTGATCATCGTCGCGCGCGGCGGTGGCTCGCTCGAAGATCTCTGGGGCTTCAACGAGGAATCGGTTGTGCGCGCCGCCGCCGAAAGCGCGATCCCGCTGATCTCGGCGGTGGGGCATGAAACCGATACCACGCTGATTGACTATGCGTCCGACCGGCGCGCGCCCACGCCCACGGCGGCCGCCGAAATGGCGGTGCCGGTGCGGGCCGAGCTAGCCGCGTGGCTGTCCGAGGCCGAGGCGCGCATGGCCCGCGCCACCCGCGCCCGCCTCGATCAGCGCCGCCAGCGCCATGCCGACCTGTCGCGCGCGCTGGGCCGCCCCGAGGCGCTGCTGCAACCCGCCCGCCAGCGCTTTGACCTCTGGGCCGACCGGCTCGCCCCCGCGCTGCGCATGGCCACGACCCGCAAGCGCGCCGCCTTCGCGCCGCTTGAGGCGCGGCTCTCGCCGCTGGCGCTGACCCGCTTCATGGCCGAAGAACGCCGTCGCTTGCAGGGGCTGGCCGAACGCCTCGCCCCGGCGCTTGCGCGCACCCGCGCCGAGGCCGCCCGCGCCAACGCCCGCGACCGCGAGCGGCTGAACGGGCTCTCCGAACGCCTTGCGCTGGCCCCGCGCGCGCGGCTCGAAGCGCTGGCCGAACGCCTCGACCGGATCGACCGGATGCGCCAGACGCTGGGCTATACCGAGACGCTGAAACGCGGCTATGCCGTGGTGCATGGGGCCGAGGGGCTGGTGACTTCGGCCATGGCTGCTGCCGGAGAGTCGATGCTCGAGATCCAGTTTCAGGATGGCCGTATCGTGGCGCAACCGCAAACCGCGACCGATCCCGCGCCGCCCACGCCTCAGGCCGCCGCCAAGCCCGCGCGCAAGCCCGCGAAAAAGCCCGCCCCGCCCGAACAGGGCAGCCTGTTCTGACGCTTGCGCCTGCGTCGCGGACGGAAGCCTCCGGCGGGAGTATTTAGCGCTCGATGAAAGGGCGGGCTTTCATTTTGCCGTAAATATCCCGGGGGAGGCCGAAGGCCGGGGGCGGAGCCCCATCAGACGCCGACGTCCGGACCCTGGCACACCAGCGGTTCGGGGCTTTCCGACAGGCCGACCAGCGGCTCGTTCTGCGACTGACCCCGGAAGCGCGCGACCAGATCGGGCCCGCGTTCGTGGAAGGTCCAGCATTGCAGGCCGTTCTCGTCCTGATAGTCGAAGCAGATGAACGCGCCCGCCTGAAACCATGTGCCCTCCTTGCACTGACCCTCGGCGAAGGCCCAGAGCACCTTTTGGCCGGGCATGTATTGCTCGATCCCGTAGGGCTGGCCGCCGACCGAATAGGTGATCGTGCGCCCGACCGTGCGCGCGTCAAAGGCGGCCGCATCCATCGGCGGGCCAAGCTCTTGCGCGGCCAGCGGTGCTGCGAGGAACAGGAAAGTGGAAAGAAGCGCGCGTTTCATGGCCTCAGCCTGCCACGGGGCGCGCGGGCGCGAAAGCCAAGTTTTGGTGAAACCCGGGTCAGAGTCACCGGGTGGCGGCTTTTTGCTGGGCGCGCAGCGCGAGCACGCGCTTGTCCATCACCCGCCGCCACAGCGTCGGGATGAGCGCCAGCGTCGCCATTGCCGGCAGCGAGCGTGGCAGGATCGGGCGGCCGGGCGCGTCGGTCTGGCCCAGTCGCAGCGCCGGATAGACGCGGGCGGGATGGGCGTGATGGTCCGAATGGCGCGGCGCGTTCAACATCCAGAGCGACGAGACCGGATCGGGCGCGTCCCAGGAATGGCGCTCATCGGTGGGCGCATAGCGGCCATTGCCGAGTGCGGCGCGCTCCAGCCCGTAATGCTGCACGTAATCCGACAGCAGAAGCTGGATCTGCGCGTAGAGGCACAGAAGGATATAGGCCAGGAGCCCGTCGAGGCCAAAGAGCTGCCCCATCAGCACGAGGAAGGCGAGCCCGCCGAGGACATATTCCAGATAGGGCCGGGCCAGCGTGACGTGGGTCATCAGATCGCCCAGAGCGCCAGTTTGCGCGGGGGCGTTCTGCGCCAGACGCGCGGCGCGCAGGTTGCGCTCCATCTCGAAGCCCGCGACGAAAGACCCGATCCAGGCGCGCGGGGCAAAGGCCCAGAACGACTCGCCCAGGGCGGCGGTGTTCGGGTCGTCGGGCGTTGCGGCAAAGCGGTGATGCACATGGCGATGCGCCGAGGTGTGATGCCCGAACAGAAGCGAGATATAGACCCATTTCCCGAGGTTGAAGGTCAGCTTGTCGCTGCGGTGGATCATTTCGTGGGCGTTCGAATTCGAGACCTGCCCGAAGAACAGCCCGAAGGCCCAGAACACCAGAACCCAGCTGACCGGGCCATAGCCCGCGTCACCCGACAGCGACCAGATCGCGAGGAACAGCAGCACGAAATGCAGCCCCGCCAGCCCCTGCGAGAGCCGGTCGGCACCGGGAAAATCGCTGCCCTCGGGCGCGTCTGGGACAGGGCGGCGCAGCAGCCGATCGAGCGCAAAGGTCAGCCCGCCGATCCACAAAAGCGCCGCCAGCGCGAAGCCGCCTCCGAAAAACGCCGCCAGCACCAGAAGCGGCACCGGCGCCAGCGTCACCAGCGCGAAGGCCTGCACCGTCGGTGCCCCGGTTTCGGGCGACAGCAGCGCGCCAAGCCGTGCGCGCAGGCCTTGCGGTGCGGCGGGATCCTGAGGGTCTTGGTCAGAGGTCATGGGCAAAAGGGCCTTTGGCTCGGTCGGCGCGATTTTAACGCGGCGCGCGCGGCGAAGTCATCCCGTCGCGGCGCGCCTGCGGCCTTTTTTCCATGCTGTGGCGGGGGCGCCGCGTTCCGCCTTTGGCTTGAACCTGCGCCGCGAATGGGCAAGAAACGGGAAAACCCGTTTGGCCCTTGATGATCGGGCCCCGTGAAAGGCCCTCCGGCATGTCGTTTTTCAACAAGCTCAAATCCCGCCTGACGCGGTCCTCCTCGAAGCTCGAAGAGGGGCTGGATGCGATCGTGGCCGAGGGCGGGGCCGAGGAGGCTGTAGCGGCGGCCCCTGCGGCGTCGGCCGAGACGCCCGCCGCTGCGCCCACGCCCGAACCCACGCCCGAACCCGAGGCGAAGAAGCCGGGGCTCCTGGGGCGGCTGATCGGGCGGGGTGCGCCGGACGCGCCGCGCCGGGTGCTCGATGACGAGATGCTCGAAAGCCTCGAAGAGCTGCTGATCGCGTCCGATATGGGCGTGGATACGGCGCTGCGGGTCTCGGCGAACCTGGCCGAGGGGCGGATGGGGCGCAAGATCTCCGTGCCCGAGCTGAAGGCCGCGCTGGCGGGGGAGGTCGCGCGGATCATGGAGCCGGTCGCGAAACCGCTGCCGATCTATCCGAAAAAGCCGCAGGTCGTGCTGGTCGTGGGGGTGAACGGGTCGGGGAAAACCACGACGATCGGCAAGCTCGCCTCGCAGTTCAAGGCGGCGGGCAAGTCGGTGGTGATCGCGGCGGGTGACACGTTCCGCGCGGCGGCGGTCGAACAGCTCAAGGTCTGGGGCGATCGCGCGGGCGTGCCGGTACTGACCGCGCCCGAGGGCTCGGACCCGGCGAGCCTTGCGTTCGACGCGATGGCCAAGGCCGAGGCCGATGGCGCCGACCTTCTGATGATCGACACCGCCGGGCGGCTGCAGAACCGCGCCGACCTGATGGAAGAGCTGGCGAAAATCGTGCGCGTGATCCGCAAGCGCGACGAGAGCGCGCCGCATAACACGCTCTTGGTTCTGGATGCGACGACCGGGCAGAACGCGCTCTCGCAGGTCGAGATTTTCTCGAAGATCGCCGATGTCTCGGGGCTGGTGATGACCAAGCTCGACGGCACCGCCAAGGGCGGCGTGCTGGTGGCGCTGGCCGATAAATTCGGCCTGCCGATCCACGCGATCGGCGTGGGCGAGCAGATCGACGACCTCGCGCCCTTCGACCCCGAAGACTTCGCCCGCGCGCTGGTCGGGGCGGAGGAATGACCCTCGACACCGCCGCTGACTATTTCGGGTCCGGCAAGTTCTGGTTCGACGCGACGATCCTGACGGCACTGGCGAGCTTCGTCTGGTCGCTGATCCGGCGCCTGACCGAGATCGCGCTGTTTCGCATCGCGCTGCGCACCAAGGAGATCGAGGTCACCTTTCGCGCGCGCCCCGATGTGCCCGACGAGCTGCGCGCGCTGCGCTGCCTGATGGTGCGCTATGGCAATGATGCCTACCTGCACGAGATGGCGAGCGACCTCGAACGCTATCACGGGCGGCTGCGCAACCGGATCCTGCCGGTGACGGTGTCTGAGTGCGAAGACGGCGGGCGGCGGGTCACGTTACGGATCAAGCTGCACAAGCGGCTGGGGACGCAGTTCAAGTTCTTCGTCGATGTGATGGGCGACCCCGAGCCGGTGATCGCCTATCTCGGGGCGCATGAAAACGTGTATGACATCTCGCTCTCGCCGCGGCCGGGGCAGAAGAAGCGCATCTTCTTCCTGGTGCGCGACTATCCCACGATCACCACGATCGACGGATTCGAGAACAACATGATCTGGCCGGTGTGATGGCGCGCGGGGCTCAGTCGGTGGGCTCGTGCGGGGCCGAGCGGCGGCGCTCGACAGAGGTGCCGGCCATCAGGGCCTCTTCGGCGGCCTCGCGTTCGCTCTTGTGTTCGATCCGGTCCTCGAGCACCCGGAACAGCCATTGCACGATCACCGTCAGCGCCGAGGCCAGCGCCGCCAGCCCGATGCTGCCCGAGCCGCAAGCCAGCCCCACCGCGCCCGCGAGCCACATCCCCGCGCCGGTGGTCAGCCCCTTGACCAGCCGCCCCGTCACGATGATCGAGCCCGCCGCGAGGAAAGCCACCCCCGAGGTCACCGCGCCGATCAGGCGCAGGATGTCGTGGCGCGCGCCGCCGTCCGCGCCATCCGTCGCCTCGGTCAGGGCGACCAGCTCGAAGGCGATCAGCGCGAACAGCGCCGCCGCGATCGAGATCAGCATATGCGTGCGCAGCCCGGCCGATTTGTGGTGCCATTCGCGCTCAAACCCGATCGCGCCGCCCAGAACCAGCGCCGCGATCAGCCGCATCGCCGCCACCGAGGGCGGTGTCGCGGTGAAAGAGGTTGCAAGATCGTTCCAGAGGTTCGACAGGATATCCAAGGTGCAACTCCGCAAGGTGAGATCATGAGCGAGTTTATCCGCTCCCTCGAAGGCACGCCAGCGGGCCATGACGCCGCGCTGGCGCTGGCGCTTCTGGCGGCGCTGCTGCATGCGCTGTTCGGTGCGCTGCAGAAGGGGCGCCATGATCCCTGGCTTTCGCGCGCGGCGATCGACGCGAGCTATGGCGCGATCGCAGCCCCCTTCGCGCTGTTTGTCGTGCCTTGGCCCGAGCCGCATATGTGGCCGATCTTCGCCGGCGTGTTCGTGATTCACGCGGGCTACAAGCTGGCGCAGGCGATGACCTACACGCGCGGCGCCTATACGGTCGTCTATCCGGTGGTGCGCGGCACGGGGCCGTTCTTCACCGTGATCGGCGCGGGTTTCCTCTTCGGCGAGCATTTCACGCTCGGCCAATGGGCGGGGGTGGGGCTGTTGCTGGCCGGGATATACGGGCTCGCGATCTATAACCTGCGCACGATCAAGGTCGGGCGCGAAACGATGGTGCCCGCGCTGGCGTTTGCCGCGCTGACCGGGGCTTTTGTCGCGCTCTATACGACCTATGACGCCTATGGCATCCGCGCCACTGCCGACCCGTTCACCTTCCTCGCGTGGTTTTTCTTTATCGACGGCTGGTTTATGCCCGTCATCACCTATCGCCGCTGGCGCCACCTGCCCAGCTCCGAGCTGATGCCTTTGCTGAGCAGGGGTGTCATTGGCGCGTTTGTCGCCTATTTCAGCTTTGGTGCGATCATGATGGCGACGCGGCTCGACAAGGTGGGCGAGGCGGCGGTGCTGCGTGAAACCTCGACCGTGTTTGCCGCGCTGATCGGATGGCTGGTGCTGGGCGAAAAGGTGGGGCCGCGGCGCACCGCATTGATGGGATTGATCGCGGTGGGTGCCGTGGTCGTGGAAATGGCAGGATGAGGCAATGACGGAACAGAATTCATCGGGGCAGGTTTCGGGACGGGCGATCCCGGGCAAGCTCAAGGCGGCGCTGGAATACGGGCCGCTCCTGGTGTTTTTCGCCGCCTTCTATCTGTTCAAGGAGCGCGCGATCACGGTCGCGGGCACGGAATACAGCGGCTTCATCGTGGCGACCGCGATCTTCGTGCCGGTGCTGGTGGCGGCGATGGCGGTGCAATACGCGATCACGCGGCATCTTTCGGTGATGCAGATCGTGACGCTGGTGCTGGTGCTGGCCTTTGGCGGGCTGACGGTCTGGCTGAATGATCCGACCTTCTTCAAGATGAAGCCGACGCTGATTTACCTCCTGTTCGCCGGCGCGCTGGGCGTCGGGCTGATGCGCGGCAAGCCCTGGCTGCAGGCGGTGATGGGCGAGGTGCTGCCGATGACCCATGAAGGCTGGATGATCCTGACGCGCCGCTTCACCGCGCTGTTCCTCGGGCTCGCGCTCGCCAACGAGATCGTCTGGCGCACCATGTCCGATGAGGTCTGGGTGAATTTCAAGACCTTCGGCCTGACCGCGATCATGTTCATTTTCATCATGACCCAAAGCGGCGTGATCTCGCGCCATGGCATCGACAAGGACGAGGATGTTGGACCGAAC
The DNA here is from genome assembly GCF_002358085.1 of Pseudothioclava arenosa. Lineage (GTDB taxonomy): Bacteria > Pseudomonadota > Alphaproteobacteria > Rhodobacterales > Rhodobacteraceae > Pseudothioclava > Pseudothioclava arenosa. The sequence goes on from NZ_NTJD01000002.1 coordinate 205,500, forward strand.
TGAAGGCATGGAGCTTCTGGTCGAAGAGGGCCCGATCCGTGCCGTCTATGCCGAGGGGCAGGGCACGGATCTGGTGATCTCGTTCTCGTCGATCGGGCGAAAACGTAATGAACCGCCGCCACATGAGTTCGTCGGTGCAGCGATCGGCAAGCACAAGCGGCACGCGCTGTTCGTGACCGATTTCTCGCGCAGCTGGGCGAATGCGCCCGAGTTCGGAGCGGCGTTGCAGGCGGCGGTCGAACGGGTTCGGGCACGCCATGAGATTACCCGGATAACCACGCTGGGCCTGTCCATGGGTGGCTTCAGTGCCCTGTCGGCGCAAGCCATTCTGCCGCTGGATGCAATCGTCGCGATTTCCCCGCAATATTCGATCCTGAAGCGCCATGTCGGCCCGGAAACGCGCTGGCTGCACTGGCGCAAGCGGATCGCGCGGCCCCTGGCCTTTCCGGTCGCGCCCTTGCCCGGGCGGCGCGCGGCGACGCGGGTCTTTCTGTTGCACGGGATGGTGGATGATGCGGCCCATGCGCTGGCCTTCGCGCCCAGTCGGGGCGTCGATCACTTCCTCTTCCCCGAGCGCACCCATTCCGATCTTGGCCGCCACCTGAAATCCACCGGCCAGCTCGCGCCGCTGATCGACGCCGCGATCGAAGGCGACCGGCGCGCCGTGGTCCGCGCCGTGCGCCGTGCGGGGGGCGATTTCCGGGCCCGCATTCTCGCCGGGGCGGAGGGTGCGCAGACACATTCAGCGCCTTGAATTGAAGGGCGAAACGCGGGTTCGGGTGGTGGGACAGGTTGACGCACCCGGGCGCGCGCGTTAGGGCAGGTCCAGCTATGGAGGCCCGCATGTCCAAGGATTGGAACACCCGCACGAAACTCGTCCACGAGGGCACCCGCCGCTCGCAATATGGCGAGATGGCCGAGGCGATGTTCCTGACGCAGGGCTTCGTCTACCCGTCGGCCGAGGCCGCCGCCGCGCGCTTTGAAACGCTGGGCGAGGATGAATTCATCTATGCCCGCTACGGCAACCCGACCACGCGCATGTTCGAGGACCGGATGGCCGCGATCGAAGGCACCGAGGATGCCTTTGCCTGCGCCTCGGGGATGGCCGCGATTCACGGCGCGCTGGCCGCGCTGGTAAAGGGCGGGGACCATATCGTCGCCGCGCGGCAGATGTTTGGCTCCTGCCTCAAGGTGCTGGAATTCCTGCAGACTTTCGGCGTGGCGGTGACGCTGGTCGATGGCGTGAAGCTTGAAGAGTGGCGCGCCGCGATGCGCCCCAATACCAAGGTCTGCTTCTTTGAGAGCGTCTCGAACCCCGGGCTCGAGGTGATCGACATCGCGGGCGTGGCCAAAATCGCCCATGAGGGCGGCGCAGTGGTGCTGGTCGATAACGCCTTTGCATCGCCGGTGTTCTCGCGCGCGGCCGAGCTTGGCGCCGATGTCATCGCCTATTCCGCGACCAAGCATATCGACGGCGGCGGCCGGGTGCTGGGCGGCGTCGTCTGCGGCACGCGCGCCTTCATTCGCGGGCCTCTGGAAACCTATGTCAAACACACCGGCGGCGCGATGAGCCCGTTCCACGCCTGGGTTCTCCTGAACGGGTTGCAGACGCTGGATCTGCGCGTGCGGGCGCAGGCGGTGAACGCGGCGGCGGTGGCCAGCTCGGTCGCGGGGCATAACAAGCTCGCGCGCACGATCTATCCGGGGCTGACCACGCATCCGCAGCACGCGCTCGCGATCGAGCAGATGGGCGCGGGCGGCACGATGGTGGCCTTCGAGTTCAACGGCGGGCGCGAGGCTGCGTTCCGTTTCCTCAATGCTCTGGAAATCATCAAGATTTCCAACAATCTGGGCGATGCGCGTTCGATCGCGACGCACCCGGCGACGACCACCCATTCCTCGATGACGCCGGAAAAGCGCCTCGAAGTGGGCGTGACCGAAGGGCTGGTGCGGATCTCGCTTGGCATCGAGGATGGCGCCGATCTGATCGCCGACATCAAGGCCGCACTGGAAGCGGTTTGACGCGCCGCTTTCCCTTGGACATTCCCGCCCTGCACCCCATATGGTGCATGGCCCGGGGATGCCGGAGGGAAGGATGAACCATCTCGACAAGATCAGCCCGCCAGATATGGCGCAGGCGAAATCCGCACTGGACGTGCTGCGCGACTGGGCGGCCTCGGCCAGCCCCGAAGAGGTTGCCGCGCTCGACCCGGCGATCGCGCGGCTTCTGCCCGGCACGCCTTTGTCGAATTACCCCGACCTGAAACGCGACTATGACGCGGACTTCACCGTGGACGCGGCCTACAAGGCGTCGCTGCCCGACCTGCAGAACGGCCCCGCCTCGCTGATCGTCGGCGCCAAGACCCGGATCGAACATGTCGGCATTTCCAATTTCCGCCTGCCGATCCGTTACCGCCTGAAAGACGGCGGCGAGGTCACGCTGGAGACCTCGGTCACCGGCACGGTCAGCCTTGAGGCGGAAAAGAAGGGCATCAACATGAGCCGCATCATGCGGTCGTTCTATGCCCATGCCGAGCGCGATTTCTCGGCCGAGGTGATGGCGCACGCGGTCGATGATTACAAAGACCATCTCGAAAGCTTCGACGCGCGGCTGCAGATGCGCTTTTCCTTCCCGGTGAAGATTGAAAGCCTGCGCTCGGGGCTGGCGGGCTGGCAATATTACGACATCGCGCTGGAGCAGCTCGATCAGGCGGGCACGCGGCGCCAGATCATCCATCTCGATTACGTCTATTCCTCGACCTGCCCCTGTTCGCTCGAACTGTCCGAACATGCACGGCGCGCGCGCGGGCAGCTGGCGACGCCGCATTCGCAGCGCTCGGTGGCGCGGATCTCGGTGGTGGCCGAAGAGGGCGACTGCCTCTGGTTCGAAGACTTGATCGCCATCGCCCGCGCCGCCGTGCCGACCGAAACGCAGGTGATGGTCAAGCGCGAGGACGAGCAGGCCTTTGCCGAGCTGAACGCCGCCAACCCGATCTTTGTCGAGGATGCGGTGCGCGCCTTTGCCGCCGGGCTTCTGGCCGATCCGCGCGTGGGCGATTTCCGCGTCGTGGCCAGCCATCAGGAAAGCCTGCACAGCCATGATGCGGTGGCGCTCCTGACCGAGGGGCCGACCTTCGCCGCCGAAAGCCTCGATCCGCGGCTCTTCGCCTCGCTCGTGCATCCGGGCTGAACCACAGGGTTTTTTCGCAACATGTGTCGGTTTGTCACAGACCGACTTGACCTGTGCGGTTGCGCAATCCGTCGCAATTCGCGACTCCTGTGCCCATGAAACGGGCTTTCGACATTTCCGGGCTGATGCGCAGCGCCTTGATGGCGGTGCTGAGCCTGCTTTTGTCGGCGCAGGTGGCGCTGAGCTTCGTCAGCTATGAGGCGCCGCTCAAGGATGGCGAGATTCGCTCGATCATCTGCGGCCCCGAGGGCTTCCTGACCGTCACCATTGATCTGGTGACCGGCGAGGTCGATGTTACCCATTCCGAGACGGTGCAGGATCGCTGCCCCTTCTGCGTGGTGGGCGCGGCCCTGGTGGCGCCGGGCTTTGTCGCGCCCGAGCGGATCACCGAATTTCATCTTGCCGCGCTTGATCTGCCGGCTGACCTGACCGCAGAGCCCACGCGCCCCGAGGGCCTGCGCGCGATCCGGGCACCACCCGCATCCCTTTGATTCGCCTCGACAACTGACATTTGCACCCGTCTTCGCCCGTTTGGGCCGAAGGGCGAATATGCGGCCGCGCCGAATGCGCTGGGCCCGGGTTACGAGACATCAAGGGACTGAACTCATGAACTATTCCACTCTGACGCGCCTGAGCGTGACGGCGGCGCTGCTGTGCTCGCTGGCTCCGGCGGCTTTCGCGCAGGACGCGGACGAAACCGCTTTCACGCTCGACCCGATCTACCTGATCCTCGAACGCGCCAAGACCAAGGCGGCGAGCTATGAATTTTCGCCCAAGCAGGTCGAGGGCGCGCCCGTGGCCGATGCGGGCGAATTGCTCGACCGCGTGCCGGGCGTCTCGATCAACCGCATGGGTGGCCATGCCGCCGATATCGTGATCCGCGGCCAGCAGGCCGACCAAATCAACGTGATCGACGCCGGCTCGGTGAGCTTCGGCGGCTGCCCGAACCGGATGGACCCGCCGACCTCCTCGGCGGCTCTGGCGCGCGCCGACCGGATCATCGTCGAGCGCGGCTATTCCTCGGTGACCAACGGGCCGGGCGGCACCGGCGGCACCGTCAAGCTCGAGCGCGACGCGCCCGAATTCGAAGAGGGCAAGCGGATCTCGGGCACGCTGAGCACTGGCTACACCGACAATGGCAACCGGTTCGAGATCGGCGGCAACATCTCGGTCGATCTGGGTGGCGGCTTCTACATGGAGGCGAGCGGCGAATACAAGGATGCCGACAATTACGACGCCGGCGGTGGCCGCGAAGAGCGCACCGCCTTCACCAGCCGCGCCACCGGCCTGACCTTCGGCTACAAGGGCGAGAGCGGCGAGATCGCGCTGGATATCGAGCGCAACAAGGCCGAGGACGTGCTGTTCTCGGGCGCCAGCATGGACAGCCCGCTGTCGGATGCCAAGGTCTACCGCCTGCGCGGCGGCCTCGATGTCGACATGGGCTCGCTCAAGCGGATCGAGGCCAGCATCTACCGCAGCGACATCTATCACATCATGGATAACTTCTCGCTGCGTGGCCTGCCGATGGGCGGCTATGTGCCTTCGGATTCGGTGACCGACGGCGGCAAGATCGAAGGCCAGTTCGACTTCGGCGCGACCACCGCGAAGCTCGGTGTCGATTACCGCTCGAACAATCGCCGCGCGATCAACTACATGGGCCCGGCCGCCGTGGTCGAGGCCGAGACCCCCGGCGCCGCGCGCTACCTGATGTGGCCCGACACCACGATCTCGCAGACCGGGCTTTACCTCGAAACCGAGACCGCGCTGTCGGCGAAAACCACGCTCAAGGGCGGGCTGCGCTATGACCATGTGCGCGCGACGGCAGGCTGGGCCGACGGGCTGGAGGGTTATCCGCCCTCGATCGTTCCGAACGACCTCTATGATGCGGTCTATGGCAACATCTATGATGGCGCCTATACCGAGGACAACTTCGGCGCGCTCCTGCGGCTAGAGCATGAGCTGAGCGCGACCACCAAGGTCTTTGCCGGGCTGTCGCGCTCGGTGCGCACGGGGGATGCGAACGAACGCTCGATCGCCCGCGGGACCGTTATCGATGGTGTGGTTTCGGCCAATGCCTGGGTTGGTGACCCCGGTATCGACCCGGAAAAACACCTCCAGTTCGATGTCGGTATCGAGACCTCGACCGAGACCTGGGGCTATACCGCCACGGTCTATGTCGATCGCGTCAACGACTATATCCTGCGCGATCAGTTTTCGATGCCGGGCATGACGCTTTACCGCAATATCGACGCCGATCTGGCCGGCGTCGAACTGAGCGGTTACTGGCGTTCGGGCAACTGGGAGTTCGCGGGCGACGCGACCTATACCTATGGCGAGAACCGCGATGACGACCGGGCGCTGGCGCAGATCCCGCCGCTCGAAGGCTCGCTCAGCGCGATCTACAACATGGATGACTGGCGCTTTGGCGGGCGGGTGAACTTTGCCGCCGCGCAGCACCGCTATGATGCTTCGCGTGATGGCGGGCCGACGCCGGGCTATGCGACGCTCGACCTGTTCGGCAGCTACGCGCTGAACGACAAGGCGCAGCTGATCGCTGGCGTCGACAACGTGCTCGACAAGGCCTATGCGAAGCACCTGAGCCGCACCAACGTCTTCGACACCGAGGTGGAGCGGGTGATGGAGCCGGGCCGCAGCGTCTATGTGAAGCTCGAAGCCAAGTTCTAAAATCATCGGGGGCGTGCTATGGGTGCGCCCCCGTTTCTCTGAAGTGGAGCGAATGATGGAAACCGGACTTGCGGCGGAAGGCTTGGGCCTCGGCTTTGACCCGCAGCAGATCGTGGCCTTCCTCGATACCGGGGGGATGGCGCTCTGGGCGATCGGCATCCTGTCGGTGGCGACGGTCGCGCTGATCCTGTGGAAGGTCTGGCGGCTGGCGCTGGGCGGCGCGTGGTCGGGCGGGCGCCATGCCGAGGCGGCGGTTGCGTTGTGGCAAAAGGGCGAGCGGTCGCAGGCGCGGGCGCGGCTTGACGGGCGGCGCAGCCTGCGGGCGCAGCTCGCGCATCGCGCGATGGAGGTGCTCTGCGATCCGGCGATGCCCGATGCTCTGGCACGCGAAGAGACCGAGCGGCTGGCGCGCTCGCTCCTGACGCAGGCGCGGGCGGGGCTGCGCGGGCTTGAACTGGCGGCGACGATCGGGCCGCTGCTGGGGCTTCTGGGTACGGTGACCGGTATGATCGCGGCTTTTCAGGCCCTGCAAGAGGCTGGCAGCCGCGCCGATCCCGCGATGCTTGCGGGCGGCATCTGGGAGGCGCTTCTGACCACCGCCGCCGGCATGGCCGTGGCGATCCCCGCGCAGATCGCGCTGACCTGGTTCGACAGCGTCATCGACAGCCTGCGCCATGACATGGAAGACATCGCCACCCGCCTCTTTGTCACCAACGAGACGATCGGCTGATGTTCCGTTTCGACCAGCCCGCGCCCCGGCGCCGACCGGACCTCACGCCGATGATCGACGTGGTGTTCCTGTTGCTGGTCTTTTTCATGCTGGTCTCGCGGTTTTCCGGCGAGACGAGCCTTGCGCTGACGCCTGCGGGCGGCTCTGGCGCGGGCGAGTGGCAGGGCCCGCCGCGCGTGGTCGAGATCTGGGCCGACGGGCGGGTGCTGTTGAACGGGATCGAGGCCGCGACCGAAGATCTGGCCGCGGCGCTTCTGCCGATGATGCCGACGCCCGACGCGCCCGTGGTGCTGCGCACGCGCGACGCCGATCTGCAGGCGCTGGCGGAGGTGGTCGAGGCGCTCGCGGCGCAGGGCATCACCCGCGTGATCGTGATGGAGTGAGCCATGCGTTTCTCGCCGCCCCCCATCCGCCGCACCAATGTCACGCTGCTTCCGATGATCAACGTGGTCTTCCTGCTGCTGATCTTCTTCTTGCTCGCTGGCGAGATGCGCCCCGCCGAGCCGTTCCCGATCGAGCCTCCCGAGGTGCGCGCCGAAGCCGAGGCGGAGGGCGAATTCACGCTCTGGCTGGGGGCCGATGGTACGCTGGTCTTCCGTGATCTGCAGGCGCCGGAGGGCAGTGACGACAGCGCCTTGATGGCCGCGCTGGCCGAGGCGCAGGCGGGTTATTGCGCAAAAAACGACTGTGCCGCGCAGCCGCCGAACCTGCTTTTGCGCGCCGATCGCAGCCTACCCGCGAGCCGTCTGGCCGGGTTGATGCCGCATCTGGGCGCGTTGGGCTTTGGCCGGGTCGACTTGATCGCGGCCTCGGTCGGGGGGGCGCCATGACCCGCCCGGGCACCCTCGGCCTTCTGGTCTTCGGCCTCGTCTCGCTGGGCCTGCATGCGGCGGCCTTCGGGCTGTTCGCGCAGTCGGGCTCGCTTGAGGCTGCGGGTGAGGGGGGTGATGCGGTGCTGAGCCTCGTGGCCTCGGACGCGGCGCTTGAGGCGCTGGTCGAGGAATGGGAGATCGCCGAGACCCCCGAGGAGATCGCGCCGCCCGATCTGGCCCCGCCGCCTCCGCCGCCGCCCTCGGAGTTGCCTGAACTGGCGCCGCTGGCCGAGCTGTCGCGCCCGATGCTGGCGCTGCCCATCCCCGAAGAGGAGGCCGCGCCCGAAACCCCGCCGCCTCCGCCGGAACCCGAGCCGAAACCGGAGCCCAAGCCCGACCCCCCGAAGAAGCAGGCCAAGAAACCCAGCAAAGCCGCGGCCGCTACCCCCGCGCAACGCGCCCAGGGCGCAGGCGGCGGCAGCGCGCGCGGCAACCGTCAGGCGGGGCAATCGGCCACCGCCTCAAGCGGCCAGATCCGCAGCGCCATCGCAGAATGGGGCGCCTCGATTCGCAGCCGGATCGAGCGCAACAAGCGCGCGCCCGAGTTTGCGCCGGGGCAGGGCGGCTCGGTCACCCTGCGCCTGCAGGTCTCGCGGGGCGGTGCGTTGCAGGGCGTCTCGGTGGCGAAATCCTCGGGCAATTCCCGCGTCGACCGCGCAGCCCTTGCCGCCGTGCGCCGCGCTGGCGCCTTTCCCGCAGCGCCCAGCCTGCTGACCGACGCGAGCTATCGCTTCAACCTGCGCATCACCGTCGGGAACTGAGCCGCAAGCCCGCCGTCGTGCGGGGTTAATTTGCGTGAACAATCGCAGAACATGGCTTTTCCTTGCGCCGCCGCCCCGCTAGATTGGCGCCATGAGCGATTTCGACGACGATCCCTATGAAAGCCTGAGCCTGTCGCAGCGCGCGATGATGGCCGCGCGCCCCGCGCCGGAGCCCGACTTTGGCTATCTGGGCGACCTGAACCCCGCGCAGCGCGAGGCCGTCGAGACGTTTGACGGGCCGGTCCTGATGCTGGCGGGCGCGGGCACGGGCAAGACCAAGGCGCTGATCTCGCGCATCGCGCATCTGATCCTGACCCATCGCGCCGAGCCTTGGCAGATCTTGGCAGTGACGTTCACCAACAAGGCCGCGCGCGAAATGAAGCAACGCATCGGCGCGTTTCTGGGCGGCGATGCCGAGGGCATGCCCTGGCTCGGCACCTTCCACGCGATCTGCGTCAAGCTCCTGCGCCGCCATGCCGAGCTTGCCGGGCTGAAATCGAATTTCACCATTCTCGACACTGACGATCAGATCCGCCTGCTGAAGCAGGTGATCGCGGCGGCGGATATGGACGAGAAACGCTGGCCCGCGCGGCAACTGGCGGGGATCATCGACGGCTGGAAAAACCGCGCGCTCACGCCCGAGCGGGTGACCGGCGCCGAGACCGCCGCCTTCAACAACCGTGGCTCCGAGCTTTACGCCGCCTATCAGGCGCGGCTGCGCACGCTGAACGCGGTCGATTTCGGCGACCTGCTCCTGCATATGGTCACGATCTTTCAGGCCCATCCCGATGTGCTCGCGCTTTATCAGCGCCGCTTCAAATACATCCTCGTCGACGAGTATCAGGACACCAACGTCGCGCAATATCTCTGGCTGCGGCTCTTGGCACAGGGGCATCGCAACATCTGTTGCGTGGGCGATGATGACCAGTCGATCTATGGCTGGCGCGGTGCCGAAGTGGGCAATATCCTGCGGTTCGAAAAGGATTTTCCCGGCGCCAAGGTGGTCCGGCTCGAACAGAATTACCGCTCGACGCCGCATATTCTGGCCGCCGCCTCGGGGCTGATCGCACGCAATGAAAGCCGCCTCGGCAAGACGCTCTGGACCGAGACCGAAGGCGGCGAAAAGGTGCGGCTGTTCAGCTATTGGGACGGCGAGGAAGAGGCCCGCGCGATCGGCGAAGAGATCGAGGCGCTCCAGCGCGGCACCCGTGGCCAGCCGCCGCGCGGCCTTGATGACATCGCGATCCTCGTGCGCGCCAGCCACCAGATGCGCGCCTTCGAGGACCGGTTTCTCTCGATCGGGTTGCCCTATCGCGTGGTCGGTGGCCCGCGCTTCTACGAGCGACTCGAAATCCGCGATGCGATGGCCTATTTCCGCCTCGCCGTCAGCCCCGATGACGGGCTGGCCTTTGAGCGGGTGGTGAACACGCCGCGCCGGGGCTTGGGCGACAAGGCGGTGCAGGTGATCCATCAGCGTGCGCGCGATGGTGATCTGACGATGTTCATGGCGGCGCGCGCGGTGGTTGCCGAAAAGCTGATATCCGGCAAGGGCTTGGGGCAGCTGCGGCAGTTCTGCGAGATGATCGAGCGTTGGCATGAAGCAGTGATCGCGGTGCCGATGCCCGTCTTCACCGAGGATGACGACGGTGTGCTGATCGAGGCCGATACCGGCGCGCCCGAGACGCCCGGATACGACCATATCCGGCTGGCCGAGCAGATCCTTGAGGAAAGCGGCTACACGGCGATGTGGCTCGCCGACAAGACGGCCGAGGCACCGGGCCGGCTTGAGAACCTCAAGGAACTGGTCAAGGCGCTTGAGCAGTTCGACAACCTGCAGGGCTTCCTTGAGCATGTCGCGCTGATCATGGAGAACGAAAGCAGCGAGAGCGGCGAGAAGGTCACGATCATGACGCTGCACGCGGCGAAGGGGCTGGAGTTTCCGGCGGTCTTCCTGCCCGGCTGGGAGGAGGGCCTGTTCCCGAGCCAGCGCGCGATGGACGAGACCGGGCAGAAGGGCCTCGAGGAGGAGCGCCGGCTGGGATATGTGGGCATCACCCGCGCCGAGGAACTGTGCACGATTTCCTTTGCGGGGAACCGCCGCGTTTACGGCCAATGGCAATCGCAATTGCCGTCGCGCTTCATCGACGAATTGCCCGCGGCCCATGTCGAAGTGCAAAGCGCGCCGGGGCTTTATGCGGGGCGGCAGTCGCGTGGATATGAGGGCGGTTTCGGCGGTGGCGGCGGATCGCGGCTTGAGGCGCGTGCGGCGCAGGCCGATGCCTATGCCTCTCCGGGCTGGAAGCGCCTTCAGGCCTCGGGTGTGCAGCCGGGTGCTGCCGGGGCGTCACGCCCGCGCGCGATCCGGCCTTCGGCGTCGGAGGTCCCGGAATTCGCCATTGGCGAGCGCGTGTTCCACCAGAAATTCGGCTATGGCGAGGTGATTGACGCCGAGGCCGACACGATGGTGATCGAGTTCGACAAGGCGGGCACGAAACACGTCAAATCGGCCTTTGTGCGCCCGGCCGACAAGGCGGATTGACGTGCCGTTCTGAACGGCACGCCAGAGAGTGTGGTCAGAGCAGCAGGCTTAGACCGGGCCCAGGTCGTAGGGCTCTTGAGGCGGCGGCTCCATCGCGGGCGCAGAGGATTCGGTGTCGGTGTAGCCGCCGCTCAGGCCGAAATCGACGCTTCCGCCGGGCCCGAAGCCCATGTCGAGGCCGATGTAGCTGTCATTGCCGAGACGCGCGATGCCGATCGTCGGGCGCACCCGCTTCGAGCCGAACATGTAGTCGAGGCCGATGGAGCCGACGGTCGAATCCTCTTCGTCATCCGAGAAGACGCGCGCACCGACGCCGACGTCAACGCCCGCGCCCTTGCCGAAGGCAAAGCTGACGCCAACGCCGAGCGCCGGATCGGCATAGGCCGGGGCGGCCAGCCCGAGAATAAGGGCAAGGCCCGAAAGTTTGAGGGGGGCAAACGTCATGGTTCTGTCCTTTTGATCCAATTCAACGCCCGCAAGCTATCACGTAACCACGTGGATCAAAGAGGAAATCCGGAAAAATGTCGCGCTCAGAGCGCGCGGAACAGCCGCTCGATCCGTTGCGCCTCGCCTTCGAGGCCCCAGGGCGGGTTCACGATGAACATCCCCGACCCGATCATGCCATGGCCCTCGCGCGCGGGCGGGAATCGCACCTCGGAGGAAAGAGCCTCGGGGAAGGCCGCGCGCAACCCGCGCGCCATTGCGGCCTGAGCGGGGGCGACGGGCACTTGCGGCGCGAGAATCGGATACCAGAGCGCGATCACTCCAACGTTCCATTTGCGTGCGACCTGGCCGATCAGCTTCGGGATCGCGTCGTAATCGGATTTCACCTCGAAGGAGGGGTCGATCAGCAGCACGCCGCGCCGGGGCGTGGGCGGGGTCAGCGCCAGCGCCATCTGCAGGCCGTCTTTCTGGTGGAAGACGCCGCCATGGGGCTTCATCGTCTCGCGCAGGGCGGCGAATTCCTGCGGGTGCAGTTCGCAGAGCTGAATGGCGTCGATCGGGCGCAGCAGCGTCGCCGCCAGCAGCGGCGAGCCGGGATAGGCGCGCTTGCCATGCGCCGCCCGCACCGCCTTGAGCGCGCGCGCATAGGGATGATCGGGCGCGAACCAGTTCATCCGCTCGATCCGTTCGACCCCCTGCGCCGCCTCGCCGGTCTTTTGCGCCTCGGCCGCATCAAGCGCATAAAGCCCGCGCCCGGCATGCGTTTCGAGGTAGCTCAGCGGTTTGTCCTTGCGCGTGAGGTAGTCAAGCATCGCCGCCATCAGCGCGTGCTTGTGCACATCGGCCAGATTTCCCGCGTGATAGCTGTGCTGGTAGGAAAGCATTTCGTTCCACCCCGTTCCTGGCCTGTTTCCCCCTGATGCCCGCGCCCGGTCGCGGGCGCAAGGGCGAAGGCCCGGAAATGAAAACGGCGGCGCCCGGGAGGAGGAGGGGCGCCGCCGCTTCTTCTACCGCTGGCTCAGGGAGGAGGAGAGAGCCGCGGCCTTGGTTTGGTGCACCCCGGGAGGAGGAGGGGGTTGCACCCTGTCGGAGGGTTTAAGGGAGGAGGAAGACCCACCGACAATTCCTGCCCGTTTCGTGAAATGCGGCGACCCCAGGGAGGAGGAGGGGGCCGCCGCCTTCACAACGCGGCCTCTGGGAGGAGGAGTGAGGCCTGCGTATCGGGCTTCCGGCATCGGATCGTCGCGATCCGCAGGGCCGGTATCTGAAAGGTGGCACCCTCAGGGAGGAGGAGGAGGGTGCCACCGATTTCCGAGACCCAGGGAGGAGGAGGGGTCTCAGGAACCTTTATTTACTTCCCGTAGGCGGCCTCCTGGGCCACGCGGGTAATCATCGAGCGATGGAGGCCCATGTCCTCCAGTTCGCGGTTCGACAGAGACTTCAGCTCGCGGAGCGTCTGACGATAGACCTTGCGCCGCGCCCATGCTTCGGTCAGCGCCGAGAACAGCGCACCAAAACCGGTTTCAGCCGTGCGAGCGTCGTGGACCAGAGCCATGTCGTTCTGCCTTCAAGAGTTTCCGACCCGGGCGATGCCCATCGCGGTGAGTTTGCCTGTGCGCTGTTCGGCGCTGTTGAGGTCAAAATGGAGAAAATGCTGCAGGTGCACAATTGCCCTTCGCGTCAATTCTGCCATGCGGAAAATGCATATCCCGTGCTGACCTATTTTCCCCCACGTAACCCTGGGCCAAAGGTTGCCCTTGGGGGAGGTCAGTTAATCATCTGAAAAAGAAACATGTTTTATTCGGGGGGCGCGGCCCGTTGCCGCTGCCCCTTGCCCTTGGCGCGAAAAGCGGCATCTTCGGGCGAACGCGATCGAACGGGGGAAATCTCACATGAGTGTTACCAAAGAACAGGTTCTTGAGGCCTTGAAAGCGGTTTCTCTGCCCGGTGGAGACCCGGTCACGCGTGATCTGGTGCGGGCGTTGGCGGCCGAATCTGGCGTGGTGCGATTCATTCTTGAAGGCGCGCCCGAATCCGAGCTGACCGCGATGCGCCCCGCGCTCGAGGCGGCGGTGAGGGCGCTGCCGGGTGTCGAAACGGTGACCGTGATGATCCCCGCCGGTCCGCCCAAGGGCATGGGCTCGGGGCCGCAGATCGGCGGCCACCCGAAGCCGCAGCCCGCCGGTCCGCAGCCGGTGCCGGGCGTGCGCCACATCATCGCTGTGGGCTCGGGCAAGGGCGGCGTCGGCAAATCCACCGTCTCGTCGAACCTTGCCGTTGCGCTCGCGCGCGAGGGAAAGCGCGTGGGTTTGCTGGATGCCGATATCTATGGCCCCTCTCAGCCGCGCATGATGGGCACCTACCAGCGCCCGGCCTCGCCGGACGGGCATACGATCCTGCCGCTGCGCGCGCATGGCGTCACGCTGATGTCGATCGGGCTGATGCTGAAGGAAGACGAGGCGGTGATCTGGCGCGGCCCGATGCTGATGGGCGCGCTGCAGCAGATGCTGGGGCAGGTGCGCTGGGACGAATACGGCCCGCTCGACGTTCTGATCATCGACCTGCCGCCGGGCACGGGCGATATCCAGCTTTCGCTGTGCCAGAAGACGCAGCTTGACGGCGCGATCATCGTCTCGACGCCGCAGGATGTGGCGCTCTTGGACGCGAAGAAGGCGCTCGATATGTTCCGCCGTCTCGGCACGCCGATCATGGGGCTGATCGAGAACATGTCGACCTATGTCTGCCCGAATTGCGGCCATGAAGAGCATCTCTTCGGCCACGGCGGGGTCGAGGCCGAGGCCGCGCGGCTGGGGCTGCCCTATCTGGGCGCGCTGCCGCTGGCGCTGGATGTGCGCGTGGCGGGCGATGCGGGCAATCCCATCGCGACCACCGACTCGCCCGCGGCCGAGCCGTATCGCAAGATCGCTCAGGAACTGATCGCGGTGCGCGTGGTCTGAGGCCGGGCAGGGGGCTTTGCCTCCAGCGGCCAGGGCCGCCTCCCCCAGAGTATTTAGGGCTCGATGAAAGGGCGTTCCGAAAGGGGCGCCCTTTGAACTTGCCGATGTGTCATGGGAAATCACGGGATCGAGCCGAAAAATTGCCCGTATCACGGCGAATCACTGCGCTGTGAGGGCGTGTGTTTCCGGGTGATCGTGGATTTTTCTGACGCTTCTGGTGAGGGCGGCGCATCTTTCTGGGATTTTCTGGGAATGCAGTTTCTCACCTTGCATCATCTATATGTGGCGTTAATTTGTGTCTGTGGCCCAATTTGTATGCATCTTGGCGCTACAATATCTGGTTTTTGCGGCCTATCGGACTCATGATATTCCGTCTGCTGGTGAAAAATCCTGTTGATTACCATGAATTCCCAGAGTATCCCTGAATCATCGGAGGCGAGGCGAAGAGGCAGCAAGACCTCACGGCGAAAAGACCGGGTTTCATACAGGCACCCGCTTCACGAAGACCAAAGATCCGACGCGCGAGCGAGCAGACATCCCCCCAGATGGCGCGTGTAGTCGGGCATACCCAGAAATGGGACGAGGGCGGCGGATCGGGCAGTGGCAGCAGCCCGATCCGCCGTTTTCCATTCCGCCCCCGGGCGGAGCAAACGGGACAGGGAGCGACGCAAGTGGCACGTCGGTTCAGAGGGTCGGAGACGTTTAAGGTGGACGCGAAGGGTCGCGTTTCCATCCCGGCCTCGTTTCGCCGCGTGATCGAGGCGGGCGACCCCGACTGGGCCCCCGGCGAGCGCCCCCAGATCGTCATCGTCTATGGCGGCCCCGAGCGGAATTTCCTGCAGGTTTACACGATGGAAGCGATCTACGAGATCGACGAGCGCATCGACATGATGCAGCACGGATCGCCGGAGCGCGCCGAAATCGAAGAACTGATGTATGGCCAGTCGCACCAGACCGATATCGATGGCGACGGGCGGCTGGTGCTGCCGCAGAAGCTGCGCGAGAAGATCGGGCTGGCGAACGAGGCCTTCTTTGTCTCGGCGGGCACGAGCTTCAAGATCTGGACGCCTGAGGCCTATGCAGCCGATCAGGCCGAGCTGTTTGCTGAACGTTCGGCGGCGCGGCCGAAGAATTACGACCCGCTGGTCAATTTGCCCAACCCCGCGAGGTCAGGATGAGCGACGCTGATCGCCCCCATATTCCGGTATTGCTGCGACCGCTCCTCGGGGCGGTCGCGCCTGTCTCGGGGATCTGGCTTGATGGCACCTTTGGCGCCGGCGGTTACAGCCGTGGATTGCTGGAGGCTGGCGCCGAAAAGGTGATCGGGGTTGACCGCGATCCGGCGGTGTTTGCCATGGCCGAGGCCTGGCGCGGCGCCTATGGCGACCGGCTCGAACTGGTCGAGGGCACGTTCTCCGAACTCGACAGCTATTCCGACGTGTTGCTTGACGGGGTGGTGCTGGATCTGGGCGTGTCGTCGATGCAACTCGATCAGGCCGAGCGCGGCTTTTCCTTCCTGCGCGAGGGGCCGCTCGACATGCGCATGTCGCAAACCGGCCCGAGTGCCGCCGATATCGTCAATGAGGCCGACGAGGCCGAGATCGCCGACATCCTTTATCATTACGGCGAAGAACACGCCTCACGCCGGATCGCGCGGGCGATTGTCGAGGCGCGCAAGCTGAAGCCGTTCGAGACGACGCACGATCTGGTCGCGGTGGTCGAGCGTTGCCTGCCGCGCCCGAAACCGGGCCAGAGTCATCCGGCCACGCGCTCGTTCCAGGCGCTGCGGATCGCGGTGAACGATGAATTTGGCCAGCTGATCGAGGGGCTGGAGGCCGCCGAACGCGCGCTGAAGCCGGGTGGGCTGCTGGCGGTGGTGACCTTCCATTCGCTCGAAGACCGCGTGGTGAAACGCTTCATGCAGGCGCGCTCGGGGCGTGCGGGCGGGGGCTCGCGCTATGCGCCGATCGAGGCGACGACGGCGCCTGCCTTCGATCTGATGACCCGCAAGGCCGTGGGCCCCGATGACGAGGAACTGGCCGACAACCCGCGCGCGCGCTCGGCCAAGCTGCGCGTCGCGCGCCGCACCGACACACCCGCCGGCCACGCCGATCGCACGCAACTTGGGCTGCCGATGCTGGCCCTCGACCCGCAGGACCGCAAACGGAAACGCAGATGAAGATCTTTGTTTATCTCACGATCGGATTGACGGTGATGGGCCTCGCGTTCTGGGCCTATCACGTGAACTACGACACGCAGGACCGTCAGGCCGAGCTGCGCGAGCTGCAGCGCGAGATCGCCAGCCTGCGCGAGGGGCTGGGCGTGCTGCGCGCGGAATGGGCCTATCAGAACCGCCCCGACCGGCTGCGCGAACTGGTCAACCTGAACTTCATGGCGCTGCAACTCCTGCCGATGGCGCCCGAGCAGTTCGGCTCGGCCACGCAGGTCGCCTATCCGCAGCCCGTGCTGGAGCTGAATGCGCCGATCGACGTGGTCGCGACCGGCGTTGAAGAGGAGGGTGCCGAATGATCCGCACGCCGCTGCGCCCGCTGGCCCGCATCCTCCATGCCCGCGCGACGGGTGCGAACCCCGACGAGATCGAGCGCGAAAACATCCGCCTGCGTGGCGAGGCCACCCGTGACAGTGCGCGGGTGCAGGCCGCGACGCGGCTGGTGGTGATGGCGCTGGCCTTCGGGCTCGCGTTTTCCACGGTCGGTGTGCGCATGGCGATGCTGGCCGCGGCAGAACCCGCCGAGCCGAGCCTGAATGGCGCCGAGACGCAGATCCTCGCGCAGCGCGCCGATATCGTCGATCGCAAGGGTCGGGTGCTGGCCACCAACCTCGTGACCCACGCGCTTTACGCGCAGCCGCCGATCATGGTCGATCCGGTCACCACCGCCGAGAAACTCGTGCAGATCTTCCCTGATCTCGACCGCGAGCGGCTGATCCGTGACTTCTCGGGCGGGCGCAAGTTCGTCTGGCTCAAGAAAAAGATCAGCCCCGAGCAGATGCAGGCAGTGCATGACATCGGCGATCCGGGGCTGTTGTTCGGCCCGCGCGAGATGCGCCTTTATCCCAATGGCGCGCTGGCTGCGCATGTTCTGGGCGGCGCGCGGTTTGGGCAAGAAGGTGTCAGCTCGGCCGAGATCGTCGGCGTCGCGGGCATCGAGAAACAGCGCGACCAATGGCTTGCCGATCCCGCCAATCAGGGCGCGCCGCTACAGCTTTCGCTGGATCTGACGCTGCAATCGGCTGTCGAAGAGGTTCTGGCGGGCGGCATGAAGCTGATGAATGCCAAGGGCGCATCGGCGATCTTGCTTGAGGTCGAGACCGGCGAGGTTCTGGCCATGGCCAGCCTGCCCGATTTCGACCCCAACGACCGCCCCGCGCCGCTGACCAAGGGCGACCAGTCCGACAGCCCGCTGTTCAACCGCGCGGTTCAGGGCGTCTATGAACTGGGCTCGACCTTCAAGATTTTTGCCGCGATTCAGGCGATGGAACTGGGTCTTGCCAATCCCGAGACGATGATCGACTCGGCGTCCCCGATGCGCTACGGCAAGCACCGCATTCGCGATTTTCATAATTACGGCAAGCAGTTGTCTTTGACAGACGTGATCGTGAAATCCTCGAACGTGGGGACTGCGCGGATCGTTCAGATGATCGGCCCCGAGCGGCAGAAAGACTTCCTTGAAACGCTTGGCTTCCTTGAGCCGACCGGGCTGGAACTGGTCGAGGCGGGGGCGGGCAAGCCGATCTTGCCGCAGAAATGGTCCGAGATCTCGGCGATGACCATCGGCTACGGCCACGGGCTTTCGGCCTCGCCCATGCATCTGGCCGCGGCTTATGCCACGATCGCGAATGGCGGCAAGCGGGTGATCCCGACGCTGATCCATGGCGGCCCGAAACAGGGCGGCCAGCAGGTCATGAGCCCCGCCGCCGCGCGCCGGGCACTGGCGATGATGCGCGCCGTGGTGACGCGCGGCACGGCAAGCTTTGGCGAAGTGCCGGGCTATCAGGTCGCGGGCAAGACCGGCACCGCCGACAAGGCCAAGCCGACCGGCGGCTATTACGACGACAAGGTGATCGCTACCTTCGCCGCCGCCTTCCCGGTGACCGATCCGAAATATGTGCTGGTGCTGTCGCTGGACGAGCCGGTCGAGACCTCGGGCGGCGAGCCGCGCCGCACCGCCGGCTGGACCGCCGTGCCGGTCGCCGCCGAGGTGATCCGCCGCGTTGCGCCGCTTCTGGGCCTGCGCCCTGAACCCGGTCCGACCGAGCTGGAAGGGATCACGCTGGTTCGCAACTGAGCCGGTCCGGCAGGGCGTTGCCGGGCCACCAGCATTCGCGTTGACGCCAACGGGCGGCCCAAGATAAACGGGCGCAGGTTCAATGGGGGCAGAAAAATGGCTGCGGCGGAGAAAGCCTTGAGCGAGCTGGGCCTGCGGGCGCAGCACGGCGCGGAGGCCCGCGTGACCGGGCTTTCGGTCGACAGTCGACTGACCAAGCCCGGCCATCTGTTCGCGGCGCTGCCCGGCACCCGCGCCCATGGCGCTGAATTCATCCAATATGCACTGCGCATGGGCGCCGCGGCGATCCTGACCGACCGCGAGGGCGCCGAGATCGCGCGGGACGCGCTGGCGGGCTCGCACGCCGCGCTGGTGATCGCCGAAGACCCGCGTCAGGCGCTGGCCTATGCGGCCGCGCTCTGGTTCGGCCGCCAGCCCGAGCATGTCGTGGCCGTGACCGGCACCAATGGCAAGACCAGCGTTGCCACCTTCACCCGCCAGATCTGGCAGCAGCTGGGGTTCGAGGCCGCGAATATTGGCACGACCGGGGTCGAGGGGGCCTTTACCGCGCCCTCGTCGCATACCACGCCCGAGCCGATCACCCTGCACCGGCTGTTGGCTGACATGGCCGCGGCGGGTGTCACCCATGCCGCGATGGAGGCGAGCTCGCATGGGCTCGCGCAGCGTCGGCTCGACGGGGTGCGGCTGCAGGCGGCGGCGTTCACCAATTTCACGCAGGACCACCTCGATTATCACGCGAGCTTTGACGAGTATTTCTCCGCCAAGGCCGGTCTGTTTGCCCGCGTGCTGCCCGAGGAGGGCACGGCGGTGATCAATCTCGACGATGCGAAGGGCCCCGAGATGGCCGCGATTGCGCGGGCGCGCGGCCAGCGCGTGATCGGGCTGGGGCAGGGCGCGGCGGCCGACATGCGGCTTCTCAACCAGCGGTTCGACGCGACCGGGCAGGATCTGCGCTTTGAATGGGGCGGGCAGGTGCATCTGACGCGGCTGCAGCTGATCGGCGGGTTCCAGGCGATGAACGTGCTGACGGCGGCGGCGCTGGCGATTGCCTGTGGCGCCGAGGCGGGCGAGGTCTTTGCCTCCTTGCCGCGTCTGGAAACGGTGCGCGGGCGGATGCAGCTGGCGGCCACGCGCGAGAACGGCGCGGCGGTGTTCGTCGATTACGCCCATACGCCCGACGCGGTCGAGACTGCGCTGCGCGCGATGCGCCCGCATGTGATGGGGCGGCTGGTGGCGATTGTCGGCGCAGGCGGCGACCGAGACACGACGAAACGCCCGCTGATGGGGCGCGCCGCCGCCGAACATGCCGATGTGGTCATCGTGACCGACGACAATCCGCGCACCGAAGACCCCGCCACGATCCGCGCCGCGGTGCTGGAAGGCGCGCGCGCCGTCGATCCGACCAAGGTCACCGAAGTGGGCGACCGCGCCGAGGCGATCCTGCGCGGCGTCGATGCGCTGGGGCCGGGCGACGCGCTGCTGGTGGCGGGCAAGGGCCATGAAAGCGGCCAGATCATCGGCACCGATGTTTACCCCTTCGACGATGCCGAGCAGGCCTCGGTCGCGGTGGCTGCTCTGGACGGGAAGATCTGATGGCTGTGCTCTGGACCTCTGACGATGCCGCCGCTGCCACCGAGGGCCGCGCGACGCGCGCCTTCGCGGTG
This sequence comes from Pseudothioclava arenosa, assembly GCF_002358085.1. Lineage (GTDB taxonomy): Bacteria > Pseudomonadota > Alphaproteobacteria > Rhodobacterales > Rhodobacteraceae > Pseudothioclava > Pseudothioclava arenosa. The sequence continues at coordinate 225,649 of NZ_NTJD01000002.1, forward strand.
ACGGGGCTGTCGATCGACACCCGCTCGATCCGGCCGGGTGACCTGTTCGTTGCGCTGAAGGCCGCGCGCGACGGTCATGATTTCGTGCGCGACGCGCTCGACAAGGGGGCGGCTGCCGCGCTGGTCAGCCGCATTCCCGAGGGCTGCTCCGAGGCCGATCCGCTCCTCCTGGTCGCGGATGTTCTGGCCGCGCTGGAGGATCTGGGCCGGGCGGGGCGTGCGCGCACCCGCGCCCGCGTGATCGCGGTGACCGGTTCGGTCGGCAAGACCTCGACCAAGGAAATGCTGCGCGCGGTGCTCTCGGCGCAGGGTCAGGTGCATGCCGCCGAGGCGAGCTTCAACAACCACTGGGGCGTGCCGATTACGCTGGCGCGGATGCCGCGCGATTGCGATTTCGCGGTGATCGAAATCGGCATGAACCACCCCGGCGAGATCGCGCCGCTCGCGCGCATGGCGCGCCCGCATGCCGCGATGATTACCACCGTCGCCCCCGCGCATCTTGAGGCCTTCGAGAATATCGAGGGCATCGCGCGCGAAAAAGGCACGATTTTCGAAGGCCTTGAGCCGGGCGGGACGGCAGTTGTGCCGACCGGCCTGCCGGTCACGCCGATCCTGATGGATTTCGCGGCGCTGGCCGGCAAGATCGTCACCTTCGGCCCCGATGAGGGCTCGGATTACCGGCTGGACCGCGCGCGCGTGGTGGGCGATGCGACGGTCGTGCAGGCCCATCACGGCGCGCAGCCGCTGCTGTTCAAGGTGATGACGCCGGGTGCACATTTCGCGCAGAACGCGCTGGGGGTGCTGGCACTGGCCGAGGCCGTGGGCTGCGATCCGGCGGTGGTCGCGCTTGATATGGGGCTTTGGCAACCGCCCGCCGGGCGCGGTGCGCGCGAGCGGGTCTATATGGACATGGTCGACGAGCGGCAGAGCTTCGACATTTTTGATGATGCGTTCAACGCCAATCCCGCCTCGATGGAAGCCGCGCTTGAGGTGCTGGCCGCGAGCCAGCCGCGCGATGGCATCGGTCGGGTCAAGCGCGGGCGCCGCATCGCCATTCTGGGCGACATGCTGGAGCTAGGCCCCGATGAGACCGCGCTTCATGCCGCGATCGCACGCCTGCCGGCGATGACATCGGTGGACCTCGTGCATCTGGCCGGGCCGCGGATGCGCGCGCTCTACGAGGCGCTGCCGCAGGCCAAGCGTGGCGAATGGCATGACAGCGCCAAGGGGCTGGTGGAGCGCGCCTCGCATCTGGCAGATGCGGGGGATGTGGTCTTGATCAAGGGCTCGAAGGGCTCGAAGGTGAGCCTCGTGGTCGAGGCGCTGAAGAAACTGGGACAGGCGGGCGCCGCCGAGGCGCACAAGGGGAAAGAGTAATGTTGTATTGGCTGACCGAGCTCTCGGACGGGGGCGATTTCTTCAACCTGTTTCGCTACATCACCTTCCGGGCGGGGGCGGCGTTCTTCACCGCGCTGATCTTCGGCTTTCTCTTTGGTCGCCCGCTGATCAACGTGTTGCGCCGCAAACAGGGCAAGGGCCAGCCGATCCGCTCCGACGGCCCCGAGGCGCATCTGGCCAAGGCCGGCACACCGACGATGGGGGGCTTGCTGATCCTTTCGGCGATGCTGTTCTCGACCCTGCTCTGGGCGCGGCTTGATAACGGCTATGTCTGGATCGTGCTCTTCGTGACCTATGGCTATGCGGCGATCGGCTTCTGGGACGATTACGCCAAAGTGTCCAAGCAGAACGTCAAGGGCGTGAGCGGACGGGTGCGCATGTCGCTGGGGCTGATCCTCGCGGCGGTGGCGGCGGTGGCGGCCTCGTGGCTGCATCCCGACAGCCTCTCGAACCAGCTCGCGTTGCCGGTGTTCAAGGATACGCTGATCAACCTCTCGTTCCTCTTCGTGCCCTTCGCGATGGTGGTGATCGTGGGCTCGGCCAATGCGGTCAACCTGACCGACGGGCTCGACGGGCTGGCGATCATGCCGGTGATGATCGCGGCAGGCACGCTGGGCGCGATCGCCTATATCGTGGGCCGTGTCGACTTTACCGATTATCTGGGCGTGCATTACGTGCCCGGCACGGGCGAGCTGTTCATCCTGACTGCCGCGCTGATCGGGGGCGGGCTTGGCTTTCTGTGGTATAACGCCCCGCCCGCGGCGGTGTTCATGGGCGATACCGGCAGCCTCGCGCTGGGCGGCGCGCTGGGCGCGATTGCGGTCTGCACCAAGCATGAAATCGTGCTGGCGATCGTCGGCGGGCTCTTCGTCGTCGAGGCGCTCTCGGTGATCATTCAGGTCGCCTATTTCAAGCTCACCGGCAAGCGGGTGTTCCTGATGGCGCCGATCCATCACCATTTCGAAAAGAAGGGCTGGTCCGAGCCGCAGATCGTGATCCGGTTCTGGATCATCTCGCTGATCCTCGCGCTGATCGGGCTTGCTACGCTGAAGATCCGCTAGGGTGGCCTGATGTCCCTCGAGGCGATTGTCGAAAGCGCGGGCCTTCCGGGGGTCGTGCTCGGCACGCTGATCGAGGGCGAGGCGATGGCGTTTCTGGCCGGGGTGCTGGCGCATCGCCATTTCTTTCCGTTCGAGCTTGCGGTGTTGGCCGCCACCCTCGGCGCGATCATCGCCGACAACCTTGTTTTTGTGCTCGGGCGCTTCGGTGGACAGAGCAGACTGGCTCAGAAGGCGCTCGCGCATGGGCCGGTGCAGAGGTTAGCGCGTGCGCTTGAGCGACATGGCGTGCTGGCGATCCTCGGGTTTCGCTTTGTCTACGGGCTCAAGACGACGGGGGCGGTGCTGATCGGCACGACCTCGCGATCCGATGGCCGAGGTTTGCCGTGCTGGATGCGCCGGCCTGTCTGGTGTGGGCGCATCTGTTCGTGGCGCTTGGATTTGCCGCGAGCGGCGCAATTCACCGGCTCTGGGGTGAGCTGGAGCTGCATAAGCATCTGGGCATTGCGTTGGGGATCGTCCTGCTGGTCGGGCTGGGCGCGCATCTGCTCTGGCGTCGGCGGCGGTAGCGCTTCTTTCGCTTTTCCTTTCCGCGCGCTTCAAATATCCCAAAGGGCAGGGGCCGGGCGCGCGCCCCGCGCAGCAAGGGGGCAGGCATGATTCCGGTTCAGGGCTATGAAGGGCAGAAGGTCGCCGTTCTGGGGCTGGGGCGTTCGGGGCTGGCGACGGCGGCGGCGCTGCGGGCGGGCGGTGCAGAGCCCTTGTGCTGGGATGACAGCCCCGAGGGTCGCGCGCGCGCCGAAGAGGCGGGCTTTGCCTGCCATGACCTGACCAAGCCCGGCGCATTCGAGGGCGTGGCCGCGCTGATTACCTCGCCGGGCATTCCGCATCTTTACCCCACGCCCAACAAGGCCATCGCAGCCGCGATGGCGGCGGGTGTACCGGTCGATAATGACATCGGGCTGTTTTTCCGGTCATGGGCGAGCCCCGAGTGGGACGATTTCGACACCATGCCGCGGGTGGTCGCGGTGACCGGCTCGAACGGGAAATCCACGACCACGGCGCTGATCCACCACATCCTGCAATCGGTCGGGCGGCCGACGCAGATGGCGGGCAATATCGGGCGCGGCGTGCTCGATATCGACCCGGCCTGCGATGGCGAGGTGGTGGTGCTGGAGCTTTCCTCCTACCAGACCGAACTCGCGCGCGCGCTGACCCCCGATATCGCGGTCTTCACCAATCTTTCGCCCGACCATCTCGACCGCCACGGCGGCCTGGGCGGCTATTTCGCGGCCAAGCGGCGGCTGTTTTCCGAGGGCGGCCCGGATCGCGCGGTGATCGGCGTCGACGAGCCCGAGGGTGCCTTCCTCGCCAACCAGATCGCCACCGCCCCCGAGGACGACCGGCTGATCCGCGTCTCGGTCAGTCGCAAGCTGGGCGACTGGGGCTGGTCGGTCTTTGCCCGCAAGGGGTTCCTCTCTGAATGGCGCAAGGGGCGTCAGGTCGCCTCGATCGACCTGCGCGACGTCACCGGCCTGCCCGGCGCGCATAATCATCAGAACGCCTGCGCGGCCTATGCGGCCACGCGCGCGCTGGGGCTCGCGCCGCGTCAGATCGAGGCGGCGTTCCAGTCCTTCGCGGGGCTGCCGCACCGCTCGCAGACGATCGCGGAGAAGGGCGGCGTGCGCTATGTGAACGACTCGAAGGCGACCAATGTCGACAGCGCGGCCAAGGCGCTCGACGCGTTTCGCAACATCCGCTGGATCGCGGGCGGTCTAGGCAAGGAAGGCGGTGTCGGTGCGCTGAAAGAGCACCTCGCCCATGTCCGCAAGGCCTATTTCATTGGCCATTCGGCGCGGGATTTCGCGCTGGAACTGGGCGTTGAGCATGAGATCTGCGAGACGATGGAGCGCGCGGTGGAACTGGCCGCGGCCGAGGCCGAGGCGGGCGATACCGTGCTGCTGGCGCCGGCGGCGGCGAGCTTTGACCAATATCCGAATTTCGAGAAGCGCGGCGCGCATTTCATCGAGTTGGTCGAGGCCCTCGCGGGCTGAGGGGGCGCTGCCCCCTCGGGCTTGCGCCCTCACCCCCGGAGTATTTCGGGCTCGATGAAGGAAATGGCGCAAGAGCTTGTGGTTCGTCGCGTCACGCCCTCTAGGCAGCCCAAGGATTTTCCGCTACCCTGCGATCAGACCCGGAAAACGGGCGATTTGAGGCAGTAACGGCGGTATCAGCCAATGACAGAAATGGCTTACGGCACCGTGCCCGTTCGGGCAGGTGAACCTGTTCTTCCGAAGTGGTGGCGCACGATTGATCGCTGGGCGCTGGCGGCGGTGCTTGCGCTGTTTGGCATCGGGCTGTTGCTGGGGCTGGCGGCCTCGGTGCCGCTGGCCGAAAAGAACGGCCTTGAATCCTTTTATTACGTGAAGCGGCAGATGCTTTTCGGGGGTGTTGCGCTGATCGCGATGCTCGGGATCTCGATGCTGTCGCCGCGCGATGTGCGCAGGCTCGGGGTGATCGGATTCGCGGGCGCGTTCCTTGCGATCCTCGCGCTGCCCTTCATCGGCACGGATTTCGGCAAGGGCGCGGTGCGCTGGCTGTCTTTCGGCTTTGCCTCGGTGCAGCCCTCGGAGTTCCTCAAGCCGGGTTTCGTGATCGTCGCGGCCTGGTTCATGGCGGCGGCGCATGAGGTGGCTGGCCCGCCGGGTCGGCTGTATTCGTTTTTCCTGACTGTGATCATCGTGCTCTTGCTCGCGCTGCAACCCGATTTCGGGCAGGCGGCGCTGGTGCTGTTCAGCTGGGGCGTGATGTATTTCGTCGGCGGCGCGCCGATTATTCTGCTGATGGTGATCGGCGGGCTGACCGCGATGGGCGGCGTCTTTGCCTATAACACCTCGGAGCATTTCGCCCGCCGGATCAATGGCTTCCTCTCGCCCGAAATCGACCCGCGCACGCAGATCGGCTATGCGACGAACGCGATCCAGGAGGGGGGCTTTTTCGGTGTGGGCGTGGGCGAAGGCAGCGTGAAATGGTCGCTGCCTGACGCGCATACCGATTTCATCATCGCGGTCGCGGCCGAGGAATACGGGCTGATCCTCGTGTTGCTTATCATCCTGCTCTATGCGGCGGTGGTGGTGCTGTCGCTGCTGCGCCTGACGCAAGAGCGCGACCCGTTCACGCGGCTGGCGGGCACGGGGCTGGCCTGTGCCTTTGGGGTTCAGGCCTTCATCAATATGGGCGTGGCGGTGCGCATCCTGCCGGCCAAAGGCATGACGCTGCCTTTCGTCAGTTATGGCGGTTCGTCGGTGATCGCCTCGGGGATCGCGCTGGGGATGCTCCTGGCGCTGACGCGGACTCGCCCGCAGGGGCAGATCTCGGATCTTCTGGCACGGCGAGGGCGTTGAGATGACCCACCAATCCCCCCTTCTCCTGATCGCCGCCGGAGGCACCGGCGGCCATATGTTTCCGGCGCAGGCACTGGCCGAGGCGATGGTGGCGCGCGGCTGGCGCGTCAAGCTCTCGACCGATGCGCGCGGCGCGCGCTATGCGGGCGCCTTCCCGCAAGAGGTGAAGATCGAGCAGGTTCCTTCGGCGACCTTCGCGCGCGGCGGCCCTCTGGCCAAGCTCCTGGTGCCGTTCCGCATCGCGGGCGGTGTTGCCAGCGCGCTGCTGCGCAACGCGATGGATCGCCCGCAGGTGGTCGTGGGGTTTGGCGGCTATCCGACGATCCCGGCGATGGCTTCGGCCTGGGCCTTGCGCATTCCGCGCGCGATCCATGAACAGAACGGCGTGATGGGGCGGGTGAACCGCGTGTTCGCGCGCCGCGTCGACCGTCTGGCCTGCGGCACCTGGCCGACCGATGTGCCCGAGGGCGTCGAGGCCTATCATGTCGGCAACCCGGTGCGGGGCGCCGTGCTGGACCGCGCCGCCGCCCCCTATATTCCGCCCGGCGATTACCCAATGTCGGTGCTGGTGATCGGCGGCTCGCAGGGCGCGCGAATTCTGTCCGACATGGTGCCCGCCGCGATTGCCGAACTGCCGGGTGCGACGCTTGCCAACCTGCGTGTCGCCCATCAGGCGCGCGGCGAGGACATGGAGCGCGTGACCGAGGCCTATGCCCGCATCGGGATTGCCGCCGATGTGCAGCCCTTCTTTACCGATGTGCCGCGCCGGCTGTCGGAATGCCAGCTGGTGATCTCGCGCTCGGGCGCCTCGTCGGTGGCCGATATTTCCGTGATCGGGCGGCCCTCGATCCTTATCCCCTATGCCGCCGCCGCGGGAGACCACCAGACCGCCAACGCGCGCGGGCTCTCCGAGGCCGGTGCCGCAACCGTGATCCCCGAAAGCCGGCTCAATGCGCAGATCCTCGCCCGTGAGATCCTCCGGGTGCTGGACAATCCCGCCGGGGCGTCGCAAATGGCTCGGGCCGCGCTGGCGACGGGGCTTCCCGATGCCACCGAGCGGCTGGTCGCCCTTGTCGAAGATCTTGCAGGACAGAACGCATGAACGCCACGAAACTTCCCGGTGAACTCGGACCCATCCATTTCGTCGGTATCGGCGGTATCGGCATGTCGGGGATCGCGGAAGTGCTGATGACGCAGGGCTTTGCGGTGCAGGGCTCGGATGCGAAGGCCTCGAAAATCACCGACCGTCTGCAATCGCTGGGCGCGACCTTCTTTGAGGGGCAGCGCGCCGAGAATATCGGAGATGCCGCCGTCGTCGTGATTTCCTCGGCGATCAAAAAGGGCAATCCCGAGCTGGAAGAGGCGCGCAAGCGGGGCCTGCCCGTCGTGCGCCGCGCCGAGATGCTGGCCGAGCTGATGCGGTTGCGCTCGAACATCGCGATCGCCGGGACGCACGGCAAGACCACCACCACCACGATGGTGGCGACGCTTCTGGATAAGGGCCATTTCGACCCGACCGTGATCAACGGCGGTATCATCCACGCCTATGGCTCGAACGCGCGGGCTGGCGCGGGCGAATGGATGGTGGTCGAGGCCGATGAATCGGACGGCTCGTTCAACCGCCTGCCCGCCACCATCGCCATCGTCACCAATATCGACCCCGAGCACATGGAGCATTGGGGCGATTTCGACAAGCTGCGCGAAGGTTTCTACAATTTCGTCTCGAATATCCCGTTCTACGGGCTGGCGGTGTGCTGCACCGACCACCCCGAGGTGCAGTCGCTTGTCGCCCGGATCACCGACCGCCGCGTGGTGACCTTCGGCTTCAACGCGCAGGCGGACGTGCGCGCGATCAACCTGCGCTACGAGGCGGGGATCGCCCATTTCGACGTTGCCCTGCAAGGCGAGGCCGAGCCCTCGGTGATCGAGGGCTGCACGCTTCCGATGCCCGGAGACCATAACGTTTCCAACGCCTTGGCTGCGATTGCGGTGGCGCGTCATCTCGGCATGAAGCGCGAGGAAATCCGCGAGGCGCTGGCCGCTTTCGGCGGCGTCAACCGCCGCTTTACCAAGGTTGGCGAGGTTCTGGGCGGGGTCACCATCATCGACGATTACGGCCATCACCCGGTTGAGATCGCGGCTGTTCTGCGCGCCGCGCGTCAGGCCGTGGCCGGCACCCCCGGCGCGCGCGTGATCGCGGTGCACCAGCCGCATCGCTATTCGCGCCTGCAGTCGCTGTTCGAAGATTTCTGCACCTGTTTCAACGAGGCCGATGTCGTCGCCATCGCCGAGGTCTATGCCGCGGGCGAAGAGCCGATTCCGGGCGCGACCCGCGACGATCTGGTCGCCGGGCTGATCGCCCATGGCCATCGTCAGGCGCGCGCTTTGCTGACCGAGGAAGACTTGGGCCGCCTCGTGCGCGAACAGGCACGCCCGGGCGATATGGTGGTCTGCCTCGGCGCGGGGACGATCTCGGTCTGGGCGAACGGGTTGCCAGCGAAGCTGGGGAACTGAGATGGCGGGGGGCGGGCTCCAGAGACGCCTCGGCCCCGCGCTGCTGACCGCCTACGGGGTCGGCGTCATGGTCGGTGCGGGCATCTATGTGCTGGTCGGCGCGATGGTGGCGGATGCGGGCGTCTGGGCGCCGCTGGCCTTTGTCGCGGCCGGATTGATCGCCGCGCCCACGGCCCTGTCCTATGCCGAGCTGTCCGTGCGCCTGCCCGAAGCGGCGGGCGAGGTCGCCTATGTCGAAGAGGGGCTGGGGCTGCACCGTCTGGCGGTGGTGGTCGGGCTTGCGATCGTTCTGGCGGGGGTGATTTCGGCGGCGGCGGTGCTGCGCGGAGGCGCGGGCTATCTGGGCGCGCTGGTCCCGATCGAGCAACGCTGGCTGATCCTCGGGCTGGGCGTGGCGTTGGTGGTGATTGCCTGCGTGGGGGTGCTGGAATCCATCAGCTTTGCCGCGATCCTGACGCTGATCGAGGTGGTCGGGCTTGTTCTGGTGATCTGGGCGGGGTTTTCCGCGCCGCCGGTGCCGGATTATACCGCGCCGCTCGCAGTGCCCTGGGTGGGCATTGCCTCGGCGGCGGCGCTGGCGTTCTTCGCCTTCATCGGTTTTGAGGATATCGTCAACATGGCCGAGGAGGTGCGCGACCCGACCCGGACCATGCCGCGCGCGATCCTGGCCGCGCTGGCGATCACGACGCTTTTGTACCTGACCGTCTCGACCGCCGCCGTGCGCGCCGTGCCGCAAGCGGCTTTGGCGGGCTCCGAGCGGCCCTTGGCGCTTGTGTGGGAGACCTCGGGGCTCTCGCCTCTGGTCCTGCCCGCGATCGCGGTGGCGGCGGCGCTGAACGGGGTGCTGGCGCAGGTGGTGATGGCCGCGCGGGTGCTGTTTGGCCTGGGCGGACGGGCTCCGGCGTTGGCGCTGTTTCACAACGCCCATCCGCGCCTTGGCACGCCGATCCTGGCCACGCTTCTGGCCGGGGGCGCGATGCTCGTCGCGGCGCTGGCGCTGCCGGTTTCGGCGCTGGCCGAGGCCACCTCGATGGTTCTGCTCAGCGTCTTCGTGCTGGTCAATGTTTCGCTGATTTTCCTCAAGCGCCGCGTGCCCGAGGCACCGTTCCGCGTGCCGATGATCGTGCCGCTGTTCGCCGCGCTCGCTTCGGCGGTGGCGCTTGGATTTGCCGTTTGGGGGATGCTCGGATGACGCCGTCGCTGATCGCTGCCTGCCTCTGGGCGCTGATTGCCACGCTGATCGCGCTGGGGCCGCGGCGTTTCCATTGGCGCGCGGCCTGGGGCCTGATAGGGCTGGGCGTGCCGCTCCTTGGCTGGGTCACCTATGAAAACGGCGTGCTCGTCGGGCTATTGGTGATGGCCGGGGGCATGAGCGTCTTGCGCTGGCCGCTGATCTATCTGTGGCGCAGGCTGCGTGGGGCGTAAGCCGGAGCACAATTGGAAGAACAAGGTGGGATACCATGAAGGTTGAATATATCCAGGCGCTGATCCTGGCCGGGCCGACGCTGCTTCTGGCGATCTGGGGCGGACGTGAGCTGTGGCGCGCGGGTCATCGGCGCATGGTGCAATGGGTGACGCTGGGCTGCACGGCGGCAACGCTGGCGATGGTCGCGCCGCTGATGATGACGCGCCATTTGGCCGCGATGCTGGTCGCGGGGGCAGGGGTGCTGCTGGTCGCGCCGGTCGCCTTGGGGCTGATGATCGCGATGGCAATGGGCCGCCGCTAAACCGCGATCGGGCTTGCCTCGCAGGGCCCGCGCCGCTACGAGAACGCCATGACCGAGTGCCCTTCTTCCTATGTTCCGCGTGGCGTGCTGACGCCCGATCGTTCGCTCGCCGAACTGACCTGGCTGCGCGTGGGCGGGCCGGCGGACTGGCTGTTTCAGCCTGCCGATACCGAGGATCTCTGTGCCTTTCTGGCGGGGCTTCCGCCCGAGGTCGCGGTGTTTCCGATGGGTGTCGGCTCGAACCTGATCGTGCGCGATGGCGGTATCCGCGCGGTGGTGATCCGGCTCGGACGGGGCTTTAACGGCATCGAGGTGCAGGGCGAACGCGTGATCGCGGGGGCCGCCGCGCTCGATGCTCATGTCGCGCGCCGCGCCGCTGCCGAGGGCCGAGACCTGACCTTCTTGCGCACCATTCCCGGCGCCATCGGTGGCGCGATCCGGATGAACGCGGGTTGCTATGGCTCTTATGTCGCCGATCACCTGATCGAGGCGCATGCGATCACCCGAGCGGGTGAGAAGGTGGTGATCCCGGCGGCCGATCTGCATCTGGCCTATCGGTCCTCGACCCTGCCCGAAGGCTGGGTGCTGACCGGCGGCGTCTTTGCCGCCAAGGCCGGCGATCCGGCGCAGCTTGAGGCGCGGATGGAGGATCAGCTTGCCAAGCGCGATGCCTCGCAGCCCACCAAGGAACGCTCGGCCGGCTCGACCTTCCGCAACCCGGCGGGCTATTCATCGACCGGGCGGGCGGATGATGTGCATGACCTCAAGGCCTGGAAGGTCATCGACGAGGCCGGGATGCGCGGTGCCCGCGTGGGCGGTGCGCAAATGTCTGAAATGCATTCCAATTTCATGATCAACGCGGGCGGGGCCACGGCCGAAGATCTGGAAACCCTGGGCGAGGAAGTCCGCAAAAAGGTTTTGCAGACGCAGGGAATTTCGCTAGAGTGGGAAATCATGCGGGTCGGCGACCACAAGCGGTGATCGCGGCGCGTATCAAGCAACAAGATTGACGGGGATAACCCCGCAAGAGGCGATAAAGTGGCGGGTATGTCGAGCAGGGCAACCCACCGTGTGGCGGTACTTTTGGGCGGACCTTCGGCTGAGCGCGAAGTGTCTTTGTCCTCTGGGCGCGAATGCGCCAAGGCGCTGCGGGTGGCAGGGTATCAGGTGATCGAGGTCGATGCGGGCCCCGACCTTGCCAATGTGCTTGCCGATCTTAAGCCTGATTGTGTTTTCAATGCCTTGCATGGCCGCTGGGGCGAGGATGGCTGCGTCCAGGGGCTTCTGGAGTGGCTGCGCATTCCCTATACCCATTCGGGCGTTCTGGCCTCGGCGCTGGCGATGGACAAGGCGCGCGCCAAAGAGGCCTACCGCGTCGCCGGTCTGCCCATCGTCGAGAGCGTGATCGTCCCGAAAGCCGAGGCGATGGCGCGTCATGTGATGCCCGCGCCCTATGTCGTGAAGCCGAATAACGAAGGGTCTTCCGTCGGCGTCTATCTGGTGATGGAGGGCGCCAACAGCCCGCCGCGCCTCTCTGACGAGATGCCCGAGATGGTGATGGTGGAAGCCTATGTGCCCGGCCGCGAGATGACCGTCGCCGTGATGGGCGATCGCGCGCTTTGCGTGACCGAGATCATCACGACGGGCTGGTATGATTACGACGCGAAATACAAAGAGGGCGGCTCGCGCCACGTGCTGCCCGCCGAGCTGCCGCCCGCAGTCACCGAGGCTTGCCTTGACTACGCGCTGCGCGCCCATGAGGCGCTTGGCTGCCGGGGCATGAGCCGCACCGATTTCCGCTGGAACGAGGCGCGCGGGCTTGAGGGGCTCGTGCTGCTGGAAACCAACACCCAGCCCGGCATGACGCCGACCTCGCTTGCGCCCGAACAGGCCGCGCATGTCGGGATTTCCTTCCCGGAACTGGTCGCCTGGATGGTGGAGGACGCCTCATGCAACAGGTGAACCCGCCCTATGTGCCGCCGGGCCGTGACCCGGTTCGTGACGCCGCCGAGCCACGCCTTGAGGGGCAGAAGCTGCGCTTTGCCCATGGTCACCCGGCGCATCCGCAGACCAAGAACCGCCCCCTGGCCGAACCGGTGATCCACCGCTCGACCGATCATCCGCAGGGTCATCGCCCGCAGCCCTTCGCGCCGCTCGCCCCGCATGCGGGAGCCGAGGCCGGGGCCGAGGCGCATCCGCACCTGCATCTGCACGACCAGCTCGAGGCACAGGCCCATCCGCGCCCGCAGCCCGAACCTGCCGCACCGCGCCTGTCTGCGCGCCGGCAGATGCCGCTGCATGCCGACCCGGCGCCCCGTCATGTGGCGGTGCCGCGCCGTGACCCGGCACCTTCGCGCCTTGCCTACAAGCTCAACCGCCTCTGGCTGCGTCCGGCCGTGCGCGTCACCACCCGCATCGGCGTGCCGGTGTTCCTGGTGGTGCTCGGGCTTGGCGCCTGGCTCGGTGACGCCGATCGCCGCGCCGCCATCGTCGGCAAATACGACCAGATCCGCGAGCGGATCGAGCATCAGCCTGCCTTCATGGTTTCGCTGCTCAAGATCGAGGGCGCGAGCCCCGAGGTCGATGCCGCGATCCGCGCGCTGGCGCCCGTCGACCTGCCGGCCTCGTCCTTTGACATCGACCTTGCCGCCTATCGCCATCAGATCACCCGCCTCGACGCGGTGGCCGATGCACGCCTGGTGATCCGTTCGGGCGGCACGCTGGAAATCGCCGTGACCGAACGCGAGCCGGTGATCTTGTGGCGCACGCACGCCGGGATCGAGATGCTGGACGCAACCGGGCATCGTGTCGCCTCGGTGGTGTCGCGCGATGTGCGCGCGGATCTGCCGCTGATCGCGGGCGAGGGCGCGGATCGCGCCGTCCCCGAGGCGCTGTCGCTGCTCAAGGCGGCGGGGCCCTTGCTGCCGCGCATCCGCGGGCTGCAGCGCATGGGCGAGCGGCGCTGGGATATCGTGCTCGATCGCGAGCAGCGCCTGATGCTGCCCGAAACCGATGCCGTGCGCGCGCTTGACCGCGTGCTCGCGCTGGACGCCGCCGAAGACCTCTTGGCGCGCGACTTCACCCATCTTGACCTGCGCAACACAGACCGACCGACGATCCGGCTTTCCGAACATGCGCTTGCGCAGTTCCGCCTGATCTCTTCGGCAGCCAGTGAGACCAAGCCATGAGCGACCTTTACGAGACCCAGCGAGCGATGCGGAACATGCGCAAGGCGGCGATGCAGCGGGGCGTGATCGCGCTGCTCGATGTCGGCAGCTCCAAGATTGCCTGCCTCGTGCTGCGCTTTGACGCGCCGCAGGATATCGGCGAACCCGAAAGCGGCGGCCCGCTGGCCGGGCAGGCGGCGGTGCGGGTGATCGGTGCCGCGACGACCCGCTCGCGCGGGGTACGTTTCGGCGAAATCGACGCCATGGCCGAGACCGAGCGCGCCATTCGCACCGCGGTGCAGGCCGCACAAAAGATGGCGCAGACCCGCGTCGACCACGTGATCGCCTGTTTCTCGGGGGCGCAGCCGCGCTCTTACGGGCTGGCGGGCGAGGTCGAGATCGGTGGCGAGCAGGTCACCGAACTGGACGTCGGCCGGGTGCTGGCCGCCTGCGACATGCCCGACATCGGGCAGGGCCGCGAGGTGCTCCACGCGCAGCCGGTGAATTTCGCGCTCGATCACCGCACCGGCCTGTCGGACCCGCGCGGCCATAGCGGGCGGCGGCTGGCGACCGACATGCATATGCTGACCGTCGATGCGGCGGCGATCCACAACCTCGCCTATTGCATCCGGCGCTGCGATCTTGAACTCGCGGGCATCGCCTCGGCGGCCTATGTCTCGGGGATTTCCAGCCTTGTCGAGGATGAGCAGGAGCTGGGCTCGGCCTGTATCGACATGGGCGGCGGTGCGACGGGCGTGTCGATCTTCATGAAGAAACACATGATTTTCGCCGATGCGGTGCGGCTCGGGGGCGACCATGTTACCCGCGACATCGCGGCGGGGCTGCAGGTGCCGATGGCCGTGGCCGAGCGGATCAAGACCTTCCACGGCGGCGTGCACGCCACCGGCATGGACGACCGCGAGATGATCGAGCTTTCGGGCAACTCGGGCGATTGGGAAAAGGACCGTCGCCAGGTCAGCCGCACCGAGCTGATCGGCATCATGCGCCCGCGCGTCGAAGAGATCCTCGAAGACGTGCGCGCGCTGCTGGACGCGGCCGGGTTCGAACATCTGCCGAGCCAGCAGATCGTGCTGACCGGTGGCGCGAGCCAGATCCCCGGCCTCGACGGGCTGGCGGCGCGGGTGCTGGGCCAGAACGTGCGCCTTGGTCGGCCGCTGCGGGTGCAAGGCCTGCCGCAGGCCGCGACCGGTGCGGGCTTTGCCAGCGTCGTCGGTCTCGCGCTGTTTGCCGCGCAGCCGCAAGACGAATGGTGGGATTTCGAGGTGCCGCAGGACCGGCTTGGGGGGCGTTCGTTCAAGCGCGCGATCCGCTGGTTCCGGGATAACTGGTAAGAGGTTCGGTGCTAGCTCTGCCGGGTCAAAGCGCACATCGCGCTAACTCTGGTGGTCTGCGCGAAATACCGCTTACAGGAACAGATTGTAGCGCCATATTTTGTGGGGCTTTCGCGTTTTTTGAGTGACGCGAAAGATGAATCTGCTAAAATCGGTCTAATTTATCGGGGATTTCGGCCGGGGACGGGCCGATTACACAACAAACGACAGGCGGACCCTATGACTTTGAATCTGATGATGTCGGAGCAGCACGACCTCAAGCCGCGGATTACCGTGTTTGGCGTGGGCGGTGCGGGCGGCAATGCCGTAAACAACATGATCGAGAAGGCGCTGGAAGGCGTCGAATTCGTGGTGGCCAATACTGACGCGCAGGCGCTGCAACAGTCGAAATCGCAGGCGCGCGTTCAAATGGGCGTGCAGGTGACCGAAGGGCTCGGCGCGGGTGCGCGTCCGGCCGTTGGCGCCGCTGCCGCCGAAGAGTCGATTGAGCAGATCGTCGATCACCTCGCGGGCGCGCATATGTGCTTCATCACCGCCGGCATGGGCGGCGGCACCGGCACCGGCGCTGCGCCGATCATCGCGCAGGCCGCGCGTGAGCTGGGCGTGCTGACTGTCGGCGTCGTGACCAAGCCGTTCCAGTTCGAAGGCTCCAAGCGGATGCGTCAGGCCGAAGAGGGCATCGAGGCGCTGCAAAAGGTCGTCGACACGCTGATCATCATCCCGAACCAGAACCTGTTCCGTCTTGCCAACGAAAAGACCACCTTCACCGAAGCCTTCGCGATGGCCGATGACGTGCTCTATCAGGGCGTGAAGGGCGTGACCGACCTGATGGTCCGTCCGGGCCTGATCAACCTCGACTTCGCCGACGTCCGCGCGGTGATGGACGAGATGGGCAAGGCGATGATGGGCACGGGCGAGGCCTCGGGCGACGAGCGCGCCGTGCAGGCTGCCGAGAAGGCGATCGCCAACCCGCTTCTGGACGAGATCAGCCTGAAAGGCGCCAAGGGCGTGCTGATCAACATCACCGGCGGCTACGATCTGACCCTGTTCGAGCTGGACGAAGCCGCGAACCGGATCCGCGAAGAGGTCGACCCGGATGCGAATATCATCGTCGGCTCGACCCTCGACCCCGAGATGGAAAACATGATGCGCGTTTCGGTCGTGGCGACCGGCATCGACGCCTCGCTCTCGGTGGGCGAGATCCCGGTGCCGCGCCGCTCGCTGGCCGAGCCGCTGAAACCCGCCGCCGAGGCCGCGCCCGCGCCGCAACCGGCACCGCAGCCGATGGCGCAACCCGCCGCTGCCCAGGCCGCGCCGGTGCCGCAGCAGGCCGCGCTGTTCGATACCCCGGTCGCCGAGGCCCCCGCGCCGCAACCGGCTCCGCAGCCTGCGCCGCAACCCGCCCCGCAGGCGGTTGCCCCGCAGCCCGCGCCGCGCCCGGCGGCCTATCAGCCGCAGGCGGAAGACCTGCCGCCGCCGGCCTATCAGCCGCGCCACGAGCCGGCCGACCTGCATGTCGATGACGACCCCTCGGCCTATGTGGCGCCGCGTCCGCGTGCCCCGGGGACGCCCTCGCCTGAAGCGCTGGCGCGCCTGCAGGCCGCGGTGAACAAGGTTCCGTCGCCCGCCGCGCAACGCCCGATGGCGCCGCAGCGCCCGGCCGCGCCCGCACCGCAACCCGCCGCCCCGCAGGGTGAGCGTCCGCGCTTCGGCATCAACTCGCTGATCAACCGGATGACCGGCCATGGCACCGAGCAGGCGCCCGCCGCCGCGCCGCGCCAGCAGCCGCCGGTGTCGCAGCATGGCGTTTACGATGACGAGGCCGAGGCCACCGATGACCGCATCGAAATCCCGGCTTTCCTGCGTCGCCAGGCAAATTAAGCCATCACGAAATTAACCAGAGAGGCCGGCGCAAGCCGGCCTTTTTGTATTTGAAAGCAAAGGGTTCATGCGATCCGCGCAGGGTTCCGCTTGTTAACCTTTCGATTGTTTCAATCCGTTACAAAAGGTGAATTGTGCTGCAGGTGCGCTCTGCCTAAGTGAAGATGCGAGCTCCGGCACAGGTGTTGACCTGCGCGTAAGGAGCGCAAAAGAACAACAGCCCGAGGCGGTTACCTGTGCAGACTTGCGTTGCTCATCCGGTGGTTTTTGAAGGGGTCGGCCTGCATTCGGGCGCGCCCGTGCGCATGGTTGTGAAGCCCGCGTCCGCCAATCATGGCATCGTCTTCCAGCGCACCGACGCCGTCGTGGGCAATGGCCGCATCCCGGCGAACTGGGATCACGTGATCCCCTCGAAGCTCTGCACCCTGATCCGCAACGACGATGGCGTCTCGGTCTCGACGATCGAACATATCATGGCCGCGCTGGCGGGCTGTGGCGTGCATAACGCGCTGATCGAGATCGACGGGCCGGAAGTGCCGATCCTTGACGGGTCCTCGGCGGAATTCGTCGCGGCGCTCGTCGCGGCCGGTCAGCGCGAGCTGCCCGCCCCGCTGCGCGCGATCCGCGTGCTCAAGCCGGTGGAAGTGACCGAGGGCGAGGCATCGGCGCGGCTCGAACCGGGTGCGGCGCTGGTGATCGACTTCAAGATCGACTTTGCCGATGCCGCGATCGGCCGTCAGGAAAAACGCCTGAACATGGCCAATGGCGCCTTCGTGCGCGAGCTGATGGACAGCCGCACCTTCTGCCGTCAGGCCGATGTCGATGCGATGCGCGCCAATGGGCTTGCGCTGGGTGGCACTTATGAAAACGCTGTCGTCTTCGATGGCGACCGCGTGCTTTCGCCCGGCGGTCTGCGTCATGCCGACGAGCCGGTGCGCCACAAGATGCTTGATGCGCTTGGCGATCTGGCGCTGGCGGGCGCGCCGATTCTGGGCCGCTACACCGGTAACCGCGCCGGTCACGCGATGACCAACAAGCTGCTGCGCGCGCTCTTTGCCGACCCCGAGGCCTGGACCTGGGAGACCTGCTCGGCAGCCGCTGCCTACAGCCTTCCGGGGGCCGGTGTTTGCCGCCCGGCGAACGTCGCGGCCTGCTGAGCCGGAACTTGCTTTCCAAACACGGATTCCCGGCGAAAGGCGTTTTGCCTGTCGGATTTTTCTGTGCTAGGACGAAGCCGTGCGCCGCGTGAATAACGCGGCTTGAGGGAGGGCCGGGAGTGTTCTGGCCCGGTAAAAGAAACGGGATAGGGCAGGCATGACGCGCGGCAGATCTCTGACGACTCGGCTGGGAAGCCTTCTCATTGTGTCGGTGCTGATGGGCTGTGCCGGCGCCAGCGAAAAGCAGGTGCCGCTCGACAATTTCACGGCCGAGGAAATCTACAAGCGCGGCGAGTACGAGCTTGAGGTCGGCAACCCACGCCGCCCCGACACCGCGATGCGCTATTTCTCCGAGGTCGAGCGTCTTTATCCCTATTCCGAATGGGCCAAGCGCGCGCTGATCATGCAGGCCTTCGCCGAGCATCGCGCCCGCAAGTACGAAGAGGCCCGCGCCTCGGCGCAGCGTTTCATCGACACCTATCCGGGCGATGAAGACGCGGCCTATGCGAAATACCTGCTCGCGCTCAGCTATTACGACCAGATCGACGAGGTTGGCCGCGACCAAGGCCTGACCTATCAGGCGCTGCAGGCGCTGCGCGCGGTGATCGAGGAATATCCCGACAGCGACTATGCGCGCTCCTCGGTGCTGAAATTCGACCTCGCCTTCGACCATCTCGCCGCGAAAGAGATGGAAATCGGTCGCTACTACCTGAAAAAGGGCCATTACACGGCGGCGATCAACCGCTTCCGCGTCGTGGTCGAGGATTTCCAGACCACCACGCAGACGCCCGAGGCGCTGCTGCGCCTGACCGAGGCTTACCTCGCGCTTGGCCTCACCGACGAGGCGCAGACGGCGGCGGCGATTCTGGGCCACAACTATCAGGCTTCGCCCTTCTACGAAGATGCGCACAACCTGCTGCTCAAGCGTGGCCTGAGCGAAGAGGCCAAGGGCGAGTCGTGGCTGCGCAAGATCTATCGTCAGGTGGTGCGCGGCGACTGGCTCTGATCTGATCGGCCCTCGCAGATGCTGCGCGCCCTCGACATTCACGATATGCTGCTGATCGAGCGGCTCGGGTTGGAGTTCCACCCCGGGCTGAACGTGCTGACCGGCGAGACCGGCGCGGGCAAGTCGATCCTGCTCGATTGCCTGGGCTTCGTGCTGGGCTGGCGGGGCCGGGCCGAGCTGGTGCGCAAAGGTGCCCAGCAAGGCGAGGTGAGCGCGGTTTTCGACCTGCCCGATGGCCACCCCGCTCATGCGGTTCTGGCCGAGGCGGGCCTGCCCGGCGGGCCTGAATTGATCCTGCGCCGGGTGAACGCGACCGATGGCCGCAAGACCGCCTTCATCAATGACCGCCGCGCCTCGGGCGAGGTGCTGCGCGCGCTCTCGGCCACGCTGGTCGAGCTGCATGGCCAGCAAGACGATGGCGGGCTCCTGAACGAACGCGGCCACCGCGCGCTGCTTGATGCCTTCGCGGGGCATGACGATCTTTTGGCCGCGACCCGTGCCGCTTGGGCCGCGCGCGCCAAAGCCGCGCGGGCGCTGTCGCAGGCCGAGGCGCAGCTGGCCGAGGTCAAGGGCGAAGAGGATTTCCTGCGCCACGCCGTGGCAGAGCTGGACAAGCTCGCGCCCGAACCCGGCGAAGAGGCGAAGCTCGATGCCGAACGCCGCCTGATGCAGGCTGGCGAAAAGATCCGTGCCGATGTCGCCCGCGCAGCGCAGGCGCTTGGTCCCGAGGCGGCCGAGGGCCTGTTGCGCGACGCCGATCGCTGGCTGCAAGGTGCTGCGGATCGTGCCGAAGGGCGGCTCGATGCGGCGCTCACGGCGCTTGATCGCGCGCTGATCGAGTTGGGCGAGGCGCAGCAGGGCGTCGAAGAGGCGCTTGAGGCTTTCGCTTTCGACCCGCGCGCGCTTGAGGCCTGCGAAGAGCGGCTCTTCGCGATCCGCGGGCTTGCGCGCAAACATGCCGTGCTGCCCGACGATCTGGGCCGCCTGGCAGAAGACCTGCGCGCGCGCCTCGCGGCCCTCGATGCGGGCGAGGGCCGGATCGCGGAATTGCAGCTGGAGCTGCGCGACGCCGAAACCGCCTTTGCCCGCGCGGCCGAGGCGCTGTCCACTGCGCGCGCCGAGGCCGCCACCCGGCTCGATGCCGCGATGGCGCATGAGCTGGCGCCCCTGAAGCTCGAGCGCGCGGTGTTCGAGACCCGGCTGGCGCGGGGCGATGCTGGTGCCGAGGGTGTGGACGCCGTGGCCTTCACCGTCGCGACCAACCCCGGCGCGCCGGCAGGCCCCCTGAACAAGATCGCCTCCGGGGGCGAGCTGTCGCGCTTTCTGCTGGCGCTCAAGGTGGTTCTGGCGCGCGGCGCCGACGCGCTGGTCCTGATCTTCGACGAGATCGACCGCGGCGTGGGCGGCGCCACCGCCGATGCCGTTGGCCGTCGCCTTGCGCGTCTGGCTGAGGGCGCGCAGGTTCTGGTCGTCACCCATTCGCCGCAGGTCGCGGCCCGTGGCGCACATCATTTCCGCGTACAGAAATCCGTCTCGGACGGGATGACCACCTCGGATGTTGTGGCGCTCGCGCCGAACGAGCGGCGCGACGAGATCGCCCGCATGATCTCTGGCGCCGAGGTGACCGAAGCCGCCCGCGCCGCCGCAGAAGACCTGCTGAAGGGCTGACCGGGGCAGGGGGCGCCGCCCCCTCTGGCCTTGCGGCCATTCACCCCCGGGATATTTCCGGCAAAATGAAAGCCCCTTTCATCGAGCGAGAAATACTCCGGGGGGAGTCCGAAGGACGGGGGGGGGGGCGCTCCCCTTGCGCTGGTTCAGGGCACGAGCTTGCCGGGGTTAAGGATGCCTTTGGGGTCGAGTGCCGATTTGATCGCGCCCATCACCTGCCAGCCGGGCCCGTGTTCGGCTTCCATGTATTTGCGCTTGCCCATGCCCACGCCATGCTCGCCGGTCACCGTGCCGCCCATGCGCAGCGCGCGCTCGGCAAGTCGGCTTGCCACCCATTTCGCGCGGTCGAGCTCTTGCGGGGTGTCGCGGTCGAGCACGAGGATCGCGTGGAAATTGCCGTCCCCGACATGGCCGAGGATCGGGCCGACGAGCCCTTCGGCGACGATATCGGCGCGGGTTTCCGCGACCGCTTCGGCGAGGCGCGAGATCGGCACGCAGATGTCGGTGACCAGCCCCATGCAGCCCGGGCGCGAGGCAAGGCAGGCCGGGTAGGCGCCGTGACGCATTTTCCAGAGGCGGTTCCGCTCTTCCGGGGTTTTGGCCCAGGCGAAGCCCGCGCCGCCCATCTCCTCGACCACCGCGCCGAAACGCTCGGCATCCTCGGCGGTAGAGGCATCAGAACCGTGAAACTCGACCATCAGATGCGGCTTCTCCGGCAGCTCGGTGCCATTCGCGGCGTTGAACACCCGCGCGACCTGTTCGTCGACAAATTCGATCCGCGCCATCGGGATGCCCATCTGGATCGTCATCTGCACCGCTTCCACCGCCGCTTCGAGGCTGTCAAACGCGCAGACCGCGGCCGAGATCGCCTCGGGCTGGCCGTGCAGGCGCAGCGTCAGTTCGGTGATGATGCCCAGCGTGCCCTCGGAGCCGAGCATCAGCGCCGTCAGGTCATAGCCCGCCGCCGATTTCGCCGCGCGCGAGCCGGTGCGGATCACCGCGCCATCGGCCAGCACCACCTCGAGCGCCAGAACGTTGTCGCGCATCGAGCCGTAGCGCACCGTGGTCGTGCCCGAGGCGCGCGTGGCCGCCATGCCGCCAAGGCTCGCGTTCGCGCCCGGATCGACCGGAAAGAACAGCCCCGTCGCGCGCAGATCGGTATTGAGCGCCTCGCGGGTGACGCCGGGCTGCACCACCACCAGCATGTCCTCGGGGCGGACCTCGACGATCTGGTCCATCCGCGTCATGTCGAGGCTCACGCCGCCCTTGATCGCCAGCGCGTGGCCCTCAAGCGAGCTGGCCGCGCCCCAGGGCGTGACCGGGACGTCATGGGCATGGCAGATCCGCAGGATCGCCGAGACTTCTTCGGTGGTTTCCGGGAAGGCCACCGCATCGGGCAGGGTCAGGGGAAACCAGGTCTCGTTGCGGCCATGCAGGTCGCGCTCGGCCATGGCGCGGGAAAATCGCGGGCCCAGAAGCGTTTCGAGTTCGGTAAATGCCTGTTCATGGGTCATGGCGGCCTCCTTCTTGCGCATCCTTCCTACGCCTCTGTGTTACGTTGCGAAAGGGGCTGAGAAAAACCGCAACCTCTTGTCGCGGATCAAGGTCACCTTCATGTTTCGGTAATACTGCAGGTGCAGAAAATGCCGGGAACCGGCGTCAGGCAAGCAAGGAGTATGTGATGATTCTCGAGAACCGGATGTGGGAGGAGCTGCAGCCGGGAATGAAGGCCGAGCTGAAACGCCTGTGCACGGCGGATGACTTCTATGTCTTCGCGGCGGCTTCGGGCAATTATAACCCGGTCCATCTTGAAGGAGAGGATGGCGACGGGGACGGCAAGAAAGAGGCGCTGGCGCCGGGCATGTTCGTGGCTTCGCTGATTACGGCGGTGCTGGGCAACATGCTGCCGGGGCCGGGCACGCTCTATCGCAACCAGACGCTTGATTTCGTGGGCCGCGCCGAGGCGGGGATGCAACTTTGCGCCCGGGTCGAGGTGCTGGAGAAGCTGCCCGGTGGCATCGTGCGGCTCAAGACCGAGGTGGTGCGCTGCTCGGATGAGACGCCGATTGTTGTCGGCGAGGCCGAGGTGATCGCGCCGACGAAACACATGCGCTTCGACGCGCTCGAGGTGCCCGGGCTGATCACGCAGCGCCACCGCCATTTCGAGGCGCTGTTGGCCAAGGCTGAAAAGCTGCCCGCGCTGTCGACCGCCGTTGTCTGCCCCGAGAAGGACCATGCGCTGCAAGGCGCGCTGATCTCGGCCGAACACGGGCTGATTGCGCCCTTGCTGATCGGCGATCCGGCCAAGATCGAGGCCGCCGCGAAGGAACTGGGCAAGAGCCTCAAGGGCTATGAGATCCTGCCCGCGATGACCCAGCGCGATGCCGCGCGAATGGCCGTGAAGCTGGTGAATGAAGGCCGCGCCGATTGCATCATGAAGGGCCATCTGCACACCGATGACCTGCTCAAGCCGATGCTCGACAAGGAAACCGGCCTGCGCATCGGGCGCCGCTTCACCCATGTCTTCGTGATGGATGTGCCAGGCGTGCCGCATCCGCTGATCGTGACCGACGCAGCGATCAACATCGCCCCCGATCTCGAGACCAAGATGCATATCGTGCAGAACGCGATCGACGTGGCGATCTCGCTCGGGATCGAGCTGCCCAAGGTCGGCGTGCTCTCGGCGGTGGAAACGGTGAGCCCGGCGATCCCCTCGTCGATGGATGCGGCGCTCTTGTCGAAAATGGCCGAGCGCGGCCAGATCAAGGGGGGCGTGGTCGATGGGCCGCTGGCGATGGATAACGCGGTCGATATCGGGGCGGCGCGCACCAAGGGGCTGCGCGGCGATGTCGCGGGCCATGCCGAGGTGCTGGTGGCGCCCGGCATCGACGCGGCCAACATGCTCGCCAAGCAGCTCGCCTATATCAGCCACGCCGAAGGCGCGGGGCTGGTGTTGGGCGCGCGGGTGCCGGTGATCCTGAACTCGCGTTCCGACAGCGCGATGGCGCGGCTGGCTTCGGCAGCGGTTGCGGCGATCCACGCGAACCGGCTGAAGGGGCAATAACCCATGCGCGCGATCCTGACGCTGAACGCGGGGTCCTCCTCGCTGAAACTGGGGCTGTTTTCCGAGGCGCTCGAGACGCTCGGCACGGGCCATGTGGACCGGATCGGCGGCGAGGGGCGGCTCAAGGTGCTCGACGGGCAGGGGCAGCCGCTGCCCGTGCCCGCGCTCGGCCCCGAGGCCTTCGCCCGCCATGGTGCGGCGCTGGCCACGGCGCTCGAGGTGTTCCGGGTTGATTTTCCCGCGCTCGAAATCGTCGCGGTGGGCCATCGCGTCGTCCATGGCGGCACCCGCCACGGCGCGCCCGAGCGGATCACCGAGGCGCTGATGCAGGAACTGGCAGCACTCGCGCCCTTCGCGCCGCTCCACCAGCCGCATAACCTGGCCGGCGTGCGTGCCGCCCTCGAGGCCTTTGCCGAGGCGCCGCAGATCGCCTGTTTCGACACCGCTTTTCACCGCAACCATCCCTTCGTGAACGACACCTTCGCGCTACCGCGGAGCTATTACGACAAGGGCGTCCGCCGCTACGGCTTCCACGGGCTGAGCTATGACTACATCACGGGCGAGCTGGCGCGGACCGAGCCCGCGCTGCATGCGGGCCGCGTGGTGGTTGCGCATCTGGGCTCGGGCGCCTCGATGTGCGCGATTCAAGGCGGTCGCTCGGTCGCCTCGACGATGGGGTTCTCGGCGCTCGACGGGCTGCCGATGGGCACGCGCTCGGGGCAGATCGACCCCGGCGTCCTGCTCTACCTGATGGATCAGGAAGGCATGACCAGCGCCCAGATCTCGGACCTTCTGTACAAAGACAGCGGGCTTAAGGGGCTGTCGGGAATTTCCAACGACATGCGCGAGCTGGAAGGCTCGGACGATCCGCATGCAAAGGACGCAATCGACTATTTCACCTTCCGCATCCGGCGCGAACTGGGGGGGCTCGCGGCCTCGATGGGCGGGATCGACGCGCTCGTCTTCTGCGGCGGTATCGGTGAGAACTCGGCCCTCGTGCGCGCCCGCGTCTGCGAGGGGATGGAGTGGATCGGCATCACGCTTGACGCCGAGGCGAACGCCGCCAATGCGCGCGAGATCGCCCATGGCCCGGTGCGGGTGCTGACCATCCCGACCAACGAGGAAATCGTTATCGCACTCGCGGCGCAGGCGCTCCTGACTGCCTGATCGCGCGCGGGCGGCGCCCGTGGAATGCGTATTTTAGCCAAGAAGAAAGGCAGGGCGCGCCTGTTTCTTCTTGGTGAAAATACGCCCGCCGGAGGCAAGAAACCTGCGCGCTCAGAGCGGGGCGCAGGCGGCCTCCAGCCAGGCGCGGGTCGGCGCGCTCACGCGCGGGCCGATCTTGGCCAGAACCTCGGCGTGATAGGCGTCGAGCCAGGCGCGTTCGCCGGGGCTGAGCAAGCCAATGTCGATCAGCCGGCGGTCGATCGGGGCGAAGGTGAGGGTGCGGAAGCACAGCTGATCGCGCCCGTCGCCGATCTTTTCGGCCGCTTCCACCAGCACGAGGTTCTCCAGCCGGATCCCGAATTCGCCCGCCCGGTAATAGCCCGGTTCGTTCGACAGGATCATGCCGGGTTCCAGCGGGATTTCCGAGATGCGTGAAAGGCGCGCAGGCCCTTCGTGCACACAAAGTGCCGCGCCGACACCGTGGCCGGTGCCGTGGTCGAAATCGAGCCCCGCGCGCCAAAGTGCTGCGCGTGCAAGCGGGTCGAGGTCGCGCCCGGCCAGCCCGCGCGGCCAGCGGATGCGCGAGATCGCGATCATCCCTTGCAGCACGCGGGTGAAGGGCGCGCGCGCCTCAGTCGGCACCTCGCCCACCGCGAGCGTGCGGGTGATGTCGGTCGTGCCATCGGGATATTGTGCGCCGGAATCGACCAGCAACAGCTCTCCGGGGCGGACCTTGCGATTGCTCGCGCGGCTGACGCGGTAATGGATGATCGCGCCATTCGGGCCGGCGCCACAGATCGTGTCGAAGGAAATGTCGCTCAGGCAGCCGGTCGCGGCGCGGAAGGCCTCGAGCCGCTCGACCACCGTGATTTCATCAAGCCCGCCTTTCGGCGCCTCGGCGTCGAGCCAGCACAGAAACTCGGCCATGGCCGCGCCGTCGCGCAGATGCGCCTCGACCATGCCGGCCACTTCGGCGGCGTTTTTGCGCGCCTTTGGCAGGAGGCAGGGATCGGGCGCCCAGCGGATCTCGACGCCTTCCTCTGTCAGCTCGCGCGCGACTTGCAGGGGCGCGGTGGCCGGGTCGACCAGAACCGGGCCGATCAGGCTGCGCAGCCCTGGCGCGAACCCCGAGACTGGGCGCAGCGTGACCTCGGCGCCGAGGTGGTTGCGCAGGGCGGGGCCGAACTTGGCGGGATCGGAATAGATCGTCAGGCGCGCGTTGTCATGAAGCACCGCGAAGGCCTGCACCAGAGGGTTGCGGGGCAGGTCGGCGCCGCGAATATTCGTGAGCCAGCAGATCGAGTCCGGCAGCGTCAGCACGGCGGCGCGCAGGCCTGCGCCGCGCAGCGCCTCGGCCATGCGTGCGCGTTTCGCGGCGCCGTCTTCGCCTGCGATCGCGATCGGATGGATGCGCGCGGGGGCCACGGGCGGGGCCGGGCGGTCGGCCCAGATCGCGTCGACCAGGTTTGCGGAAGGCACAAGCTCGATCCCCGACCCAGTTAGCCCGGCCTCGATCCGCGCGATCTCGTCGCGGGTATGCAGCCAGGGGTCGAAGCCCAGGCGCCCGCCCTGCGGCAGCGCCGCGCGCAGCCAGTCGGCGGGTTGCACTTCGGGCCAGTCGACGGGGGTGAAGGCGGCGGGGTCGGTTTCGGCGCGGACCTGCAACCGGTAGCGGCCATCGACGAAGACGCCCGCGCAGCCCTCGAGCGCGATGCAGAACCCGGCTGAGCCGGTGAAACCCGTGAGCCATGCAAGCCGTGCGTCGCACTCGGCGACATATTCACCCTGATGGGCATCGGCGCGGGGCACGAAAAAACCCTGCAGACCCGTCTTGGCCATCACCGCGCGCAGCGCCGCCAGCCGGGGCGGGCCCGCCTCGGGGGACGATTTCTGTTCGAAATCCTGAAACATCAAAGTGCCTTTTTCATCCCGAGGACCCGTGCGCGGGCGCGCGGGTCAGAATCGAAGAGCCCCGCAAGCTGCTCGGTCATCGCGCCGGCAAGCTGCTCGGCATCGGTGATCGTCACCGCGTGCTGGTAATAGCGCGTCACGTCATGGCCGATGCCGATCGCGATCAGCTCGACGCCGCGGCGCTTTTCGATCATCGCGATCACGTCGCGTAGGTGCTTTTCGAGGAAGATCGCCGGGTTCACCGACAGCGTCGAGTCATCCACCGGCGCCCCGTCCGAGATCACCATCAGGATCTTGCGCGCCTCGGGCCGCGCCAGCGTGCGCCGATAGGCCCATTCCAGCGCCTCGCCGTCGATGTTCTCCTTCAGGAGCCCCTCTTTCATCATCAGGCCCAGATTGGCCCGCGTGCGGCGCATCGGCGCGTCGGCGCGCTTGTAGATGATGTGGCGCAGGTCGTTGAGGCGGCCCGGCTGCTGCGGGCGCCCCTCGGCCAGCCATTTCTCCCGCGATTGCCCGCCCTTCCAGGCGCGTGTGGTAAAGCCCAGCACCTCGACCTTGACCGAGCAGCGTTCGAGCGTGCGCGCCAGCACATCGGCGCAGATCGCGGCGATGGAAATCGGCCGGCCCCGCATCGAGCCCGAGTTGTCGAGCAAAAGCGTCACCACCGTGTCACGAAACTCGGTGTCTTTCTCGACCTTGAACGACAGCGGCGTGGTCGGGTTCGCGACCACGCGGGCAAGCCGCCCGGCATCGAGCGTGCCCTCTTCGCGGTCGAATTCCCAGGACCGGTTCTGCTGCGCCTGCAAGCGGCGTTGCAGCTTGTTCGCAAGCCGCGCCACCGCGCCCTTCAGCGGTTCGAGCTGCTGGTCGAGATAGGCGCGCAGGCGTTCCAGTTCAGCCGGTTCGGCTAGCTCTTCGGCGGCGATCTCCTCGTCGAACTCGGTGGTGAAGACCTTGTAATTCGGGTCCGCATCCGAGAAGGCGGGCGGCGGCGGCTCTTGCGGGGCGTCGGCCTCGGGCAGCTCGACCTCTTCGCCCATCTCGTCTTCCGAGGCCTCGGCCGAAGACACGCGGGTCTCGGTCTGATCCTGCTGCTGCTCCTGCGTCGACTCGGAGGTGACCTCCTGGTCATCCTCCTGCGACTCGTCGCGCGCCTGATTGTCGCCCGCCTCTTCGTCCTGTTCCGAGGCGTTTTCCTCGGCTTCGTCATTCAGCTCGGCATCGGGGTCGTCGCCAAGCTGGTCGCCAAAGCCGAGATCCGCGATCACCTTGCGGGTGAGCCGCGCAAAGGCGCTTTGGTCGGCAATCGCCGCGCGCAGATCCTCCATGTCGCCACCGGCGGATTGCTCGATGAAGCCGCGCCAGAGGTCGAGTACATTGGCCGCGTCGGCGGGCAGGGCGCGCCCGGTCGCGGCCTCGCGCAGGAAATAGCCCGCAGCCGCGGCCAGCGGGGCGGCCTCGCGGTTGCGGATCTGGCCATAGCCCTTGCGTGCGGCCTCATGCGCGATCTTCGCGTCGATATTCGAGAGCGTGCCGGGCATGTCGCGCGCGCCAAGCGCCTCGCAACGTGCGGTCTCCATCGCGTCATAGATCGCGCGGGCCATCTCGCCCTGCGGCAGGTAGCGCGCCGAGGTGGCATCGTCGTGGAACCGGTGGCGCAGCGCCAGCGCATCGCCCGTGCCGCGCGCCAGAAGAACCTCGTCGCGGGTCATCCGGCGGCTGACCTGCGGCAGGCGCATCACGTCGCCCGACACGCCCGAAGGGTCGACCGTGTAGGTCACGTTCATTTCGGGCGCGTCGGCCAGCGTCTTGGTCGCCTCGGCCAGCGCCTTCTTGAACGGGTCTGCAGGGTTGTCCTTGGGCTTCATCATTGCGCGGGCGCGGCCTCCGAAAGCTGGGCGTCGAGGGCGGCACAATCGGCCAGCGCCGCGCGATAGGCGGTGTCGGCCTCGCTGGGCGCGGCCTCGGACGAGCGGCCCGCCTTGCGGTCACCCTCGGCCTCGAGGACCATCGGCCAATAGACCCGCGTCGCGGCGGAATAAAGCTCGGTCAGGGTGTAATCGTCGGCATCGCCCTTGTGGGCGGCGACATGGTCCTGCCAATGCGCGCGCAGGGCGTCATGGCCCTCGTCTTGTGTGACCTCAAGCTTCTTGCGCACGAAATGCACGCTTTCATGCAGGCCGACACAGCCCATGATCGGGCGCAGCGCGGCATCTTCCTCGGCCCGGGCGGGCAGGGCAGAGGCGCAGGCCAGAGCGATCAGCACGACGCGGAGCGAAACCCGGCCCGCCATCACTGGCCTGCCAGCGCAGCGGCGCTTTCGGGCAGCTCCTCGTCGAAGAGGCGCTGGTAGAACTCGGCCACGACCTGACGTTCCAGCTCGTCGCATTTGTTGAGGAAGGTGAGCCGGAAGGCATAGCCCACGTTGCGGAAGATCTCGGCGTTCTGCGCCCAGTTGATCACCGTGCGCGGGCTCATCACCGTCGAGAGGTCGCCATTGATGAAGGCGGTGCGGGTGAGGTCCGCCACGGTCACCATCTGGTTGATCTGCTTGCGGCCCTTCTCGGTGTTGTAATGCGGGCATTTCGCCAGCACGATCGCGGCCTCGGCATCATGCGACAGGTAGTTCAGCGTCGCCACGAGGTTCCAGCGGTCCATCTGCGCCTGGTTGATCTGTTGCGTGCCGTGGTAAAGCCCGGTGGTGTCGCCCAGACCGACCGTGTTCGAGGTCGCGAACAGGCGGAAATAGGGGTTCGGCGTGATGATCTCGTTCTGGTCGAGCAGCGTCAGCTTGCCGTCGGTTTCGAGCACGCGCTGGATCACGAACATCACGTCCGCGCGGCCGGCATCGTATTCGTCGAAGACGATCGCGGTCGGGTTGCGCAGCGCCCAGGGCAGGATGCCCTCGTGGAACTCGGTGACCTGCTTGCCGTCGCGCAGCTTGATCGCGTCCTTGCCGATCAGGTCGATCCGGCTGACATGGCTGTCGAGATTGACGCGCACGCAGGGCCAGTTGAGGCGGGCTGCGACCTGCTCGATATGGGTCGATTTGCCGGTGCCGTGATAGCCCTGGATCATCACCCGGCGGTTATAGGCAAAGCCCGCGAGGATCGCCATCGTGGTGTCGGGGTCGAATTTATAGGTCGGGTCGATCACCGGGACGCGGTCGGAGGCTTCGGCAAAGCCTTTGACCTTCATGTCACACTCGAACCCGAACACGTCGCGGATATCGATCTCTTCGGTGGGCTTGGCGTTCTGATCGAGCATTCTCGCGTCCTTTCCTTCACTCCCCTGAATATGTGGCGCAAGGGGGAGGGCGGTGCAAGGGGGCGGATTGTATGGGGGACAGCTGCAATGCAAAAGGGCGCCCGCGAGGGGCGCCCTTGCACAGTGTTCGATCGCCTTACGCGGATCAGAACTTGACCAGGTAGCCGAGGGTCGCGGTGGTCACCTCGGGCTTGGACTGGATGTAGTATTCATAGTTCACGGTTTTCTTGTTGTACTGGGTGTGCGCGACTTCGGCGCGCAGCATGCCCGGGCCCATCACGTATTCCATGCCGAGCGCGGCGCGCGTGCCCGAGTGGGTGATGTTGGCTTGGTTGATCAGCGGGCCGTCAACTTCGTGGTACTCCGGGAGTTTGGTGCGCGCGACCGAGGCGCCGAGCGAGCCGTAGAACAGCATGTTGCCGGTGGCAAAGCCAACGCGGCCGGCCAGATAGGCGTTGGTGCCGATCTTGGTGCCGTTCAGCGCGCCGCTGGTGAAGGCGTCGTCGCCCTTGGTGTTCATGTTGCCCACCGCGCCTTCGATACCGTAGACGACCGAGCCCGCCTGCCAGTTGTAGCCCAGGATGCCCATGAAGCCCTTGCCGTCGATGTCGTGGCTGTCATCGCCTTCCGTCAGGTCGGTGTCCCAGCCCCAGGGCGCTTCGGTGTCGCCATTGGTCGAGGTGATGGCAAGGCCACCATAGCCGCCGGCAAAGTTCTGCGCCGAGGCCGCCGAGGCCAGCAGCAGCGCTGCGACGGTCATCCCGGCAATTTTCGTAAATTTGCTCATGTCTTTCTCCAGACTAATGTCCAAGCTTTTCGGCACTCCCTGGTGCCGAGGAAAGCTGGCTTCCCTAACGGCAGAAATGGTTAACGCTGCGTTAAGGGAAGTAAACGGGAAAGTGATCGGCCGCATTCGCCGGTGCCGGGTGTTGTGAATGCGCCACGTGCCCGCTAGGGTCGCGCGGAACGAGCAGGAGTGGATCATGAGTGGTTTGTTGGCGCTTCTCGACGACGTGGCCGGTATCGCCAAGGTGGCGGCGGCCAGCGTGGACGATATCGCCGGGCAGGCGGCCAAGGCCGGGGCCAAGGCCGCGGGCGCGGTGATTGATGATGCGGCGGTGACGCCGAAATATCTGCACGGCTTTGCCCCCGCGCGCGAATTGCCGATCGTGGGCAAGATCGCGCTCGGCTCCATTCGCAACAAGCTGTTGTTTCTGTTGCCCGCCGCGCTGTTGCTCTCGGCCTTCGCGCCCTGGGTCATCATGCCTCTGCTGATGCTTGGCGGGAGTTATCTGTGCTTCGAGGGCGCCGAGAAGATCTATCACGTGTTCCGGCCGCATGCGCCCTATGCCGACGGCCATAGCGGGGCCGAAGCCGATCCTACGCATCTCGAAGCCGAGAAGGTCGCGGGCGCGGTGAAGACCGATTTCATCCTTTCCGCCGAGATCATGACCATCGCGCTTTCCGCATTGCCTGCCGATCAGCCGGTCTGGATGCAGGCGCTGGCGCTGGCGCTGGTGGCGGTGGGGATCACGATCGCGGTCTATGGCGGTGTCGCCTTGATCGTGAAGGCTGATGACGTCGGTCTCTGGCTCGCCCGCGTGGGACGATTCGGACCGACGCGCGCTCTGGGGCGCGGGATTGTGGCGGTGATGCCGGGGTTCATGAAGGCGCTGATGATCGTTGGGACGGCCGCGATGATCTGGGTCGGCGGGTCGATCATCCTGCATGGGCTGGACGCGCTGGGCTGGCACGCGCCCTATGACTGGATCCACCACCAGGCCGAGGCCGCCGCCCACGCGCTGCCCGCCCTCGAAGGCGTGGTCAGCTGGAGCGTGACGGCTTTCTTCGACGGGGTCTTCGGCCTCGCGCTCGGCTTCGTGCTGATCCCGGTGGTCGCGAAGGTCATCGACCCGGTGCTGGCCGCTCTGCGCGGCGGCAAGGGCGCGCATTGAGCCGGAGGGCGGAAGGGGGCGCTGCCCCCACCTTCGGCGGGCGGAGCTTCCGGCGGAAGCCCCGCTGATCCGCCTCGTCCCCCCCCGGGATATTTCCGGCAAAATGAAAGGCGCCCTTCATCGAGCGCCAAATACTCCGGCCAAATACTCCGGGGCGAGCCCAGAGGGCGGGGGGCAGCGCCCCCTTATTTGAAGTTGCGGCTTTCCTTGATCTGATCCCAGGCCCAGACCACTTCCTGCAGCATCTCTTCCTGGCTGCGGTCGCCGCCGTTCATGTCGGGGTGGAGCACCTTGATCAGCGCCTTGTAGCAGCTGCGGATCTCGGCCTTGGTCATGTGCTCCTTGGCCTCGAGTATCTCGAGCGCGCGCCGCTCGGTCGGCGGCAGCTTGCGGCCCACGGCGACGCGGCCGGGGTTGCGCGTGGCGTTCTCGCCCAGAAGCTCCATCGGATCGGTGATGCCGTGGCGCGCCCAGCCAAGTTTTTCGTCATTGGCGCGGTTGAAGGGGCGGGTCGGCCGCTCCCAGACGGTGGCATTGTCGAGGAAGGCCTGGAATTCCTCTTCGGACTGGCCCTGGAAATAGTTCCAGTTCAGGTTGTACTCGCGCACGTGGTCCTTGCAGAACCAGTAATAGTCGTCGAGCACCTTGGGTGATTTTGGCGCGCGGTACTGGCCCGGCTCCTCGCAGCCCTGATGGTCGCAGACCCGCGTCGAGGTCTCGAAGGCGCCCGACATGCCACGCCGGCCTTTCTGGCGGCGCTTCTTGTCGGCAGCGGCCGAAATGTTGAAGCCAAAGGGATCGGAGCTGCTCATGCTTCGCCTTTCCTGTGGTGCCTGTTCGCGTACCATTCCCGACTCGGGTCGCACAGTTTAGACCAAATTGAGCCGGGTGAAAGGGCCCCGGCGGGAAAGCGGGGAAAAATGCCGATTGCGCAGGAAATTGCCGAGAAACTTCAAGTATTTGAACCGGAGGTGCTGGAGGTGATCGACGACTCCGCGCGCCATGCCGGGCACGCAGGTGCGCGCCCCGAGGGCGAGAGCCATTTCCGTGTGCGGATCAAGGCGGCGCGGCTGGCGCCCCTGTCGCGGCTGGCGCGTCACCGCGCGGTGCATGAGGCGATCGGCCCCGATCTGATCGGGCGCATCCACGCGCTGGCGCTAGAGATCGAGGGCTGATCAGTCGCGTTTCGCGCGCAGGCTGGGGGCGGTGCCTTCGGGGGCCTCGGGGCGCAGAGCGCGCTTGGGCTCGGTCTCGGGCTCGCTGGCCGGGGCGTCCGCGCCTTCGGCGAGCGGGCGGCGGAACAGCATCACGCGATGTTCGACCGTCTTGTGCCCGACAAGCCCGGTGCGCTCTTCGGCGGGCAGCACTTCGGTGCCCAGATACTCCCAGCCCTCGCGGCCCAGATCATTCAGGAACGCCGCCAGCGTATGGGCGAAGCGATCGGCTCCGGTCTTGAGCCCCTTCACCTTTTCCGCGCGCTGCGGCGCAGCCACGACCTTGTATTCAAACCGCATCAGAGCCTCCGCTTTGCGCATGGGTTTACCCGATGGTCAGGGCAGGTCAAGCCACAGCCCCGTGAGGCGGCAACTTCCCGCCCGCAAATGAAAAAGGGCGCCGCAGGGCGCCCTTTTGTAAGCTTCGGGTGCCTCAGAGGCCCAGTTTTTCCTTGACCAGCGCATCGACGGCCGAGGGGTTGGCCTTGCCGCCGGTGGCTTTCATCACCTGACCGACGAACCAGCCCGCGAGCTTGGGGTTCTGCTTGGCTTTTTCCACCTGCGCGGGGTTGCCCGCGATCACCTCGTCGACGGCTTTTTCAATCGCGCCGGTGTCGGTGACCTGTTTCATGCCGCGCGCCTCGACGATCTCGGCCGGGTCGCCGCCTTCGGTATAGACGATCTCGAAGAGGTCCTTGGCGATCTTGCCCGAGATGTCGCCCGACTTGATCAGCTTGACGATGCCGCCGAGCTGCTCGGGGCTGACCGGGCTTTCACCGATCTCGTGGCCCTCTTTCTTGAGCCGGCCGAAGAGCTCGTTGATGACCCAGTTCGCCGCGCCCTTGCCATCGGCGCAAACCGCAACCACGCCTTCGAAGTAATCGGCGTTCTCGACCTCGGCGGTCAGCACCGAGGCGTCATATTCCGACAGGCCGAAGTCGCCGACGAAGCGGGCCTTCTTCTCGTCGGGCAGCTCTGGCATCGTGGCCGCGATGTCATCGACCCAGGCCTGCTCGATCTCCAGCGGCAGGAGGTCGGGGCAGGGGAAGTAGCGGTAATCATGCGCCTCTTCCTTCGAGCGCATCGAGCGCGTCTCGTTCTTGTCGGGATCGTAGAGGCGGGTTTCCTGCACCACTTCGCCACCATCCTCGACGATGGCGATCTGGCGGCGCGCCTCGTATTCGATCGCGGCCTGAATGAAGCGCATCGAGTTCATGTTCTTGATCTCGCAGCGCGTGCCCAGGTGGCTGAAATCACCGGTTTCCTGATATTTCTCATAGGCGCCGGGCTTGCAGATCGAGACGTTCACATCGGCGCGCAGGTTGCCGTTTTGCATGTTGCCGTCGCAGGTGCCGAGGTAGCGCAGGATCTGGCGCAGCTTGCCGACATAGGCGGCGGCCTCTTCGGGGCCACGGATGTCGGGGCGCGAGACAATCTCCATCAGCGCGACGCCGGTGCGGTTCAGGTC
Source organism: Pseudothioclava arenosa (assembly GCF_002358085.1). Classification (GTDB taxonomy): domain Bacteria; phylum Pseudomonadota; class Alphaproteobacteria; order Rhodobacterales; family Rhodobacteraceae; genus Pseudothioclava; species Pseudothioclava arenosa. The sequence goes on from NZ_NTJD01000002.1 coordinate 260,027, forward strand.
GACGAAGGACATATGCGGGTCCATGTCGTGGATCGACTTGCCCGCGTCCTGTTCAAGGTGGATGCGCTCGATGCGGACGCGGCGCGCAACGCCCGGGCCCATGTCGACGATAATCTCGCCCTCGCCCACGATCGGGTGGTAGAGTTGCGAAATCTGATAGCCCTGCGGCAGGTCCGGGTAGAAATAGTTCTTGCGATCGAAAGCCGAGCGCAGGTTGATCTCGGCCTTCAGGCCAAGGCCCGTGCGCACCGCCTGCGCCACGCAATATTCGTTGATCACCGGCAGCATGCCCGGCATCGCCGCGTCCACGAAGGCCACGTTGGAGTTCGGCTCCGCGCCGAAAGTGGTCGAGGCGCCCGAGAACAGCTTGGCGTTCGAGCTGACCTGCGCATGCACCTCAAGCCCGATCACCAGTTCCCAGTCGGCTTTCGCGCCGGCGATGACCTTGGGTTTGGGGGGCTCAAATGCGAGATGGTCGAGCATGTCCTGATCCTGTTTGAAACGGCTTGCGACGCTTCTAGGACAGGGGCGGCGCGGGGGCAAGCCTCAGGCGAGGCGAACCCCCCGCGCAGCCAGCTGCTCACGCAGGCGATAGGCACGGGGCGGCGTGTCGAAGGGCAGCACGAAGCGCCGTCCGTCCAGCAGCTCCAGCGTGCACTCGTTCGGTGCGAACAACCCCGTGCGCACCTTCGCGCGGCGGATCTGCTGCAGGGGGATCGTCTCTTGCAGTGTGTCGTCGACATACCATTCGAGATGCCAGAGCGTGAGCCGCAACCCGCGGGAATGGTTGCGGCAGAGTTGTGTGAACACGATACCCAGGTAGATCAGGACAGGTGCCCAGGTCCAGGATTTGGCGTGCGTTGCGATCAGCATGCACGCGGTGAGAACGCCAAGACCGAAGGCCATGTAGTTGAGTGGCCGACGGGCCTGAAATCGATATTCGAACGTTTGTACCATCATGCCAACGACTATAGGTCGTGGCTCGTTAACGAGTTTCGACCGCAATATGGCACGAATTGGCCATTGATCAGGCCTTCGGCAACGATCTTGCGAAGCGGCGGCGATTGTTGCCCGGGAAAGGGCCGCCGCGCAGGTGACCTGAACGTCAGATTTCGCGGCAATATTGGCGTCCCGATGCGGGGACGCGTGATTCGCCGCGACGAATCGTCACCCGCGCAGGCGCTGCACCATCTCGGAAAGGTCGCGCGACAGGCCCGTCGTGGCCGCGATCCGGTCCAGTTCATCGCGCACCAGCGCCTGCCGGCCCGGATCGAAGCGCCGCCAGGTCTCGAAGGCGGTGGACATGCGCGCGGCGGTCTGCGGGTTCACCGGATCGAGCCGGATCAGCCAGTCCGCATAGAACTGGTAGCCCGCGCCCGACCGATCGTGGAAGCCCGCGTGATTGGCCGAGAGGCCCCCCATCAGTGCGCGGAAGCGGTTCGGGTTCTTCCAGTCAAAGAGCGGGTCTTCGGCCAGATCGCGCGCCAGACCCGCCGCCAGTCCGGGCGGGCAATAGGCCAATTGCGCCATGAACCACTTGTCCATCACCAGCCGGTCGCCCTGCCAGCGTGTGCGGAAGGCGGCGGTCTCGGCTTCGGCCGCGCCAAGCGCGATCAACGCGGAAAGGGCGCCGAAAGACTCGGTCATGTTCTGCGCCTCGGCGAAAAGCGCCCGCGCCCGCGCGCCGCCATCCAGCTTGGACAGCAGCGCCAGCGCCGCCAGTCGCAGCGCGCGCCGACCCGCCGGCTCCGCGTCGGGCTGATAGGGGCCGGGCACCGCCATCGCCGCGTAGATCTCGGAGAGGGCGGCCTCGTGGCGTTGCGCGATCGCCCGCATCAAGGCCGCGCGCGCGGCATGGATCGCATCGGGGTCGGGGATCTTGCCAGCCGCATGCAGAGCCTGGGCCAACTCGTCTTCGCTCGGCAGGCGCAGGCAGAGCGCGCGGAACGCCGGGTCAAGTGCCGCATCGGCCAGAACCGGCCCGAGTGCGTCCAGATAGGCGCCATCCGGCCCCGCGCCCTCGGCCATCTCCATCAGGCAGGCGCGCGCAAGGGCATTGCCCGCCTCCCAGCGGTTGAACGGATCGGTGTCATGGGCCAACAGAAACGCCCGCTCGGCCCCGTTTTGCGCGCGTTCAAGGATCACCGGGGCCGAGAAATCGCGCAGGATCGAGGCGACGGGGCGCGTGGCCAGCCCCTCGAAGCAGAAGCTCTGGCGAGCCTCGGTCATCTCGAGCACCGTCGTCGGCACCACCTCGTCGCCATTGGGCGACAGGAGCCCCACCGCGATCGGGATATGGCGCGGGGCCTTCTCCATCTGGCCGGGGCTGGGCGGGGTCGATTGTTCGAAAGTCAATGTCAGCCGCTCCTCGGCCCAGTCCTCGCTCACGCGCAGGCGCGGGGTGCCGGCCTCGACATACCAATGTTTGAATTGTGCAAGATCGCGCCCGCTGGCGTCCTCGAAGACCTTGAGCCAGTCCTCGATCGTGCAGGCCTGCCCGTCATGGCGGTCGAAATAGAGGTCCAGCGCCGCGCGATAGCCCGCGTCCCCCACCAGCCGTTTCAGCATGCCGACGATCTCGGCGCCTTTCTCATAAACGGTCACGGTGTAGAAGTTGTTGATTTCCTTGTAATGGTCGGGGCGCGGCGGATGGGCCAGCGGGCCTTGATCCTCGCGGAACTGGCGCGCGCGCAGCAAGATCACATCCTCGATCCGCTTGACCGGGCCCAGCCGCATCTCGGCGGTAAAGCTCTGGTCGCGGAACACCGTCAGCCCCTCTTTCAGGCAGAGCTGGAACCAGTCACGGCAGGTGATGCGGTTGCCCGTCCAGTTGTGAAAATACTCATGCGCGATGATCGCCTCGATCCGCTCGAAATCGGAATCCGTGGCAGTTTCGGGCGAGGCCAGAACCCATTTCGAGTTGAAAATGTTCAACCCCTTGTTCTCCATCGCGCCCATGTTGAAATCGTCGACCGCGACGATGTTGAAGATATCGAGGTCATATTCGCGGCCATAGGCGGTCTCGTCCCAGCGCATCGAGCGCTTCAGCGCCTCCATCGCGAAGCCGCAGCGGTCCTCGTCGCCCGGACGCACCCAGATATTGAGCGTGACCTCGCGCCCGGAGGCGGTGGTGAACGACCCCGGATGCGCCACCAGATCGCCCGCGACCAGCGCGAAGAGATAGGCGGGCTTGGGCCAGGGGTCGTGCCATTCGGCCCAGCCGGGGCCCTGCGCCACCGGGTTGCCGTTTGACAAGAGCACCGGCAGATCGCCCTCGATCCGCACCTGGAAGGGTGCCATCACGTCGGGGCGGTCGGGGTAGAAGGTGATCTTGCGGAAGCCCTCGGCCTCGCATTGCGTGCAATACATCCCCTTGGACATATAAAGCCCTTCGAGCGCGGTATTCGCCTCGGGCGCGATCTCGACCTCGGTTTCCAGCGTGAAAGGCGCCTCGGGCAGGGCGGCGGCGTGGATGGTCAGCCCGGTCTCGGTCAGCAGATAGTCATTGCCGCCCAAGGCCTCGCCGTCGATCGCCGCCGAGATCAGCCGCAGCTCCTCGCCGTCAAGTCGCAGGGGCGCGCCGGGCTGGCGCGGCACCAGATCGAGCCGCGCGCGTACCCGCGTCGCCCCCGGCGCCAGCCGGAACAGGAGCGCGACCTGCGTCACCTCGAACGGGTAGGGGCGGTAATCGGCGAGGCGGATCGTGCCGTCCATCATGCTCTCCTGTCGGTCATTGGAAAGCGGACGTTAGGGCGCGGCCCGAAGGGGTTCAAGGCCACGTTCCGGGGCATAACCTGCTCGTGAATGCGGCAAATTCGCCCAACTTTGCCATTATTGGTAATTTTTGTATACCAAAATGAGAATTTTGGGCGTATTTTTTCTGGACTCTGCGCCGGTGAGCCGTCAATTCTGGCGCAAAATCAGGGAGGTCCGAATGAGTGAACGTGTCGAACGCGAAGGGTTGCAAGTGGCCAGCGAGCTGGCGGCTTTTGTCGAGACGCAGGCTCTGCCGGGGACGGGGATTGAGGCGGGGGCGTTCTGGAAAGGGCTTTCGGCGCTGATCCATGAGAAGGGGCCGAAGAACCGCGCACTTCTGGAAAAACGTGAGGAAATTCAGGCGCATCTGGACGACTGGCATCTGCATCATCGCGGCCAGGCGCAGAATATGCCGGCCTATCGCGCCTTTCTGGAAGAGATCGGCTATCTGGTGCCGGAAGGCCCGGATTTCACCATCGAGACCACCGCGACCGACCCGGAATTCGCCACCCAATGCGGCCCGCAACTGGTGGTGCCGATCACCAATGCGCGCTATGCGCTGAACGCGGCGAATGCGCGTTGGGGCAGCTTTTACGACGCGCTTTACGGCACCGATGCGCTGGGTGACCTGCCGGCGGGCGGCGGCTATGACGCCGAGCGCGGCGCGCGGGTGATCGCGCGGGCCAAGGCGTTTCTGGACGCGCATTTCCCGCTGGTCGCGGGCTCCTGGGCCGATGCGCGGGCGCTGCGCATTCATAACGGCGGGCTGTTTGCCGAGACCTCGGAAGAGACCGGGCTGGCGAACCCCGCGCAATGCGTGGCCTATGCTGGCGCGTCCGAGGCGCCTTCGGAAATCGTTCTGAAAAACAACGGGTTGCATGTGGTTGTCGTGGTCAGCCTGGCGCATCCGATCGGCGCGACCGACCCTGCGGGCATCTGCGATCTGCGTCTTGAGGCGGCGCTTTCCTCGATCATGGATTGCGAGGATTCGGTCGCCTGCGTCGATGCGGCGGACAAGGTGCAGGCCTATTCGAACTGGCTTGGGCTGATGAAGGGCGATCTTTCGGAACAGGTCTCGAAGGGCGGCAAGGTGTTCACTCGCGCGCTCGCGCCCGACCTGGCCTTCACAGGCACCGATGGCGCGCCCTATGTGCTGAAGGGCCGCGCGCTGATGCTGGTGCGCAATGTCGGCCACCTGATGACCAACCCCGCGATCCTTGACCGCGACGGCCACGAGGTCTTCGAGGGGCTGATGGATGCGATGATCACCACGCTTTGCGCGATCCATGACCTGCAGAAGTCGGATGGCGCGCGCAACTCGGTCACCGGCTCGGTCTATGTGGTGAAGCCGAAGATGCACGGCCCCGACGAGGTCGCCTTCGCCAGCGAGATCTTCGATCAGGTCGAGGCGGCGCTGGGCCTGCCGCGCTACACCGTCAAGCTCGGCATCATGGACGAGGAGCGCCGTACCTCGGCCAACCTCAAGGAATGCATCCGCGCCGCCAAGAACCGCGTGGCCTTCATCAACACTGGCTTCCTCGACCGCACTGGCGATGAGATCCACTCCTCGATGGAGGCGGGGCCGATGGTCGCCAAGGGCGAGATGAAGACCCAACCGTGGATCTCGGCCTACGAAGATCGCAACGTCGATATCGGGCTGCGCTGCGGGCTGGCGGGCAAGGCGCAGATCGGCAAGGGGATGTGGGCGATGCCCGACCGCATGGCCGAGATGCTCGACGCCAAGATCGGTCATCCGATGGCGGGCGCGAATTGCGCCTGGGTGCCGAGCCCGACGGCGGCGGTGCTGCACGCGACGCATTATCACAAGGTCGACGTCAAGGCCCGCCAGGCCGAGATCGCCGCGATGGCGCGGCCCGCGCGGCTTGATGACCTGCTGACCATTCCGCTCGCGCTCGGGCGCAACTATTCGGCCGAGGAAATCACCGCCGAGATCGAGAACAACGCGCAGGGCATCCTTGGCTATGTCGTGCGCTGGGTCGATCAGGGCGTGGGCTGCTCGAAAGTGCCGGACATTCATGATGTCGGCCTGATGGAAGACCGCGCGACCTGCCGGATCAGCTCGCAGGCGCTGTCGAACTGGCTGCATCACGGCGTTGTTTCCGAGGCGCAGGTTATGGGTGCCTTGCGCAAGATGGCGCAGGTGGTCGACCGGCAGAACGCGGGCGACCCGGCCTATCAGCCGATGGCGCCGGGCTATGACGGGCTGGCCTTCCAGGCGGCCTGCGATCTTGTCTTCATGGGGCGGGTGCAGCCCTCGGGCTATACCGAGCCGGTGCTGCATCACCGCCGTCTTCAGGAAAAGGAACATCAGGCATGAGCATCTCGCTGGAACAGGCGCAGGAAATCATCGCGGTCGCGCAGGCGCATGGACGCACGGCGGGCTGGAACCCGCTGTCGGTGGTGGTGCTGGATGCGGGCGGCCATCCGATCGCCTTCGCGCGCCCCGATGGCGCGAGCCCGGGCCGCTTTGAAATCGCCCGCGCCAAGGCTTACGGCGCGGTGATGCTGGGTATGGCGGGGCGCGCGCAGATGGCGCGGGCCGAAGCGCAGCCCTATTTCATCGGCGCGGTCAACGGCGCTTTCGGCGGGCAGGTCCTGCCGGTGCCGGGCGGCGTTCTGGTGCGTGACGGCGCGGGGCGCGTGATCGGCGCCGTGGGCGTGACCGGCGACACTTCGGACAATGACGCCGAAGCCGCGCTGGCCGGGATCGCGGCGGCGGGGATGACGGGCGAGGCCTGAGTCCCGCCCTCCCGCGCCCTCCTGCACAGGGGTCTGCGCATTTCTGGGGCTTTCGTTACGGGCGACAGTGACTTAGCTTGAGGGCGAAAGGAGCCCCTCATGACAAGACCTGTCGTCGGCATCATCGGCAATCGCGGCCTGATCAACGAGCGTTATCCCGTCCACGAGGGCGGGCAGATGAACTCGGAGGCGATCTCGAAGGTCGCGGACTGCATCCCGCTGCTGATCCCCGCCGATCCCGAGCTGGTCTCGGTCGAGGAGCTTTGCGCGACCTGCGACGGCTTTCTGCTGACCGGCGGGCGGCCGAATGTGCATCCCGAGGAATATGGCGAGCCCGAGACCGACAAGCACGGCACGTTTGACCGTGCGCGCGATGCGATCACCCTGCCGCTGGTGCGGGCCTGCGTCGAAAGCGGGCAGCCGTTTTTCGGCATCTGCCGTGGTTTTCAGGAGGTGAACGTGGCGATGGGGGGCACGCTCTACCCCGAGATCCGCGAGCTGCCGGGCCGGATGAACCACCGGATGCCGCCCGAAGGCTCGCTGGAAGAGGCGTTTACCAACCGCCACATCGTGCATCTGGAGCCGGGCGGCAAGTTTGCCCGGCTTCTGGGCGGGGATGCGGTGGTGACCAATTCGCTGCACGGGCAGGGGATCTGCAAGCCGGGGCCGCGCATCGTGATCGAGGGCCGCGCCGAGGATGGCACGCCCGAGGCGATCTATGTGCAGGATGCGCCGGGCTTTACGCTTTCGGTGCAATGGCATCCCGAATGGCAGGCCGATCAGGACCCGGTCTCGCGCCCGCTGTTCGAGGCTTTTGGCGATGCGGTGCGCGCCTGGGCGGCGCGCAAGACAGTCTGACGTCGGGGGCAATGCCCCCGGATTTTGCGTATTTTTGCCAAGAAGAAGCGGCTATTTCAGGTATTTGGCGGCTTCCTTGCGGGCGAAGGGCTTGAGCCGCGCGCCATGCGCGTCGAGCCAGTCGCGCACCCGCGCCGGATCGTGTTTCGAGAGATCCCGCAGCCACCAGCCGATGGCTTTCTGAATGAACCACTCGGGGTCTTCGGCGAGATCGGCCGCCCATCCCAGCACCTGCTCGCGGGTCGCGAGGTCTTCGGGTTTCGGATGGGTCAGTTTCGTCCAGGGCAGGGTGAAGACAAAGGCCGCGCGGCGCGTCCAGAGATGCTCGGAACGCGCCCAATCGGCGACGGTTTCGAGCCGCGCGGGATCGGCTTGCAGGCGTTTGCCTCCGGCTTTGGCCACGTGATCGGCGATCGCCCAAGCGTCGAATTGCGGCACCCAGCTGACGATCAGCTCCCAGGCCTCGCTATCGGGGCGCAGCCGCGCCTGCGTCAGCAGCTTGGCAGCGGCGATGCGGGCCTCGTGGATGTCGCTTGCCCACAGATCGCGCGCCAGCGCCACGCGGCCCGGCACATCGAGCCGCTCGCGCCACATGCCCACCATGTCGTCGATCGCCGGGACCGGCACGCCCAGATAGCGCCGCTCGGCCTTGTGATAGGTGGCCATCTCGGCGGCCTTCCCGGCATCGGCCCAGCTGTCGAGCGCATAGAGCGCGTCTTCGAGCGTGGGCGGCGGCCCGAGGTCTTCAGCCACATCCTCGAACTCGTGATAGCTGGAATATTCCGCATCCGAGGCGGCATAGGCCACGGCCTCGGCGGCGAGGCGCGCCTCTTCCTCGGGGGGCAAGGCCTCGAAATCCGAGGGTTTCGGGCCGGCCGGGCGCCGTTTGCCGCGTTTCCGGGCCATCACTCCACCGTCACGGATTTCGCGAGATTGCGCGGCTGGTCGACATCGGTGCCCTTGGCGCAGGCGGTGTGATAGGCGATCAGCTGCGCGGGCAGGGCGTAGAGGATCGGCGCGAAGGGCTCGGCCACCTCGGGCAGTTTCAGCCGCGCCCAGGTGCCCTGTTCGGCGGCCTGCAGCCCCTTGGCATCCGACACCAGCAGCACCTGGCCATGGCGCGCCATCACCTCTTGCATGTTCGAGACGGTCTTGTCGAAGAGCCGGTCGTGCGGTGCAAAGACGATCACCGGAACCGAGCGTTCGATCAGCGCGATGGGCCCGTGTTTGAGCTCGCCAGAGGCGTAGCCTTCGGCGTGGATGTAGCTGATTTCCTTGAGCTTCAGCGCGCCTTCCAACGCCAGCGGATAGAGCGGCCCGCGCCCGAGGAACAGCACATCCTGCGCCTCGGCGAGGCTTTCGGCGAGGCGCGCGATATCATCAGAGAGCCCCAGCGCCGTGTTCATCAGCCCGGGCAGGGCGCGCAGCGCATCGGCATGGGCGGCAAGATCGGCCTCGGACAGAACGCCCCGGTCACGCCCGGCCTTCAACGCCAGCACCGCCAGCGTCAGCAGCTGGCAGGTGAAAGCCTTGGTCGAGGCCACGCCCACTTCGACGCCCGCATGGATCGGCAGCGCCAGATCCGCCTCGCGCGCCATGGTCGAGCTGGGCACGTTGATCACGGCCACGGTCTTTTCGACCCGCTCGGCGCAGTAGCGCAGCGCGGCGAGCGTGTCGGCGGTCTCGCCCGACTGGCTGACAAAGAGCGCCCAGCTTTTCGCGGGCAGGGGCGGCTCGCGGTAGCGGAACTCCGAGGCCACGTCGATCTCGACAGGCAGCCGTGCGAGGCTCTCGAACCAGTATTTCGCCACCGCGCAGGCGTAATAGGCGGTGCCGCAGGCCACCAGCGTGAGCCGGTCGAGCCCCGAGAAATCCAGCTCTTCAGGCAGGTTGAGCGAGCCGTCCGGGCGCAGGTAATGGCGCAGCGCATCGCCCAGAACGGCGGGCTGCTCGGCGATTTCCTTGGCCATGAAATGCTTGTAGCCAGCCTTTTCGACGGTCACCGCGCCGGTGTCGATCTGCTGGCGGTCGCGATTGGCGCGGCGGCCCTCGGCGTCGAAAATCTCGGCGCCCGCGCGGGTGATGAAGGCATAGTCGCCCTCGTCGAGATAGGTGATCTGGTCGGTCATCGGCGCCAGCGCGATCGCGTCCGAGCCGACATACATCTCGCCCGCGCCATAGCCGATCGCAAGCGGGCTGCCACGGCGCGCGGCGACCATCAGATCGGGCTCGCCGTCGAATAGCCACAACAGCGCAAAGGCGCCCTCGAGCTGGCGCAGCGCGGCGACGGCCGCCTCGCGGGGCGGCAGGCCGCGATCCATGTGAAGCCGCGTCAGCAGCGCGACGGTCTCGGTATCGGTGTCGGTCTCGGGGTGAATGCCCGCCTCGGCCAGCTCGGCGCGCAGCTCGCGGAAGTTCTCGATGATGCCGTTATGGACCACCGCGACCGGCCCCGAGCGATGCGGATGCGCGTTATGCGTCGTCGCCGCACCATGGGTCGCCCAGCGGGTGTGACCGATGCCCGACTTGCCCAGAAGCGGTTCATGCACCAACAGGTCCGAGAGGTTCACCAGCTTGCCAACCGCGCGGCGACGATCCAGCCGCCCGTCGTTCACCGTGGCGATGCCCGCCGAGTCATAGCCGCGATATTCCAGCCGCTTCAGGCTTTCAACGAGCAGCGGCGCGACTTCATGGCTGCCAAGAACGCCAATGATCCCACACATTTACGAGCCTTTCTTAAGGGCGGCCTTGCGGGCGCGCAGCATCTCGAAGAGTTTCGTGGCCAAGCCCGGCTTGGTCACCTGCTTGGCGCGGCCAAGGGCCACGGCGCCGGGCGGCACGTCTTCGGTGATGGTCGAGCCCGAGCCCGTCATCGCGCCCGCGCCCACCGTGACCGGCGCCACCAGCATCGTGTCGGACCCGATGAAGGCATTCGCGCCAATCGTGGTGCGATGCTTGAACACGCCGTCATAATTGCAGGTGATCGTGCCCGCGCCGATATTCGTGCCTTCGCCGACCTCGGCATCGCCCAGATAGGTCAGGTGGCCGACCTTCACGCCTTCGCCGAGGATCGCATTCTTCACCTCGACGAAATTGCCGATATGGACCTCTTCGGCCAGTTCCGCGCCGGGGCGCAGCCGGGCAAACGGGCCCACCGTTGCCCCGCGCGAGATATGGCAGCCCTCAAGATGGCAGAAGGCCTCGATCTGCGCGCCGCTTTCCACCGTCACGCCGGGGCCAAAGACCACATGCGGGCCCAGCACCACGTCGCGCCCCAGATAGGTGTCGAGCGCGAACCAGACCGTGCCCGGATCGACCATCGTCACGCCGTTTTCCAGCGCCTCATCGCGCATCCGGGCCTGGAACAGCGCCTCGGCGCGGGCCAGCTCGGCGCGGGTGTTGATGCCGAGCGTCTCGGCCTCGGGGCAGGTGGCGACCTCGGCCGAAAGGCCCCGCGCGCGTGCGGCGGCCACGATGTCGGTCAGGTAATATTCGCCCGCCGCATTGTCATTGCCGAGCCCCGCGACAAGCTCGGACAGAAGGCCTGCGTCGCAGGCAATAACGCCGGAATTGCAGAGGGTTATCGCGCGTTCTTGATCCGTTGCATCCTTGAATTCGACGATCCGCTCCAGCGCCTCGCCCTCGGCGATCAGGCGCCCGTAGCGGCCCGGATCGGTGGCCTCGAAGCCCAGCACCGTGACATCGGCAGAGGATGCCGCCAGCGCCTCGAGCGTCTCGGGGCGGATGAAGGGCGTGTCGCCGTAAAGCACCAGCACGCGGCCTTCGAACCCGGCGAGCGCGGGCAGCGCCTGCGCCACCGCATGGCCGGTGCCGAGCTGTTCGGTTTGCAGCACGATCTGCGCCTCGGGATCGGCCTTGGCGACGGCCTTCGTCACCGCTTCGGCGCCATGGCCCGCGACCACGATCACGCGCTCGGGCTCCAGCCCGCGCCCCGCCGCCAGCGCATGCGCAAACAGCGGCGCGCCGCCCAGGCGGTGCAGCACTTTCGGCAGGTCGGAATTCATGCGGGTGCCTTGCCCCGCCGCCAAAACAATCAGCGCAATCGCCATGAGGGTGCCTTTTCTTCTGCTCGCTCCCGTTTTACCCATACCATATCTGGCCGCAAGGGCGCTGCGTTCACGCTGTCTTTCGTGCCCGTAACATAGGGCTGCAAAAGGGGCAGGGTGGCAATGCGCACGGTGGTTTTCGATCTGGACGGCACGCTGGCCGATACTTCGGCCGACCTGATTGCTGCGGCGAATGCCTGTTTTGCCGCGCGGGGGCTGGGGGCGCCGCTGGACCCGGTCGCGGATGCGCTGATCGCGTTTCATGGCGGGCGCGCGATGCTGAAGGCTGGGTACGAGCGTCTGGCCGACCCGCAGGCCGAGGCAATGATCGAGGCGGATTACCCGCGCCTTCTGACCCATTACGCCGAGAATATCTGTGTGGAAACGGTGCTCTATCCGGGTGCCGCCGAGGCGGTCGAGGCGCTGCGCGGGGCGGGTATCGCCACCGCGATCTGCACCAACAAGCCCGAGGGTCTCGCGCGCGATCTGGTGGCGCGGCTGGGCATTGCGGATCTGTTCGGCGCGCTGATCGGGGCGGATACCTTGCCCACGCGCAAGCCCGACCCCGCCCCCTATCGCGCCGCGGTTGCGGCGGTGGCGGGGCAGGTCGCGGCGTCGTGCCTGATCGGTGACACCGAGACCGACCGCAAGACCGCCGCCGCCGTCGGCGTGCCCTCGGTTCTGGTGACCTTCGGCCCTGAAGGCCGCGCGATCGAGCGGCTCGCGCCCGAGGCGCTGCTGGACCGTTACGCCGATCTGCCGGGTCTGGCCGTGCGGCTTCTGGGCTAGGTTACTGGCCCTTGGCCCCGGAGCCGTAAAGCGGCACCGTCGAGATCGACATCTTGGCCGAGCCCTCGGTCACCTCCGTCGCGTGTGTTAGGTAGATCAGGCTCTGATGCGCCTCGTCCCAGATCCGCGTGACCTTGAGCTTTTTGAACACCAGCGAGCGGCTTTCGGAAAACACGTTTTCGCCTTTGGCTCCGCGCTCAATATCGCCGATGGTGATCGGGCCAGTCTGGCGGCAGGCGATCGAGGCGTTGGACGGGTCTTCGAACCAGTTGCCCTGCGTGAGCCGGTCGAACAGCGAGCGGTCGAAATAGGCGATGTGGCAGGTGACGCCCTCGACCTTCGGGTCTTCGATCGCCTCGATCAGGATGTCATTGCCGACCCAGTCGACGCCGACCTTGCCGACAGGCTCGGCCTGGGCCGCACCGGCCAGCACCGCGAGGGAGAGGGCGAGGGGAAGAATACGGGTCATTGGAACCTCCTGAGGGGACTGGCCCCAAGATGGGGATGCGGCGGGCGCGCGCCAAGACGTTACGTGACGCTTGACGCGACTCGCTTTTCCCGGCAAGAAATGAACAAGCGTTCAATAAAGCCCGCGGGACGGAGGCGGGCGAAGGAGGAAAGATGTTCAGCGGTTCGATGAATTACGACCTCGGCGAGGATGTGAATGCGCTGCGCGAGATGGTGCAAGGCTGGGCGCGCGACCGCATTGCCCCGATCGCCGCGAAAACCGATCTCGACAATGAATTCCCCAACGAGCTTTGGGCCGAGATGGGCGAGCTGGGCCTTCTGGGCATCACCGTCGCCGAGGAATACGGCGGCTCGGCCATGGGGTATCTGGCGCATGTGGTCGCGACCGAAGAGATCGCGCGGGCCTCGGCCTCGATCGCGCTCTCTTACGGGGCGCATTCGAACCTCTGCGTGAACCAGCTCAAGATCAACGCGAACGAGGCGCAGAAGCGCAAATACCTGCCGGACCTCGTGTCGGGCGCGAAAATCGGCGCGCTGGCGATGTCGGAATCGGGCGCGGGCTCGGATGTGGTCGGCATGAAGCTGCGCGCCGAGAAGAAAGACGGCTACTATGTCCTGAACGGCCATAAATACTGGATCACCAACGGCCCCGACGCCGACACGCTGGTGGTTTACGCGAAAACCGACCCCGAGGCGGGCTCGAAAGGCATCACCGCCTTCATCATCGAAAAAGGCTTCAAGGGCTTCTCGACCTCGCAGCATTTCGACAAGCTCGGCATGCGCGGCTCGAACACGGCGCAACTGTTCTTCGACAATTGCGAAGTGCCCGAGGAGAACGTGCTGGGCACCGAAGGCAAGGGCGTGCGCGTGCTGATGTCGGGGCTCGATTACGAACGCGTGGTGCTCTCGGGCATCGGCACCGGCATCATGATGGCCTGTCTGGACGAAGTCGTGCCCTATTCCAAGGAACGCCACCAGTTCGGCCAGCCGATCGGGAATTTCCAGCTGATGCAGGCCAAGATCGCCGACATGTATGTCGCGACCAACACCGCGCGCGCCTATACCTACGAGGTCGCCAAGGCCTGCGATCGCGGGCAGGTGACGCGGCAGGATGCGGCCGCGACCGTGCTTTACGCCTCCGAGCAGGCGATGGTGCAGGCGCATCAGGCGGTGCAGGCGCTGGGTGGCGCGGGCTTCCTGAGCGACTCGGTCGTCTCGCGGCTGTTCCGCGATGCCAAGCTGATGGAGATCGGCGCCGGCACCTCGGAAATCCGCCGCATGCTGATCGGCCGCGAAATCATGGACAAGGCCTGATGCGCGCGCTGCTGGCCGCCTTGGTCCTGCTCGGACCTGTGGCCGCCACGGCGCAGGATCTGCCGGCCGGGGTCCTCGCGGGGATCGAGACCACGGTGCGGTCCTGCTTTGCCGAGGTCGGCCCGGGCGAGGTTGCGCATGACTGTATCGGGGCGGGCGCCAAGGCCTGCTTCGAGATGCCCGAGGGGATGACGACCATCGGCATCACCCAATGTCTCGGCGTCGAGAGGGCCGTCTGGGAAGACCTGATGAATGCCGAATACAAGGCGCTTGGCGTGCAGATGAGCGTGCGGAGCGAAGCGCTTAACGACAAGCTGCTTGAGGCGCAGCGCGCCTGGATCGCCTTTCGCGATGCCGACTGCGCATTCGACTATGCCCGTTGGGGCGATGGCTCGATCAGCCAGATCTCCGGCGCCAGTTGCCTGTTGGAAATGACTGCCGCGCGGGCGATCGAGCTGCGTGACAAGAAGGACGGATCATGAAACTCACATCTTCAGCTCTGCCCTCGTCCGAGGGTTTCCGGGCCAACCGCGCCGCGCATCTGGCGATGCTTGAGACCGTGCGCGCAGCGGCCGATATGGCGGCGGCAGGCGGCGGGGCCGCGGCGCTCGAACGTCACCTGTCGCGCGGCAAGATGGCCCCGCGCGAACGTGTCGCCGGGCTCCTGGACCCGGGCTCGCCCTTCCTCGAAATCGGCGCGACGGCGGCGCATGACATGTATGACAATGCCGCGCCCTGCGCCGGTGTCGTGGCCGGGATCGGCCGCGTGCACGGGCAAGAGGTCATGGTGGTCTGCAACGACGCCACCGTGAAAGGCGGCACCTATTACCCGATGACGGTGAAAAAGCACCTCCGCGCGCAGGAAATCGCCGAGGAATGCCATCTGCCCTGCGTCTATCTGGTCGATAGCGGCGGCGCCAACCTGCCGAACCAGGACGAGGTTTTCCCCGACCGCGACCATTTCGGCCGCATCTTCTACAATCAGGCGCGGATGTCGGCCAAAGGCATCCCGCAGATCGCGGTGGTGATGGGGTCCTGCACGGCGGGCGGCGCCTATGTGCCGGCGATGTCGGATGTGACGATCATCGTGAAGGAACAGGGCACGATCTTTCTGGCCGGCCCGCCGCTGGTGAAGGCCGCGACCGGCGAGGTCGTCTCGGCCGAAGACCTCGGCGGAGGCGACGTGCATACGCGGCTTTCGGGCGTGGCCGATTATCTGGCCGAAGATGACGCCCATGCGCTGGCCCTTGCGCGCCGCGCCGTCAGCCACCTGAACCGCGCCAAGCCCGCGACGGTGCAATGGCAGACGCCCGAAGACCCGGCCTATGATCCCGATGAGCTGTTCGGCGTCGTGCCCGCCGACCTGCGCACACCCTACGACATCCGCGAGGTGATCGCCCGCACCGTCGACGGCTCGCGCTTCGACGAGTTCAAGCCGCGCTTCGGCGAAACCATCGTCACCGGCTTCGCCCATGTCATGGGTTGCCCGGTCGGGATCGTCGCCAACAACGGCGTGCTGTTCTCCGAGGCCGCGCAAAAAGCCGCGCATTTCATCGAATTGTGCTCGCAGCGCGGGATCCCGCTGGTGTTCCTGCAAAACATCACCGGCTTCATGGTCGGGCGCAAATACGAGAACGAAGGCATCGCGCGCCATGGCGCCAAGATGGTGACGGCGGTGGCCACCACCAATGTGCCGAAAATCACCATGCTGGTGGGCGGCTCGTTCGGCGCGGGCAACTACGGCATGGCCGGGCGCGCCTACAGCCCGAATTTCCTCTGGACCTGGCCGAACTCGCGGATTTCGGTGATGGGCGGCGAACAGGCGGCGGGCGTGCTCGCCACGGTGCGCCGCGACGGGATCGAACGCAAGGGCGGCAGCTGGTCACCCGAGGAAGAGGCCGAGTTCAAGCGCCCCACGATCGAGATGTTCGAGCGCCAGAGCCACCCGCTCTATGCCTCGGCGCGGCTCTGGGACGATGGCATCATCGACCCGCGCAAGACCCGCGAAACCCTCGCGCTGAGCCTGTCCGCCAGCCTCTGCGCACCGATCGAACCGACGCGCTTCGGCGTGTTCCGGATGTAATAGCTTGCCTCCGGCGGGAGTATTTAAGGCTCGTTGAAAGCCCTTTCACTGAGCCGAAATATACTCCGGGGGCACGGGGGCAGAGCCCCCGCCGCAATCAAAGGGAGACCGAGATGTTCCGCAAGATCCTGATCGCCAACCGGGGCGAGATCGCCTGCCGCGTCATCGACAGCGCCCGCCGCCTCGGCGTGGCCACGGTGGCCGTTTACTCGGAGGCAGATGCCGGTGCGCGCCATGTCGCGCTCGCCGATGAGGCGGTTGCAATCGGCGGCCCCGCGCCGAAAGACAGTTACCTGCGCGGCGATGCGATCATCGCGGCGGCGCTGGCCACGGGCGCCGAGGCGATCCATCCGGGCTACGGGTTCCTCTCGGAAAACCCCGGGTTCGTCGATGCGGTCGAGGCGGCCGGGCTGGTTTTCATCGGTCCTTCGGCGGATGCGATCCGCGCGATGGGGCTGAAGGATGCGGCGAAGGCGCTGATGGACAAGGCGGGCGTGCCGGTCGTGCCGGGTTATCACGGCGCCAATCAGGACCCGGAGCATCTGGCGGGCGCGGCCGAGCAGATCGGCTATCCGGTGCTGATCAAGGCGGTCGCGGGCGGCGGCGGCAAGGGCATGCGGCTGGTCGAGCGCGCGGGCGATTTCACCGCCGCGCTGGCTTCGGCGCAGGGCGAGGCGCAGACCGCCTTCGGCAATCCCGCCGTGCTGATCGAGAAATATGTCGAAAAACCGCGCCATATCGAGGTGCAGGTCTTTGGCGACGGCACTCATGCGGTGCATCTGTTCGAGCGTGACTGCTCGCTCCAGCGCCGCCACCAGAAGGTGATCGAAGAGGCCCCTGCGCCCGGGATGACCCCCGAGATGCGCGAGGCGATGGGCATGGCTGCGGTGCGCGCGGCCGAGGCCATCGGCTACAAGGGCGCGGGCACGGTCGAGTTCATCGTCGATGGCTCCGACGGGCTGCGCCCCGACCGCTTCTGGTTCATGGAGATGAACACCCGCCTGCAGGTCGAACACCCGGTGACCGAGGCGATCACCGGAGTCGATCTGGTCGAATGGCAGTTGCGCGTGGCCTCGGGCGAGGCTTTGCCCGCGCAGCAAGATGACCTGACGATCCGCGGCCATTCCTTTGAAGCGCGCCTTTACGCCGAGGACGTGCCGGCGGGTTTCCTGCCTGCGACCGGGCGGCTGGAACATCTGGTCTTTTCCGAGAGCTGCCGCGCCGATACCGGCGTGCGCCCGGGCGACACGATCAGCCCCTGGTATGACCCGATGATCGCCAAGGTGATCGTGCACGGGCCGACCCGGGCGGCGGCGCTGGCGCAGCTGGCGCGCGCGCTCGATGACACGCAGGTTGCGGGCACGGTGACGAACCTCGCCTTCCTCGCGGCGCTCGCGCGTCACAAGGGCTTTGCGGCGGGTGATGTCGATACCGGGCTGATCGCGCGCGACCTTGACGCGCTGACCGCGCAAGCCGCGCCGCCTCTGGCCGCGCGCGCGCTGGCGGTGATCGCGGCGGCGGGGCTGGAAGACGGGGCAGGGGCGGGGTTTGCGCTCTGGGCGCCCTTGCGCCGCCCGGTGGCCTTTACCGAAGAGGCGGCGATCCGCGTGCTTGGCCCCGGCCATGTGTCGGTCGAGGTGGGCGGCGGCGCGCATGAGTGTATCCTGCGTCCCGATGGCTGGTGGGTTGACGGTGCAAAGACAGGCGCGCGCTTCCACAAGGCGGGTGGCGTGGTGACCGTATTCATGTGCGGCGCGCATCGCTTTGACATTCCCGACCCGCTCGACCGCGCGGCGCATCAGGAGGCGTCGGACCTCACGCTGGCGCCGATGCCGGGGCAGGTGAAGGCGGTCTTCGTGCGCCCTGGCGATATGGTCGAGGCCGGCGCGCGGCTTGCCATTCTCGAGGCGATGAAGATGGAACACACGATGCTGGCCGCGCGCGCGGGCCGCGTCGCCGAAGTGCTGGTGGAGGCAGGGGGGCAGGTCGAGGCCGGCGCCGCGCTGATCCGGCTCGAAGAGGAGGAAGCCGCATGATCCGCCTGCATCACACGCCCGGCTCGCGCTCGCTGCGGATCCTGTGGCTGATCGAGGAGATGGGCCTTGAGTGCCAGATCCACAGCTACAGCCTGACCGACGGCAGCCTGCGCACGCCCGAATTCCTCGCGCTCAGCCCCGCGGGGCGCATCCCCGCGCTGGAGATTGAGGGCGAGGTCATCTTTGAATCGGGGGCGATCGTCGAATACCTGACCGAGTTAACCGGCCAGTTTGCGCCCGCGCCGCGCACGCCCGAGCGCGCGGCCTTCCTGTCCTGGGTCCATTTCGCGGAAACCCAGGCGAATATCCTGCAGGCGCTGAATATCCATCACATCTTCCTGCGCCCCGAAACCGCGCGCTCGGTGCCCTTGATGCAGCTCGATACCAAGCGGCTCGCGGTGACGATGAAGGCGCTGGAGCGGCATCTGGCGGGGCGCGAGTGGCTTTTGTCCGAGTTCTCGGCGGCCGATTGCATGCTGGGCTTCAACCTCGATGCGATGTTCCGCTTTGTCCGCGCCGAAGGCTTCCCTGCGATCATGGCCTATCGCGCGCGTGCGCAGGCGCGCCCCGCCTATCAGCGCGCGCTGGCCCGCGCAGGCGGCGACGCAATCTATGCCAAGGACTTCTACGAGGTGCCCGATGTCTGAGCGCGTTGAAATCTTTGAGATGGCGCCCCGCGACGGGCTGCAGAACGAAAAGCGCCAGATCCCGACCGCCGCCAAGATTGCTCTGGTCGACTGCCTGAGCCGCGCGGGCTTTCGCCGGATCGAGGTGGGGTCGTTCGTCAGCCCGAAATGGGTGCCGCAGATGGCGGATTCGGCCGAGGTTTTCGCGGGTATCACGCGCGTGCCGGGCGTCTCCTATGCCGCGCTCACGCCCAACCTGAAGGGCTACGAGGCCGCCCGCGCCGCGCGCGCCGACGAGGTCGCGATCTTTGCCTCGGCCTCCGAGGGGTTCTCGCGGGCGAATCTCAATTGTTCGATTTCGGAAAGTCTTGAGCGGTTCGCCCCGATCATGGAGGCCGCGCGGGCCGATAATCTGAAGGTTCGCGGTTATGTCTCGGTGGTGACGGATTGCCCGTTCGACGGACCGACGCCGCCCGCCAATGTGGCGCGCGTGGCGGCGGCGCTGCGCGACATGGGCTGCTACGAGGTCAGCCTCGGCGACACGATCGGGCAGGGCCGCCCCGAGACGATCTCGGCGATGCTGGAGGCGGTGCTGAACGAGCTGCCGCCCGAGCGGCTGGCGGGCCATTACCACGACACGGCGGGCCGGGCGCTGGCAAATATCGAGGCGAGCCTAGCGCTGGGGCTGCGGGCGTTCGATGCGGCGGTGGGCGGCCTTGGCGGCTGTCCCTACGCGCCGGGCGCGGCGGGCAATGTCGCGACCGAGGCGGTGGCCGGGCGGCTGTCCGAACTTGGATATGACACCGGGCTTGATGCGGGCGTGCTGGCCGAGGCCGCTGCCCTAGCCCGCGCTATGAAGGAGACGACCGATGGCTGAGGCCTATGAAACGATCCGGATCGAGCGCGATGCGCGCGGCGTGGCGCGGCTGATCCTCGCGCGTGCGGAAAAGCATAATGCGCTGTCGGAGCAGATGATGCGCGAACTTACCGCCGCGATCGGTGCGCTGGGGACGGACCCGCAGGTGCGCGTTGTCGTGCTGGCGGCGGATGGCGCCAGCTTCTGCGCGGGCGGTGACCTGAAATGGATGCAGGCGCAGATCGCAGCGAATGCCGAACAGCGGGCGGCGGCGGCGATGGTGCTGGCACGGATGCTGAACGCGCTCAATACCTGCCCGAAGCCGGTGATCGGTGCGATTCACGGCAATGCCTTTGGTGGCGGCATCGGCATGATGTCGGTCTGCGATGTGGCGGTGGGTGTCGAGAGCGCGCGCTTTGGCCTGACCGAGACGAAACTGGGCCTGACGCCCGCGACGATCTCGCCCTATGTCGTGGCGCGGATGGGCGAGGCGCGTGCGCGCCGGGTCTTCATGTCGGCGCGGCTGTTTGACGCCAGGGAAGCGCAAGAGCTTGGATTGCTTGCCAAAACCGTGGCGCCAGAGGCGCTGGAGGCGGCCATCGAGGCCGAGGTCGCACCCTATCTGGTCTGTGCGCCGGGCGCCGTGGCCGAGGCTAAGGCGCTGGTGCGGATGCTGGGCCCGCAGATCGACGAGACGGTGATCGCGGCGACAATCGGCAAGCTGGTCGAGCGCTGGGAAAGCGCCGAGGCGGTGGAAGGAATCAGCGCATTCTTTGAAAAACGTGTACCTGATTGGAATCTTTAAGCCTCTGGCAACTAAAACAAATCGCCACGGCCCCTTTCGACAGATTATTGCGCACCCGTTTCTGAGTCGCCCCGCGCCCCTGTTCTGGGGGCGCTTCTGCATGGGCTGAAGGGGGCTGCGCCCCTGTTAGCGTATGCACTCGTATACAAAATGAACTTTTTGCTCCCGAAACAGGCAGTTTTCGACGAGCCTCCGGTTGACCGACACGGGGCACAGGGCTAAAGGTCGCTTAGCCGAAACTGCGCGACAATGCGTCGCGTCATGGAGGAGCCAACCGTGCACGACCTGCTGCGTGAATATCTCCCGATCCTTATTTTCCTTGGAATGGCGACTGCCCTGGGCCTGGTTCTGATCCTGGCTGCCGCCGTGCTTGCGGTTCGCAACCCGGATCCGGAAAAACTCTCTGCCTACGAATGTGGCTTTAACGCCTTCGACGACGCCCGGATGAAATTCGACGTCCGTTTCTACCTCGTCTCGATCCTGTTCATCATTTTCGACCTCGAAGTCGCCTTCCTGTTCCCCTGGGCAGTGGCTTTCGGCGACATGAGCATGGTCGGCTTCTGGTCGATGATGGTGTTCCTCGCCGTGCTGACCGTGGGCTTTGCCTATGAATGGAAGAAAGGGGCGCTGGAATGGGCGTGATGACCGGGCAGAATACGGCCGCGGCCGATATGGATGTGGCCGCGCAGGCGCTGAACCGCGATCTGCAGGACAAGGGCTTCATCCTCACCACCGCCGAAGACCTGATCAACTGGGCGCGCATCGGCTCGCTGCACTGGATGACCTTCGGTCTCGCCTGCTGCGCGGTAGAAATGATGCATACCGCGATGCCGCGCTATGACGTGGAGCGCTATGGTTTTGCCCCGCGCGCCTCGCCGCGCCAGTCCGACGTGATGATCGTCGCGGGCACGCTGACCAACAAGATGGCGCCGGCGCTGCGCAAGGTCTACGACCAGATGCCCGAGCCGCGCTACGTGATCTCGATGGGCAGCTGCGCGAATGGCGGCGGCTACTATCAC
The DNA here is from genome assembly GCF_002358085.1 of Pseudothioclava arenosa. Lineage (GTDB taxonomy): Bacteria > Pseudomonadota > Alphaproteobacteria > Rhodobacterales > Rhodobacteraceae > Pseudothioclava > Pseudothioclava arenosa. Next base: position 281,464 of record NZ_NTJD01000002.1, read on the forward strand.
TATTCCTATTCGGTGGTGCGCGGCTGTGACCGGATCGTTCCGGTCGATATCTACGTGCCCGGCTGCCCGCCCTCGGCGGAAGCCCTGATGTATGGCATCCTGCAGCTGCAGCGGAAGATCCGCCGCACCGGCACGCTGGTGCGCTGAGGAGAGGACGATGAGCGAAGCACTTCAAGAACTGGCCGCGCACATCGAGCTCAAGCGGGGCGACGACGTGATCTCGACCGAGATCGCCTATGGCGAGCTGACGGTGACCGTCGCGGCCTCGAAGATCGTCGATTTCGTCACCTTCCTGCGCGATGACCCGAACTGCATGTTCTCGACCCTGGTCGACCTGACCAGCGTCGATCACCCCGAGCGCCCGGTGCGCTTCGACGTGGTCTGGCATTTCCTCTCGATGTATCGCAACCAGCGCATCCGCGTGAAGGCGGGCGTGCGCGAAGACGAGATGTGCCCCTCGATCGTGTCGGTCCACCCGGCCGCGAACTGGTTCGAGCGCGAGACCTTCGACATGTTCGGCATCATGTTCTCGGGCCACCCGGACCTGCGCCGCATCCTGACCGACTACGGCTTCCGTGGTTACCCGCTGCGCAAGGACTTCCCGACCACGGGCTATGTCGAGCTGCGCTACGACGAGACCGAGAAGCGCGTGGTTTATGAACCCGTGAAACTGACGCAGGAATACCGGCAGTTCGACTTCCTCTCCCCGTGGGAAGGCGCCCAGTACATCCTGCCCGGCGACGAGAAAAAGAGCTGAGCCTGAGCCGGGGGCGGGCGACCGCCCCGGCATCATCGGTAAGACAGAGGTAAGACCATGGACGGCGATATCCGGCAAAACACCTACGATGACGGCTCGAAGGATGTGCTGACCGACGAGCAGCAGATCCGGAATTTCAACATCAACTTCGGGCCGCAACACCCGGCCGCGCACGGCGTGCTGCGGATGGTGCTGGAGCTGGACGGCGAGATCGTCGAGCGCGCCGACCCGCATATCGGCCTGCTGCATCGCGGCACCGAGAAGCTGATGGAAAGCCGCACCTACCTGCAGAACACGCCCTATTTCGACCGTCTCGACTACGTGGCGCCGATGAACCAGGAGCATGCCTGGTGCCTCGCCATCGAGAAGCTGATGGGCATCGAGGTGCCGCGTCGCGGCTCGCTGATCCGTGTGCTCTACTCGGAAATCGGTCGCATCCTGAACCACCTGCTGAACGTCACCACGCAGGCGATGGACGTCGGCGCGCTGACCCCGCCGCTCTGGGGCTTCGAAGAGCGTGAAAAGCTCATGGTCTTCTACGAGCGTGCCTGCGGCGCCCGCCTGCACGCCAACTATTTCCGCCCGGGTGGCGTCCATCAGGACCTGCCGCCGGAGCTGATCGACGACATCGAGGAATGGTGTGGCACCTTCCCGCAAGTGCTCGATGACATCGAAGGCCTGCTGACCGAGAACCGCATCTTCAAGATGCGCAACGCCGAGATCGGCATCATCACCGAGAAAGAGATCCTCGACTGGGGCTACTCGGGCGTGATGGTGCGCGGGTCGGGCTTCGCCTGGGACCTGCGCCGCGCGCAGCCCTACGAATGCTACGACGAGTTCGAGTTCAAGATCCCGGTCGGCAAGAACGGCGACTGCTACGACCGCTACCTCTGCCGCATGGCCGAGATGCGCGAGAGCCTCAAGATCATGCTGCAGGCGATCGAGAAGCTGCGTGCCCCCGAGGGGCAGGGCGATGTGCTCGCGCGCGGCAAGTTCACGCCGCCGAAGCGTGGCGACATGAAGACCTCGATGGAAGCTCTGATCCATCACTTCAAGCTCTACACCGAAGGTTTCAAGGTTCCCGCCGGCGAGGTTTACGCCGCCGTCGAGGCACCGAAGGGCGAGTTCGGCGTCTATCTGGTTTCGGATGGCACCAACAAACCCTATCGCGCCAAGATCCGCGCTCCAGGCTATCTGCACCTGCAGTCGATGGATCATGTCGCCAAGGGCCACCAACTCGCGGACGTGTCCGCAATTATCGGCACGATGGATGTCGTGTTCGGGGAGATTGACCGCTAATGCTTCGCCGTCTGCATCACGAACAACCCGCCTCGTTTGAGTTTACGCCGGCGAACCTCGCCTGGGCGCAGGCGCAGATGACCAAGTTCCCGGTCGGGCGTCAGGCCTCGGCGGTGATCCCGCTCCTGTTCCGCGCGCAGGAACAGGAAGGCTGGCTGTCGAAGCCCGCGATCGAATATGTCGCCGACATGCTGGGCATGCCCTACATGCGCGTGCTCGAAGTCGCGACCTTCTACTTCATGTTCCAGCTCGCGCCGGTCGGCTCGGTCGCGCATATCCAGATTTGCGGCACCACGTCTTGCATGATCTGCGGCTCGGAAGACCTGATGAAGGTCTGCCGCGAAAAGATCGCCGCGCATCCGTTCGAGCTGTCGTCGGATGGCAAGCTGAGCTGGGAAGAAGTCGAATGCCTTGGCGCCTGCGCCAACGCGCCGATGGCCCAGATCGGCAAGGATTACTACGAGGATCTTACCGAAGAAAACCTCGGCAAGATCATCGACGACCTGCGCGCCGGCAAGGCGCCGCGCCCGGGCTCGCAAGTGGGCCGCTTCTCGTCGGAACCGGCGGGCGGGCTGACCTCGTGCATCGATATGCCGGGCGACAAGGAAGCCGCGAATGGCTCGGTCGGCCCGGCGCTGGCGATCGGCGATGTGGCGAAGAAGATCGACGGCACCGAAGTGCCGCTGCGCGCGCCCTGGCAGATGTCGGGTCAGCGCGGCGCGATTGGCATCATGGGCGCGGGTCAGCGCCCGATGTCGGCGGTGCAACAGGCTGCCGCCGCCAAGGCTGCGCCCAAGGCCGAGGCTCCCGCCGCGGCCCCGGCGCCTGCTGCCGCTCCGGCGGAAGGGGCCAAGGGCACCAAGCCCGCGATGCTGACCGAAGCGCGCGACGGCAAGGCCGATGACCTCAAGATGATCAAGGGCGTCGGGCCCAAGCTCGAGGCGCTGCTGCATTCGCTGGGCGTGTTCCATTTCGACCAGATCGCGGGCTGGAAGGCCGACGAGCTGGCGTGGATCGACGACAACCTCGAAGGCTTCAAGGGCCGGGCCAGCCGCGACAACTGGATCGAACAGGCCTCGAAACTCGCCTCGGGTGCGGAGACCGAATTCTCGGCGCGCGCCAAGAAAGACGGGATCTACGAGTAAGACGGAACGGACAGGGAAGGGTGATGAAGGATCAAAGCAACAGCTGCCAGACCACGTGCTGGATCTGGGCTGCCGCGACGGGGATCGTCGTGGCGGGCTACCTGTTGCTGGTCTCGCACCTGGGCCTGGCCGGCGCTGCCTTCCTCGGGCTGATGACCTTCGGGCTACTGGGCGGGTTCCTCGTCTGGGGTTTCTGCAAGGGCCGTGAGATCTCCGAGTATCGCCCCGCGCCGATGGCCTCGATGCCTGACGCCGCGCCGGTGGTGGCCGCGCCCGTGCCCGCGATGCCGGTGACGGCCGCGCTGGCCGAAGAACCAGCGGAAGAGGCTGCGGCCGAAGTGGCACCCGCCACCTTTGCCGATCTCGACGAGACCGCAGCCGTGGTCGTGGATGAACCGGCGCCGGTCGCCGACGAGGCGGAGCCCGAACTGGCCGAACCCGTCGTGGAGGCCGAAGAAGTCGAAGCGGCAGAGGATGCCGCACCGAAGAAACCGCGCGGCCTCAAGGCGCCGCGCAAGGCCGGGGCCGACGATCTGAAGAAGATCGAGGGCATCGGGCCGAAACTGGAAGAGGTGCTGAACGGCTGGGGCATCTGGCATTACGACCAGATCGCGAAATGGGGGGCCGCCGAGGTCGCCTATGCCGATCAGAACGTGCCGCGCTTCAAGGGGCGTTGCACGCGCGACAAATGGGTCGCGCAGGCGAAGATCATCGTCGAGGAGGGGCTTGAGGCCTTCCTCGAACGGGCGAAGACGAACGACTACTGAGGGAGGGGATGGAGCACAGGGATCTGAACCGACGCGAGGGCCGACTTGCGGCTACCGTGATCGCGATCACCACCGTGCTCTGGCTCGCTTTCCAGTGGATCGGGGGAAAACTGGGTCTGGATCCGCGCTATGCGGTTCTGGGCGATCTGGCGGCCCTGGCCGCCTATGTATTCGCGCTGGCGCAAGTCTGGCGCATCTGGCGCCGGGGCTCCGGCACATGAGGGATGTGACATGCTGAAGGATCAGGATCGGATCTTTACCAACCTTTACGGGATGTATGACCGTTCGCTGGCGGGCGCGATGAAGCGCGGCCATTGGGACGGCACGGCTGGCATCCTGGCCAATGGCCGTGACTGGATCATCGAGCAGGTCAAGGCTTCGGGTCTGCGTGGCCGTGGCGGCGCGGGCTTCCCGACCGGCCTGAAATGGTCCTTCATGCCCAAGCAATCCGATGGCCGTCCGCATTATCTGGTCATCAACGCCGATGAATCCGAGCCCGCGACCTGCAAGGACCGCGAGATCATGCGCCACGATCCCCACACCCTCGTGGAAGGCGCGCTTCTCGCCGGTTTCGCGATGGGCGCGAACGCGGCCTATATCTACATCCGTGGCGAATATGTTCGCGAAAAAGAGGCCCTGCAGGCTGCCATCGACGAATGCTATGAGGCCGGTCTGATCGGCAAGAACGCCTGCAAGTCGGGCGTCGATTTCGACGTCTACCTCTCGCATGGCGCGGGCGCCTATATCTGCGGCGAGGAAACCGCCCTGATCGAGAGCCTTGAAGGCAAGAAGGGCATGCCGCGCATGAAGCCGCCGTTCCCGGCGGGCGCGGGCCTTTATGGCTGCCCGACCACGGTGAACAACGTCGAATCCATCGCCGTGGTGCCGACCATCCTGCGCCGCGGCGCGAGCTGGTATGCCTCGTTCGGTCGCCCGAACAACACCGGCGTCAAGCTCTTCGCGATGTCGGGCCATATCAACACGCCCTGCGTCATCGAGGAATCGATGTCGATCTCGATGAAGGAACTTATCGAGAAGCATGGCGGCGGCGTCCGCGGCGGCTGGAAGAACCTCAAGGCCGTGATCCCGGGCGGGGCCTCGTGCCCGGTGCTGCCCGCCGCGCTCTGCGAAGACGCGATCATGGATTACGACGGCATGCGCGAGCTGAAATCGTCCTTCGGCACCGCTTGCATGATCGTGATGGATCAGCAGACCGACATCATCAAGGCAATCTGGCGCCTGTCGAAATTCTTCAAGCACGAAAGCTGCGGCCAGTGCACGCCGTGCCGCGAAGGCACCGGCTGGATGATGCGCGTGATGGAGCGTCTGGTCACCGGCGAGGCCGAGGTCGAGGAAATCGACATGCTCTTCGACGTGACCAAGCAGGTCGAAGGCCACACGATCTGTGCGCTCGGTGACGCGGCCGCCTGGCCGATCCAGGGTCTCATCCGCCACTACCGCGAAGAGATCGAAGACCGCATCAAGGCCCGTAAAACCGGCCGCATGGGCGCGATGGCGGCGGAGTGAAGCTGATGCACGCCGCGCTCCCCCTTTCGCTTGGCACGCTGGCGCTCGCCGCCTGTGCGATGCCCGGCGACAGCGAGGCCTCGATCGGCCCGCGCCGCGCCCCCGAGGGCTATGCGGTGGCTCCGATCGGGCAGGGGATCGCGGTGACCCGCCTTGGTGCCGGGTTCGGCTATGCCGATGGCGCCGAGGCCAAGCGCGCCGCCAATGCCTTTTGCGGGGCAGCGGGTGTCGCTTCGGGCACCGAAGACAACTTCCGGGCTCCGGCCTGGGTTTTTCCGGGAGGCTGCGCATGAGCCTCTCGACCCTTTCGAAAGACTGCGCGGGTTGCCGCGTGGACGCTAACTGACGGATTGTGACATGGCAGACCTCAGAAAGATCATCATCGACGGGCATGAAGTGGAGGTTGATCCCAACCTCACGCTGATCCAGGCCTGTGAGCAGGCGGGCATTGAGGTGCCGCGCTTCTGCTATCACGAGCGTCTGTCGATTGCCGGCAACTGCCGGATGTGCCTTGTCGAGGTCGTCGGCGGCCCGCCGAAGCCCGCCGCCTCCTGCGCGATGCAGGTGAAAGACCTGCGCCCGGGCCCGAATGGCGAACCGGCGGTGGTGAAAACCAACTCGCCGATGGTCAAGAAGGCGCGCGAAGGGGTGATGGAGTTCATGCTCATCAACCACCCGCTCGATTGCCCGATCTGCGACCAGGGCGGCGAATGCGACCTGCAGGATCAGGCGATGGCCTATGGCGTCGATTTCTCGCGCTACCGTGAGCCGAAGCGCGCCTCGACCGACCTGAACCTCGGGCCGCTGGTCGCGACCACGATGACCCGCTGCATCTCCTGCACCCGCTGCGTGCGCTTCACGACCGAGGTCGCGGGCATCACCCAGATGGGCCAGACCGGCCGCGGCGAAGACAGCGAGATCGTCAGCTACCTGAACATGACGCTGGATTCGAACCTGCAGGGCAACATCATCGACCTCTGCCCGGTTGGCGCGCTGACCTCGAAACCCTATGCCTTCACCGCCCGTCCGTGGGAACTGACCAAGACCGAAACCATCGACGTGATGGACGCGCTCGGTTCGAACATCCGCGTCGACACCAAGGGCCGCGAAGTCAAACGCATCGTGCCGCGTAACCATGACGGCGTGAACGAGGAATGGATTTCCGACAAGTCGCGCTTCGTCTGGGACGGTCTGCGCCGCCAGCGCCTCGATCGCCCCTATGTGCGCGAGAACGGCAAGCTGCGCCCCGCGACCTGGGCCGAGGCGCTCGGCAAAGCTGCCGCCGCGATGCAGGGCAAGAAGGTGCTGGGCCTCGTGGGCGATCTGGCCTCGACCGAAGCCGCCTTCAGCCTCAAGCAACTGGTCGAGGGCCTTGGTGGTTCGGTCGAATGCCGCACCGATGGCGCGCGTCTGCCGATCGGCAACCGCTCGGCCTATGTCGGCAATGCTTCGATCCAAGACATTGAAACCGCTTCGGAAATCATCCTGATCGGCACCAATCCGCGCCTTGAAGCGCCGGTGCTGAATGCGCGGATCCGCAAGGTCTGGAACCGTGGCACGCCGGTCAAGCTGATCGGGGCGGCCGCCGACCTGACCTATGAGTACGAGCATCTGGGCACCGACCGTGCCGCGCTTGCCGCCGCCACCGCCGCCGAGGGCGCGCTGGTGATCGTGGGGCAGGGCGCGATCTCGGAAGCCGATGGCGAGGCCGTTCTGGCCGCCGCGATGGCGATGTCGGGCAAGATGCTGGTGCTGCACACCGCCGCCGGCCGTGTTGGCGCGATGGATGTGGGCGCGGTTACCGAGGGCGGGCTGAACGCCGCCGTCGAGGGCGTGCAGGTGATCTACAACATGGGTGCCGACGAGGTGGAAATCACTTCGGCGGCCGAGGGTGGCCCCTTCGTGATCTATCAGGGCAGCCATGGCGATCGCGGCGCGAACCGTGCCGACGTGATCCTGCCGGGCGCCGCCTACACCGAAGAAAACGGCCTCTTTGTGAACACCGAAGGCCGCCCGCAGCTCGCCTTCCGCGCGGCTTTCGCGCCGGGCGAGGCCAAGGAGAACTGGGCGATCCTGCGCGCGCTCTCGGCGGAGCTGGGCGCGACCCAGCCGTGGAACGACCTGGCCGGCCTGCGCCGCGCGATGGTCGCCGCCGTGCCGCATCTGGCGCAGGTCGATCAGGTGGTCGAGAACGCCTGGACCCCGGTCGCCCCGCGCGACATGGGCACGGCGACCTTCCGCAGCGCGGTCAAGGATTTCTACCTCACCAACCCGATCGCGCGGGCCTCGGTGCTGATGGCCGAGCTTTCGGCCATGGCCAAGGCGCGCGTCTCGGGCGCGATGGCGGCGGAGTAAGCGCGCATGGCCCTCGGTTTCCATAACGCAACTGCACTGGCCGTCTCGGCCGGGCTCGCGCTTGCCCTCTCGGGCGAGGCGATGGGCCGTGCGATTGCAGAGGAAACCCCGGCCAAGCCCGTTTATCGCGGCGTCGAAACGCGCATGCTCGACAGCGAACTGGTGAACCTGCGGGTTTCGCTGGAAGGCGCGGGCGAGCGCGAACAGGATCTGGTGGCCTATGCCACCTGCGCGGCGGCGCAATATGCGCTTATCCGCGGCTACGGCTTCGCGCGCCATCTGCGCACGCGGGTCGAGCATGAAGGAGCAATCTGGCGGGCGGATGCCGTTTTTACGGTTTCGCCTGCTCTGCCGCGCGGTTTGCGCACGATCGACGCCGAAGTAACGGTGGCCGATTGCGCAGACCGGGGCATTCCGACGATTTGAGAAAAAGGCGGTCAGAGGGACAAAATGGCTGAGTTTCTGGCAACACCACTGGGCACGGCGCTCCTGATCCTCGTGCAAGGGCTCGGGATCATCGCTTTCGTGATGATTTCGCTGCTGTTCCTCGTTTACGGCGACCGCAAGATCTGGGCGGCGGTGCAGATGCGTCGCGGGCCCAACGTTGTGGGCGCTTTCGGGCTTCTGCAATCGGTGGCCGACGCACTGAAATATGTGCTCAAGGAAATCATCGTTCCGGCGGGGGCGGACAAGTTCGTCTTCTTCCTCGCCCCGATGCTGAGCTTCATCCTCGCGATGATCGCCTGGGCGGTGATCCCGTTCAACGAGGGCTGGGTGCTCTCGGATATCAACGTGGCGATCCTCTATGTCTTCGCGGTCTCCTCGCTTGAGGTTTACGGCGTGATCATGGGCGGCTGGGCGTCGAACTCGAAATACCCGTTCCTCGGCTCGCTGCGTTCGGCCGCGCAGATGATCTCCTACGAGGTCTCGATCGGCCTGATCATCGTCGGCGTGATCATCTCGACCGGCTCGATGAACTTCTCGGACATCGTGCGCGCGCAGGATGGCAGCTGGGGTATCTTCAACTGGTACTGGCTGCCGCACCTGCCGATGGTGGCGCTGTTCTTCATCTCGGCGCTGGCCGAGACGAACCGCCCGCCCTTCGACCTTCCGGAAGCGGAATCGGAACTCGTGGCCGGCTATCAGGTCGAATATTCCTCGACGCCGTTCCTGCTGTTCATGGCCGGTGAATATATCGCCATCTTCCTGATGTGCGCGCTGATCACGCTGCTGTTCTTCGGCGGCTGGCTCTCGCCGATCCCGGGCCTGCCCGATGGGGCGCTCTGGATGGTCGGCAAGATGGCGTTCTTCTTCTTCCTCTTCGCGATGGTGAAGGCGATCGTGCCGCGGTACCGCTACGACCAGCTGATGCGTATCGGCTGGAAGGTGTTCCTGCCGCTGTCGCTTGCCTGGGTGGTCATCATTTCCTTCCTCGCGAAATTCGAAATTCTCGGCGGCTTCTGGGCTCGCTGGATGATTGGAGGCTGATCCAATGGCGTTCGACTACGCACGCGCGGCGAAATACTTCGTCCTGTGGGACTTCATCAAAGGCTTTGCGCTCGGGATGCGTTACTTCGTGGCGCCCAAGCCCACGCTGAACTACCCGCATGAAAAAGGCCCGCTCTCGCCCCGCTTCCGCGGCGAGCACGCGCTGCGCCGCTACCCCAACGGGGAAGAGCGCTGCATCGCCTGCAAGCTCTGCGAGGCGATCTGCCCGGCGCAGGCCATCACCATCGACGCGGAACCCCGCGCCGACGGCTCGCGCCGCACCACGCGCTACGACATCGACATGACGAAGTGCATCTACTGCGGCTACTGCCAGGAGGCCTGCCCGGTCGATGCGATCGTGGAAGGTCCGAACTTCGAATTCGCCACCGAGACCCGTGAAGAGCTGTTCTACACCAAGGAAAAGCTGCTCGAAAACGGTGCCCGCTGGGAAGCGGAGATCGCCCGCAACCTCGAACTCGATGCCCCCTATCGTTAAGAGCGAATTGCCAAGCCCATGACCCAGGATTACACGAAACTCTTTCAGACCATGATCGCACAGAGCCAGGAGATGGCCCGTGCCTTCAACCCGGCTCTGGAAAGTTTCAACACCGCCGCCCTTGAAAAGCTGATCCCGGTCCTGCCCAAGGACATGCTCGAGATCTTCTTTGGCCGCACCTTCAACCGCGAAGGGCTGGATGCGCGCACGCGTTTCCTGGTCTCGATCGCGGGGATGGTGGCCTCGGGCGTGCACGGGGATCCGCAGCTGCGTCTGGGCATTCGCAACGCGCTGGAAGCGGGGGCAACCAAGCGCGAGATCGCCGAGACGATCTTTCAGATGAGCATGTTCGGCGGGGTGCCCGCCATGACGCGCGCGCTCGACATCGCGCAAGGCGTCTTTGACGAAACGCAAGATTCAGGGTCGCAGAACCCGGGAGATAACGCATGACGGTGTTTGCTTTTGCCTTCTACCTCTTCGCCATCGCGGCGGTGGTTGCCGGCTTGATGGTGGTCGTGTCGAAGAACCCGGTCCACTCGGTTCTCTGGCTGATCCTTGCCTTCCTCTCGGCTTCGGGGCTCTTCGTTCTGATGGGCGCGGAATTCGTGGCGATGCTGCTGATCATCGTCTATGTGGGCGCGGTCGCGGTTCTGTTCCTCTTCGTGGTGATGATGCTCGACATCGACTTCACCGAGCTGAAGGGGCAGCTGGCGCAATACATGCCGCTGGGGCTCCTGATCGGCGTGATCATGCTGCTGCAACTGGGCGTGGCTTTCGGCGACTGGGTGCCTTCGGAAAACGCCGAGGCCCTGCGTTCGGCGCCGACGCCCGAGGGTGTCGAGAACACCGCCGCGCTCGGCATGCTGCTCTATGACAAATACCTCTACCTGTTCCAGGCCGCGGGCCTGATCCTTCTGGTCGCGATGATCGGCGCGATCGTTCTGACGCTGCGCCACCGCAAGGACGTCAAGCGCCAGAACGTGATCGCCCAGATGCACCGCGACCCGGCCAAGGCCATGGAGATGGTCGACGTGAAACCGGGGCAGGGGCTGTGATGAAATCTTACGACAAACCGCATGAAAAACGGGATCGGAACCCGGAGGGACAGCGATGATCGGACTTGAACATTACCTTGCGGTGGCGGCGGCACTGTTCGTCACCGGCATCTTCGGGATCTTCGTGAACCGCAAGAACGTGATCGTCATCCTGATGTCGATCGAACTGATCCTGCTGTCGGTGAACATCAACATGGTCGCCTTCTCGACGCATCTGAACGACCTCGCGGGTCAGGTGTTCACCATGTTCATCCTGACCGTGGCCGCCGCCGAGGCCGCCATCGGCCTCGCGATCCTCGTGGTGTTCTTCCGCAACCGCGGCTCCATCGACGTCGAAGACGTCAACGTGATGAAAGGGTAAGGGCCGATGGAAACGATTATCCTCTTCGCGCCGCTTGTTGGCGCGCTGATCGCGGGCTTCGGCTGGCGCTTCATCACCGAGAAGGGCGCGCAGGTTCTGACCACCGGGCTCCTGTTCCTGAGCTGCGTGCTGTCCTGGTATGTATTCCTGACCTTCGACGGCGTCACCCAGCACATCCACATCCTCGACTGGATCCGTTCGGGCGAGCTGGACACCGCTTGGTCGATCCGTATGGACCGCCTGACCGCGATCATGCTGATCGTGGTGACCACGGTTTCGGCGCTCGTGCACCTCTACTCGTTCGGCTACATGGCCCATGACGACAACTGGACCCATGACGAGCATTACAAGGCGCGCTTCTTCGCCTATCTGTCGTTCTTCACCTTCGCGATGCTCATGCTGGTCACTGCCGACAACCTCGTGCAGATGTTCTTCGGCTGGGAAGGCGTGGGCGTGGCGTCCTACCTGCTGATCGGCTTCTACTACAAGAAACCCTCGGCGAATGCCGCCGCGATGAAGGCCTTTATCGTGAACCGCGTGGGCGACTTCGGCTTCGCGCTTGGTATCTTTGGCCTGTTCATGCTGACCGGTTCGATCGACATGGATGTGGTCTTTGCCGCCGTGCCGACGATCGCCGAGACGCAGATCCACTTCCTCTGGACCGACTGGAACGCGGCGAACCTGCTGGGTGTGCTCTTGTTCATCGGGGCCATGGGTAAATCGGCGCAGCTGATCCTGCACACCTGGCTGCCGGACGCGATGGAAGGCCCGACGCCTGTGTCGGCGCTGATCCACGCCGCGACCATGGTGACCGCGGGCGTGTTCCTGGTCTGCCGGATGTCGCCGCTTTACGAATTCGCGCCCGACGCAAAGATGTTCATCACCATCCTCGGTGCCACCACCGCGTTCTTTGCCGCGACCGTGGGCCTCGTGCAGAACGACATCAAGCGCGTCATCGCCTACTCGACCTGTTCGCAGCTGGGCTACATGTTCGTGGCCGCGGGCGTCGGCGTCTACTCGGCGGCGATGTTCCACCTGCTGACCCACGCCTTCTTCAAGGCGATGCTGTTCCTGGGCGCGGGCTCGGTGATCCACGCGATGCATCACGAGCAGGACATGCGCAACTACGGCAACCTGCGCAAGAAGATCCCGCTGACCTTCGCCGCGATGATGATCGGTACCTTCGCCATCACCGGCGTCGGCATCCCGCTCACCCATTTCGGCTTCGCGGGCTTCCTCTCGAAGGACGCGATCATCGAAAGCGCCTATGCCGGCACCGCGGGGGGCTATGCCTTCTGGATGCTGGTGATCGCGGCGCTGTTCACTTCCTTCTACTCGTGGCGCCTGATTTTCCTGACCTTCTACGGCAAGGAACGCGGCGATCATCATGCGCATGAGCATGCCCATGAAAGCCCGATGGTGATGCTGGTGCCGCTTGGCGTGCTCTCGCTCGGCGCGGTCTTCGGCGGCATGTTGTGGTACAACGCCTTCTTCGGCGACCACCACAAGGTGACCGAGTTCTTCCACATGCCGGTGGCCCATGAGGCGGCGGCGATGGAGACCACCGATCACGCGGTCCCGGCGGCCAGCGAGCATTCGGCGCCTGCCGAACATGCCGCCCCCGCCACCGAACACGCGGCCGGCCCCGACATGACTTCGGGCGCGATCTTCATGGCGGAAACCAACACGGTGATGGACGACGCGCACCACGCGCCGGTCTGGGTCAAGGTGTCGCCCTTCGTCGCGATGCTGATCGGCTTCATCACCGCCTTCTTCTTCTACATCGTCTCGCCCGAGACGCCGAAGAAGCTGGCCGCGGCCCAACCGCAACTCTATCAGTTCCTGCTGAACAAATGGTATTTCGACGAGCTTTACGACGCGATCTTCGTGAACCCGGCGAAGGCCCTCGGCAAGTTCCTGTGGAAGCGCGGTGACGGTGCGGTGATCGACGGCACCATCAACGGGATTGCGCTCGGGATCATCCCGCGGCTCACCCGCTTCGCTGGCCGGGTCCAGTCCGGTTATCTCTTCCACTACGCTTTCGCGATGGTCGTCGGGGTTGTCGCTCTCATGTTCTGGGTCGTGCTGACCGGGGGGTCGAACTAATGGAAAACCTGCTTTCCATCATCACTTTCATTCCCCTGGTGGCGGCGGCGATCCTGGCGCTGGTGCAACGGGGCGGCAGCGAGGCGGCGGACCGCAACGCGAAATGGTTCGCGCTGACGGCGACGACGGTCACCTTCCTGATCTCGCTCTTCGTGCTCTCGGGCTTCGACCCGAAGGACACGGGCTTCCAGTTCGTGGAAGACCGCGAGTGGATCATGGGCTTCAAATACAAGCTCGGCGTTGACGGGATCTCGATCCTCTTCGTGATGCTGACCACCTTCCTGATGCCGATCACCATCGCGTCCTGCTGGGGCGTCGAGAAGCGCGTCAAGGAATACATGATCGCCTTCCTCGTGCTCGAAGGGCTGATGATCGGCGTCTTCGTCGCGCTCGACCTCGTGCTGTTCTACCTGTTCTTCGAGGCGGGGCTGATCCCGATGTTCCTGATCATCGGGATCTGGGGCGGCAAGGATCGCATCTACGCGGCCTTCAAGTTCTTCCTCTACACCTTCCTCGGCTCGGTGCTGATGCTGGTGGCGATGATCACGATGTACATGCAGGCGGGCACCACCGACATGGTGCAGCTCCTGCAGTTCAACTTCGCCTCTGAGACCTTCCCGCTCTTCGGCCTTCAGGTCGTGGGCGGCCTGCAGACGATCCTGTTCCTCGCCTTCTTCGCCTCCTTCGCGGTGAAGATGCCGATGTGGCCGGTGCACACCTGGCTGCCCGACGCGCACGTTCAGGCGCCGACGGCCGGTTCGGTCGTGCTGGCGGCGGTGCTGCTGAAGATGGGCGGCTACGGCTTCCTGCGCTTCTCGCTGCCGATGTTCCCGGTCGGCGCCGAGACGATGTCGAGCTTCGTGCTCTGGCTCTCGGCGATCGCGATCGTCTACACCTCGCTTGTCGCGCTTGCGCAGCAGGACATGAAGAAGCTGATCGCCTACTCCTCGGTCGCCCACATGGGCTATGTGACCATGGGGATCTTCGCGGTGAACCAGCAGGGTATCGACGGCGCCATCTTCCAGATGCTGTCGCACGGCTTCATCTCGGGGGCGCTGTTCCTCTGCGTGGGCGTCATCTATGACCGGATGCACACCCGCGAGATCGACGCCTATGGCGGCCTCGTGAACCGGATGCCGGCCTATGCGCTGATCTTCATGTTCTTCACCATGGCCAACGTCGGCCTGCCGGGCACCAGCGGATTCGTCGGCGAATTCCTGACGCTGATGGGCACCTTCCAGAAGAACACCTGGGTGGCGGCTGTCGCGACCACGGGCGTGATCTTCTCGGCGGCCTATGCGCTCTGGCTCTACCGCCGCGTGGTCTTTGGCGACCTGATCAAGGAAAGCCTGAAGACGATCACCGACATGACCACCCGCGAAAAGGCGATCTTCGCGCCGCTGGTGGTGATGACCCTGCTTCTGGGCGTCTATCCGAACCTGGTGACCGATATCATCGGTCCCTCGGTCGAGGCGCTGATCCATGACTACAACGCCAGCCAGCCGGTGACCGAGCTGGCCGCGGCGGCTCACTGAGGAGAAAACCACGATGACTTCCGCTGATTTCTCCGCCGTTCTTCCAGAGTTCCTGCTCGCGCTCTTCGCGATGGCGGCGCTCCTGGGGGCGGTCTACACCGGCAAGGACAAGACCGCGGGCGCGCTCCTGTGGATCACGGTCGCGGTGATGGTGCTGTTTGGCGTCTGGATCGGCCTCGGCGGCGGCGCCGATGGCGCGGCCTTCGACGGGCTGTTCATCTCGGACGCCTTCTCGCGCTTCGCCAAGGTGGCGATCCTTCTGTCGGCTGCGGCCGTTCTGGCGATGTCCTCGGACTACCTGAACCGCCGCGGCATGCTGCGCTTCGAATACCCGATCCTGATCACCCTCTCGGTCATCGGCATGATGATGATGGTGTCCTCGGGCGACCTGATCGCGCTCTACATGGGCCTCGAGCTGCAGTCGCTCTCGCTTTACGTAGTCGCCGCGATGCGCCGCGACAGCGCGAAGTCGTCGGAAGCGGGCCTCAAGTATTTCGTGCTGGGCTCGCTCAGCTCGGGGATGCTGCTTTACGGTGCCTCGATGGTCTACGGCTTTGCCGGCACCACGCGCTTTGACGGCATCATCACCGTGATCGAAGCCGGCCACCTGCCGGTGGGCGTGCTCTTCGGCATGGTGTTCATGCTGGTCGGCCTCGCGTTCAAGGTCTCGGCGGTGCCGTTCCACATGTGGACGCCCGACGTTTACGAGGGCTCGCCGACGCCGGTGACCGCCTTCTTCGCCACCGCGCCGAAAATGGCCGCGATGGCGCTGATCGCGCGTCTGGCCTTCGACGCCTTCGGCCATGTGCCGGGCGAATGGGGTCAGGTGATCGCCGCGCTGGCGCTGGCCTCGATGTTCGTCGGCTCCATCGCCGCGATCGGGCAGCGCAACATCAAGCGCCTGATGGCCTATTCCTCGATCGGCCACATGGGCTTTGCGCTGCTGGGCCTGACCGCGGGCACCGAAGCGGGCGTGCAGGCGACGCTGCTCTACATGACGATCTATGTCGCGATGAACGTGGGCACCTTCGCCTTCATCCTCTCGATGGAGCGTGACGGCCAGCCGGTGACCGACATCACCTCGCTCAACATGTATGCCAAGAAAGAGCCGACCAAGGCGCTGGCGATGCTGGTGCTTCTGTTCAGCCTTGCGGGCGTGCCGCCGATGCTGGGCTTCTTCGCCAAGTTCGCGGTGCTGAACGCGGCGCTGCAGTCGGGCTATACCTATCTGGTCATCGCCGGTGTGGTGGCCTCGGTGATCGGTGCCTTCTACTACCTGCGCATCGTCTACTTCATGTATTTCGGCGAAGAGGGTGAGGGCGTCGAGACCCGCATGCAGCCGGTGCAACTGGGCCTGCTGGTCGCTTCGGCGCTGGTCATGGTGCTGGGCGCGCTGAGCCTGTTCGGTCTGGAAGGCGCGGCACAGGCTGCGGCTGCGGCGCTTGTCCAGTAAGCCTGACGATTGGCCCGAGGGCGTGGCGCGCCACGTCCTCGAGCGTACCGACTCCACAATGAGTGAAGCGGCCAGACTGGCCCCGCAGCTTGCGGGGCCTGCATGGATTCTGGCGCTGGAGCAAACCGCGGCGCGCGGGCGGCGCGGGCGCGAATGGAAACACCCCAAGGGTAATTTCTCGGCGACGCTGGTGATGAAGCCCTGGCAGGGCGTCGAACATGCCGCGCTCTATTCCTTCGTCGCGGCGCTGGCGCTGGACGAGGCGCTTGCCCAGCTTGTCGGCCCGCATGCGCGGCTGTCGATCAAATGGCCCAACGACGTGTTGCTGAACGGCGGCAAGATCGCGGGGATCTTGCTCGAAAGCCTCGGCGTGGGCGGACAGATCAGCCATCTCGCGATCGGCATCGGCGTGAACCTCACGGAGGCGCCGGGCGCGGCCGATGTCGAGCCGGGCGCGATGGCGCCGGTCAGCCTCTTGGGCGAAACCGGCACCGCGATCACCCCGCAAGAGTTCCTGCCCTTCCTCGCGCGCGCCTTCGCGAAATATCAACGCCAGTTCGATAGCTACGGCTTTGCGCCCATTCGCACGGCATGGCTTTTACGCGCCGCCCGGCTGGGCGAAACCGTCATCGCGCGGATGAGCATCGAAACCGTCACCGGCCGCTTCGAGACCATCGACGAGACCGGCAACATGATCCTGATCACCGCCGAGGGCCGTCGGGCCATCGCGGCGGGCGACATCTTTTTCTGAAACGGGGGGCAACATGCTTCTCTGCATCGATTGCGGCAATACCAACACGGTCTTCTCGATCTGGGATGGCGAGAAATTCCTCGACACCTGGCGGATGGAGACCAATCACAAGCGCACGGCGGATGAATATTACGTCTGGCTGTCGGGGCTGATGGGGCTCAAGGGCATCCATGCCGACATCACCGAGGTGATCATCTCCTCGACGGTGCCGCGCGTGGTGTTCAACCTGCGCGTCCTCGCGAGCCGCTATTTTGAATGTCGCCCGCTGGTGGTCGGCAAGCCCGAATGCGCGCTGCCGGTGTCGCCGCGCGTGGATCAGGGCACGACCGTGGGGCCTGACCGCCTGGTGAATACGGTCGCGGGCTTCGACCGCCATGGCGGCGATATCATCGTGGTCGATTTCGGCACCGCGACCACCTTCGACGTGGTGTCCAAAGACGGCGCCTATATCGGCGGCGTGATCGCACCAGGCGTGAACCTGAGCCTCGAGGCGCTGCACATGGCCGCCGCCGCGCTGCCCCATGTCGATGTCACCATGCCCGAGCGCGCGATTGGCACCAACACCGTCGCCTGTATCCAGTCGGGCGTGTTCTGGGGCTATATCGGCCTCGTCGAAGGCATCGTCCGCCAGATCCGTCTCGAACGCGACCGCCCGATGAAGGTGATCGCTACCGGCGGTCTGGCAGAGTTGTTCTCGCAGGGGTTCGACCTTTTCGACGCAATCGACTACGATCTGACGATCCACGGGCTGCGCCTGATCAACGACTATAACAAGGGGCTGAAAGCGTGAGCGACAGGCTGATCTATCTTCCGCTGGGCGGTGCCGGTGAAATCGGCATGAATACCTATATCTACGGCTATGGCCCGGCCGGGAAGGAACGCCTGATCGTGGTCGATCTCGGGGTGACTTTCCCCGATATGGACGGCTCGCCGGGCGTCGATCTGATCATGCCCGATATCGAATGGCTCGAAAGCAATGCCGACCGGATTGAGGGCATCTTTATCACCCATGCCCACGAAGACCACATCGGCGCGCTCGCCCATTACTGGCCGAAGCTGCGCAAGCCGATCTTCGCACGCAAATTCACCGGCCGTATCGGCGCGCTCAAGCTCGAAGAGGCGGGGATCTCGGCCAATGAAATCACCGTGGTCGAGCCGCGCCCGCATGTGATCTCCCTCGGCCCGTTCAAGGTGCAATTCGTGCCGGTTTCGCATTCGATCCCGGAAAGCTCGGCGCTGGTCATCGACACGCCGGCGGGGCGGCTGGTGCATACGGGCGACTTCAAGCTGGATGGCAGCCCGATCGTGGGCGAGCCCTTCGATCCGGTGATGTGGCACGAGATCGCCAAGGAAGGGCAGGGGATCAAGGCGCTGACCTGCGATTCCACCAATATCTTCTCGCCCGCGCCGGGACGTTCGGAGGCGACGCTGGCCGAACCGCTCGCCGAGCTGATCGCCGCGCAAAAGGGCATGGTGGTCGCGACCACCTTCGCCTCGAACGTCGCGCGCCTGAAGACGCTGGCCGAAGCGGGCCGCGCCGCCGGGCGCCAGATCTGCCTCCTAGGGCGCGCGATGCGCCGCATGGTCTCGGCCGCGCAGGAAACCGGCGTGCTGACGGGCTTCCCGCCGGTGCTCAGCCCCGAGGACGCCGCCGACATGCCGCGCCACAAGCTGATGCTGATCGTGACCGGTTCGCAGGGCGAACGCCGCGCGGCCTCGGCGGCGCTGAGCCGGGGCAAGTACCTCGGCCTCGAGATGAAAGAGGGCGACAGCTTCCTGTTCTCGTCGAAGACCATCCCCGGCAACGAGCGCGGCGTGATCCGCATCATGAACGCGTTTTCCGAGATGGGCGTCGAGGTGATCGACGATCACGGCGGCCTCTATCACGTTTCGGGCCACGCCAATCGCCCAGATATCGAGGCGGTGCATGACCTGCTCAAGCCGCGCGCGGTGATCCCGATGCATGGCGAGCACCGCCACCTGCGCGAGCATATGAAACTCGCGCAATCGAAGGGGATTGCCTCCGAGGTCGCGACCAACGGCACGATGCTCGACCTCACCGACGAGGTGCCGCAGGTGGTCGAGCATATCGAGACCGGGCGCACCTATCTCGACGGTTCGGTGCTGATCGGTGCGATGGATGGCGTGGTGCGCGACCGTATCCGCATGGCGCTGAACGGGCATGTGCTGATCACCGTGATCATCGACGAGGATGACGAGCCTCTGGGCGAGGCCTGGGTCGAGTTGATGGGCCTGCCCGAGACCGGCAAGCGCGGCGCGGCTCTGGCCGACCAGATCGAGGAGGAACTGGCCGAGTTTCTCGCGCGCGCGCCCGAAAAGGTGCTCTCGAATGACGACAAGATGGATGACGCGATCCGCAAGATCGCGCGCCAGGTGACGATGGAAGAGGTCGGCAAGAAGCCCGAGGTGACGGTGGTCGTTTCGCGGCTGATCGCGGCCTGATACTGGCGCCACGCAAAAGCAAAGGGCCGGGACGCTGTCGTCCCGGCCCTTTTTCATGTCCTGATCCGCGCGATCACTCGGCGGTCTTCTCCGCTTCGGCGGGTGCCTCGGCGGCAGGCTCTGCCACCGGCTCCGCCGGGGCTTCGGCCACGGGGGCGGCCTCCGGCGCGGGGGCCTCAGCCTGAACCTCGGCCGGCGCTTCGGTCGTGGGCGCCTCGTCGGTCGGAGTCTCGGTCTTCTTCGAAGAGCGCGAGCGCGAGCGCGACCGGCTCGATTTCTTGGGCGTTTCCGCTACGGTCTCGGGCGCTTCGGTCTCGATCGCGGTCTCCGTCACCTCGGCTTCGTCCAGCTCGACCTCATCCTTGCCACGGGTCGCCGTGCGGAACGAGACGGTCAGGAAGTCCGGCACATGGTCGCCCATGCCGACGACGATCGGGTCACGCCCGCCGCGGCGGTTTCGGTCGTTTCGGTCGTTGCGATCATTCCGGTCGCGACGCTCGCTGCGCTCCGTGCGCTCCGTGCGCTCACGCTCGGAACGGGCGGGGGCGGCGGCGCGTTCTTCACGCGGCTCCTCGGCAACGGGTTTGACCGTGACCGGCTTGGCGACGGGTTTCGCCGCCGGCTCGTCCTGATGCTCGGCCTCGTCGCGGCGCGGACGGTCGCGATCGCGATCCTTGCCACCCCGGCGCGAGCGCGAGGATTTCCCGCGGCGCTCGTCATCGCGCGGACGCGGTGCGGATTTCGCGGCGTCGGACAGCTCGAAGCCTTCGGGCAGCTCGCCGCGCGGGATTTCAAGCTTCACCAGCGACTCGATCGCGGCCAGATATTTCTCGTCGAAGGGCGTGGCGATCGAGAAGGCTGCGCCCTTGCGCCCGGCGCGACCGGTACGCCCGATGCGGTGGACATAATCCTCGGCGTGGTTGGGCAGGTCGTAGTTGAAGACATGGCTCACCGCCGGAATGTCGAGGCCGCGCGCGGCCACATCCGAGGCCACGAGAATCTTGAGACCGCCGTCGCGGAACGAGTCCAGCGTGCGCATCCGCTGCGACTGATCCAGGTCACCATGGATCGGTGCGGCGTCGAACCCGTGGGTTTTCAGCGACTTGGCGACGATATCCACATCGACCTTGCGGTTGCAGAAGACGATCGCGTTGGTGCAGGCCTCGCCCTCGGACTTGATCAGCGCGCGCAGAAGCTCGCGCTTGGCCTTGGCCGACTGGTCGCGGCGCGCGGGCGTGATCTGCACGAGTTTCTGGGTGATCGTGTCCGAGGTGGTCGCCTGACGGGCCACTTCGATACGCACCGGCGCGTGCAGGAAGGTGTTGGTGATGCGCTCGATCTCGGGCGCCATCGTCGCCGAGAAGAACAGGGTCTGGCGGGTAAACGGCGTGAGCTGGAAGATCCGCTCGATATCCGGGATGAAGCCCATGTCGAGCATCCGGTCGGCCTCGTCGACCACCATCACCTGCACGCCGGTCAAGAGCAGCTTGCCGCGCTCGAAATGGTCAAGCAGGCGGCCCGGGGTTGCGATCAGCACGTCGACGCCGCGGTCGATCAGCTTGTCTTGCTCGCCGAACGAAACGCCCCCGATCAGCAGCGCCTTGGTCAGCTTGGTATGCTTGGCGTAAATGTCGAAGTTTTCGGCCACCTGCGCGGCCAGTTCGCGCGTCGGGCACAGCACCAGCGAGCGCGGCATGCGCGCGCGGGCACGGCCGCGGTCGAGCAGGGTGATCATCGGCAGCGTGAAGCTCGCCGTCTTGCCGGTGCCGGTCTGGGCGATGCCGAGCACGTCCTTGCCCTCAAGCGCGGGCGGAATGGCGCCAGCCTGAATCGGGGTGGGCGTTTCATAGCCCGCTTCGTCAATAGCCTTGAGAACCTTGGGATTCAGGTGGAGGTCGGAGAATTTGGTCATATGCGTCCTGTAAGGCGGCGTCGGGCCGCGGAAATGGTGGGACGCTAGGGTCTCGGGCGCCCCCTTGATATGCCGCCGGATTGCAGCTCGCGCTCTGCTATCCGATCTGAGAAAAAAGGTCAATCTGCGCGTGGTTTATTGACCGGGTGCGCGCGGGACGGCGCCAAGCAGTGGCGGGCGGGGTTGCAGCCCGGCGCCGAACCTGCCTTGTTTGGGGAAACGGTGCAGGAGTAGGTGATGGCGGTTCAAGCGGCGGGTCTCGATCCGGTGACGGCTTTCGGGCTGGTGGGGATTTGCGGTGTGGGCGCGCAATGGCTGGCCTGGAGGCTGCGGCTGCCCGCGATCGTGCTGATGCTCGCGACGGGGCTTTTGCTGGGCCCGGTGCTGGGCGTTCTGGACCCCGCGCGCGACATCGGCGCGCTGACCGGGCCGCTGGTGTCGCTCGCGGTCGCGGTGATCCTGTTCGAGGGCGGTATGACGCTCGATCTGCACCGGCTGGGCGATGCACGCGCAGGCGTCACGCGGCTTGTCGTGATCGGCGCGCCGCTCGGCTGGCTTGCCTCGACGCTGGCGCTGCATTACGCGGCCGGGCTCAGTTGGGAAAGCGCTACCGTCTTCGGCGGCATCATGATCGTGACCGGCCCGACTGTGATCGCGCCGCTCTTGCGCTCGGCCCGGCTCGCCCGCCGCCCTGCGCAGCTCCTGCAATGGGAGGCGATCGTCAACGACCCGATCGGCGCGCTGGCCGCGGTGCTCGCCTTCGAGGTGGTGCTGGTCTTGCGCGCGGGCCATTCGGCGGGCGAGGCGCTGCTCAGTCTCGGCTTCGGCATTGGCTTTGCCGCGATCCTCGGCTGGGCGGCGGGCGCCGGGATCGCCTGGGCCTTCCGGCGCGGGCGCGTGCCCGAATACATGAAGGTGCCGGTGCTCTTCGTCACGCTGATGGCGGCCTTCGCCGCCGCCGACCGGGTGCTGCATGAAAGCGGGCTGCTGGCGGTGACCGTGATGGGGTTGGTGATCGCCAATGCCAACCTGCCCTCGATGACGGAACTGCGCCGTTTCAAGGAGCACGCCACGGTGCTGCTGGTCTCGGGCGTATTCATCCTGCTCGCTGCGGGGTTGTCCTCCGAACAGATCGCCAGCCTCGACGGACGCGCGGCGCTGTTCATCGTGGCAGTGGTGCTGGTCGCGCGCCCCCTGACGGTGCTGGTGTCGCTCCTGCGTTCGGACGTGCCGATGAAAGAGCGCCTCTTCCTCGCGCTGACCGGCCCGCGCGGCGTGGTGCTGGTGGCCGTGGCGGGGCTTTTCGGCCAGCGCCTCGCTGAGGCGGGCGTCGCGGATGGCGCACGCGTCGGCCCTCTGGCGTTTGCCCTGGTGCTGGCGACGGTGGTCTTGCACGGCTTCTCGCTCGCGCCTCTTGCCCGCGCGCTTGGGCTCGCCAGCAAGGAACAGCCCGG
This sequence comes from Pseudothioclava arenosa, assembly GCF_002358085.1. GTDB lineage: Bacteria > Pseudomonadota > Alphaproteobacteria > Rhodobacterales > Rhodobacteraceae > Pseudothioclava > Pseudothioclava arenosa. The sequence continues at coordinate 304,388 of NZ_NTJD01000002.1, forward strand.
CCTCCTGATCGTCGGCGGCTCGCGCTTCACCACTGAACTCGGCGCCACGCTCAAGGCGGCCGAGGTGCCGGTGCTGGTGACCGATCCGAACCACGCCCATCTGATCCGCCCGCGGGCCAACGGGTTGCGCACCTTCTACGGCGATATCCTCGCCGAGGCCGCCGAGGACAGTGTCGAGCTGATCGCCTATGGCACGCTTCTGGCCGCCACCGATAACGACGCCTATAACACGCTGGTCGCGACCGACCTCGCGCCCGAGATGGGCCGCGACGCGGTCTGGCAGGTGGCGCGCGCCCGCGACGATCGCCCCCGCCACGCGCTGCCCGCGCAGCTTGGCGGCCGCCCCTTCGCCGAGGGCCACAGCTTCGAGGAGCTCGAACGCCTGATGCGCGAGGGCTGGCGGTTTCGCGCCACCAACCTGACCGCGGAATACACCGTCGACCACTGGAAAGCCCGCCGCCCCGAGGCGATCCCGATCCTGCGCGTCAAACCTTCGGGCGAGCTGCGCTTCATTCGCAACCGCGACAGCGTCAAGGGCGAACCCGGCGCGCGGCTGATCGCGCTCCTGCCGCCCGAGGCCACTTCGGAGCCCCGCGTCCCCGAGGGCGACACGCTTGGCGGCGCGGGCCCCGTGGCCGATCTTCCCGTCCCCAAGGCGGACCTCCCCTGACCCTTCATTTTGCCGCAAATATCCCGGGGTGAGGGGCCGCACGGCCCCGAGGGGCAGCGCCCCTCAGCCCCGGCAGTTGACGGCGCGCGCCCGCTCTGGCAGGGAGACGGCAACGAAGGATCCGATCTCATGAACCTCTTTGCCGATATCCGCGAGGCTGTCCTCGCCGCCCTCACCGATCTCGCCGCCGAAGGCACGCTGCCGCAGGGCCTCGATTACACCAATGTCGCGGTCGAGCCGCCGCGCGACGCGCTGCATGGCGACATGGCGACCAATGCCGCGATGGTGCTGGCCAAGCCCGCCGGCGCGAAGCCGCGCGACATCGCCGAGGCGCTGGCCGCGAAGCTGGCCGCCGACCCGCGCATCACCTCGGCCGAGGTGGCGGGCCCGGGCTTCCTGAACCTGCGCCTCGATCCGGCGATCTGGGCCGAGGTCACCCGCGCCGCACTCGCCAAGGGCGCCGATTACGGCCGCGCCACGCTGGGGCAGGGGATCAAGGTCAACGTCGAATATGTCTCGGCCAACCCGACCGGCCCGATGCATGTCGGCCATACCCGCGGCGCGGTGTTTGGCGACGCGCTGGCGAGCCTGCTGGATTTCGCCGGCTACGATGTTACGCGCGAATATTACATCAACGACGGCGGCGCGCAGGTCGATGTGCTCGCGCGCTCGGCCTATGAACGCTACCGCGAGGCTTGCGGGCTGGAGCCCGAGATCCGCGAGGGGCTGTATCCCGGCGATTACCTGATCCCCGTCGGCGCCGCGCTCAAGGCGAAATACGGTGAGAGCCTGCTGAACAAGCCCGAGGATGACTGGCTGGCCGAGATCCGCGATTTCGCGACCGAAGCCATGATGGAGATGATCCGCGAAGACCTCGCGCTCCTAGGCGTGAAGATGGACGTCTTCTATTCAGAAAAATCGCTCTACGGCACGGGCCAGATCGAGGCGGCGCTGAAGCGGCTGCAGGACCTTGGCCTGATCTACGAAGGCGTGCTGGAGCCGCCGAAGGGCAAGCTGCCCGAAGACTGGGAAGAGCGCGAGCAGACGCTGTTCAAATCGAGCCAATATGGCGATGATGTCGATCGCCCGGTCAAGAAATCGGATGGCAGCTGGACCTATTTCGCCCCCGACATCGCCTATCACTGGACCAAGGTCGAGCGTGGCTTCGACATGCTGATTGACGTCTTTGGCGCGGATCACGGCGGCTATGTGAAACGGATGAAGGCGGCGGTCGCGGCGCTCTCCGAAGGCCGCGTGCCGCTCGACATCAAGCTGATCCAGCTGGTCAAGCTGTTCAAGAACGGCGAGCCCTTCAAGATGTCGAAACGCGCGGGCACCTTTGTCACGCTGCGCGACGTGGTCGAGCAGGCGGGTGCCGATGTGACCCGGTTCCACATGCTGACCCGCAAGAACGACGCGCCTCTGGACTTCGACTTCGACAAGGTGCTGGAGCAGTCCAAGGACAACCCGGTCTTCTACGTGCAATACGCGCATGCACGGATCTGTTCGGTGCTGCGCAAGGCGGCCGAGGCCGGTTGGGACATGTCGGACGCGCGTCTGGCTGGCGCGGACCTCTCGGGCAATACCCATGAGGCCGAGCTTGCGCTGGTGAAAAAGATCGCCGAATGGCCGCGCCACGTGGAAATCGCCGCGCGTGCGAACGAGCCGCATCGGGTCGCGTTCTTCCTCTATGAAATCGCCTCGGACCTGCATGCGCTGTGGAACCGCGGCAATGAGGAACCGGCGCTGCGCTTCTACCAAGAGCGCAACGAAGCCGCATCCTCGGCGAAAATCGCCCTTGCGCGCGCCTGTGCCGTTGTCATTTCCGCCGGCCTTGGTATTCTTGGCGTAACCCCGGCTGAAGAGATGCGTTAACCGCACGCCGCCGGGACAGAGGCAAGAAAGCCGGGACGCCGGCGGCGAGGCAGTTATGGCAAATATCCATTACCGCGACAGCGGGGCGTATGGCTATGAGGGCGCAACCGCGCCCCAAGGCTATTTTCCGGACGAGGAGCAGGGCGGTTACGCGCCCGAGCCGCCCGTCTATCATCCTCCGCATCCGATGCAGCGCTGGGTCAATATGGCAGGCGCCGGCACGTCGCTGGCGCTGGTTCTGGGTCTTGTGGTCTGGGGTTATCAGCTTGCGGTGCGCGATGTGTCCGGCGTGCCGGTTGTGCGCGCCCTCGAAGGCCCGTCACGGATCGCGCCCGAGGACCCGGGCGGCGACCTTGCCGGCCATGTCGGGCTTTCGGTGAATGCGGTGGCAGGCAGCGGTTCGGCCGCGCCCGGGCCCGAGCGTGTCACCCTTGCCCCCGAGGCCGTGGGCCTGACCGAAGACGACCTGCCGATGGGCCAGATGGGCCTTGTCGAGCAACTGAATACCGATCGCTCGGCGGCTGTCGAGGCGGCGCTTGAGGTGGCCTACCGCGTGCCTGCGCCGGATGTTGCCCCCGCGCCCGAGGCGGCACCGCCGCAACAGACCCCCGGCATCCTTCCGGCCTCTGTGCCGGGGCTTGCGAAATCGCCTTTCCCGCCGAAACGTCCCGCGCGTGATCTGGTGGCGGCTGCGGTCGCGCGGGCGGCGGCGGGCGGAACGGTCGAAGCCGCTGCTGTGGTCGAGGTCGATCCGGCCAGCCTCCCCGATGGCACCCGCCTCGTGCAGCTTGGCGCCTTTGACAGCGCCGAGATCGCGCGCGGCGAATGGGACCGCGTCGCGATCCGCTTCGAGGCCCTGATGGCCGATAAGCGCCGCGTCATTCAGGCGGCCAGCTCGGGCGGGCGCACCTTCTACCGGCTGCGTGTCGAAGGCTTCGCCGACGTGACGGACGCGCGCCGGTTCTGCGCGGCCCTCGTCGCGGAAGGCACGAATTGCATTCCTGCCCAGGTGCGCTGATGGCCTCTGGCGCTACGATCTTTGGCTGCGCGGGGCTTGAGCTTGGCGCTGCCGAGGCCGCGTTTTTTCGCGAGGCCGACCCTTGGGGCTTCATCCTGTTCGCACGAAATATCGATACACCTGAACAGGTTGCGCAGCTAACTTCATCCTTGCGCGAGGCCGTGGGGCGCGATGCCCCCGTTCTGATCGACCAGGAAGGTGGGCGTGTGCAGCGCCTGCGCGCGCCGCACTGGCGTGAATGGCTGCCGCCTCTGGATCAGGCGCTTGCTGCGCGCGATCCGGCCCGCAGTTTCTGGCTGCGCGCGCGGCTGCAGGCCGCCGAACTGCGCGCGCTTGGAATCGACGTGAACTGCGCGCCGACCTGCGATATTGCGGGCCCCGAAACCCATCCCTTCCTGCGCAATCGCTGCTTTGGCACCACGCCCGAGGCGGTGATCTCGGGCGCGCGCGCGACGGCCGAGGGGCTCTTGGCGGGGGGCGTTCTGCCGGTGATCAAGCATATCCCCGGCCATGGCCGCGCCACCGCCGACAGCCACAAGGACCTGCCCGTCGTCACCGCGCCGCGCGCCGAGCTGGAGGCGCTGGATTTCGCGCCCTTCCGCGCGCTGGCAGGCCTGCCGCTGGCGATGACCGCGCATATCCGCTTTACCGCGCTCGACGACGCGCCGGCCACGCAAAGCCCCGCGCTGATCCGCCTGATCCGCGAGGAAATCGGCTTTGGCGGGCTCCTGATGACCGACGACATCTCGATGGAGGCGCTCTCGGGGTCGGTGGCGAGCCGCGCGCGGGCCTCGCTCGCGGCGGGCTGCGACGTGATCCTGCATTGCAATGGCGAGCGCCCCGAGATGGAGGCGATCGCCGCCGAGGCCGGGCGCCTTGCCCCCGCCGCCGCCGCCCGCGCCGCGGCCGCCCTTGGCGCACGGAAATCGCCCGGCAGCATTGACATGGCGGCGCTGGAAGCCGAACTTGAAGCCTGTCTTTGAAGGCGGGGTCATGGCCGAGCACGACAATCTGTTCCAGGCGCAAAGCGTGTCCGACCGGCTTCAGGCCGAGGCGCTGATCGTCGATGTCGACGGGTTCGAGGGGCCGCTCGACCTGCTGCTGAACCTGTCGCGCACGCAAAAGGTCGACCTGCGCAAGATCTCGGTGCTGCAACTCGCCGAGCAATACCTGACCTTCGTCGAACGCGCCAAGGCGCTGCGCATCGAGCTGGCGGCGGATTATCTGGTGATGGCGGCCTGGCTCGCGTTTCTGAAATCGCGCCTCCTGTTGCCGCCCGAGCCCGGCGCCGAAGGGCCCTCGGCCGAGGAAATGGCTGCGCATCTGGCCTTCCAGCTCGAACGCCTGCAGGCGATGCGCGAGGCGGCGGCGCAGCTGATGGCGCGCGATCGGCTGGGGCGCGACCGTTTTGTGCGCGGCCTCTCGGAGGAGGTGCAGCGGCTGCGGCGGGTGACCTATACGGCGTCGCTCCTGGACCTGATGCAGGCCTATGCCCGGATTCGCACCCGCGACGAGTTCCGCCCTTATGCTTTTGATCGCACGAATGTTTTCACCCTCGAAGAGGCGCTGGACCGGATGCGCGGGCTGATCGGCTTCGCGGGCGAATGGACCGACCTGATCTCTTATCTGCCCGAAGGCTGGGGCGCTGATCCGAAGCGCCGCCGCTCCGCCACCGCCGCGACCTTCGCCGCCTCGCTCGAACTGGCCAAGCAGGGCCAGATCGAGATCCGCCAGAGCGAAACATTTTCCCCGATCTCGATCCGCAGGAAATCATGACCGAGCCCGACACCCCCCAGCGCGACACGCTTTTCGAGGCGCCGCCCCTGGCCGAGCAGGAGCGCATGGTCGAAGCGATCCTGTTCGCCTCGGCGGAGCCCGTCACGCTGCGCGAGATGACCGAACGCATGCCGCATGGTTGCGAGCCGAAAGCCGCGCTGGAGCTGTTGCGGCGGCGCTATGAAGGGCGGGGCGTGCGCGTGACGCAGGTCGGCGAGGCCTGGGCGATCCGCACCGCGCCGGACCTCGGGTTCCTGATGCAAAAGGAAACCGTGGAAGAGCGCAAGCTCAGCCGCGCCGCGATCGAGACGCTGGCGATCATCGCCTATCACCAGCCCGTCACCCGCGCCGAGATCGAGGAAATCCGCGGCGTCGCGGTGTCGCGCGGCACGATCGACCAGCTGCTGGAAATGGAATGGATCCGTTTTGGTCGCCGCCGGATGACGCCGGGCCGCCCGGTGACCTTCGTGGTCACGCAAAGCTTCCTTGACCAGTTCGGCCTTGAATCCGCACGTGACCTGCCGGGCCTCAAGGAGCTGCGCGCCGCGGGCCTTCTGGATAGCCGCCCGATGCCGGGTACCGGCTCGGACGAAGATGGCGAGGGCGACGAAAACCAACCCGAACTGTTCGAGGAGTGAGCCGATGACCGTGAACCAAATTCTGGACATGGTGCTGCGGATCGTGCTGCGCCGTGGGGTGAACTGGGGCATTAACAAGGGCATCGACCTTGCCTCGGGCAAGGGCAAGAGCGCCGCCGAAATGACCCCGGAAGAGCGCAAGCAGGCCCAAGACGCGAAAGCCACCGCACAGCGCGCGCGCAAGATGGCGCGGATCACGCGGCGGATGTTCTGAACCGATCACGCGGAGGGGGCGCTGCCCCCGCCGAGGCAGGGCCTCGGCCCCCCGGGATATTTCGGGCAAAATGAAGAGAAGCCCCTGCTTTCACGGAGCCTCAAATACTCCGGGGGAGCCCGAAGGGCGGGGGCGGAGCCCCCTCAACCGATGCGGAAATGCTTGGCGAGCTTGAGGCCCTGGCCCTGATAGTTGGATTTCAGGTCGGCGCCATAGAGCCGCTCGGGGCGTTCGGCCATGCGCTCATAGACGAGCCGGCCGACGACCTGCCCGTGTTCGAGCACGAAGGGCGCCTCGTGGCAGCGCACTTCGAGCACGCCGCGCGATCCCTGGCCGCCGGCCGCGCCATGGCCGAAGCCCGGATCAAAGAAGCCCGCATAATGCACGCGGAACTCGCCCACCATCGCCAGATAGGGCGCCATTTCGGCAGCGAAATCGGGCGGGATCGTCACCGCCTCGCGCGAGACGAGGATGTAGAAGGCGCCCGGATCGAGAATGATGCGGCCCTCGCGGGTGCGGATTTCCTCCCAGAATTCCGAGGCCGGGTAATGCGCGATCCGGTCGAGGTCGATCACGCCGGTATGCGGCTTGGCGCGGTAGCCGACAAGGTCGCCCTCGGCGGGTTTGAGGTCTACCGAGAAGCCCAGCCCGTGGTCGATCACGGCCTCGCCATCGACCAGCGGCTCGGCGGAATGGAGCGCCTTCAGTTCGGCATCCGAGAGCGCGGCTTGCCCGGCGCGGAAGCGGATCTGGTTCAGGCGCATCCCCGGGCGCACCAGCACCGAGAAGCTGCGCGGGCAGATCTCGGCATAGAGCGGGCCGGTGTAACCCTCTGGGATTCGGTCGAATTCGGTGCCGTCATCGGTGATGACGCGGGTCAGCAGGTCCAGCCTCCCGGTCGAGCTTTTGGCGTTGGCGACGGCGGTCAGGCCCTCGGGCAGGGCGAGGCTTTCCATCAGCGGCACGAGATAGACGCAGCCCTTTTCCAGCACCGCGCCATTGCTCAGGTCCATCCGGTGCATCTCGAATTCCGCGAGCCGCGCTTCGACGCGCCGGCCCTTGCCCGAAAGGAACGAGGCGCGGATGCGATAGGCCTGCGTGCCCAGTCGCAGATCGAGGCTGGCGGGCTGGATCTGTTCGGGGGTGACCGGCATCTCGGCCGAAATCTCGCCCTTGCGGATCATCTCTTTCAGGAAACGGTCGGGCAGAACGCCAAGCGTCATCGGTCATGCCTCCTTGGATACACGAACGCCCACCCCTGAAAAGGGATGGGCGTTTGTCGTGATGGTCGGGCCGGCGAGATTCGAACTCGCGACCTTCCGCCCCCCAGACGGACGCGCTAACCAGGCTGCGCCACGGCCCGACGAGGCGCATATAGAAGCAAGCGCGAGGGGTGTGCAAGCGGCAAAACGCATTTTCCGGCTCTCGATCGGTGTTAGCGGCGGGCGGGGGCGAGGCGCTCGTGCAGGGCGCCCATCCGGGCCTGCAGGCCGCGCAAATGGGCCAGCTCTTCGGGGGTGAATTGCGCGGCGCGCAAACCGCGCAGACGGGTCGAGGGGCCGGGCGGGATGGTGTCGAGCAGGTCGGGCGTAGCCGGGGAGGCGGCCTGCGCCGGGGCACGGGCCGGGCGCGGCGCGCGCGGCTCGAGGCGCAGGCTGACGACCTTGGCCGAGGCCTTGGGCGGCTCGACATTCTCGGCCATCGGCGCCTCTCCGAAGAGCGAGGGCTGGGTCCAGCTGGCGGTGGGCGAGAGGATTGTCTGCGGCGCCTCCGCGTCTTCGGGATCGGGCGAAAGGCCCGCGTCAGCGGGGGCGGGCGCGGGCGTGGGAGCCTCAGGCCAGTGGGCAGGGGGCGCCGGTTCGGGCTCGGAGGCGCGTTCTCCCGCGGGTTCGGCGATCGGCTGAGGGGGTGCTTCGAGCTCAGGCGCGGCGGATTCGACGGTCTGGTCCTCGGGATCATGCGGGAAGGCGGCCGTGGCGTCGGATGCGGGCGCCGGATCGAGGGCAGGGGCCTCCGGCCAGGTCTCGGCAGGCGCGGCAACAGGTGCTGCGGCCTCGGCCTCTTCGCCGCCCAGATCCACCGGCACCAGCGCCGCGACATGGCGCACGCCCTCAGCCCGGATCAGCTTTTGCGCGTCGCGGATCGACATCCCGTCTTCATGCAGCAGCTTCTTGAGCCCGGCGATCAGTTCGACATCGGCGGGGCGGTAATAGCGTCGCCCGCCCGCGCGCTTGACGGGCTTGATCTGCGTGAACCGGCTTTCCCAAAAGCGCAGCACATGCGCGGGCACGTCCAACAGCTCTGAGACTTCCGAAATCGTCCGGAAGGCATCGGCGGATTTGGCCATGGGCAGGGGGCCCCTTCGTTACGCGTTGCCGTCGGCGACGCGATCTTTCATCAGGTGCGAGGGACGGAACGACAGAACCCGGCGCGGTGAGATCGGAACCTCTTCGCCGGTCTTCGGGTTGCGACCCATCCGCGAGGCTTTCTCGCGCACCGAAAATGTGCCGAAGGACGAGATTTTCACCGTCTCGCCGGCGACCAGCGCGTCGGACATATGTTGCAGAACGCTCTCGACCAGTTGCGCGGATTCGTTTCGCGACAGACCCACTTCACGGAACACAGCTTCGCTCAGGTCCATGCGGGTCAGCGTATTGTTCGTCATGACATCCCCCCGGATTGCATCCGACCACGATGGGACATGGGCAATCACGAGTCAATATCAATGGGTTGCAAGGCCCTGTTGAGATTGGGGAAATGGGCGCTTTTCGGGCGCACGCCTACCAGCGCAGCACCACCGCGCCCCAGGCAAGCCCGCCGCCGATCGCTTCGGTGACGATCAGGTCGCCTTCCTTGATCTGGCCGCGCTCCTTGCCGACCGAAAGCGCGAGCGGGATCGACGCGGCCGAGGTGTTGCCGTGATTCTGCACGGTGACGACGACACGATCCATCGGGACCTGCATCCGCTCGGCGGTGGCCGAGATGATCCGCAGGTTGGCCTGATGCGGCACGATCCAGTCCACGTCGCCACCCGAGAGCCCGAGCTTGTCGAGCGCGTGATGGGCGGTTTCGGCGAGCTTCTGCACCGCATGCTTGAAGACCTGATTGCCCTGCATCCGCAGATGCCCGGCGCGGCCGTCGCTGGAGACGCCGCCATCGACGAAGAGCAGGTCTTTATAGCGCCCGTCCGAGTTCAGGTCGGTCGCGAGGATGCCGCGATCCTCGGTGCTGCCGGTGCCGTCCTCGGCCTCAAGGACCAGGGCGCCAGCGCCATCGCCGAACAGCACGCAGGTGCCGCGATCGGTCCAGTCCATGATCCGCGAGAAGGTTTCGGCGCCGATCACCAGCACGCGCTTGGCCTGGCCTGACAGGATCAGCCCGTTGGCATTGGCCAGCGCAAAGACGAACCCCGCGCAAACCGCCTGCACGTCATAGGCAAAGCCGTTTTTCATCCCGAGTCCGGCCTGCACCATCGTGCCGACCGAGGGAAATGTCAGGTCCGGCGTCGAGGTCGCGACCACGATCGCGTCGATCTGCTCGGGGGTCATGCCGGCATCGGCCAGAGCGGCTTCGGCGGCGCGGGTCGCGAGCTGCGAGGTGGTCTCCCCCTCGGCCGCGATATGGCGGCGCTCGATCCCGGAGCGCGAGCGAATCCACTCGTCGGTGGTCTCGAGCGTGGCCTCGAACTCGCTGTTCTCGACCACGCGTGCGGGCAGGTAATGCCCGACGCCACGGACCACCGCTCTCATTGTCATTCTCAGGCCTCGCTTGCGCTGTCGCTTTCCGTGACGGCATCCTGCACCGGGTGCTGCGCAGAGGCAACCCGTGCCATCAGTCGCGCGCCAAAGCCCGATTCGGCCAGTTTTACCGCCAGATCCAGCGCGGCGGCGACGCCGGTGGCATCCGCCCCGCCATGGGATTTCACCACCATCCCGTTCAATCCGAGGAACACCCCGCCATTGGCGCGTCGCGGATCGATTCGTTCTTTCAACCGCTTGAGCGGCCCCATCGCCAGGAGCGCGCCGAACTTGGCCAGCGGCGAGGCGGTCAGCGCCTCTTTCAACAGCTCGCCCGCAAGCTTCGCCGTGCCCTCGCCGGTCTTGAGCGCGATATTGCCGGTGAAGCCGTCGGTCACGATCACATCGACGCGGGCGGAGGGCAGGTCATTGCCCTCGACGAAGCCCACGAATTCGAAGGTGCCCGCCTCTTCATTGGCGCGGATCAGGTCATAGGCGGCCTTCAGCTCCGAGCGGCCCTTGTGCTCTTCGGTGCCGACATTCAGCAGCCCCACGCGCGGACAGGCGAGCCCCAGCGCGTTGCGCGCATAGGAGGTGCCCATCAGCGCATAGGTCAGCAGGTCATCCTCGTCGGCCTTCACATCGGCGCCCATGTCGAGCATCACGTTCCAGCCGGTCGGGTTGCGCGAGGGCCAGAGCGAGGCGATCGCGGGGCGGTTCACCCCCGGCGCCTTGCGCAGCCGCAGCATCGAGATCGCCATCAGTGCCCCGGTATTGCCGCAAGACACCGCGATCTGCGCCGCGCCATCGCGCACCGCATCGACCGTGGACCACATCGAGGTGGCCTTGCCCGTGCGCATCACCTGGCCGGGCTTGTCATGCATGGTGACGACATCTTCGGCGTGGCGGATCTCGCAGCATGCGGAAAGCCCCGCCGAACGGATCAGCGGGGCCAGATCGGCCTCGCGGCCGTTGACAAGGAAACGCACGCCGGGGTGGCGTTTCGCGGCGAGCGCGATACCGCCGACGACCGCCGCGGGGCCTTGGTCGCCCCCCATCGCGTCAACGGAAACGACAACGGCGCCGGAGCGAGCCGGCGCCTTGTCTTGTTCGCTCGATTGCATGTTCATCGGGTGCCCTCGTCTTGAAATGCAGCTTCCTGCACGCGCGACGCTCTCAGGCAGCCTCTGAAACGTGCTTACGCGGCGTCTTCGTCCAGATCGACTTCGTCAGCCAGCGCGACCACTTCACGGTCGGCGTAATGGCCGCAGGCGCCACAGACGTGGTGCGGACGCTTCAGCTCGCCGCAGTTCGGGCACTCGGCGGGGTTTGCCGCGACGAGCGCGTCATGCGCGCGGCGCATGTTACGGCGGGAGCGCGTAACTCGGTTCTGAGGGACAGCCATGTCACAACCTCGTGTTCGGGGGCGCTAACGCCCTGATTTCTAAGGGATTTCGACACTGGCGCCGAAGGCTGACCGGGTGCGAACCCAAAACTTTCAATGAGGCCGGGAAAATAGCGGGATTCTCCCGAACCGCAAGGACTTTCTTGCGGCTATTTTCGTCATTGCGGCGAAAACAGGTTTAATCCTTGTTTTCCTTATCATTTTCCCGTGCCGAAAGCAGGTCTTTGAGGCCCGCGAAGGGGCGCATCGCCTCTTCGGTGAGGGGGGCAGCACCCGGTTCGGAGGCTTGCAGGTTGCCCAGTTCCGCCCCTTTGGCGCGCGGAAACAGCGGCAGCGCCAGTTCCAGCACCTCGAGCGCCACCGCCGCGAGGTCGATCACCTCGGGCAGGGGCTCGGCGCTGTCATCCTCGGGCATCTCGGTTTCCTCGGCGGTGGGCATCTGCATGTCGGCGATGTAGCTGCGACTCACCGTCTCGCTGAGTTTGGTTACCACCGGCGCCAGCGTGATCGCGCAGGGCTGGGTGACGCGCGCGCTGAACGCGGCTTCAAGCTGGAAGTCGCGCCGCCCCATCGGGCGGATTTCGCCTTTCAGGCGCAACCCCTCCAGCGCATCGATTCCCGCCCAGTCCGCGATCGCGGCGGAGGTCTCGGCATCGGGGCTGAGATCGAAGCGGAGCGCCTTGCGTCCGGGCAGCTCGGCGCTGCGCAACGGGTGGCTCCAGGGCAGGTTTTCGGGCGGATCGAGGGGCTCAGACATGAAAATCCTTTCGCCGGACGGGCTTGGGGCAGGATCGGGGCGCAACGCGCTTGAGGGCGCGGCTTGCATGATGTAATCGGGATAAAAGGCCAGAAGCCATCAGGCAAGGGGGGCGACTTGGGCATGACATCCACGACCCGGCGGGCGATCGCCGTGATCGCGCTTGGCGCGACGCTGTTCGCGGCCAGCTGCACGGCGGTGTATCGCAATCATGGCTATGTGCCCTCGGAGGAGGATCTCGCGCTGGTCGAGGTCGGCAAATCCAACCGTGACGACGTGACCCGCGCGGTCGGGCGTCCGTCCTCGGCGGGGCTGCTGCAAGGCGCCGGCTGGTATTACGTCGGCTCGCGCTGGAAGCATTTCGGCGCCCGCGCCCCCGAGGAGATCGAGCGCGAGGTCGTCGCGATCAGCTTCGATGACAAGGGCACGGTCACCAATGTGGAGCGTTTCGGGCTTGAGGATGGCGAGGTCGTCGTGCTGTCGCGGCGCGTCACCGAGACCTCGATCAAGGGCATTGGCCTGATCCGGCAGGTGTTGGGCAGCTTCGGCCGCGTGTCGGCGGATCAGATTCTCAACCGCTAAGGTCGGCCAGAGGGCCGGGAGCAGGCGGAGACGGGCATGGAGCTTGGCTTCGAGAAAGGGCGCTATCGGCTTCGGCTTAGCCGGTCGCCCGAGGATGTCGCGGCGGTGCAGGCGCTGCGCGGCGCCTGTTTCAGGGGCGGCGGCCTTGATGCGGATGCGCTTGATTCTCAGTGTCACCATGCCTTGATCGAAGACATCACGGGCGACCGCTTGGTCGCCTGTTTTCGTTTGTTGCACCTGCCGTCGGGGGCGGATCTGGGGCACAGCTATTCGGCGGGTTTCTACGACCTGGGCCCGCTGGCGGCGCTGGAGGGCGGCTTTGTCGAGCTGGGCCGGTTCTGTGTGGCGCCCGATGTGATCGACCCCGATATTTTGCGCCTCGCCTGGGCGGCGCTGGTGAAGATCGTCGAGGGGGCAGGGGCGGCGCGCTATCTGATCGGCTGCTCGTCGTTTCAAGGCACGGACTGGGCGCGGTTTCGCGATGCGCTGGGGGCCTTGGCCGCGCGCCATCTGGCGCCGCCAGAACTGCAACCGGGGCGGCGCGCGCCCGAATGGCTCGATTACCCCGCGCAGATCGCCCCCGACAGCATCGACCCGCGCGAGTCGCTGCGCCAGATGCCGCCCCTGCTGCGCAGCTATCTGACGATGGGGGGTATGGTCAGCGATCACGCGGTGATCGACCGCGATCTGGGCACGCTGCATGTGTTCACGATGCTCGACACCACCCGAATTCCGCCCGCGCGGCTGCAGGCGCTGCGCGCTTTGGCCCAGTAAATAAGCAGGGTGCGGCCCTGCGCGCCCCGGCCCGCGCTTTTGCCTTTCAACCAAGGTTGGGATCGGCTAGGCATGAATTTAAACCGATTGGTTCAGTGTATGATGGGAGTCGTTTCCAGATGATCGCGACCACACCTTTTTCCCACGCCGCGCGCCCGATGGTGCTGAAATCCCTCTGCCTCGCAGCTCTGCTGGGAGTGGCGATGGTGCCCGCGCCCGGCCATGCCGAAACCGGGCTTTCTACGCTGATCGAGCGCTTCACCGGCGCGACCGAGGCGCCCTCGATCAGCCATTCCAACGGTCGGATCGAAGCGCAGACGGTCGATGTGGCGACGAAATACGCCGGGCGGATCGACAGTATCGCGGTCTCCGAGGGCGATCTGGTGGCGGCGGGCGATGTGATCGCGCAGATGGAGACGCGCGACACCCAGGCCAAGCTGAACGGCGCCAAGGCGGCGGTGCTGCGCGCGCGGGCCTCCAAGACGCTGGCCGAGGCCACGCTGATGCAGGCCGAAAGCGCGCTCTCGGTGGCGCAGACGACCTATGAGCGCACGCTCAAGCTACGCGACAGCGGCACCGCGCCGCAAAGCGCGCTTGATGACGTGACCAATGCGCTCAACAGCGCCAAGGCGGCGGTGGCGATGGCCAAGGCGCAGATCGAGGATGCCGATGCGCTGATCGCGGCCAGCGAGGCCGATGTGGAGCAGGTGCAGATCGCGCTTGACGATCTGACGATCACCGCGCCCCTGCGCGGGCGCGTCCTCTACCGGCTGCACGAGCCGGGCGAGGTGCTGGCGGCGGGCTATCCGGTGGTGACGCTTCTGGACCTGACCAATGTCTACATGAACATCTACCTGCCCGCCTCGGTGGTGGGGCAGCTCACGCTGAATGACGAGGCGCGGCTGGTGCTCGACCCGATCCCTGATCTGGTGGTGCCCGCACGGGTCAGCTTTATCTCGCCGCAATCGCAATTCACGCCGAAGAATGTGGAAACCGAGCAGCAGCGCGAAGAGCTGGTGTTCCGCGTCAAGCTGGCGGTGCCGCGCGACCTGCTCGAACGCTACGAGGCGCAGATCAAGACCGGCGTGCGCGGCATCGGCTTCGTGCGCACCGCGCCCGATGCCGCCTGGCCCGATGACCTGCAGGTAAAACTGCCCGAGTGAGGCCCCGATGGAGCATGTCGCGGAACTGACGCAGGTCTCGCATCGCTACGGCGCCACCGCGGCGCTGAGCGAGGTCAGCCTGCAGATCCCGGCGGGCTGCATGGTCGGCCTGATCGGGCCGGACGGGGTGGGCAAATCCACGCTGCTCGGGCTGATCGCGGGGGTGCGCAAGCAGCAGGCGGGGCGGATCTGTGTGCTCGGTCAGGATATCGGCTCGGCGCGGGTGCGCAGCGAGCTTGGCGCGCGCATCGCCTACATGCCGCAGGGGCTTGGCCGCAATCTCTACCCCACGCTCAGCGTGCGCGAGAACCTCGATTTCTTTGGCCGCCTGTTTGGCCAGAAGGCCGAGGAGCGCCGCGCCCGCATCGCGATGCTGACCGAGGCGACGGGGCTTGCGCCCTTCCTCGACCGACCGGCGGGCAAGCTCTCGGGCGGGATGAAGCAGAAGCTCAGCCTCTGTTCCGCGCTGATCCACGACCCCGACCTGCTGATCCTTGACGAGCCGACGACCGGGGTCGACCCGCTCTCGCGCCGGCAGTTCTGGGACCTGATCGACCGCATCCGCCAGCATCTGGGCGACATGAGCGTGCTGGTCGCCACCGCCTACATGGAAGAGGCCGAGCGCTTCGACTGGCTCGCGGCGATGAATGACGGGGCGGTGATCGCCTCGGGCAGCCCCGCCGAGATCCGTGCCCAAAGCGCGAGCGCGACGCTCGAAGAGGCGTTCATCAAGCTCTTGCCGGGCGGCCCCGAAGAGGCGGGCGTCACGCTGCGCCCGCGCGTGGCCGCCCCCGATGCCGTGCCCGCGATCGAAGCCACCGGGCTGACCAAGCGGTTCGGCGATTTCACCGCTGTCGATGACGTCAGCTTTACCATCCCCGAGGGCGAGATCTTTGGCTTCCTCGGCTCGAACGGCTGCGGCAAGTCGACGACGATGAAGATGCTGACCGGGCTTCTTGAGCCCAGCGCGGGGCGCTCGAAGCTCTTTGGCGAGGAACTGGCGAGTTCGGATATGCAGGCCCGCCAGCGCATCGGCTACATGTCGCAGAGCTTCTCGCTTTATGGCGAGCTGACGGTGCGCCAAAACATCGAGCTGCACGCCAAGCTCTATCACATTCCGGCGGCGCGCCGGGCTGCCCGTGTGGCCGAGGTGATCGACGAGTTCGACCTGCACGACGTCGCCAATGCGATGCCCGACGACCTGCCGCTGGGCCTGCGTCAGCGCCTGCAACTGGCGGTGGCCACGATCCACGAGCCGCGCATCCTGATCCTCGACGAGCCGACCTCGGGCGTCGATCCGCTGGCGCGCGACGGGTTCTGGCGCAAGCTGATCTCGCTGTCGCGCGACCGGGGCGTCACGATCTTCATCTCGACCCATTTCATGAACGAGGCCGAGCGCTGCGACCGGATATCGCTGATGCATGCGGGGCGGGTGCTCGAGGTGGGCACCCCCGCCGAGATCGTCGCGCGGCGCGAGGCGGCGACGCTCGAAGAGGCGTTCATCGGCGTGCTCGAACACGAGCTGCCGCCCGATCCGGCCAATACCGATCTGCCGATGGCGCCGGTCGAGGCCGAGGCGCCGGGCGCGATCGAGCGCGCCTTTACCCGGCTCTGGGCCTATACTTGGCGCGAGACGCTGGAACTGGTGCGCGACCCGATCCGCATGTTCTTTGCGCTGATGGGGCCGGTGATCCTGATGCTGACGATGGGCTTCGGGATTTCCTTCGATGTCGACAAGCTCAGTTTCGCGGTGAACGATCAGGACAAGAGCCCCGAGAGCCGCCGCCTGATCGAGGCGTTCTCCTCGATCCGGCAATTCGAGCGGCTCGACGATTTCTCGACCATGGCCGAGCTGGACCGGCGCATGGGCGAGGGCGGGCTGACGCTGGCGCTGGAATTCCCTGATGGGCTGGGCAAGGCGCTGCATCAGGGCGAAGAGGTGCCCGAACTGTCGATCTGGATCGACGGCGCGATGCCGTTTCGCGCCGAGACCACGCGCGGCTATGCGCTGGGTCTGTTGAATCAGGCGGCGCAGACGATGGCTGCTGAGCGCGGCGAGGACAGCAACACCACGCTCTCGATCCAGAGCCGCTTCCTCTACAACCAGGCCTTCAAGAGCGCCTATGCGATGGTGCCCTCGATGCTGATGGTGATCCTGATGCTGATCCCGGCGATCATGTCGGCGATCTCGGTGGTGCGCGAAAAGGAAACCGGCACGATCGCGAATTTCCGCTCGACCCCGGTCAGGCGGGTGGAATTTCTGGTTGGCAAGCAATTGCCCTATGTGCTGGTCTCGTGGATCGCGTTCTGGCTGCTGATCGCGCTGGCGCTTTATGTCTTCGGCCTGCCGCTGACGGGCAGCCTGCCGGCGCTGGCGCTCCTGGCCTTGCCCTTCGTGCTGGCGACGACGGGCTTTGGGCAGGTGATGTCCTCGTTCACGCGCACGCAGGTCTCGGCGGTGTTCGCGACGGCGGTGATCTCGATTATCCCGGCGGTGAATTTCTCGGGGCTGATCATGCCGGTCTCGACGCTGGCGCCGGGCGCGCGGCTGGTGGGGCTGTCGTTCCCCGGCGCCTGGTTCCAGCCCGCGTCGGTCGGCACCTTCCTGAAGGGCTTCGGCCTGGCCGACATGGCCGGCACGCTTGTCGTGCTGATCGCCTTCGGTTTCGCTTATCTCGGGCTGGCGGTGCTGGCCCTGCGCAAACAGGAGCCCTGAGATGCAGAGCCTCCTGAACATCCTGCGCCTGACGATCAAGGAGCTGCGCGCCTTTCGCCGCGACAAGGTGATGATCGTGCTGATGATCTATGTCTTCACGCTGGCGGTTTGGCTGGTCTCCAGCGCGGCCTCGACCGAGGTGCGCGACCTGACGGTGGCGGTGGTCGACGAAGACCACAGTCCGCTCTCGACCCGGCTGATCGACGCGATCCGCGGCCCGCTGTTCAAGGCGCCCGAGTTGCTGACGGCGCAACAGGCCGATCAGGCACAGCTTGACGGCAAATACGTGCTGGTCGTCGAAATTCCCCCCGATTTCGAGCGCGACCTGCGCGCCGGGCGCGAGGCGACGCTGATGGTCTTTGTCGATGCGACCGCGGTCGCCTTCGCGGGCAACGGATCGAGTTTCATCCAGCATGTGCTCTCGCAGGAGGTCTCCGACTACCTCTCCCCCGGCACCAGCTCCGCGAGCGCGCTCAATGTCGTGCTGCGCAGCCGCTTCAACCCGAACATGACCGGCGAGTGGTTTGCCTCGGTGATGCAGCTGATGAACAGCATCACGATCCTGATGCTGATCCTCTCGGGCTCCTCGATGATCCGCGAGCGCGAGCATGGCACGATCGAGCATGTGCTGGTGATGCCGGTGCGCCCGCATGAGATCGTGCTGTCGAAGATCTTCGCGATGGGGGCGGTGATCCTCGCGGCCTCGGTGGCGAGCCTCCTTCTGGTGGTCGAGGGCTTTATGGGGGTGCCGGTCTCGGGCTCGCTGGGGCTGTTCGCGCTGGGCACGGGGCTTTACGTGATCGCGGTCGGCTCGATCGGGCTGATGCTGGCGAGCTTCACCCATAACATGGGGCAATACGGGCTTTTGGTGATCCCGGTGATCATCGTGATGATCCTGCTGTCGGGCGGCATGACGCCGCTGGAATCGATGCCCGAATGGCTGCAGATCCTGATGCGCACGATCAGCCCGGCACCGCATTTCGTGATTTTCGCGCAGGCGGTGCTCTATCGGGGCGCGGGGATCGGGCTGGTGCTGAACGAGCTGGCGATGATCTCGGGGATGTCGCTGGTGGCGCTCGCGCTGGTGCTCGCGCGGTTCCGCAAGATCCTGTCCTGAGCGCGCCCCCCGTTGACCTTTCGCACGCGTCCCGCTAGCGGGGAGCCATGGCACGCGCACCCCTTTTGCAGCTCTCCGGCATCTCGCTCACCTTCGGTGGTAACCCCGTTTTCGACGGGCTCGATCTGGTCGTCCAGCAGGGCGACCGGGTGGCCCTGGTCGGGCGCAACGGCTCGGGCAAGTCGACGCTGATGAAGGTGATGGCGGGGCTGATCGAGCCCGACCATGGCGAGCGTGTCGTGCCTGCCGGCGTGCGCGTGGGCTACATGGAGCAGGAACCCGATCTGTCGGGCTTTGCGACGCTGGGCGAATTTGCCGCCTCGGCGCTCGATCCGTCCGAAGCCTACCGTGTCGAGATGGTGGCCGAGGGGCTGAAGTTCCGCCCCGAGACGCCGATCGCGACCGCCTCGGGCGGGGAGCGCCGCCGCGCCGCGCTGGCGAAGCTCTTGGCCGAGGCGCCCGAGCTGATGCTTCTGGACGAGCCGACCAACCACCTCGACATCCAGGCGATTGGCTGGCTCGAAGAACAGCTGCGCGATACCCGCACCGCCTTCGTGCTGATCTCGCACGACCGCGCCTTTTTGCGGCATCTGACGCGCGCGACCTTGTGGATCGACCGCGGGCAGGTGCGCCGGCAGGAACGCGGCTTTGAGGCGTTCGAGGAGTGGCGTGAGCAGGTCTGGGCCGAAGAGGACGAGGCGCGTCACAAGCTCGATCGCAAGATCAAGGCCGAGGCGAAATGGGCGGTCGAGGGGATCTCGGCGCGGCGCAAGCGCAACATGGGCCGGGTGCGCGCGCTGCAGGATCTGCGCGCCGAACGCGCCGCCCAAATCCGCCGTCAGGGCACCGCCGCGCTGGAGCTGGACACCGCGCCGCAATCGGGCAAGCGGGTGATCGAAGCGCGCGGGCTGTGCAAGAGCTTTGGTGACAAGCAGATCGTGAAGAACTTCGACCTGCGCGTGATGCGCGGCGACCGCGTGGCCTTTGTCGGCCCGAATGGTGTCGGCAAGACCACGCTTTTGAAGATGCTGGTCGGCGAGGTTGCCCCCGATGCCGGCACGCTCACGCTGGGCAAGAACCTCGAAATCGCCGTCTTCGATCAGGCCCGCGCCACGCTGAATTTCGAGCAGACGCTCTGGGACGGGCTGGTCAACGACCCCGAGATGCGGGTCTCGGGACGCTCGGATCAGGTGATGGTGCGCGGCCAGCCCAAGCATGTCGTGGCCTATCTCAAGGACTTCCTGTTCGACGAGGCGCAGGCGCGCGCCCCGATCGGCTCGCTCTCGGGGGGCGAACGTGCGCGGCTTTTGCTGGCGCGGATCATGGCGAAGCCCTCGAACCTCCTGATCCTCGACGAACCGACGAACGATCTCGATGTCGAGACGCTGGACCTGTTGCAGGATATCCTGGGCGAGTATGACGGCACGGTGCTGCTGGTCAGCCACGATCGCGATTTCATCGACCGCGTGGCGACCACGACGATCGCGATGGAGGGCGACGGGCGCGCGACCGTCTATGCCGGCGGCTGGACCGACTATCAGACCCAGCGCGCGCTGGCGGCCCCCGAGGCGGCGAAACCCGCTGCCGCGAAAAAGCCTGACGCCCCGAAAGAGGCTCCGGTCAAAGAAGCGCCGAAGAAATCCGGCCTGAGCTTTACCGAGAAACACCGCCTCGAAGAGCTTCCCGGCGTGATCGAAAAGCTCGAACGCGAAATCGGCAAGCTCAACGAATTGCTGTCCGACCCGGACCTGTTCACCCGCGAGCCGGTGAAATTCGCCAAGGCCACCGAGATGCTGGGCGAGCGTCAGGCCGCGCTGGACGCCGCCGAGGAAGAGTGGCTCACGCTTGAAGAAAAAGCCGCAGGCTGAGCCTCTGGCTTGCCGCGGGACGCCTCCGGCGGGCGTATTGGGACCAAGAAGAAACAGATGACGCTGCGTCATTTCGAGTGGCGCTTGTCCTCTTCTTCTTGGGGAAAATACGCTGCGGGGGTCCGGGGGCGCAAAGCCCCCGGCGTCGGGAGGATAGCATGACCACAACCGCCACCGGCCCGCTTGCGGGGCTGCGCATCGTCGAGTTCTCGGGGCTCGGCCCCACGCCCTTTGCCGCCATGTGCCTGGCCGATATGGGTGCCGAGGTGATCCGCATCGCGCGCCCCGGATCGGCGGGCGCGAAGGCGCATGTGCTGGGGCTGGAAAACGACCTGCTGGACCGAGGCCGCGATGTCGTCGAGCTGGACCTGAAATCGCCCGAGGGCCGGGCCGCCGCGCGCGCCCTGATCGCGCGGGCCGATGCGCTGATCGAGGGGATGCGCCCGGGCGTGATGGAGCGGCTGGGGCTGGGGCCTGACGATTTCCCCGACCATCCCGCGCTGGTCTATGGCCGGATGACCGGCTGGGGGCAGGAGGGGCCGCTGGCCGACCGCGCGGGGCACGACATCAATTACATCGCGCTGAGCGGCGCGCTTCATGCGATGGGGGGCGACGCGCCTGCGATCCCGCTGAACCTGCTGGGGGATTTCGGCGGCGGCGGGATCTACCTTGCCTTCGGGATGCTCGCGGCGCTGTGGCAGGCGCGCGTCTCGGGGCAGGGGCAGGTGGTGGATTGCGCGATCACCGATGGCGTCGCGCATCTGCTGGCGATGATCACCGGCATGGCGCAGGAAGGCCTCTGGGCGGATCGGCGCGGCGCGAACCTGCTTGATGGCGCGGCGCCTTTTTACACGACCTATGCCTGCGCCTGCGGCGGGCACATGGCCGTGGGCGCGCTTGAGCCGCAGTTCTATGCCGCGCTGCTGTCGGGGCTGGAGCTGGAGCCAGCCGCGCTGCCCGACCGTGCCCGGGCCGAGAACTGGCCTGCCCTGCGCGAGGTCTTTGCGCGGCGCTTCGCCAGCCGGTCGCGCAACGATTGGGCGGCGGTGTTCGCGGCGACTGACGCCTGCGCAACCCCGGTGTTGAGCCTTGCCGAGGCGCGCGCCCATCCGCAAAACGCCGCCCGCGGCGCCTATCTGCGCCACGAGGGCCGCGATCAGCCCGCGCCCGCGCCGCGGCTCTCGCGCACGCCGGGGGCGATCGGGACGGGCTCGGGGCAGCGCCGGATCGCAGCCGCCGAGGCACTCGCGCGCTGGGGCGCGAAACTGCCTTAAATCGCTTGACTCGCGCCCGGCGATCCCGGATAAGCCGCGAACCGGGCGGGAGGAGTCTCTTTCCGCCCGGCTCATTTTTGATCTCGCCCGCAAGGGCGCGCTGTCCGACGGCGGGGTGACCCGGCAACACCGCAAGGGGCCACAGGACGCGGCAGGAAAAAGGAAAGACCCATGTTTGCGGTCCTCAAGACTGGCGGCAAGCAATACAAGGTTCAGGCGGGCGATGTGCTCCGCGTCGAACTGATTGCGGCCGAAGCTGGCGACAAAGTCCAGTTCAACGAAATTCTGATGGTTGGCGGCGACACGCTGACCGTTGGCGCCCCCACTGTTGAAGGCGCTGCGGTCGTGGCCGAGGTCATCGACAACATCAAGGCCGACAAGGTCATCACCTATCACAAGCGCCGCCGCAAACATTCGTCGCAGCGCACCCGTGGCCACCGTCAGAAACTGACGCTGGTGCGCGTGACCGAGGTTCTCGCCTCGGGCGCCGCTGCCTCGGGCGTGAAGGAAGCCGTTGGCACCGCTGTTGCGCGCCGTGCCGCGCATGAAGCGAAGTAAGAGGAGACTGATCCATGGCACACAAGAAAGCAGGCGGTTCGTCCCGTAACGGCCGCGACTCCGCCGGTCGTCGCCTTGGCGTGAAACTCTACGGTGGCCAGGAAGCGATTCCGGGCAACATCATCGTGCGTCAGCGCGGCACCAAATGGTGGCCGGGTGAAGGCGTCGGTATGGGGAAAGATCACACCATCTTCGCCACGTCCGAAGGCAAAGTCACCTTCCGCAAAGGCCTCAAGGGCCGCACCTTCATTTCGGTTCTTCCCACCGCGGAGGCGGCCGAATAAGCCGATACCGAACCAGGTAGTTTGGGGGATCGGCGCAAGCCGGTCCCCCTTTTCGTTTCGGGACGTGGCCGTTGGGCCAGGAGGAGCGGACCGACGCGGGAATGTGAAGACCTGTCATCTTGTCATGTCTTTGCCGGATTTTAAGTTTAGGGCGTTAGGAAAGAGAATTTCCGCGTCCCATGCGTTCGAGGAGGACCGCATGCTTCAGGAAAAGATTTCGGGGCTTCAGGCCCATGATCAGCCTGTGATCGAGGCCGAACGCTTCGTTCTGCGCCCGCCGCGCGCGTCTGATGCGGGGCTGATCGCGCATTATGCTGGCGACAAGCGCGTCGCCGAAGGCACGCGTGCGATCCCGCATCCGCTGCCGCCGGGCACGGCCGAGAATTTCGTCGCCCGCGCCATGGCGGAAAAACACGCCGAGGATGTCTGGGTGCTCGACGGCTCCGCGCAGGGGCTGGCCGAGGTGCTCGGCGTGATCTCGCTGCAGCGCGTCGAGGTCGACCAGTCCGAGATCGGCTACTGGATCGGGCCGGGCTTCTGGAACGCGGGCTTCGCTTCCGAGGCGGTGGCGGCGCTGGTCGCGGCCAACCCGCATCGCGCGCGCACGCTCTTTGCCGAAGTGTTTCAGGACAATCCCGGCTCGGCCCGCGTCCTGACCAATTGCGGCTTCGAATACCTCGGCGATGCCGAGGCCTGGTCGGTCGCGCGCGGCCGTTCGGTCCCGACCTGGACCTATCTGCGCAAGATGTGAGTCTGCCGGGAGGGCCAGCCCTCCCGGACCCTCCCGGCGTATTTGGGCCAAGAAGAAGCGAAGGGGTTTCTTCTTGGCCCAAATACGCACCGGCGCGGCGCGCCCCTTCGGAAAGCCCGCTTGAATTGCGCGCGCGCAAGGCGTATCTCGGCGCCTTGGCACGAAAGGACCAAAACGCATGAAATTTCTCGATCTCGCCAAAGTTTACATCCGCTCGGGCGGCGGCGGCGCGGGCTGTGTCTCGTTCCGGCGCGAGAAGTTCATCGAATTCGGCGGCCCTGATGGCGGCGATGGCGGCAAGGGCGGCTCGGTCTGGGTCGAGGCGGTCGAGGGGCTGAACACGCTCATCGACTTCCGCTATCAGCAGCATTTCTTTGCCAAGAACGGCCAGCACGGCATGGGCTCGCAGTGCACGGGCAAGGATGGCGACGATATCGTGCTGAAGGTGCCGGTGGGCACCGAGATCCTCGACGAGGACGAGGAGACCGTGATCGCCGACCTGACCGAGGTCGGCCAGCGCGTGCTCCTGGCCAAGGGCGGCAATGGCGGCTGGGGCAACCTGCGCTTCAAATCCGCGACGAACCGCTCGCCCTCGCGCGCCAATCCGGGGCAGGAGGGTGTCGAGCGCACGATCTGGCTGCGGCTCAAGCTGATCGCGGATGCGGGGCTGTTGGGCCTGCCGAACGCGGGCAAGTCGACCTTTCTGGCCGCCGTGTCGAACGCGCGTCCGAAGATCGCCGATTACCCGTTCACCACGCTGGTGCCGAACCTCGGCGTCGTTGGTGTTGACGGGCGCGAGTTTGTTATCGCCGATATTCCCGGCCTGATCGAAGGCGCTTCGGAAGGCCGCGGCCTTGGCGATCAGTTCCTCGGCCATGTCGAGCGCTGCTCGGTGCTCTTGCACCTGGTCGATGGCACCTCGTCGACGCTGACCAAGGATTACCGCACGATCATCGCCGAGCTTGAGGCCTACTCGCCCGAGTTGGCCGAGAAACCGCGCGTGACCGTGCTCAACAAGATCGACGCGCTCGACCCGAAGACGCTTTCGAACCGCAAGCGCGCGCTGGAGAAAGCGGTCGAGGGGCCGATTTTCCTGATGTCCGGCGTCGCCAAGCGGGGCGTGAACGAAGTGCTGCGCGCGCTCTGGGCCGAGATCGCGGCCGATCGCGCCACCGAGGAGGAGGACGCTCCGTGGCAACCCTGACCGAGGCGCCCTCGATCGGGGCGGCGAAGCGGCTTGTGCTGAAGATCGGCTCGGCGCTTCTGGTGGATGCCAAGGGATTGCGCGCCGGCTGGCTCGAAGGGCTGGCCGCGGATGTGGCCGAGGCGCGCGCGCGCGGCGCGGATGTGGTGCTGGTCTCGTCCGGCTCGATCGCGCTGGGGCGCCGGGTTCTGGGCCTGCCCGCAGGCGCGCTGTCTTTGGAACAATCGCAGGCTGCCGCTGCGGTCGGGCAAATTCAGCTCGCCCGTGCCTATCAGGAGGCGCTCGCCCCGCATGGCGTGACCGCCGCGCAGGTTCTGGTGACGCTCGAAGATACCGAAGATCGCCGCCGCTACCTCAATTCGCGCGCGACGATGGAGACGCTCCTGTCGCTCGGCACCGTGCCGATCGTGAACGAGAACGACACCGTCGCCACCGACGAGATCCGCTTTGGGGACAATGACCGGCTTGCCGCGCAGGTGGCGGTGACGATCGGTGCCGATCAGCTGGTGCTGCTGTCCGACGTCGACGGGCTCTACACCGCGAACCCGCAGACCGACCCCGAGGCGCGCCACTTGCCGGTGATCGCGCAGATCACCCCCGAGATCGAGGCGATGGCGGGCGATCCGGTGTCGGGGGTCTCGAAGGGCGGCATGAAGACCAAGCTGATGGCGGCGAAAACCGCCGTGGGCGCGGGCTGTGCGATGGTCATCACCCAAGGCGCCGTGCCGCGCCCGCTCAAGGCTTTGGCCGAGGGCGCGCTGTGCTCGTGGTTCCTGCCCGAAGACGACCCGCAGGCGGCGCGCAAACGCTGGATCGCGGCGATGAAACCCAAGGGCGAGCTTTTCATCGACGACGGCGCCGCGCGCGCACTTTCCTCGGGCAAGTCGCTCCTGCCGGCGGGCGTAACCAAGGTCGTCGGCCGCTTCGGACGCGGCGAGCCGGTGGTGATCATGGGGCCCGGGCGCGAGATGCTCGGCAAGGGGCTCGTGCGCTACACCGCCGAAGAGGCGCGCGCCATCGCCGGTCACCGCTCGGGCGAGATCGCCGAGATCCTCGGCTACCCGGGCCGGGCCGCCCTGATCCATCGCGACGACATGGTGGTCTGACCGGGCAGGGGGCGCTGCCCCCTCTTTTTCTGCGAAAAATTCACCCCCGGAGTATTTCGGGCTCAGTGAAAGGGGTGTCCTTCATTTTGCCGCAAATATCCCGGGGGGCGTCCGAAGGACGGGAGGCGGAGCCCCCTTTGCCGTTTCAGCCCGCGATGCGGTCGAGGATGCGTGCCCAGGAGCGGATGCCCTTGTGGAAACACTCGACGTCGTATTTCTCGTTCGGCGAGTGGATCTGATCGTCGTCGCGGGCGAAGCCGATGAGCATCGCGTCGGTGTCGAGAAGCGTTTTGAAATAGCCCGCGATCGGGATCGAGCCGCCGCAGCCGACGAAGGCGGCGGGCGTGCCCCATTCTTCCGAAAGCGCCTGGCGGGCAGCCTCGAAGGCGGGGTTTTCCAGCGACATCATCGAGGCCGGGCTGGCTTCGGGTTCACGCCAGTCGACGCTGACATCGGCGGGCAGTTGCGCCTCGAACCACTTGCGGAAATTGGCCAGAACCTTTTCCGGGTCCTGCTGGCCGACGAGGCGGAAC
Source organism: Pseudothioclava arenosa (assembly GCF_002358085.1). GTDB lineage: Bacteria > Pseudomonadota > Alphaproteobacteria > Rhodobacterales > Rhodobacteraceae > Pseudothioclava > Pseudothioclava arenosa. Next base: position 330,408 of record NZ_NTJD01000002.1, read on the forward strand.
GAGATTTTCGCATGCGCCTCGGCAGGCAGCACGGTCTTGAAGCCCGCGCCGGTATAGCCGCCCCAGATGCCGTTGATCTCGGCGGTGGGGCGTGACCAGATCTGTTCGAGCGGGCTGCGATCGGCCTCGCCGGCGGGCTGCGACAGGCCGACCTCGCCGAGGAAGCTGGTGGCGTCGAAGCCAAGGCCTTGCCATTGCGCGGCGACCTCTGGCGAGAGCTCGGCGACGCCGTCGTAGAAGCCCGGGATCGTGACGCGGCCCAGATCGTCCTGCAGGCTCCCGAGGATGTGGGTCAGCACGCGGATCGGGTTGATCGCGAGGCCGCCGAACATGCCCGAATGCAGGTCCTTGTTCGCGGCTTTCAGGGTCAGCTCGACCTTGGAGAGGCCGCGCAGCATGGTCACGATCGCGGGGGTGTCATGGCCGAAAAGCCCGGTGTCGCAGATCAGCGCGAGATCGGCGCTGAGCTCGTCGGCATTCTCTTTCATGAAGGGAATGAGCGAGGGCGAGCCTGATTCTTCCTCGCCCTCGAAGAAAATCGTCAGGTTGCCCGGTAAATCTCCCGTGACCTCACGCCAGGCGCGACAGGCTTCGAGGAAGGTCATCAGTTGACCCTTGTCATCCGAGGCGCCGCGGCCCCGGATCACCGCGCCTTTCGGGGTTTCCTCGATTGCGGGGTCGAAGGGGTCACGGCTCCAGAGAGACAGCGGGTCGACCGGCTGCACGTCGTAATGGCCGTAGAACAGGATATGCGGCCTCGGCGCCTCGTGGCGGGCGACGACCATCGGATGCCCGGGAGTGGTCCGTTTTTCCGCTTTGAAACCAATCTCTTGCAATTCGCGAACCAGCCAGTCGGCGGCGGCTTCGGTTTGCGGGATATAGGCGGGATCGGTGGAAATCGACGGGATCCGCAACAGGTCCAAAAGTCGCTCTTGCGCGGCGGGAAGATTTTCATCGATACGGGTGAGAATGGCCTCGAGTGACATGGGCGCCTCCTTTTGGCGGCAGCCTAGCGAGGCGCACGGGATAGTCCAGAAGGGCGTGGGGGAAATTTCATCTTCCAAAAATTGAATGTTTGCAAAAGATGTGGATCTGCGACATTTTTGCGCTCCCAAGGGGGAGGATTGACCTTTATCAAGGTCGCGCGCAGGCAGGGAAGCTAGGCAATAGCCCAGCGAATAGGCGAGGATTACACCGATGAACTACGATCACGCTCTGGAACAGGCGATCACCCGGCTCCACGAAGAAGGCCGTTATCGCACCTTTATCGATATCGAGCGTGAGAAGGGGAACTTCCCGAAAGCGACCTGGAACCGCCCCGACGGCGCGCGCCAGGAAATCACCGTCTGGTGTGGCAACGACTATCTGGGCATGGGCCAGCACCCGGCGGTTCTGAGCGCGATGCACGAAGCGCTGGACGCGGTGGGCGCGGGCTCGGGCGGCACGCGCAACATCTCGGGCACGACGGCCTATCACAAGCGCCTCGAGACCGAGATCGCGGGGCTGCATGGCAAGGAGGCCGCGCTGGTCTTCTCCTCGGCCTATATCGCCAATGACGCGACGCTTTCGACCCTGCGCATTCTGTTCCCCGGCCTGATCATCTATTCCGACGAGCTGAACCACGCCTCGATGATCGAGGGCATCCGCCGCGGCGGTGGCCACAAGCGGATCTTCCGCCACAACGATCTCGCCCACCTGCGCCAGCTTCTTGAGGCCGACGATCCGGCTGCGCCGAAGCTGATCGCCTTTGAGTCGATCTATTCGATGGATGGCGACATTGGCCCGATCAAGGGCTTCTGCGATCTGGCTGACGAGTTCGGCGCGCTGACCTATCTCGACGAGGTGCACGCGGTCGGCATGTATGGCCGTCACGGCGGCGGCATCTCGGAGCGCGACAACCTCGCGCATCGCATCGACATCATCAACGGCACGCTGGGCAAGGCCTTTGGCGTCTTCGGCGGCTATGTCGCGGCCTCGGCCCGCATGGTCGACGCGATCCGCTCCTACGCGCCGGGCTTCATCTTCACCACCTCGCTGCCGCCGGCAGTCGCGGCGGGCGCTGCGGCCTCGATCGCCTTCCTCAAGACCGAAGAGGGCCAGAAACTGCGTGACGCCCAGCAGCTGCACGCCAAGATCCTCAAGATGCGCCTGCGCGCGCTTGGCCTGCCGATCATCGACCATGGCACCCATATCGTGCCGGTCATCATCGGCGATCCCGTGCACTGCAAGGCGCTCTCGGACATGCTGCTGTCGGAATTCGGCATCTACGTGCAGCCGATCAACTTCCCGACCGTGCCGCGTGGCACCGAACGGCTGCGTTTCACGCCCTCGCCGGTGCATACCACGGACCAGATCGACCACCTCGTGCGCTCGATCGACAGCCTGTGGTCGCGCTGTGCGCTGAATCGTGCCGAAGCGAGCGCCTGAGCTTTTTCTGCCGATGCATCGTTCACGCGGCTGTGTTAGTCTCGTAGCAAGTTTCGTGAATAGCACGACGCGAATCGGCAAGATTTAGCGATATTGGGGCAGGACAGGCGCATGATCGGGCGGAAGGACGGACCTTCGGCACAAGAAGAGGTCAAACCGAAAGGCTTTGACGACTTCGAGCTTCGGCTAGGTGATGTGATGCGCGGCGAGCGGGCGACGCTCGCCAAGTCGCTCCTTGATGTTCAGCGCGAACTCCGGATCAAGGCCTCGCATATCGCGGCGATCGAAGCCTGCGACGTCGATGCCTTCGAGACCCCCTCGTTCATCGCCGGTTACGTGCGCTCCTACGCGCGCTATCTGGGTATGGACCCGGACTGGGCCTTTGAGCGCTTCTGCAAAGAGGCGGGCTTCACCCCCACCCATGGTATGGCCGCGGCCGCTTCGGGCCCGAAACGCGCGCGTCCGATCGTGGCCGAGCCGCTGGCCGACCCGAACGCGAGCTTCGTGCCGCGTGGCGAGGCCTTCTGGACCAAGATCGAGCCGCGCGCTGTCGGCTCGGTTCTGGTGCTTCTGCTGCTGGCCAGCGGGATCGGCTATGGCGGCTGGTCGGTGCTGCAAGAGGTGCAGCGCGTGCAGCTGGCCCCGGTCGATCAGGTGCCGGGCGTTCTGGCCGAGCTTGACCCGCTGCAATCCGTGCGTCCCATCGAAACCGCCGAAGCCGTCGGCACGATGCCCGAGCTGCCCTCGACCGAGGCGCTTGATCGCATCTATCGCCCCGCCGCGCTCGAAGTGCCCAAACTCGTGTCCCGCGACGGGCCGATCGCCGCGATCGACCCGAACAGCACCGGCGTTCTGGCCGGGCTGAGCGCGCCGACGCAGGATGCGCCCGTCGCCACCGCCGCCGATGACCCAACCGCGCTTGCCTCGGCCGAGCCGCTGGTGCGCGCGCTTGGCGAAGACGCCCCCGAGGTCGAGATTCTCGCGGTGCGCCCGTCCTGGGTGCGGATCGTCTCGGCGGAAGGCACGGTGATCTTTGAAAAGGTGCTCGATGCTGGCGAACGCTACGCGCTGCCGCGGCTCGAACAGCCGCCGGTGATGCGCACGGGCGAGTCGGGCGCGATCTATTTCGCGGTGAATGGCGTGGCCCATGGCCCGGCTGGCGCGCGCGGCGAGGTGACCAAGAACATCACCCTCTCGCCCGAGGCGCTGTCGCAGAAATTCGCTGTCGCCGATCTGGGGCGCGACGCCGACTTGGCAAGCATGATCGCCGTGGCCGATGCCGGCCCGATCGCCGCTCCGGCGCCCGAGGTTCTGCCCGCTCCGGCCAATGCGCTGCGCCCGCGCCAGCGCCCCGCGCAGTAACACCAAGCTGATCCCTGATCTCGCAACAGCCGTTGCCCTCGGGCGGCGGCTGACTTACGTTCCGGCCAAAGCCGAAGGAGATGCGCATGTCGCTCAATCACATCCGCCCGTGGCGCAATGTCTACCGCCGCAAGTCGCGCCAGATCATGGTCGGCAATGTGCCGGTGGGGGGCGACGCGCCGATCTCGGTGCAGACGATGACCAACACCGACAGCTCGGATGTGAAGGCGACTCTGGCGCAGGTGATCCGCGCGGCGGATGTGGGGGCCGATATCGTGCGGGTCTCGACGCCCGACGAATCCTCGACCCGTGCCCTGCGCGAGATTTGCCGCGAAAGCCCGGTGCCGATCGTGGCCGACATCCATTTCCACTACAAACGCGCGATCGAGGCCGCCGAGGCTGGCGCCGCCTGTCTGCGTATCAATCCGGGCAATATCGGCGATGCGAAGCGCGTGGCCGAGGTGGTGCGCGCCGCCAAGGACCACGGTTGCTCGATCCGCATCGGCGTGAACGCGGGCAGCCTCGAAAAGCACCTGCTGGAAAAATACGGCGAGCCTTGCCCCGAGGCCATGGTCGAAAGCGGTCTCGACCATATCAAGCTCCTGCAGGACAATGATTTTCACGAATTCAAGATCTCGGTGAAAGCCTCGGACGTGTTCCTCTCCGCCGCCGCCTATCAGGCGCTGGCCGAAGTGACCGACGCGCCCATTCACCTCGGCATTACCGAGGCGGGCGGGCTGATGGCGGGCACGGTGAAGTCGGCGATCGGGCTGGGCAACCTGCTGTGGATGGGTATCGGCGACACGCTGCGCGTCTCGCTTTCCGCCGATCCGGTCGAAGAGGTCAAGGTCGGCTTCGAGATCCTGAAGTCGCTCGGCCTGCGCACCCGCGGCGTGCAGATCATCTCCTGCCCGAGCTGCGCACGGCAAGGCTTCGACGTGATCAAAACGGTCGAGGCGCTGGAGAAACGGCTCGAACACATCAAGACGCCGCTCAGCCTCTCGATCATCGGCTGCGTGGTGAACGGGCCGGGCGAGGCGCTGATGACCGACATCGGCTTTACCGGCGGCGGTGCGGGCTCGGGGATGGTCTATCTGGCGGGCAAGCAGGACCACAAGCTGTCGAACGACAAGATGGTCGATCATATCGTCGAGCTGGTGGAGAAACGCGCCGCCGAGATCGAGGCCGTCGAGGCTGACGAGGCCTGAGGGCAGGGGCCGCCGCCACCTCTTTTTCTGTGAAAAATTTACCCCCCGGAGTATTTCGGGCTCAGTGAAGGGGCCCCTTCATTTTGCCGTAAATATCCCGGGGGGCGTCCGAAGGACGGGGGGGCAGAGCCCCCCTCGCGGGTCTCAGCCGCGCTGGTCGGCGACGATCTTTTCCATCACGTTCACCGGCGCATAACCGCGCATCAGCTCGCCGCCGATGACGAAAGCCGGGGTGCCCGATATCCGCATCCGCTCGGCCAGCTGGTGGTTGGCGCGCAGCACGGCGGTGACCTCTTCTTCGTTCATCCGCTTGAGGAGCGCGTCAGCATCCAGCCCCTGATCCTTGGCAAGCCGCGACAGGCTTTCGAGGGTGAAGTCGCCGCGGAAGGCCATCATCGCGTTATGCGTCTTTTCATAGGCTTCGGGGCCGGCGAGTTGCAGCACCGCGACGGCGAAGCGCGACGACAGGTCGGATTGCTCGCCCAGGATCGGGAATTCCTTGACGATGAAGCGGATATTGCCATCGGATTCCAGAAGCTTTTCAACCTCTTGATAGGCCTTCTTGCAGTAGCCGCACTTGTAGTCGAGAAACTCGACGATGGTCACGTCGCCGTCGGGGTTGCCACCGACCCAGGAATAACCGTCCTCGAACAGGTCCTTGGCGTTGGTCTCGACCAGCACCTGATCGTTCTGCGCCTCCATCGCCTGCTGGCGCTCTTCGAGGACATTGATCGACTCGATCAGTACTTCGGGATTGGCCATCAGATATTCGCGCACGGCCTCGCCGAAAGCGGCTTTCTCGCCCTCGCTCATCGCCGAGATATCGAAGGCGGCGGCGGGAAGCGCCATGGCGGAGCTGAGCGAAAGGGCGGCAAGAAGTTTACGGGTCATTCGTGGGTCCTGTTCTGTGGCCCCGGCGGGTGCGGGGCGGCTCGGGCCTTGATGGCGGTTCGGGCGCGGCGGAGCAAGGGCAAGTGCGGGCCCTGCGACGTCGCGCCTCGGGCTTTCGGCTTGCACCCCGCGGGGCCATCGCGCATGGATGTCGCGCGCAGAATGGAGCAGTGACATGCGTTTCTCAAGCCGTGGGCAGGTTGATCCCTTCATTGTGATGGACGTGGTTGAGACCGCGCGCGCCGCCGAGGCCGCGGGGCGCGATATCGTCCATATGGAGGTGGGGCAGCCCTCGACCCCGGCACCGGCCGCCGCGCGTGCGAAGCTGATCGCGGCGCTGGCGCGTGATGCGATGGGTTACACGGTGGCCTTGGGCCGGCCCGAGCTGCGCGCGGGCGTCGCGGAGTATTATCGGAGGGTTTACGGCGTCGATCTCGATCCGAGGCGCGTGGTGATCACCTCGGGTTCGTCGGGGGCGTTCCTGCTGGCCTTCTCGGCGCTGTTCGACGCGGGCGACAAGGTCGCGCTCGGCGAGCCGGGCTATCCGAGCTATCGCCAGATCCTGCGCGCGATGTCGGTCGAGCCTGTGGGCATCCAGACCCGCCCCGAAAACCGCTATCAGCCGCTGCCCGAAGAAATCCCCGAAGGCGTGAAGGGCCTGATGCTGGCCTCGCCGGGCAACCCCTCGAGCACGATGCTGGGGCGTGACGAACTGGCCGCGCTGATCGCGGCGGCGCAGGCGCGCGGCATCGCGGTAATCTCGGATGAGATTTACCACGGGCTCGATTATGGCAAGCGCGCGGTGACGGCGCTGGAGGTCAGCGACGACGTCTATGTGATCAACTCCTTCTCGAAATATTTCTCGATGACGGGCTGGCGGATCGGCTGGATGGTCGTGCCCGAGGCGCATCTGCGCACCGTCGAGCGGCTGGCGCAGAACATGTTCATCTGCCCCCCGCACGCCAGCCAGATCGCCGCGCTTGGCGCGCTGGAGGCGATCGACGAGCTGGAGGCGAACCGCGCCGTTTATGCGAAGAACCGCACGCTGATGCTCGAAACCCTGCCGCGCATCGGCTTTGACAAGATCGCGCCGCCCGATGGGGCGTTCTACGTCTATGCCGATGTCTCGGATCTGACCGGGGACAGCCGCGAGCTGGCGCGCGAGATCCTCGAAGAGGCCGGGGTGGCGGTGACGCCGGGGCTCGATTTCGACCCGATCCGGGGCGCGCAGACCTTGCGCTTTTCCTATGCGCAATCGACCGAGCGGATCGAAGAGGGGCTGCGGCGGTTGCAGGCCTTCATGGCCGCGCGCGGGCACTGAGCCGCGGCTTTCGCTAAGCCCCGCGCCCCGCTATAGTGGCGAAAACAACAGGCGGGATCGGGCATGACACGCTGGTTATCGAGGATTGCGGCCCTTGTGGTCACGGGCTGGGCGTCGCTGGGCGGTGTGGCGGCGCAGGATCTGTCCGCGCTGGCCTATCTGCGCCCCGAAGAAAGCCGCGTCGAGGCCTCGGGCGATGAAACCTGGCTCACGCTCGGGCTGACCCAGCCCGTGCCCTACCGCGCCTTTCTGCTCGATCAGCCGCCGCGTCTGGTGATGGATTTCCGCGAGGTCGATTTCGGCGCGGCAAAGCCCGAGGCGTTGCTCTCGGGTAAGGGGCTGAGCGGGTTGCGCTGGGGCAAGTTCCGGCCCGGCTGGTCGCGGCTGGTGGCGGAGCTGCCCGGGCCGATGCGGCTGGTCTCGGTCACGCAAGAGACCGAAGGCGAGGATGGCGCGGTGATCCGGGCGCATCTTGAGGGCGTTCCGGCGGGTGCGTTTGCGCCGCGCATCGGCGCCCCCGATTCCGCGCTCTGGGATCTGCCGCAGCCCGCCCCGGTCGATACTCCGCACCCGCGTCAGGATGGGTCCGAGCCGCTTCTGGTGGTGCTCGATCCGGGCCATGGCGGCATCGACCCGGGCGCCGATGCGGGCGACGGCTCCGAGGCGGATCTGGTGTTGGGCTTTGCGCGCGAGTTGAAAGAGGCGCTGCGCCGGGGCGGGTTGCGCGTGATCCTGACCCGCGAGGAAGACGTGTTCATCCCGCTTGAAACCCGGGTCACGGTGGCGCGTGCGGCGGGGGCGGACCTGTTCCTCTCGCTCCATGCGGATATCGTGCCCGAGGCGAATGTCGCGGGCGCGACGGTGTACCTGCTCGACGAGGAGGCCAGCGACGAGGCCTCGCAGAAGCTGGCCGAGCGCCATGACCGCGCCGACCTGCTGGCCGGCGTCGACCTTGAGGGCCATGACGACGAGGTCGCGCATGTGCTGATGGACCTCGCGCGCACCGAGACCCAGCCGCGTTCGCGTCGGCTGGCGCAGGTGCTGGCGGGGGCGATCAAGGCCGAGGGGCTCAAGATGCACCGCCGCCCGGTGCAGGGCGCGGATTTCTCGGTGCTGAAATCGCCCGATATTCCCTCGGTGCTGCTGGAGCTTGGCTTTGTCTCCTCCGAGGTTGACCGCGAGCGGCTGCGCGATCCGCAATGGCGCGCGCGGATGGTGCGGGCGATCGCCACGGGGATTTCGGGTTGGGCCGAAGGTGACGCTGCGGAAGCGCGGCTTCTGCGTCAGTAAGCCGAATTTTCCCCCGCAACTTCTCGCCAACGTGAGGCGAGTTGTTTTGACCCTCGCGCACGCGCGCGGTATACGCATCCGCAATCGGGGGCAGCGGGCCCTCTCGGGAGTGCGTCTTGATCCGTTTCTTCACCTCTTCGATCGGCGGCCTGTTTTCCTGGCTGGTGACCGCCGCCTTTTTTGGCGCGCTGGTGATCGGGGCGGTTTTCTTCATGTATTCCAACAACCTGCCCAGCCACGAGCAGCTTGCGCAATACATGCCCAAGACGATCTCGCGGATCTATAGCGGCGAGGGGCGGCTGATCGACGAGTTTGCCACCGAGCGGCGCCTCTTCGTGCCGATCGCGGATATGCCCGAAATCGTCACCGGCGCTTTCGTTTCGGCCGAGGATCAGAACTTCTATCACCACAAGGGCTATGACGCGCGCGGTATGCTCTCGGCGCTGATCGACGCGGTGAAATCGCGCGGCGAGAATGTGCGCGGGGCCTCGACGATCACGCAGCAGGTGATGAAGAACTTCCTGCTCAGCTCGGACCGCTCGGTCGAGCGCAAGATCAAGGAGCTGGTGCTGGCGAGCCGCGTCGAAGAGGCGCTGTCGAAGGATCGCATCCTCGAGCTCTACCTCAACGAGATCTACCTCGGGCAGAATTCTTACGGCGTCGCGGCGGCGGCGCAGACCTATTTCAACAAGACGCTGGCCGAGCTGAGCGTGGGCGAGGCGGCCTATCTGGCGGCGCTGCCGAAGAAGCCCGCCGCGCTGCATCCGGTGCGCGACTACGACACCGCCGTGTCGCGCCGCAACTACGTGCTGCGCCGGATGTTCGAGGATGAGCGCATCGACCAAGCCACGATGGAGGCCGAGCAGGCCGCGCCGCTGAAAACCGTGCAGCGTGGCGATTACGCGCCTTTCCGCGATCAGCTGCCGCCGCGCGACTATTTCACCGACGAAATCCGCCGCCAGCTCTCGCGCAGCTTCGGTGAAGAGGAATTCTTTGGTGGCGGCCTGACCATTCGCGCCACCGTCGATCCGGCGATGCAGGACGAGGCGGGCATGGCGCTGCGCGAGGCGCTTGAGGATTACGACCGCAACCAGGGCGTCTGGCGCGGCACCGGAGCCATGATCGAGGCCGACAAGCTCAGTGACGAGGCAAGCTGGCGCGGGGCCCTGGCGGAAGTCCCGGTCGACAAGGCGCCGCGCGACATTCCGGGCTGGTATCCGGCTGTCGTGCTGCAACTCGGCGAGCAGGGCGCTCGGATCGGGATCGAAGGCATCGAGGAAGACAATGACGGCCATTGGGTATCCGCCGCCGACGTGACCTGGGCGCGCAAGCTGCAGGACGACGGCAAGCTCGGCCCCAAGGCCAAGACCCCCGCAGATCTGCTCGCCCGTGGCGAGGTGGTGCTGGTGCGCGCCCTGACCGACAAGGAGGGGGCCTTCCAGCGCTGGAGCCTGCGCCAGGTGCCCGAAGTGCAGGGCGCCTTCATGGCGATGGACGTCAACACCGGCCGTGTGATCGCGATGCAAGGTGGCTTCAGCTATCAGGCCTCGGTGTTCAACCGCACGACGCAGGCGATGCGCCAGCCGGGGTCGTCCTTCAAGCCCTTCGTCTATGCCGCCGCGATGGATTCGGGCTTCAGCCCCGCCACTATCGTCGTTGACGCGCCGATCGAGATCGACACGCCGCAGGGCCTGTGGCGGCCCAAGAACGCCTCGAACAAGTTCTACGGGCCGACGCCCGTGCGCACCGGCATCGAGCAGTCGCGGAACCTGATGACGATCCGTATCGCGCAGGAAATCGGCATGGACACGGTCGCGGGTTATGCCGAGCGTTTCGGCGTCTACAGCCCGATGAAGACCTTCCTCGCCAACTCGCTGGGCGCGCAGGAAACCACGATGTTCCGCATGGTCGCGGCCTATGCGATGTTCGCCAATGGCGGCGAGCGGGTCGAACCGACGCTCGTCGACCGCGTGCAGGACCGTTTTGGCCGCACCATCTATCGCCACGATCAGCGTAGCTGCCTCGATTGCGCCGAGCCGAACCTGCCCGAGGGGCAGGGCCCGCGCATCCAGACCAACCGCGAGCGCGTGATGGATGCGATCACCGCCTATCAGCTGACCTCGATGATGGAAGGCGTGGTCAAGCGCGGCTCGGGCTCGCGGGTCGACCTGCCGGTGCCCGTCGCCGGCAAGACCGGCACCACCAATGACGCCAAGGACGTGTGGTTCATCGGCTTCACCTCGAATATCGTCGCGGGCTGCTACATGGGCTTCGACAATCCCCGCTCGCTGGGGCGCGGCGCCTATGGCGGCACGCTCTGCGTGCCCGTCTTCAACGCCTTCATGAAAGAGGCGGTGAAGAAATTCGGCGGCTCCGAGTTCCGCGTGCCGCCGGGCGGGCACTGGGTCAAGATCAACCGCTACACCGGCGAGCATCTGCCCGGCGACGCCGTGGGCGAGCATGTCGTGGCCGAGTATCTCAAGGACGGTCAGGATCTGGTGGGCCTCGGCATGATCATCGACGGTGGTTTTGCGATGGGGGCGAACCTGCCGCTGTTCGGGCAGGGCGAGAGCGACGAGACCACCTCGATCACCACCTCGACGGGTCAGAAGAAGGTGATCCCGAAAAAAGCCGACTTTGGCTCCATGTCATCGGGCGGGCTTTACTAGCGCAGGCGCCCCGGTCGCGCCTGCCCGCTTGCGGGGGCGGGCGGTTTTTCGTATCACCCGGCCAAAGCCAGACAAGGACATCCCATGCGCGCCGAGACGCAGAGCATCGTTGAACAGATTCGCAAGTCGCTGAGCCTCTTGGGCCAGCGCCTCGACGTGGAGACCGCGCCGCACCGGATCGAGGAATTCAACGCGATGATCGAGGACCCCACGCTGTGGGACGATCCGGCCCGCGCGCAAAAGCTGATGCGCGAGCGTCAGACGCTGATGGACAAATACGAAACCTATCAGCGCATCTCGCGCGAGCTGACCGACAATGTCGACCTGATCGAGCTGGGCGAGATGGAAGACGATGCCGATATCGTCAAGGAGGCCGAGGCCGCGCTGAAGGCGCTGCGCGAGGAGGCCGCCGCCAAGGAGCTTGAGGCACTGCTTGATGGCGAGGCCGATGGCAACGACACCTACCTTGAGATCCACTCGGGCGCGGGCGGCACGGAAAGCTGCGACTGGGCCTCGATTCTCGCGCGGATGTATGTCCGCTGGGCCGAGAAAAAGGGCTATGACGTGGAGCTTGAGGCCGAGACCCCCGGCGAAGAGGCGGGCATCAAATCGGCGACCTACAAGATTTCGGGCCCCAATGCCTATGGCTGGCTGAAATCGGAATCGGGCGTGCACCGGCTGGTGCGGATCTCGCCCTACGATTCGGCGGCGCGCCGGCATACTTCGTTCTGTTCGGTCTGGGTCTATCCGGTGGTCGACGACAATATCGACATCGTCATCAACCCCTCGGAAATCCGCATCGACACCTACCGGTCTTCGGGCGCGGGCGGCCAGCACGTGAACACCACCGACTCGGCGGTGCGGATCACCCACATCCCGACCAATATCGTCGTGACCTCCTCGATGAAGTCGCAGCACCAGAACCGCGAGATCGCGATGAACGCGCTGAAATCGCGCCTCTACCAGATGGAGCTCGACCGTCGCAACGCCGCGATCAACGAGGCCCACGAGGCCAAGGGCGAGGCAGGCTGGGGCAACCAGATCCGGTCTTACGTGCTGCAGCCCTACCAGATGGTGAAGGATCTGCGCACCGGGTTTGAAACCTCGGACACGCAAGGGGTGCTTGATGGCGACCTTGACGGGCTGATGGCGGCGACGCTCGCGATGGATGTCGCGGGCAAGTCACGCGCCGACGCACAGGCGGGGGACTGATCGGATGGCGGCGCGGGTCTACATTACCGGCGCCGCTGGAACGGGGTGCTCGTCGCTGGGGCGGGCGCTGGCTGAACGGCTGGGCGTTCCTCATTTCGACACCGACGATTACGACTGGCTGCCGAGCGAGCCACCCTTCACGGAAAAACGCCCCAAGGCCGAGCGGCTGGCCTTGCTCGAAACCGATCTGGCTGCGCATCCGGGCGACGGCTGGGTGATTTCGGGTTCGGCCGACGGCTGGGGCGATGCGGTGCTGGCCGAGGCGTCGCTGATCGTGTTTCTGCGCGCCCCGATGCCCGTGCGGCTCGCGCGTATCCGCCGCCGCGAGGCGGAGCGCTTTGGCGACCGGATCAAGCCCGGCGGCGATATGGCGCTGGTGCACAAGCAATTCCTCGACTGGGCGGCGAGCTATGAAGACGCCTATTCCCGCGGTCGCTCGCTGATCCGGCATCGGGCCTGGCTCGATGCACAGCCGGTGCCGGTTCTGGTGCAGAGCGGCACCGCCCCCGTCGAAGACCTGCTGGCCGAAATCACCGCGCGACTCTGAGCGCGCCTCCTCCCCCTTCGGTTCCTGTCCCCGGTTTATGCTGCGCGCGCCCTGCTGCGCTGCGGCGAGGGAAATTCTTGCCAAGCCCAGCCCGCGCCGCCCATGCTGCGTCCGGGCGGTTCATCGCGTCGCGGCTTGGGAGGGCTGGCGCGCATCATGACGGGCCCCCGAACGCGTTAGGATACTTGGGAGGGTATCATGGATGATGTGATCGAGCGGCCGTCGGAGCCCTCGGCAATCCCCGAAGTCAAGGATATGAAGGTCGGCACCATTCGCGCGGTGCTGGAAGCGGGTTGGCAGGATTTTCGCCGCGCCCCGGCCTTTGGCCTCTTTTTTTCAGGGTTTTATGTGTTGGGCGGTCTGGTGCTCTGGGGGGTGTTCGCCGCGCGTGGCGAGGAATGGTGGCTGATGCCCTTCATCCTCGGCTTCCCGCTGCTGGCACCCTTCGCGGCGATCGGGCTCTATGAGGTCAGCCGCCGGCTCGAGGCGGGCGAGAGCCTCGTCTGGCGCGAGATCATCGGCTGCTGCATCGCGCAAAAGGACCGGCAGATCCCGTCGATCGCGGTGGTGATCTTGCTGCTTTTCATGTTCTGGATCTTCATCGCCCATACCAGCTTCGCGTTGTTTCTGGGAACCAAGGCGTTTAGCGGAAATACCTCGCCCGTCGATGTGCTGCTGAGCGCGAACGGGCTGGCGATGCTGGCCTTTGGTTCGGCGGTCGGCGGGGCTTTCGCGGCGGTCCTGTTCTCGTTTACCGTGGTCGGGCTGCCTTTGCTGCTCGAACGCGATATCGATTTCATCACCGCGATCATCACCTCGTTCAAGGCGGTGGCGGCGAACCCGGCCTCGATGGCGATCTGGGCGGCGGTGATCTCGGGGCTGCTGTTCCTCGGGATGCTGCCGGGCTTCCTGGGGCTGTTCATCGTGCTGCCGGTGCTCGGCCATGCCAGTTGGCACATGTATCGCCAGCTCACCAAATAGCGCCGACACGCGCGCCGGAATGCGAAAGGGCGGCCCGAGGGCCGCCCTTTGATTATTCTCGCGAAGCCTTGCCTCAGGCGCCGGCCTTGTCGTCGGTGGCCGGCGGCGGGGTCAGCGCACGCGGTGCGCCGCCGTTGCCCAGCGGGTCGTCCTGACGCTGCACCGAGCCCTCGAAATGGGCGCCCGATTCAATCGCGATGGTCTTGTGGATGATGTCGCCTTCGACCTTGGCGGTCGAGGTCAGGCGCACCTTGAGGCCGCGCACGCGGCCCACGACGCGGCCATTGACGACGACGTCATCGGCGACGATCTCGCCGCGGATGGTCGCGCCTTCGCCGACGGTCAGCAGATGGGCGCGGATATCGCCTTCGAGCGTGCCTTCGATCTGCACGTCGCCGGTGGTCTTGATGTTGCCGACGACCGTCAGGTCGGACGACAGCACCGAGGCGGCGGGTTTCGCGCGCGGCGTCGAGGGCATGAAGTCAGCGCCCGTGCGCGCCGGAACCGGTTTAGCTTCGGCGGCGGCGTCTTTGTTTTCGGTGGTGGCCTTCGGGCCGGGCTCGTGGATTTTGCTCTTAGAAAACATCTTGTCCAGCCTTGATGAATTTCATCGGGTTGATTGGTTTATCGCCCATCCGGATCTCATAGTGCAGATGCGGACCGGTGGAGCGGCCGGTGTTTCCCATATCACCGATCCGCTGCCCGCGCGAGACTTTTTGACCGGGCTTCACGCGGATGCGCGAAAGGTGGCCATAGATGGTTTTGATGCCGAATTCGTGCTGAATGCGGATCATGTTGCCATAGCCGGATTCCCGCCCGGCCTTGATCACGACGCCATCGGCGGGCGCATAGATCGGGGTGCCCACGGGGCCGGCAAGATCGACGCCCGCATGCAGCCGCCCCCAGCGTTGCCCGAAGGGCGAGGTAAAGCGGAACTGGCCCCGATGGACGGGCAGGGCGAAGGGCATCTTGTCGACGGCCATGCGGTACATGTTCATTTCGTCGAGACGGCCAAGGATACCGCTGGCGCGATCAAGATCGCCCGCGGCGTCGATCGCGCCCTTCGACGACAGCGAGATCGCCGCGAGCGGCCCGCCGGTGCCCGAATAGCCGCGGCGGATCTGGCCGATGATCTTGTCGGGGCTCATGCCGACATTGCGGAACATCTTGTCGAGCGGCTCCATCGAGACCTGAACCGCGCCTTCGAGCGTCGAGAAAATCTCGTCGTTGCGCTCTTCGAGCAGGCGTTTCTCCAGCGCGATCTCCTCGGCCATGTTGCGCGCGTCTTGTGCTTCGGCGCTGGCGGCGTCGCGTTCCTTCGCAGTGGCGCCCAGCGTTTCGGACAGAAGCGCGAGCGTGCGTTCCATTTCCACCGATGCGGCAGGGGCGGCGCCTGGGGTCCTGGCCTTGCCTTCCGACAGCGCCGCAACCTGCTCGCGCGCGCCGTCGCGTTCGGTCATGGTGCGTTTCAGTGTCGTCTGGATGACGCGGATGCCGGTTTCCAGCTCGCGGCGGCGCTCTTCCGAGGCCAGCAGCTGCGATTGCATCTTGGACACCTCGCCAAGTGCGATCTGGAAACGCTCCTGCGCCTTCTGCGCTTCTTGCGCGCGCTGGTCGCGTTCTTGCGAAAGCGTCACGAGGCGATCTTCGAAGGCGGCGGTTGCAACCACGGACTGGTCGCCTGAGCCCGCCGAAAGCCCCGAAATGAACAGCAGCGACGAGGCCACCGCCGACCAGGTGAACAGCATGACCCCCGCCGCCAGCAACCCGGCCTGGGTCAGGGGCCGCAGCCGGATGAACCGCGTGGCATCGTCGGATTTGATGAACAGGCGCTGCTCGGGCAGCCAACGTTCGAGGCTGGAGTTGACGCGATTCACAAGGCGCTTGGGCACGGGCTGGGTCCTGTGTCGGTTACGAGGGCACGAGGCCTCCTCCCCGCGCGTGACGCGCCCAGGCCCGAAGGCACCCGAAGGCGGCGCGTGTCAGGACTTAGCAACCGGGCGCGCTACCGTGCAACCGAAAATGCCCCGAACCGTCCAAAACGACAGGGTTCGGGGCCGCAAAATCAGCGATTTTCCGCCGAGTTTCCAAAGGGCTGAGCAATGGGTCAGACGATCTGTCGCACCTTCTCCAGAACCTCTTCGGCATGGCCCGCCACCTTGACCTTGGTCCAATGCGCGGCGACCTTGCCGGTGCCGTCGATCACCACGGTCGAACGCTCGATCCCCATGAAGGTCTTGCCGTACATGGATTTCTCGCGCCACACGCCATAGCGTTCGCAGGTATCGCCCTCTTCGTCCGAGGCCAGGCGGATCGTCAGCCCGTGCTTCGCGGTGAACTTGCAATGCCGCGCGAGGCTGTCCTTCGAGATCCCCACGACCACGGCGCCCGCGGCCTCGAACTCGGCGGCGAGGCGGGTGAAATCGAGCGCCTCGGTGGTGCAGCCCGGCGTGTCGTCCTTGGGGTAGAAATAGAGCACTACCTTGGCGGGGCGCAGCGCCGAGAGCGTCAGCGGCGCCTCGCCATCGGGGCCGGTTGCGGGCAGGGTGAAATCGGGCGCGGTTTCGCCGATCGCGATCATCGTGGTCTCCTTGGCTCTTGCTCCGATACCAGAACTAATTCACCATTGGCGGGAATAAAGGGGACGAGGGAAAAAACCCCCGCGCCGCGAGGTAGGATGACCGACACGCAACAGCCACCGCCCGCACCCGACGGTGCGGCGCCCGTTCGGGCGAAGGCATCGGCTGGCCCGGACCTGCCCCCGGTGGCTCCGGGTGGTCCGGCGGAACGGCGCCGCAAGGGTGGGCGCTTTGGGCCGCTGATGTTGCTCAGCCTGCCGTTCATTCTGGTCTTTCTGCTTTTTGTCGGCCTCGCGGTCACGCATCGCGCGCTCGCCTTGCCGGGCTGGGTGGTGACGCAGGTCGAGACCCGCGCGAACGCGGCGTTGGCAGGGCAGATGCGGGTTCGGATCGTCGAAGGCGCGGATGTCATCGTCGATGAGGGCGTGCGCCCGCGCATCCGCTTTCACGGGGTGACCTTGATGCGCCCGGATGGTCGCCCGCTGGCGCATCTGCCCGAGCTGCGCACCACGCTTTTTGCCCAGCCGCTGTTGCGCGGCAAGGTGGTGCCGCGCTCGTTCCGGGTGCGCGGCGCGGAGGTCGCGCTGGCGCGCCTGCCCGACGGGCGGCTTGACCTTGAGCTGGGGCCGGGTGGCGATTTCGCCGAGATGGAAGGCGTCTCGCTGACGCAGGTGCTGGCGGCGTTCGAAGGGCTGTTCGGTCTGCCGGGGCTGCGCGATCTGGAGCGGATCGAGGGTGAGGATCTGCGCATCCGGCTGACCGATCAGCGCCTTGATCGGGTCTGGAACGTGCGCGACGGCGCCGTCACGCTGACGCAGGATGCGCGCGAAATCTCGATCCTGCTGGCCTTTGGCATCGGCGGCGAGGGCGAGGTGCCTGCGCGCGTGGCGATCACCGGCAGCACCTCGAAAGCCGGGCTTGAGGCGAATTTCTCGGCCAATGTGACCAATGTGAATGCGCGCGATCTTGCGGTGCAGACGCCCGCGCTGGCGCCGCTGCAGGTGGTCGATGCGCCGATCTCGGGCTCGCTGCGTTCGGGGATCGACGGGCAGGGGCGGCTGTCGCGGATGAACGCGGTGCTGGAGATCGGCCCGGGCGCGATCCGCCCCGACCCGCGCGTCGAACAGGTGCCGATGCGCGGCGCCAAGGTCTATCTCGAATACGATCCGCAGGCCGGGCAGATGCGCTTTACCGACCTGAGCTTCGACAGTCGCGCGCTGCGGCTGCGGGCCTCGGGGCAGACGTTGCTGCGTGATCTGCAAGGCGGGCTGCCGCGGCAGGTGATCGGGCAGGTCGAGATCGCCGATCTGCAGCTTGACCCCGAGGGGTTGTTCGAGGCGCCCGCGATCTTTACCGGCGGCGCGGTGGATCTGCGGCTGAGCTTCGATCCTTTCGCGCTGGAAATCGGGCAGATGCAGCTTCTGGATGGCGACACGCGGCTGACCGCGACCGGCACCGCACGGGTTCTGCCCGAGGGCTGGCAGGTTGCCGTCGACAGCCGCATCAACCAGGTCAGCTCCGAGCGCCTGATTCAGCTCTGGCCGACCTTCGTCGTGCCCAAGACCCGCGACTGGGTCGCGCAGAACGTCTCGACGGGCGAGCTGCGCAATGTGCGCGCGGCGCTGCGCACGCGGCCGAAGCAGGACCCGGAACTGGCGCTGAACTACGAGTTTCGCGGTGCCGAGGTGCAGGTGCTGCGCACCCTGCCCAAGGTGCAGGAGGGCCGCGGCTTCGCCGCGATTTTCGGGCATCGCCACGGGCTGATGGTCGAGGAGGGACATGTCGTGCCGCCCTCGGGGGGCAAGGTCGAGGTGGCCGACACGGTGCTGGTCGTGCCCGACCTGCGCATCAAGCCCGCCCCGGCGGTGGTCAACCTGCGCACCCGCTCGCCGATCCCGGCGGCGCTGTCGCTGCTTGATCAGCCACCCTTCGAGTTTCTGACCAAGGCGGGCCGACCGACCGATCTGGCACAGGGCTGGGCCGAGGCGCTGACCATTCTGCACCTGCCGCTGGCGGAACATCTCGCGCCCGAGGATGTCGTCTTCGAGGTGGCGGCGCGGCTGACCGATGTCACCTCGGATCAGGTCGTGCCGGGGCGGGAGCTGCGCGCGTCGCAGCTCGACCTGCGCGCGGATCGCGAGACGCTGTCGATTGCGGGGGCGGGGACGCTCTCGGAGGTGCCCTTCGAGGCCGAATGGCGCCAACCGCTTGCCGCCGAGGCCAAGGGGCGCTCGCAGGTCGATGGGCGGCTTTTGCTGAGCCAGGCGGCGCTGGATGCTTTCGAGATCCGCATGCCGCAGGGGATGGTGTCGGGCGAGGGCTGGGCCGATCTGCATCTCGATCTGTCCAGCGAGGCGCCGACGCGCTACCGCCTGACGAGCCGGCTGGAGGGGATCGGCCTTGCGCTGCCGCAGATCGGCTGGGCGCTTGGCAAGGGCACAACCGCGCGGCTCGAACTTGACGGCGCGCTGGGGGCGCCCGCCAGCGTCGAGCGGCTGTCCTTTGCTGGGCCCGGGCTGAAGGCCGAAGGCGCGCTGAGCCTGTTGCCCGAAGGCGGGCTGGAGCGCGCGCGCTTCTCGGAGCTCGATATCGGCAGCTGGTTCTCGGGCAGCGCGGAGCTGATCGGGCGCGGCAATGCGGCCCCGGATGTCGTCGTGACCGGTGGGCAGTTCGATCTGCGCAATTTCCCCGGTGGTGGTGCGGCCAGCGGGCAGGGCGACGCGGGGCAGATCACGGTTTCGCTCGACGGGCTGCGGGTGAGCGACTCGATCCAGCTGACCGATGTGCAGGGCACGTTCAGCACGCGCGGCGGCATGAATGGCAAGTTCACGGGCGAGGTGAACGGGCGCGGTCCGCTCCGTGGCACGGTGGCGCCTGCCGAAAACGGCCGGGCGGCGGTGCGGGTGCTGTCGGACGATGCCGGGCGGGTGTTGCGCTCGGCCGGGGTGTTCGACCGGGGTCGCGGCGGCACGCTCGACCTGACCTTGCTGCCGGTCGGGGCAAACGATTACGACGGCAAGCTCAAGATGACCGATTTCCGCGTCAAGGATGCGCCGGTGCTGGCGACGATGCTGGGGGCGGCCTCGGTGATCGGGCTGGTCGAGCAGTTGAATGGCGACGGCATCCTGTTCTCCGAGGTCTCGGGGCGGTTCCTCTTGACCGATCAGGGGGTTCAGATCAGAAGGGGCGACGCGGTCGGGGCCTCGATGGGGGTCACGATGACCGGCAATTTCTATCCCGCGAGTGGAAAGATCGACATGCAGGGCGTGGTGTCGCCATTCTATCTGGTCAATGGCATCGGGCAGGTGCTGACCCGGCGCGGCGAGGGGCTGTTCGGCTTCAACTACACGCTGACCGGCACGCAGCTTGCCCCGGTCGTCACTGTGAACCCGTTCTCGCTGTTCACGCCGGGCATGTTCCGCGAGATTTTCCGCCGCGACCCTCCGCCACTGGCCCAAGAATGAAACTGGACGATTTCGATTTTCACCTGCCCGAAGGGCTGATTGCGACGCGCCCGGCGCGCCCGCGCGACGCGGCGCGGCTGTTGCTGGCCGAGGGCGATGCGATCACCGATCGCCATGTGCACGACCTGGTCGATATCCTGCGTCCGGGCGACCGGCTGGTGTTGAACAACACCAAGGTGATCCCGGCGCGGCTGGCGGGCACGCGCACGCGCCAGAGCGCGCAGGGCGAGGTGGTGGCCAAGGTCGAGGTGACGCTGCTGGAGCCCGCGCCGGGGGGCGAATGGAGCGCGCTGGCAAAGCCCCTGCGCAAGCTCCGCGAAGGGGAGGAGATCGTGTTCTCGCCGGCGCTCTCGGCTGAGGTGCGCGCGATCGAGGCAGGCCAGATGCGCATCGCCTTCAACCTCGCGGGCGAGGATTTCGACGTGGCGCTGGCCGAGGCGGGCGCGATGCCCTTGCCGCCCTATATCGCCGCGCTGCGCGCCCCCGACGAGGCCGACAAATCCGATTACCAGACCGTTTTCGCGCGCCATTCGGGCGCCGTGGCGGCCCCCACCGCGAGCCTGCATTTCACGCCGGAACTTCTGGAAAAACTGCATGAAAAAGGCGTCACCTTCACCGAGGTCACGCTGCATGTCGGCGCGGGCACCTTCCTGCCGGTCAAGGTCGAGGACGTGACCACCCATAATATGCATGCCGAATGGGGCGAGGTCAGCGCCGCTGCCGCCGCCGAGATCGCCGCCACCAAGGCCGCCGGAGGGCGGGTCATTCCGGTCGGCACCACGGCGCTGCGGCTGATCGAGACGGCCGCGCGCAGCGGGCAGATCGCGCCTTTCGAGGGCACGACCGATATCTTCATCTACCCGGGCTTCACCTTCCACGTGGCCGACGCGCTGATGACCAATTTCCATCTGCCGAAATCGACGCTCTTGATGCTGGTTTCGGCGCTGATGGGGCAGGACCGCATCCGCCGCATCTATTCCCATGCCGTGGCCAACGGCTATCGGTTCTTTTCCTATGGTGACGCGTCGCTTCTGATCCCGTGATGTCGGTATCAGCCTGTTCCTGCCGTCGCGGCGGGGGTAGACGTGGCCTCTTTGACCTGTAAGGCTCGCGGTTATGATCGACGTTCTCAAACAATCCTGGGCGCTGTTGCTGGGCATCCTTTTGCTGATGGTCGGCAATGGGATGCAGGGCACGCTCCTGGGGATTCGGGGCGAGATCGAGGGCATCGACACCTTCCACATGTCGCTGGTGATGTCGGCCTATTTCGCAGGCTTCCTGTTCGGCTCGCGCATGGTGCCGGGGATGATCGCGCGGGTGGGCCATGTGCGGGTCTTCGCGGCGCTCGGATCACTGATCTCGGCGGTGCTGATCCTCTATGCCGCCGCGCCGAACTGGTATGCGTGGACGGCGCTGCGGCTGTTGATCGGGTTCTGTTTCTCGGGGGTCTATATCACCGCCGAGAGCTGGCTGAACGCCTCCTCGACCAATGCGACGCGTGGGCGCGCGCTCTCGGCCTATATGATCATGCAGATGGTCGGCATCACCGCCGCGCAATTCCTGCTGAACGTGGGCGATCCGGCGGGGTGGTTCCTGTTCGTGATCCCCTCGGTGCTGGTGTCGATCGCCTTCACGCCGATCCTGCTGTCGGCGAGCCCCGCGCCGCGCTTTGATACGATCGAGCGGATGAGCTTCGCGCGGCTGTTTCGCGCCTCGCCGCTGGGCTGTGTCGGCATCTTCCTGATGGGCGGGATATTTTCGGCGCTTTTCGCCATGGCCTCGGTCTGGGGCACGAGCGTCGGCCTCGGCGTGCGCGAGATTTCGTCCTTCGTCGCCGCGATCTATATCGGCGGGCTGGTCGCGCAATATCCGATCGGCTGGCTGTCGGACCGGATGGACCGGCGCGTCCTGATCCTCGCGCTTTCGGCCCTCGGTGCGGTGGCGATGTTCGCAGTGGTGGCGCTGGACCCGCCCTTTGGCGTGATCCTCTTTGCCGGCGCGCTGATGGGCGGCGTCGCGAACCCGCTCTATTCGCTGCTCCTGGCCTATACCAACGACTTCCTTGAGCTCTCGGACATGCCGGCGGCCTCGGCGGGGTTGATGTTCATCAACGGGGTGGGGGCGGTGACCGGCCCGATCCTGACCGGCTGGCTGATGGGCGCGACCGGGTCGAACGGGTTCTTCCTGTTCCTCGGCGTGCTGAGCGCGGGGCTGGCGGGCTATGCAGGCTGGCGGATGACGCGCCGCCCGTCGGTGCCGCCCGAAGAGACCGGGGCCTTTGCGGTGCTTTCGCCAGCGGCGACAACGCTTGCCGTCGAGCTCGCGCTGGAGGCCGCGCAAGAGGACACGCCCGAGCCTTCCGCGCCCTGAGGTTGCAATCTGATCCCTCGAAGCGCAGCATGGAGCTTTGAGGGAGGATCGCATGGAAACGCCACAGACGCTGCTGGACTATTGGGAACATGAGGTCGGTGCCAAGCGCTGGTATGCCTCGGACGGGGTGCTGGACGCCGCAATCCGCGATCGCTTTCTGGCGCTCTGGCAAGAGGCGCGGGGCGGGGCGCTTGAGGATTGGCGCGCGACACCAGAGGGCGCGCTCGCGCTGGTGATCCTGCTCGATCAGTTCCCCCGCAACATGTTCCGCGATGGCGCCGAAAGCTTCGCCACCGATGCGCAGGCGCGCGAGGTCGCGCGATCCGCGATCGAGGCAGGGCAGGACGCAAGCATCGCACCGCCGCTCAAGCAGTTCTTCTACCTGCCCTTCATGCATTCCGAGGAGCTGGCCGATCAGGATTATGCCATCGCGCTGTTCTCGACGCGCCTGCCCGGCGACAACCTGCGCCACGCCCGCGCCCATCGCGCGGTGATCGCGCGGTTCGGTCATTTCCCCTGGCGCAACCGCGCGCTCGGCCGCGAGACGGGCCGCGACGAAGAGCGGTTTCTTGCCGAGGGCGGCTATGGAAAAGCGCTGCAGGAGGTTTCTGATTGAAGTGCTGAAAAAAATAGTTTAATGCCAAACTAGTTTTTAGGCGGAGGATCCCATGACCGAGAAAAGCTTCGATATGATCGTTATTGGCGCAGGCCCGGGGGGCTATGTGGCCGCGATCCGGGGCGCGCAGCTTGGGCTGAATGTCGCCATCGTCGAGCGCGAGCATCTGGGCGGTATCTGCCTGAACTGGGGCTGTATCCCGACCAAGGCGCTCCTGCGCTCGGCCGAGGTGTTCCACCTGATGGAGCGCGCCAAGGATTTCGGCCTCTCGGCGGACAAGATCGGCTATGACCTCGACGCGGTCGTGCAGCGTTCGCGCGGCGTGGCCAAGCAGCTTTCCGGCGGCATCGGTCACCTGATGAAAAAGAACAAGATCACCGTCTTCATGGGCGCCGCGACGATCCCGGCCAAGGGCAAGGTTTCGGTCAAGACCGACAAGGGCACCGAGGAGCTGAGCGCGAAGGCCATCGTGCTGGCAACCGGCGCGCGGGCGCGTGAACTGCCGGGCCTTGAGGCCGATGGCGATCTGGTCTGGACCTACAAGCACGCGCTGGTGCCGAGCCGCATGCCCAAAAAACTGCTGGTTATCGGTTCGGGCGCGATCGGTATCGAATTCGCCAGCTTCTTCAATACCTTGGGCGCCGACACCACGGTCGTCGAGGTGATGGACCGCGTCCTGCCCGTCGAAGACGCCGAGATATCGGCCTTCGCCAAGAAGCAGTTCGAAAAGCAGGGCATGAAGATCCGCGAAAAGACCACGGTCACCAAGCTCGACCGCGCCAAGGGCAAGGTCACCGCGCATCTCGAAGCCGGCGGCAAGACCGTCACCGAAGAGTTCGACACGGTGATCTCGGCGGTGGGCATCGTCGGCAATGTCGAGGGGCTGGGCCTCGAGGCGCTCGGCGTGAAAATCGACCGCACCCATGTCGTTGTCGATGAATTCTGCCGCACCGGCGTCGATGGGCTTTATGCCATCGGCGACATCGCCGGCGCGCCTTGGCTTGCCCACAAGGCCAGCCATGAAGGCGTGATGGTGGCCGAAGTGATCGCGGGCAAGCACGCCCACCCGATCAAACCCGGCTCGATCGCGGGCTGCACCTATTGCCACCCGCAGGTCGCCTCGGTTGGCATGACCGAAGCCAAGGCGAAAGAGGCGGGCTATCAGGTCAAGGTCGGCCGCTTCCCCTTCATTGGCAACGGCAAGGCGATCGCGCTTGGCGAGCCCGAAGGCTTGGTGAAAACCGTGTTCGATGCGAAAACCGGTGAGCTTCTGGGCGCGCATATGGTCGGCGCTGAGGTGACCGAGATGATCCAGGGCTATGTGATCGGCCGCACGCTGGAAACCGTCGAGGAAGACCTGATGAACACCGTCTTCCCGCATCCGACGCTCTCGGAAATGATGCATGAATCGGTGCTGAACGCCTATGGGCGCGCGCTGCACATCTGATTTCTTCTTGGCGAAAATACGCCGGGGGAATGCAAAAAGGGGCCGCTCAGGCCCCTTTTTCATGGGGGCAGCGCCCCCGTTTTTCCGGCCTCAGCCGCGCTCGACGGCGCCGCCCGCCTGATACCAGTCGTAAAGCCCGCCGAGGTTATAGACCTCTTTGTAGCCCATCTGCGCCAGCATCTGCGCCGCCCCCTGGCTGCGCGCGCCCGATGCGCAATAGAGCGCAACCGGCGTCTCCGGCGACAGCTCCTTGAGGCATTCCGGGCTCGCCGGATCGCATTTCATCTTGAGCGCCATCAGCGGCACATGCAGCGCGCCCGCCGCCTTGCCCTGACGCAGCTCCATCCCGTCGCGCACGTCGATCACGACCAGCTCGCCCGCCGCGTGACGCGCGACCGCATCCTTTGCCGAGATCCGCTGCACACCCGCACCACCCGGGCCGGCCGCCCGCAGGAAGTTGAACATCGCTTAGCCCTTTCGCGTTCATTGCGCCCAATCGTCGCGGGCGCTTTCCCCTCATGTGGCAGATGCAGCATTTAAATCAAGAGGCGCGTTTGGAAATACATTCAGAAAAGCGAATGACTGATGCCTTGCGCGGCTTTTTGCCTGCACCTTGGGCGGGCAGGGCGCGGAAGTGACGAAAGTTCCCGCTTCGTTCGCACATTTCGATTGGAGACTCGCCGCCCTTCCCCTATCTAGAACCTGTCGAACGGGGGTTGGCATGGCGGAACAGAAGTTCATCGAAGTGCGCGGCGCGCGCGAGCATAATCTGAAGAACGTGGACCTCGATATTCCGCGCGATCAGTTCGTGGTGATCACCGGGCTTTCCGGCTCGGGCAAATCGAGCCTCGCCTTCGACACGATCTATGCCGAGGGCCAGCGCCGTTATGTCGAGAGCCTCTCGGCCTATGCGCGCCAGTTCCTCGACCAGATGGGCAAGCCCGATGTCGACCATATCTCGGGGCTCAGCCCCGCGATTTCCATCGAGCAGAAGACCACCTCGAAGAACCCGCGCTCGACCGTGGGCACGGTGACCGAGATTTACGACTACCTGCGGCTGTTGTTTGCCCGCGCCGGCACCCCCTTCAGCCCCGCCACCGGCCTGCCGATCGAGGCGCAGCAGGTGCAGGACATGGTCGACCGGGTGAGCGCCATGCCGGAGGGCACGCGCGGCTATCTGCTGGCCCCGATCGTGCGTGATCGCAAGGGTGAATACCGCAAGGAATTCAATGAGCTGCGCAAGCAGGGCTTCCAGCGCGTGAAGGTCAACGGCAGTTTCTACGAGCTGGAGGAACCGCCCGTCCTCGACAAGAAATTCCGCCACAACATCGACGTGGTCGTCGACCGTATCGTGGTGCGCGAGGGGATGGAGACGCGGCTGGCCGACAGTTTCCGCACTGCGCTCGACCTTGCCGACGGCATCGCGATTTTCGAGACGGCGCCCTCCGAAGGCGAGCCCGAGCGCATCACGTTTTCCGAGAATTTCGCCTGTCCCGTCTCGGGCTTCACCATCCCCGAGATCGAGCCGCGGCTGTTTTCCTTCAACGCGCCGTTTGGCGCCTGTCCGGTCTGCGACGGGTTGGGCGTTGAGCTGTTCTTTGACGAGCGGCTGGTGGTGCCCGACACCTCCCTGTCGCTGACCGCGGGCGCGCTGGCGCCCTGGGCGCGCTCGAAATCGCCCTATATCACTCAGACCATCCAGGCGCTGGCCAAGCATTATGGGTTCGACCCCAAGACGCCCTGGAAAAAGCTGCCCGAAGCGGTCCAACAGCTGTTCCTGCAAGGCTCTGGCGAAGAGGAAATCAAGTTCCGTTTCGACGAGGGTGGCCGCGTCTACGAGGTCAGCCGCACCTTCGAGGGCGTGATCCCGAACATGGAGCGGCGCTATCGCGAAACCGACAGCGCTTGGTCGCGCGAAGAGATGGAGCGCTATCAGAACAACCGCCCCTGCGGCGCCTGTTCGGGCTACCGTCTGAAGCCCGAGGCGCTGGCGGTCAAGATCGGCGGGCTGCATGTGGGGCAGGTCGTCGAGATGTCGATTAAGGAGGCCTATGCCTGGATCTCGGAGGTGCCCGCGCATCTGACCAAGCAAAAGGCCGAGATCGCCCAGGCTATCGTCAAGGAAATCCGCGAACGCCTTGGATTCCTTGTGAATGTCGGGCTCGATTACCTGACGCTCAGCCGCGCGGCGGGCACGTTGTCGGGCGGCGAAAGCCAGCGCATCCGGTTGGCCTCGCAGATCGGCTCGGGGCTGACGGGGGTGCTTTACGTGCTCGATGAACCCTCGATCGGGCTGCATCAGCGTGACAATGACCGGCTGTTGCAGACGCTGAAAAACCTGCGCGATCAGGGCAATACCGTGATCGTGGTCGAGCATGACGAGGATGCGATCCGCCATGCCGATTACGTGTTCGACATCGGCCCGGGCGCGGGCGTGCATGGCGGGCAGATCGTCGCGCGCGGCACGCCCGGCGAGATTGCCGCCGACCCCGCGAGCCTCACTGGGCAATACCTCTCGGGCACGCGCGAGATTGCCGTGCCCGCCACCCGCCGCCCCGGCAATGGTAAGGTGCTGCGCGTCGAGGGCGCGACCGGCAACAACCTGAAAAACGTCACCGCCGAGTTTCCGCTGGGCAAATTTGTCTGCGTTACGGGCGTTTCGGGCGGGGGCAAGTCGACGCTGACGATCGAGACCCTGTTCAAGACGGCGAGCCTGCGGCTGAACGGCGCGCGCCAGACGCCCGCGCCGTGCGAAACCATTCGCGGGCTCGAACATCTGGACAAGGTGATCGACATCGACCAGCGCCCGATCGGGCGCACGCCGCGGTCAAACCCGGCGACCTACACGGGTGCCTTTACCCCCATCCGCGACTGGTTCGCGGGCCTGCCCGAGGCGCAGGCGCGCGGCTACAAGCCGGGGCGGTTCAGCTTCAACGTCAAGGGTGGCCGTTGCGAGGCCTGTCAGGGCGACGGCGTCATCAAGATCGAGATGCACTTCCTCCCCGATGTCTATGTGACCTGCGAAACCTGCAAGGGGCATCGCTACAACCGCGAGACGCTGGAGGTAAAGTTTAAGGGTAAATCAATTGCAGACGTCCTTGAAATGACGGCCGAGGACGCGCAGGAATTCTTCAAGGCCGTGCCCTCGATCCGCGAGAAGATGGACGCGCTGAACGAGGTCGGTCTGGGCTATGTGAAGGTCGGCCAGCAGGCGACGACGCTTTCGGGTGGTGAGGCGCAGCGCGTCAAACTGTCGAAGGAACTGAGCCGCCGCGCCACCGGCCGCACGCTCTATATCCTCGATGAACCGACCACGGGCCTGCATTTCGAAGATGTGCGCAAGCTCTTGGAAGTGCTGCATTCTCTGGTCGAGCAGGGCAATACCGTGGTGGTGATCGAGCATAACCTCGATGTCATCAAGACTGCCGACTGGATCATCGACATCGGCCCCGAGGGCGGCGATGGCGGCGGGCAGATCGTGGCCGAGGGCACGCCCGAAGAGGTCGCCGCAAATCCCGCGAGCCACACCGGGCGCTACCTCGCGCCGATGCTCGGGATCAAGGTGGCGGCGGAATAGGGTTAACGCCGGTAGTGGCGTTTGACCTTTTCGATCACGGTCCCGGTCTCGGACGAGACCTTGTAGATCACGTTCTCGAAGATGTAATAGCGCCACGGCCCGTCCACCGGGGGCAGGTCGTAGCGGTTCAGGTCCATGATCATCGACTGTTCGTAGATCGGGAACGGGTCGCCGGGCTCGAACCGCTCGCGCAGCTTGCCCTGCAGCACCCAGCGCGTGTGACCGTTCACGCTGACCGCGCAGAACGTATCGCCGGATTTCAGCGTCCGGCACTCGCGTTCGGGCTCGGGCGCGGCGCCCGGACTGTCCTGCGCCAAGGCCGCCGTTGCCCCGCAAACCAGCGCCCCGGCGAGCCAGAGACGCAGCGGCGGCGGGGCGTATCGGCGATGCATCGCGCTCTCCTTACTCCAGCAGGGCGGCGGCGGCTCCGATGAAGTTCAGCACCTTGCCCGTCTCGCGGTCGACCCGGTAGACGTAGCCTTCCGAGCTCCAGTATTCATAACCGGGCTCCAGCCGGTAACGCGAGGGGTCGCGGATCACGACGTAATCGCCGCGGATCCGTTCGCCGCGCTCATAGCGATGTTTCAACTGACCGGGCGGCACGCAGCCATTGCCCTTCTTGGCGAGGCCCGGCGGGCAGAACAGCGTGCCCTGCGGCGGGGCGGCGGCTTTCATCTTGGGGCCATTGCCCTGCGCATGGGCCAGCGCGGGTTGCAAAAGCATCATGGCGACAAGGCCAGAGGTCAGGATTTTCATCGGGTCTCTCCCATCCATTTCCCGGAAATTATTACGCTTTCCGCGGGAAAGGGCCAATCACGCCCCTGTGTGACGCTGCATCTTGGGCCAAATGCCGCCACGCGCCCATGCAAAAGCCCGCCAGGCCGGGGCCGGGCGGGCTTTCACGCAAGCGCTCAGGCTTATTTCTTCATCGGGCAGGTGCTGAGGCCGATGATCGAGTAGAGCGGGCAGGTGCCCAGCAGCCCGGTCAGCAGCGGCACGATGCCGATCAGATAGGCCCAGCGATAGGCCGCATCGGCGTTAAGGAAGAAACCGACGAGAAGGGCGAGCCCGACGACGATGCGGAGGATGCGGTCGATGCCGCCGACGTTGTTCTTGAGCATGAAAATGGTCCTTTCAGCGCGTTAGGGCGTGGGGACTGCCCCACGACTCACCTGAAATATAGCTCAAAGCGGGGGAAGCGTCTGTGACGAGGTCACGAAAGGCTGGCGAGGCGCTCAAGTCCCGCGACGTCACGGATGATGACCGTGCCGCGGGCGGTCTCGATCAGGCCTGCGCGCGCCATCGCGTCGAGGCGACGGCTGATGACCTCGCGTGCGGTGCCGATCAGGACAGCGATCTGCCCCTGGGTGGCCTCGACGCGGCCTCCTTCGGCGCGCTCCAGCAGCAGCGCGGCGAGCCGGCATTCGACGCTCTGAAAGGCGACGCGTTCGAGAAGGGTGACGACATCGGTCATCCGCGTGGCAAAGGCGCGAAACACCAGCGCGCGGAAAGCCTCGGACTCGGACATCAGGCTGGCAAACAGTGCGCGCGGCACCATCACCACGCGCAATTCGCTGGCCGCGATCGCTTCGGCGGAATAGGGCGCATCGCCCAGAAGCCCCAGCGTTGTCTGCACGCAGCTTTGCCCCGGCTCGACCGCGTAAAGCAGCACCTCGCGCCCGCTCGGTCCGGTCAGGAACACCTCGACCCGCCCCGTCAGAACGATCGAGAAGGCCTCGGCCCGGTCGCCGGGGCGAAACACGACATGCCCTTTGGGCACATCGAACGGGGTCAGCGCGCCAAGTCGCCGCTGGGCGGTCGGGTCAAGCGTGGGGAGGTCGGAAAGCCAATCGGACATGGGTCCGATCTAATGCGCCACCGGAGGCGAGGCAAGGGGGCGAGGCAAGGGGAGGGGCCGGGTTTCCCCGGCCCCGGAGCGGGGCGCTTAGCCGCGCCCGCGTTTTTCGAACCGCGGCAGCATCGCCGAGAAATCCATGCCCTTGCCGTCTTCGAATTCGACAAACTGCGCGTAAAGCGCGGCCGCCAGATGCCCCATCGGCGTGTCGGCATTGGCCGATTCCGCCGCCTGCTGCGACAGCCGCAGATCCTTGAGCATCAGCTCGGCCGCGAAGCCGGGCTTGTAGTCGTTGTCGGCGGGGCTCGTCGGGCCGACGCCCGGCGCCGGGCAATAGGCGTTCATCGTCCAGCTGTAGCCCGAGCTGGTCGAGACCACGTCGAACATCTTCTGCCGGTCGAGGCCGAGCTTGTCGGCCAGCGCAAAGGCTTCGCAGGTGGCGATCATGGTGACGCCAAGGATCATGTTGTTGCAGATCTTGGCGGCCTGGCCCGCACCGGCCGCGCCGCAATGCACGGCCTTCTGGCCCATGATGTCAAAGAGCGGCTTCACGGTGGCAAAGGCCGCGTCGGTGCCGCCCGCCATGAAGGTGAGCGTGCCGTTGGTGGCGCCGCCGACGCCGCCCGAAACCGGCGCATCCAGCGCGCCGAGCCCGGCCTCTGCCGCCATCTCGGCCACCGCGCGCGCGCTGTCGACATCGACCGTCGAGCAATCGCACAGCACCGCGCCCGCGCGCATCGCCGGGATCACCTCGGCCGCGACCGTGCGCAGGATCGCGCCATTGGGCAGCATGGTGATGACCACATCCGCACCCGCCGCCGCCTCGGCGGCGCTGGCCGCCTTGGCGACACCCTCGGGGCAGGGCGCCACGAGGTCAAACCCGGTGACCTCATGGCCCGCGCCGATCAGGTTGGTCGCCATCGGGCCACCCATGTTGCCCAGTCCGATAAATCCGATTTTCATGTTTCCTCCCATGGCGTCATGCGCCGTTTTCTAGCCGACGAAGGGGATACGCCACTCTTCCGGCAAGGGTTTCAGAAGCGCTGCCACTTCCTCCATCGGCAGCGTTTCATGCGAATATTTCCACGACGGGTTGCGATCCTTGTCGATGATCTGGGCGCGGATGCCTTCCAGAAAATCGCCGTGCTCGGCCGCGCGCAGCGTAAAGCGAAACTCGTTTTCCAGCGCGGTGCGGATTTCGGGCGTGGCGCGGGTCATGCGGATCAGCCGCAGTGTCGCCTCTTCCGACAGCGCCGAGTTGCGGCGCAGGGTGGCCAGCGCCTCGGCGGCAAACGCGCCCGGCATCGCGGCGAGCTTCGCCATCACTTCATGGATATCCGCACCGTCGAAGGCCGCGTCGATCTCGGGGCGGCGCTCGGCCAGATAGCCCGGTTTCGCGGGGGTGCCGCCCTCGGGCAAGACGCCGGGATCGCCGGTCTCGGCCAGCTTAGCCTTGAGCGCCTCCCACTCGGCCTCGGGGATGTAGCGATCGGCAAAGCCCGCATAGATCGCATCCGCCGCGCCGATCCGGGTGCCGGTCGCGCCGAGGTATTCGCCCGTGCGCCCCGGCGCCGTCGCAAGGATCAACGTGCCGCCCACATCGGGGATCAGCCCGATGCCGGTTTCGGGCATGGCGATCTGCGTGGTGTCACCGACGATACGGTGGCTGGCATGCCCGCCGACCCCTACTCCGCCGCCCATCACGAAGCCCTGCATGAAGGCGACGACGGGCTTGGAATATTCCGCCACCACCGCGTTCATCCGGTATTCTTCGCGCCAGAAGGTCGGGCCGGTGGTGAAATCCCCCTGCCGCCCCATATGGTAGATCTTGGCGATGTCGCCGCCGGCGCAGAACGCCCGATCGCCCACCGCGTCGATGATGACCAGCGCCACCTCGGGGTCGTCGCGCCAGGCGTTCAGCGCCTCTTCGATCCCCATCGACATGTCGTAATCCAGCGCGTTCAGCGCCTTCTGGCGATTGAGGGTGATCCAGCCAGCGCGGCCTTGCTTGCGGGCGATCAGGGTCGGTTCATCCATCAGCCACGCTCCGCCAGCATCGCGCGGCCGACGATCAGCCGCATGATTTCATTGGTGCCCTCAAGGATCTGGTGCACGCGCAGGTCGCGCACGATCTTCTCGATCCCGTAATCGGCCAGATAGCCGTAGCCGCCATGCAGCTGCAGGCATTGGTTGGCCACGTCAAAGGCCGCGTCCGTCACGTAAAGCTTTGCCATGGCACAGAATTTCGTCGCGTCTGGCGCCTTGTTGTCGAGCTTCCAGGCGGCCTGGCGCAGGAAGGTGCGGGCCGATTGCAGCTTGACCTCCTGTTCCGCCAGACGGAATTGCAGCGCTTGGAACTGGTCGAGCGTGCGCCCGAAGGCCTTGCGTTCGCCCATGTAGCGCAGCGTCGCATCCAGCGCCGCCTGCGCGCCGCCAAGCGCCGAGGCCGCGATGTTCAGACGCCCGCCATCAAGCCCCGCCATCGCATAGACAAAGCCCTTGCCCTCCTCGCCCAAGAGGTTCTCGGCCGGAATGACGCAATCGTCGAACTGCACCTGCGCCGTGGGCTGCGCCTTCCAGCCCATCTTTTTCTCCAGCGCGCCGAACGAGAGGCCGGGCGTGCCGTCTTCCACGACCACCGTCGAGATGCCCTTGGGCCCGTCATCGCCAGTGCGCACCATCGTCACGTAGACATCGGAATAGCCGCCGCCCGAGATGAAGGCCTTGGTGCCATTGAGCTTCCAGCCGCCCTCGACCGCTTCGGCGCGGGTGCGCAGCGCTGCCGCGTCCGAGCCCGAGCCGGGCTCGGTCAGGCAATAGGAAAACACCTTTTCCATCGTGCAGAGCTGCGGCAACCAGCGCGCCTTGTCTTCGTCGGTGCCGAACTTGTCGATCATGCCGCCGCACATGTTGTGGATCGACAGGAACGAGCCCACCGCCGGGCAGGCCATCGCCAGTGCCTCGAAAATGAGCGTCGCATCGAGCCGCGACAGCCCCGAGCCGCCGTACTCCTCGGAGACGTAAATCCCGCCGAGGCCAAGCGCCGCGATCTTTTGCCAAAGCTCCTTCGGGATCGTGCCGGCCTCTTCCCAGATCACCGCGTTGGGCGCGATCTCGTCCTGACCGAAGGCATAGGCCATATCGAAAATGGCCTGCTGTTCCTCGCTGAGCGCAAAATCCATCGCATCCTCCCAAATCGCTATGAATTGAACACGTGTTTATTTTTCAATCCTTGCAAGAGTTTTGCAAGGTGGAGGGTGGGGGCGCTGCCCCCACACCCCGGCGTATTTTTCCCAAGAAGAAGAGGGCCGGGTTTCTTCTTGGAAAAAATACGCGTGCCGGAGGCTGGCGGGCCGCCGCGAGGCAGCCCGCCGGGACGGATCAGTCCATGGCCTTGAAGTTGAAGGCCGAGCCTTCCTTGATGCCCGAGGGCCAGCGCGCGGTGACGGTTTTCGTGCGCGTGTAGAAGCGGAACCCGTCGGGGCCGTGCTGGTTCAGGTCGCCAAAGCCCGATTTCTTCCAGCCGCCGAAGGTGTGATAGGCCAGCGGCACTGGGATCGGAACGTTGATCCCGACCATGCCGATGTTGATGCGGTTGGCGAAGTCGCGCGCGGTGTCGCCGTCACGGGTGAAGATCGCCGTGCCGTTGCCATACTCGTGGTCGATCGCGTAGCCGATCGCCTCTTCGTAGGTCCTGGCGCGCACCGTCGAGAGCACCGGGCCAAAGATTTCCTGGCGATAGATATTCATGTCGGTGGTGACGTTGTCGAACAGGGTCGGGCCTACGAAGAAGCCGTTTTCATAGCCTTGCAGCTTGAAATCGCGCCCGTCGCAGACCAGCGTCGCGCCTTGCTCGACGCCCGAGGTGATCAGGCCCTTCACGCGCTCCATCGCGGCCGAGGTGACCAGCGGGCCGTAATCCACGTCATCGCCCGCGGTGTAGGGGCCGACCTTGAGCTTTTCGATCCGCGGCACCAACGCCTCGATCAGGCGGTCGGCGGTTTCGTCGCCCACCGGCACCGCGACCGAGATCGCCATGCAGCGTTCGCCCGCCGCGCCAAAGCCCGCGCCCACCAGCGCATCGGCGGCCTGCTCCATGTCGGCGTCGGGCATGATGATCATGTGGTTCTTGGCACCGCCGAAGCATTGCGCGCGTTTGCCGGTCGCGGCGGCGCGCTCATAGATGTATTGCGCGATCGGGGTCGAGCCGACGAAGCCCACGGCCTGAATGACCGGGCTGTCGAGGATCGCGTCGACCGATTCCTTGTCGCCGTTGACGACCTGCAGAATGCCGTCGGGCAGGCCCGCTTCCTGGCACAGCTCCGCCAGCATCAGCGGCACCGAGGGGTCACGCTCCGACGGCTTCAGGATCATCGCGTTGCCCGAGGCAAGCGCCGGACCCATCTTCCACAGCGGGATCATGGCGGGGAAGTTGAACGGGGTGATCCCCGCGACGACGCCCAGCGGCTGACGCATCGAATACATGTCGATGCCGGGGCCGGCACTGTCGGTGAACTCGCCCTTCATGAAATGCGGCGCGCCGCAGGAGAATTCGATCACTTCAAGCCCGCGCTGCACATCGCCCTTGGCGTCGGGGAAGGTCTTGCCGTGCTCGCGCGAGAGCGCCTCGGCCAGCTTGTCCATGTCGCGGTTGATCAGGCGCACCAGCTCCATCATCACGCGGGCGCGCTTTTGCGGGTTGGTGGCGCCCCAGGCGACCTGCGCCTTGGCGGCATCGGCGACGGCGGCGTCGAGTTCGGCCTTCGAGGCCAGCGCCACGCGCGCCTGCACTTCGCCGGTGGCGGGGTTGTAGACATCGGCGAAGCGGCCCGAAGTGCCAGCCACGCGCTTGCCGTTGATCCAATGTCCGAGTTCTTGCATGAGGTCCTCCCGAGATCTGCTGGGTGCAGTTTAGGCTTGCGAAAATGCCTGTGAAAGAGGAAGTCTGGCAAAGGTGTTTTGCATTTTCGCAAAGGTTGGGTCATGGATTGGGACGATCTGCGCATCTTTCTGGCGGTGGCGCGCGCCGAGAGCCTGTCGGGGGCGGGGCGCGGGCTGAAATGCGACGCTGCCACGGTCGGGCGGCGTGTGGCGCGGCTGGAAGAGGCGATGGGCGCGCAGCTTTTCGTGAAGTCGCCGCAGGGCTATGCGCTGACCGAGGCCGGCGCCCGGCTCTTGCCCCATGCCGAGCGCGCCGAGCAGGCGATGGCGGGCGCCTCCGAAGAGCTTTCGGGGCGGGCGGGGCACCTGACCGGCTCGGTGCGGATTGGTGCGCCGGATGGCTGTGCGAATTATCTTTTGCCGCAGGTCTGCAAGGCGATCGCTGATGCCAATCCGGGGCTGGAAATTCAGGTCGTCGCGCTGCCGCGGGTGTTCAACCTGTCGAAACGCGAGGCCGATATGGCGATTGCCGTGTCGCCGCCGTCGGCCGGGCGGCTGACGGTGCAGAAGCTGACCGACTATCACCTGAGCCTCGCCGCGCATCGCGACTACCTTGCCACCCATCCCCCGGTGACCTCGTTGGCCGAGCTGCGCGGGCATCGGATGATCGGCTATATCCCCGACATGATTTTCGACAAGGAGTTGGACTATTTCGCCGAGACCGGCTGCGAGACGGTGACGCTGGGGTCGAACTCGGTCTCGGTGCAGACGCAGATGGTGCGCGCGGGCGCGGGGATGGCGATCGTGCATGACTTCGCGATTCCCTTCTGCCCCGGTGTGTGTCGCATCCTGCCTGAAGCGTTTCGCCTGACGCGCGCCTTCTGGCTGATCCGCCACGCCGATGACCGCCGCTCCGAGCGGCTGAACCGGCTGGCCGAGGCGCTGCGCATCGGTTTGCGCGATGAGGTGAACCGTTTGGAAACTCTTGCGCATGAGGCGACTTGACAGATTGTCGCACCCCGTATGATGGTTGTGTTAGCGATAGCATTGGGGAGGTTTGCATGCAGGTACAGCACATTCTGAAGGAAAAGGGCGAGAACGCGGTGATCACGGTCGCGCCGGGGAGCGCCCTTTCCGAGGTTGCCGAGAAGCTCTCGGTTCATCGGATCGGTGCGGTGCTTGTCTCGACGGATGGGAAAACGGTTGCCGGGATCGTCTCGGAGCGGGACGTGGTGCGCGTGCTCGGGCGCCAGGGCGCGGCCTGCCTCGCCGAGAAGGTCGAAAACGTGATGACCGCCAATCCCGAGGCCTGCACCCTCAATGAAGGCGTCGAAAGCGTGATGAACCGCATGAGCCGCGGCGGCTTCCGTCACATGCCGGTGGTCGAGGGCGGCGAATTGGTCGGGGTGATCTCGATCCGCGACGTGATCAAGGCCCAGGTCGCCATGCTGGCGATGGAGAAAGAGGCCCTCACCGGGATGATCATGGGCAACTGACGCTGCAATGCGGCATCGTGGGGCTTGCATTTCGGGGCGCAATATTGTTGCGTGGCCCTGAGCCCCACGAACTTCGGCGCAGCAGGAGAGACGCTCATGCGCATTGGCCTTTATCCCGGCACCTTTGACCCGGTCACCCTTGGCCATATCGACATCATCGAGCGGGGGCTGGCGCTGGTCGACCGGCTCGTGGTCGGCGTTGCGATCAACCGCGACAAGGGGCCGCTGTTCTCGCTGGAAGAGCGCGTCGAGATGCTGGAAGCGGAATGCGCCCGCATCACCGCGCGCTGCGGTGGCGAGATCGTCGTGCACCCGTTCGAGAACCTGCTGATCAACTGCGCCCATGACGTCGGCGCCCAGGTGATCGTGCGCGGCCTGCGCGCGGTGGCGGATTTCGAATATGAATTCCAGATGGTCGGAATGAACCGCGCGCTCGACAGCTCGGTCGAGACCGTGTTCCTGATGGCCGATGCCCGTCGGCAGGCGATCGCCTCGAAGCTGGTCAAGGAAATCTGCCGCCTCGGCGGGGATGTGTCGAAATTCGTCACCCCCGAGGTCAAGATCCGCCTCGACGAGAAGTTCCGCTAATTCAATCGGATAGATTGGAAGCCGTCATGCTGGACGGTAGCTGGCGCTAGCGCCAGAAGGCGACGTATTGCACCAGTTCCAGGAACTTTCCCGCCAGGAACAGGATGCCGCGCCAGTCGAACGCGGAGGCGTCGACCAGGATAGCGAGAAGGATGATGGCTGCGAGCCAGAGGGCGATCCGGTTGGTCATCCGTGAGTGCGCCCCCGAAGGGGCGCAGTCCGTTTCGGTCAGATCAGGCGGCCGATGGCATTGGCCACGTCGGCCATGCGGCACGAGAAGCCCCATTCGTTGTCATACCAGGCCAGCACGCGCACGAGCTTGCCGCCGGTGACCTTGGTCTGGTCCGGGGCGAAGATCGAGGATTGCTCGGTGTGGTTGAAGTCGATCGAGACTTTCGGCTCCGGATCGTAGCCCAGAACGCGCGCCATGTGTCCCATCGCGGCTTCGCGCACGATCTCGTTGACCTCGTCCACGGTGACCGACTTGTTGGCGATGAAGGTCAGGTCGACGGCCGAGACGTTCGGGGTCGGCACGCGCATCGCGGTGCCGTCGAGCTTGCCGACCAGCGCGGGCAGCACCTCACCGATCGCTTTCGCGGCACCGGTCGAGGTCGGAA
Source organism: Pseudothioclava arenosa (assembly GCF_002358085.1). Classification (GTDB taxonomy): domain Bacteria; phylum Pseudomonadota; class Alphaproteobacteria; order Rhodobacterales; family Rhodobacteraceae; genus Pseudothioclava; species Pseudothioclava arenosa. Next base: position 367,806 of record NZ_NTJD01000002.1, read on the forward strand.
CCATCGACATCGCGGCGGCGCGGGCGCGATAGAGATCCTTGTGGCGACGGTCCAGCGTCGGCTGGTCGCCGGTGTAGGAGTGGATCGTGGTCATGATGCCCGACTCGATGCCGATCGCATCGTTCAGCACCTTGGCCAGCGGCGCGAGGCAGTTGGTGGTGCACGAGCCGTTCGAAACGACCAGATGCTCGCTCAGCAGTTCGTTGTCGTTCACGCCGAAGACGATGGTCTTGTCAGCGTTTTTCGCCGGGGCCGAGACCAGAACGCGCTTGGCGCCGCGGCCGAGGTGCACCGCCGCCTTGGCGCGGTCGTTGAACTTGCCGGTGCATTCCAGCACGACATCGACGCCGTCCCAGTTCAGCTCGTCGGGATTGTAGGTCGACATCACGTCGATCGGGCCCTGACCGAGATCGAGCGTCTTGCCTTCGACCTTGACCTGACCGGCGAAGCGGCCGTGGACCGAGTCATATTTCAGCAGGTGGGCGTTGGTTTCGATCGGGCCGGTCGCGTTGATCTTCACGACCTGCACGTCGTTGCGCGCGGCTTCCGCGATATGGGCCAGCGTGCAGCGGCCGATCCGGCCAAACCCGTTGATGCCGATGGTGACGGTCATAGGCGCTCTCCTGAGGTGAATCCCTGAATTGTCGAGGCGATAGCACGGCGAGGGGGGCGCGGGAAAGCCGTGGAATGGGGCTGATACCGCAAACAATGAATGGTTGCGGTAACGTTAGCGGTGACGTTCCGCGTCAGAACCGCGCAGCTTCGCGAGGCCCTGCCCGGGAGCCGCGGCGGGGTGGCCGCCGGGGTCACGCCGCACCCGCGATGCTGCGGGCGGGAACGAATCCGCTGCGCGCGCAGCAAATTCGGACCTGTGTGCCTAGTCCTCGTCTTCTGCGAGCAGGTAGATCTCGCCCTCGGCCTCCATTTCGCGGATCGCCGCGACCAGCTCGCCCGCCGCCTCTTCGGCATCCTTGTCCTTGACCTTGCCGAGCGCCTCGATCTCGTCGCGCAGGCTTGCGGCCATGCGCTGCGAAATATTGTCGAGGATGAAGGCCACGGTTTTTTCGTCGGCGCCGCGCGCGCCCGCCAGTGCCACGACCACGCGCGCCTGATCGAGTTTGCGCAGGATTTTGGGGATGTCGCGCGGGTCGATGCGGGCGGGAATGTTGGTAAAGGTAAAGATCGCGCGCCGGACCTGTTCGGCAAAAGCCTCGTCTTCTTCCTCTAGGCCCTGCAACACCGAGTCACGCGTGGCGGCGGCCGAATAGTTGAGGATCGCGCCGACGCGCTCGACCGGGCCGGTGTCGAACGCCTTGACCGGTTGCGCCTCGAGTTGCTGCGACAGCGCCATGCCGATCCGGTGCACCGTATCGGGCGAGACATTCCCGGTGAGCGACACCGCATAAGCCACGCGGCGGGCCTTGTCGCCGGGCAGGCGCCCGAGCAGATCGGCGGCCTTGGCGACCGAGAGTTTCGACAGGACGACGGCGCCCACCTCGGTGCTTTCCAGCTCCAGAACCGGGGCCAGAACCTCGGGCGCGAGGCCCGCGATCCGCTCCCACGGGTCGGCGCGCGAACTGCCCGAGGCGAGCCTGCGCAGCCGCGTTGTGGCGCCGGGGCTCAGTTGCCCGTCCAAGAGGCTCAGCGCTCGGTCGATGCCGCCCGGAAAGGCGATGCCGGCGGCTTCGAGCGTGGTCAGGAATTCGCGCAGCACTTCGTCGAGCGTGTCGCGATCGACCAGCCGCAGGTTCGCGATGGCCTGCGTGAGGTCGGCTTGCTGATCGTCGCTGAGTTCTGCCAGCGGCAGTTTCACTCCCTCCGCCGCGAGCATCCGCACCACGATCGCGGCCTTTTGCTTGCGGGTCAGGCCGGGGCGGGGCGCGCCCGGCGCAAGGGGTGGCAGGGCGGACCCCACCGGATCGGCGCCGCCAAAGGGGCCGAGCGGTTTGTCGAGTTTCGCCAGCGGCGTGAGCGCGTTCACCTGTCATCCTCCGAGTCCGAGGCGTCACAGGCGACCTTGCCACAGGGGCGGTTAAGGCGAGCTTACCGACGGCGAGGAATGCCTCAGCTGCTCATCGGCTCGCAGGTCTTGGTCTGCGTGTTCCAGCTGTGCCCCTCGGGGCAGGACATCGAGGCGGCATGCTCGCGGCCACATTCCGCAAAGGCGGCGAGAGGCGAAAGGCCGAGTACGAGCGCTACAATCAAACTGCGTGTCATCGTCGTTCTCCCTGATGATCCGATCAGGAAACCACGAATCAGTGGCCCTCTCCTAAGAAAAACGCCCGGGACGAGGCCCGGGCGCTGTCGTATTCGCGTGATCCGCTTATTCGCCGAACACCCGGCGGAAGATCGTGTCGACATGTTTGGTGTGGTAATCCATGTCGAATTTCGCGTTGATCGCATCGACGCCAAGCGCCGCGACCACGTCCTTGTCGGCCAGCAGTTGCTCGCGGAAATCGACGCGCTCTTCCCAGACCTTCAGGGCGTTGCGCTGCACCATCGCATAGGCATCCTCGCGCGACACGCCCGCCTGGGTCAGCGCCAGCAGCACGCGCTGGCTCATCACGAGGCCGGGGAACTTGTTCATATTGTCGAGCATGTTCTGCGGGAAGATCAGCATCTTCTCGACGACGCCGGCCAGCCGGTTCAGCGCGAAATCGAGGGTGATCGTCGCGTCCGGGCCGATGCCGCGCTCGACCGAGCTGTGCGAGATGTCACGCTCGTGCCAGAGCGCCACGTTCTCCATCGCCGGGATCACCGTCATCCGCACCAGGCGGGCCAGACCGGTGAGGTTCTCGGTCAGCACCGGGTTCTTCTTGTGCGGCATCGCCGACGAGCCTTTCTGGCCCATCGAGAAGAATTCCGCGCCTTCCAGAACTTCGGTACGCTGCATGTGGCGGATCTCGATCGCGACGTTCTCGATCGAGGAGGCGATGACGCCGAGAGTGGCAAAGAACATCGCGTGGCGGTCGCGCGGGATCACCTGCGTCGAGATCGGCTCGGGGCGCAGGCCCAGCTTCTCGCAGACATGCTCCTCGACCGCCGGGTCGATATTGGCAAAGGTGCCGACCGCGCCCGAGATCGCGCCGGTGGCAACTTCCCAGCGGGCTTTTTCGAGGCGGTTCTTGTTACGGTCCATCTCGGCGTAGAAGCGCGCGAAGGTCAGGCCCATGGTGGTGGGCTCGGCGTGGATGCCGTGCGAGCGGCCGACGCGGACGGTGTTTTTATGCTCGTAGGCGCGTTTCTTCAGCGCGGCCAGGACCTTGTCCATATCGGCCAGGAGGATGTCGGCGGCGCGCACCAGCTGCACGTTCAGGCAGGTATCAAGCACATCCGACGAGGTCATGCCCTGATGCACGAAGCGCGCCTCTTCCGAGCCGACATGCTCGGCCAGATGGGTCAGGAAGGCGATCACGTCATGCTTGGTCACCGCTTCGATCTCGTCGATGCGATCGACGTCGAATTCCACGTCCTTGGCCTTCCAGACGGCCTCGGCGTTTTCCTTCGGGATCACCCCCAGCGCCGCCTGCGCGTCGCAGGCATGGGCTTCGATCTCATACCAGATCTTGAACTTGGTCGCGGGTTCCCAGATATCGACCATCTCTTTGCGGGCATAACGCGGGATCATCGGCAGCGGCCTTTCGATTGTATGGGTTTTGCCGGGCTTCTAGACTGCGTAGGGCGGCGGGGCAAGGCAAAGGCAGGGGCAATGGTTCCGGGATTGGCGGATTTTAAGGGCGATTGGCGGATTTCGCGGGTGATCGTGCCACGCGGTGCGCCCGAGGCGCGGCTCGAAGGGCGGGCGCGGTTCCGCCCCGAGGGTGCGGGGCTGCTTTACCACGAGGAGGGCGAGTTGATCCTGCCCGGCCAGCCGCCGATCCGGGCCGAGCGCAGCTATCTGTGGCGCGAAGGCGGGGCGGGGATCGTGGTCGATTACGCCGATGGCCGCCCGTTTCACGAGTTTGACCCGGCCCGGCCAAGGGCCGCGCATTGGTGCGACCCCGATGATTACCGCGTGCGCTATGATTTCACGCGCTGGCCGCTCTGGCGCGCCGAGTGGGAGGTGAGCGGGCCACGCAAGGATTACGTCATGATTACCGACTATCGCCGGGATGACGCAGCGTAACTATGCGTTGCGGGCCGCCCGGCCATGGCTGCAGTTGACCGCGCCTGCCGCAGCGCAGAACATCGGCGCAAAGGGAGACACGCATGACCGACCAACTCGCCCCCGAGATCGAGGCCCGCATCCGCGAAAGCTTTGCGAAACAGCCGATGATGGAAACTGTCGGCGGTGAGATCGTCGAGATCGCGCCCGGTCGCATCGTGATCGAGGCCCCGATCCGCGAAGGGTTGCGTCAGCAACAGGGCTTTGCCCATGCCGGTCTGATCTTCACGCTGGGCGACAATGCGGCGGGCTATGCGGCGCTGAGCGTGATGCCGCCGGGCTCCGAGGTGCTTTCGGTCGAGCTCAAGATCAACCTGCTTTCGCCGGGGCTCGGCCGGCTGGTGGCCGAGGGCCGGGTGCTCAAGCCCGGCCGTCGTCTGGTCGTGGTCGCCGCCGATGTCTGGGGCGTCGATGAGAGCGGCGCGCGCAAGCTGGTCGCCGCCCTGCAGGGTACGATGATCCCGGTGACGGTTTAAGCCGTCTGCCGCGAGAACTGCCAGCGCAGGATCGCGCGGTCCTCGGCGATCATGCCGGGGATCAGCAGCGCATCAATCAGCCACCACAGCCCCACCACCGCCAGCGGCAGGTAGCCGATCAGGATGATCGACAGCGCCGAGCCGATGCCGAAGAGCATCAGCATCAAAAGCCCCGAGCCCCAGCGCCCGAGGTAGAAGCGATGCGCACCGAGCATGCCGAGGAAGAACCACAGCAGATAGGCGGCAAGCGGCGAGGGCGCCTCGTTGGCGACCCGCTGTTCGATATAAAGGGCACGAGCGTCGGTCATGTGAGCCTCCTTAACATGCGCTTGATATGGGGAGGATCGGCCCGCGTTCAAGGGCGGGCCCTCAGAACAGGCGCTTGTCGAGCCGGGTGCGGATCAGCAGGGCAGTGACCGCCAGTGCGCCCAGAACCGAGATCAGGTAGACCTCGGCGCGGGGCAGGGTGAAGGTGCGGCTCAGCACGATGACAAAGGCGACATGGAGGAAATAGATCCCCGTCGCCGCCGTCCCCAGCGGCAGGCGCGCAAGCCAGCCGGGCAGGGCGGGTGCGGAGGCCGCAGCCGCGACCAGCGCGGGGCAGGCGAGCACGGCGGCGATCAGAGTCTCGGGGGCGAGCGGGTGATCGGGATGGGCCAGCAGTCGCAGCCCCCAGCTTTCGCCGACCGCCAGCACCAGCCCGGCCAGCCCCAGCCCCAGCGCCGGGCCAAAGCCCATCCGTGCGGACAGCCCGCTGCGCCGCAACAGATGCCCGAACAGGAAGAACGGCAGCCCCACCAGCAGCCCGTTGCGCACTTCGGCCGGCCAGATCCCCTTCGGGATCAGTTGCAACAGATGCCCCGATTGCAGCCCGTAGCCCAAGGCAAACAACGCCAGCGCCAACGCCAGCAAAGGCCCGTTGCGCCAGCGCCAGACCAGGCTCGCCGCCGCGATCGCCATCGCCAGCCCGGTCAGGAACCACAGATGCCACCAGCCATAGATCCAGAGCTTGGCATAGGCCCAGAGCGGGTTGTCGACCAGCAAGAGCTTCCACCACAGCGGCGTGTAAAGCGTCAGCCAGATCAGATGCAGCTTGAGATAGCGCCAGACCATCCGCCCGCTGCGCCCGGGCAGTTCGGGGCGAAACAGGAACCCCGCCACCACGAAGAACCCCGGCACCGCCACCCGCGCAAGCCCGTTGCCCAAGAGCCAGGTCGCCTCGACCGAGACCCCCTTGAACGGGTTGGCGTGGATCGTCACCACCAGCAGCGCCAGGCAGAGCTTCAGCAGATCAAGCCCGGCAAGGCGAGATGAGGGGGCAGGGGGCGCAGACATCGGGTCACCGCACTTGAAACAGCCGGATCGGCCCGGCCCGCCACGAAAAAGGCCCCGCCGAAGCAGGGCCCTTTCCGGTATCAGAAGGCTTTACGACTTCGACAGGTTGCGCAGCACGTAATGCAGCACGCCGCCGTTCTTGAGGTACTCGATCTCCACCTCGGTATCGATGCGCGATTTGAGCTGGATCGTCTTCGTCGAGCCGTCCTTGTACGCGATGGTGCAGGGCACGAGGCTGAGCGGCTTGATGTCGCCCTCAAGCCCTTCGATCGTCACCACCTCGTCGCCAGTCAGCCCCAGCGTCTTGCGGGTGTCGCCGCCGGTGAACTCGAACGGGATCACGCCCATGCCGATCAGGTTCGAGCGGTGGATCCGCTCGAAGCTCTCGGCGATCACGCCCTTGACGCCTAGCAGGTTGGTGCCCTTGGCCGCCCAGTCGCGCGACGAGCCCGCGCCGTATTCGATGCCGCCGAAGATCACCAGCGGGGTGCCGGCGTCCTGATATTCCATGGAGGCGTCGAAGATCGTCGTCTGCTCGCCGTTCGGGCCCTTGGTATAGCCGCCCTCGACGCCGTCCAGCATCTCGTTTTTGATGCGGATATTGGCGAAGGTGCCGCGCATCATGACTTCGTGGTTGCCGCGGCGCGAGCCGTAGCTGTTGAAGTCCTTCGGCTGAACCTGGCGCTCGGTCAGGTATTTGCCCGCCGGAGTGGTCGGCTTGAACGAACCCGCGGGTGAGATGTGGTCGGTGGTGATCATGTCGCCCAGCACGGCCAGCACGCGGGCCGAGCGGATGTTCGAGATGACCCCCGGCTCCGGCGACATGTCGCGGAAATAGGGCGGGTTCTGGATGTAGGTCGACGAGGCCGGCCAGTCATAGGTTTCGCCCTCGGTGGTCTCGACCGCCTGCCATTTCGCATCGCCTTTGAACACGTCGGCATATTTGCGAATGAAGGCCTCGCGGGTCACGGTCTTTTCGACCAGTTCCGCGATTTCGGCATCCGACGGCCAGATGTCCTTGAGGTAGACCGGCTGGCCGTCTTTCGAGGTGCCGATCGGCTCCGACGACAGGTCGATGTTCATGTCGCCCGCGATCGCATAGGCCACGACGAGCGGCGGCGAGGCGAGGAAGTTCGCGCGGACATCCGGCGAGATCCGGCCTTCGAAGTTGCGGTTGCCCGAGAGCACGGCCGCGGCCACGAGGTCATTGTCGTTGATCGCCTTCGAGATCGCCGGATCGCCCAGCGGCCCCGAGTTGCCGATGCAGGTGGTGCAGCCGAAGCCGACGATGTTGAAGCCGAGCGCATCAAGATCGTCCTGCAGGCCAGCCGCCTCAAGGTATTCCTGCACGACCTGCGAGCCGGGCGCGAGCGAGGTTTTCACCCAGGGCTTCGCGCTCAGGCCCAGCTCACGTGCCTTGCGGGCGACGAGACCGGCGCCGATCAGCACGTAGGGGTTCGAGGTGTTGGTGCACGACGTGATCGAGGCGATCACCACCGAGCCGTCGCCGATGGTGTAGTCCTTGCCGTCGACCGGGACAGTCTTGCAGGTTTCGACCGACTTCGTGGTGAGGTTCCCTTCCTCGGCCATGTCCGAGGCCGCGGCCGAGATGTCGATGCCGCGGTAGTCGGCGACGACCTTCTGGAAGCTGCGCTTGGAGTCGGTCAGCGGCAGGTAGTCCTGCGGGCGTTTCGGGCCCGAGATCGCCGGCACGATGGTGCCCATGTCGAGTTCCAGCGTCGAGGAGTAGATCGGGGCGTAATCGTCGCCGCGCCAGAAACCGTTTTCCTTGGCATAGGCTTCGACCAGCGCGATGCGGTCCTCGTCGCGGCCGGTCTGCGCGAGGTAGCGCAGGGTTTCCGCGTCGATCGGGAAGAAGCCACAGGTCGCGCCGTATTCGGGGGCCATGTTGGCGATGGTGGCGCGTTGCGCCAGCGGCAGGTTGTCGAGGCCGGGGCCGTAGAATTCGACGAATTTGCCGACCACGCCGTGTTTGCGCAGCATCTGGACGACCTTGAGCACGAGGTCGGTGCCGGTGGTGCCTTCGACCATCTCGCCGGTCAGCTTGAAGCCGACCACTTCCGGGATCAGCATCGAGACCGGCTGGCCGAGCATCGCGGCCTCGGCCTCGATCCCGCCAACGCCCCAGCCCAGAACCGCCGCGCCGTTCACCATGGTGGTGTGGCTGTCGGTGCCGACCAGCGTGTCGGGGTAGGCGAGCAGATCGCCGTTCTGGTCGGTGTCGGTCCAGACGGTCTGCGCGAGGTATTCCAGGTTCACCTGGTGGCAGATGCCGGTGCCGGGCGGCACCACGCGGAAATTCTCAAATGCGCTCTGGCCCCATTTCAGGAACTGGTAGCGCTCCATGTTGCGCTCGTATTCCAGGTCGACGTTGCGCTGGAAAGCGCGCGGGTTGCCGAATTCGTCGATCATCACCGAGTGGTCGATCACGAGGTCGACGGGCACCAGCGGGTTAATCTTTTTCGCGTCGCCGCCGAGTGCCTTGATGCCGTCGCGCATCGCCGCAAGGTCGACAACGGCCGGGACGCCGGTGAAGTCCTGCATCAGCACGCGGGCCGGACGATAGGCGATTTCACGCGGGTTCTTGCCGCCTTTTTCGGCCCATTCGCCGAAGGCCTTGATGTCGTCAACCGACACCGAGAAGCCGCCGTCCTCAAACCGCAGCAGGTTTTCGAGAACGACTTTCAGCGAAGCGGGCAGCTTCGAGAAATCGCCGAGCCCCGCGGCTTGCGCGGCCGGGATCGAGTAATAGGCATAGGTCTTGTCGCCGACGCTGAGTTGGCGGCGGGTCTTGGCGGTATCCTTGCCGGTGACGACGGTCATGAGAAGGCCTCCCGTTGAATATATGGCTATTGCTAGCGTGTGTTTGCCCCATCGCATAGAGTCGTTCAAGAGGGCATGGATAAAATGTATACCATTGCATACAGAATTTCCACCCAATTCACCCCGGCGGCCGAAGGATGCGGCGGTGCGGCGCTGGATTGCTGCGCGGCAGCGGCCCGAAATGGGCGTTTTTCGGGGCTGTGATCGCTCACGACTCGCGGGAAATCGCAAAACCTTGATTGGCAAAGCCCCCCCCCTCGGCTTAGGAGTGAAGCCATGACAGGACTGGCTTTCATAACACGTGCGACTTTCGGAATGGCCGCGGGACTCGGATTTGCGGTTCTGGCCTCGCTGGGGCCGGCGCGGGCCGATGACCTGCCTGCGGCGGTCGGCGCGGCCCCGGGGGCTGCCGCCGCGATGCAATCTGCGCCGTCGCCTGCCGCCTCCGACGAGGCGCAGACGCGTGGCCTGGTCGAAGACGTGGCCGCCGCGCTTGGCAAAAGCGCGCTCTCGCTGCGCCCGATCACGCAAAGCCCTGTCGTCATCGAACTTTTTACCTCGCAGGGTTGCTCGTCCTGCCCGCCCGCCGATGCGCTGCTGGCCGAGCTCGCGCAACGTGACGACGTGATCCCGCTGGCGCTGCATGTCGACTATTGGGATTACCTCGGCTGGGAGGACCCCTTTGCCCAGCCGTCCTTCACCGCGCGCCAGAAGGCCTATGCCTATGCCGCCGGAGAGCGCACGATCTACACGCCGCAGATGATCGTCGAGGGTGGCGAGGCGCTGGTCGGTCCGCAGGCCGACACGCTGGAGGCCTTGATTCGCAAGGGCAAGGACGCGGCCGACCCGGTCGGCATCGCGGTTTCGGGCGCGGCGGGGAAGTACGAGATCGAGATCTGGTCGGATAACCCGCTCGACCAGCCCACCGTCGTGCAGATCGTCCGCTATGCCCCCGAGGCGCGGGTCAAGATCCTGCGTGGAGAGAATGCCGGGATCGAGATGGATTATGCCAATGTCGTCACCAGCTGGCATGCGGTGGCGCAATGGGATGGCAAGGCGCCGACGCGGCTGACCGCGACGCTCGAAGGCGAGGAGCCTGCCGTGGTGATCGTGCAAAGCGCGCTGCCCGGGCGCAAGGCGCCGCTGCCGGGCCCGATCCTTGCGGCGGCCCGGCTGGATCGCTGATCAGGCCGCGCGTCGCGTCGCCTGCCGTTCGCGCCACCAGACATAGACGCCCGCCGCTGTGATGATCGCCGCGCCAAGGATGGTGTAGCCATCCGGCCATTGTCCGAAGAACAGCGCCCCCCAGAAGGCCGAGAACACCAGCCCGAGATAGCCGAAGGGCGCGAGCAGCCCGGCTTCGGTCTCGGCGAAGGCCATGATCAGGAACGCCTGACCAGCCGCCCCCAGCACGCCCACCAGCGCGAAAAGCCACAGATCGCCTGTCGCGACCGGCGCCCAGAACAGCGGCACGGCGAGCGAGGTGATCGTCAGCCCCACCACCGCCGACCAGAGCATCGAGGTGCCCGTCGACTCGGTGCGCACGGCCCGCGTCAGCAGCGCCCCAGCCGCATAGACAAAAGCCCCGCAGATCGCGTAAAGCCCCGCCGGTTCGAAGGCGCCCATCCCGGGGCGCAGGATGATCAGCGCGCCGACAAAGGCGATGGCGATCCCGACCAGACGCCGTGGCCCGAGGCTCTCGCCCAGGAACAGCGCCGCGCCGAGCGTGATCAGCATCGGGTTGATGTCGAAGAGCGCCGCCGCCTCGGCCAGCCCGATCTGCTGGATCGCGAGGAAATAAAGGGTCACCGTGGCGATCTGCGTCAGCGCGCGCAGGAATTGCAGCCCCGGTCGGCGCGAGCGGAACACGCGCGGCGCACGCGCGCGAAAAATCGCGACGATCACCACGAAATTCACGGCAAACCGCGCCCAGACGATCTGGCCGGGGTGATAGCGCTGGGTCAACTCCTTGGCGAAAGCGTCCATCAGCGTGAAGATCAAAAGCGCCGCTGCCAGAAGCGCAATGCCCCGGCCGAACCCGGACCCCGGAAGGAACCGAGTAAAAAGTGGGGGCACGATGGCCCCCCCTTCCGGTTTCAGATCGTCCGCCTTGCTCACAGCAGCGACTTGACGGTTTCGGCCACGTTCTCGGGGGTGATGCCGAATTTCGCGTAAAGCTCGTCGGCGGGGGCCGAGGCGCCGAAGCGGTCCATGCCGACAAAGCCCGCCTTGCCGTCACGCCCACGCTCGCCCAGGAGCCAGCGGTCCCAGGGCTGGCGCACGGCGGCCTCGACGGCCACGCGCACCGCGCCCGCGGGCAGGATCTTGCGGCGATAGTTTTCGTCCTGCTGGGCGAAAAGCTCCATGCAGGGGACGGAGACCACGCGCGTACCGATCGCCTGCGCCTGCAGGATGTCGCGCGCCTTCAGCGCGATTTCCACTTCGGAGCCGGTCGCCATGAGGATCGCCTGACGCTTGCCCTCGGCCTCGCGGATCACATAGGCGCCGCGCTGGGTGAGGTTCTGCGTCTTGTGCTCGGTGCGCAGCGTCGGCAGGTTCTGACGCGAGAGCGCGAGCACCGAAGGGGTGCCGGTCTGGCTCATCGCGATTTCCCAAGCCTCGGCGGTCTCGATCACATCCGCCGGGCGGAAGGTCAGCGTGTTGGGCGTGGCGCGGCAGATCGCCAGATGCTCGACCGGCTGGTGGGTCGGGCCGTCTTCGCCAAGGCCGATCGAGTCATGGGTCATGACATAGACCACCGGCTGGCGCATCAGCGCCGAGAGCCGCATCGCGCCGCGCGCGTAATCGGTGAAGCAGAAGAACGTGCCGCCATAGGGGCGCACGCCGCCATGCAGCGCCATGCCGTTCATCGCCGCCGCCATCGCGTGCTCACGGATGCCGTAATGCACGTAGCGGCCCGCGCGGTTCTGCGCGTTGAAGACGGTCATTTCCTTGGATTTGGTGAGGTTCGAGCCGGTCAGGTCGGCCGAGCCGCCGATGGTTTCGGCCACGGCCGGGTTGATCGCGCCCAGCACCATTTCCGACGCCTTCCGGGTTGCGACCTTGGGTGCGGCCTCGGATTGCTCTTTCTTGAACTTGCGGATCGCGCCAGCGAGCTTCGGCGAGACGCCCATGTCCATGATCCGGGCGAACTCGGCCTGCTTGCCCGCCGAAAGCTTGGCGAAACGCTCTTCCCAGGCGGCGCGCTCGGTCGCGCCACGCGCGCCGATCGCCTCCCATTGCGCCTTGATCTCGGCCGGGATTTCGAACGGGCCATAGGGCCAGCCGTAGATTTCCTTGGTCGCGGCGATCTCGGCATCGCCCAAGGGCGCGCCATGGGCCGAGTAGCTGTCGGCCTTGTTCGGCGAGCCAAACCCGATGATCGTCTTGCAATCGACCAGCACCGGGCCCTTGGCTTTCTTGGCCGCGGTCAGCGCACGGTCGATATCGACCGGATCGTGCCCGTCGCAGGCCAGAACCGTCCAGCCCGAGGCCTCGAAACGCGCGCGCTGGTCGGTCTTGTCCGAGATCGAGACGCGCCCGTCGATGGTGATGTCATTGTTGTCCCACAGCACGATCAGGTTCGACAGTTCCTGCATGCCGGCCAGGCCGATCGCCTCTTGCGAGATGCCTTCCATCAGGCAGCCATCGCCCGCGATCACCCAGGTGCGGTGGTTCTGGATCTTCTGGCCATAGCGCGCCTGCAGCGACTGCTCGGCCATCGCCATGCCGACCGCAGTCGAGATGCCCTGACCCAGCGGGCCGGTGGTGGTTTCTACCGCGTCGAGCAGGAAGTTTTCCGGGTGACCGGCGGTCTTCGCGCCCATCTGGCGGAAGTTCTTGATCTCTTCGAGCGTGACCTGCTTGTCGCCGCAGAGGTACAGCAGCGCGTAGATCAGCATCGAGCCATGGCCCGCCGACAGCACGAAACGGTCACGGTCGGCCCATTTCGGCGCCGAGGCGTCGAATTTCAGGTGGTTTTGGAACAGCACGGTCGCCACGTCGGCCATGCCCATCGGCATGCCGGGATGCCCCGAATTGGCGGCCTGAACCGCATCCATCGCGAGCGCGCGAATGGCGGTGGCGAGCTTCCAGTGCTCGGGGTTCTTCTCACGCAGCGCGGCGATATCCATGGCAATCCTCTCGAACTCGGGGCTGTTGGCGATAACTTGGTCCTGATAGCAGGCTGATACGTAAGATCAAGCGCGACGCCCAAGTGCTTGATGCAAAAGGGTGGGATCGGCAGGGGGCATTCGCTAAGATCGAGCCATCCTTTGGCGCGCGATTCGCTGCGCCGCATGAATTATTTGCTTCCCGTGCCGCGCTCTTGCAGCATTGGAAGACCAACGGATCTGGGACCGGAGCGGGGCATGAGTGAAATAGCCGAATTCGAACGCCGGATCAGCTTTGCGCTGGAGCGGGTCGAGCGCGGGTTCGAGGCGGCGATGGCGCGTGCCGAGGCGATCCGCGCGGCCGAAGCCGCTGATTTTGCTGCGGCTGCAGCGCAGGTCGAGGCTGCCTTGGCGGAAACCCAAGAGATGGGGCAATCTGCCGCGCCGGTAGTGGCGCCTGCGGAGGCTCCCGTGACCACGCCCGATCCCGCGCAAGAGGCTGAACTGGCGCAGTTGCGCGAGGCTCTCGATGCCGAACGCATGGCCAATGCGCAGCTTTCCGAGCGCGTCCGTGCGATCCGCGAAAAGCAGGAAAACACGCTGTCGGCGCTGGAAAAGCGGCTTGCGGCGACGACCCGCGCGCTCGAAGCGCTGAAGGCCGAGGCCAGCCGCCTCAAACGTGCGAATGCCGATCTTGCGGCGGCTAATCAGTCGCTGGTCGCGGCTGGTCCCGAAGGGGCAGGGGCGCTGGTCAATCGCGCGATGCAGGCCGAGCTGGAATCCCTGCGCGCAGCGCGTGGCGCCGAGGCCGCCGAACTCGCCGACCTGATCTCGGCGCTTGAGCCGGTGCTCGACGAGGCCGAGGCCCGCAGCAAGACGGAGACGAAGGATGCCTGAGATCACGATCAGCATTGGCGGGCGCAATTTCTCGGTGGCCTGTCAGGCCGGAGAGGAACATTTCCTGCATGCCGCCGCCGGTATGCTCGACACTGAGGCGCAGACGCTCCTGTCGCAGATCGGGCGGATCCCGGAGAGCCGGATGCTCCTGATGGCGGGGCTGATGCTGGCCGACAAGACGGCGGGCGTCGAGGATCAGATCCGGGCCGCCGAGGCGCGGATCCTGGAGCTGGAGGCGCAGCTGCGCGATGCGCGCGAAAACCGCCCCCACCTTGAGGTGCCGGTGGTGCCGCAAGAGGTGACCGACACGCTGGCCGAACTCGCCGCGCGTGCCGAAAGCCTGGCCGACAAGATCGAAGAGCGCGGCTGATCGCTGCCACAGCCTGAAACGCAAAACGGGCCCCGCGGGGCCCGTTCTGTTGTGTCTGATGCCGGCCTCAGCCCGCGCAGGGCGCCTTGACCTTGAAGCCTTTTTCCAGCTGGTCGGCGGGCGCGATCGGGTATTCGCCCGAGAAACAGGCGTCGCAATATTGCGGGCAGGCGGCGTTGCGCCCGTCCTGCGCGCCGGTCGCGCGGTAAAGCCCGTCGAGCGAGATGAATTTCAGGCTGTCGACGCCGATCCAGTCGCGCATCTCGTCCTCGCTCATCCGCGCGGCCAAGAGCTTTTCGCGATCGGGCGTATCGACGCCGTAGAAGCAGGGCCAGGCGGTCGGCGGGGAGGCGATGCGGAAATGCACCTCGGCGGCGCCCGCATCAAGGATCATCTCCTTGATCTTGCGCGAGGTGGTGCCGCGCACGACCGAGTCGTCAACGAGGATCACCCGCTTGCCCTTGATCAGCGTCTTGTTGACGTTGAGCTTGAGGCGCACGCCCATGTTGCGGATGTGCTCGGTCGGCTCGATGAAGGTGCGGCCCATGTACTGGTTGCGCACGATGCCGAGCGCGAAGGGAATGCCCGAGGCCTGCGAGAAGCCGATCGCGGCGGGCGTGCCCGAATCCGGCACCGGGCAGACGAGGTCGGCATCGACCGGCGCTTCGCGTGCCAGTTCGACACCGATCTGCAGCCGGGTTTCATAGACCGAACGCCCGTCGATGAAGCTGTCGGGGCGCGAGAAATAGACATGCTCGAAGATGCAGAACCGCGAGGGCGCGGGCTGGAAGGGCCGGGTGCTCTCGATCTTGCCGTCCTGGATCACGACCATCTCGCCGGGCGCGATTTCACGCACGAATTCGGCGCCGATGATGTCGAGCGCGCAGGTTTCGGAGCTGAGCACGAAACCGTTGTCGCCGATCCGGCCCAGCACCAGCGGGCGCACGCCCAGTGGATCGCGCACGCCGATCAGCTTGGTGCGCGTCATCGCGACGACCGAGAACGCGCCCTCGACGCGGCGCAGCGCATCGGCGATGCGGTCGGCATGGGTCTTCTGGATCGAGCGCGCCATCAGGTGGATGATGCATTCCGAATCCGAGCTGGACTGGAAGATCGCGCCATGGTCGATCAGCTCGCGGCGCAGAGCCTCGGCATTGGTCAGGTTGCCGTTGTGGGCAATCGCGGCGCCGCCCATCGAGAACTCGCCGAAGAAGGGCTGCACGTCGCGGATCGCGGCGGCCTTCGAGCCGGCGGTCGAGTAGCGCACATGGCCGATGCCAAGCGCGCCGGGAAGGGTTTCCATCACCGAGGCCTTGGTGAAGTTGTCGCGCACATAGCCGAAGCGATGGGCCGAATTGAACCCTTTCTCGCCGTCATGGGTGATGATGCCGCCCGCTTCCTGACCGCGGTGCTGCAGCGCATGCAGGCCGAGCGCCACGAAATTCGCGGCATCCGCCACGCCGATTACGCCGAAGACCCCGCATTCTTCCTTGAGCTTGTCGTCATCGAACGGATGCGAAAGGAACGGCTTGCACGGCTGGGTCATGGCGTGGGGCTCCGTTGGGGGATTTGGCGCCCGTTTATAGCGAAACGCGAGGGGTGTTAAGCCCTCGCGCGACCAAATCTGTCATTCCGGCGTCACGAAAGCGCATCTGCGCCCCGTCTCGCTTAATTGCTGGGCTTCGGGCAGGCCGCCACGAGGTCGTTATAGCGCGCCACGATCCATGCGGGCGCATCGTCGGGGATGGTGTCGTTCATCTGGCCGCTCATCTGGCCGAAGACCTTGAGCGAGCGCGACTCATCGACCATGGGCACGGTGCCGGCCACGCCGATCTCCTGATAGATCAGCAGCGCGACCGCGACGAGGATCGCACCGCGTGCCACGCCGAAGAGGAACCCAAGCCCCTGATCCAGCCCGCCAAGCGCCGAATGCTGCACCATCGAGGCAAACAGCGGCGTGAGCAGCGAAAACACCACCAGCGCCAGCGCGAACACCCCGGCAAAGCCAGCGATCGTCGCCAGCTCGCAGCTGTCGCCGATGAACTTGTCGAGCACCGGGATCTGCGCCACCAGCGGGCGGGCAGGCTCGGCGAACATATAGGCCACGACAGCCGCCGCGCCCCAGCCGATGATCGCCAGCCCCTCGCGCACGAAACCGCGCGAATAGGCCAGAATCGCCGAGAGCACGATCACCCCCGCCACGACGCCGTCGATGATGGTGAAGCCTTCCATGGACGGTCGCGCCCCCTGTTTTCCGTGGGCGCGTCAACCTGCGCCAAACATTTCTCCGACAAAGGTGACGAGATCGGGCAGTTTGCGCATCCGGAAATCGCCACTCACCCCGGCCTTGGTATGCTCCGGGGCGATGGCCGTTGTGAAACCAAGTTTTTGCGCCTCTTTCAACCTGTTTTCGGCCTGACCCACCGGGCGCAGCGCCCCGGACAGGCTGATCTCGCCGAAAATCACCTGATCGGCGGGCAGGGCGACATCTTCACGCGCGGACAAAAGCGCGGCCGCTACCGCCAGATCGGCGGCCGGTTCGGTCACTTTCATCCCGCCCGCGACATTCAGGAACACATCAAGCCCGGCGAAAGGGATGCCGCAGCGGCTTTCGAGCACCGCGAGAATCGTCGAGACCCGCCCCGCATCGAGCCCCACCACCGTGCGCCGCGGGCTGGCCAGCGACGAGGGCGCGACCAGCGCCTGCACCTCGGTCAGCACGGGGCGCGTGCCCTCGATCCCCGCGAACACCGCCGAGCCCGGTGCGGATTGCCCGCGTTCCGACAGAAACAGCGCCGAGGGGTTCGCGACCTGGCTCAGCCCCGCGCCGGTCATCTCGAAAACGCCGATCTCGCCCGCCGGGCCAAAGCGGTTTTTCACCGCGCGCAGGATGCGGAACTGATGGCCGCGTTCGCCCTCGAAATAGAGCACCGTATCGACCATATGCTCGACCACGCGGGGGCCCGCGATCTGGCCCTCTTTCGTGACGTGGCCCACGATCACCACCGCCGTGCCGCGCCGCTTGGCAAAGGTGACCAGCTCATGGGCGGCTGCACGCACCTGCGCCACCGATCCCGGCGCGCTCTCGACCATGTCGGCCCACATCGTCTGGATCGAATCGATCACCACCAGGTCGGGGCGCTCGGACTCCATCGTGGTCAGGATGTCGCGCAGGTTGGTTTCCGTCGCCAATTGCACCGGCGCCTTTTCCAGCCCCAGCCGCTCGGCCCGCATGCGCACCTGTGCCGAAGCCTCTTCGCCGGAAATATAGATGCATTTCAGACCGTTGCGGGCGAAACTTGCGATGGCTTGCAGAAGCAGCGTGGATTTGCCGATACCCGGATCGCCCCCCACCAGGATCGCCGAAGCCGGCACCAGCCCGCCGCCCAGAACCCGGTCGAATTCCTCGAGCCCCGAAGCCGTGCGTGCGGGCGGCGCCTCATGCGCGGCCAGTGTCGAGAGCGGAATGACCCGCCCCTTCGCGGCGCCAAGGCTCTTGCCGGCAGGCCCTGCCGACAAGGGCGCCTCCTCGACGATCGTGTTCCATTCGCCGCACGCCTCGCATTTGCCGTTCCACTTCTTGTGGACGGCGCCGCAGGCGGAACAGGTAAAGGCAGTCTGTGCTTTGGCCATGGATCACAGAAAGCAGAACTTTAGGTGAACATCAAGAAAAAAGGGGCGCTGCCCCTCTGGCCCGTTCCGGGCCATTCACCCCGGGATATTTCCGGCAAAATGAAGGCCCTTTCATCGAGCCTGAAATACTCCGGGGGAGGCCGCAGGCCGGGGGCGGAGCCCCTAGCGGCGCTTTTCCAGGATCGAGATTGCCAGCGAGGCCAGCACGCAGCCGGTGAACAGGTAAAGCCCCCAGCCGGTCTCGATCCGGCCGAGCCCCACGCCCTTGGCCAGCACGATGTAAAGCGCGATCAGGAAGATGTCGGCCATGGCGAGCTTGCCCAGCATGCTCAGCGCCGGCACGATCTTGCGCGAGGCCAGCCCGAACTGCACCAGCGCGAGGCCGATGGTCTTCAGATAGGGCGCGAAGAGCGCGAAGAAGGTGACGACCAGCGCGAGGAACACGTCCTTTTGCCAAAGCGCCTGCAGCCCCGAGAGTACCGAGATTTCATCAAGCTCGAAAAACGGCAGGAGCCCTGCGCGAAGAAGCGGCGCCACCCAGGCCAGCGGGAACAGCACCAGAAGCGCGAGGTTCAGGTATCGCAGCGCGCGTTTCACCGCACGGCCTCGATCGGGCCTTCGGCGCGGCCATGGATGAATTGTTGCACGTAAGGGTCTGGTGTTGCGTCCATCTCTGCAATCGGCCCGGTCCAGCGCACCTTGCCGCCATGGATCATCGCAACCCGGTCGGCGATCGCGCGCACCGAAGACATGTCATGGGTGATCGTCATCGCGGTCGCGCCCATTTCGGTCACGATCTCGCGGATCAGCTCGTTGATGACGCCCGCCATGATCGGATCGAGGCCGGTGGTGGGTTCGTCGAAAAAGATGATCTCGGGCTCGGCGGCGATGGCGCGGGCAAGCCCCACGCGTTTTTGCATGCCGCCCGACAGCTCGGCGGGGAACAGGTCGGCGACCTCGGGGGCAAGCCCCACACGGCGCAGCTTTTCGATGGCGATCTCTCGCGCCTCGGATTTCGGGCGTTTCAGCGGCCCGCGCATCAGCCGGAAGGCCACGTTTTGCCAGATGCTGAGGGAGTCGAACAGCGCGCCGCCCTGAAACAGCATGCCGAAGCGGGCGAGGAAGGCATCGCGGTCGCCCTCGCGTACGTCGCGCCCGTCAAGCGTGATCGTACCGCTGTCGGGCGTGACGAGGCCGAGGATGCATTTCAGCAGCACCGACTTGCCCGTGCCCGAGCCGCCGATGATCACCATGCTCTCGGACTTGGGCACGACCAGATCGACCCCGCGCAACACGTGGTTCGAGCCGAAGGATTTGGTGACGCCTGCGAGTTCGATCATGCCGAGAAGAAGACCTCCGTCAGCAGGTAGTTCGCCGCGAGGATCGCCACCGAGGCCGCCACCACCGCCGATTTCGTCGCCCGCCCCACGCCCTGCGCGCCACGGCCCGAATTCATGCCGAAATAGCAGCCCATGATCGCCACGATGAAGCCGAAGGCCGCGCCTTTCACGAGGCCCGAGCCGACATCCCAGAATTCAAGGTAATCCCAGGTGTTTTTCAGGTAGGTGGCCGAGTTGAACCCGAGCCGCCCGGTGCCGACCATCCAACCGCCCATGATGCCGATGATATCGCCCACGCCCACCAGCAGCGGCACGCTCGCCGTGGCCGCCAGAATCCGCGGCACGGTCAGGTATTTCATCGGGTTGGTCGACAGGGTGACCAGCGCGTCGATCTGCTCGGTCACCTTCATCGTGCCGATCTCGGCGGCGATGGAGCTGGCCACGCGCGCGGCCACCATCAGCCCGCCCAGCACCGGCCCCAACTCGCGCACCATGCCGATCGCGGTGATCGAGGGCACCACGGCCTCGGCCGAGAACCGCGCGCCGCCCGCGTAGATCTGAAGCGCCAGCGCCGCGCCGGTGAACAGCGCCGTCAGCCCCACGACGGGCAGGCTCAGCCAGCCGATCTGCAGGCAGGCGATCAGGAATTCGCGTCCGTAGAAGGGGGGTCGGAACAGGTGCGACACCGCCTCGGCGGCGAATAGCGCCACCCGCCCGATTGCCGCCAACCCGCCCAGCGTCACGCGCCCGAGCGCGCCCAGCGGGGCTAGGATGCCCATCAGGCGCCCCCCGAATAGCGCCGGGTATAGCGCGCGCCGAGGCTGGTCAGGATTTCATAGCCGATCGTGCCCGCAACCTCGGCCAGATCATCGACGCCCTGTTCGGGGCAGAGGATGTCGAGCGCCTTCGGCACTTGGGTCAGATGGGTGACATCGACCGTGATCAGGTCCATCGATACGCGTCCGACGACCGGGCAGGGCGTGCCATCGGCCCAAAGCGTCGCCTTGCTGGACAGCGTGCGATGCAGCCCGTCGGCATAGCCCGCCGAGACGGTCGCGATCACGCTGTCGATCTCGGCCACCCAGGTGTTCGAGTACCCCACGCTCTCGCCCGCAGCCACATCGCGCGTCTGCACCACCGGCAGCGACAGCCGCGCCACCGGGCGTGCCGCCTCGAACGGCATGCCGCCATACATCCCGATGCCGGGGCGGGTGACGTCGAAGTGATACTCCGGCCCGAGCAGGATGCCCCCCGTCGCCGAAAGCGAGCGCGGCAGGTCCAGACCGTCGGTCATATAGTGGAACGCCTCGAGCTGCTGGCGGTTCATCGGGTGGTCGGGCTCGTCGGCACAGGCAAGGTGGCTCATCACCAGCTTCGGGCCCGCGCCCAGAACCAGGGGTGCCACCGCCTCCCATTCGCCGGCCTCCATGCCGAGCCGGTTCATCCCGGTATCGAGCTGCACCCCGAAGGGGGCGCCGGGCAGTGCCTCGAAATGGCGCGTCACCTGTTCGATCGAGTTCAGCATCGGGATCAGCCCGAGATCGCCGATGATATCGGTATCCCCCGCCATATGCCCCGAGAACACGTGGATAGCCACGCCCTCGCCAAGCGCCTCGCGCACCTGCGCGCCTTCCTCGGCGGCGGCGACAAAGAATTTCCGGCACCCGGCCCGGGCCAGATGGCGTGCAACGCGCCCGGCCCCCAGCCCATAGCTGTCGGCCTTCACCACAGCGCCGGTTTCCGTCGCCGGGCCGGTCAATGCATCAAGCGCGCGCCAGTTGGCGAGCACTGCGTCGAGATCAATATGAAGCGTTCCAGTAGCCATGGCCGATTTCTTGAGTGCTCCCCGGCGAAGGTCAAGCGGAATTGGTGCCGCGCCCGTGCTGGGGGGCGATTTGTTGCCGCGGGCAGGGGCGCGCCGCCCCTTTCATCGAGCCCGAAATACTCCGGGGTGAATTTTGCCGAAGGCAAAAGAGGGGCCGCGCCCCTCCTGCACTCAGAACCCGTCCGAGCCGTCGCCCTGCCAGGGTTGCGCCAGATCCGAGAAGCGGGTGAAGCGACCCTCAAACGCCAGCTCGACCGCGCCGATCGGCCCGTGACGTTGCTTGCCGATGATCACCTCGGCCTTGCCATGGACCTTTTCCATCACCGCCTGCCATTCGGCCATCTTGTCCAGCTCGTGATCCGAGGGCTTCTCGCGCTCGCGGTAATATTCGTCGCGATAGACGAACATCACCACGTCGGCATCCTGCTCGATCGAGCCCGATTCGCGCAGGTCCGACAGCTGCGGACGCTTGTCTTCGCGGCTTTCCACGGTCCGGCTCAGCTGCGACAGCGCCACCACCGGGATGTTCAGTTCCTTGGCGATCGCCTTTAGCCCCATCGAGATTTCGGCAATCTCCTGCACGCGGTTCTCGCCCTTGCCGGTGCCGCGCAACAGCTGCAGGTAGTCGACCATCACCACGTCAAGCCCATGCGTGCGCTTCAGCCGCCGGCAGCGCGCGGCGACCTGCGAGATTGGCAGGGCAGGGGTGTCGTCGATGTAAAGCGGGCAGGTCTCAAGCGCCTTTGCCGCCTCGACGAAGCGGCGGAACTCGGTCTCGGTCATGTCGCCGCGACGGATCTGTTCCGAAGGCACTTCGGACGCCTCCGACAGCACCCGCGCCGCCAGCTGCTCGGCTGACATCTCGAGCGAAAAGAACCCCACGACGCCACCCTCGACCGCGCCCTCGGAGCCGTCATGGCGGATGCCGCGCTTGTAGGCCTTGGCGATGTTGAAGGCAATGTTGGTCGCGAGCGAGGTTTTCCCCATCGACGGCCGCCCGGCGAGGATCAGCAAATCCGACGGGTGCAGCCCGCCCAGTTTCTTGTCGAGATCGCGCAGCCCGGTCGAGACACCCGCAAGCCCGCCGTCGCGCTGATAGGCCGCGTTTGCCGAGCTGACCGCCTCGGTGACCGCCTTGAGAAAGCTCACGAACCCCTTGTCGGCCTGACCCTGCTCGGCGAGGTTGTAGAGCTTCTGCTCGGCGGCGGTGATCTGTTCTTTCGGGTCGTCCTCGACCACCATCGTCTGCGCACGCGCCGAAATATCGCCGCCCAGCCGGATCAGCTCGCGCCGGATCGCGAGCTCGTAGATCATCTGCGCATAATCGCGCGCCGCATAGGCCGCGATCGCCGAGCCCGCCAGACGTGCCAGATAGGCCGGGCCACCCAGCGCCTTCAGCCCCTCATCCTCTTCGAGGAACGCCTTCAGCGTCACCGGCGAGGCCAGCGCGTTCTTCTGGATGCGCGCGATCGCGACCTCGTAGATGCGCTGATGCACGGGCTCAAAGAAATGCTCTGGTTTCACCACCGCCGCGATGCGGTCGAAGATGTCGTTATTCGTCAGGATCGCGCCCAAGAGCTGTTGCTCGGCCTCGATATTATGGGGCAGGGCGTCGATATTCGCGGGCTCTGCGCCTTGCGGAAGGGTTGCGTCGTTCATCTCTGCCTCGAATGCCTGCCTGTGTGCCGTGGCGCCTTCCTAACCGACCGGAGTGACGGAAAGCTATCGGGATAAAAATGTGGAAAACCGCGCATCCGAGGCGCGGTTTGCCGAATTTATCGGGTTGCTGCGGGCGCAGCATACCACATTTGGTAGGCTGCGCGAAGCATCGCGATTCCCGCCGAAATTCGCCCACAAATCATCCCTGCACTTATCCACAGGAATTTTCCGGGGGCCTGACGGCGGGTTTCGCCGGGGCTCAGCCCTTTTTGTGGGCCTCTTGCCAGGCGCGCGGCGCCTTGAGGAAATTCTCCACCTCATCAAGCGTCTCGGCGCTGAAGGCGCCCTGCGCGCGGGCCTCGGCCAGCACATCCCACCAGGTGCAGAGGTAATGCAGCGCGACGCCGTGATCGCCGAGCGTCTTCTCGGTCTCGGGGAAGATGTCGTAATAGAAGATCACCGCCGTATGCGCGCAGCTCGCGCCGGTGTCGCGGATCGCGTCGACAAAGCTCAGCTTCGAGCCGCCATCGGTGGTCAGATCCTCGACCAGAAGCACGCGCTGGCCTTCCGACATCGCGCCCTCGATGCGCGCATTGCGCCCATAGCCCTTCGGCTTCTTACGCACATAGGTCATCGGCAGCGCCATCCGCTCGGCCACGAGCGCGGCAAAGGGAATGCCCGCAGTCTCGCCGCCGGCGATATTGTCGAAGGCCTCGAAGCCTGCGTCGCGCAGCACGGTGATGGTCAGGAAATCCATCAGCGTGGAGCGGATGCGCGGGAAGCTGATCAGCTTGCGGCAGTCGATATAGCTCGGCGACGGCAGGCCCGAGGCCAGCGTATAGGGCGTCTCGGTGTTGAAATTCACCGCGCCGATTTCAAGCAGCATGCGCGCGGTCAGGCGGGCGATTTCCTCGCGGGTGGGGTAGGTGCTGGGGATCATCTGTCTCGTCCTAAGCTGTTTCTTCTTGGATCAAATACGCAAATTCCGAAGCGGGTCGCTCGCGGTCGGCGGGGCATGCGTATTTCCGCCAAGAAGAAGGGTCAGTCTTTCACATTCCAATAGACCGGGAAGCCCGGGTTGAACACGGTCACGGGCCCCGCGCCCGAGAGGATCTTGTCGGGCCATTGCGTGGGGCTATCGGATTTCACCAGGGTCATGGTTTCGGCATTCACCGGCAGGCGGTAGAAGGCCGGGCCGTTCCGGCTGGCGAAATTCGCGAGGGTGTCGAGCTTGCCCTCTTCCTCGAAGACATGCGCCAGGAGCGCCATCGTGTTGGTCGCGGTGAAGCAACCCGCGCAGCCGCAGGCATGTTCTTTCAGATGGTCCGCATGCGGCGCCGAGTCGGTGCCGAGGAAGAACCGCGCCTCGCCCGAGGTCGCGGCCTCGCGCAGGGCAAGCCGGTGCAGCTCGCGCTTGGCGACGGGCAGGCAGTAGTAATGCGGCTTGATCCCGCCCACGAGGATGTGGTTGCGGTTGATGATCAGGTGATGTGTGGTGATCGTGGCCCCAAGGTCATCGCCCTGCGCGCGCGCGTAATCGACGCCGTCCTTGGTGGTGATATGCTCCATCACCACGCGCAGCCCCGGCGTTGCGCGGCGGATCGGGTCCAGAACGGTCTCGATGAACACCGCCTCGCGGTCGAAGATATCGACCTCGGGCGTGACCACCTCGCCATGGACGCAAAGCGGCAGGCCGATCTCGGCCATCTTTTCCAGAACCGGGCGCACTTTGTCGAAATCGCGCACCCCCGAGGCCGAGTTGGTCGTGGCCCCCGCCGGATAGAGCTTGACCGCGCGCACCAGCCCCGAAGCGGCCGCCGCGGCGACATCGGCCGGGTCGGTGTCTTCGGTCAGATAGAGCGTCATCAGGGGCTCGAAGGTCATCCCCTCGGGCAGCGCCGCGAGGATCCGTTCGCGATAGGCCGCGGCCTCGGCCCCGGTCACCACCGGCGGCACCAGATTCGGCATCACGATGGCGCGGGCGAAATGGCGCGCGGTTTCGGGCAGCACCGCTTGCAGCATCGCGCCGTCGCGCAGATGCAGGTGCCAGTCGTCGGGGCGGGGGATGGTGATCTGGGTCATGGAGCCCGAATTACACCGCCCGCGCGCGCGAATCCAGCGCGAAGGCGACGCAGTTGCCGCGATGCGTGGCCTGCATGACCGGGATGCGTTAAATGCGATTGTTAAGTCAGCATTGCTGACTTAGTGTCGAAGGCAGGGAGGGAACGTCCTGACTGATCTCAGAGGGTTCCGACATGGCTTTTATCAGCTTTCACGACAAGGCGGCGTTGCCGCTTGGCAAACAGATCGCGGGTCTTGCCCGAGGCTTCGCGCAGGCGCTGATCGCGATGGCCGAGCGCCAGTCGCGCGCCGAGGAAATCGCGCGGTTGCGCAAGCTCAGCGCGGCTGATCTGGCGGCGCGGGGGCTCACGCCCGAGCGCATCGTCGGTCATGTTTTCGCCGACCGGTTCTATTTCTGACCCTCGCGCCCCTGCCGGCCTGCGGCGGCTAGGCTCTTGCAGGCTGCGCCCACCCGTCCGATACTGCGGTCGGGCCTTGCCAGAACGGGCAAGGGAAGGAGGGCGCGATGTTCAATTCGGAAACCGAAACCCTGACTGAGGTGCGCGGCGATCTGGTGCTGGCGGCGCTGTGCATTGGGCAATTCCACGCACCTTGCCAGATCGACCCCGAGCGTATCCTTGTTCGCGCGCAAGAGCCCTTGCTGATGGCGCTGGGCGCGCTGGGCCTGAAGATCCGGGCGGTCGTCGAGGAATTCACCCCCGCGCCGCTGTTCGTCCCCGACTCCGAGCTGCTGGCACAGGCTGCGCGCCATCACGAGACCCGCCGCGTGCGCACCCATGTCGCACGCTATCACGGCGCCGATCCCGATGAGCTTGAAGACGATCTTGGCGGAGAGGGCAGCGCCCCTTCGGCAGGCTGATCACCCGCGCCGGTTACAGGCGGGGCGGAGGCAGCGTGACGCCGTTGCGCGATAATTGTTCGTCCAGTTCCTTGTAGCGGCTGTGAAAGCGCGGGTCCTTCAGTCGCTCGGTCACGTTGCGGCACAGCAGCGCCTCAAGATAGACCCGGTCGTGGTCATGCAGCCGCCCGGCGAGGTGGCGCAGATATTGCGGCAGGCTATGACGCGCGCGCAGAAGCGGCCAGAAATCGGCCTCGGTCAGATGCCCGGCCATCGCCCGCTCCAGCACCGTGTCCAGTACGCCCAAAGACGCCAGCATTCGCTCCAGATCGAGCCCCATGTTGCGGCAGCGGATCAGCGTCGTGCCGGGGCGCGCGAACAGCGCGGCATGCATCGCATCGAGCCGCTCGAACGGGTCGAAGACCACAAATCCCGCGCCCGCACCCTCCATCATGTCGGGCGCAAAGCCGAAACGCCGGGTGAAATCGCGTCGGCGCATCTGCGGAAAACGGTCGTCCCATCCGGCGATCGCGGGGGCAAGCGTCGCCTGCGGGCGCAGCGCGACCACCGTGGCTCCCGGCGCCGAGACCGAATAGGCGCAGGCCGCATAGCCCCCCGCGCCCTCGCCGTAGAACACCACGCGGTCGAAATCCTCGAAAAAGGCCTCGTCGATCAGCCGGTCGAAATAGCCATAGACCCGCTCGTCGCGGAACCATGTCTCGTCCTCGGCGACGAGGGTCAGGCTCGACCAGCCGTGGCTTTGGGCGAGCGACAGGCCATAGGGCAGGTGATCGGGGCGCAACGCGCGGATTCGCGTGCGGCTTTCGAAGCTGACCAGCAGCTGGGGCCCGGCATCGACGAAGGCGGCGAAATGGTCCGGGGCGAGCGGCTCGAAATAGCCGTCCTCCTCGGCGATCTCGGCCAGAGCCTCACGCCAGTCCTCGTTGCCTAAGTCCTTCATATTTCGTCGAATTTCCGATGTGCTGTGCATTTGGTCTGGTCCCGGATCGTACTCGTTAAACAACAAAACTCTGGTTAAGTTTTCGCTACCGCAATGCGGCAAGAATATGAGCACATTAGGAAGACATGCTGGACTATCTGACCCCGCAGGACAATGGCGGGGTTGGACACAGATTGTTCACTTCGACGTAAGGGAAGCGCGCCGCGCATGCGCGAGGATGCGGTTCTCGAGCGCGGGCGGCATCACCCGCGAAGGGGGTGTGATCACCAGCCGCCCGAACAGCCCGCGATAGGCCTCGTCGGCCATCAGCGCCTCGAACCGCGCCTGACGCCAGGCCACTGCCGAGCCATGCAGCCGCGCGAGTTCCGGGTCGGCGCCTAACTTGGCGCGCAAGGCAGCCGTCGCCTCGGCGTAACGCCCGATGGTCAGGTCTTCCTCGGTGCAGAAGTTGCGCTCGACCCAATAAGACATGTCAAACGGCTCCGCCGCCCGGTTCGAGCGTCCCCGGTCGCATTTCACCAGATAGCCCTCCATGCTGCCCAACGGGTAATGGTTGAGCTGCGCGAGCTGGTAATTGTCTTCGCCCAGCAGCGAAAACAGCCGGTTCTCGTGATAGATGCCGGGCAATTCGCGCCCCGAGCCGTCGAACCAGCGCGCTTCTGCGCCGGGCGCGAGCGCACGCGGGCGGTGCACGCCCAGCTTGCGATAGCTGCCATCGTTGCGAAACAGCGTCTTGAACATCTGCGCGCGCCACGGCCAGCGGATCCGGCGCGGCGCGGCGCGGGGGAATTGCTGCGCGACGGGGCGGTCGACATAGCTGACCACGCCGCAATTGCCGAAAAGCCGCCAGGTCAGCGGGATCGCGGTTGCTTCGGGCAGGGCCGCGATCAGCGCGGGCAGGGTACCGTCGCCCGCATGGATCACCGGAAACTCGTCGATATCGAGAAACATCACCCAATCGGCGTCGGCCTTCAGCGGATGCGCCTCGGCTGCCTTCAGCGCGGCCCATTGCGGACCTTCCTTCCAGGGGCCGGGGTTCGGCTGATGCGTGATCTGGCCAAGCGCCTGCAGCCGTTCCAGCATCTCGGCGGTGCCGTCGTCGGAATCGTTGGAAAACACGAGAAAATCGGTGAACCCAACCGCGCGCGCATGGGCGAGCCAGTCGAGCAGAAAGGCGCCTTCGTTCTTGACGCAGGTGATGGCGAGAATGCGCATGGGACTACCCTCGCATGACGCGCGCCCGCCCGGCAAGCGCGCTCGGTTTCACCAATGCCACCCCTCGGGGCGCCGCCCTTCCGGCTTTCATCGAGCCTGAAATACTCCCGCCGGAGGCAGCCGACCTCGGGGTGCAAGCCGGGGCGGGGCTCAATGCTCGGCCTCGCCGTGGTGATCGACGGTGAAAAAGAACCCCCGCGGCAGAGCGCGTTTGTGCAGGTCGGCGGGGATCACGTCGGGGCCGGCGTTGAACACGTTCGAGCCGAAGATATGCAGCATCCGCGAGAGCGCCTCGAAGCGTTCCGAGGTCAGGTCGCCATAGAAATTCTCGTAATTCTCGGTGGCGCGCAGCTCGGCAATCTTGGCGCGGTGGCAGGCGACGGAATGCTCATGTGCGGCGCGGATTTCCGGGTCGGCCATCAGCCGGTCGTATTCGGCCCGCAGCGCC
The DNA here is from genome assembly GCF_002358085.1 of Pseudothioclava arenosa. Classification (GTDB taxonomy): domain Bacteria; phylum Pseudomonadota; class Alphaproteobacteria; order Rhodobacterales; family Rhodobacteraceae; genus Pseudothioclava; species Pseudothioclava arenosa. Next base: position 396,006 of record NZ_NTJD01000002.1, read on the forward strand.
GGGATCATGCGCTGGATCGAGCGGTCTTCGGTGGCGTTGTGGTTCATCCGGAACCAGTAGTTCAGCCCCTGGTCGCGATCGACATGGTTGACCCGGCCCCGGTCGCGCTTGACCAGGAAGCTCTCGGCCGAGCGCACCGCGTAATGGTTCAGCTGCACCCAGTCGTAGCCATAGGTCTCCGTGGTCGAGCGCCAGCCGTTGCGGAACATCTCGCGCGGCATCGGGCGGCCTGAACCGTTCAGCCATTTCACCCGGTCCCAGAGGTCGGGCACGAGCCCCTTGGGTCGGTGCACGCCGAGCTTCTTGTAGATGTCGATATTGCGAAACAGCGTCTTGAAGCCCCAGGCCTGATGCGGTTTTCGCACCAGCTCGGGGGCGCAGGCGGTGAACTGATCGAGCAGGAACCTGTCGTGGTATTCATGCACATCGTTATTGCCGAAGAGCCGCCAGGTGAGGCTGATCATGTTCGCCTCGCCCATCGCCGCATAAAGCGCCTTCAGCGTGCCGTCGCCGATCTTGACGTTGATGAACTCGTCCACATCCATGCAGATCGACCAACCCGCGCTCTGGATCACCGGCTCGCTTTCGGCGGCCTGCAGCGCGGCATGTTGGGGTTTCAGCTCGCCGCCCGGCACCCAGGGGTTCACCCGGTGCTGGCAGATCCCCTTGCTTTGCAACATCTCCAGCATCGTGTCGGTGCCGTCGGTGCAATCGTTGGTGTAGATCAGGAAGTCGTCGACCCCGATCGCACGGTGATAGGCGATCCATTCGAGGATAAAGGGCCCCTCGTTCTTCATCGTGGTGACGATCGCGGTGCGCCCGGCGTCAGTGGCGTGTTTCGGCGCGGGCTTGAGCTTGGAGACCGGCGGGCGGATCGGTTTGTGGCGCCAGATCTCCTGCGCGATATGCAAAAGCTGCGCGTCTTCGATCAGCGAGGTCTTGGGCGCGAGCTCCGAGGCCTGCCGCCCCGGCACCCGCAAGGCCATCGCGCGCCAGAACGCATAGACCGAGGCCGGGTCGGGCTTGGCGAAGGCCACGCGGATCATCCGCCAGGTCGCGTTCAGCCCCGCCACGTCGGGCGCGCAGCCCCAGCGCGCGATGCCACGGCGATTGTCGAACTGGCGGCAGATATGGTCGGCGAAACGCTCGGGCTGGCCGTTGCGCACGCGCCAGGGATAGATCCTCCGCCCCACCAGCAACACCACGCCCGAAGGCGCGGCGCGGGTCGCGTCGAACACATTGGGGCGGTCGTCATGGGGCGCGAGGAAATCGGTCACATCGAGCGTGACCATCGCCCGCGCCCGCGCCAGAAACCGCCATTTCGCCGCCTCGAACAGGATGCCTTGCCCCAAAGGCGCGCGCCACGGATCGGGGGCTGGCACCTCCATCCGGTCCTTGCCGGGCGCGTCGGGGGCGAGGAACGGGTGGTTCTCGGGGCCCATCCCGGGCTTGCCAAGCGGCGCGGGGGCCGACAGAAGCACCACCACCATGTCGATTTCGCGTGCCTCCAGCCCCTGTTGCAGCGCGTGTTCGAATTCGGCGCCCGAGGCCGCGAAACTGTCGGGCGGGCAGCGGTCAAGCACCAGCGCGGCATTGGCGCCATGCAGGTCGTGATGCCAGCTCAGCCAGTCCAGAACCGTCTCGGGGCTTTCTTCGAGGCGCTGGCCGAAAAGCACGTTCTTGCCAGCGAACAGCCCGGTCTCGGGCGTGTTGACGGGCAGGAGGCTCGGGGCCGGGGGCGGCGTGTCGGGCTCGGGTGGGGTGGCATGGAGCGCCAGATGCAGCGGCGCGGGCGCGCGCCCCACCACCATCGTGCAGCCCGAGATATCGCGCCGCTCAAGGATATCGCTGCCCTCGGGCAGGCCGTCGAGGGCGATCTGTTCGGGCTTGCACGGGTTGCCGAAAAACGCGCGAAACTGCAGACGCCCGCCATCCGCCCCGGCCTCGGGCAGCGCCACCGCATCAAGCAACATCGGCCCGCCGGCCGGATCGGCCGCGCAGATCAGGTGCCGCCGGAGTACGCGCGCCATTCTGAAAACCCCTTACCTCGTTCCTGCCGCCTTCCTAACACCCGCCGCGGCCCGGCGCAAAGCCCCGCAGCGCCGGGCGGGCTGCGCTTTGCCATTGGAAAGACGGGGTTTCTCGGGCAAAGTGGCGCGAAATCGCGGCCCCAGGCCGTGAAGGTAACGGTTGAGGCAGAAATGGCACGAGTGCGCGAGGTCGGCACGCTCTGGATTGGCGGGGCTCTGAGTTGGATGGAACAGCTCTGCCTCAAGAGTTTCGTCGAACAGGGCCAGAAGATCACCCTGTTTTCCTATGAGGACATCCCCAATGTCCCCGAGGGCGTGATCCGGCGCGACGGGCGCGAGGTGCTCGATACCGACGATTTCATCAAATACGAGAAAAAGGACAGCTTCGCGCTGTTCGCCGATTACTTCCGTATTCACATGATCGCGCAGAACCCCGGCATGATCTGGGTCGATACCGATGTCTATTGCTGGCGGCCGATGGACTATGACAGCGATTATGTCTTTGGTTACGAGCTGCCGAATTCGAAACGCGTGAATAACGCGGTTCTGGGCCTGCCTGCGGACGCGCCGGTCACGCGCGATATCCTTGCTTTCATGGAGGACCGCTACGCGATCCCGCCCTTCCTGAAGCGTTCGATGCAAGATGACTATCGCGCTGCGGCGGCGCGGGGCGAGCCGGTGCATGTCAGCCAGCAGCCCTGGGGCGTCTGGGGCCCGATGATGATCTCGCATTTCGCGGAAAAGCACGGGCTGCATGACAAAGTGCAGCCGCTCGACGCGTTTTACCCCGTCACCTTCCGCGAACGCACGATGATGATCCGCGAGGCCGAGAAGGTCGAAGAGATGCTGACCGAGCGCACCACGGCGCTGCATCTGTGGGCCTCGAACAAGCGCGAGCTGGGGCTGCGCTTCAATGGCGTGCCGCGCGCGGGAACCTTCCTCGACAAGCTGCTCAAGGTTCAGGGCATTCGCCCGGAGTTTGCGCCGATCAAGGGTCGGGCCAAGCTGGTCTTCGAGCAAAAGGGCGCGGACCCGGCGGTGTTCGATATGGCCGGGATCGCGGGCGTGACCTCGATCGCCGATCTCGGCGGCACCGCGCCGGGGCTGGTGCTGGCGGCGGCGGATCGCTGGGATTGCGACATCCATCTGATCGACCTGCTGCCCAATGGCAAATGGCCGGATGCGCCCTCGGACTGGGTTGCGCCCTACCGCGCCCATCTCGAGGCTGAGGGCATCGCGCCCGAACGCATCCGGGTGGTTGCGCGCGCGGGCGATCTGCGCCCGGTCGACCTGCTCCTGAACCTGTCGGGCTTTGGCGATGTGAACAAGGTCAAGCATATCGCCCCGGTTCTGGAAGGCGCGCTGCATTCCGACAACCGGATGCTGATGGATATCCGCAAGGGCTCGGGCGCCTATCCGTTTCTCAAGGGATTTGGCACCAACGCGCTTGTCGAGGAAATGCCCGATGGTGGCGGCGGCACGATCAACCGCGTGGTGTTCACCCCGAACCCGCCCGCGCCGCAGGCCGCCGACCCTGGCTGGGGCGAGATCGCACGCGAGCTGACCGGAAAGGACGGCTTCTATACCGAGCACGACACCGGCCACAGTTTCCTGTTCATCCCGCGCAGCGAAAAGGTGCTGGTCGTCACCTTCGACAACCTCGACATCGCGATGAACAAGCGCGACACGCGCCGACCTTGGGGCTTCGAGTTCATCGAGAAACAGGGCTGGTCGATGCTGGGTGTGATGGCGGGCGGCTGGACCTGGTATCGCGAGCCTTGGGTCTCGGATCAGTTCGACCGGCTCGCGACCGAGGGCTTCTTCAACCGGTTTGAGCGCGTGGTGTTCTATGGCGCCTCGATGGGCGGCTATGCGGCCTGCGCGTTTTCGCCCGCGCATCCGGGCGCGGATGTGGTGGCGATCTCGCCGCAATCGACTCTGGACAAGACCCTCGTGCCCTGGGAGACGCGCTACAAGGTCGCCTGGGATCGCGATTATTCCGGCAAATATGGCGATGCGGCCGAGGCCTCGCGCACGGCGCGGCGGGTCAATATCTTCTACGATCCCTACGAGCCGCTCGACCGGGGTCATGCCGATCGTTTTGAGGGCGAGAATGTCGTGCGGCTGCGCGCGCCCTTGATGGGGCACCGGCTGGGCTCGTCGCTTAACCAAATGGGGATCTTGTCGCCGATCATCCTTGGCGCGTTGGACGGCTCGCTGACCGAACTTGAATTCTATCGCCGCCTGCGCGCACGTCGCGACTCGGCGCGGTATCAGCGCGAACTGTTCACCCGGGTCGTGGCGAAGGGGCACAAGGATCTGGCGCGGCGGCTTGGCAGATGGGTGCTTGCGCGCGGTGACAATCGTGCGATCCGCCTGGGCCTGCAGAAGCTTTGATCCGCATTTCCGCCGCCTGCCAAAATGTCGCACTCCCCTCGGGCAAGATTTGACTTAGGTCAAGGCTTGCGGAAGGGGGCTCACGTATCTCTTTCGCATCGGGTTCGCGATCTCCCTGAAAAGCGGTGCGAACCGCCCGAACCCGATCGAGGATCGAGACGCTCTCCCTCGTCCGATCCCTAAAATGCGCAGCGGGCCTCCCTCCCGCTGCGCTTTAATTTTTGTGGTGCCCGCAAATCGCGTTGGTTTGCTTTGAGTCCTTTGCGGACTGCCAAGGTGCAATGGTTCCCCCCCCCCCTGCACGCGTCTTCTTGCTCCTTGTGCTGAAATCATATTTTGTGCACGATTACTGGAATTCCAATCACCTTCTGCGAGATATTCTGCAACTTCATGGACCAATTATTGAGCTATGTTACACCTGCAGTGATCGCGGCTATTGTCGCAGCAATAATGTCGATCTCGCTTCCTTGGGTAAACTGGGGAATTGAGAAACGCCGCACGCGGAGACAACGCAGAATTGGTTACATTGACGCAGTTCGTAGGTTTGCCCAGGAGCATAATCCAGACCTTTCCGATTTGGTACAAACCCCTGAGTACGCTGCGCTCCGCGAGCATCTCACGACTGAATTCGTTGAGCAGATTGAGAAAAGACAAAGTAACCATATAGAGCTTGTATTTGTAGAGGGGTATGGGCGAACAAGCGGTGTAAACAACTTCAGACCACAGCTCTTCGATGAACTCTCACGGCTTGAGATCAAATGGAAGCTCGTATAGGTGGAAGAATAACGAAGTCCCGCCAATCGTCCTTCTCTGATCCCGCGTCCCGAACTCGAGTACTTTTGGTTTGTGTTCAGGGTGGTTTCCGCAAAGCCTAACTGCCATCGCCAGTTGTAGGCAAAGCTGGTATTTGGCAGTGACCGGCGAACGGCCGCAAAGACCGCATAGTGAGCCAACACGATTTGTGGACACCCCCTTAATTTTTGGGCCCTGCTTTCCCTCCTGCGACGATATGTGCCCGCGCACCACGCGTGCTTTCGCGTGACCGCCGCCGCGCGCCGCGTTACATTCCAAAACGTGAATATAACAAGAGAAAGAGGGGAAACATGACCGTCTCATGGAAACTGGGCGGGCTGCTGCTGGGGATCGTGTTCTTCGCGGCCATCCTGCTGGTGAAACCGATCGGGGTGTCGACGCAATTCGTCGTGCTCGACGGGGTGATCGCCGACATGATCAATCCCGACACCATCGTTGCGGGGGCCGAAGGGCCCAGCTCGCCGGTCAGCTATTTCAACAAATACGCCAAGGACATCGCGAATCCGTGGAATTACGGCTTTGTCTTCGTGGTGGCGATGGCGATCGGCGCCGGGATCTCGGCTGCCGCGCGCGGCGCCTTTGGCGGCGAGGGCCCGGTGCCCGCGCTGTGGCGCGCGAATTTCGGCGCCTCGCCGTGGAAACGCTACATGGGCGCGCTTTTGGGCGGGATCATCGTGGTGTTTGGCGCGCGGCTCGCGGGCGGCTGCACCTCGGGCCACATGATGTCGGGGATGGGCCAGACCGCGGTCTCGGGCTTCATCTTCTCGGCCGGCACGTTCCTCACCGCGGTTCCCGTCGCGCTGATGCTCTACAAGCAGGAGGGCTGATCCATGCAACAGATCATTCTGGCACTGGTCATTGGCGGTGCGTTCGGCGCGGTTCTTGACCTCATCGGCGCCTCGAACCCGAGCGTTCTGGGCAAGATGCTGAGCCTCAAGGCGCTGGGCATCATGAAGGCGATCCTGCTGGCGATCGGGCTTTTGCTGATCCTGACCTTCGGCGGGCAGATGGCGGGGCTGGTCGATGTCGGCCACATGTCGGTGAAGACCGCCGAGACCGGCGTCTTCGTCGGCGGCATGATCCTCGGCATCGGCTGGGCGCTGTCGGGCTATTGCCCGGGCACGGGCGTCTGCGCGCTGGGCTCGGGGCGGCGCGATGCGCTGTTCTTCGTGGCCGGCGGGCTGATCGGCGCCTGGGCCTATACGCTGGCCTATGACAGCGTGAAGGCGACGGGGCTCCTGAACCCGATCCTCGGCGGCAAGGTCACGCTGGGCCAGGTGCCGGGCGCGAAATACGACGCGCTCTTCCCGGCGCTGCCGGGCGATGTCGTGGGCATCGTGCTCGGCCTCGTGTTCATCGTGGTGGCCTTCGTCATCCCGGAACGCAAAGCGGCCTGAGCCAACGAAAAAACCCTCCCCGCAAGGGGAGGGTTCCTGCCCGGATACGGGCGTATTCGCTGTGGCTTATTTCGCCGGGGCGATCATCATCACCATCTGGCGGCCTTCGAGCTTCGGCATCGATTCGATCTTGCCGGCATCGCCCACATCTTCCTTGACGCGGTTGAGCAGTTCGAGACCCAGCTGCTGGTGCGCCATCTCGCGGCCGCGGAAGCGCAGCGTGACCTTCACCTTGTCGCCATTCTCGAGGAACTTCATCACCGAGCGCATCTTGACCTCGTAGTCATGCGTATCCGTGCCGGGACGGAACTTGACTTCCTTGATCTCGATGACCTTCTGCTTCTTGCGGGCTTCGGCTTCTCGTTTTTGCTGTTCATACTTGAACTTGCCGAAATCCATGATCTTGCAGACCGGCGGGTTCGCGGTCGGCGAGATTTCCACGAGATCAAGCCCGGCCTCCTCGGCCATGGTGAGGGCCTCGCGCGGCGTGACGACGCCGACGTTTTCCCCATCCGCGCCGATCAGGCGGATTTCGGGCGCGCGAATGCGTCCATTGACGCGCGGTCCGGTGTCGCGTTGCGGCGGGGCATTGTGTGGTCTGCGGGCTATGGCGGTGATCCTTCTGTAACCTTCGCGTGAATGGCCCGCAAAATAGGCTGCAAAGCCTGGGCTTTCAACAGCGAAAGCGCAGATCCGCCGAAGGGGAAAAAAACCGCACTTTTGCCCCTGCCTTTTGCCCCGGAAGGGTCCATATAGAGCGTCCACGAGAAATCCCGTGACTGTGAAGAGGTAGAAAATGAACAAGTTTGCCGGTCTTGCCCTGGTGATCGCCGCGATCGCGGTGGGGGGCTATATGTTTGTCTCGCAACAAGAGCCCACTCCCGAAGCGCCTGCAGCGGTTGAACCCGCGCCGGCTCCTGCGCCCGAAGCCGCCGCGCCGGAAACGCCGGTGAGCGATGCGGTCTCCGCCGCGACCGAAGCCGCCGCCGAAGCGGCCAAAGCCGCTGCCTACGCCGCCCAGGAAGCTGCGGCCGCAGCGGGCGAAGCTGCCAGCGCCGCCGTCGATGCTGCGGGCGAGACCGCCGCTGAAGCCGCGGATGCCGCGACCGAAGCCGCTACCGCCGCGACCGAGGCCGCCAAAGAGGCCGTCGATGCCGCCGGTGAAGCCATGACCGCCGCGGGCGAGTCGGCCGCCGAGATGGGTTCGGGCCTGCTTGACGGTGCCAAGGCGCTGACCGCTGAGGGCTTCGATGCGACCAAGATCAACGAGATGATCGACGCCTCGGATCTGGCCGACGGCACCAAGGCCGTGCTCAAATCCGCGGTCGATCAGGCGGCGCAAAGCCCCGAGATGGTCGAAGCTGTGATCGCGCAGGTTAAAACCGCGCTGGGTCTCTAAGAGGCCCGACGGGGGCCGGGGGCTCTGCCCCCGACACTTCTGCGCTCGCGGGCTCGCGCGTTCGTCGGGGCGTGCCTCCACCGGAGGCGCGCTTCCCCCGCCTCACCCCCGGGATATTTTTGGCAAAATGAAGGGGCTTCGGTTTCTTCTTGGTCCAAATACGCAAAAGAAAACCGCGCCGGTTCAGGGCGCGGTTTTTTGTTGGGGATGTCGGGCGGGCTCAGATGCCGTCGCCGACGAAGGCCTTTTCGACCACGTATTCGCGCGGCTCCGAGTTGGCGCCTTCGCGCAGCCCGAAGCTTTCCAGCACCGCCATCACGTCCTTGTTGAACGCCAGCGAGCCGC
>NZ_NTJD01000020.1 GCF_002358085.1 Pseudothioclava arenosa
CCTCGCAGACCTCAACGCCGCAAACACTGACTTCAGTTGAGAAAGCAGAGGGGGCGCCGCTCAGCTTCAGGTGGTAGACGCGCCCGCGTGGGCTGCTTTATGCTGCGCGAAAACGGAGCAGGGCCCGCGCAGCTTGGGCAGCAAGGACAAAACCAGATGAAGCGCCTCGTCATCGACGTTGACGACACATTGACGATCAACGCCTCGGCGGAGAGTTACGACGCAAAGCACCCGCGCGCGGAGGTCGTGGCGAAACTGCGCGACTACAAGGCGGCGGGCTTCGAGATCGTCCTGTTCTCCAGTCGCAACATGCGCAGCTACGACGGCAATATCGGTCGGATCAATGTGGCGACGCTGCCGGTTCTGCTGGATTGGCTCAAGCGCCACGACATCCCGTTCGACGAGGTCCATGTCGGCAAGCCCTGGTGCGGGCATCAGGGCTTTTATGTTGACGACAAGGCGATCCGCCCCGATGAATTCGCGGCGATGAGCTATGACGAGATCCGTGCGCTGTTGAAGATCCCGGGCGATGCCTGAGGGGCGCGGCTGCATTCAAGGACCATTTCCATGCTGCTGATCCTGTCCTCTCGAATGGTAAGCGAAGAAATTGCGTTGCAATTCGGGGCCTTGCCACCTGCGATGCTGCCGCTTGGCGCCGGTCGCCTGTGGGAGCGGCAGATCGAACTCGCGATGGGGGAGCCGGTCTGGCTGACCCTGCCGGAAGATTACGAGATCGGGGAGTTCGATCGCGCCCGCCTTGCCGAAGCCCGTGTGAACATTCTGCGGCTTTCGGCTTCGCTCTCGATCACCGAGGCGATTGCCGCCGCGATCGACCATATCGCCCCGGAGGGCGCGATCCGCATTCTCTATGGCGATACATTGGTCTCTCTGCCCGACGACCAGCTGATGCTTTCGGATCGGGTCTGCGCCAAGGCGAGCCTCGCGAACTACCCCTGGGCCTTCGTCCGGGGTATGGAAAACGGCCGCCCGGTGTTCTCCAACGCCCCCCCGCGCCGGTTGGAAAATCGGAACGCCGTCTGTGGCTATTTTCACTTTGCCGATGCTCGGGTGTTTGCCGCGATCTGTCGTGAAAACGGCTTCATTGATGCCCTGAATACCTATGCCGAACGCGCCCCGTTGCAGATCCTCGAACCGGAGACGTGGCTCGATTTTGGTCACCTGTCACTCTACTTCCAGTCGAAACGCGACATGCTGATGGCGCGCAGCTTCAATGATGTGCAGGTCGAGGGTGATTTCCTGATCAAGCAATCGGGGCAGATCGCGAAAATGCGCGACGAGCGGCGCTGGTTTCAGGATCTACCGGAAACGCTGCGACTTCACACGCCACGCTTTGGCGGCAGCATCGAGCGCGATCATCGCGCGGGCTATGCGCTGGAGTACCTGTTCGCGCCGAGCCTCGCGGATCTGTTCGCCTTCGGGGAGCTGGGGCTTTCGAGCTGGCTCGAGATCTTCGAGGGCTGCGCGCAGCTTCTGGACAAATTCGATGCGATCCCGCCGGAACCGGCCGCCCCCGAGGCCTCAGCCGAGTATGCCGCGCTGTTCCATCAGGAGATGATCGAACGAAAGACCCGCCAACGTCTCGACAATTTTCTGACAACGGCGGGGCTCGATCGGGCGCAGGAGTTTCGGATCAACGGGCGGCAGCTTCCGAGCCTCGGGCGCGTCCTCGATGACTTCTTGCAGGCCGTGCCGCCGACGCGGCCCGCAGATATCCGGCTTTGGCATGGCGACCTGTTCTTCGGGAACATGTTCTATGATTTCGTTGCGCGGCGTGCCATGTGCATAGATCCGCGCGGGCAGCTCCCGGGGTTCGGATATGCGCGTTTCGGCGACCCGCGCTATGACATCGCCAAACTCGCCCACTCGGTTCTGGGAAAATACGACAAGACCATCCTCGGGCGCAGTCGTCTTGCCCGCCACGCCGCGCATGACTGGGAGCTTCGCTGCGCAGCGACGCCCCACGAGGCCGAAATCGAGCAGATCTTTTCTGAGACGCTGGTGACCGCGCGCGGGCTTTCGCGCTCCGAGATCGCGGCGATGACGGGGCTCTTGTTCCTGTCGATGCTGCCCTTGCATGGCGATGACCCGGAGCGGCAAAGCCACCTCTTGGCCGCGGGGCTGATATTCCATTCGAAACTGCAGGAGGCCGCGGCATGATCGTTCTTCCGATGGCGGGCATGAGCCGCCGCTTCACCGAGGCTGGATATGAGCGCCCCAAATACATGCTGCCCTTTCGCGGCAAGAGCCTGTTTCGGCACGTCATGGAAGGGTTCAAGGGCTATTTCGGGCGCGAAGACTTTCTGGTCATCTATCGCGACATTGCCGATACCCGCCGGTTTCTTGAGGAGGAAATCGCCGCGATTGGCCTGCCCCCGGGCAGCGTCCAACTGATCGAGCTTGACGGCCCCACGCGCGGGCAGGCCGAGACCGTCGCGCTTGGCCTGCGCAAAGCCGGAGTTGGCGCGCAGACGCCGCTTACGATCTTCAATATCGACACGATCCGGCCCGGGTTTTCCTATCCGGCGGCTTTCGATCTGGCGCAGATTGACGGTTATCTCGAAGTGTTCCCGGGTGAGGGCGAACATTGGTCCTTCGTGCGTCCCGACCCCGATGAGGCCGAGGCACAACGCGTCATCGAGGTGACCGAAAAGCGCCGCATCTCGAACCTCTGTTCGACCGGGCTCTATTATTTCCGCTGCGCCGGAACCTTTCTCGACCTGTTTGCCGAGATCGAGGCGCTTGACCCGAGCACGCTTGAGGGCGGCGAGTTTTACGTGGCCCCGATGTATCGCAAGCTGATCGAACGCGGCGGCGATGTGCGCTATGACAAGATCAACCCGCGCGATGTGCTGTTCAGCGGCACGCCCGCCGAATACGAGGCTTTGCTGCGCAAGACACCCAGCACGCGGCGGAACGCTTTGTGCATCAGCGGTCAGCTGCGCGGGCCGCGTTCGCGGCTGCAAGAGATCGCCGAACTCGCCGAACGCCTCGATGCGGATATCTACATCAGCAGCTGGAAAAAACGTGGCCGCAAGACGCTGGCCGGCGCGGCCGCGACCGGAAAGAAGGCGCGCGTTTTGGGGATGCCGGCGGCGCTCTATCTTCAGAGAGGCGCGCTTGACGACCTGTTCCCGGGTGTCGAGGCCCGCCTGTCTAGCCTTCCGGCGGAGGATGCCGAACCCGATCTGCGCGCGGCCTTTCCCGATGCGGTGATCGAGATCGAGGACGAAACCTTTGATCTCAGTTTTTCGACCGAGTTTCCCGACAAGAATTCGTTGCGCATGCTTTACAAGATCTGGCGCTGCAACCGGCTCAAACAGGGCGGCGAAAAGCTTCGGGGTTCAAAGTACGATCTGGTGCTGCGCGTTCGCCCCGACATTCTGCCCGAGATCGGGCCGGAGCAGGCTCCGTCAGCGGGGAGTGTCCTGATGCCCGAGTTTTCGGGCGATGGGCTCAACGATCAGTTCTGGTTCTGCGAATCGTCTGCTGATGACCGGCTGGCGGCTTTGTTCGGGCAGGCGGTTCTTGCGCCGGATCGAAAATGGAACTTCATCCACCGGGAGCTTCGCGATTGGGCCGATGGCCTCGGGCTACAGGTGACCGAGGCTGCGATTCCGACCCGCCTGGGCGATGGTTTCGACCCGGAAGAGCAGGATGCCGCGCGGCATATGATTGCCGAGGCGATCGAAGCCGGGGCGTTTCAGGCGGGCGGGAACCTTCCTGACGAAGTCGCAGCTCTCTTGCCGGGGCTTTTGCGCCTGAGCCCCTCCGAAAGCGCGCTCCCCGCCCTTGAGGACTTGCCGCCCGACCGGGCCGGGCCGGCCGAGATCGGGATCGGGTTGGTGGCGCTTGCCTATCACGATGCCCGGGCCCTCACGGACGCGGCGCGCTCCGAACTGGTCGCGTTGGCCCTTCTGGCCGCCACCCGCGATCACGGCCTGTCGCCGGCAACCGATCGGGAAGACCTGCGCCTCCGACGCCTTGAGCGCAACCTGAGGCCGCGGCTGCGTCAGGCGCCTGCAATTTCCGGCACACCACCGTCGCAACAGAAGCGCGCGGCAGAGGTCTTCGCAAAGCTCCTTGATCGCCTTTCCGAAATCTGTGGCCCGACCTTCGAGCGCGATCTTGCGCGTCTGGCAGAGCCGGTGCGCCGCAGCACCTGACCCTTCTCAACTGAAGTCAGTGTTTGCGGCGTTGAGGTCTGCGAGA
>NZ_NTJD01000021.1 GCF_002358085.1 Pseudothioclava arenosa
CACCTCGCGGGGATGAAGGACTCGAAAATCATCGTCGCGATCAACAAGGACGAAGAGGCCCCGATCTTCCAGGTCGCCGACTTCGGCCTCGTCGCAGACCTCTTCGACGCCGTCCCCGAATTGACCGGCAAAATCTGAGCCAGGAGAATTTCCATGAGCTACCAAGCCCCGCTTCAAGATATGATCTTCGTGCTCGAGGACCTGTGCGGCCTCGAAGGCCTTTCGCAGCTGCCCGGCCTTGAAGACGCGACCCCCGACACCGTTGCCGCGATCCTTGAGGAAGCGGCGAAATTCGCTGGCGAAGTGCTGGCGCCGCTGAACAGCACCGGCGACGAGGCCGGGCTCGGCTTTGACGCGGGCGAGGTGACCACGCCCGCCGGCTGGAAAGAGGCCTATCAGCAGCTGGTCGAGATGGGCTGGAACAGCCCCACCGCCGACCCCGATCACGGCGGCATGGGCCTGCCTGCGGCGGTGAACGCCTGCATTCAGGAAATGTTCAACGGCGCGAACACGGCGTTTCAGCTCTGCCCCTTGCTGACGCAGGGCGCGATCGAAGCGCTGGCACATTACGCCGCGGACGAGCTGCGCGACACCTATCTGCCGAACCTCGTCACCGGCCACTGGACCGGCACCATGAACCTGACCGAGCCGCAGGCCGGTTCGGATCTGGCTGCGATCCGGTCGAAGGCCGTGCCCGAGGGCGACCATTACCGCGTCTCGGGGCAGAAGATCTTCATCACCTACGGCGAACATGACATGGCCGAGAACATCATCCACCTCGTGCTCGCGCGTCTGCCCGATGCGCCCGAGGGGGTGAAGGGGATCTCGCTCTTCGTGGTGCCGAAATTCATGGTGAACGCGGACGGCAGCCTGGGCGAGCGCAACGACGTGCGCTGCGTCTCGATCGAGCACAAGCTGGGCATCCACGCGAGCCCGACCTGCACGCTGGCCTTCGGCGACAATGGCGGCGCGATCGGCTATCTGGTGGGCGAGCCCCATCAGGGTCTGGCCTACATGTTCGCGATGATGAACAGCGCGCGCCTCGGCGTCGGCCTGCAGGGCATCGGCATCGCCGAGCACGCCGGCCAGCACGCCGTGGCCTATGCCGCCGAGCGCAAGCAGGGCGGTCAGGCCGGCGTTGACGGCTCGGTCGCGATTATCGCGCACCCGGATGTGCGCCGCATGCTGGGCCTGATCAAGGCGCGCACGCAGGCGGCCCGCGTGCTGGCCTATCGCGCGGCCTCGGCGCTCGATATCGCGACCCGCAGCGCCGACCCGGAACAGGCAGCCCGCGCGCAGCGTCGGCTTGACCTGCTGATCCCGGTGGTCAAGGGCTGGTCGACCGAGATGGGCAATGTCTCGGCCTCGCTCGGCGTGCAGGTGCATGGCGGCATGGGCTTCATCGAGGAGACCGGCGCGGCGCAGCACCTGCGCGACGCCCGGATCACCACGATTTACGAAGGCACCACCGGCATCCAGGCGCTCGACCTGATCGGGCGCAAGCTGATCCGCGACAAGGGCCTGGCGATGGGTGAGCTGATCGCCGAGATGTCCGCCACGCTGGCGCGGCTCGAAACCGCGACGACCGGCGCGGCGGACTGGGCCTCGATGGCGTCCTCGATGGCCGAGGCGATCGAGATCCTGCAAGGCGCGAGCGACTGGATCCTCGCCAATGCGCGCGCGAACATGCAGCTGCCGCAGGCCTCGGCCACGGCGATGCTGGAGCTGGCGGGCACCTGCCTTGGCCAATGGGCGATGGCGGATGCGGCGCTGGCCGCGCAGGCGCGAATCGATGCTGGCGACGGGGCGGCCTTCCTGCCCGCCAAGCTGCGCTTTGCCGAGTTCTACCGCACCCAGGCCTTCCCGCAGGCGCGCGCGCTCCTGCAGCAGGTCACCGGCGGTGCCGAAGCCGTGGTGGCGCTCAGCGCCGCCGATCTGGGGGCCGAGTGATGACCGGCGCGCCGCAGACAGCCCCCGCACGCGAGTCGATGGAATATGATGTCGTGATCGTTGGTGGGGGTCCTTCGGGTCTGTCTGCGGCGATCCGGTTGAAGCAGATCGCCCCTGATCTTCAGGTTGTTGTGCTTGAGAAGGGCTCTGAG
>NZ_NTJD01000022.1 GCF_002358085.1 Pseudothioclava arenosa
CGGTCAATTCGGGGACGGCGTCGAAGAGGTCTGCGACGAGGCCGAAGTCGGCGACCTGGAAGATCGGGGCCTCTTCGTCCTTGTTGATCGCGACGATGATTTTCGAGTCCTTCATCCCCGCGAGGTGCTGGATCGCCCCCGAGATGCCGCAGGCGATGTAAAGCTCGGGCGCGACGACCTTGCCGGTCTGGCCGACCTGCCAGTCGTTCGGTGCAAAGCCCGAGTCGACCGCCGCGCGGCTTGCGCCAACGGCGGCACCCAGCTTGTCGGCCAGCGCCGCGATGATCGCGAAGCTTTCCTCCGAGCCCACGCCACGGCCGCCCGAGACCACGATCTTGGCCGAGGTCAGCTCGGGGCGATCCGAGGCCGCCACCTTGTCCTCGACCCAAGCCGACAGACCTGCGTCGCCCGCACCGGCACCCGCTTCGACCGCAGCCGAACCGCCCGCGGCCGCCGCCTCGAACGATGCCGTCCGCACCGTCAGAACCTTGGTCGCATCCGCCGATTTCACCGTCTGGATTGCGTTGCCCGCATAGATCGGGCGCTCGAACGTGTCAGCGTCGACAACGCCCGTAACATCCGAGATCACCATCACATCGAGCAGCGCCGCGATCCGCGGCATCACGTTCTTCGCCGAGGCCGTCGAGGGCGCCACGATATGGCTGAACCCACCCGCAAGCGACACCACCAGCGCCGCCAGCGGCTCGGCCAGGCCATGCGCGTAAGCCGCGTCATCAACCTTGATCACCTTCGCCGCGCCGGCAATCCCCGCCGCCGCCGAGGCCGCGCCGTCGATGCCCGAACCCGCGACCAGAACCGTCACTTCGCCCAGGGCGCTCGCCGCCGACATCGCCTTCGCGGTCGCGTCCAGCGCCAGATCCGCCCCGTTCACTTCTGCAATCAGGAGAACAGCCATCAGATCACCCCCGCGTCTTTCAGTTTCGCCACCAGCTCGTCGACCGAGCCCACCTTGATGCCGGCCGAGCGGCCCGCCGGTTCGGCGGTCTTCACCACCGAGAGGCGCGGCGTGACGTCGACGCCGTAGTCAGCAGCGGTCTTCTCGTCGAGCGGCTTCTTCTTGGCTTTCATGATGTTCGGCAGCGACGCATAGCGCGGCTCGTTGAGGCGCAGGTCGGCGGTGATGATCGCCGGGAGCTTGACCGAGATCGTCTGCAGACCGCCGTCCACCTCGCGGGTGACCTTGGCCGCCTCGCCCTCAACCACGACTTCCGAGGCGAAGGTCGCCTGACCCCAGCCCAGGAGCGCCGAGAGCATCTGGCCCGTCGCGTTCATGTCATTGTCGATCGCCTGCTTGCCCAGCAGAACCAGCTGCGGCGCCTCTTCGGCCACCACTTTCGCCAGGATCTTGGCCACCGCCAGAGGCTCGATGTCGGTGTGCACATCGTCGGCCGCAGTCACCAGGATCGCCCGGTCCGCGCCCATCGCCAAAGCCGTGCGCAGCGTCTCCTGCGCCTGCTTCACCCCGATCGAGACAACCACGATCTCCGAAACGACGCCCTTCTCCTTCAACCGGATCGCCTCTTCAACAGCAATCTCGTCGAACGGGTTCATCGACATTTTCACATTCGCAAGATCGACACCGCTTCCGTCCGCACGAACGCGAACCTTCACGTTGTAGTCAATCACGCGCTTAACAGGCAC
>NZ_NTJD01000023.1 GCF_002358085.1 Pseudothioclava arenosa
CGCACGCGAGTCGATGGAATATGATGTCGTGATCGTTGGTGGGGGTCCTTCGGGTCTGTCTGCGGCGATCCGGTTGAAGCAGATCGCCCCTGATCTTCAGGTTGTTGTGCTTGAGAAGGGCTCTGAGGTTGGGGCGCATATCCTGTCGGGTGCGGTGCTGGATACCTCGGGTCTGGATGCGCTGATCCCGGAGTGGAAGGCGAAGGGCGCGCCGGTTTCGACCGAGGTGAAGAAGGATAATTTCTACATCCTCGGGCCGTCGGGGGGCATGCGCATCCCGAACTGGCCGATGCCGCCCTTGATGTCGAACCACGGCAAATACATCGTCTCGATGGCGAATGTCTGCCGCTGGCTGGCCGAGCAGGCCGAGGAGCTGGGCGTCGAGATTTTCCCGGGCATGGCGGCCAGCGAGATCGTCTGGGCCAAGGATGAAAACGGCGCGGATCGGGTGGCGGGCGTCGTCGCGGGCGAGTTCGGGCGCGAGGCCGATGGCACGCCGGGGCCGGGCTACGAGCCGGGGATGGAGCTGCGCGGCAAATACGTGATGTTGGGCGAGGGCGTGCGCGGCTCGCTCGCGAAAGTGGTGATGGAGCGGTTCAACCTCTCGGAAGGCCACTGCCCGCAGAAATTCGGCATCGGCATGAAAGAGATCTGGGAGATCGACCCCGCGAAGCACCGCGAGGGCACGGTGACCCATACGATGGGCTGGCCGCTGGGCAAGAACGCGGGCGGCGGCAGCTTTATCTATCACCTTGAGAACAATCAGGTTTACGTGGGTTTCGTGGTCCACCTGAACTACGAGAACCCCTATCTTTACCCCTATATGGAGTTCCAGCGCTTCAAGCATCACCCGATGGTGGCGGAACTGCTTGAGGGCGGCAAACGCGTGGCTTACGGGGCGCGCGCGATCTCGGAGGGCGGCTGGCAGTCGATCCCGAAACTGACGGCGCCGGGGGTGGTTTTGCTGGGCTGCTCGGCGGGTCTGGTGAACGTGCCGCGGATCAAGGGCAACCACAATGCGATGCTGTCCGGCATCGCGGCGGCGGAGGCGGCGGCGAAGGCGATTGCCGCCGGGCGCGAGGGCGACGAGCTGGTGGATTACGAGGCCGACCTGCGCTCGGGCCCGATCGCCAAGGACCTGAAGAAGGTGCGCAACGTCAAGCCGATGTGGTCGAAATGGGGGATGATCCCGTCCTTGGTCTTCGGCGGGCTCGACATGTGGACGAACAACCTGTTCGGGGTGTCGCTCTTCGGCACGCTGAAGCACGGCAAGACCGACGCTGCGGCGACCAAGGAAGCGGCGAAGTTCAAGCCGATCGACTATCCGAAGCCCGATGGCAAGCTGAGCTTCGACCGTCTGACGAACGTCAGCTTCTCGTTCACCAACCACGAGGAAAGCCAGCCCTGCCACCTGCAGCTGCGCGACCCCTCGATCCCGATCTCGGTGAACCTGCCGAAATACGCGGAACCCGCGCAGCGCTACTGCCCGGCGGGCGTCTACGAGGTGCTGGAAGACGAGGAAGGCAACCCGCGTTTCCAGGTCAACTTCCAGAACTGCGTCCACTGCAAAACCTGCGATATCAAAGATCCCAGCCAAAACATCACCTGGACTACCCCTCAGGGCGGCGATGGGCC
>NZ_NTJD01000024.1 GCF_002358085.1 Pseudothioclava arenosa
GGCGGCCTTGGCAACGATTACCTTGACGGTTCTTCTGGGGACGACGTTCTTTACGGGTCTGCCGGGGCGGATACGCTGGATGGGGGTGTTGGGAACGACACGCTTTATGGCGGCAACCAGGGGGATTCGCTGCGCGGCGGGCATGGTCTGAACCTGCTCTATGGCGGCAATGGCAACGATACGCTCTCGGGCGGGCGCGACGCGGATACGCTTTACGGCGAGGCGGGCGCGGATGCGATCTGGGGCGGTGGCGGGCGCGACTATGCCGAGGGCGGCGATGGTGATGACCGCATCGGCGGCATGACCGGCGCCGACACGCTCTATGGTGACGCGGGCAATGACACGCTCTGGGGCGGCACGCTGAATGACGAGCTGCATGGCGGCGCCGACAATGACCTTCTGGCTGGCGGCGAGGGCGGCGACCTGCTTTATGGCGACGACGGCAATGACACGCTCGAGGGTGGCAGCGGCATCGATATCCTCTGGGGCGGCACCGGAGACGACTTGCTGCAGGGCGGCACCTATGGCGACCAGTTGCACGGCGACGATGGCGCGGACACGCTCGAGGGCGAGGACGGTCGCGACCGGCTCTGGGGCGATGCGGGCGACGACCTGCTTGATGGCGGGGCGCATAACGACAAGATCTACGGCGGCGCGGATAACGACACGCTGTTGGGCGGGGACGGCAAGGACACGCTTGATGGCGAGGATGGCAACGACCTGATCGACGGCGGCGAGCATGACGACGGGCTTTGGGGCGGGACGGGCGACGACACGATCCTGGGCGGCGGCGGGAACGACCGGCTTGGCGGCCAGGACGGGGCGGATGTGCTTTATGGCGGGCTCGGCGACGATACGCTCTGGGGCGGGCTGGACGCGGATGTGTTCGAGTTCAGCGCGGGCACGGATGAGGTGCGCGACTTCGTGGCCAGCGAGGACGTGATCCTGTTCTCCGGCGATGCGGTCGGGATCACGGACCTGGCCGACCTCTTGGCCAACCACGCCACCGAGATCGGCGCGGACCTGCATATCACCGACGACCTCGGCAATGTGATGATCCTCGTCAACACAAC
>NZ_NTJD01000025.1 GCF_002358085.1 Pseudothioclava arenosa
GGCATTGTTGCAGAACTCTGGCTGCGAAGGATTCACATCGCGAATCCATGCAGTTAGACGCGTGGTATGAGCAAGCCCAAGCCCGCCCGCTATCGCACGACGAACTGGTCCGACTACAACGCTGCGCTGCGGAAGCGCGGGTCTCTGCTGATTTGGCTGGACAAGGAGATGTCCTGGCACGCGCCGCATGAGGGTCGCCAGGGGCGCCCGCCGGTTTTCTCGACTGCGGCGATCCAGTTCTGCCTGTCGATCAAGGTGCTGTTCAAGCTGCCACTCAGACAGACAGCGGGGATGGTCGCCAGCCTGCTGCGCTTGGCTGGGCTGGATTGGCCCGTTCCGGACTACTCTACACTGTGCCGCAGGCAGAAGACCCTGAAGGTGCAGATCCCGTATCGCCGTGCCGACGGGCCGCTGAACCTGCTGATAGACAGCACCGGGATCAAGTTCCTCGGCGACGGCGAATGGCAGGCCCGCAAGCATGGCGTTCAGGGACGGCGCCAATGGCGCAAGGTCCATCTGGCCATGGACACCGCTACATCCGACATCCGCGCGGTCGAGTTCACCCCCAGCCGGGAAGGCGACAGCCCCGTCCTGCCAGACCTGCTAGACCAAATCCCGGACGACGAAGACATCGGCACCGTGACCGCAGACGGCGCCTACGACACCCGCCGCTGCCACAGTGCCATCATCGCACGCGGTGGCACGGCTATCATCCCGATCCGCAAGAATGGCCGACCGTGGAAGGAGGATTGCCCAGCCGCTCGGGCCCGCAACGAAACCCTGCGCGCCACACGTCACTACGGCCGGGCGTTCTGGAAACGGTGGACGGGATACCACGCCCGCAGCCGCGCTGAGGCCAGGATGCGCTGCCTCAAGGCCTTCGGCGAGCGGATCGCCGCGAGAGACCCAGACCGCCAAACCGCAGAAATCCACATCCGCGTCGCACTCATCAACCGCTTCAATGCCCTCGGCACCGCCGAGATCGTACGCGTGCCCTGAACATGAAGGGGAAAGGGGAAGTCACGCCTCAAGCCGCCTTTCTGCAACAATGCC
>NZ_NTJD01000003.1 GCF_002358085.1 Pseudothioclava arenosa
GCGCAGCGTTGTAGTCGGACCAGTTCGTCGTGCGATAGCGGGCGGGCTTGGGCTTGCTCATACCACGCGTCTAACTGCATGGATTCGCGATGTGAATCCTTCGCAGCCAGAGTTCTGCAACAATGCCCATCGCTGCCTATCGCAAGATGATCGACGTGTGCCGGGCCTCGGCGCCGAATATCACCGTGATGTGGTCGCCACTCGGTGACGAGGGGATGGAAGAGTATTACCCCGGCGACGATTATGTCGATCTGGTGGGCGTGTCGGTCTTTGGGCTGCAGGCCTGGGATCAGGCGAAGTTCGGCCATGACCGGACCTTCGACGAGATCTTTGGTCCGCGCTACGAGCGCGCCGCCTCGTTCGGCAAGCCGGTCGTGGTGGCCGAGCTCGGCTATGTCGGCAAGGAAGATTACGTCAAGATGTGGGAGAACTCGGTCCGTCAGGAAAAGGCCGAATATCCCAACCTCGTCGGCGTGTCCTACTTCAACTACCCCGAGGTCTATCCGTGGCCGGAAGGCTTCGGGATGCCCGACTGGCGTGTGAAGAACCAGATCCTGAAATGACCAATAAAACTTGGCAAAAATTCGCCGAGTCTGGTCAGCTTCACTAACCTATTGGCCGCGCGCGGAAAAATCTCCGCGCGCGGCCTGATCTTTTCTCGCCCCATTGTTGCCCCAATTCCGCCCCGCTCACGACGCTCTTGACGGGTAGAAAAGTTTTTACCATTCCCGGAGCTAATGAGAGCGCCATGTCTCGTGCGAGAGGAATGGCACCGGATCGTAACTTGAGGCGGAGCGAAATGTCCAAACTCGGAATGATCAAGCACGTGAGCGTGGTGACTCTGGTTGCCGCAGCGATTGCAATCGCCGCCCCGGTGGCGCCGGCCAAGGCTGAGCAGACCGGGGTGATTGCCCTGTCGCCGGTTCGCCTTGCGGCGAAGTCGGTGGCCGGCAAGGGCGAGGCCCGGTTCGACTGGCTCGCCAAGCGTAACACCAAGGCCAAGTCCGACACGCAGCCGGTGCTGGCCTCTGCCACCCCGGTCGGGCATGGCAGCTGGGTGTGCTCGCCGGCCGGTTTCGGCACCAAGTCGCGCTGCTACAAGCGCTGAACCACGATCGTATCGACTGCGAAGGGGCGGGCCGAGGGGCTCGCCCGTTCGCGTTTGGCGCAGCGTCTGGTGGGTGCTGCGTCCGAAGCTCCAAGATTTTGCGACAAAGGGGATTCACAAGCCGAATCACCCATGCTAGCGTTCCCTTAATCAAGGATCTCAAGATCCACAAAAATGAGGCGGGACATACAGGCAATGAAAACGGGCTATCAGGGCACGTTTGTCATTTCATGGGCTCAGACGGAACTCGATGGCGCGGTTGGCGCGCCGGTTGCGGATGTCAGGGTCGGAGCCTGTTGGCGCTGGTGGGGCCAGGCGGTGCGCGTCGACGGCCCCAACGATTACCTGATCTTGCAAAATGCCAAGGGCGAGGCTGCGTTGCGTGCGCGGGCGGCGCGCATGGTGGGGCGGCTGATGGGCATGGCGGTGCAGGGTGGCCAGCCCGACGCCGCGCCCGAGGATGACGCCGCCATTCCCGAACAGAGCTTTTCGGTCACCGACGGGTTTCGGATCTACGTGGTCTCGCTGATCGAGCTGCCGGATGTGGCGGCGCGGCTGCTGATGTTCGTGGGGGCGATCCCGCCGAGCGATTGCGACCTCTGGGTTGTCGATCGCACGCTCGATCCGCGTCCGCGCCAGCTGCGCCTGCCCGAGCCGGGGGTGATCTGTTTCACGCCGGGGACGATGATTGCGACACCCGAGGGGCCGCGCCCGGTCGAGGCGCTGCGTCCGGGCGACCGGGTGGCGACGCGCGATGACGGCCCGCAAGAGGTGCTCTGGATGGGGCAGCGGCGGATGTCGGGGGCGCGGCTGTATACCCTGCAGCATCTGCGCCCGATCCGCATCCGTGCGGGCGCCTTTGGTCTGGACGAGCCCGAGCGCGATCTGCTGGTCTCGCCGCAGCACCGGATGCTGGTGCGCGGACCGGCCGCGCAGGCGTTGTTCAACGACTCCGAAGTGCTGGTGCAGGCCAGCGACCTGATCAACGGGCGCTCGGTCCGGGTCGAGCCGGGCCTGTCCGAGGTGCATTACATCCATCTCTTGCTGGAGCGGCATCAGGTGATCTGGGCGAACGGGCTGGCGACTGAGAGCTTCCACCCCGCCTCGACCGCGCTTGAACTGATCGCCGAGGACCAGCGCGCGGGGCTGCTGCGGATATTGCCCGGGATCGCCGAAGATCCGCTGAGCTATGGCGCCTATGCGCGCCGCGCGCTGAGCGCACCCGAGGCGGCGATCCTGCGCCACGATCTGGCGGCCTGAGGGGCTGTCGCGGGGCAGGGGCGCTGCCCCTCTGGCCTTGCGGCCATTCACCCCGGAGTATTTTTGGCTCGATGAAAGGGGCGGGTGTTGACTCCCGGTTGGTGGGCTGTATAAGCCCGCCATCCCGGGATGCGGCGACGCGGCCCGGGGTATTCATTGGTGTTGGTGGACCCCGCAAGGGGAAACCTGTCGCCCGAAGATGCCTGCGGGGCCCTGTGGCCAAGGTGTCGGGGGAAAGGACAACGCCCTTCGAAACGCTAAGAAGGAGATCAGCCGTGACCAAACGCACGTCTGCCAAGTACAAAATCGACCGCCGCATGGGCGAAAACATCTGGGGCCGCGCCAAGTCGCCGGTGAACCGCCGCGAATATGGCCCGGGCCAGCACGGCCAGCGCCGCAAGGCCAAGCTGTCGGACTTCGGTACCCAGCTGCGCGCCAAGCAGAAGCTGAAAGGCTACTACGGCGACCTGACCGAAAAGCAATTCCGCCGCATCTACGCCGAAGCCGAGCGTGTGAAGGGCGACACCGGTGAAAACCTGATCGGTCTGCTCGAGCGCCGCCTCGACGCGATCGTGTACCGCGCGAAATTCGTGCCGACCGTCTTCGCCGCCCGCCAGTTCGTGAACCACGGCCACGTGACCGTGAACGGCAAGCGCGTGAACATCCCGTCGTACCGCGTCAAGGAAGGCGACGTGATCGCCGTTCGTGACCGCTCGAAGCAGCTCGCCATCGTGCTCGAAGCCGCCCAGTCGGCCGAGCGTGACGTGCCGGACTACCTCGATGTCGACCACTCGAAAATGACCGCGTCCTTCGTGCGCACGCCCTCGCTGTCGGACGTGCCGTACCCGGTCATGATGGAACCGAACCTGGTCGTCGAATTCTACGCGAAGAACTGATCCTTCAGTCTTCGCCGACAGACACGAAAGGCCGCCCGGTTGGGCGGCCTTTTGCGTTGCGGGTGCGGGTGTCAGGAACGGCCGAAATGGCCTTCGTACCAGCGCGCGCCGTCGCGGTTTTTCAGGGCCTCGCCGGGGAACAGGGCGCGGTCGAGATCGCCATTGGCAAGCGCGTCGAAGAAGCTGCGGATGCCCGCGGCGCGGCGCAGGTCGGGGCGAAATCCGCTGTCTTGCTTGAGCAGAATGCGGTCGGCGGCGCGGCGCAGGCCGCGGTCGGTCGCGCGGGTCCAGAGCCCGTCGATTTCGCCGAAATAGAGCTCTGAGAGGGTGAGCTTGCGCTTGAGCGTGTGGCGCAGCACCCGCGGGCTTTCGTGCCATATCCGTTCGAGCGGGGAGATCGCGGCATGAGCGGGGGCGGCGCTGACAAGCGCGAAGCTTGCGCAGATGAGGAAGCGGCGACGGTGCATGGAGGCCTCCGATCGGGACGGGCATGGACCTGCTTGAGTCTCGTTTGGAATGTGGCTCCAAGCGGGCAGTGCGCCGGTTGAAATCGCGCGTTTCGCTAAAGCTTTATCCAATCGCGGGGTGCAACTTGCGCTGGCATTGGCGCGCGGCGCTCGCTAGAAAGCGCGGAGTTGCGAGGAGTGTCTCATGGCCAGTTCGATCAAACCCCAACCCGGCATCATGGAGATCGCTCTCTATCAGGGCGGCCAGGCGCATGTGCCCGGGCGCACGGATGCGATCAAACTGTCGTCGAATGAAAACCCCTTCGGTGCCTCCGACAAGGCGCGCGAGGCGTTTTCGCGCGCGGTGCATTCGCTCCATCGCTATCCGAATACCGATCACGCCAGCCTGCGGCAGGCGATTGGCGATGTGCACGGGCTTGACCCGGCGCGGATCATCTGTGGCGTCGGCTCGGACGAGATCATCCACTTCCTCTGTCAGGCCTATGTCGGCCCGCGCGATGAGGTGGTGTTCACCGAGCACGGGTTCCTGATGTATCGGATCTCGACCTATGCGGCGGGCGGCACGCCGGTTTCGGTGCCCGAGCGCGAGCGCACGACCGATGTCGATGCGATCCTCGCGGCCTGCACGAAAAAGACCAAGCTGGTGTTCATCGCCAACCCGAACAACCCGACCGGCACGATGATCGGCCTGGCCGAGCTGGAGCGTCTGGCCAATGGCCTGCCGAAAGGCGCGCTTCTGGTCGTCGATGGCGCCTATGCCGAATATGTCGAGGGCTATGACGGCGGCGCGGAGCTTGCGACGCGGCTGCCCAACGTGTTCATGACCCGGACCTTCTCCAAGATCTACGGGCTGGGCGGGCTGCGCATCGGCTGGGGCTATGGCGCGCAGGACGTGATCGACGTGCTCAACCGCATTCGCGGGCCGTTCAACCTGTCGACGGCGCAGCTCGAGACCGCCGAGGCGGCCGTGCGCGATCAGGATTACGTCAAGAAATGCCGCGACGAGAACATGCGCCTGCGCGGTATCCTCGCCGAGGCGCTGGCCGAGAAGGGCGTGCCTTCGGACACCTCGACGGCGAATTTCGTGCTGGCGCGCTTCGGCTCGGCCGAAGAGGCCGAGGCCTGCGACGATTACCTGAAATCCGAAGGCATCATCGTGCGCCGCGTCGGCGGCTACAACCTGCCGCATTGCCTGCGCATCACCGTCGGCGATGAACCGTCATGCCGCCGCGTCGCGCATCTGATCGGCGTGTTCAAGGCGGGCGGGGCATGAGCCGGGTCTACAACCGCGTCGCGCTGATCGGGCTGGGGCTGATCGCCTCGTCGATCGCGCATGCGGTGAAGTGGAAGGATCTGGCTGGCGAGGTCGTGGGCCATGCCCGCTCGCGCGAGACGCGCGAGACCGCTCTGGAAATCGGGCTGGTGTCGGAAGTGTTCGAGACCGCCGCCGAAGCCGTGAAGGACGCCGATCTGGTGGTGCTCTGCGTGCCCGTGGGCGCGATGGCCGATGTCGCCGCCGAGGTTGCCCCGCATCTGGCGCCGGGCGCGACCGTGACCGACGTCGGCTCGGTGAAGCAGGCGGTGATCGAGGCCGTTGGCCAGCATCTGCCCGAGGGCGTGCATTTTATTCCGGGCCACCCGCTGGCTGGCACCGAGCATTCGGGGCCGCGCTCGGGCTTTGCGACGCTCTTCGTCAACCGCTGGTGGCTCTTGACCCCGCCCGAGGGCACCGACCCCGAGGCGGTCCAGCGTCTGCGCAGCTTCATCGAGGCGATGGGGGCCAATGTCGACCAGATGGAGGCGGGGCACCATGACCTCGTGCTGGCGGTCACCTCGCACACGCCGCACCTGATCGCCTACACGATGGTAGGCGTGGCCGATCACCTGCGCCGCGTCACCCATGAAGAGGTCATCAAATATTCGGCCTCGGGGTTCCGCGATTTTACCCGCATCGCGGCTTCGGACCCGACGATGTGGCGCGACGTGTTCCTGACCAACAAGGACGCGACGCTCGACATCCTTGGCCGCTTCACCGAAGAGCTTTTTGTGCTACAACGCGCGATCCGGATGGGCGATGGCGATGCGCTGTTTGACTATTTCACGCGCACCCGCGCTATCCGGCGCGGCATCATCGAGGCCGGTCAGGATACCGACGCGCCCGATTTCGGCCGAGGCGCGCCCAAGTCCGACGCCTGATCGCTACCAGAGCCGCGGCGCCGGTCCGAGCGCGAGCGGCCCGAAAAAGATCCCTCCGCTGCGAAACGCCAGAGGCAGCCGCAGCACCCCGTCGGGCGATTGCCGCGCGAGGCTCTCGGCGGCGGCCAGCAGCATCGCCTTGTTCTTTGCGGGCACAAGACCCTGCGCCTCGGCCGTGGCAATCCAGTCGCGCCACTCCGCGCTTTCCAGCACCAGCTTGCCCTGCGGATACCCCGCCGCGTCCGGCGTCAACTCCCCCTGCACCAGCAGGCGTTTCCCGGCCCAATCCAGATAGAGGCGGCGCAGCGAGAGATGCTCGGGGCGGGGCGGGGTCTGGGTTTCGGCGAGGTGACGATCAAGCGGCGCCGTGAGGCTGACCACCGCATCCAGCGTGAGCTGCGCGATCGGGTCGTCGAGCGCGGGGCTGGTCGCATCAAGCAGTTCAAGCCCGATCCGGTAGGCCGGGGCGTCGGGCGTCTCGGGCTGGGCCGGGGCGAGGGCGATTGCGCCGCGGAGTTGCCGGGCCTCGGCGCGCAGGGCGCCCTGGGCCCCGGCCAGCGCGGGCGTCTCGATCACCAGCGTCGCTTCGCTCAGTGGCGCGGCCTCGTTCAGGCCGACCTCGACCGAGGCGCGCATGTCTGTGTTGGTCAAGGTAAAGGCCTGCCCGCCAAGGCGCAGCTCCTGCTCGGGCGGGGCCCAGAAGATCACGCGGTTCGGCTGATAGCTGAGCGCGAGGATCTGCGCGACAGGCGCGCGCCATTCAAAGGCGCCCGCCGGATCGGTCACGCGCGGCGCGTCCAGCGTCAGGTCGAAGCGCGAGGGAAAGCCCGCAAGGCTCAGCCCGCCCGCATCGCCCCAGCCTGCCCGGCGCACCTCGACCAAGGCGGCCTCGGCCCCGCCGCGCAGGGCCTTCGCCCCAAGCGCCCAATACCCGGCGTAAAGCCCCGAAAGGGCCAGGACCACCCAGATCAACCGCCGCATCGCGCGCATCCTTTCCTTCTGCTCGCAGCAGATGTAGGCATCGGGAGGGAAAAGGGGAAGCGCAATGACGGATCGTCTCTGGATCTTCGGCTATGGATCGCTGCTTTGGGACCCGGGTTTCGTGCCCGAGCGCAAGCTGCGCGCGCGGGCACAGGGTTGGCATCGCTCATTCTGCATGCGCTCGGTGGTGCATCGCGGCACGCCCGGAAAGCCCGGGCTGGTGCTGGCGCTGGACCGGGCCGAGGCGGCCAGCTGCTCGGGCGTCGCCTTTGCGGTGCGCCCCGGCGAAGAGGAGACCGTTCTGGCCGATCTGCGCGCGCGCGAGCTGGTTACCGACGCCTATTTCGAGCAGCGCATCGCGCTTGAGGCCGAGGATGGCGCGGCGCTTGAGGCGGTCACCTATGTGATCGACCGCAGCCATGCGCAATATTGCAACCTCTCGCTCGAAGAGCAGGCGCAGGTGATCGCGCGGGCCTCGGGCGGGCGCGGACCGAACCGCGATTACCTGTTCAACACCGCCGCGCATCTGGCCGAGATGGGGGTCTGCGATGCCGATCTCGACTGGCTGGTGCAACGTGTGCGTGCGTTGACGGTTTAAGCCTTGGCAAAGGCGCGGGCGCGCGCCTATCCTCGCCCCCGGGCAGCCAAGCAAGAGGGCCGGAATGCGTAGCAAGGCCGAGCGGTTCGAGACACATTTTTCCCAGCCGGTGCGCCAGATCACGCTGATGCTGATTGCGCTGGGGCTGGTGGGCGCGGGGGGCTGGTTCGCCTATGCCCGCATCTTCCCGATCTTTCTGGCGAATCCCTGGCTGAACGGGTTTATCCTGACGGTGTTCTTTGTCGGTTTGCTGGCCTGCTTCTGGCAGGTGGTGCAGCTGGTCAAGGCGGTCAGTTGGATCGAGGGGTTTGCCGCCGATCGACCGGGGCGCCCGCAGCACCTGCCGCCCTCGATCCTCGCGCCCTTGGTGGCGCTTTTGGGCGGGCATGAAGGCGGGCGGCGCCAGATCGCGGCGACCTCGGCGCGTTCGATCCTCGAATCTGTGGCGACCCGCATCGACGAGGCGCGCGACATCACGCGCTATGTCACCAACCTGCTGATTTTCCTTGGTCTTCTGGGCACGTTCTACGGGCTGGCGACGACTGTTCCGGCCGTGGTCGAGACGATCCGCGCGCTCGCCCCGCAAGAGGGCGAAAGCGGTTTGCAGGTTTTTGACAAGCTGATGAGCGGGCTTGAGGCGCAGTTGGGCGGCATGGGCACGGCGTTTTCCTCGTCGCTTCTGGGCCTTGCCGGGTCGCTTGTCGTGGGGCTCCTTGAGCTTTTCGTGACCCATGGCCAGAACCGCTTTTATCGCGAGCTTGAAGAATGGATTTCCTCGATCACCCGGCTCAGCTTTACCGGCGCCGAGGGTGAGGGCGAGCAGTCGATGGTGGCGGGCATCCTCGACCACATGGCCGAGCAGATGTCGATGCTGCGCGACCTTTTCGCTGAAACCGAGGCCGGGCGCATCGCCACCGACGAGCGACTGAACCGGCTGGCCGACGGGGTCGTCGCGCTGTCCGATCATCTGGGTTCCGAGATCAAGGCGCGTTCGGCGCAGGCGGCCGCGTTGCAGCGCATGGCCGAGGGGCAGGCGCGGCTGACCGCAGCGCTTGAGGCCAATGCCGCGCGCATGGCCGAGGCGGGCGATGAGTTCGATATTCAGGCCGAAATGCGGATGCGGTTGCGCTCGATCGACACGCAGATGCTGCGGATGCTTGAGGAGCTGACGGCGGGGCGGCAGGAAAGCCTGGCCGAGTTGCATAACGATTTCGCGGCCCTCACCCGTGCGGTGCTGACGCGCAACGCGCAGGAGCGCTGAGATGGCGCTGGCACGCCGCAACGGCCAGCGTTTCGCCTCGACGGTCTGGCCGGGTTTTGTCGATGCGATGACGGCGCTGTTGCTGGTGCTGATGTTCGTGCTGACGATCTTCATGGTCGTGCAGACCGTGCTGCGCGACACGCTGAGCACCAAGGAGCACGAGCTCTCCGCGCTTTCGGCGCAGGTGGCGGAGCTGGCAGGCGCGCTGTCTCTGCGCGTGGCCGAGGTCGATGCGCTGAATTCCGATCTGGCCGAGGCGCGCGACAAGGCCGAGGTGCAGCGCCAGCTGATTGCCTCGCTGACCGGGCAGCTGGAAAGCCGCGAGGCCGAGCTGGATGCTGCGGGCCAGAAAATCACCGCCTTCGAGGCGCAGGTGGCCGCGCTCTTGTCGCAGCAGGAGGCCGACCGGGCCGAGATTTCCGAATTGCGCCTTGATGTGGCCGATATGGAGGAGCTGCGCGCCAAGCTGAGGGCCTCGGGCGATGAGCTGGCGGCGATGACGCTGGCGCTGGAGGCGGCGCGGCAGCGGGCCGAGGAGACGCTGACGCTTCTGGCTGCGGCGGAGGCTGCCAAGCAGGATCTGAGCACGCAGTTGGCCGAACAATTGAGCGCGGCCGAGCGCGAGGCGGCACTGAAGGCCACGGCGCAGAAGGCGCTGGCCGATCAGACCGAGATGTCCGACGAGAATGCGCGCAAGGTCGCGCTTTTGAACGAGCAGATCGCCGCGCTGCGCACGCAGCTCGCCGAGTTGCAGGGCGTTCTGGATGCGGCGGCGGCGCGTGACGCCGAAGCCAAGGTGCAGGTCGAGGCGTTGGGATCGCAGCTGAACGCGGCGCTGGCGCAGGTGGCGGCGGAACAGAAACGGCGCGCCGAGGCCGAGACCGCGCGGGCCGAGATGGAGGCCGTGCGCGCCAAGGAGCTGGAGCGTTATCGCTCGGAGTTCTTCGGGCGATTGTCCCAGATCCTGGCGGGGCGCGAGGGCGTTCAGGTGGTGGGGGACCGGTTCGTGTTTTCGTCCGAGGTTCTGTTTGCCTCGGGCTCGGCGGACCTGTCGGACGGGGGGCGCGCCCAGATCGCCCGCGTGACCACGCTGCTGCAGGATCTCGCCGCCGAGATCCCGCCCGAAATCGACTGGATCATCCGGGTTGATGGCCACACCGATGATCAGCCGCTGTTGGGCTCGGCGCAGTTCCGCGATAACTGGGAGTTGAGCCAGGCCCGCGCGCTGTCGGTCGTGCGCTACATGACGAACGATCTGGGCTTTCCGCCGCAGCGGCTGGCGGCGGCGGGGTTTGGCGAGTTCCGCCCGATCGTCGCGGGCGACAGTGCCGAGGCGCGCGCGCAGAACCGGCGGATCGAGTTGAAGCTGACGGAACGCTGAGGGGCGCTGCCCCTCTGGCCTGCGGCCATTCACCCCGGAGTATTTTGGGGCTTGATGAAAGCAGGCGGGGGAGACGGGGACATGAAAAAGCCGCGCGCGAAGGGGGGGCGCGCGGCTTTGTTGTCTTGCCGTCAATCAGTCTGCAGGCAGAAGCCGGGGTTTCGAGCCGGAGAGGCGGCGGGCCTGCGGTTCTTCGACCTCAAGCACGATCTTGCCATCGGCGACCGAGACCTTGACGACGCCGCCCTTGGTGAGCTTGCCGAACAGCAGCTCTTCCGCGAGCGGTTTCTTGATGTGCTCCTGAATGACCCGACCGAGGGGGCGAGCGCCCATCTTGTCGTCATAGCCCTTTTCGGCCAGCCAGTTGGCGGCCTCGGGGGTGAGCTCGATATGGACGTTGCGGTCGATCAGCTGGGCTTCGAGCTGGAGGACGAACTTGTCGACCACCTGCAAGATCACCTCGCGCGGCAGCGGCGCAAAGCTCACCACGGCATCGAGGCGGTTGCGGAACTCGGGGGTGAAGGTGCGCTCGATCGCGGCGGTGTCTTCGCCCTCGCGGCGGTCGCGACCAAAGCCGAAGGCGGCCTTGGCCTGTTCCGACGCGCCCGCGTTCGAGGTCATGATCAGGATCACGTTGCGGAAATCGACGGTGCGGCCGTTGTGGTCGGTCAGGCGGCCGTTATCCATCACCTGCAGGAGGATGTTGAACACGTCCGGGTGCGCCTTTTCGATCTCGTCGAGCAGCAGCACGCAATGCGGGTTCTGGTCGACGCCATCGGTCAGGAGCCCGCCCTGGTCGAAGCCGACATAGCCGGGCGGGGCACCGATCAGGCGGCTGACCGAGTGTTTCTCCATGTATTCCGACATGTCGAAGCGCATCAGTTCGACGCCCAGCGTGTTGGCGAGCTGCTTGGCGACCTCGGTCTTGCCAACGCCGGTGGGGCCGGCGAACAGATAGTTGCCGATCGGTTTTTCCGGCTCGCGCAGGCCCGCGCGGGCCAGCTTGATCGCCGAGGCCAGCTGTTCGATCGCCTCGTTCTGGCCGAAGACAACGCGCTTGAGCGATTTCTCCAGATCGCGCAGCACTTCGGCATCGTCTTTCGAGACGTTTTTCGGCGGAATGCGGGCGATTTTGGCCACGACGGCCTCGATTTCCTTGGCGCCGATGGTCTTGCGCCGCTTGCTTTCGGTCAACAGGTGCTGCGCCGCACCGGCCTCGTCGATCACGTCGATCGCCTTGTCGGGCAGCTTGCGGTCGTGGATGTAGCGCGCCGACAGCTCCACCGCCGATTTGATCGCGTCATTGGTGTAGCGGATGTCGTGATGCTCTTCGAAATAGGGTTTGAGCCCCATCAGGATTTTGATCGAGTCGCCCACCGAAGGCTCGTTCACGTTGATCTTCTGGAACCGGCGGGACAGTGCGCGGTCCTTTTCGAAATGCTGGCGGAATTCCTTGTAGGTGGTCGAGCCCATGCAGCGCAGCTTGCCGCCCTGCAGCGCGGGTTTCAGCAGGTTCGAGGCATCCATCGCCCCGCCCGAGGTGGCGCCGGCGCCGATCACGGTGTGGATCTCGTCGATGAAGAGGATCGCGTCGGGGTGATCCTCCAGCTCCTTGACGACGGCCTTCAGCCGCTCCTCGAAATCGCCGCGATAGCGGGTGCCTGCCAGAAGCGCGCCCATGTCGAGCGAGAAGATCGTGGTTTTCGACAGGATCTCGGGGGTCTCACCGCGGGTAATTTTCAGCGCGAGGCCTTCCGCGATGGCGGTCTTGCCGACGCCCGGGTCGCCCACCAGAAGCGGGTTGTTCTTGCGCCGACGGCAGAGCACCTGCACGCAGCGCTCAACCTCTTCCTCGCGGCCAATCAGCGGGTCGATATCGCCCTTTTGCGATTTCTCGTTGAGGTTCACGCAGTATTTCGACAGCGCCGATTCCTTGGCCTCGCCCGGCGGCGCCTCGGCGGCGGCCTTGGCCTCTTCGTCGGCGCCGGTGATGGGCCGGTTCTCGCCAAAGGCCGGGTCCTTGGCCACGCCATGCGCGATGAAATTCACCGCGTCATAGCGCGTCATATCCTGTTCCTGCAGGAAGAAGGCCGCATTCGATTCGCGTTCGGCGAAGATCGCGACCAGCACATTCGCGCCGGTCACCTCGGAGCGGCCCGAGCTCTGCACATGGATCGCCGCGCGCTGGATCACGCGCTGGAAGGCCGCGGTCGGCACCGCCTCGGAGCCTTCGACCTCGGTGATCAGCGTCGAGAGGTCTTCTTCGATGAATTCGGTCAGGGTCTGGCGCAACTCGTCAAGATCGACGCCACAGGCCCGCATCACGCGGCTTGCATCGGGCTCGTCGATCAGCGCGAGCAAAAGATGTTCAAGCGTTGCCAGCTCGTGACGGCGCTGGTTCGCCAGCGCCAGCGCACCGTGAATGGCTTGTTCGAGCGAGGTCGAAAACGAAGGCATGTGGTGCTCCTTTCCAGTAGGGCCAGCGGGGCGTCTCCCATGAGCCGATCCTGACCGCATATAATTAAACTTCGGTGGAAAGCGGCGCGCTTCAAGCCCTTTTTGATGATTTTTTGCGCGCATTCGCGTGATGCCTGAAAACTAGCCATGCCGGCTGTTCGGTGGCATCCGGGCTGCTCAGCCGTTGTTTTCGGGCTCTGAGGGCGCAGTTTTTGCTTGTTTTGAGGCTTCGGAGGCGGTTTCCGGGGGCTCGGACAGGCGGGTTTCGGCCTCTTGGGGTGCCGGGGAGGGAGGCTCGTCCTCGGCTTTTGTCACGCGCGCGGCCTCGTCCTCGGTCGGGGCGAGACTGCGACTGAGCAAAAAAGTGACAATATCCGAGCGCGCAATGACGCCGACAAGGCGGCCACGCTCGGTCACGGGCACGATCCGGGTTTCGCTGTGCGAGAGTCGTTCCAGCACCGCGCGCAGCGGCAGGTCGGGCGCGACGGGGGACGCGCCGGTGTCCATCAGGGTGCGCGCCTCGGCCTCGGCGGGGGGCGCGAGGCGGCGGAACGGGCGGCGCAGCCGCTCGATATCGGCCACCAGCCGCAGCATCAGCCGGTCCTGATCGAGAATGCCCAGATATAGCCCCTCGCTGTCGCAAACCGGCATCGCATGCAGGCCGAGGGGCGCCATCTTGCGCAGGATCTCGGTCATCGGGGTTTCCGGGGCCAGGGTGATCGGCGCGCGTGTCATCACCTCTGAAACTGGCGTGCCCGCCAGCAGCGCATCGGCTGCGCGGGCCTCGGCAGCGTCCAGCAGGCGTGCAAGATCGGCGGGCGCGATATTGGCGGATTGGTTGAATTCAAGAAGCAAGGATTCAAGGTCGCCCTGCGTGAGCCCGCGGCGTCCACCCGCGCGCCCTGTGTCGCGTCCGCGCGAGGCCGGGCGCGCAGGGTAGGTCGAGCCGAACAGGTTGTTCCAGAGGATGGCGAAGACCACGAGGCCGAATGTGATCACACCGACCGGAAAGATCGCGAATCCCAGTCCCAACGGATGATCGCCCTCGAATTCCAGCACGGCGAGCAGCGCCAGCCCGGCGGCGGGCGGATGCAGCGCGCGCAGGGCCATCATGGCGATGATGGCCCCGGCAACGGCCAACCCGTCGGCCCAGGGCGGTGGCACCCAGGCCAGCACCGCCACAGGCACCGCTGCCGAGACCATCATGCCGACCAGGGCAGACCAGGGCTGAGCCAGCGGCGAATTCGGCAGAACGAACAGCAGAACCGCCGTCGAGGCAAAGCTGGACACGAGGTAGACCTGAGCCTCGAGCGAGCGGGGCTGTGCCGCGACGATCAGGGTGACGATCAGGATACCAAGCCCCGCGCCGACGGCCGCGCGCAGAATGTCGGGCCAGCGCCGGCGCCCCATGGCCGGACCGAAGCGGCCGATCTGGCGGCCAAGCTTGGGCGGAAGGAGACGGGGCAGGGGCATCGCGGGATCGCCGGGCAAATAAAGAGTGCCCCTTTCTGGCAAGCGTGGGGCCTGCGTGCAAGCCTGCGCGCCTAGAAGTTGTCCTTGCGGCGGCGGGCCTCGGTGAAGGTGTCGAGGGCCGAGGCCGAGGGCGGCAGGTCGAGGGCCGCGCGCAGGCCCGGATCGGAGCCGCGCAGGAACGGGTTGGTGGCTTTTTCCACCGAGAGTGCCACCGGCACCGTGGGCCGTCCGGCAGCTCGCATCGCGCGGACCTCGTCCATGCGCTTGAGCAGCGCGGGGTTGTCAGGCTCAAGGCTGAGGGCGAAACGCCCGTTCGCTTCGGTATATTCATGGCCCGAACAGACCAGCGTGGTGTCGGGCAGCTCGGCAAAGCGCGAGAGCGTGGCGAACATCTGCGCGGGACTGCCCTCGAACAGGCGCCCGCAGCCCCAGCTCATCAGGCTGTCGCCCGAGAACAGCAGCCCCGCCTCGGGGAAGTGATAGGTGACATGGCCGAGCGTATGGCCCGAGGCGTCCAGCACCTCGACCTGCTCCATCCCGATCGGGAGGATCTCGCCGGGGTGGGTTTCATGCGACAGGAGCGGCAGTCGGTGCGCGTCGGCCGCAGCGCCGATCACCCGCGCGCCGGTTGCCGCCTCGAGCATCGGCACGCCGTCGATATGGTCGCCGTGGTGATGGGTGATCAGGATATAGGTCGCCTTCCAGCCCCGCTCGATCAGGGCGCTGAGCACGGGGCCCGCCTCGGGAACGTCGATCACCGTTGTGGTGTCGGTCGCCGCGTCATGCAGGACATAGGCGTAGTTATCCGTGAGGCAGGGGATGACAAGTAGTTCAACGGGCATGGAGTTTTCCGTCCTGTCAGCTATTCTGCACGCAGCTTCGCCCAAGGAGAGCCGACGCGCAATGCATCTGGATGTGTTGGACCTGCGCAATTTTTACTACCGCACCCAGTTAGGGCGTGCGGCGCAGCGGGCAATACGTGACCGGGTGACGCAGCTTTGGCCCGCGACGCCCTCCGAGATGGCGGGGCAGACGGTGGTTGGCTTCGGTTTCGCGGTGCCGCTGCTGCGCCCCTACCTGCCGCATGCGCGCCGCGTGATCGGGTTGATGCCGGCGCAGCAGGGCGTGATGCCCTGGCCTGCCGGGATGCCCAATGTTTCAGTGCTCTGCGAAGAGTCGAGCTGGCCGATCGAGACCGGGCTGGTGGATCGTCTGGTGGTGATGCACGGGCTCGAAACCTCGGATAATTCTGAGGCGCTGATGGAGGAATGCTGGCGCGCTCTTGGGCCTGGAGGGCGGGCGCTCTTTATCGTGCCGAACCGCGCAGGCCTCTGGGCGCCGCGCGAATCCACCCCCTTCGGTTTCGGTCGGCCCTACACGCTTGGGCAACTCGACCAGCAGGCGCGCCGCGCGGGTTTCGTGCCCGAGCGCCATGCCTCGGCGCTCTACATCCCGCCCTCGCAGCGCCGCTTCTGGCTACGCTCGGCCCAGTTCTGGGAGCGCATGGGAGGGCGGATTTCGGGGCTTTTGGCGGCGGGCGTGGTGATGCTCGAGGTCTCCAAGCAGGTCCACACGCCACGCCACGGCGGACTGGGGGCGGCGGTGCGCAAACCGCTGTCGATCCTCGAAGGTGCGGGGCGCCCGGTTTCCGATCCGATCTGACGGATTGGTCAGGTGAATCAACCGATTCCGGTGGTATCCGCGACGGGCTGTCGCAGGGGCCGAAAGGGACCGTTTCGACCGTTAGCGCCTCAACTTTTCGGGTGGTTTGGACGTTGCGGCACTATGGGAGGTAAAATGCGTGTCTTTCCCTCACATTCACGTGCGCAAGAAGGTTGCGAGGTGGGGATTGCTCTGCTACACGCAGCCCCGATATGCGGTGCAAAGTGAAACGGCTTTGCGCCGGGGGAGACCTCTGAACGGATAGTTTCATTCGGGATGAGGCCAATACATCGGAAGGGTGGACGTGTCCGAACCAGCTTCGATTTCCGCAGCCATCGCCGGGCGTTATGCCACGGCAATTTTTGAACTCGCACGTGAAGGCAAAGCCCTCGCTGCGCTGGAAAAGGACGTCGACGCTCTGGTCGCCGCGCTGGGCGAGTCGCCCGAACTGCGCGACCTGATTTCGTCGCCGCTCTATTCCCGCGAAGACCAGGGTAAGGCGATTGGCGCCGTTGTCGCGAAGATGGGGCTGTCGGCCTCGCTCGCGAACGGTCTGTCGCTGATGGCGCAAAAGCGCCGTCTCTTCGCGCTGCCGCAACTTCTCAAGGCCCTGGCTGACGCCATCGCCGAGGAGAAAGGCGAAGTGACGGCTGACGTCACCTCCGCCTCGGCGCTCTCGCAAGAGCAGGCCGACAAGCTCGCCGCCGCTCTCGCGAAACAGTCGGGCAAATCCGTCAAACTCAATATCGCCGTTGATGAAGACCTCATCGGCGGCATGATCGTCAAGCTGGGTTCGCGCATGATCGACACGTCGGTCAAGTCGAAGCTCGCTTCCCTCAGAAACGCCATGAAAGAGGTTGGATAATGGGCATCCAAGCAGCTGAGATCTCTGCGATCCTCAAGGAGCAGATCAAGAACTTCGGGCAGGACGCCCAAGTGGCCGAAATCGGCCGCGTGCTGTCGGTTGGCGACGGTATCGCGCGCGTCCACGGGCTGGATAACATCCAGGCCGGCGAAATGGTGGAATTCCCCGGTGGTATCCGTGGGATGGCACTGAACCTTGAAGTCGACAACGTCGGTATCGTTATCTTCGGTTCCGACCGCGACATCAAAGAAGGTGACACCGTCAAGCGCACCAACGCCATCGTGGACGTTCCGGTTGGCGAAGGCCTGCTGGGTCGCGTTGTCGACGGCCTCGGCAACCCGCTGGACGGCAAAGGCCCGATCGCGGCCACCGAGCGTCGCGTCGCCGACGTGAAAGCCCCGGGCATCATTCCGCGGAAATCGGTTCACGAACCGATGGCGACCGGCCTCAAGTCGGTTGACGCCATGATCCCCGTCGGCCGTGGCCAGCGCGAGCTGATCATCGGCGACCGTCAGACCGGCAAGACCGCGATCGCGCTCGACACCATTCTGAACCAGAAGGTCTACAACGACGCGAACCCGGAAAAAGCGCTCCACTGCTTCTACGTCGCCGTCGGCCAGAAGCGCTCGACCGTGGCGCAGCTGGTGAAGAAGCTCGAAGAAGCCGGCGCGATGGAATACACCACCGTCATCGCCGCGACCGCTTCGGACCCGGCTCCGATGCAGTTCCTCGCGCCCTACTCGGCGACCGCGATGGCGGAATACTTCCGCGACTCGGGCCGCCATGCGCTGATCATCTATGATGACCTGTCGAAACAGGCCGTGGCCTATCGTCAGATGTCGCTCCTGCTGCGCCGCCCGCCGGGCCGCGAAGCCTACCCGGGCGACGTTTTCTACCTGCACTCGCGCCTGCTGGAGCGTTCGGCGAAGCTGAACGAAGACTTCGGCGCTGGCTCGCTGACCGCTCTGCCGGTCATCGAAACCCAGGGCGGCGACGTGTCGGCCTTCATTCCGACCAACGTGATCTCGATCACCGACGGTCAGATCTTCCTTGAAACCGAACTGTTCTACCAGGGTATCCGCCCGGCCGTTAACACCGGTCTGTCGGTGTCGCGCGTGGGTTCGTCGGCCCAGACCAACTCGATGAAGTCGGTCGCCGGTCCGGTGAAACTGGAACTCGCTCAGTACCGCGAGATGGCCGCCTTCGCGCAGTTCGGTTCGGACCTCGACGCCGCGACGCAGAAACTGCTGAACCGCGGTGCGCGCCTGACCGAGCTGATGAAGCAGCCGCAGTACTCGCCGCTGACCAACGCGGAAATCGTGGCTGTCATCTTCGCCGGCACCAACGGCTTCCTCGATCGCGTTGCGGTCAAGGACGTCGGTCGCTGGGAAAAAGGCCTGCTCAACCACCTGCGGACCAACCGCAAGGACATTCTTGAGTGGCTGACCAACGACGATCCGAAGATCAAAGGCGCCGACGCGGACAAGCTGAAAGCCGCGATCGAAGAGTTCGCCAAGACCTTCGCTTGAGCCGCCTGAAAGGACAGGGACATGCCCAGCCTTAAGGACCTAAAAAACCGGATCACGAGTGTTAAAAACACTCGCAAGATCACGAAGGCGATGCAGATGGTCGCGGCGGCTAAACTCCGTCGCGCCCAGGAAGCCGCCGAAAGCGCCCGGCCCTTCGCCGAGCGCATGACGGCCGTCATGTCGGGGCTCGCAGCCTCGGTGGGCGGCTCCGATAGCGCGCCCCGGCTTCTGGCCGGGACGGGCTCGGATCAGACCCACCTCTTGGTGGTGATGACCGGCGAGCGTGGTCTGTGCGGCGGGTTCAACGCGAACATCGCCAAGCTGGCCCGCGTGAAGGCGAACGAACTGCTGGCCAAAGGCAAGACGGTGAAGATCCTCACCGTCGGCAAAAAGGGCCGCGACGCGCTGCGTCGTGACCTAGGGCAGTATTTCATCGCCCATGTCGATCTCTCGGAGGTCAAGAAGCTCGGATACAACAACGCGCAGGATATCGCGCGCGACATCCTCGGCCGTTTCGAAGCGGGCGAATTCGATGTGGCGACGATCTTCTACTCGGTGTTCGAGAGCGTGATCTCTCAGGTTCCGACCGCGAAACAGATCATTCCGGCTGCGTTCGAGCAGGCTGACGGGGCTGGCGCCTCGGCGGTCTACGACTACGAACCCAGCGAGGAAGAGATCCTGGCGGACCTGCTTCCCCGTGGTGTCGCGACTCAGCTCTTTGCCGCGCTTCTGGAAAACAACGCGTCCTTCAACGGCGCCCAGATGTCGGCCATGGACAACGCGACCCGCAACGCGGGCGAGATGATCGACAAGCTGACGATCGAGTTCAACCGCTCGCGTCAAGCCGTGATCACCAACGAGCTCATCGAAATCATTTCGGGCGCCGAGGCGCTCTGACGGAATCGGAGAAACGAAAATGGCAAGCAAAGGCAAAGTGACCCAGGTCATCGGCGCCGTCGTGGACGTCCAGTTCGAAGGCGGCCTCCCGGCGATTCTCAACGCGCTTACCACCACCAACAACGGCAAGACGCTGGTCCTTGAAGTGGCTCAGCACCTTGGCGAAAACACTGTCCGCACCATCGCGATGGACGCGTCCGAAGGCCTCGTGCGCGGCGCTGAAGTGGTCGACACCGGCGCCCCGATCTCGGTGCCGGTCGGCAACGCGACGCTGGGCCGCATCCTGAACGTCATCGGCGAGCCGGTGGACGAAAAGGGCCCGGTCAACGCGACCGAGCACCGCGCCATCCACCAGCCGGCCCCGGATTTCGCCGAGCAGTCGACTGCTTCGGAAATCCTCGCGACCGGGATCAAGGTCATCGACCTTCTCGCCCCCTACTCGAAGGGCGGTAAGATCGGCCTGTTCGGCGGCGCTGGCGTGGGCAAGACCGTTCTGATCATGGAACTGATCAACAACATCGCCAAAGTGCACTCGGGCTTCTCGGTGTTCGCGGGTGTTGGTGAACGGACCCGTGAAGGCAACGACCTTTACCACGAGATGATCGAATCGGGCGTTATCGTTCCGGACGATCTGGAAAAATCGAAAGTGGCGCTGGTCTACGGCCAGATGAACGAACCGCCGGGCGCGCGTATGCGTGTGGCTCTGTCGGGTCTGACGCTCGCCGAACAGTTCCGCGACCAGTCGGGCACGGACGTTCTGTTCTTCGTCGACAACATCTTCCGCTTCACCCAGGCGGGTTCGGAAGTGTCGGCGCTTCTCGGCCGTATTCCTTCGGCCGTGGGCTACCAGCCGACGCTGGCGACCGACATGGGCGCTCTGCAGGAACGCATCACCTCGACCAAAGCTGGCTCGATCACCTCGGTGCAGGCCATCTACGTTCCGGCCGACGACCTTACCGACCCGGCGCCGGCTACCTCGTTCGCCCACCTCGACGCCACGACCGTGCTGTCGCGTGCGATCTCGGAACTCGGCATCTACCCGGCGGTTGACCCGCTCGACTCGACCTCGCGGATCCTCGATCCGGCCGTCGTCGGCGAAGAGCACTACCAGGTCGCCCGTGATGTGCAGGGTATCCTCCAGCGCTACAAGTCGCTGCAGGACATCATCGCCATCCTCGGCATGGACGAACTCTCGGAAGACGACAAGCTGACCGTGGCGCGTGCTCGTAAGATCCAGCGCTTCCTGTCGCAGCCCTTCGACGTGGCGAAAGTCTTCACCGGTTCGGACGGCGTTCAGGTTCCGCTGGAAGACACGATCCGCTCGTTCAAGGCGGTTGTGGCCGGCGAATACGACCACCTGCCGGAAGCTGCCTTCTACATGGTTGGCGGCATCGACGAGGTGATCGCGAAAGCCGAGAAACTCGCCGCTGCGGCGTAAGGAGGCTGACCAATGGCCGATACGATGCAATTCGATCTCGTCTCGCCTGAACGGAAGCTCGCTTCCGCGCAGGTGACCGAGGTCCGGGTTCCGGGCGCCGATGGCGACCTGACCGTGATGGCGGGCCATGCGCCCCTCATCGCAACGCTGCGGCCGGGCATCCTCGTCGTCGTCGGGCCGAACGGCACCGAAGACTACGCCGTGACCGGCGGTTTCGTTCAGGTCGAGGCTTCGGGCGTCACCGTGCTCGCCGAGCGCGGCCTGCCGAAAGCCGAGATGACCGCCGAAATCCACGCCGAGATGGTGGCCGCGGCCAAGAAGGTCGTCGAAGAGGCCCACCCGTCCGTCGTGGACGCGGCTGCGAAGATGCTCGCCGATATGGAAGCCCTTGGCACCCATATGAGCCTCTGAGCGAAAGCACAGAAACATGAAGGCCCCGGGTCACTCCCGGGGCTTTTTCTTTGCGGTGTCGCAGGGTAATCTTGCCGCGATAGGGCAGGAATTTTTTCATGATGAAGATGAGCTACGGCAGTGTCGGTGTCGCGCGCGGCTCCATGGTGCTGTTTTCCGATTTTCAGGATGGTGGCGCGATGTGGACGGGCGAAGGCCCGCGCGAGATGCGCAAGACGGTGACATTTCCGGAGGCCTTCGTTGCGCCGCCGGTGGTGCAGGTTTCGCTGTCGATGTGGGACATCGACCAGAAGCACAATCCGCGGATGGATATTTCTGCCGCTGCGGTGACCGAGACGGGCTGCGAGATCGTCTTCAAGACCTGGGGCGATACGCGGGTGGCGCGGGTGCGCGCGGACTGGCTGGCGATCGGCCCCTGCGCGCATGAGGACAACTGGGACGTCTGAGGTGGGGCAGGGGGCGCTGCCCCCTCTTGGCTTGCGCCAATTCACCCCCGGAGTATTTCCGGCTCGATGAAAGGGGCGGCTTGCGCCCATGAAAAAGGGCGCCCCAAGAGGCGCCCTTTCCTGTGTCTGCGGGGGCAGATTACATCATGCCGCCCATGCCGCCCATGTCGGGCATGCCGCCGGCCGGAGCCTTGGGCTCGGGCTTCTCGGCGATCATGCATTCGGTGGTGATCAGCAGGCCCGCCACCGAAGCCGCGTCTTCGAGCGCGGTGCGGGTGACTTTCGCCGGGTCGATCACGCCGAACTTGAACATGTCGCCATATTCTTCGGTCTGGGCATTGAAGCCGAAGGCCAGATCCGACGATTCACGGACCTTGCCAGCAACGACCGCGCCATCGACGCCAGCGTTTTCGGCGATCTGACGCATCGGAGCTTCGAGCGCGCGGCGCACGA
The DNA here is from genome assembly GCF_002358085.1 of Pseudothioclava arenosa. Taxonomy (GTDB): domain Bacteria; phylum Pseudomonadota; class Alphaproteobacteria; order Rhodobacterales; family Rhodobacteraceae; genus Pseudothioclava; species Pseudothioclava arenosa. The sequence continues at coordinate 21,780 of NZ_NTJD01000003.1, forward strand.
TGGCGATGCCCGCTTCCTGATCCGAGTTCTCGCCTTTCAGCTCGGCCAGAACCTTGCCGGCCTGGACGAGGGCGACGCCGCCGCCCACAACGATGCCTTCCTGAACGGCCGCACGGGTCGCGTTCAGCGCGTCGTCAACGCGGTCCTTGCGCTCTTTCACTTCAACCTCGGTCATGCCGCCGACGCGGATGACGGCCACACCGCCGGCGAGTTTCGCTACGCGTTCCTGCAGCTTTTCACGGTCGTAGTCCGAGGTGGTTTCCTCGATCTGGGTGCGGATCTGGGCGACGCGCGCTTCGATCTCGGCCTTGTCGCCGGCACCGTCCACGATGGTGGTGTTCTCTTTCGAGATGGTGACTTTCTTGGCGCGGCCGAGCATGTCCATGCCGACGTTTTCCAGCTTCATGCCGAGGTCTTCCGAGATCACCTGGCCGCCGGTCAGGATTGCGATGTCCTGCAGCATGGCCTTGCGGCGATCACCGAAGCCCGGTGCCTTGACGGCGGCGATCTTCAGGCCGCCACGCAGCTTGTTGACCACGAGGGTGGCCAGCGCTTCGCCTTCCACGTCCTCGGCGATGATCAGCAGCGGTTTTTGCGACTGGATCACGGCTTCGAGCAGCGGGACCATCGGCTGCAGCGACGAGAGTTTCTTCTCGTGGAGCAGGATCAGGCAGTCTTCGAGATCCGCGATCATCTTGTCGGGGTTGGTCACGAAGTAGGGCGAGAGGTAGCCGCGGTCGAACTGCATGCCTTCGACGACTTCAACCTCGGTTTCCATGCCCTTGTTTTCTTCGACGGTGATCACGCCTTCGTTGCCGACGCGCTGCATCGCCTCGGCGATCTGCTGGCCGATCGAGGCTTCGCCGTTGGCCGAGATGGTGCCGACCTGGGCGACTTCCTCGGTGCCGCTGACCGGGCGGGCGGCGGATTTGATCGCCTCGACCACTTTCGTGGTGGCGAGGTCGATGCCGCGCTTGAGGTCCATCGGGTTCATGCCCGCGGCCACGGCTTTCATGCCTTCGCGCACGATGGCCTGAGCCAGCACGGTGGCGGTGGTGGTGCCGTCGCCGGCTTCGTCATTGGTGCGCGAGGCGACTTCTTTCACCATCTGCGCGCCCATGTTTTCGAACTTGTCCGAAAGTTCGACTTCCTTGGCGACCGACACACCGTCCTTGGTGATGCGCGGGGCGCCGAAGGATTTTTCGATGACCACGTTGCGGCCTTTCGGGCCGAGCGTGACTTTCACGGCGTCGGCGAGAATGTTGACGCCCTTGAGCATACGGTCGCGGGCATCGGTCGAGAACTTGACGTCCTTGGCTGCCATTCTTTTGGCTCCTTCAAATGTCGTTTGAGAACAGTGGGTTCTCGTGAATTACGAGATGATGCCCATGATGTCGGATTCTTTCATGATGAGGAGTTCCTCACCTTCGAGCGTGACTTCGGTGCCCGACCATTTGCCGAACAGCACGCGGTCGCCCGCCTTGACGGCCGGCGCGATCAGCTCGCCCGAGTCCTTGCGCGCGCCTTCACCAACGGCGATCACTTCGCCTTCGGCCGGTTTTTCCTTGGCGCTGTCCGGGATGATCAGCCCGCCCTTGGTTTTCTCGTCCGATTGAACGCGCTTGACCAGAACGCGGTCGTGAAGCGGTTTGAATGCCATCTGGGGTCTCCCTCAGGTTCCAGGTTGAATGCTTTTAGCACTCGCGCTTGGTGAGTGCTAACGACCCGGAGGTAGTGACTGCCCCGGCACGAGTCAACACTGCCACCCGGAAATTTTCGTGAAATTTTTCCTCGGTCTGGCGGGGCCGGTTTACCGCGGCGGTGCGGCATGACACTGTGGCGGGACTTGACTGGAGGCGCCCTGTGAAATCCTTTGTTTTGTCCGCATTTCTTGCCACTTTCCTGATCCCGGCCTTCGCTGCGACGCCGCATGCGGCATGCCTGGGCGAGGATCTTCTGGCAGGGTTTGCGCCGGAGCGCGTGGCCGCAATCGAGGATGCGGCGGCGGTGGGCCCGTATCCCGAGGGGCGGCTGTTCCGGGCGACGCGCGCGGGGGCCGAGGTGACGCTGGTCGGCACCTTGCACCTGCCCGATCCGCGCTTTGCCCCGCTCGAAGAGCGGCTCGCGCCGATCCTCGCCGGGGCCAGCGCGCTTCTGGTCGAGGCGGGGCCCGACGAGGAGGCGCAGCTCAAGGCGCGGATGGGCCAGCCCGGCAGCCCGATGTTCTCAACCGGCCCGACCCTGCCCGAGCGCCTGCCCGAGGTGGAATGGATGCATCTGGCGGCCGAGCTGACCGCGCGCGGCATCCCGCCTTTCCTTGGCGCCAAGATGGAGCCGTGGTTTCTCTCGACGATGCTGGCGGTTTCGCCGTGTCAGTTGCAGGAGCTGAACCGGGGCGAGGAAGGGCTGGACGCGCGGCTGATCGCATCGGCCGAGGCGCAGGGCATCGCGGTGCGCGCGCTGGAGCCCTGGGACACGATCTTCCGTCTCTTCGGCGAGATGACTGATGAGGAAGAGATCACCGGGCTGCGGGTTGCGCTGTTGCAGGCGGGGCAGGCCGATGACATGACCTACACCCTGACCGAGCTGTATTTCCAGGGCCGGATCCGGCTGATCTGGGAGATCGGGGCGGAACTGGCGCGGGAGCTTGCGCCCGAGGTCGGGCTGAGCGCCGCAGAGGTCGATGCGCAGCTGGCCGAGGCCGACGAGTTGTTGCTGGTCGGGCGCAACCGGGACTGGATCGACCCGATCGAGGCGGCGGCGACCGAGGGGCCGGTGCTGGTCGCTGTCGGCGCGCTGCATCTGGTGGGGCGCGACGGGGTTCTGGCGATGCTGGAGGCGCGCGGCTGGGCGATCTCTCGCCTCGACTAGAAAAACCCTGTTTCTGCTTGCGCAAACGCGGGTGACAAGCCCGCCTGCCTCGCCTATAAGCGCGGCGAAATCCGCAATTTTCCGAGGGTAACATGACCACCAAGGTTTTCGGCCACAAGGCCCCCGATACCGATTCCACCGGCTCGCCGATCATCTGGGCCTGGTATCTGAACGACGTTCAGGGCGTGCCCGCCGCGCCGGTGCTGCTGGGCGAGCCCAACACCGAGGCCGCCTTCGTGCTCAAGCACTGGGATCTGGAAAAACCCGAGATCATCTCGGGCGTGGCCGAGGGCGAGAAAGTCGTCATCGTTGACACCAACAACCCGGCGGAACTTCCCGAGGGCATCAACAAGGCCGATATCACCGCGATCATCGACCACCACAAGCTGGTCGGCGGCCTGGAAACCAAGGGCCCGATCGACATCACCATCCGTCCGCTCGCCTGCACCGCGACGATCATGTACGACCTGATCGGCGCCGACATCGCCAAGGCTCCGCGCGGGATCAAGGGCGCGATGCTGTCGTGCATCCTCTCGGACACGCTGGAATTCCGTTCGCCGACCACCACCGCGCATGACAAGGAAGTCTGCGAGGCGCTGGCCGCCGACCTCGGCGTCTCGATCAACGAGCTGGCCACCGCGATGTTCGAAGCCAAGTCGGACGTGTCGTCCTTCTCGGATGCGGAACTGCTGCGCATGGACTCCAAGGAATACAACGTCGACGGCACCGAGCTGCGCGTTTCGGTTCTGGAAACCACCGCGCCCAAGCTGATCCTTGACCGCAAGGACAGCCTGATGGCCTCGATGGAAGGCGTCGCGAAAGAGGATGGCGCCGATCAGGTGCTCCTGTTCGTGGTCGACATCCTGAACGAGGAAGCCACGCTGCTGGTCCCGAACGATCTGGTGAAGAAGATCGCCGAGGCCTCGTTCGGCTGCACCGTTTCGGGCGACACCGTCGTTCTGCCGGGCGTCATGAGCCGCAAGAAACAGATCATTCCGGCGCTGAAGGTCTGATCCTTCCGCATCGCGAAATCGGATCGGGGCGGGGGAAACCTCCGCCCCTTTTCTTTGGCGCGTGCCCGGTCGCGGGGCTTTGCCTTTGCCGGGGCGCGTGTCATACAGCCTGCATGAAATCATGGGATGCGGCTGCAAGACCCGCCGCGTTTTCAAAACTTTGAGGCCCCGCATGACCCGCATCATCGACTCGCTCGCCGATATCGCCGCCCCTTATGACGTGCTCTTCTGCGACCTCTGGGGCTGCCTGCATAATGGCGTGAAGCCCTTTCCCGAGGCGGTCGATGCGCTGCAGTATTTCCGCGCGCTCGGCGGGCGCGTGGTGCTTTTGACCAACGCGCCGCGGCCGTCGAGCTTCGTTCAGGCGACGCTCGACAAGATGGGGGTGCCGCGCGACGCCTATGACCTGATCGTCTCTTCGGGCGATGCCGCGCGCGATGCGATGTTCGCGGGCGCGGTCGGGCGCAAGGTCTGGCATTTGGGGCCCGCCAAGGACGAGGGCTTTTTCTCCGAGATCCCGCCCGAGTGGGAGGGCCAGCCCGGCATCGAGCGCGTTTCCTTTGACGAGGCCGAGGGCATCGTCTGCACCGGCCCCTTCGACGAGATCAACGAGGTCCCCGAGGATTACCGCCCGAAATTCCTGGCCGCCAAGACGCGCGGTCTGCCGATGCTCTGCGCCAATCCCGATATCGTCGTCGATCTGGGCGACCGGCGGATCTATTGCGCGGGCGCGCTGGCGGCGCTTTACGAAGAGATGGGCGGGCAGGCGATGTATTTCGGCAAGCCCCATCCGCCGATCTACGACCTCGCGCGGCGGCGCCTTGCGGCGATTGGCGGGGGCGATGACATGCGCATCCTCGCCGTGGGCGACGGCATCAACACCGATGTTGCCGGCGCGATGGGCGAAGGGATCGACTGTCTCTTTGTCACCAGCGGGCTGGCGCATGACCAGTTCGGCGCCGATCTCGACCACCCCGAGCCCGAGTTGCTGGCCGACTGGCTGCGCGCGCGCCAGCAAGACCCGCAGTACACGATCGGGCGCCTTCGGTAACGCCTTCGCAACAATGTTGCGACAAATGGCGCTCATCCGAAAATTAGTTGCGCGACCATTTCTGCCATGCTATGCGGCAATGCAGAAAATCTAACCGAGGACGCGCCATGACCGACACTTTCGAACCCGGAACGATCTATCTCGAAGACCTTGAGATCGGCATGGAGCGCGGCCTGCGCAAGGTCATCACCGACCGCGATATCGAGATGTTCGCCGAAGTTTCGACCGACCACAACCCGGTCCACCTGAATGACGACTATGCCAAGGGCACGATGTTCAAGGGCCGCATTGCGCATGGGATGCTGACCGCGGGCCTGATTTCGGCCGTCATCGGCGAGCAGATTCCGGGCCATGGCACGATCTACATGGGCCAGACCCTGAAATTCATGGCGCCCGTCCGCCCCGGTGACGAGGTTCTCGCGGTGGTGCGTGTCAGCGAAATCGACGAAAAGCGGCGTCGTGTCACCCTTGAAACCGTCTGCTCGGTGGGCGATACGGTGGTGCTCAAGGGCGAGGCGCAGGTTCTGGCGCCCTCGCGCAACTGAAACATCCGGCGTCCTCGCCGGGGAGCGAGGACTGCAACGCGATGCAGACGATCCGTCATTGGCGCAATCAGACCGAGGCTTCGCGCGGGGCCTCGGTGGCGATGGGCAATTTCGACGGCGTGCATCGCGGCCATCAATCGGTGATCGACCTCGCGCGGGGCCATGGCGCGCCGCTGGGGATCATCACGTTTGAACCGCATCCGCGCGAATATTTCGCCCCCGACGCGCCGCCCTTCCGGCTGATGAATGCCGAGGCGCGGGCGAACCGGCTGGAGAAGCTGGGCGTCGAGTGGCTTTATGAGCTGCCTTTCAACGCCGAGCTGACGGCGATGACGCCCGAGGTCTTCGTCGAAGAGGTGCTGGTCAAGGGGCTGGGCATCGCCCATGTCGCGGTGGGCGGCGATTTCCGTTTTGGCAAAGGGCGCGCGGCGGGTGCCGACGAGCTGGTTGCGCTGGGCAAGAAGCACGGCTTCGAGGTCACCATTGCGCCCTTGCTGCATCACGACGGGCTTGAGGTTTCCTCGACCGCGATCCGCAACGCGCTGGCCGAGGGCCGCCCCGAAGAGGCGAACGAGATGCTGGGCCACCTGCACCGGATCGAGGGCGCGGTGATCCATGGCGCGAAGCAGGGCCGCGAGCTGGGCTTTCCCACCGCGAACATGGCGCTCGAGCGGCTGCACATGCCCAGGCTCGGCGTCTACGCGGTGAAATGCGATGTGCTGAACGGGCCGCATGCGGGCAGCTATATCGGCGCCGCGAACCTTGGCATCTCGCCGATGTTCGAGGACCGCAAGCCGACGCTGGAAACCTATCTGTTCGATTTTGAGGGCGACCTTTACGGCGCGCATATTTCTGTCGCGCTGGTGTTCTATCTGCGTCCCGAGATGAAATTCTCGAACCTCGACGCGCTGATCGACCAGATGAAGATCGACTGCGGCCGCGCGCGCGAGCTGCTGGTCGGGGCGCATTACGCATGAGCCTGCGCCCGCGCTTCTGGGAACTGCCGCTGGCCAAGCTGAGCTCGGCGGAATGGGAGGCGCTCTGCGACGGCTGCGGCAAATGCTGCCTGAACAAGCTCGAGTTCGAGGATACGAACGAGCTGGCCTTTACCCGCGTCGCCTGCAAGCTGCTCGATGGCGAGACCTGCCGCTGCCTGAAATACGAAACCCGCCACCGCTACGTGCCCGAATGCGTGACGCTGAGCCGCGACAAGATCGACGACATCGCCTATTGGATGCCCGAGACCTGCGCCTACCGGCTGCGCTATGACAACGAGCCGCTGCCCGAATGGCACTATCTGATCTCGGGCTCGCGCGAGAGCGTGCATGAGGCCGGACAAAGCGTGCGCGGCTGGACGGTGTCGGAGCTCGATATCCCCGAGGAAGACTGGGAAGATTACATCATCCCGCCGCTGGTCTGAGACGGCCCGAGGCCGAAGCCCCGGGCGCCAATCCCTCAGGCGCGTTCAAGGTTCATCGCGATCAGATCGGTCAGTTGTGCGGGATGCGTGGCCGGAATCATGTGGCCCGCACCCGGAATGCAGGCCGTGCCGACATCCTGCAGCCGCGCGGCGATCGCGTTGCAGACAAGCGGCATGGTCGGCGGCGAACGGTCGCCGTGCACGATCATCACCGGCGCGTCGATCGCTTCCATCCCGCCTTCGCGAGCGATCTGGCCGGGGTCTTCGAAATTCGCGCTCGAAATGTTGCCGACCATCGGCATCTGCTGAATGAAACGCGCGCGGTGATGCTCGGGGATGGTTTCCCAGGGCTGGCCCGCGCCCCAGTCATTCATGAAGGCGCGCGCGGCGCGTTCAAGATCGCCTGCGGCGATCATCTCTTCGAGGTGGTCCTGCTTGGCGCGCAGCGCCTGCCATTCCGGGTCGCTTTCGGGCAGTGCGGCGAAGAGCACCGGCTCGACCAGCGTCAGCGTGCGGATCGCCTCGGGCGCGGCGGCGGCGATGCGCAGCGCCACCGAGGCGCCGAAGCTGTGGCCCAGAAGGTCGACCGGGCGGTCGATGAAGCTTGCCGCGATTTGCGTGACCAGTTTCTGGAAGGCGCCGGGTTCGGCGCCGGTGGCGTCCCAGCCCCCGCTTTGGCCGTGGTTGGGCTGGTCGAAGGCGGTTGCGGTGATCTGGTCGCCCAAGGGCTCCAGCGCCGGTTTCCACAACCCGCTGGCGCCCAGAGTGCAGTGAATGGCCAGCGCCGGGCGCGGGCCCGAGCCGATGGTCTGCCAGAAGATGTCCTGCCCCATGCGGGTATCAAGAGCCATTACAACGCCTCCAATGCGCGATCGAGAAATTCAAGTCGGTCCTGGCCCCAGAACCGTTCGTCGGTGTCGCGCAGGATGTAGAAGGGCGCGCCGAACACACCGCGCTCGGCGGCCTCGTCGAGGTTCTTTTCATAGGCGATGGCGCCGTCGAACAGGCCGGTCAGCACGAGGTTGCCGTCGAACCCGTTGGCTTCGAGCGCGGCGCGGATCACCTCGTCCGAGGCGATGTCGCGGTCCTCGGCCCAGAGCGCGCGCGTGATCGCCTGCACCAGCCCGCCGATATCGCCGCCGCCCGCCTTTTGCGCCGCGATGATCGCATAGGACGCGGGCGCGGGATTGGGCGGGTAGATCGTGGGGGTGAAGTTCATCTCAGCCCCCAGATGTGCTGCCCAGCGTTTCAGTTCCTGCATGCGATAGGCCATCCGATTCGGGTGGCGCACGGCGGGGCGCGTACCCCCGGTGCGGTCAAACAGCGCCATCAGGTCCAGCGGCTTGTAGGTGATCGTGGCGCCGTGTTTTGCCGCGATCTCTTCCAACCGATTGCCTGCCAAATAGGTCCAGGGCGAAAACACCGAGAAAAAATAATCAATCTGAGCCATTCGAGCCCTCCCAAGCGCCCGTGAGGTTTGCGGCCACGCTAGCCCGGTGCTAAGCGGGGTGCAATCTTGCGAATCCCGCCGGACGCCGCGTTCCGGCCCCCTCGAGGAACTGCCCGATGCCTGCCATGACCGAACCGAAACTGATGTCCGGCAATGCCAACAAGCCGCTTGCCCAGGCCATTGCGCGCCGCATGTCGATGCACCGGGGCATGTCGGTGGGGCTAGTGGATGCCCGCGTTGAGCGGTTCAACGACCAGGAAATCTTTGTCGAGGTCTACGAAAACGTCCGCGGCGAAGACATGTATGTCATCCAGCCGACCTCGAACCCGGCCAATGACAACCTGATGGAGCTGCTGATCATGACCGACGCGCTGCGTCGCTCGTCGGCCGCGCGCATCACCGCCGTGATCCCCTATTTCGGCTATGCCCGCCAGGACCGCCGCACCAAGGCGCGCACGCCGATCTCGGCCAAGCTGGTGGCGAACCTGCTGACCGAGGCGGGCGTCGACCGCGTGCTGACGCTCGATCTGCACGCGACGCAGATCCAGGGTTTCTTCGATATCCCGGTGGACAACCTCTATGCCGCGCCGGTCTTTGCGCTCGATGTGCTGCATCACTTCAAGGGCCAGCTTGAGGACGTGATGGTGATCTCGCCCGACGTTGGTGGCGTGGCCCGCGCGCGCGAGCTGGCGAAACGCATCGGTGCGCCGCTGGCGATCGTCGACAAGCGCCGCGAGAAGGCGGGCGAAGTGGCCGGCATGACCGTGATCGGCGACGTGACCGGCAAGAAATGTATCATCGTCGACGATATCTGCGACACCGCCGGCACGCTCTGCAAGGCTGCCGAAACCCTGATGGAGGCGGGCGCGACCGAGGTGCACAGCTACATCACCCACGGCGTCCTGTCGGGCCCGGCGGTTGAGCGCGTGTCGAACTCGGTGATGAAATCGCTGGTCATCACCGACTCGATCCAGCCCACCGAAGAAGTTCTGGGCTGCAAGAATATCCGCATCGTGCCGACCGCGCCGATGTTCGCACAGGCGATCCTGAACACCTGGTCGGGCACCTCGGTCAGCTCGCTCTTCGAGACCGACACGCTGACGCCGATCTACGAAGGTATGTATTCGCGCGGCTGATCCGGGCGGGCACTTGGCAGTTTGATGGGGAGGGCTTATGTCCTCCCCATGTTCATTCGGGCCCTGCTTTTCCTTGCGTTTTCTGCGATTCCGGCCACAGCCGCCGAGTGCGTCGTGCTGCTGCACGGGTTGGCGCGCGGGCCGAATTCGCTCCTGCTGATCGATTATGCGCTGACGCAGCGGGGCTACCGCGTGATCAACGCGGGCTACCCCTCGACCGCCGCCGACCTGCCCGAGCTGGTCTCCCATGTCGAGACCGCCGTGGCGCGCTGTGGGCCGGGCAAGGTCGATTTCGTCACCCATTCGATGGGCGGGCTCCTGCTGCGGCTCTGGGCGGGCGACAACCCCGACCGCGTCGGGCGTGCGGTGATGCTGGCGCCGCCCAACAAGGGTTCCGAGATTGTCGATCTGTTCGGGGATCAGGCCTGGTTCGCCTGGCTGAACGGGCCCGCGGGGGTGCGCCTTGGCACCGGCCCCGAGGATGCGCCCGCGACCCTGCCGCCAGTCCGTTTCGATCTGGGCGTGATTGCGGGCTCGGGCACGATCAACCCGCTGACCTCGGCACTGGTCGCGGGGCGCGATGACGGCAAGGTCTCGGTCGAGGCGACCAAGGTCGAGGGCATGGCCGCCCATCTGACGCTGCCGGTCACGCATACATACATGATGAACGATCCGCGCGTGATCCGGCAGGTTCTGGCCTTCCTCGACAAGGGCCGCTTTGCACAGGATCTGGGCTGGGGAGCCTCCTTGCGTGATCTGATCGGGCGCTAGGCCCAAAGTCTGATTGCGGCGCGGGCGCGGGCAGGGCAGCATGGCGCCATGCGCCTTGTCCTGCTGACCTGCCTTGTCATGATCGCCTTCGCCGCGAATAGCGTGCTGAACCGCTGGGCGGTGTTCGGCGCGGGGCTGGGGCCTGCAAGCGTCGCTCTGCTGCGCGTCGGGTCGGGGGCGGCGGTGCTCTTGGGACTGACGCTGACGCTGCGTGGCGCCTCGGCGCTGCGGCTTCGGCCGTCCGTTCTGGGCGCGGGGGCCGCGACGCTGTTCCTCTACCTCTTCGGCTTCTCGATCGCCTCCGGGCTAATCGACGCGGGGCTAGGCGCGCTTACGCTCTTCGGTTCGGTGCAGATCACCATGTTCGCCGGCGCCCTGATCCTGCGCGAGCCGATCTCGCGCTGGCGCTGGATCGGTGCGGCGCTGGCCTTTTCGGGGCTTGTCCTGCTGCTCCTGCCCACGGGGACGGTGCGCGTGAGCCCGGCGGGTTTTGCGCTGATGGCGCTGGCCGGCGTCGGCTGGGGGCTCTATTCGCTGAACGGGCGCCGCATCGCCGACCCGCTGGCGGCCACCGCGCTGAATTTCACGCTGGCGACACCGCTGGCCGCGCTCTGGCTGGTCAGTGCGCAGGATTGGGGGCAGGGCGAGGCCTGGGGCATCTGGCCCGCACTGGCCTCCGGAGCGATCACCTCGGGGCTTGGCTATGCGCTCTGGTACCGCGTCCTGCCCGAACTGCCCGCAAGCTTCGCCGCCATCGCGCAGCTTTCTGTGCCGCTTTTGGCCGCGCTGGGCGGCGCGCTGGTGCTGGCCGAGGCGCCCAAGCCGATCTTCTGGATCTCGGCCGCACTGGTGCTGGGCGGCATCGGGCTCTCGCTCAAACGCCGCTAGCTTTCATCGAGCTCGAAATACTCCGGGGGGAGGCACGCAGTGCCGGGGGGCAGAGCCCCCCTTACAGCACCCGGTTCACATGGCCCATCTTGCGGCCCGGCTTCGCCTCGGCCTTGCCGTAAAGATGGATCTGCGTGCGCGGTTGTTTCGCCAGCTCGGGCAGCTGTTCGACATCCGCGCCGATCAGGTTCAGCATCTCGACATCGGCATAGCGCGCGCCATCGCCCAAGGGCCAGCCCGCCACCGCGCGGATATGCTGCTCGAACTGGTCGACGGTGCAGCCGGCCTGCGTCCAGTGACCCGAGTTATGCACCCGCGGGGCGATCTCGTTCACCACCAGCCCGGCTTTCGAGACGAACAGCTCCACCCCCATCACGCCGACATAATCGAGCGCATTCAGGATCCGCGCGGCGATCAGCACCGCGTCGGTGCGCAGCGCTTCCGGGATGCGCGCGGGCACGGTGGTGGTGTGCAGGATGCCGGATTTATGCACGTTCTCGCCGGGGTCGAAACAGGCAACCTCGCCCGAGACACCCCGCGCCGCGATCACCGAGATCTCGGCCGAGAACTCGACAAAACCTTCGAGGATCGAGGGCGCGCCCGCCATATCGGCCAGCGCCTGGGCGGCGTCTTCGGGCGATTTCAGCCGCGCCTGGCCCTTGCCGTCGTAGCCGAAACGGCGGGTCTTGAGGATCGCGGGGCAGCCGATCTCGGCGATCGCCTCTTCCAGATCAATCTCGTCGTCGACGGCGGCGAAGGGCGCGGTGCGCAGGCCCAGGTCGTTCAGGAACGCCTTTTCCACCAGCCGGTCCTGGCTGACGGCAAGCGCCTTGCGATTGGGGCGGATCGGGCGCAGGCTTTCCAGCAGATCGAGCGCCGAGGTCGGGATATTCTCGAACTCGTAGGTGATGACATCGACGCCCTCGGCGAAGGCGCGCAGCGCGGCCTCGTCCTCATAGGCGGCGGTCACCACCTTTTCGGCGACATGGCCGGCGGGTGGCGCGGCACCGGGCTCGAAGATGTGGCATTTGAAGCCCAGCCGCGAGGCCGCGACCGAGAGCATCCGGCCCAACTGGCCACCGCCCAGAATTCCAATCGTCGCCCCCGGTGCCAGCATCTTATTCATCCTCGGGTTCATCGGGGATCGAGGCCGAAAGCGCCTCGCGCCAAGTATCGAGACGGGCGGCCAGATCGGCGTCGTTCAGCGCCAGGATCCCCGCCGCCATCAGCCCGGCATTGGCCGCACCCGCCGCCCCGATCGCCATGGTCGCGACCGGGAAGCCCTTGGGCATCTGCACGATCGAATACAGGCTGTCGACGCCCGAAAGCGCACGGGTCTGCACCGGCACGCCGACGACCGGCACGCGGGTTTTCGAGGCCATCATGCCCGGCAGATGCGCAGCACCCCCGGCGCCCGCGATAATCACCTGCAGGCCACGCTCGGCCGCGGTCTTGCCATAGGCCCAGAGACGGTCGGGGGTGCGATGCGCCGAGACGATCTTTTTCTCATAGGAAATACCGAGTTCCTCAAGGATCACGGCAGCTTCGCGCATGGTCGGCCAGTCGGACTGGCTGCCCATGATGATTCCCACTTTCACGCCCATTCTCATCCCTTTCCGCTGGAGCGCGCACTATAGGCAGAGCGGCCCTCAGGGCAAGCCCCGCAGGCGTTTTCAGGCAATGATATCAGGGGTCAGCAGGTCTTCGATCCGGGCGATCGCGTCCTTGAGCTGAAGCTTCTGCTTCTTGAGGCGGACAAGGCGCAGCTGGTCGGGGTGGCGCGATTCGATCAGCGCGTGGATCGCCTCGTCCAGATCGCGGTGCTCGCGCACGAGCACTTGCAGTTTCACACGGAGCACCTCTTCCGGGTCCATTTCGATATGGGCATTCATATCTAGCTTCCGAATTCTGCTGATGAGAGGCGCGACTCGCCCCGCTTTTCTTATCAATACAGCAAAAACAGGGAGTTGCGGGAAAAATCTTGCCGCTTTCGTGGGGGTGGTCGCGAGGGGGAGCCCCTTGCACAGGGCGGGCGGCGCTCCCATATTCGGTCAAAGGGGTCGCCGATACGCGGGGCCCTCAACGGGTGCAATGTCGCTTCATCAAGGGCTTGCGAGATGACGAAACTGAATATCGGGGCACATCCCTACCTTCTGGGCTTTGACCAGCTTGAGCGTCTGGTCGAGCGCACCGCCAAGGCTGGCACGGATGGCTTCCCGCCTTACAATATCGAACAATCGGCTGCGGATGCGTTTCGCATCACGCTCGCGGTGGCGGGGTTCTCCGAGGATGACCTCGCGATCACGATGGAGGACCGGGCGCTTGTGATCCGGGGCCGCCAGTCCGAGGATCAGGCCAGCCGCGTGTTTCTGCACCGGGGCATCGCCGCGCGCGCCTTCCAGCGCAGCTTCGTGCTGGCCGAGGGCGTCGAGGTCGCGGGGGCGAGCCTTGAAAACGGGCTCTTGCACATCGAACTCACGCGCGCGCAGCCCGACCCGGTGGTGCAGACCATCCCGATTGCCAGAAAGTAAGGGGGCCAAGATGGATCACAAATTCGATTTCGGCGCGGAGACGGGCGACAAGATCGTCTATGTGCGCCCGGTCGCCGTTGCCGACCTGCCCGAAGAAGTGCAGGCCGAGCTGGACGGTGTCGAGACGCTCTATGCGCTGCATGACGCCAATGGCGAGCGGCTCGCGCTGGTGCGCGACCGGCGCACGGCCTTCATCCTTGCGCGGCAGAACGACCTTGCGCCGGTGAACGTGCACTGAACGGGCATTTGTGACCGGCACAAAGGGCGGCTTGGGGCCGCCCTTTTTCTTTGCCATCGTGATGCGCGGAAAGAGAGGCAAAGATGTTCACACGCTCCGAACTCGAAGAGGCGCATCGGCTGGTCGGCCGCTTTGTGCCGCCCACGCCCGCGCATGATTGGCCGCTGCTGGCCGAGGCGCTGGGCACCCAGGTCATAGTCAAGCACGAGAACCACGCCCCCACCGGCGCCTTCAAGGTGCGCGGCGGCGTGACGCTGATGCACTGGCTCAAGCAGGCGCATCCGCGCCTCGAGGGCGTCATCACCGCGACGCGCGGCAATCACGGCCAAAGCCAGGCCCGCGCCGCCACCGCGCTGGGGCTGCGCGCGAAAATCGTCGTGCCGCATGGCAATTCCACCGAGAAAAACGCGGCCATGCGCGCCTATGGCGCCGAGCTGATCGAGCATGGCGCCGATTTCGACGCGGCGCGCCTCGAGGCGATGTGCCTGGCCGAGGCCGAGCCGCTGTTTCCCGTGCCGCCCTTCCACCGCGAGCTGGTGCGGGGCGTGGCGACCTACGGGCTCGAGCTGTTCCTCGCGCATCCCGACCTCGACGTCGTCTATGTGCCGGTGGGCTGCGGCTCGGGGATCTGCGGCGTGATCGCGGCGCGCGACGCGCTGGGGCTCAAGACCGAGATCGTCGGCGTCGTCTCCGAAGGTGCTCCGGGCGTCAAGCTCTCGGTCGAGGCCGGGCGCCTGATCGAGACCGAAACCGCCCGCACTTTCGCCGATGGCGTCGCGGTGCGCGTGCCGGTGCAGGCCGCCTATGACATCTATTCCGAAGGCGCGGCCCGGATCGGTGCGGTGTCGGATGCGGAAATCGCCGCCGCGATCCGGCTCTACTACAGCGCCACCCACAACCTCGCCGAAGGCGCAGGCGCCGCCGCCCTTGCGCTCGCCTTGCAAGAGTGCGACCGCAACCTCGGCCGCAAGGTCGGGCTGATCCTTTCGGGCGGCAATATCGACGCACCGCTTTACGCCGAGATCCTCGCCGGGCGGGTGCCGCAACCCGGCTGATCCTTCACTTTGCTGCAAATATCCATGGCCTTGCGGGGGCGGTAATCCTGACGCCCGGCAAAAGAAAAACGCCCCGGATCGCTCCGGGGCGTTCGCAATTCGCGGTCTTCGCGATCAGGCCTTGATCAGGCCCATCGCCTCGAGCTTCAGGATCACCTGATGCGCGCAGTGGTCCACGTCGACATCGACCGTGTTCACCACCAACTCGGCGGCGGTCGGCGCCTCGTAGGGGTCCGAGATCCCGGTGAACTCCTTGATCTTGCCCTCGCGCGCCAGCTTATACAGCCCCTTGCGGTCGCGGCGTTCGCATTCCTCGATCGGGGTCGCGACATGGACCTCGACAAAGGCGCCATAGGCCTCGGCCATCTCGCGCACGGCGCGGCGGGTGGCGGTGTAGGGCGCGATTGGCGCACAGATCGCGATACCGCCGTTCTTGGTGATCTCGCTCGCCACATAGCCGATGCGCTTGATGTTGATGTCGCGGTGCTCCTTCGAGAAGCCCAGCTCCGACGAGAGGTGTTTGCGCACCACGTCGCCATCCAGAAGCGTCACCGGACGACCGCCCATCTCCATCAGCTTGACCATGAGCGCGTTGGCGATGGTCGACTTGCCCGAGCCCGACAGGCCGGTGAAGAACACGGTGAAGCCCTGCTTCGAGCGCGGCGGCGAGGTGCGGCGCAGCTCGGTCACCACCTCGGGGAACGAGAACCACTCCGGAATGTCGAGCCCTTCGCGCAGGCGGCGGCGCAGTTCGGTGCCCGAGATGTCGAGGACCGTCGAGCCCTCGGGAACCTCGTTCGCGGGGTAATACTGGGCCTTCTCCTGCACATAGACCATGTGCTTGAAGTCGACCATGGTGACGCCGATTTCCTCTTCGTGCTCCTTGAACAGCTCCTGCGCATCGTAGGGGCCGTAGAAGTCCTTGCCTTCCGAGTTCTTGCCGGGGCCGGCGTGGTCGCGGCCGACGATGAAATGCGTAACGCCGTGGTTGGCGCGGATCAGCCCGTGCCAGACCGCCTCGCGCGGGCCCGCCATGCGCATCGCCAGGTTCAGGAGCGACATGGTCGTGGTTGATTGCGGGTATTTATCGAGCACCGCTTCGTAGCAGCGCACGCGGGTGAAGTGATCGACGTCGCCCGGCTTGGTCATGCCCACGACCGGATGGATCAGCAGGTTCGCCTCGGCCTCTTTCGCGGCGCGGAAGGTCAGCTCCTGATGCGCGCGGTGCAGCGGGTTGCGGGTCTGGAAGGCGACAATCTTGCGCCAGCCCAGCTTGCGGAAATAGGCGCGCAGTTCGTTCGGCGTGTCGCGGCGGCCCTTGAAGTCGTAATGGACGGGCTGCTGGATGCCGATGATCGGGCCGCCCAGATAGACATTGCCCGCGGTGTTGTGCAGGTAGTTCACCGCCGGGTGGGCGAGGTCATCGGCACCAAAGACCTTCTCGGCTTCGCGCGCCTTGTTCGGCACCCATTTGTCGGAGACCGAGAGGATCGCCAGGATCACGCCTTCCTGGTCGCGCAGCGCGATGTCCTGGCCGGGCTCGATGGTCTCGGCGAATTTCTCGTTCACGTCGAGGGTGATCGGCATCGGCCAGAGCGCGCCATTGGCGAGGCGCATGTTCTCGACCACGCCGTTATAATCCTCTTCCGAGAGGAAGCCTTTGAGCGGGTTGAAGCCGCCGTTCATCAGCAGCTCGAGGTCGCAGATCTGGCGCGGCGTCAGATCCCAGGACGGCAGGTTGCCCGCCTCTTCCTTGAGCTTCTGCGCGGATTCATAGGAAACATACAGCTCCGGGACCGGAGCGAGGGGGGACTGCGGCATCTGGGATCCTGCCTCTGACTTCACTGATTGCATGGAGCGGCGCCGTAGCGCGGGCTGCCCTGCGCTTAACGCGGAGGGCAGGGCGAATTCAAGCCGAAGCGGTAATCCTTAATAAAAAAAGGCAGAATCCCGGGCAAATTCTTGCCGAGAAGGAGAAATGCTGCAGTTGCACAGTGGCGAAACGAAAACGGCGCCCCTTCGGGCTCCGTTCTGGGAAATCCGTGTCGCGGGATCAGTCCTGCTCGGCCAGCCAGCGCTCCACATCGAGCGCCGCCATGCAGCCCATCCCCGCCGAGGTCACCGCCTGGCGATAGGTGTGGTCGGTCAGGTCGCCCGCGGCGAACACGCCCTCGACCGAGGTGCGGGTCGAGCCGGGTTCGACCCAGACATAGCCGCCCGCGTGCAGTTTCAACTGGTCTTTCACCAGTTCTGAGGCCGGCGCATGGCCGATCGCGACAAAGAAGCCGTCGCAGGGAATGACGCGGGTCTCGCCGGTGTTCACGTCTTTCACCCGCACGCCGGTCACGCCCAGCGGTGCCTCGGTGCCGAGGATTTCCTCGGGGGTGACGTTCCAGACGGTCTCGATTTTGGGGTTCTTGAACAGGCGGTCCTGCAGGATCTTTTCGGCGCGCAGCGTGTCGCGGCGATGGACCAGCGTGACCTTCGAGGCGAAATTGGTCAGGAACAGCGCCTCTTCCACGGCGGTGTTGCCGCCGCCGATCACCACGACCTCGCGGCCGCGATAGAAGAACCCGTCGCAGGTTGCGCAGGCCGAGACGCCGAAGCCCTTGAACTTCTCTTCGGACGGCAGGCCCAGCCAGCGCGCCTGCGCGCCGGTTGCCAAAATCAGCGCGTCGGCCTCGTAGCGCGTGCCCGAATCGCCCAGTGCGACGAAGGGGCGGGCCGACAGGTCGACCGAGGTGATGTAATCGGTGCGGATCTCGGCGCCCATGGCGGCGGCATGGGCCTCCATCTTGACCATCAGGTCGGGGCCCTGGATCTCGGTCTCGCCGGGCCAGTTCTCGACTTCGGTGGTGATGGTGAGCTGTCCGCCGGGCTGAAGGCCCTGCACCAAAACGGGTTCCAGCATGGCGCGCGCCGAATAGACGGCGGCCGTGTAGCCCGCCGGGCCCGAACCGATGATCAGAACGCGGGTTTTCTTGGTCTCGCTCATGCTGTCCTCCTGGATTCCGGTCTGTTGGATATAGACAGCGGCGCGCGCGGGGGGAAGGGGCACTGTCCTGCGGCGAATTGCTCTTGCAGCCGCCGTCGCGAAATAATATTGCGCATTCAGCTGCGCGCAGCTAAGTTTTCGCCGCAGCCGAGGAAAGGATGATCATGGCCAGCACCAAGCTTGACGAAATCGACCGCAAGATTTTGGCCGAGCTGCAGGCGGATGGCCGGATGACCAACGTCGAGCTGGCCAAACGCGTTGGCATTTCCGCGCCGCCCTGCCTGCGCCGCGTGCGCACGCTGGAAGAGGCTGGCTACATTCGTGGCTACCACGCCGATGTGAACCCCCGCGAGCTGGGATTCGAGGTGCAGGTTTTCGCGATGGTGCGGCTGCACAGCCAGGCCGAATCCGACCTGAGCGCCTTTGAGCAGCGTTGCCGCGACTGGCCCCTGGTGCGCGAGTGCCACATGCTGAACGGCGAGATCGACTTCGTGCTGAAATGCGCCGCGCCGGACCTGAGCACATTCCAGAGCTTCCTGACCGGGCAGCTGACCGCCGCCGACAACGTGGCGAGCGTGAAGACGAGCCTGGTGATCCGCTGCGCGAAGGATGAGCCGGGCGTGCCGTTTGACGTGCTCGAAGACCGGCTGGCGAAGCTCGCCTGAGATCCGCGCGACACGAAAAAAGGGGGCTCCCGCCCCCTCTCTCCTGCGGAAATTCACCCCGCGGGATATTTTCGGCAAAATGAAAGCGCCGGTCAGGCCGGGATCTTCATGCCCTTGTCGCGGGCAAGGTCGCGCATCTTGTCCTGGAGTTTTTCGAAGGCGCGGACCTCGATCTGGCGAATGCGTTCGCGCGAGACGCCGTATTGTTCCGAGAGCTCCTCGAGCGTGACAGGGTCGTCGCGCAGGCGGCGCTGCATCAGGATGTCTTTTTCGCGATCGTTGAGCACATCCATCGCCGCCATCAGCATTTCGCGGCGTGTCTGCAGTTCGTCCTGCTCAGCATAGGCCTCGGCCTGATCGGCATCCTCGTCCTCAAGCCAGTCCTGCCATTGCGCCGAGGAATCGCCATCTGAGGCGCCAACCTGCGCATTGAGCGAGGCGTCACCCCCCGACAGGCGCCGGTTCATCGCGATCACCTCGTCTTCGGAGACGTTCAGGTCGGTCGCGATCTGGCGCACGTTCTCGGGGCGCATGTCGCCCTCTTCGTAGGCGCCGATCTTGGCCTTGGCCTTGCGCAGGTTGAAGAAGAGCTTCTTCTGCGCCGAGGTGGTGCCGAGTTTCACCAGCGACCAGGAGCGCAGGATGTATTCCTGGATCGCGGCGCGGATCCACCACATCGCGTAGGTCGCGAGGCGGAAGCCCTTTTCCGGGTCAAAGCGTTTCACCGCCTGCATAAGGCCAACATTGGCCTCCGAGATGACCTCGGCCTGCGGCAGTCCGTAGCCGCGATAGCCCATGGCGATCTTGGCCGCGAGGCGCAGGTGCGAGGTGACCAGCCTGTGGGCCGCGTCGGTGTCCTGATGGTCGGCCCAACGCTTGGCCAGCATGTATTCCTCTTCCGGTTCCAGAAGCGGAAACTTGCGGATTTCCTGCATGTAGCGGTTTAAGCCCTGTTCGGGGCTGGGCGCTGGCAGGTTGGCGTAATTCGACATTCAGACCTCTCTCCCTTGCGAGGACATCGTAACATGGGGCAGGGACATCGGGTTTTCAAGCGCCCATCCCTTTCAGGCGCAGGTCCGACAGCCCGGCTAGCACAGGGATCTGAACGAAAAATGAAAGGGTTTCCGGCGCGACTCAAGGCCGGTTAACGCGGATTTGAACGGTGTTTCAGCCCTCGGCGCCCGCGCGCAGGACGTCAAGGAGCGCCTCCATGTCGGCGGGAAGGGGCGAGGAAAACGACAGTTCCTCGCCGCTGACGGGGTGAATGAAGCCCAGCGTCGCGGCATGCAGCGCCTGGCGCGGGAAGGCCGAGGCGGCCTCGCTCGCGGTCTCGCCGATCACCTTCGCGGGCAGCTTGCGCTTGCCGCCATAGGTCGGGTCGCCGATCAGCCCGTGGCCGCAATGGGCCAGGTGCACGCGGATCTGGTGCGTGCGCCCGGTTTCCAGCCAGCAATCGATCAGGGCTGCGGCACCGGCGAAATCCTCGACCACGCGGGCGCGGGTGACGGCATGGCGCCCACCGTGGAACAGCACCGCCTGCCGCTGCCGGTCGGTTTTATGGCGCGCGAGTTGCGAGGTGACCTTGAGCACATTGCCGGGCTCAAAGCTCACCCCCTTGGTGCCGCGCAGGCGCGGGTCGGCGGCGTCAGGTGTGCCGTGGCAGATGGCGAGGTAATGGCGGTGGACGCTGTGGCGCTCGAATTGCTCGGCCAGCCCGTGATGGGCGCGGTCGGATTTCGCGACCACCAGGAGCCCCGAGGTATCCTTGTCGATGCGGTGCACGATGCCCGGGCGGGCGTCGCCGCCGATGCCGGACAGGTTGCCGCCGAAATGATGCAAGAGCGCGTTGACCAGCGTGCCATCCTCCGAGCCGGGCGCCGGATGCACGACCATCCCCGCGGGCTTGTCGATCACGATCAGGTCTTCGTCTTCCCAGAGCACGTTCAGCGGGATGTCCTGTGCCTGCGTCTCGACCGGGCGCGGGGGCTCCAGCGCGATCTCGAAGACATCGCCTTCGCTGACCCGGGCCTTCTGGTCGGTGACGGGCTGGCCATCGCGGCACACGGCGCCGTCGGCGATCAGCTTGGTCAGCCGAGACCGCGAAAGGGCCGCTTCCTCTGGCACAAGCTCGGCCAAGGCTTTATCAAGGCGGGCAGGCGGGTTTTCCCCGATCACCACGCGAAGGATGCGCTCTTCCATGTCCGACATGCTGCCTTCCGATCCGGCCCCGCTGCCCGAGATCCGTTTTCTCAAGATATTGGTCAGCTTGCTGACCGCGACGATGATTGCGGGCCTTGTAGCGATTGTGACGCTGCTTGTCATCCGCCTGCCGGGGCAAGCGCCGATGCCCGAGCTGCCGCCCACGATTTCCTTGCCCGAGGGCGCCTCGGTCGAGGCAATCACCTTCGCGCGCGAGTTCACGCTGGTAGTGACCGAGGCCGGCGTGGTTCTGGTCTATCGCCCCGACGGGACGCTGGCGCAAGAGCTGGCGCTCGAATGAGCGGGCCGGTTCCGCGGCTGGGCGTTTTGGCGGTGGTGCTGCGCGGCTCCGAGGTGCTGCTGGTGCGCCGTGCCAATCCGCCCGATGCCGGGCTTTGGGGCTATCCTGGTGGCAAGGTCGAATGGGGCGAGACGGTCGAGGCGGCGGCCTTGCGCGAATTGCACGAGGAAACCGGCATTCGGGCCGAGGCAGGACCAGTGCTGGGGCAAACCGATGCGATCAGCCGCGACGCCGGCGGAGCGGTGCAGTTTCACTACCATCTTGTCGCCGTCGCCTGTCGCTATCTGGGCGGCTCGCCTGAGGCGGACGACGATGCGCTGGCGGCGGAGTGGGTGGCGCAGGCCGATGTGCTGGCCCGGCGCCTGCCGATGAGCGCGCGCGTCGAAGAGGTTCTCGCGCGCGCCCTTGCTCAGACGGGCTGAGCGCGCTCAGGCGTCTTTCTTCGCCCGCGCGGGTTTCTTTGGGGCGGAGGCGGCTTCGAGTGCATCGAGGCGGGTCTTCAGCGCCTCGTTCTCCTCGCGCGCCTTCTGCGCCATCGCGCGCACCGCGTCGAATTCCTCGCGGGTGACGAAGTCGCGCTCGGCGAGCCAGCGGTCCATCCAGGATTTCATGGCCGTCTCGGCCTCGCTCTTGGCGCCTTGGGCCACGCCCATGGCGTTGGTCATCAGCTTGGACATCTCGTCGAGAAACTTGTTGGGCGCTTGCATCGGGCTCTCCGGTCTGGTCGCGGGGGTCTGGTCGCGGGCTTTGGCCTTATATGCGCGCGTGCGGCCCGCCATGCAAGGGCGGGGCAGGGTGCCATCGGCTGACAAGGGCGCGAGCGGGCCGTCGGGGCGGTTGACTTCACGCGCCCGGCGCGCTTGGGTGCCGCGCGAAACGAGGAGCGCCATGGCCATTCCCTTCCCCGATATCGACCCCAATGCCTTCGTGATCCCGGGGGTTGACCTGCCGATCCGCTGGTATGCGCTGGCCTATATCGCGGGTCTGGTCGCGGGCTGGCAGATTATCGTTGCGCTGATGAAGCGGCCTCGGCTTTGGGGGGGCGAGGCGCCGATGGAGCCCGCGCGCGTCGAGGACCTGCTGACGGCGGTGATCCTGGGGGTCATTCTGGGCGGGCGGCTGGGCTATGTGCTGTTCTATCAGCCGGGCTATTACCTCACCCATCCGCTCGAGATCCTGAAGGTCTGGGAAGGCGGCATGGCGTTTCACGGCGGGTTTCTGGGCGTGGTCGTGGCGGGGCTGTGGTTTGCGCGCCGCCACCAGATCGCGCCGCTTGCCCTGGCCGATGCCTTTGCGCTGGTGGCGCCGATCGGGTTGTTGCTGGGGCGGGTTGCGAATTTCATCAAGCCCGAGCTTTGGGGACGGCCGACCGATGCGCCTTGGGGCGTGATCTTTCCGGTGCCCGAGGCGCAGTTTTGCGACGGCATGGCCGGGCAGATCGACGGCGCCTGTGCGCGCCATGCTTCGCAGCTCTACGAGGCGGGGCTTGAAGGTCTGGTGCTGGGCGCGATCCTCTGGGGGCTGCTGGCGCTGGGCGGTTTGCGCAGGCCGGGGCTGTTGCTGGGCGTGTTCCTCGCGGGCTATGGCGCCGCGCGCGCCTTTGTCGAGCTGTTCCGCCAGCCCGACGCGCAATTCGCCAGCCCCGAGAACCCGCTGGGCTATGTGCTGCAGTTCGGTGGCGCGGGGCTGACCATGGGGCAGATCCTGTCGATCCCGATGATCCTCGTGGGGCTGTGGTTCGCCTGGCGCGCGATGCGCCTGCCCAAGCGCGGCGAGGCGGCGCTATGACGCCCCTGACCGAGATCCTCGCGCGGCGCATCGCGGCCGAGGGGCCGATGCGGCTCGATCATTTCATGGCCGAGTGCCTGTTGCATCCCGAGCATGGCTATTACGCGACGCGCGACCCGTTCGGAGCGGCGGGTGATTTCATCACCGCGCCGGAAATCTCGCAGATGTTCGGCGAGATGCTGGGGCTTTGCCTTGCGCAGGTCTGGCTCGATCAGGGGCGACCCGCGCGGTTCATCCTGGCCGAGCCGGGGCCGGGGCGCGGCACGCTGATGGCGGATATGCTGCGCGCGATGGCGGCGGTGCCGGGGATGGTCGAGGCCGCCGAAATCCACCTGGTCGAGGCCTCGCCGACCCTGCGCGAGGTGCAGCGCCAGACGCTGGCGGGGCGCTCTGTCATCTGGCACGCGCAGGTCGAAGACCTGCCGAATGACGCGCCCCTGTTCCTTGTCGCGAACGAGTTTTTCGACGCGCTGCCGATCCGTCAGTTCCAGCGCGCCGCGCGCGGCTGGTGCGAGCGTCAGGTGGGGCTCGCGCCCGAGGGTGCGCTGATCGCCGGGCTTGCGCCCGAGACCGATTACGCCGCGCTGGCGCATCGGCAGGAAGACACGAAGCCCGGCGATGTCGTCGAAACCTGCCCGGCCGCCGAGCCGATCATCACCCGCATCGCAGGGCAGATCGCCGCGCAGGGCGGGGTGGCGATCGTGATCGACTATGGCAATTGGTATTCGCTGGGCGATACCTTTCAGGCGCTGCGCGCGCATCAGCCCGAGGACCCTCTGGCCAGCCCCGGCGAGGCCGACCTGACCGCCCATGTTGACTTCGAGCCACTGGCCCGCGCGGCCCGTGCGGCGGGGGCGGCGGTGTCGGGAATGACGGCGCAAGGCGTTCTGCTGGAGCGTCTGGGCATCACGCAACGCGCGCAGGTTCTGGCGCGTGCTCTGCAGGGTGCGGCGCTCGACGCGCATGTCGCCGCGCATCGGCGCTTGACCCACCCCGCCGAAATGGGTCACCTGTTCCAAAGCCTTGCCATCGTCCCGAAAACCGCCCCGCCCGTGCCGGGGTTCGACCCTGTGAAACCGTCCTGAACATGAGCGCTCATCATGGCCGCCACGCTTGAAATCCTGACCTCTCCGGCGCTTGACGGCGTTCGCCACGGGTTTTTGACCCGCAAGGGAGGGGCCTCATCGGGTGTGTTCAAGGGGCTGAACTGCGGGCCGGGGTCGAGCGATCTGGCCGAGGTCGTGGCGATCAACCGCACCCGCGTGGCCGAGGCTTTCGATGTCGATCCCGCGCAGCTTGTCGGGGTGCATCAGACCCATTCTGCGGATGTCGTGCATGTCACTGGCCCGCTGGCCGCGCCGGTTGAGGCGGATGCGATGGTGACCGATGTGCCGGGCGTGCTTCTGAGCGTGCTGACCGCCGATTGTCAGCCGGTGCTGTTTGCCGATCGCGAGGCGGGCGTTGTGGGTGCGGCCCATGCCGGCTGGCGCGGGGCGCTTGACGATATTCTGGAAAACACCGTCGCCGCGATGGTCAAGCTGGGCGCGCGGCGCGAGAAGATCGCGGCGGTGATCGGGCCCTGCATCTCGCAGCGGGTCTATGAGGTGGGCTGGGACTTCATGGATCGGTTCACCGACGAAGACCCGGAGTTCGCGCGCTTCTTCACGCAAGGACCCGGCGAGCGGCCGATCTTCGACCTGCCGTCCTTTGGGCTGCACAAACTGCGCGAGGCGGGCGTGGGCCGGGCGGAATGGGTGCACCATTGCACCTATTGCGAGCCCGAGCTGTTCTATTCCTACCGTCGTGCGACCCATGAACAAGAGGTTGACTACGGTCGCCTGATCTCGGTGATCCGCCTCTGATTGGTGCCGGTCGGGGGAGTGTTCGCCCCAAGTGCGCCAAGATTTTGCTGAATTTCGAAACAGGCCCCGCAAATTTCGGGGGATTGTCATCGTTTTCGAGACGATTTCGCAAAATGCATGGCCGGATTGTCTCCATCTGAAAAACGCAGCTTTGCCAAAACGCTGCCGCATTGGCTGGCGATAAATCTGGAATACGGGCGCAAGACCCGAACCGTCAGAAGGCAGGAGCAGAGCCATGAGCACCAAGAAATCGCAGCGCTGGATCAATGCCGTCGTCGCCGAGGCGGCCAAATGCGATCAGCCGATGCCCTGGGATCGCGGGCTGCGCGCCCTCGCGCGCCGGGCCAGCCGAGCGGCACCCTTGCGCCAGCCCCGGACGGCCCTGTCGCGCGCATCCTGAGCGCCACGATCCGCCGATCCGGCTGTAATCCGAATCGCATTGCGGCCAATTTCGGGCAAATGAGGTAGGTTTGTGGCGATTGTTGCGGTTGTCCGCACAATCGCAAAGCTGTGCCCCGGATTGGTTTGCAAGTCCTCCCGGTTTTTCAAGAAATTTGACGCCTGCGCCGCGATCCGGCAGGTTGGCCTTGTCGATCTGCACCGGGCGGGGGCCAAGCAGATGTGACCAGACCGAGAGGCTGATCGCATGTCCTATCCTCGCAGGGTGTCGCAAGACGCTCTTCCTGCTACGCCCGTTCGCCTGCCGCGCATTCGCACCGGCACCACGTCACCGGCCCCTGCCGCCGCTGTGGCGCGTCCGCTGCGCGCGATGCCGCTGACCCGCCGCTATGAATCGATGTGGCTGACGCCCGAGGGCGAGATCGATAGCTCGACCCGGATCGCCCCGGCCACGCCGCTTTTCGAAGAGGCGTTCTCGGGGCTGGCGCGCGGTTCGGTTCTGACTGCCGAGACCGGGCCCGTGGCGATTGAGGACGTGGTGCCGGGGATGCGCCTGCTGACTGCCGAAGGGGTGTTCGAGCAAGTCACCTGGGTCGGCTCCTTGGTGCAATATCCTGCGACCGGGGGCGGGCCCGGTTCGCAGGATATATCCGAGGCGCCGGTCGGGCTGACGCGGATCACCGCCGAAGCCTTTGGCGCGGGGCGCCCGATGGCGGATCTGGTGCTGGGGCCGCGGGCGCGGATCTGTCTGCGCGATGCGCGGCTCAAGCGGGCCACCGGGCTGGATGCGGCCTTTGTTCCGGCGCGCGCCTTTATCGACGGCGTGAGCGTGATTGAGGTCAGCCCCGTCGCGCCGGTGACGCTTTATCACCTTGTTCTCAAACGGCAATCGGCGCTCAAGGTGATGGGCCTTGAGTTCGAAAGCTACCATCCGGGCGACGGTGCGGCCGAGATGATCGACCCGCGCATGCTGTTGCTGTTCGAGGCGCTTTTTCCGCAGATGGTGAGCCTTGCGGGCTTTGGCCGGATGCGGCACCCGCGGCTGACGCGCTTCGAGGTCGAGGATATGCTGGGCGCCTTCTAGGCGCCCGCCGCCAGCCCGGCGAGGCCTAGGTCTGTAAGGTCGGCGCCGGTCGCGCCGATGCGTCGCGCAGCGCGTTGCAGCAGGTCGGGGCGGCCCGCGTTCAGCATCTTTTCGCCCAGAAACCAGTGCAGGAAGGCGTCAAACGGCCAGTCCCGCGCCAGCGCGCGGCTGAGGGCCGCGGGCCAGTCTTCGGCGCGGGTCACGGTTTCGGTGCAATGGTGGAAATCCGAGCGCCCGAACAGCACCGCCGGGCGGTGGTGCAGCATTCCCTCCAGCGAAACCGCCGAGCACAGCGACACCGTCACCGCCGAGGCCGCGAGGATGTCGTGGATATTGCCGAGGCTGATGGTCACGCGCGGATCGTCGCGCAGCGCCGCGATCCGCTCGAAGGTTTCAAGGTCGCGCGTCAGCGGGTGCGGCTTGATGATGACGGGACGGCCCTGCGTGTCGGCCAGAACCGCGCGCAGCATCTCGTCCTCGGGCATATAGCCAAGCCGCTCGGTGGGTTCGGACTGGCCTTGCAGGAACACCGCGATCGCGCCCCGGGGCAGGGGGGCGGTGACCTCGGGCTGGGGCAGGCGGCTCTGGCGCGGCTCGACGAGGCGCTTGCGCAGCCGGTCGGCGAAGGCACGCGCTTCGGCCGGATCCTGAGCGTCGGGGTCAAACCGCGCCCCGGTCACCGTTGAGGCGCCGTAGACGCCCTGCGGGTCGAGATACCAGAACGGAAACACATAGGCGATCGCGGTATTGAGCAGGCGCGGATGCTGGTACCGCCCCTGCCAGACGATATGAAAATCGGGCGTCTCGGCCAGCGCCTCAAGGGCGGCGCGGTCGCGCTGGCGGATCTCGACCTGCGCGCCGGCCGCAGAAAAACCGGCGTGCAGCTTGGACAGAAAACCGGGTAGGCGCGAGCCATCGGGCGCGCCCATCGCTCCCGGCAGGTGCAGAACGATACGGCCCTTGGGCGCGCGCCCCGCCTGACTCATTCCAGCGCTTCCAGCTCGTCGATCAGCCCTGCGATCATCGACAGCCCCTTGTCCCAGAAGGCCGGGTCGGTGGCGTCGAGGCCGAAGGGGGCCAGCAGTTCCTTGTGATGCATCGAGCCGCCCGCTTCGAGCATGGCGAAATACTTGTCCTGGAAGCCCGGCAGCCCGTCGGCATAGGCGGCGTAAAGTGCGTTCACCAGCCCATCGCCGAAGGCATAGGCATAGACGTAGAAGGGCGAGTGGACGAAATGCGGGATGTAGGACCAGAAGGTCTCATAGCCCGGCATGAACTCGAACGCGGGGCCGAGGCTCTCACCCTGCACCGACATCCAGAGCGCGTTGATCTCGTCGGGCGTCAGCTCGCCCTCGGCGCGGGCGGCGTGCAGCTTGCATTCGAAATCATAGAACGCGATCTGGCGCACCACGGTGTTGATCATGTCCTCGACCTTGCCCGCCAGAAGCGTCTTGCGCTCGGCCGGGGTCTTGGCGGCATCGAGCAGCGCGCGGAAGGTCAGCATTTCGCCAAAGACGCTGGCGGTCTCGGCCAGGGTCAGCGGCGTCGAGGCCAGCATTTCGCCCTGTTTCGCGGCCAGAACCTGATGCACGCCGTGCCCCAGCTCATGCGCCAGCGTCATCACGTCGCGCGGTTTGCCGAGGTAGTTCAGCATCACATAGGGGTGCACATTGGTGACGGTCGGATGGGCGAAGGCTCCGGGCGCCTTGCCGGGTTTCACGCCCGCATCAATCCAGCCCTTGTCGAAGAAGGGTTGTGCAATCTCGGCCATGCGCGGATCGAAGGCAGCATAGGCCTCCATCACGGTTCTGCGCGCCTCGGCCCATTGGATCGTGCGCGGCGCCTCGGTCGGCAGCGGCGCGTTGCGGTCCCAGACCTGCAGCTTGTCGAGCCCCAGCCATTTCGCCTTCAGCGCGTAATAGCGGTGCGACAGCCGCGGATAGGCGGCCACGACCGCGTTGCGCAGCGCCTCGACCACCTCGGGTTCGACATCGTTCGACAGGTGCCGGCCGAATTGCGGCGTCGGCATCTTGCGCCAACGGTCCTCGATTTCCTTTTCCTTGGCCAGCGTGTTGTGGACGCGGGCGAAGAGCTTGATCTTCTCGCCGAAGACACGCGCCAGTTCGCGCGCGGCGGCCTCGCGTTTTGCGCGGTCGTGGTCGGACAGAAGCGTCGTCGTCGCCTCGAGGTTCAGCACCTCGCCATTGACCGTGAACTCCAGCCCGGCGGTGGTTTCATCGAACAGACGGTTCCACGCAGCCGCGCCCACAACCGACTGATCGTGCAGGAATTTCTCCAGCTCATCCGAGAGCTGATGTGGGCGCATCTTGCGCATCCGGTCAAACACAGGCTTGTAGCGCGCGACCTGCGCATCGGCGAAAAGCGCCTCATAGGTGGCGTCGTCGATGCGGTTGAATTCGAGCGAGAAGAACACCAGCGGCGTGGTGAAAGTGGTCATCCGGTCCTGCGCGTCGGCCATGAATTTGGCGCGCTCGGCATCCATCGTGTTCTGGTAATAGCGCAGCCCGGCATAGGACATGATGCGCCCCGCGACCTGCTCGATCGCCTCGTAGCGTGCAATGCAGCGCGCCATGCCCGCGGCGTCGAGACTGGCGAGCTTGCCTTCGTAATCGGCGGCGAAGGCGGCGCATTCGGTTTCCAGCCAGCCCATGTCACGCGCGTATTCGGGCGCGTCGGGGGCGGCATAGAGGTCGCCCAGATCCCAGTCGGGCAGATCGCCGAAGCCGCCCGATGCGCCCCCGGTCGGGGTGGTTGCGTCGAAAACGGGGCGGGGAAGGTGAAAGCGCATCCGGGTCCTCTTTTGCTGTCTGTCCCAGAGATAGGGGCTGCGAGGGGGCGGGCGCAAGGGCGCGAAAGCGGCTCCGGCAGGCCCGCCCTGGCACCTGCCTTTTCATGCCTGCCTGAATTTTAGGCGCGCGCATGTGAAATAGGCGGCAATTGCGGCCTGCCGACGCGAATGCCCGCCACACACCTTTTACTCGGACGTCACGCTTTCTAGGGTTAACGCAAAGGCGGAGGAATCAGGCGATGACCACCTATTTCAACGAGATGTTCGAAAACGATCAGGTCCGCGCGCCCTATGCTCGTCTGGAAGACTGGATGCGGGCCATGCCGGCGGAGCTGCGGCAGATGAAACAGGCCGAGGCCGAGGCGCTGTTTCGCAGGATCGGGATCACATTCGCGGTTTATGGCGAGGGCGGAGACCCGGACCGGTTGATCCCCTTCGACATGTTCCCGCGCGTCTTCGCGCAGAACGAATGGCGCCGGCTGGAGCGCGGCATCAAGCAACGCGCGCGGGCGCTGAACGCGTTTCTGACGGATGTCTATGGCCGTGGCGAGATCGTGCGCGCGGGCAAGATCCCGGCGAAGCTGGTCTATCAGAACGAGGCCTATGAGCGCGCCGTGGTAGGCTTTCAGCCGCCGCGCGGGATCTATAGCCACATCGTCGGCATCGACCTCGTGCGCACCGGGCCCGACCAGTTCTATGTGCTTGAAGACAACTGCCGCACGCCTTCGGGCGTGAGCTACATGCTGGAAAACCGCGAGATCATGATGCGGATGTTCCCGCAGCTGTTCCGCGAGAACCGGATCGAGCCGGTCGATGGCTATGCCGAGCTGTTGCGGCGCACGCTGGCCTCGGTGGCGCCGGCGAAATGCGACCGCGATCCGACCATCGCGATCCTGACGCCGGGCCATTTCAACTCGGCCTATTACGAGCACAGCTTCCTGGCCGACCTGATGGGCGTCGAGCTGGTCGAGGGCGCCGATCTGTTCGTCGAGGGCGGCTTCGTCTGGATGCGCACCACGCGCGGCCCGCAGAAGGTCGATGTGATCTATCGCCGGATCGACGACAGTTTCCTCGACCCGCTCTGCTTCCGCCCGGATTCGATGCTGGGCGTGCCGGGGCTGATGGATGTCTATCGCTCGGGCGGGGTGACGATTGCGTCCGCGCCGGGCGCGGGCGTGGCCGATGACAAGGCGATCTACACTTTCGTGCCCGAGATGGTGCGCTTCTACCTCGGCGAAGAGCCGATCCTCGAAAACGTGCCGACCTGGCAATGCGCCAAGCCCGACGAGCTGAAATACGTGCTCGAACACCTGCCCGAGCTGGTGGTGAAAGAGGTGCATGGCTCGGGCGGCTACGGCATGCTGGTCGGGCCGAAATCGACCAAGGCGCAGATCGAGGCCTTTCGTGCCAAGATCGAGGACGACCCCGACAATTACATTGCCCAGCCGACGCTTGCGCTGTCGACGACGCCCACTTTCGTCGAGGAGGGGATCGCGCCGCGCCATGTCGACCTGCGGCCCTATTGCCTCGTCGGCGAGCAGATCGAGCTGGTGCCGGGCGGGCTGACCCGCGTCGCGCTGACCGAAGGCTCGCTCGTGGTGAACTCGTCGCAGGGCGGGGGCGTCAAGGATACCTGGGTGCTGGCGGAGTAACGGATATGCTGAGCCGGACGGCGGAGAATCTTTTCTGGATCGGGCGCTACATCGAGCGCGCGGAAACCATGGCACGTTTGCTGGAGGTGGGGGCGCGGATCGCGCTGATGCCCTCGGCGGGGCACGGCTATCGCTCGGAATGGGAGAGCCTGCTTCTGGCCTCGGGCACGGCCGAAGGGTTCGCGACGAAATATGGCGACCCGGTGCAGCGCAATATCGAGAGCTACCTGTTTTTTGACCGCGACAACCCCTCGTCGGTGATTTCCTGCATCTACCGGGCGCGCGAAAACGCCCGCATCGTGCGCACCGCGATCACCTCGCAGCTTTGGGACGCGCTGAACACGACCTATCAGGAAATCACCCAGCTCGAACGCCGCGCGCGCTCCGAGATGGAGCTGACCGAGCTGACCGAATGGGTGATGCGCCAGAGTGCGATGATCCGTGGCGCGATCGAGGCGACGCTCCTGCGCAATGACGGCTATCACTTCCTCAACATCGGCTTCGCGCTGGAACGTGCCGACAACACCGCGCGCCTGATCGACGTGAAATATTACGTGCTCCTGCCCTCGGTCGAACTGGTGGGCTCGGCGCTTGATAACTACCAATGGCAGGTGCTGTTGCGGGCGATGTCGGCGCATCGGGCCTTCCACTGGGCCTATGGTGGCGACATCACCGCGCGCAAGATCGCGCATTTCCTGATCCTGAACCGGCAATGCCCGCGCGCGCTGATTACCTCGCTGGAAACGGCGCTGGCGCATCTTGACGGGTTGTCGCGCGAGTATAACCATTCGGGGGCGGCGCAGCGGCGCGCCCGTGCGCTGGTCGGCGATATCGCCGAAACCAATGTCGAAGAGATTTTCGAGGAAGGGCTGCACGAGTTCCTCAATCGCTATATCGCCGAGATCGG
Organism: Pseudothioclava arenosa; assembly: GCF_002358085.1. Classification (GTDB taxonomy): domain Bacteria; phylum Pseudomonadota; class Alphaproteobacteria; order Rhodobacterales; family Rhodobacteraceae; genus Pseudothioclava; species Pseudothioclava arenosa. The sequence goes on from NZ_NTJD01000003.1 coordinate 53,410, forward strand.
GGCGCTCTCGACCCTCGTTTACGACAGCTATCTCAGTGGGGAAGCCCGATGATCCTCGATGTCAGCCATGTCACCGTTTACCGCTATGACGCCTCGATGCGCTCGGCGGTGCAGTCGCTGCGGCTGTTCCCGTCGCGTTTCGATGGCCAGCGCGTGATCCGCTGGTCGGTCGAGGTCGTGGGCGGCATGCGCGGCGGTTCGTTCCGCGATGGCGCGGGCGACAAGATCGAAAGCTGGAGCCTGCGCGGTCCGCTGCAAGAGGTGGTGATCCGCGTCGAGGGGCAGGTCGAGACGGTCGATCTGGCCGGCGTTCTGCGTGGTCACCGTGAGCTTGCGCCGCCAGAGGCCTACCTGCGTGAAACCCTCGCGACCGATGCCGATGCCGCGATCCGCACGCTGGCAGAGGATGCAATCGAGGGGATTTCGGGCGATCTGGAAAAGGCCCATGCGCTTGCGGGCGCGGTCGCCGAGGCCATCGCCTACCGGCCGGGCGTGACCCATGCCCATACCACCGCCGCCGAGGCGCTGAAGTTGGGTGAAGGCGTCTGCCAGGATCATGCTCATGCGCTGATCGCGGCCGCGCGTCATGTCGGCCTGCCCGCGCGTTATGTCTCGGGCTATCTGTTCGCGGGCGCCGACGGCGAGCCGCACGAGGCCGCCCATGCCTGGGCCGAGGTCTTTGTCGCGGGGCTCGGCTGGGTGGGCTTCGATCCGGCCAATGGCTGCTGCCCGGATGACCGCTATATCCGGCTGGGCTCGGGGCTCGATGCGCGTGACGCCGCACCGATCCGAGGGCTTGCGCGCGGCGAGGGCGAAGAGAGCCTTGATGTGACCGTTGCTCTTGCTGCGGCACAGCAATAGATTGGCCCGACTCTGATCGGTTGAGGAAATCATGACCTATTGCGTCGGTCTGCTGCTGAAAAAAGGCATCGTCTTGCTGTCGGATACCCGGACCAATGCCGGGCTCGACAATATCGCGACCTACAAGAAGATGTTCACCTTCGAGGTGCCGGGCGAGCGGGTGATTACCATTCTCACCGCCGGGTCGCTCTCGGTGACGCAGACGACGCTCGCGCGGCTGCGCGAAGAGATCGAGGACGAGGACGCGACGCCCGCCACCTCGATCCTGCTGGCGCCGACGATGCTGAAGGTGGCCGAGATCATCGGCAACACGCTGGCCTCGGTGCGCAAGGACATCAATTCCAAGATGAATGCCGAAGCGGTGCCGACCTCGGCCTCGATGATCGTGGCGGGGCAGCGCGCGGGCGGCGACATGCGGATGTTCCTGATCTACCCGGAAGGCAATTTCATCGAGGCCACCGAGGACACGCCCTATCTGCAGATCGGCGAGCATAAATACGGCAAGCCGATCCTCGACCGGGTGGTGACGCCGCATACCTCGCTGGAGGATGCGACCAAGGCGGTCCTGCTGTCGATGGATTCGACGCTGCGCTCGAACCTGTCGGTGGGGATGCCGCTGGATCTGGCGATCATCGAGACCGACGATTGCAAGATCAGCTCGAAGCGCCGGATCGAGGCCAAGGACGCGGAATTCGCCCGTATGTCCGAGGCCTGGTCGCGCGCGCTGCGCGACGGGTTCCGCCAGATCGAGATCTGACCGTTTCACATGAAAAAGGGCCGCAGCCCGAAGGCGGCGGCCCGGATGTTTTCGCTTGTTCGATCAGGACAGCGCGGCGCCCAGCTGCATCGCCAGCCCCATCGCGCCATCGACCTTGAGCTTGCCCATCATGAAGGCGGCGGTCGGGTTGACCGAGCCATCGAGCAGCCCCTGGAAGGTTTCCGCCGAAGCAGTAAGCGTGACATCGGCCTCGTCGTCGCCCGCGCGCACACCGTCCGAATCGACGATGATGCTGCCTTCGTCCTTGATCACGAATTTCGCGGTGGACGAGAAGCCGTTGGGCATCTTTTCCGCAAGCGCCGCGACGGCTTTCTCGATGACTACACTCATGGGTTCCTCCGAATGTGATTGCCGGATACTCGCATTCTCCGGCGTATGAGTTACAGTCTAGTTATGGTTGAGCCGCTTGTGACAAACAAATATGCCGTGACGGCATTTTTAACGCTGCTGGCGGGTGCCGTAGCGTTCGGCACGCCCGTTCGCGCCGAGACCGCCGGGCTTGAGCAATATTTCACCGAATTGGCCGATCCCGCGAACCCCGCCTGGGCGCGTGCCGAGTCCGATATTCGCCGCGCCTGGTCGCGCTCGGGTTCGCCGGCGATGGACCTTTTGCTCAAGCGTGGGCAGGCCGCGATCGACGAGGGCGATTACGAGGCGGCGATCGCGCATCTGACGGCGCTGACCGATCATGCGCCAGATTTCGCCGAAGGCTGGAACGCGCGCGCCACCGCCTATTTCATGGCCGGACAGTTCGGGCCGTCGATCGAGGATGTGGCGAAAACGCTGAGCCTTGAGCCGCGCCATTGGGGCGCGCTGGCGGGGCTGGGGGCGATGTTTGAGGACATGGGGCAACGCACGCGCGCACTGGCCGCCTTCAAGGCCTCTTTCGCCTTGAACCCGCATCAGCAGGATGTGAAAGACGCCATCGACAGGCTGCAACAGGAGATGGCCGGCGTGGCGCTCTAGGCGCTTGCGGGCAAGGGGCACATGGCGGGGCGGATCACGGCCATTCTGGGGCCGACAAACACCGGCAAGACGCATTACGCGATCGAGCGGATGCTGGCGCATCGCACCGGCGTCATCGGCCTGCCGTTGCGGCTCTTGGCGCGCGAGGTCTATGACCGGATCGTCGCCAAGCGCGGCCCCTCGGTGGTGGCGCTGGTTACCGGCGAAGAACGGATCGTGCCCGAGCGCACGCAATATTGGGTCTGCACCACCGAGGCGATGCCCGATGCGATCGGCGCCGATTTCGTCGCCATCGACGAGATCCAGCTCTGCGCCGACCCAGAGCGCGGTCATGTTTTCACCGACCGTCTTCTGCATGCGCGCGGGCTGCATGAAACCCTGTTTCTGGGCTCGGACGCGATGCGGGGCGCGATTGCGGCGCTGGTGCCCGGGGTGCAGTTCTCGCGCCGCGACCGATTTTCGGAATTGACCTACGCAGGTTCGAAAAAGACAAGTCGGATGCCGCCTCGCAGTGCGATTGTCGGGTTTTCGGTTGAAAATGTCTATGCCATCGCCGAGCTCCTGCGCCGCCAGAAAGGCGGTTGCGCCGTGGTGATGGGGGCGCTGAGCCCGCGCACGCGCAATGCGCAGGTCGAGATGTATCAAAATGGCGATGTCGATTACCTCGTCGCCACCGATGCGATCGGGATGGGGCTCAATCTCGATATCGACCACGTCGCGTTCTCGGCATTGTCGAAGTTCGACGGGCGGCGGATGCGGATGCTGTTTCCGCATGAGATGGGGCAGATTGCCGGGCGCGCGGGGCGGCACACGCAAGACGGCACCTTCGGCGTGACCGGCGAGGCGCGCCCGCTGGAGCCCGCGCTGGCCGAGGCGCTGGAAAACCACCGCTTCGCCCCGATCGAGCGGCTGAGCTGGCGCAATCCGCGGCTGGAATTCGGCACGGTCGACCGGCTGATCCGCGCGCTCGAAGAGGCGCCGACGCATGAGAGGCTCACGCGCGGGCGCGAGGCCGACGACCTGCGCGCGCTGCGCACGCTGGCCGAGATCCCCGAAATCCGCGACCGCATCACGCATCCGGCAGACGTGCGGCTGCTGTGGGATGTCTGCCGGATCCCGGATTTCCGCTCGATCTCCGAGATGGAACATGCGACCCTTCTGCAGCGGATTTTCGGGTTCCTGCAGGCCGGCAAGGGGGTGCCCTCGGACTGGCTCGCGGGGCAGATCGCGCGGATCGACAAGACCCATGGCGGCATCGACGCGCTGTCGAAACGGCTCGCGTTTATCCGCACGTGGACCTATGTCGCGCAGCGCAAGGGGTGGGTCGATGACGAATCCCATTGGCGTGAGGAAACCCGCGCGGTAGAAGACCGCCTGTCGGATGCGTTGCACAACGCGCTGACCCAACGATTTGTGGACCGGCGGACAAGCGTCTTGTTGCGGCGGCTCAAGCAGAAGGAGACCCTCGTGGCCGAGGTGAATGACAAGGGTGAAGTGACGGTCGAAGGCGAATTCGCCGGTCGTCTGGAAGGGTTCCGGTTCCTGCAGGACGGCACCTCGTCGCCGGATGAGGCAAAGATGCTGGCGCGGGCAGCCTACGAGGCCTTGCGCCCCGAATTTCACCTGCGCGCGGACCGCTTCTACAATGCGCCCGACACCGAGATGGATTTCACCGAGCAAGGCGGGCTGATGTGGGGCACCACGGCGGTCGGCAAGCTGGTGAAGGGCGCGGAGCCGCTGAAACCTGTTGTCGAGGCCTTTGTCGATGAAGAGGCGGGCGAGGACGTGGCCGAGAAGGTCAAGCGTCGCCTGCAGCATTTCATCGACCGCAAGGTCGCCACGCTGTTCGAGCCGCTTCTGGCGATGAGCCGCGACGAGGCGCTGGCCGGTCTGGCGCGGGGCTTTGCTTTCCGCCTGCTGGAAAATCAGGGCGTGATCGCGCGCGAAGCGGTCGCCGCCGAGGTCAAGGAGCTTGACCAGGAGACGCGCGGCGCGCTGCGCAAGCATGGCGTGCGCTTTGGCCAATACACGATCTTCATGCCGGCGCTGCTCAAGCCCGCGCCGACGCGTCTGCGGCTGGTGCTGGCCTCGCTTTGGGACGGGTCCGAGGATTTCCCCGAAAGCCCGCCGCCCGGCTTGGTCACGATCCCCTATCTCGACACGATCCCGGCGCAGACCTACCTGCTCTCGGGCTATCGCCCCGCCGGCGCGCGTGCGATCCGCATCGACATGCTCGAACGGCTGGCCGATCTGTTGCGCGGACAGGACAGCCGCGCGGGCTTCGAGGCCAACCCCGACATGCTCTCGATCACCGGCATGACGCTGGAGCAATTCGCCGATCTGATGGGCGGGCTGGGCTACAAGGCTGAAGCAGGGACGCGCGAAAAGGCGCGCCCCGCGCCCGAGCCGAAGCTGGACGAAAGCGGCAATCCGATTCCCGAAGAAGCCTCGCCCGTGGCCGAAGCCGAGGCGGAAGCCGCTTCGGTCGAGCCCGAGATGGAAGCCTTCTACACCTTCACCTGGGCGCCGCGTCCGCGTGGCGGTCAGCGTGGCCCGCGCCGCGAAGGTGGCCGCGAGCAGGGCGATCGCCCCGAGCGTGGTGAGCGTGGCGAACGCAAGGGCGGCGGCAAGCCAAAGGGCAAGAAGGGCGGCCCCAAGGGCAAGTTCGGCGACAAGCCGGGCGACAAGGGCGAGCGTCGTTTCGAAGCCCGTCCGCCCAAGAAGGAAAAGCCGATCGACCCGGACAACCCCTTTGCCGCCGCGCTGATGGGCTTCAAGAGCAAGTCCTAAGGCCCGCCCGTGACCGAGGCCCCCGACCGGCTCCGCATCGACAAATGGCTCTGGCACGCGCGCTTTTGCAAGACGCGCGGGCTGGCCGCGACGGTGGTCGAGCGGGGCTCGGTGCGGGTCAACGGCCAGCGCGTTGTCAAACCGGGCCGCGCGATCGGGCCGGGCGATGTGCTGACGCTGGCAATCGCGGGGCAGGTGCGCGTGGTGCGGGTACTGGGCTGTGGCACACGGCGTGGGCCCGCCTCGGAGGCGCAGGAGCTTTACCTCTCGCTGGACGCGGGCGGGGGCGCCGAGGAGACAGGCCAGATCGCCGCAGGCTCGGAAATCCCGCCGGGTAGTGCTTGATTACCCGCGCGCGCGCGGGTAGGTATCGCAAAATTCAGGAAACCGAGCGAGGTCCCCATGACCTATGTCGTCATCGATAACTGCATCGCCTGCAAATACACCGACTGCGTCGAAGTCTGTCCGGTGGACTGCTTCTACGAAGGGGAGAACACGCTGGTGATCCACCCCGACGAGTGCATCGACTGCGGCGTCTGCGAGCCGGAATGCCCGGCGGACGCGATCCGTCCGGATACCGAGCCGAACATGGAAACCTGGGTCGAGTTCAATCGCAAATACGCGGAACTCTGGCCGGTCATCACCCAGAAGAAAGACCCGATGCCGGGTTACGAAGAGCGCGACGGCGAGACCGGCAAGCTCGAGAAGTACTTCTCGGAAAACCCCGGCACGGGCGACCAGTAAGGCGAATGATTCGCCAATTCGGGCCTGCCGTGCTGGCTGGCCCGAGTTTTGCTGGATGATTGCACCAAGCCCCGGATGGGCAAGATGGTGCAAATGCAGCAATAAACAGCCCATTTCCTCGCGCTGACGCAAGGTGAGGCGGCGTGCACGCTGTCGTGCTTTGTTTTTGGGCCGTTTTGTGATAGGATTCTGTTACATAAGGGTCTCGAATCCCCCTCTTTCCGCTCTGCTCGGCTGAAAGGGATTTCCAGATGGTGACAGACGCAAACGCGGCGCTCAGGCAGCCGGCGGCGTCTTTTGCGCTGTGAAATAGGGGGTTGGTAGGGCCATAAGCGAGGAAACGACTAAATGACCAAGACCAAGAAGACCGATTTCCGCCCGAATGATTTCGTGGTCTATCCGGCGCATGGCGTCGGCAAGATCGTCTCGATCGAGGAGCAGGAAATTGCGGGGCTTTCGCTTGAGCTGTTCGTGATCTCTTTCGAAAAAGACAAGATGACGCTGCGGGTGCCGACCAACAAGGCGACCGAGATCGGCATGCGTGGCCTGAGCTCGCCCGACATCGTCAACAAGGCGCTGGAAACGCTCCGCGGCAAGGCCCGCGTGAAGCGCGCGATGTGGTCGCGCCGGGCGCAGGAATACGAACAGAAGATCAACTCGGGCGACCTGCTGTCGATCGCCGAGGTGGTCCGTGACCTGCACCGCGCCGATGACCAGCGCGAGCAATCCTATTCCGAGCGTCAGCTCTACGAAGCCGCGCTGGAGCGTCTGACCCGTGAAGTCGCCGCCGTGTCGGGCACCGACGAGGCGGGTGCGGCCAAGAAGGTCGATGACGTGCTGGTGAGCCGCGCGGCCTGATCCGCTGCCGGAAAGCTATTGAAAAACGGGGCCATCGGGCCCCGTTTTTTTATGCTCAAGCGTCGGCTTCGGGCTGGGCCGGGTCCGGTTTGGCCGCAGGTGGCGCAGCCGGCGTGTCGGTGCGCTTGGCGAAGCGCTGCATCATCGTGGTTTCCAGCTCGGTATTCAGCTCGCGGGTGCGGGCGATGTAATCGGGGTTCTGCTCGATCGGGACGCCCGGCTTCCAGACCTGCGCGAGGTCGCGCACCGCGGCACGGTCGAGCTTGAAGAACAGCTTCTCCAATTCCGCCGCCTCGAACTCCGACAGGCCGACATTTTCCAGCACATAGCGCCCGGCGCGCAGGCTCGCGTCGAACATTTCGCGCACGATGTCATTCGCTCCGGCGCGATAGAGATCGAAGACATGGATGCGGTCGCGGGCGCGCGCGATGATATGCAGGTCGGGCCGTTCGCGACGGGCATAGGCCACGAGCCGCGTCGTCGCGTTCTTGTCGTCCAGCGCCACCATCAGGACGCGCGCCTTGGCCAGACCCGCCGCGGCCAGAAGGTCCGGGCGTGTCGGGTCGCCGTAATACCCTTTGAAGCCGAACTTGCGCATCAGCTGGATCGTCTTGAGGTCGGCGTCGAGAACGGTGGTCTTGAAGCCAGACATGGTGACCAGCCGGTTCACCACCTGCCCGAACCGGCCCACGCCCGCGATGATGATCGGGCCTTGTGCGTCGATCGTGTCGGCCGTGGGCGCCTCGGATTTGCGGTAGCGCGACAGCAGGTCGTTCAGGATGAACAGGAACGGCGTGATCAGCATCGAGAGCGCGACCACCAGCAGCGCCTTTTCGGCGACAAGCTGCGGCAGGATCCGCTGCGACACGGCGAAGGCGATGAGGACGAAGCCGAATTCCCCCGCCTGTGCGAGCCCAAGCGTGAACAGCGAGCGGTCATGGCCGCGCAGCCCGAAGACCTGCGCCAGTGCCGCGAGGATCGCCGCCTTGAGCGCCACCAACCCCAGCACGAGGCCGATCATCTGCAAGGGCTCCTGCACGATCAGGTCGAAGCTGATCCCGGCGCCCACCGTGATGAAGAACAGACCCATCAGCAGCCCCTTGAAGGGCGCGATGTCGGATTCAAGCTCGTGCTTGAACTCGCTGTCGGCCAGCACTACGCCCGCGAGGAAGGTGCCAAGCGCGGGTGAAAGCCCGACGAGGTTCATCAGCGCGGCGATGCCGACCACGATGAACAGGGCCACCGCCGTGTTCACCTCGCGCAGCTTGGCGCCATGGACAAAGCGAAACAACGGCCGCACCAGGAAGTGCCCGGCGATGATCGTCACCGCCACCGCGCCGAGCGTCACCAGCGTGATCTGCCAGCCGGGGAGCGAGTCGATCAGATGCGCGACGGGGCTTTCGGCGGTGCGCTCGGCCTCGGCCAGCGCGCGGGCGCCGGGCCGCGCCAGAAGCGGCATCAGCGCCAGCATCGGGATCACCGCGATATCCTGCATCAGCAGCACCGAGAAGGCCGAGCGTCCGCCCGCCGTGCGCATCAGCTTCTTTTCATCCAGCGTCTGCAGCACGATCGCGGTCGACGAGAGCGCAAAGATCATCCCCAAGGCCAGAGAGATCTGCATCGGCTGACCGAGCGCGAGCATCAGCCCCGCCACTGCGCCCAGCGTCAGCAGCACCTGCAACCCGCCCAGCCCCAGCAGCTTGTGGCGCATCTCCCACAACCCGCGCGGGTTCAGCTCCAGCCCGATCAGGAACAGCATCATCACCACGCCGAACTCGGCGAAATGCTGGAGGTCGGTCATTTCCGAACCCGCAAGCCCGAAAATCGGCCCGATCAGAAGCCCTGCCAGCAGGTAGCCCAGCACCGATCCCAGCCCCATCCGCGATGCCAGAGGCACCGCGACGACCATCGCAAACAGGTAGAGCGAGGCGTAGATCAGGAAGGATTCCATTGCGCGCGCGGCTCCTTTGTGCGGCGAAATCGGTGCCTCCCGGGCGCGAGGGCGGGGAGGGGACCGAGGCGTGATCCGGGGGATGAGGCCAGCCTAGCGCACGGGGGGGCGGACGCAAGGGCAAAGCCCTGATGTTTCGGGCTTGTCATCTGATTTGAACGGTTCCGCGAGGGGGCGGTCACTCGCCCTGCAGAAGCTTCAGCGTATAGCTGCGCGAGCCCTTGGTATAGCTTAGCTGATCGGTCCCGATCGCGGTGACCTTGCCGCCATCGAGCCGGTCTCCGACGCCGACCTTGACGAACTTCCCGGTCTCCATCCGCACCAGCGCGCGGCGATTTCCGGCCGAGCCGAACAGGCCGATCAGGTTCATCTCGCCCAGGCGGATCGCGTTCTTCTCGGTGGCTTGTTTCGCGACCGACGCCGAGGTGGGGAGTTTCGGCGCGACCGAGGTGGGCTCGGGCTCGTCCAGTTCGTCGGGGCGCACGGGCGCCGAGAAGCTGGTGGGCTCGGGCGTGCGCGACCGGGGCTCGGGTTCGGGGCGCGCGGCGGCTGCGGGGGCAGGTGCTGCGCGCAGCGCGGCGGCCCGGGCGGCCAGATCCGAGGGCTTCGGCATCGGACGGCGCGAGATCGCCACCGCCAGATCGGTGCCGCTGGCGAAGGGATCGGGGCGATTGGCGAGCGCGGCGGCCGCGGCTTCGGCGGCGGCCATGGCTTCGGCCTCGGCGCGCGCGGCCTCGCTGGCGCGGGCGGCAATTCCGGCAGGGCGCGATTTCGGGCGCAGGGTGACAACCTGCTCGCCGACCTCAGGCGCGGGCGCGGCGGTTTCTGCGGGGGCCGTGGCGAGGGCCGCCGCTGCGGCTGCGACGGTTGCCGGACGCGGTTTCGGACGCTGCCCTGCGAGCGCAGGATCGGCATAGAGCGGCTCAAGCGCGGTTTCCTCGACCGTGGCCGCCGGTGCCTCGGCAGGCGCGGGGGCGGCTTCGGGCGCGGCCTCCGGGGCGGGCGCGGGTTGCTCGGGCAGGGCGGGCGGCAGGGCGGCGCGATACGCCTCTTCGATTGCCGCCGGACGGGCGCGCGGCGCGGGGGAGCGCAGCGCCGGGTCGGCATAGGGCTGGTTCGCGGCCTCGGCCAGCGCGGCGGCCAAAGCGGCGATGGCGGCGGGGCGCGCGGCAGGCAGGACATCAGGCTGACCCGCGATCAGAGTGTAGCCTTCGGGCATCAGCACGCCTTCGGCCGTCGGCTCGACCTCGGTAGCGGGAGCCTCGGCCTGCGGCGCGGCGGCCAGAGCCGGCATGTCGGCGCTCGACAGCGAAAGGAGCGGCAACGCGGCGCTCGGCAAGGGCGGCAAGCTGCTGGGTGTGGGATCGGGCGCGGGCTCGGCTTCGGCGGTGAGGACTGGTTCCGGGGCCGCCTCCGGTGCGGGCTCCGGTTCCGCAGCGACAATCGTTGGTGCGGGTTCGGCAGGTGGCGCGGGTGTCGGGGCGGCGACCGGTTCGGGCAGCGTCGCCACCTCGGTCGTCTGCACGGGCTCAGGGTCCACGCTGTCGAGATAGGAGGACCACAGCGCGACGATCCCGAAAAACAGGAGCAGCGCCCCGACGAGTGTCGCACCAAGATACTTCGGCTTGCCGCCGACTTGCTTGCGTTTGCGCGCGCCAAAGACCGTCACGTCCTCGGAGGTGGCGGCGGTCTCTTCGGTCTCAGGGACATCCACTGCCATTGCCGCCTCGGTCGCCTCCGGGACGGGTGCTGCGATTGGCTTGGGGGGCAGGGTCGTGGGCGCCGCGTCTGCGGTGGGCCGCGCGACAGGGGGCGCAGCCTTGGGCGCGTCCGGCGTTTCGGGCGTTGTGGCCTCGCGTTTCGCGCGGGCCTGCGCAAGCGCCTGGCTCAGGGCCGAGGCCATGCCGATCGCCGAGCCGATCCCGTCCTTGGCGATCTCGGCGGCCTTGCGGGGGCTTGCCGCGCCTGGTTCGGTCGCGGGCTCGGCCTTCGATTTCAGGAAGGGCACGGATTTCGGAACCGGCAGTTTCAGAACCGCGGGCGTGGGCGCCGCGTCATCGCCGGCCGGGCGCGTGGCCCCGCCGAGGCGGGGGGGCGTCACCGGGTCGACCTCGGAGGCCGGAGAGGCGACGGGGGCCTTGGGCGGAGTTTTGGGCGGGGTTTGTGGCTGTGCTTTGGATTGCGGTTTCGGAGCGGTAAAGGCCGCGGCTGGCGCGTCAAAGGTTTTCGAAGGCGTTACCGGAGAGGCCGTCTTGGGCAGCGTCGGGGGCTCGTGACCGAACTCGCGGGCCAGCAGCTCTTCGGGTTCGAGGTCGTCGGACTGCGGCGCGTCTTCCTCCGCCAGAACCGGAGCCTCGGGCGCGGGATCGCGCAGTGGCGCCGGGTCGGGATCGAAGACGGGTTCGATCTCGGGCAGAGGCTGTGGGGGAAGTTCAACCGGGGCCGGTTCGGGCTGCTCGGGGGCTTGCTGCGGCAGCTCCGGCTCGGGTTCGACCTGCGGTTCGGGATCTTGCTCCGGCTCGATCTCGGGTGCCGGTTCGGGTTCGATCTCGGGTTCCGGCTCGATTTCGGGTTCGGGCGCGGGCGGAATCTCCGGCTCCGGCTCTGGTTCCAGCTCGGGAAGCGGCGTTTCCTCCGGCTCGGGGGTAGGCTCCGGCTCGGGCTTGATCTCGGGCAGGGGTTCGGGTTCGACCTCGGGCGGCACGTCGGGCGTGCCCGGCTCGGGCCCGCCCTGTGCGGCGGCCAGCACCGCAATCGGCTCGGCATCGCGTTCGAGCCGCGATCCCTCGGGCAGATAGGCGGCGGCGCGCGCGGTCAGACCGAACCAGGGCTCACCGGAAAAACGGCCGGTTTCGGGGATCGCGACAAAGCAGACCGGGCAGAAGCCGTGGCTTTCGGCAAACCCCTGCGCCTCGTCGAGCGTCTCCCGTGCGACCACGGCCACCTGCAATTCATCGCCGCTGCCCGACCAGTCGAACACGAGATCCTGCACCGGGTAGGGCGTCAGGCCTTCGAGCGCCTCGGCAATCTGGCGGCGCCGGGCGGGCGCATCCGGGCCGGGGGCGTTGACCGTTGTGTAAAGGATCTGCGAGGCGGGCAGCACCAGCTTCGTGGTCAGCCCGTGCGGCGCCTTGGCCTGGGCCTGCTTGCGCAGCGCGGCCAGCTCGGCTCCGAGGTCATCCGCCTCAAGCGACACCTCGCCCAAAGAGATCCAGCCTGCGGTGCCCCGGTGCAGCAGCCCGATACCGTCATGCGTAAGATTGAGGGCGAAATCAGGCTTCATCGCGGGGATTTTCGTTGGGAAAAGGGCGGCGGATCATAGGGCTCGTCAAACTTCGTAGACGGTTTTGGGCGCGCTGAAAAGGCGGTCGCGTGAAGGTGATTGTCCAGTTTGTGCCAACAATTCCCGGTTTTTGACAGATTCTTGCCGAAACTTGCCGATAAACCGAAACTCTGCGTCTTTGGTGGATGGTGCTATGCGGTCGCAATTCTTTGTTTATGGCTTTCTGGGGCTGATCGGTATCGGTTTTGCCGTGCCGGGGGCCGGGCAGCGGATGCTCGCGCTGATCGAAAATCCGGGGCTCGCATTGGCGGCTTTCCGCTCGGGCGGGGATGCGATCGTGGCGCGCGATGCCGCCGAACAGATCGGAAGCCCGGTCGATCACCTCAGTTTCCGCAATTTTGCCTGGCATGCCGATGACGCGGTTGCCGCGACCGACGTGGGCATGCCGGTGTTCCTCGACGAGGTGTTCGCGGGCTGGCAGCCCTCGGTGCGCGCCGATGCGCCGCAGGTCGCGGGGCGGTTGTCGCTCAAGGAGGATTGCGATCTGGCACGTCCGGTCGCAGGTGCGCGCGTCGCGATGATCGACGTGTCGCAAAGCTCGATGGAGATCGGCCTGCAAAGCTGGAACCAGGAAGCGTTCCGCCAAGCGGTGGCCGACCTGATCAAGGCGCAACGCAGCACCGGCTCGCTGCGGAGCACGGCCAAGCGCTATGTCGATGCGGGGGGGCGCTTTGAGGCCGTCGACGTGGCGATCACCGCGCAAGAGGTGCCTGTTCATCTGCTCCTGATGGGGGGCAAGCGCGGCAAGCTCTGGAACCTGCATCTGGCCGAGGGCGCGCGGCTGTCTGGCGTGACGCTTCTGGGCGGGGTCGGGGACGCGCTGGCGAACCTGCCCGCCGATGTTCCGGTCGAGGTGCTTAGCCGCGTCGCGATGGCGCAATGCGGCGGGCGCGAGGCCTATCCCTATGACCCCGAAGGGTTCTTTTATTCGAATTATCGCGCGGGCGCCGTGCAGCAGGATGAGTTCGAGCGGATGAATGCCGAACGCGATGCGATGGCGGCCGACTGGGCGGCCTGGATGGTGGCGCAGTATGGGATTGAACCCGAGGGCGCGCGGATCGGTTACGCCTCGGGCGTGGCCGTGCTGGTCGGGCCGTTGCCCGCGCCCGAGGCGCGCGTCGCCTGGCAACCGCTGGCCGGGGCGTCGGTGCAGGTTGCGGACGGGGCCGGCGAGGTGCTCGCGCTGATCGGCGACGGGCTGACCGGGTTCGAGGCCGCGATCGAGGCCAAGGCGCTGGAACTGGCGGGCGGCTCGTTCGAGACGCTGCGCGCCTATCCGCGCCCCGCTCTGATGCTGGGAGGGCTGTGATGTTCCGGACCATGATGCTCGTGTTCGGCCTGGTGCTGCTGATCCCGGGGGGCGGCTATATCGCCTGGCAGAAGTTCAAGGAAATGCCCGAGGTCGCGGCGGCGCTCGACGATCTGGGGGCGACGGTGCAGGGTGTGGGGCGGCTGGCCAAGGCGGTCAGCGCGGGTTCGCAGCAGGTCACGACGACCGCTGGCGTGCCGATCACTCGCATGTCCGACGAGATCGCGCCGGAATGGGCGCCGGTGCGCAAGGCGATGGTCAGCCCGAATGATTTCGACGCCTTCATGTTGCATGACAGCTTCGACCGCCACCGGATGGTGCGCTTTACCCTTCAGGTCAGCCCCGAAGAAGTGCTGGCCGAGGGCGAGGCGTTGCCCGAGGCGGAATGGCTCGACATCCTGATGGAGGCGCGGGCGGTGAAGGTGGGGTTGCAGGCCTGTGCGCTCTTGCCCGAGAGTTTCGCGAAGGGTTGCGATCTGCGCGATATCTCGGTTGGCAAGCGCGATGCGGCGACCGGGCGCTATCCGCTGAACGTGTCGCTGAAATTCATCGAGACCGCGCCGCTGGGGCTGTTGCCCGACCCGGGCTCGCAGCCCGAGATCGTGCGCACCCGCGTGACCCTCGATCCGATCGAGGTCGGCCCCGGCAAGATGGCCGAGGCGCTGGGCCAGCTGACCACCGCGGCGGAGCAGGCCTGTGTTTTGCGGCGTGCGAAGTTCGGCAATTGCGCGCTGTCGCTGGTGACGCTGGATGCGCGCGGCGAGGGCAAGATCGAGATGAGCCTGCTTCTGCCCAAGGCCGAGATTGTCCTGCATGAGATGGCAGTGGCCGAGGGTGCGGCGGGGAACTGACCAACCCGCATAAGGAAAAAGGCCGCGCAGATTGCGCGGCCTTTCGGTGTTCTGGTGGCCCGGATCAGGCGGTCGCGGCGGTCAGCGCCTGATCGAGATCGGCGATCAGGTCGGCAGCATTCTCGATCCCGATCGAGAGACGCACGACATTCGGCGCGGCGCCAGCGGCGACCTGTTGCTCTTCCGAAAGCTGACGGTGCGTCGTCGAGGCCGAATGGATGATGAGCGAACGCGCATCGCCAAGGTTCGCCACATGGCTGAACAGTTTCAGGTTGTTCACCAGCTTGACGCAGGCTTCATAGCCGCCCTTCACCGCCACGGTGAACAGCGCGCCTGCGCCTTTCGGGCAGACCCGCGCGACGCGCTCGTGATAGGGCGAGCTTTCCAGCCCGGCATAGGTCACGAAGTCGATGCGCGGGTCGTTTTCCAGCCATTCGGCCACGGCCTTCGCGTTGGCGACGTGCTTGTCCATGCGCAGGCTCAGCGTCTCGATGCCCATCAGCGTGTAATGCGCGCCCTGCGGGTTCATCGTCATGCCAAGGTCGCGCAGCCCCACCGCGATCGAGTGGAAGGTGAAGGCCATCGGCCCCAGCGCCTCGTAGAAGTTCAGGCCATGATAGGCGGGCTCGGGCGCGGCGAGCGAGGGGAACTTGCCCGATTTGCCCCAGTCGAACTTGCCCGAGTCGACGATCACGCCGCCGGTCACCGTACCGTTGCCGGTCAGGTATTTGGTGGCCGAATGCACCACCAGCGTCGCGCCCAGCTCGATTGGGCGGCACAGGTAGGGCGAGGCCAGCGTGTTGTCGACGATCAGCGGCAGGCCGACCTTGTCGGCGACGCCCGCCACCGCCGGGATGTCGGTGATATAGCCGCCCGGGTTCGAGATCGACTCGCAGAAGATCGCGCGGGTGTTGTCGTCGACCGCCGCTTCCAGCGCCGCCAGATCGTCGAAATCGACGAATTTCACGCCCCAGCCGAAGCGCTTGATGGTCTGGCTGAGCTGGGTGATCGTGCCGCCGTAAAGCCGGGTCGAGGCGATCACGTTGCAGCCCGGCATCATCAGCGGGAAGAGCGCCATGATCTGCGCCGCATGGCCCGACGAGCAGCACACCGCACCGACGCCGCCTTCCAGCGCGCAGACCCGCTCGGCCAGTTTCGAGACCGTCGGGTTGGTCAGGCGCGAATAGATCCAGCCCACCTCTTGCAGGTTGAACAGCCGCGCCGCGTGATCGGCGTCTTTGAAGACATAGGCCGTGGTCTGGTAGATCGGCACCTGGCGCGCGCCGGTGGCCGGATCGGGCTCAGCGCCCGCGTGAATTTGCAGCGTGTCGAAGGAATAGTCGGACATCAGCCTCTCCCTGATTGATCGGAGGCGACACTAGCGAGGGGGCATGAGCCCTTCAATCACATTCGTTTTTGCGCATGCGCGGGAAATTCGGGCGGAAACACCCGTTGAATGTGATCGGCAAAGCACGCCCGGGCGTGAACTGGCGGATTTCGGGCGCGCCTGTTGCTGTTGGGTTAACGAAAGGTTAACGACTGGGATAAAGGCGCATGAATTTTGATGGGGAATAAGATGAAACTGACTGCTCTTGTCGTCGCTGGCTCTGCTCTGTTCGGAGCGCTGACCGTTAGCCCGGCTCTGGCTCAGGATGCCGCGAACTGGACCGGTTTCTATGCTGGCGCTTTCGCTGGCTATGGCGGCTCCGCCTGGGATCGCGAAACGCCGGCCTATACCGATAACGTGACCAGCGAGTGGCGTATCGACGGTGCCAACCTTGGCCTGTTCGGTGGCTATAACTGGCAGCGCGGCAACCTGGTGCTGGGCCTCGAGGCGGAAGTCGCCACCTCGGGCGTGAAGGGCGACGACCGTGACCTTGGCGGCATCCTCGACGGGATCGACGTGAACCGCTCGGCTGGGCTGGGGGCGCGGATCGGCTATGCCGCAGATCGCAACATGTTCTACCTGACCGCAGGCAAGGCCTGGTACAAGGTCGATCAGATGATCGACACCGCCACGCTCGAGCACGATCTGGACGGGCATTATGTCGGCCTCGGCATCGAGCATGCCTATTCCGACAAGATCCTGCTGCGCGGCGAGCTGCGTCAGACCACCCTCGACGATTTCGCCTTCGATGCGATCGCGAACTCGAGTGGCGGTTCGTACCAGATGCACGACCACACCGAGGTCCGCATCGGCGCCAGCTACAAGTTCTGATCCGGCGGGATCAATCCAGGATTTCTGGCTGCGCGGGATCGCCTAGCGCAGCCAGAGCCCCGCGCGCTTAATCTGGTTGCGGATCATCTGCTCGCGGCGCGGCAGGTTGGCGCGGTCGAAGAGCGGGCGGATCTTTTTCCGGCCATGGCCCTGATAGACCAGCTTGCGGAAAGGCTCGTAGGTCTTCATCACCTTCTTCACCGGATTGGGCGCGAGCAGGGTCTCGACCGTGTCGAGCACCCCATCGCTTTCGCGCGCATACATCAGCGGCAGCGCCCGGTAATGGCAGCTGACATCGCCATCGAGCCCGGCAAGGCCCGGCCCGGGACGTCCGCCACCGAAGGAATGGATCACCAGCGGCAGCGCGATCTGGTCAAGCCAGGGATCGAGCGACTGGCTCGCCAGTTCATCGGGCGTGTCGTTGCGGATCGAGAGCGCATAGTCGAGGAAACGCTGCCCGAAGGCCTGCGCATCGGCGCCAAAGAACCAGCCGGCGTTGAAATACAGGTACCGCTCCCAATGCTCGTCGGGCTGCGACAGGTCGAGCGAGCTTTCGAACTCCAGCCCGAAGCGGTCATAGAGCGATTTCCAGATCTCGGTATAGCCGACCTTATAGAGCGGCGGGTCGGGCCAGGTGCCTTCGCGGCGCATCGAGGCGGCGGGGTGGTCAAAATCCAGCTCCAGATCGCTCAGCGGGCCGGTAAAGACGGTGTCCGTGTCGAAGAAGATGAAGGGCTCGGGCGGCAGCGCCAGCAGCGCCTCGATCTTGTTGCCATAGGGGTAGGACTGGCCGAAATGACGGTTCTCGAAGGGCAGGATCTCGGCGCCCGCGCCTTCGAGCAGTTTGCGCACCGGTTCCGAGATCTGCGTCGGCTGATGCCAGCGCGCGCCCGAGGGTTCGGCCACGATCAGGCGGCCCTTGAATTCGGGGTTGGCGGCGCGAAAGCTCAGCGCGAACAGCACCGCTTCATACTCGAGCCGCCCCGCCTGTGCGATGCAGATCACGTTGAAAGCTTGCCTGTGGGCCGTGCCTGCCGCCATAATTCGCTTGCCCCCCGGGTCGTTCGCGCCGTGCTTTTCAGCTTGCTCTGGTTCGATTAACGGCGGGCAAACGCGGGAACAAGGGGGAATAAATGCGTAAATCACTCAGCTTAGCCGCCGTTCTGGGGCTTGTTGCGCTGCCAGCGCTGGCGCAGCCGATGACCACCGCGCCCGAGATACGTCCGATCCTTGAGGCGACGCAAAGCTCGTGGGTGGCGTTGCGCGAATACGAGGGGCAGGACCTGTTGTATTTCACGCATCTTCTGGCCTGGCGTTGCGGGCTCTCGGAAATCCGCTACGGGCTGAATGATGCGCCGCCCGAAACGGTTTTCGCGATGGAGCCCTGCCACCTCGACACTGCGCAGCCCAACGCGATCACCGGCGCCGATATCTACCTGATCGAATCCTTGGGATCGGTGCAGTCGGTTTCGGTCGAGATCATCTATGACGATGGGGCGGTGGCGCGGATGGACTATGTGCGCAAGGCGATCCTGATGCCCTGAGACAGCAAAAAGGCCGCCCGAAGGCGGCCTTTTGAGCGACTTCCCGAAGGGAAGTGGTGGGTGACCCTGGAATCGAACCAGGCGTGGGTCGCCCCGGCGGAGTTACAGTCCGCTGCCGCACCTTGCAGCACGTCACCCGTGGTGGGCCGGGAAATATCGAAGCGGTTCGGGGGCGTCAAGGGCCGTTTGCGCAGTTCCGGCGGAAAAATCCCGCCCCCCGCACAGGGCCTTCGGGCTTGCAACTCGCGCGCGCCCGGCGCAGGAAGGGCGAAACAGGAGCCTGCCATGAAAAAACCCGCCTGGGTCATCGAGAAAGAGCGTCAGAAACGTGCGGCGGCCGCCGAAACCGTCTGGCTGTTCGGTCTGCATGCGGTGCGCGATGCGCTGATGAACCCTGCGCGCGAGCGGCTGCGTCTCGTGCTGACCAAGAATGCCGCCGACAAGCTGGCCGAGGCGATTGGGGCGGGCGGGCTCGAACCCGAGATCGTCGATCCGCGCAAATTCGACAAGCACGTGCCGATCGCGACCGATTCCGTGCATCAGGGCGCGGCGCTTGAGGTCAAACCGCTGAACTGGGGCAGTGTCGAAGAGGTCTGTCTGATGGGGCAGGGCGCGCCTTTGGTGGTGTGCCTCGACCGGGTGACCGACCCGCATAACGTGGGCGCGATCCTGCGCTCGGCCGAGGTGTTCGGCGCGCGCGCGGTGATCGCGCCGGCGCGCCATTCGGCGCCGGAAACGGGCGCGCTGGCGAAAACCGCCTCGGGGGCGTTGGAACGCCAGCCCTATCTGCGGGTGCGCAACCTTGCCGACGCGATCGAAGAGCTGCGCGCGATGGGCTTTCAGGTCATCGGGCTCGATGGCGAGGCCAAGATGAGCCTGCGCGACGGGCTGAGTGCGGCGGGCGCCGCGCCGATTGCTCTGGTGCTGGGCGCCGAGGGGCCGGGGATGCGGGAAAAGACCAAGGAGCTGTCGGATTTCCTCGTGAAAATCCCCTTCGCGGGTGAATTCGGCTCGCTCAACGTGTCGAACGCGGCGGCGGTGGCGCTCTACGCGGCCTCTACACGCTAAGGCGAGCAATTGTCACGAAAGCGCGACTTTTCGCGTTCGCCCCTTTAACACGGCGTTTACATCCCTATTTCAGTGTTATCAGGCACGGCTTCGGAACCGCCGTGTCACATGTTCACTGTCCCTCGTTCCGCCACTTTAGCGCCCGGCCCTTGGCTCGGGCGCTTTTTTCTGCAAGCTGG
This sequence comes from Pseudothioclava arenosa, assembly GCF_002358085.1. Lineage (GTDB taxonomy): Bacteria > Pseudomonadota > Alphaproteobacteria > Rhodobacterales > Rhodobacteraceae > Pseudothioclava > Pseudothioclava arenosa. The sequence goes on from NZ_NTJD01000003.1 coordinate 72,870, forward strand.
CGCCAGATGCGGTGTGGCAAGACTTGGAGGCCCCGATGGCGGCAGATCTGCGCGAGATTCTAGAGACCACCAAGGTGATCGCACTGGTCGGCTATTCGGCGAACCCGGGCAGGCCCTCGAACATGGTCGCGCGGTTCCTGCAGGCCAAGGGCTACCGGGTTATTCCGGTCAATCCGGGCCTTGCCGGGCAGGAGGCGCTGGGCGAGGTGGTGCGGGCCTCGCTGGCCGATATTCCGCCCGAGATCCCAGTCGACATGGTCGATATCTTTCGCGCCTCCGAGCATGTGCCCGAGGTGGTCGACGCGGCACTGGCGCATCTGCCGGCGCTGCGCGTGATCTGGATGCAGCTTGGCGTGATCCACGAGGCGGCGGCAGAGAAGGCGCGCGCGGCGGGCAAGACCGTGGTGATGGATCGCTGTCCCAAGATCGAATACGCGCGCCTGATTGGCTGAGGCGTCAGCCTGCGGGCAGGGCGTTCAGCCCTCTCACGATCAGCAGCGCCCCGACCGCCAGAAGCCCAAGCGCGCTGACATGCTCGATCCGGAGCCGCGGAGGGGCGGCGCGGTGAAAGGCATGCATCGCGATCAGCGCATAGCCAAGGATGAACCCCGCATCGAGTGCGATGAAGATCGCGCCATAGATCAGAGACTGGCCCCAGACGCTATGCGCGGGCGAGATGAACCCCGGAAACAGCGCCATGAAGAAAACGATCGCCTTGGGGTTGGTGACGCAGGCCAGAAACCCCGCCAGAAAGGTCGTGCGGCGCGGGGCTGAGAGGGTCGCCTCGGTGGCGGGGGTGCGGGCCTCGCGCAGCGCCTGAAAGGCGAGCCAGAGGATGAAGCCGCCCCCTGCCATCTGCAGCCAGGGCAGGATCAGCCCCGACAGCGAAATCAGCGTCTGCAGGCTGAACACCGCGATCAGGATGTGCACGACCGAGCCAAGCGCATCGCCCGCCACCGTCGAGATCGCCGCGCCCTTGCCAAAGCGCACCGCCTGCGCCGAGGCCAGCGCGACCGAGGGGCCGGGCGTCACCACGATCAGCAAGGTCGCCGCGAGAAATCCCAGAAACAGCGTCGCATCCATCGGCTAGAGCCCCAGCCGGTCGCGCATCGAGAACCAGGTCATCGCCGCCACCAGCAGCGGCCAGCGCAGCATCGAACCGCCCGGAAACACCGGTACGTTCAGGCCGGCCATCAGGTCGAAACGCTCGGCCTGCTGGCTGGCGGCCTCGGCGAGGATCTTGCCCGCAAGCGTTCCCATCGCCACCCCGTGCCCGGAAAACCCCGAGGCCGAGAGGATATTGGATTTCGCCCGGATGAAGGCCGGCATCCGGTTCATCGTGATCGCCAGCGTGCCGCCCCAAGCATAGTCGATCGGCACATCGGCGAGGCCCGGATAGACCTGCAGCATCGGCTTCGTCACGGTCTTCACCACGTCGGGGAAACGGTAGCCATAGCTCTCGCCACCCCCGAACAGGAGCCGGTTGTCCTCGGAGAGACGCCAGTAATTCACCACGAATTTCGTATCTGCCACGGCCACGTTTTCGCGCAGAACTTCGGCCACGCGATCGCCCAGCGGCGCGGTCGCAACGATAAAATTGTTGATCGGCATCACGCGATGGGCCACGCGGGGTTCGAGGTTGCCGAGGTAACCATTGGCCGCCAGGATCACATGATCGGCCTCGACATGGCCCTCGGCGGCCTGGATTTTCGCGGGCTGGCCGGGGCGGATATGATGGACGATCGCGCCTTCATAAAGCTCGGCCCCTGCCGCCTCGGCCGCCAGTGCAAGACCCTGCGCGAAGTTCAAGGGGTGCAGATGCCCCGCGCCGCGGTCGATATCGCCGCCCTTGTAGACCGGCGAGGGCAGGATTTCGGCCAGCGCCGCGCGATCGAGCGGTGTCACCTGGTCATAGCCGTAATCGCGCGCGAGCTTCTCGGCATAGGCGTGGGAATGAGCGACCTCGGCCTCGTGCCAGCAGGCATGCGCGACGCCCGGATGGAAGGTAACGGGCATCTGGTGGCGGTCGATCAACCCGCGCACCAGCGCCTTTGCCTCTTCGCCGAAATTCCAAAGATGCCGGGCCATCTCGAGCCCGTACATCTTTTCCAGCTCGTCCTGTTCCAGCCGCTGCCCCGAGCCGACCTGCCCGCCGTTGCGCCCCGAGGCGCCAAAGCCCAGCCGGTGCGCTTCCAGCAAGATCACCCGCAGGCCGCGCTCGGCCGCGTGCAGCGCCGCCGACAGCCCGGTAAAGCCGCCGCCCACGATACAGACATCCGCGCGATGCGCGCCGCGCAGCTGCGGCCAGCGCCGGTCGGTCGCGGCGGTCGCGGCGTAGTAGGAGGGCGCATGCTCGCCCCGGCGGTCATTGGCGAAAAGCAGGTTCATCTGTCCTCCGGAGCGATGACGGCGGGCGCCGCGTCCTGCGCCATCTGCCCGCGCGCGAGCACGAAGATGCCCGCGCCAAGCGCCGCCAGCAGCACTGTCGCCACCGCGAGAACCGTCAGGACGCGCAGTTCCGGGCTCATACGTTCAGCAGCAGATGTTCACGTTCCCACGGGCTGATGACCTGCAGGAACTCCTTGTATTCGTTGCGCTTGACCGCCTCGTAGACATTGCAGAACTCGGGGCCGAGCACATCGCGCACGGGCGCGGAATCGGCCAAGAGGTCAAGCGCGTCGCCGAGATTATAGGGCAACTCGTCCTCGCTCATGTAGGCGTCGCCCGTGCATTCGGGGCGCGGCATCTTCTGCTCCTTGAGGCCCAGATAGACGCAGGCCAGCGAGGCGGCGAGCCCGAGGTAGGGGTTGCAATCCATCCCCGCCAGACGGTTTTCCACGCGCCGCGCCGAGGGTCCCGAGATCGGCACGCGCAGCCCCGTCGTGCGGTTGTCGCGGCCCCATTCGAGGTTGATCGGCGCCGCGAAATCCGGGACGTAGCGGCGATAGCTGTTCACATAGGGCGCCAAGAGCGCGATCACCGCTGGAAGGTGGTTCTGCAGCCCCGCGATCGCATGCAGGAAGGCCGGCGTCTCGCCGCCGTCGGCATCCGAAAAGATGTTTTCGCCGGTCTTGGTCGAGACCACCGACTGGTGGATATGCATCGCCGAGCCCGGCTCGCCTTCGATCGGTTTCGCCATGAAGGTGGCAAAGCAATCGTGGCGCAGCGCCGCCTCGCGGATCAGCCGCTTGAAGTAGAAGATCTGGTCGGCCAGCGCCACCGGATCGCCATGTGCGAGGTTGATCTCGACCTGACCGGCGCCGCCTTCTTGCAAGATGCCGTCGATCTCGAAGCCCTGCAGCTCGGCGAAGTCATAGATATCGTCGATCACCTTGCCGTATTCGTCGACCGCCGACATCGAATAGGCCTGTTTGCCGGCCGCGCGCCGACCCGAGCGTCCCATCGGCGGGATGATCGGCTGGTTCGGGTCAAGGTTGCGCGCGACGAGGAAGAACTCCATCTCGGGGGCGACGATCGGGCGCCAGCCCTCGGCCTCGTAGAGCGAGAGCACATGCTTGAGCACGTTGCGCGGCGCGATCGGCACCGGGTTGCCCTGCTGGTCCATCACGTCATGGATCACCTGCAGCGTCCAGTCGTTGGTCCAGGGTGCGGCGGTGGCGGTCGAGAAATCCGGGGTCAGGATCATGTCCGGCTCGGTGAAGGCGCCCATCGGATTGTCCGTCCACTCGCCGGTGATCGTCTGCAGAAAGATCGAGTTGGGCAGGAAGAAACGGTCCTGAAAGGCGAATTTCGAGGCGGGCATCGCCTTGCCGCGGGCGACGCCCGCGATATCGGCGACGATGCATTCCACTTCGTCAAGGCGGCGGCCGGCGATGTACTCGCGGGCGGCTTCGGGGAGCAGGTCTTTCCAGTCGGACATGGGATCACCTTTGGGCCGGGGCAGCGCCCCCGCGGGATTGAAGAAAGAAGTTCGCAATGCGCTGCGCCAGCGCCTGCGAGGAATTGGGCTGACCCAGACGCGTGCGCGCCTCGGCCATCAGCGGATCGGGCACAACGCCCGCGCCGCGCCTGTCCATCAGCCCCTCGACCACCGCATCCGAGAACTCGGGATGGGCCTGGACAGTAAAGGCGCGCTCACCATAGATCAGCGCCGCGTTCTCACAAAAATCGCTGGACCCCACCACGCAGGCACCCTCGGGGCGTGCGACAACCTGATCCTGGTGCCAGGCATTCAGGCGGATCGTCTCGTCGCCAAAGGCGTAGTCCTGCGGGCCGACCGACCAGCCGCCCGGGAATTTCTCGACCTTGCCGCCCAGAGCCTGAGCGATGATCTGGTGGCCGAAACAGATGCCGACCATCGGCACGGCCTCGGCATAGGCGCGGCGGATGAATTCTTCGAGCGGCGCGATGAACGGATGGTCTTCGTAGGCGCCATGGCGCGAGCCGGTAATCAGCCAGCCGTCGCAGTCATGCACATCGGCGGGAAACTCCATCGCTTCGACATGGTAGTCGCGGAACTCGAAACCGCGCTCGGCGAGCAGGGCACGGAACATGTCGGGGTAATCGCCCAGGCTGTCGCGAAGGCTTTCGGCCATCTGGCCTGTCTGAAGAATGCCGATCAGCATGAATGTCTCTTGGATGAGGTCGGAAAAGCCTAGCGCCGGGAGGCGGGGCGGGCAAGGGGGGCGCTGCCCCCGGCCTGCGGCCTCCCCCGGGATATTTTCAGCAAAATGAAAGCCTTTTCATCGAGCCGGAAATACTCTGGGGGTGAATGGCCGGCAGGCCAGAGGGGGCAGCGCCCCCTTGCCTTAGACGGTGTCGAGATAGAGTTCGCTTTGCTCCTGTTCCGACATGTCGGCCATGTAGTGCAGCTCCTGCCGCTTGGTCATCTGGAAATTGCGCACGATCTCGGCCGGGAAGATTCGCGCGATCGCCTCGGAGCCGGCAAAAGCGTCGATCGCGGCGCCCCAGGTGCCGGGCAGCTGCGGCAGTTTCTGTTGGTAGGCATTGCCCTTGAAGGGCTCGGGCGGCTCGATCTTGTCTTCGAGGCCGATCAGGGCGGCGCCGAGGATCGCGGCGATCATCAGATAGGGGTTCACGTCGCCCCCGGCCACGCGATGCTCGATCCGGCGTGCGGCGGGGCCCGAGGCGGGGATGCGGATCGCGGCGGTGCGGTTTTCATAGGCCCAGCCGATGCCGGTCGGGGCGTGGGCATCGGGCACGAGCCGATCATAGCTGTTCGCGTGCGGCGCGAAGATTAGCGTCGATCCGGGAAGCGCCTTGAGCAGGCCACCGACCGCGTGGCGCAACTGGTCTGTGCCGCGCGGGCCGCCGTCGTTGAAGATGTTCGACCCCTTCTTGTCGAGGATCGAGAAATGCGTGTGCATGCCATTGCCGGGCCAGGCGGCATAGGGCTTGGCCATGAAGGAGGCGGCAAAGCCATGGCTGCGCGCCAGCCCCTTCACCAGCATCTTGAACAGCCAGGCGTCGTCGGCGGCCTTCAACGGATCGGCCTGGTGCATCAGGTTGATCTCGAACTGGCCCGGCCCGGCTTCGGAAATCGCGGTGTCGGCGGGAATATCCATCGCCTCGCAGGCTTCGTAGAGCTGGGTGAAGAAGACATCGAAGGCGTCCAGCGCGCGCAGGCTCAACACTTCGCCGCCGGTGCGCCTCTTGCCCGAGCGGGGGCTGGGGGGCACGCGCGGCATCTTGCCGGAATCGTCGATCAGGAAGAATTCAAGCTCGGTCGCCACCACCGGCGACAGGCCGAGCACCTTGTAGCGTTCGACCACCTGCGCCAGCGCCTGACGCGGATCGCCCATATAGGGGCGGCCATCGAGGTGGAACATCCAGATCGGCAACAGCGCGGTCGGCGCGTTCAGCCAGGGCATCGGCAGGAAGCCGCGGTCGGTCGGCAGCAGGAGCCCGTCCGGGTCGCCGATTTCAAAGACCAGCGGGCTGTCTTCGACATCTTCGCCCCAGATGTCGAGGTTCATCACCGAAAAGGGAAAGCGCGTGCCCTCGTCCTGCAGTTTCTGCGTGAAACGCGCCGGGATGCGTTTGCCGCGTGCGACCCCGTTGAGATCAGCGGCGGCAACGCGGATCGTTTTAACCTCGGGGTGCTCTCTGAGCCAGTCCATGTGTCACCTGACGATTTGCGGCCTGACCTTCAGTCTGGGCCGGGTTTCCCCGGGCAGGTGGCGGTTCAGGCGGCGGTTGATAAGCCCGAAGAGGCCGATCACCACGAGGGTGAGCAGAACGAAATATGCGGCCGTGATCGGGTAGGGAATGAAGGGGTTGAAGGTCTTGTCGGCGAAATAGGAGGCGTAATAGAGCGCATCCCCCTCTTGCCGGAAGGCCGGAAAGCCCGAGAAAAATACCAACGTCGTGGCATGGAACAGAAAGATTGCCTCGTTCGTATACCCCGGCCAGGCGAGGCGCAGCATGGTCGGCCAGACGATCCGGCGAAACTTGGTCCAGCCGGTCAGGCCATAGGCGTCGGCGGCCTCAAGATCGCCCTTGGGCACCGATTTCAGCGCGCCATGGAAGATCTCGGCGGAATAGGCGGAGGTGTTCAGGAACAGCACGAACAGCGCCCCGGCCCAGGCGCGCGTGGTCCAGGCGGTCTCGATGGTGAGGCCGAAAATCTCGATACCCGCGCGCGGCAGCATCACCAGCGCCTCGTAGGCGAGGAAGAACTGGATGAAGAGCGGCGAGCCGCGGAAGACGAAGATGAACCATTCCGCCGGCTTGCGCAGCCAGGGGTTGGCCGAGGCCTTGGCCATAGCGGTCGCGGTCGCCAGGAAGAACCCGGCAAACAGCGCCAGCGCGCCGAAATAGATGTTCCAGATCATCCCCGAGCCGATCAGGGTCACCTGATGGCAGAGCGTAATATCGGTGCGCGGCAGCGATCGCGCGCCGATTCCGATCGCGCGCAGCCCATAATCGGCGATGATCTCGGTGCAGGAGCTCATGCGCCGGCCGCCTTTCTTTGCGCTTCGCCGGCCATCGTGGCCTGCCCGCGCGAGAGCCGGGCCGAGATCCGCCCGAGCACGGATTCCGAGATCCGGGTCATGCCGAGGTAGAACACCAGCAGCACGAGGAAATAGTAAAGCCGCCAATCCGGGTGCGGATAGGAATAGACCGCCGATTTGGTCGAGCCCAGTTCGCGCGCCCAATAGACGATATCCTCGACGCCGAGCAGGAACAGCAGGGGTGTAGCCTTGATCAGGATCATCCAGAGGTTCGACAGGCCGGGCAGGGCATAGACCCACATCTGTGGGATCAGGATGCGGCGGTTCACCTGGCGCCGCGTCATGCCGTAGGCCTCGGCGGTTTCCAACTGCGCGCGCGGCACCGCCTGCATCGCGCCGTAAAGCACATTGGCGGCAAAGGCGCCGAAGACCACAGCAAAGGCCGCCGTGGCGAGGCTGAAGCCGTAGATTTCGTGCCAGATCTGGGGGCTCGACGACAGCGGCAGCTTGGCTGCGGAGCAGACGATGAAGTCATTGCCCTGACGGATCGGCTGATCCCAGTCGGGGCATTTCAACTTGTGACGCAAGTATTCCAGCCCTTGGTCCAAGGCGATCGGCACAAAGAGGAAAAACACGATGTCGGGCACGCCGCGCACCATCGCGGTATAGGTCTTGCCGATGACGCGCAGGGGGAACAGATGCGAGCGCGCCGCCATCGCCCCGCCAAAGCCAAGCGCCAGCGCCAGAGGCGCCGTCACGGCAATCAGCAGGAGCACCACGAAGAACGAGCCATAGAACAGCATGTGCTTGCCCGAGGTCAGGTAGCACAGCATCCAGGCGAAGCCTTCGAGTTGCGAGGGATCGGCGCAGCTTGCGAACATTCGGATCGGGTGGCGGGCGCATCACGCCCGCCCCTTTCTTGGTCGTCGGCTCAGAAGGTTTTCGCTTCTTCGCCGAAATGCTTCACGATCAGCGCGTTCAGCGAGCCATCGTCCTTCATGGTCTGGATCGCGGCGTCGAGCTTCGCTTTCAGCTCGGTATCCGACTTGCGCAGACCGATGCCGATGCCGCCGCCGAGCGGCACGTCTTCGCCTGCCCAGACCAGCCCGGTTTCCGGGGTCACGAAGGGCACGAGCGCATCCTTGTCGGCAAAGACCGCGTTCACCTCGCCGTTCTTCACTGCCGCGACGGTGTCGTCGAGGTTGTCGAACTCAACCAGCGTCGCCCCCGAGTCGGCCACGTAATCGGCCTGGATCGTGTTGACCTGCGCGGCCACCGGGCCGGTCAGGTCCGCGCCCGCTTCGAGCGCGATATAGGCCGAAGCCGCCGGGGGGAAATAGTTCTGTGAGAAGTCGATCGTCTGCAGGCGTTCGTCGGTGATCGACATGCCGGCGATGATCGTGTCGTAGTTGCCCGAGAGCAGGTTCGGGATGATCGAGTCCCACTCGTTGGTGACCCATTCGCAGGTCAGCTCGGCGCGCTTGCACAGCTCGTCGCCGACTTCGCGTTCAAAGCCCGCGACCTCACCCTTGTCGTCGATGAAGTTGTAGGGAGGGTAGGCGCCCTCGGTGCCCATGCGCACGGTGTCGGCCATGGCGAAGCCAGCCGAAAGGGCCAGCGCGGCGGTGCTCAGGATCAGCGTTTTCATCTTGGTCTTCCCCTGTTTGTTTTGGGTTTCTTGGCTTCACGCCGGCACGGTGGCCGACAGGAATTGTTGCAGGCGCTCGGATTTCGGAGCGCCGAAAAGGGCCTCTGGCGGGCCTTCTTCTTCGATCTTGCCCTGATGCAGGAACACGACATGGTCCGAGACATCGGCGGCAAGGCGCATGTCATGGGTGACGATGATCATCGTGCGGTGCTCGGCGGCGAGATCCTTGATGACCTTGACCACCTCTTGCTGCAATTCGGGGTCGAGCGCCGAGGTGGGCTCATCGAACAAAAGCGCCTTGGGCTCCATGCAGAGCGCGCGCGCGATCGCCGCGCGCTGTTGCTGCCCGCCCGAAAGTTGCGCGGGCCAGGCGTCGCATTTGTCGCCGATGCCGACCTTCTCGAGATAGGCGCGTGCGCGGGTCTCGACCTCGGCGCGCGGATGGCCCAGCACCGTCACCGGCGCCTCCATCACGTTTTGCAGGATCGTCAGATGCGACCAGAGATTGAACTGCTGGAACACCATCGAAAGATTGGTGCGCAGCCGGGTGATCTGATCGCGATCCGAGGGGCGGCGGGCGTGCCCGGTGCCCTTCCAGGTCACGGCTTCGCCCTCGAACAGGATCTCGCCCTGCTGGCTGTCTTCCAGCAGGTTGCAGCAGCGCAGCAGCGTGGATTTCCCCGAGCCAGACGAACCGATGAGCGAAATGACCTGCCCGCGCTCGGCGCGGACCGAGACGCCCTTGAGCACCTCCAGATCGCCGTAACTCTTGTGCAGGTCGCGGATCTCGATGACTGGGGCGGCTTGACTCACGTGGGCTCCGGAAGTGGCACCGGAATTTGTCCGGCCGGTCAATCTGGCGCGAACTTCATGCGGAATGCAACGCCCAGATGACGCTTGACCTTGGGGCATGGCTAAAAAGTCAGGCAAAAGCTGTCGATTTGAGCAGCTTATCCGCGCCCTGCCAGAACCCTTTGCCGGGCCAGTGCCGAATCGCGATCATTCACGCCCAGAAGATTGGCAGCGAGGCGGATCAGTGCATCTTCCTCGGCATCGCGCGCGTCATCGGCAAGCGCCACTTCCCAGAGCGCCTCGATCACGCCGATCCGGTCTTCATGGGCGATCTTGTCCTTGAGCGCGCGGGTAAAGCGCACGGTGTCGGGCGCCTCGGCCTCGACCACCTCGGCTTCGCGCCGCAGCTCGGTGGCCTGCGCATGCGTAAGCCCGCCCCGGCGCGTCAGAACCTGCTCGATGCGGATTTTTTCGGCCTCGTCGTAATGTTCGTCGGCACGGGCCAGCCGCACCAGCAGGGCCGCGAGGGCAAGTTCCGCGTCGGGGGCGGTGAGAGGCCGGGGGGCGGGATCGGCGAGGAGGGACAAAAGCGATTTCAGCATAGCGGGATAATAGGGCTGTGCGGCGCCAGAGCAAGTCACACAGCCGCGACGGGCGCGAAAGGGGGCGCTGCCCCTAAGGCCTGCGGCCTTTCCCCCGGAGTATTTTCAGCTCGATGAAAGGGGAGGGAGGCCCTCGACGATGGTCAGGTCCACCTCGGCTGCGGCATCGCGCGCGGGAATGGTCGCCTGATAGGCTGCGCCGAAATAGCAGGCGCGGGCGGCGGCAAGCGAGGGAAAGGCTACGACGACCGTGCTCGGGCGTGCCTGGCCCGCCACGACCTTTTGCGCTCCGCCCAACACCATGAGCTTGCCACCGCCTTCCGCGATCGCAGGTGCCGCCGCCGCGCGATAGGCGGCATAACCTTCGGCGTCGGTGATCGTCACATGGGCGATCCAGAAGCCGGGCGCGCTCATCCCAGATAGCCTTCGACGATACACAGATCGGCCATCGAGACTGGCGTGCGCAGCGCCATCGCAGCCTGATATTCCGGGCTGAGGTAGCAGGCGCGCGCGGCCGCGAGCGAAGGAAACTCGATCACCACCGTGCGCGGGCGCATCTCGCCTTCGACGACCTCTTGCGCGCCGCCCCGCACCAGGAACCGCGCGCCATATTTCGCGAAGGCCACGGCATTGGCGGCGCGATAGGCTTCATAGCCCAGCGGATCTTCGACGCTGACATGCCCGATCCAATAGCCCTTCGGGGTTTCGCTCATTCCATCCTCCCTGTTTCGCGCAAGGTTGGAATGCGGGGCCTGCTTTGGCAAGCCACCCTTCATTTTGCCGCAAATATCCCGGGGTGAATGCCGCAGGCAGAGGGGCCGCGCCCCTCAGGCGCCGCGGCTGGCCTTCTCGGCGATCCCCGAGATGCCCTGACGCCGCGCGAGCTCAGCCAGAACATCGTCCAGCGCCACATCGCGCGCGGCCAGCATCACCAGCAGGTGATAGAGCACATCCGCCGCCTCGTAGGTCAGGTTCTCGCGGTCGTTCTTCACCGCCGCGATGATCGCCTCGATCGCTTCCTCGCCGAATTTCTCGGCGCACTTCTCGGGGCCCTTGGCCAGCAGTTTCGCTGTCCATGAGCTCTCGGGATCAGCCCCCTTGCGGGCGGCGATCGTGGCTTCGAGTTGCGCAAGAATATCCATCACAGCCTCACCGGAATGCCTGCCGCGGCCATGTGCTCCTTGGCCTCGCGGATCGTGAACTCGCCGAAGTGGAAGATTGACGCGGCCAGCACCGCGCTCGCCCCGCCCTTGGTCACGCCCTCGACGAGGTGGTCGAGCGTGCCGACCCCGCCCGAGGCGATCACCGGCACCTCGACGGCCTCCGAGATCGCCCTGGTCAGCTCGAGGTTGAAGCCCGCGCGCGTGCCGTCGCGGTCCATCGAGGTCAGCAGGATCTCGCCTGCACCCTTGGTCACCACGGTGCGGGCGAACTCGACTGCGTCGATGCCCGTGGGCTTGCGCCCGCCATGGGTGAAAATCTCCCACCGTCCGGGCTCGACCGTCTTCGCGTCGATGGCACAGACGATGCACTGGCTGCCGAAGCGGTCGGCGGCCTCGGCGATGACATCGGGGTTGGCCACGGCAGCCGAGTTGAAGCTGACCTTGTCGGCGCCCGCCAGCAACAGCGCGCGCACATCTTCATGCGTGCGCACGCCCCCGCCCACTGTCAGCGGCATGAAACACTGCTCGGCGGTGCGGGTCACCAGATCGAACATCGTGCCGCGGTTCTCATGGGTCGCGTGGATGTCGAGGAAACACAACTCGTCCGCGCCCGCCGCATCATAGGCCTTGGCCGCCTCGACCGGGTCGCCCGCGTCGATCAGGTTGACGAAATTCACGCCTTTCACCACGCGGCCATCGGCCACGTCGAGGCAGGGAATGATCCGGGTTTTCAGCATCGGCGGGCTCCTTTGAGGCCTACATAATCGCCTGCGCGCGCAATGGCAAAGGGGAAGGCGCCCGCGCGCCCTCCCCCTTCATTTTGCCGCAAATATCCCGGGGGAGGCCGAAGGCCTGGGGCAGAGCCCCTCAGCCCTTCAGCGCCGCCAGCGCGGCAGTCAGGTCGAGCGCACCGTCATAGATCGCCCGGCCCGAAATCGCGCCCGCGATCACGCCGGTGTCGCGCAGCGCGATCAGGTCGGGCAGCGACGACACGCCGCCCGAGGCGATCACCGGGATCGAGACCGCGCGTGCCAGCGCCTCGGTCGCCTCGATATTCGGGCCGGTCATCGCGCCGTCGCGCATGATGTCGGTGTAGATGATCGCCGAGACGCCCGCATCCTCGAAGCTTTTCGCGAGATCCGTGACCATGACGTCGGTCTCTTCGGCCCAGCCCTTGGTCGCCACGCGTCCGCCGCGCGCGTCGATGCCGACGGCGACCTTGCCCGGAAACTCGCGTGCCGCCTCGCGCACCAGATCGGGGTTTTCCACCGCCACGGTGCCAAGGATCACGCGGCTCAGGCCCTTCTCGATCCAGGTCGCGATGGTCTGCATGTTGCGGATGCCACCGCCCAGCTGCGCAGGCACCTTGATCCGCGCGAGGATCGCCTCGACGGCGGCCGCGTTCACCGGCTCGCCTGCGAAGGCGCCGTTCAGGTCCACCAGATGCACCCATTCGCAGCCCGCGGCCTCGAAAATCGCTGCCTGCGCGGCCGGGTCGTCGCCGAACACCGTGGCCTTGTCCATTTCGCCGTGCAGCAGGCGCACGCATTGGCCGTCCTTGAGGTCGATCGCGGGGTAGAGGATCATCGGGGCTCTCCGAATGCTGGCAGTTTGGCGCCTTATGCCGCGTGCTTTCCCGCGCGGCAAGCGCCGAGGCTGTGACGCGAGGTCAGACTTAACCGGAATCGGGTTCCATGCCCTTATCGGCCCGGGATCAGGAGGAGGAGAACCCATGAAGACTGGTAAGTTCGTGCTGACGCTGGCGATGGCTGCGGGGTTGGCGGGGATGGCGAAGGCCGCCGATCCGATCGAGGGGCTGTGGCAGACCGAGCCCGATGATGGCGCCTATGCCCATGTTCAGATCAAGCCTTGCGGCGCGGCTTTTTGCGGCACGATCGTCAAGAGCTTCAAGGACGGCGCGGCTTTCGCTTCGCCCAATGTCGGCAAGCAGATCGTGATCGACATGGCACCGAAAGGCGCGGGCGACTACGAGGGCAAGGTGTTCCGCCCCTCGAACGGCAAGACCTACATGGGCAAGATCGCCGTGGCAGGGGCCGCGATGACGATGAAGGGCTGTGTGGCGGGCGGTCTGATCTGCTCGAAACAGGCCTGGACCAAGCTCAAGTAAGCGCGACGCTTCGCCGAAATTGCAAAGGCCGCCCTTCGGGGCGGCCTTTTTCGTCAGGGCTTCCAGCCAAGGAAGTTCGAGATGATCCGCAGCCCGGTCGCCTGCGATTTCTCGGGGTGGAACTGCGTGCCGACCATATTGTCGCGCCCGATGACCGCCGTCACCGGTCCGGCGTAATCCGCATGGGCCAGAAGGTGCGCGGGGTTGGCGACCTTGAAATGGTAGGAGTGCACGAAATAGGCGTGATCGCCGGTCTGGATGCCGTCCAGCACCGCATGCGGCTGGTCGATCACCAGATCGTTCCAGCCCATATGCGGCACTTTCAGGCTGGCATCGGCCGGGGTGATGCGCACCACTTCGCCCGGCACCCAGCCGAAGCCCGGCGTCTCCTCGAACTCGAGCCCGCGCGTGGCCATCATATGCATGCCGATGCAGATCCCCATGAAGGGAACGGCGCGCGTGGTCACGGCCTCTTCGATCGCCTCGAACAGCCCCGAAAACCGGTGCAGCGCCGCATAGCACGACGGATAGGCGCCATCGCCCGGCAGCACGATGCGATCGGCGCGGGCCACCACATCGGGCTCGCTGGTGACGACGATCGTACCGTGGCCAGCCTCGTGGGCCATCCGCTCAAAGGCTTTCTGTGCCGAGTGCAGGTTACCCGAATCGTAATCGACGAGTGCAGTCAGAGACATTCCTGTATTCCTTCGCCCGGATCAGAGCATGCCCTTGGTCGACGGCAGCGTGTCGGCCATGCGTGGGTCGGTTTCCACCGCCATGCGCAGCGCGCGCGCCACCGCCTTGAACCCGGCTTCGGCGATGTGATGCGAGTTGAACCCGTGCACCCGGTCAAGGTGCAGCGTGATCCCGCCATGGGTCGAGAGCGCCTGGAAGAACTCGCGCACCAGCTCGGTGTCGAACGTGCCGATCTTCTGGGTCGGGAACTCGACGTTCCAGACCAGGAAGGGCCGCCCCGACAGGTCGAGCGCGCAGGCCATCTGCGCATCGTCCATCGCCAGCACGAAATGGCCGTAGCGGCGGATGCCGCGCTTGTCGCCCAGCGCCTTGGTCAGCGCCTGGCCGAGCGCGATGCCCACGTCCTCGACGGTGTGGTGGTCGTCGATATGCAGGTCACCCGTCGCGCGCACCGAAATGTCGATCAGCGAGTGCCGCGCCAGCTGGTCGAGCATGTGGTCGAAGAAGCCCACGCCCGTGCGGTTGTCATAGGCGCCGGTGCCATCGAGATTGATCTCGACGGTGATATCGGTTTCGGCGGTCTTGCGGGCGATCTGGGCCTTGCGCATCGGGCGCTCCTTCGTTGTGGCTCGGCGTCTTATAGGCCGCGCGCGCGGGCTTGTTAAGCGCCAGCGCGCATCCTGCGGGGGCCGGAAAACAAAAACCCTCCCGGATGGGAGGGCTTTTGATTGGAGCGGGCGATGAGATTCGAACTCACGACCCTTACCTTGGCAAGGTAATGCTCTACCCCTGAGCTACGCCCGCACCGGGCTTTGGCCTTGCGGCCTGGGTCCGAACTGGAGCGGGCGATGAGATTCGAACTCACGACCCTTACCTTGGCAAGGTAATGCTCTACCCCTGAGCTACGCCCGCGCTGCCGGTTCGGTGGAGGGGGATTTATGAAATCGCGCCGGAGGCTGCAAGAGGAAAATGCGCGCTTGGGCGAAATTCTGTCGGGCGGGGCGGGGGGCGCTGCCCCCCAAGGCCTTGCGGCCTTTCCCCCCGGAGTATTTCTGGCTCGATGAAATGGGCTTTCACTGAGCCGAAAATACTCCGGGGGTGAATTTTCCGCAGGAAAAGAGGGGGCGGCGCCCCCTCTCTTATTCGAGTTCGACCAGCAGGTCTTTCGCGTCGATCTGCTGACCGGCGTGGACGTGCACGGCTTTCACAACTGTGTCTCTGTCGGCATGCAGGCCGGTTTCCATCTTCATCGCCTCGATGGTCAGCAGCAGGTCGCCGGTTTTGACCTTCTGTCCCACCTGCACCGCGACACTGGCCACGGCGCCCGGCATCGGCGCGCCGATATGGCCGGGGTTGGCGGGGTCGGCCTTGGGCTGGGCCTTCTGCGTCGATTTCACGGCGCGGTTCGGCACACGCACGGCGCGGGGCTGGCCGTTCAGTTCGAAGAAGACCTTGACCTCGCCCGCTTCGTCGGTTTCGCCCTGCGCGACAAAGCGGATCTCGAGCGTTTTCCCCGGGTCGATCTCGGCCGAGATTTCGGCGCCCGGTTCCATGCCGTAGAAGAAGACCGGCGTCGGCAGGGTGCGCACCGGGCCATAGACGCGGTGGCGGCCCATGTAATCGAGGAAGACCTTGGGATACATCAGGTAGCCCGCCAGATCTTCGTCATCGATCTTGAAGCCATTGAGCTCTGCCGAAAGCTTTTCGCGGGTCTCTTCCAGATCGACGGGGGGCAGGTGCTTGCCGGGGCGTTCGGTGTTGGGGGCCTCGTCCTTCAGCACCTTTTTCACGATCGCTTCGGGGAAGCCGCCGGGCGGCTGGCCGAGATTGCCGCGCATCATGTCGATCACGCTGTCGGGGAAGGCCACTTCGGAGCCCGGGTCCTCGACCTGCGCGCGGGTGATGCCTTGCGCCACCATCATCAGCGCCATGTCGCCCACGACTTTCGAGCTGGGCGTGACTTTGACGATATCGCCAAAGATCTGGTTCGCGTCGGCATAGGCCTGTGCGACCTCGTGCCAGCGATCTTCGAGCCCCATCGAGCGCGCCTGCGCCTTGAGGTTGGTGAATTGCCCGCCGGGCATCTCGTGCAGATAGACCTCGGAGGCAGGCGCCGCGAGGCCGGATTCGAAGGCGAGATACTGGCCGCGCACGGCCTCCCAGTAGTTCGACATCTGCCGGATCGCGGCGATGTCGAGCCCGGTGTCGCGCGGCGTATGCGCCAGCGCCTCGACGATCGAGCCGAGGCAGGGCTGCGAGGTGCCGCCCGAGAAGGCATCCATCGCCGCATCGACCGCATCGACGCCCGCTTCGGCGGCGGCCAGGATCGTCGCGCCCGCGATGCCCGAGGTATCATGGGTGTGGAAATGAATCGGCAGGTCCACGGCATCCTTCAGCGCGCGGATCAGCTGGCCTGCGGCGGTGGGCTTCAACAGCCCGGCCATGTCCTTGAGGCCCAGCACATGCGCGCCCGCGGCTTCGAGTTCCTTCGCCATGCCGACATAGTATTTCAGGTCGTATTTGGCACGGTCCGGGTCGAGGATATCGCCGGTGTAGCAGATCGTGCCCTCGCAGATCTTGCCGGCCTCGGCCACGGCATCCATCGCGACGCGCATGTTCTCGACCCAGTTCAGCGAATCGAACACGCGGAACACGTCGACGCCGGTTTCGGCGGCCTGTTTCACGAAGAACTGCACGACGTTATCGGGGTAGTTGGTGTAACCCACCCCGTTCGAGGCGCGCAGCAGCATCTGCGTCAGCACGTTCGGCATGGCCGCGCGGATGTCGCGCAGGCGCTGCCAGGGGCATTCCTGCAAGAAGCGATAGGCCACATCGAAGGTCGCCCCGCCCCAGCATTCGACCGAGAACAGATCGCCCAGGTTGGTGGCATAGGCCGGGGCCGCGCGCACCATGTCGATCGAGCGCATCCGCGTCGCCAGGAGCGACTGATGCCCGTCGCGCATCGTGGTGTCGGTCAGCAAGAGCTTCTGCTGCGCCTTCATCCAGTCGGCCACGGCCTTCGGGCCCTTGGCGTCAAGCAGGTCGCGGGTGCCGGGTTTCACGGTGCCTTTCGGCACGGGCGCCTTGGGCACGCGCGCCTCCGCCGGGGGCTTGGCGCGGCCCGCGGTCTCGGGATGCCCGTTCACCGTGATGTCGGCGATATAGGTCAGGATCTTGGTGCCGCGGTCGCGCCGCTTCTTGAAGGCGAAGAGGTCGGGCGTGGTGTCGATGAACTTCGTCGAATAGCTCATGTCCAGGAAAGTCGGATGCTTGAGCAGGTTGATGACGAAGTCGATATTCGTGGAAACGCCGCGAATGCGGAATTCGCGCAGTGCGCGGTCCATGCGGTGGATCGCGGCCTCGGGGGTGGGCGCCCAGGCGGTGACCTTGACCAGGAGCGAATCATAGTAGCGCGTGATCACGCCGCCCGCATAGGCCGTGCCGCCATCAAGGCGAATGCCCATGCCCGTGGCCGAGCGATAGGCGGTGATCCGGCCGTAGTCGGGGATGAAATTGTTCTGCGGGTCCTCGGTGGTGACGCGGCATTGCAGCGCGTGGCCCGAAAGCGTGATGTCTTCCTGCCGTGCGGTGCCGGTGGCCTCGGCCAGGGTCGCGCCCTCGGCGATGCGGATCTGCGACTGCACGATGTCGATGCCGGTGACCTCTTCGGTCACGGTATGCTCGACCTGCACGCGCGGGTTGACCTCGATAAAGTAGAAGGCACCGGTGTCCATATCCATCAGGAATTCGACAGTGCCCGCGTTCTGATATCCGACCGCACGACCGATCTTGAGCGCGAGTTCACAGACCTCGGCGCGCTGCTCGGGCGTCAGATAGGGGGCTGGCGCGCGCTCGACGACCTTCTGGTTGCGGCGCTGCACGGTGCAATCGCGCTCGAACAGGTGATAAAGCCCGCCATGCGTGTCGCCCAGAAGCTGCACCTCGACGTGGCGCGCGCGCAGGATCATCTTTTCCAGATACCCCTCGCCGTTGCCAAAGGCCGCCTCGGCCTCGCGCCGGCCCTCGCGGACCTTTTCCACCAGTTCCTCGGGGCCCATGATCGGACGCATGCCGCGCCCGCCGCCGCCCCAGCTGGCCTTAAGCATCAGCGGATAGCCGATTTCGGCGGCCTCAAGCTTGATCGCGTCGAAATCATTGCCCAGCACCTCGGTCGCCGGGATCACCGGCACGCCCGCGGCAATCGCCACGCGCCGCGCCGAGGCCTTGTCGCCAAGCGCGCGCATGGTCTCGGCCTTGGGGCCGATGAAGGTGATGCCCGCCTTGGCGCAGGCTTCGACGAAATCGGGGTTCTCAGACAGGAGCCCGTAGCCCGGATGGATCGCATCCGCGCCCGATTCCTGTGCGACCCGGATGATCTCGGGGATCGACAGATAGGCGCCCACGGGGCTCAGCCCCTCGCCGATGCGATAGGCCTCGTCGGCCTTGAAGCGGTGCAGGCTCAGCTTGTCCTCTTCCGCGAAGACGGCGACCGTCTTCTTGCCCATCTCGTTTGCCGCGCGCAGCACGCGGATCGCGATTTCGCCCCGGTTGGCGACCAAAATCTTTTTGAACATCGCGGGCCTCCTTCGAAAGTTCGGGGGGCACGGTAGCGATGCCGCGGTGCAGAGCAAGTGTAAATTGCGAAACTCCGCAAATATTCTGGCCAATTATGAAGAATTTGCAAAGTCGACTTTTGGGGCACTCCGGGCGAGGCTTTGTGCAGTCTGCAGGGCGCGCTATTGACAGCGCGGGCGCAGCAAGGGCAATCCTCGCGAATGATCGAGTTGCGCCCAGTCGGCTTCATTATCGGGATCCTGACCGCTGTTCTGGGGCTGGCGATGCTGGTGCCGGCCGCGGTGGATTTCGCCTATGGGCACCCGCATGCCTCGGCCTTCCTTGAGGCGTCGCTGATAACCGGCACGGCGGGTGCGCTTCTGGCGCTGGCCTCGCAAGACAGCCGGCGCGGCGCGATTTCCCTGCGCCAGAGCTTCGTGCTGACCGCTGCGGTCTGGGCAGTGTTGCCGGCTTTCGGAGCCTTGCCCTTTATGATCGGCTCGCCCGGGCTTGCCTTTGTCGACGCCTATTTCGAGGCGATGTCGGGCCTGACCACGACCGGCACCACCGCCATCGAAGAGATCGACCCGCTGCCGCCGGGCGTGAACCTCTGGCGCGGCATTCTGCAATGGCTGGGCGGGCTCGGGATCATCATTGTGGCGATGATCTTTCTGCCGGTGATGAAGGTGGGCGGGATGCAGTTCTTCCGCTCGGAAGGGTTCGACACGCTGGGCAAGGTGTTGCCCCGCGCCCGCGAGATTTCCTCGGGCCTGATCCGCGTCTATTTCGCGCTGACCGCGCTCTGCGCGGTGGTCTATGTGGCCTTGGGCATGGGCACCTTCGACGCGATCATGCATGCGCTCACCACGATGAGCACAGGCGGGTTCTCGAATTACGACGCGAGCTTTGCCCATTTCTCGGGGCCACTGGAATATGCGTCCTCGTTCTTCATGTTGCTCGCCGCGATGCCGTTTATCCGGTTTCTGCAGGTGATGGGAGGCTCGGTGCGCCCGCTCTGGCGCGATCCGCAGGTGCGCGCCTTCCTGCGCTGGCACGGCTATGCGATCGGCGCAATCGTGGCCTATCGGATGTTCCGCCACGAGGCCGATTTCTGGCCGACCCTGCGCGAGGTGACCTTCAACGTGGTCTCGACCTTTACCGGCACGGGCTACGCCTCAGAGGACATCACGCAATGGGGCCATATGGCCTTCGTAATCCTGATCCTCGTTGGGCTGATCGGGGGATGTACCGCCTCGACGGGCTGCTCGGTCAAGGTGTTCCGCTACCTGATCCTGATCGAGGCGATCAAGACCCAGATCAAGCGCCTGCACGCGCCGCATCGGATGCTCAGCCTGCGCTATGATGGGCGTCCGGTGGAAGGCGATGTGGTGAACTCGGTCGTGGCCTTTTTCAGCTTTTTTATCCTGACCTTCGGCCTGCTGATCGTGGCGCTGTCGCTGACGGGGCTTGAAACCAAGACAGCGATCACCGCTGCCTGGACCGCGATCGCCAATGTCGGGCCGGCCTGGGGCCCCGAGATCACCGCAAACGGATCGGTTGCGCGTTTCCCCGAGCCCGCGAAATGGCTGATGTCGCTGGGGATGTATGTCGGGCGGCTCGAGCTCTTGTCGGTCTTCGTGCTGCTTCTGCCGCGGTTCTGGCGCGACTGAGGCGGGCAGGGGGCGCTGCCCCCTCTTTTCCTGCGGGAAATTCACCCCCGGAGTATTTGGAGCTCAGTGAAAGGGGCAGGTTTGCCTCTGGCTTTCATCGAGCCGGAAATACTCCGGGGGGGCGTCCGAAGGACGGGGGGCAGAGCCCCCCTTGCCTCAGTTCCAGCAGGCGACCTGAACGACGAGTTCCTGGGCAATCTCGGCGATGTCTTCCGCCGCCAGCGCGCCCTGATTTTCCGAAGGCGCGGGGCTGAAACCCGCCTGAGTCAGCGCCGGGGTGAGGAGGGTCGCAGGCACGGCAATGGACAGGTCCGGTGGCAGCAGGCGCGTGGCGTCGGAGGGCGCGGGCAGCAGGAGCCCGATCACCGAGCCAGAGCCATCGAGCACCGGGCCACCCGCGTCGCCGGGCAGGGTGGTGACGGCGAGCCGGGCGCGGTCGGTTTCACCCGCAAGGCCGCTCAGCGCCGAGAGCGTGCCGAAGCTCAGTACCGGGGCCGAGAGCGTCTCGGGGTAGGAAAAGCCCGCGACGGCGATGGCCGCGCCGGGGGCGGGGGGCGCGCTTTGGAAATGGGCGATCGCGGCGGGGGCGAGGTCTTCGGTCGAGGTGAGCACGGCGATGCCGAGCGCGGGGTCGCTGAAGGCGATTTCGGCGGCGTGGTCCTCGATGGTGACGCGTTTGCAGACGTCAAACCCTTCGGCGGCGGTCAGCACGGCGCCTGCTTCGGTGAGCCAGAAGCCCGAGCGCGCGGCAACCGGCTGGCGCACGTTCAGCCCGGCCATCAGCGCGGCGCCCGACACCGCGAGCGGCTTGCCGAGCGTGTCATCCAGCGCTTTGGTGCCGGTGGGCTCGAAGCTTTGCTGCATCGCCGCCAGAACGCGGGCCATGCGCGCCTCCTGATCGGCGGGATAGGCGAGGGTGAAGCCCTTGATCAGCCCCGATTTCAGCTGCGCCTCGCTATGCGAATGCAGCTTGGCGTTTTGCCCGGTCAGGGTGAAAGACGTGCGATCGCGCGAGCGTTCGCCTGCGACCGGCACGATTTCCAGCGTCTGCATCGCGTCATAAAGGCCGAACAGGTCGGCCTGATCGCCCTGCTGCGAAATCAGCAGGATGCGCAGGCCCGAGCCGTCTTTCGCGCGGTAATGCACGAAGGGCGGATCGTAATGGTCGAACTCCACCAGAGCCATCGGCAGGGTCACGCGGATGCCTGCCTCGGGTTCGTCGATGGTCTCAAAGCCATAAGCTGCCTTTTCGGCGGCAACGGTCTCGAACAGCTGACGCTGCTGCGCCGAGGCGAGGAAGCCGGTGGGCTCGAACCCTTGCGCCTCTTGCCAGGCGGTGATCGAGGCGCGGGTGCCGCGGCCAAAGAGCCCGTCGAGCGTGCCTTCGTAGAAACCTGCCCATTCCAGCGCGGCCTGAATATCGCGGCGCTCGTCGCGCGCGAGCGCGGCCTCGAGGCGGCGCGACTCGGCCAGCGTTTCAACGGGTTGAGGTGCAGGCTCGGGGGCGGCTGCGGTTTCCGGTGCGGGGGCCGGTGCAGGTTCGGGCGCGGCGGTGGCCGGGGCCTCGACCGGCGGGGCCAGGTTGGCGCCGATGGGCCAGAACTGGCCGCGGAAACGCTCGCCCTGAGTGACGAAGGCGTCCGAGGGGATGATCCGTTCGCCGCGCAGAAGCTGGCGTGCTGTCTCGGCCGCCTCGGCGGTGTCGAACGGGCCGAGTGCGATCGCATACCAGCCGGTGCCAAGCTGGAACCCGGCCACGTCGGGCAGGCTGCCTGCCCAGTCGGCGGCGCGGTCGCGCGCCTCGGCGAGAGAGGATTTGGCCTCGAGCTGGACCCAGGACGGTTCCGCCCAGGCCACTCCTGTCCAGACCATCCCGGTCAAGGTTGCACCAACAATGGCTGAAACCGCCCGCACCCGATACTTCATCCTGTCACCCATGACGTTTCTTGTTTTCGCTCGGGCCGACCTTACCGATTTCGACGGGCGCGTCATCCGGAAATCGCCCGAAATCCCCGGTTTGACGCCTGCGGGCCACGCGGGGCCGTTGACCCTTGCGCGCCCCTTGCCTAGAGAGAAGGCGCTTTCAGCCAGAGGTGAGAGATGTCGAAACCCGCCGCCCCCCGTTCGTTCCAGGAAATCATCCTGCGGCTTCAGGCCTATTGGGCCTCGAAAGGCTGCGCGGTGCTGCAGCCCTACGACATGGAAGTGGGCGCGGGCACCTTCCACCCGGCCACGACGCTGCGCGCGCTTGGCTCGCGCCCCTGGGCCGCGGCCTATGTGCAGCCCTCGCGCCGCCCGACCGACGGGCGCTATGGCGAGAACCCGAACCGCTTGCAGCACTATTATCAATACCAGGTGCTGATCAAACCCTCGCCGCCCGATCTGCAGGAGCTGTATCTGGGCTCGCTCGCCGCGATCGGCATCGACCTTGACCTGCATGACATCCGCTTTGTCGAGGATGACTGGGAAAGCCCGACGCTCGGCGCCTGGGGGCTGGGCTGGGAGGTCTGGTGCGACGGCATGGAGGTGTCGCAATTCACCTATTTCCAGCAGGTCGGCGGCCATGATTGCGAGCCGGTCTCGGGCGAGCTGACCTATGGGCTCGAACGGCTGGCGATGTATGTTCTGGGCATCGACCACGTGATGGACATGCCCTTCAACGACCCGTCCTCGCCGATCGCGCTGAAATATGGCGATGTGTTCCGCCAGACCGAGCGCGAATATTCGCGCTGGAACTTCGATCAGGCCGACACGGCGATGTTGCTGAGCCATTTCGAGGATGCCGAGGCCGAATGCGAACGCATTCTGGCGGCCGATGACACCGACGCGGCAGGGCGGCGCATCGTGATGGCGCATCCGGCTTATGACCAGTGCATCAAGGCCTCGCATCTGTTCAACCTGCTCGATGCGCGGGGCGTCATCTCGGTCACCGAGCGGCAGGCCTATATCGGCCGCGTGCGCGCGCTCGCCAAGAAATGCGCCGATGCCTTTGTCACCACCGAAGCCGGAGGCGGCGCGTGAATGGCAAGCTGGTCGGGGGTGGGATCGTGCTGAGCGCGCTGATCGCGGGCGCTGCGGTCTGGTATTCGCAGCTTTACGGCTATTACGAGCCGCTGGAGGTCAATGCGCCCGCCGCCGAGATCCGGCTGACCGCGCTCGCCTCGGGCCAGCCCGAGCCGATCCTGGCAGAAGGTTTCGAGGGCATCGACGCCGACAGCTCGCCGCTGCGGTTTCGTGGCTGCTTCCGCACCCCGCTCAGCCTCGCGATGCTGAGCGAAACCTTCGAGATTTACGAAGGCGCGACGCCGCTGAACGGGCCGGGCTGGTTTGGCTGCTTCGATGCTGCGCGCATCGGTGCCGATCTGGAAGCCGGCGCGGCGCTGGCCTTCCTGTCCGAACATGACATCAAGCCCGGTGTCGACCGGGTCGTGGCGATTTACCCCGATGGCCGGGCCTTTGCCTGGCATCAGCTGAACGAAGAGGCGGAGAAGTAAGATGCCGGATCTGTTGATTGAGCTTTTCTCCGAGGAAATGCCCGCCCGCATGCAGCCGCGCGCGCGTGACGACCTGCGCAAGCTGGTGACCGACGGGCTGGTCGAGGCCGGGCTGACCTATGGCCATGCCGCCGCCTTCTCGACCCCGCGCCGCCTCGTGCTGGCGCTGCAGGGCCTGACCAAGGAAAGCCCGACGCTGCGCGAAGAGCGCAAGGGCCCGAAAACCGACGCACCGGAAAAGGCGATCGAGGGGTTTTTGCGCTCGACCGGCCTCAGCCTTGAGCAGCTGGAAATCCGCGACGACAAGAAGGGGCAGGTCTATTTCGCCGTGACCGAGCGCGCCGGCCGCCCCGCCGCCGAGATCGTCGCCGACGTGCTGGAAAAGACCATCCGCAACTTCCCCTGGCCGAAGTCGATGCGCTGGGGCTCGGGTAGCCTGCGCTGGGTGCGCCCCTTGCACTCGATCCTCTGCATCCTGACCGACGAGGCGGGCGCCGAAGTGGTGCCGCTGGACGTTGACGGCATCACCTCGGGCGACACCACGCGCGGGCATCGTTTCATGGCGCCGGGCGTGATCCGCGTCACCGGCTTCGACGATTACACCGCCAAACTGAAGGCCGCGAAAGTGGTGCTCGACCAGGACGAGCGCGCTGCCGCGATCTGGCATGACGCGCAGCAGATGGCCTTTGCGCGCGGCCTCGAAGTGGTTGAAGACAAAGGCCTTCTGGCCGAAGTGGCCGGGCTTGTCGAATGCCCCGTCGCACTGATGGGTGCGATTGCCGAGGACTTCCTTGGCCTGCCGCCCGAGGTGCTGCAAACCTCGATGAAAGAGCACCAGAAATTCTTTTCGGTGAAGAACCCGAAAACCGGCCGGATCGAGGGCTTTGTCACCGTCGCCAACCGCGAGACCGCCGACCATGGCGAGACGATCCTGAAGGGCAACCTCAAGGTGCTCTCGGCGCGGCTGTCGGATGCGAAGTTCTTCTGGGAAAACGACCTGCGCACGGTCAAGACCGAGGGGCTGGAAGGCATGGGCGCGGGGCTTGCCAATGTGACCTTCCACAACAAGCTGGGTTCGCAGGGTGCCCGCGTTGAGCGCATCGAGGCGCTGGCGCGTGAAATCGCCCCGGTCGTGGGGGCTTCGCCCGATCTGGCGGCGGAATCCGCGCGGGTGGCGAAATCCGATCTTCGGTCGGAAATGGTCTATGAATTCCCCGAACTACAGGGGATCATGGGCCGGTATTATGCGAAAAGTGCAAATCTGCCCGAGGCCGTGGCCGATGCCTGCCGCGATCATTACGCGCCGCTCGGCCCCTCGGACGACGTGCCCTCCGAGCCCGTCTCGGTCGCCGTCGCGCTGGCCGACAAGATCGACACGCTGACCGGCTTCTGGGCGATCGACGAAAAACCCACCGGCTCGAAAGACCCCTACGCGCTGCGCCGCGCGGCGCTTGGGGTTATTCGGTTGGTTTTGGCCAATAATCTGCGCGCAAACTTGGCGAAATGGTTCGAGAAAGCCAATTCCGCCACGGACACCGCCGACCTCCTCGCCTTCTTCCACGACCGTCTCAAGGTGTTCCTGCGTGATCAGGGCATTCGCCATGACGTGATCGACGCGGTGCTGGCGATGGCGGGGAATGACGATCTGACGCTGGTGGTGAAGCGTGCCGAGGCGCTCTCGGACTTCCTCAAGACCGAGGATGGCGAGAACCTGATTCAGGGCTTCAAACGCGCGAACAATATCCTCACCCAAGCCGAGGAAAAGGACGGGGTCGAATACAGTTTCGGCGCCGATCCGAAGTTTGCCGAGGGCGACGAGGAACGCGCGCTGTTCGCTGCGCTCGATGCGGCCGAGGCGGCGATTGCCCCCGCGCAGCAGTCCGAGGATTTCGCCGCCGTCATGGCCGAAATGGCCAAGCTCCGCGCGCCGATTGACGCTTTTTTTACTGCTGTGCAGATCAATGCCGACAACGAGATTCTGCGCCGCAACCGGCTTAATCTCTTGTCGCGGATCCGCCAGATCTGCCTGAGCGTCGCGGACCTGACCAAACTCGAAGGCTAAGCCTTCCCATCGCCACGAATATCCCCGCCGGAGGCTTCCTCGGGCGGGGTTTTCTTTGGTGGTGACAGAATCCGCGCCTTCATCGAAATGACATGTTGCCCCGAGGCCAAAAGCGCCTATCCTGCTTGCAAAGCGAGGGCATGCTGCAATGCAGAAACATGTTGATACCATGGAATTTATCGAGCTTACGCCGGGCGCCGAGGTGAAAACCACGCGCCATGGCTGGCGCGCGAAATGCCTGCAGCGGCTGATCCGGCTGGAGCTGCCGGTGCCGCGCACCGTGGCTTTGCCCTGCGATACCGTGCGCGCGATTGCCGCCGGCCATGCCATTGATCGCGATCATCTTTCGGAGGCCTTCCCGAGCGATTTTCTAGTTTCCGTGCGTTCGAGCCCCGAGAACCCTGAATGGGGCGGGCCGGGCACGGTGCTCAATGTCGGGATGAATGATTCGATGCTGGCACGGTTGACCGAGAGCCATGGTGCCGAGGCGGCGGAGGCGTTGTATCTGCGCTTCGTGCAGAATTACGCGACCCATGTCGACCGGCTCGACCCGGACATGTTCGCCGAAGAGCCCGGGCCGGGCGCTTTGGAACGGGCGATGGCGACCTATCGACAGGAGCTTGACGAAGGTTTCCCGCAAGACCCGGTTCATCAGCTCGCGCAGGTCTTGCGCTCGATGGCCCGCGCCTGGGAGGGCACGACCGCGCGGCTTCTGCGCGAGGCCAAAGGCGCGCCGGCGGATGCGGTGCTGGGGCTTGTCGTTCAACAGATGGCGCTTGGGATCGGGCCGGGCCTGTCGGGTTCGGGGACGATCCAGTTCGTCGATAGCGTGACCGGCGCGCAGCAGATCACGGGCCGGTTCCGCGGCCAGAGCCAGGGACGCAAGCGCGCGGTCGAGACGCTGTATCTTACGCGCGACCCGCGCGGCGCTTCGCTCGAAGAGGCCAGCCCCGAGACCTTCGCCAAGCTGCAGGAGTTCGGGGATCGCTGCCGGATCGGGCTGCGCGAAGAGATGCAGCTGGAATTCGCGATCGAGAATAGCGACGTGGCGGTGATCGACGCGGTGCGGGTGGTGCGCTCGTCGCGGGCGGCGGTCCGGGTTGCGGTGCGACTGGCCGAGCAAGAGATCATCCCGCGCGAAGATGCGCTGCTGCGGGTCGAACCGCGCGCGCTCTCCGAGTTGCTGCACTATCAGGTCGATCCGCGTGCGCCGCGCGACGTGCTGGCGCGGGGCATTGCGGCCTCGCCGGGGGCGGCGACGGGCAAGCTGGTATTTTCGGCAGCGGCGGCGCAGGCCGCAGCCGCCCGCGATGAACGCTGTATTCTTGTGCGCCGCGAAACCTCCCCCGAGGATATTCGCGGCATGCATGCCTCGGTCGCGGTTCTGACGGAACGCGGCGGCATCACCAGCCACGCGGCGGTGATCGCGCGTGGCCTGGGCCTGCCCTGCATCGTCGGCTGTTCCGAGATTCAGGTGAATTCGCGCGATCGCAGCCTGACCGGCCCCAAGGGCCGGGTGTTCCGCGAGGGTGACCTGGTGACGCTGGATGGCTCGTCGGGCGAGGTGCTCGTGGGCGAGGCGGCGATGTTGGAGCCCGCGCTGGACGAGGGATTCCAGACGCTGCTGCATTGGGCGGATACCGTGCGCGACATTGGCATTCGCGCCAATGCCGACACGCCCGACGATGCGCGCACCGCGCGGATGTTCGAGGCCGACGGCATCGGCCTGTGCCGGACCGAGCACATGTTCTTTGACGAAGATCGTCTGACCGTGATGCGCGAGATGATCTTTGCCGATACGCCCAACGACCGGCGCGTGGCGCTGGAGCGGCTGTTGCCGATGCAGCGCGAAGACTTCAAGGCGCTGTTCGACATCATGGCGGGGCAGCCGGTCTGCATTCGTCTGTTCGACCCGCCACTGCACGAATTCCTGCCGCATGGCCGCGAGGGCATGCGCGAACTAGCCGAGGCGCTGGATCGCCCTCTGTCCGAGGTGACGCGCCGGGTCGAGGCGCTCTCGGAGTTCAACCCGATGCTGGGGATGCGGGGCGTGCGCCTTGGCGTGACCGTGCCGGAAATCTACGACATGCAGGCCCGCGCAATCTTCGAGGCCACGATCGAGGCCAGCGAGAACGGCGCGCAGGTCGTGCCCGAGATCATGATCCCGCTGGTTTCGGCGCAGCGCGAGGTCGAGATCGTCAAGACCCGGATCGACGCGGTGGCGAGCGCGGTCAAGAACGAGCGGAAGGCCGATTTCACCTACCGCCTCGGCGTGATGGTGGAGACGCCGCGCGCCGCGCTACGGGCCGGCGAGATCGCCGAACATGCGGCCTTCCTCTCTTTCGGGACGAACGACCTCACGCAAATGACCTACGGTTTGTCGCGCGATGACGCGGGCCGTTTCATGTCGACCTATGTCAATCAGGGCGTCTATTCCGAAGACCCGTTCCATATTCTCGACGTGGAAGGGGTGGGCGAGTTGCTCCTGATCGGGGCCAGCCGAGGGCGTGCGGCGCGTCCGAATGTGACGATTTCGGTCTGCGGCGAGCATGGCGGCAACCCCGAATCAATTGCATTTTGTCGCGCGGCAGGAATGGATTACGTTTCGTGTTCGCCGTTCCGGGTCCCTGTAGCGCGCCTTGCGGCCGCGCATTTTGCACTTTTGGCGCCACGCAAGGGCGGGCCGTTCTGATCGCGCGTCCGTAACAAAATTTTTGCATAAATTTCATAAGCCTAAGGCTGAATGGCCTTGGGTCGGTCTGGTTTTTCTGTCGGGCCGATAGGCGGGTTTTTGCCGCAGTGCAGCAATTTCTTTGCCCGTTAATTGCGCATTTTATAGACTTGAATTGGTTTTGAGGTTATTCGGCGCCCGTTCCGGTTAACCGGGGCGGCAACTTATCGGAAGTAGTCAATGTCTATGCTGAAGAGCTGGGCGGGGGGCGCATTGCTCTCTCTCGTCCTCGCCGGAGGCTTGCATGCCGAGGTCACGGTAAGCCAGTCTAACGATCCGAACGCAGTCGAGGAGCAAGGGCTTCTTGCGCTGATGTTTCAGGAAAAGGCCGCGCTGAATGCGGTTTCGTCTGCGCGTGTGCAGGCCCTTACCCGGGCTCCGCAAGCGCGTGGTGGCAACAAGACGATCAATCCTGAGCAACTCGCCTGTCTGAGCGATGTTGTTTACCACGAAGCGCGCGGCGAGAGCGTCGCGGGGCAGCAGGCCGTTGCCGAGGTCGTGCTGAACCGGGTCGACGACCCGGCGTTTCCGAACACCGTTTGCGGTGTCGTCTATCAAGGCAGCAGCCGTGGGTGCCAGTTCAGCTGGACCTGCGACGGGCGTTCGGACAACATCCGCAATGCTCAGGCCTATGCCCGTATCAAGGATATGGCGCGCGACATGCTGTCGGGCGCGTCGCGCGACCTGACCGATGGCGCGACCTATTTCCACACCCCGGCGGTTCAGCCGTCGTGGTCGCGGAAATTCACCCGCACCACCAAGATCGGGGCGCATATCTTCTATCGCAAAGGCAAGCGCGTCGCGGCCAACTGAGGTCGCGGGGCGTCGGCGAAATGACGTTTCGGGGTGGGCCAAGGCCCGCCCTTTTTCTATGATCGCGCCAAACAGCCCGGAACAGGCCATGACCAGCGATATTTCTCTTGCCTTCGCGCATCCCGAAGAGCGCGCGCTCGCATCCGCCCCGGCGGACCCGCGCGACCGGATCAGTTTGCGCGATCACGTGGTCGAAGCCGATATCGGTGCTTTCCAACAAGAGCGCGGCCAGCAGCAACGCCTGCGCTTCAACGTGGTGGTCGAGGTCCGGCCCGCGCCCGCGCCGCTTGACGATGACGTGGACCGGATCCTTAGCTACGACCGGATCACCGAGGCGATCGCGGCTGAACTGGCGGCGGAGCGGCTGAACCTGCTGGAAACGCTGGCCGAGCGTGTGGCCGAGCGCGTGTTGCTGGAGCCGCAGGCGATGCGCGTTTTCGTGCGGGTCGAAAAGCTCGACCGCGGCCCCGGCGCGCTTGGCGTCGAGATCGTGCGATCGCGTGCCTCGGTGCCAGTGCAAGCGCTGGCCGAGGATGGCTCCGAAGAGGCGTTGCACCCGGTTGTGGCCTATCTGTCGAACGATGCGATCCTGGCCGAAGACCTCGGTGCGCGGCTCGATGCGCTGCAAGCCAGCGGCGCGCCGGTGATCCTCGCGGTCGGCATGCCCGACCTGCCGGTGCCGATGACCGGGCAGAAGCCGACGCAACGGCGCATCAACCTGCTCGCGATTGAGCAGAACGCCTGGGTTCTGGCCGCGCGCGATCCGCGCTGCGTCGTTGTCGCGAGCCGCACCGAGATCGACTGGGCGATGAAACACGGGCAGATGGTGGTTTGGGCGCCGTCCAAGATCGTGCTCGATGCGGTTGACGGCCCGAAGGCGCCCGCACGCGATGCCGTGGCGCTGACGCTCTGGCTGGCCGAGCAATTGGCGGCGCAACGGCTGGAGCTTCACGGCGATGTTTCAGCTCCGGCAGGAAGCCGCGTGCCGGTCGAGGCGTATCCGCTCTGAGCCCTTGCCAAGCCGCGCCCGATCGGGTGAATGGAGCCATGAGCAAGGTTTACTATCGCCCGATCGCCCGCACCGATACCGCCCGTTCCGAAGCCGCGCTGCCGCTTGCCGGTGGCTGGTGCTGGTTTGACGAGGTCGAATGGATCGAGCGCGGTGGCACGCGCGAGGTTCTGCCCGCCTCTCATCTGCCCGAAGACGTGCTGGAGCGGCTGACCACGCGCCGCGCGCCGGTCGCAGGCCTCGGGATGGAGCGCCCGCGGATCATGGGTATCCTCAACCTTACGCCCGACAGCTTTTCCGACGGCGGTCTTTTCGACGACCCCGAACTGGCGCTGGAACGCGCCGAGGCGCTGATCACGGCGGGCGCGGAGATCCTTGATATCGGTGGCGAATCCACCCGGCCCGGTGCTCAGGAAGTGCCCGTCGATGAGGAGATTGAGCGCACCGCTCCGGTGATCGCGACGCTGCGCGACATGGGCTTCGAAGCGCCGATCTCGATCGACACGCGCAAGGCGCTGGTCGCGGATGCGGCGGTCGAGGCGGGCGCGGATATGTTCAATGACGTCTCGGCGATGGAGTTCGACCCCGAGATGGTCGAGCTGACCGCGATCACGGGCCTGCCGATCTGCCTGATGCATGCGCAGGGCCTGCCCGAGACGATGCAGGACGACCCGAATTATGGAGACGTGTTGCTGGAGGTGTATGATTACCTCGAAGAGCGCATCGCGCTGGCCGAGGCGCATGGCATCTCGCGCGACAAGATTGTGGTCGATCCGGGGATCGGCTTTGGCAAGACGCTGGAGCACAATCTGACGCTGTTGGCCGGGCTCAGCCTGTTCCATACGCTGGGTTGCCCGATCCTTTTGGGGGTGTCGCGCAAGCGGTTTATCGGTGAAATCGGTCAGGCCCCTGAGGCGCGTAATCGCGCGCCGGGCACGCTCGCGGTGACGCTTGCGGCACTGGGGCAGGGGGCGCAGATCCACCGCGTGCACGATGTCGCGGAAATCGCCCAAGGGCTGCGGCTTTGGGAAGCGATGACAATAGGTTACGGCGAGGGGGACGAGGCATGACGCGCAAGCTTTTCGGCACCGACGGGGTGCGTGGCGAGGCCAATAGCGGCAATATGACCGCCGAAATGGCGCTGCGTCTGGGCGCGGCTGCGGGGCGGTATTTCCGCCGCGATCATTCCACCCGCCACCGTGTGGTAATCGGCAAGGACACGCGGCTGTCGGGCTATATGTTCGAGAATGCGCTGACCGCGGGGCTGACCTCGACCGGGATGAACGTGCTGTTGCTCGGGCCGGTGCCGACGCCGGCGGTGGGCTATCTGACGCGTTCGATGCGCGCCGATCTTGGGATCATGATCTCGGCCTCGCACAACCCGGCAAAAGACAATGGAATCAAGTTCTTCGGCCCCGATGGCTTCAAGCTCTCGGACGAGGCCGAGGCGGAGATCGAGGCGCTTGTCGCGGGTGAAATCCAGCTCGCGCAGCCGATGAATATCGGGCGTGCGAAGCGGATCGACGACGGCCTTGGGCGCTATGTGGAATACGCGAAAACCACCTTCCCGGCGCGCGGACGGCTCTCGGGGCTGAAGGTGGTCGTCGATTGCGCGAATGGCGCGGCCTACAAGGCGGCACCCGAGGTTCTTTGGGAGTTGGGCTGTGAGGTGATCCCGGTCGGTGTGGCTCCGAACGGATTGAATATCAACGAGAAATGCGGCTCGACCTATACGCAGACCTGCGCCGAGGCGGTGGTCGCGCATGGCGCCGATCTGGGGATCAGCCTCGATGGCGATGCCGATCGGGTGATGATCGTTGATG
The DNA here is from genome assembly GCF_002358085.1 of Pseudothioclava arenosa. Classification (GTDB taxonomy): domain Bacteria; phylum Pseudomonadota; class Alphaproteobacteria; order Rhodobacterales; family Rhodobacteraceae; genus Pseudothioclava; species Pseudothioclava arenosa. The sequence continues at coordinate 104,990 of NZ_NTJD01000003.1, forward strand.
AAACGGGTCGTGTGGCCGATGGCGATCAGATCATGGCGCTGTTCGCGCGCCGCTGGGCCGAAGCCGGTACGCTGCGCGGCGGGGCGCTGGTTGCGACGGTGATGTCGAACCTCGGTCTTGAGCGGTTCATGGACAGCCTCGGGCTGGGGCTGGAACGCACCGCCGTTGGCGACCGTTACGTGGTTGAACGGATGCGTGCGGGCGGCTTTAACCTTGGCGGCGAGCAATCGGGCCATATCGTGATGACCGATTTTGCCACCACCGGCGACGGGCTGATGGCGGGGCTGCAATTCCTGGCTGCCATGGCCGAGACCGGCCAGCGGGCTTCGGAGCTGGTGCGGCAATTCGAAACCGTGCCGCAGATGTTGAAAAATGTGCGCTATCAGGCAGGACAAGCACCCCTGGACGCTGAAAATGTTCGAAAAGTGATTGAGGTCTCGGAGGCCGAGATCGCTGGCAAGGGCCGAATCCTGATCCGGAAATCCGGGACCGAACCGCTGATCCGGGTGATGGCGGAATGCGAGGATGAGGCACTTCTGACCCGCACGGTCGAGCGCATCGTCGAGGCGGTTGAGGCGGCGGCGGGCTGAACCTCAGCGCGCTTCAAACAGGTAGGCGTAGCCCCCCAGAAGGGCGATGAGGCAGCTTACTGCGGTCAGAAGCAGCCCGGCGAGCACCCAGCCGCCGCGCGCCGATGTGCGTGCCCGGACCTTGAAAAGCGCCAGCAACAAAAGTGCCTGCCAGACCGCCGAGGCCGCAAAAACGCCGCCCAAAAACCCGTTCAGGGCGCCCGGCGCGCTTGCCACGATCAATCCGACCACGAGCATCAGCACGGGCACGGTGAAGAGCTGCACCCCGTAGTTGCCCAGCCAGAACGTATCCCCGAACCCGAGTTGACCGGAGAGCAGCTCCTTGAACCAGCGCAAGGAGAAATACCGCGCGCGGGTTTCGGCGATTTCCTCAAGTTCGGTTTCGGTCGGATTGGTCATGGCGCGGCTCCTGTTTGGCGGGACCCTGAACGAAAAAGGGGCGCCCTGCAAGGCGCCCCCCTGATGCGAATGGCCGCAGCTTAGTTGCGCGACTTGTCGACCATCTTGCCTTTCGAGATCCAGGGCATCATGGCGCGCAGACGCTCGCCGACCTGCTCGATTTCATGCTCGTCGTTGATGCGACGGGTCGCCTTGAAGAAGGGCTGGCCGACGGCGTTTTCCTGCATGAAGTCACGCACGAACTTGCCGGTCTGGATGTCGGTCAGCACGTCTTTCATGCGCTTCTTGGTTTCTTCGTAGGGCAGAACGCGCGGGCCCGAGACATACTCGCCGTATTCGGCGGTGTTCGAGATCGAGTAGTTCATGTTCGCGATGCCGCCTTCGTAGATCAGGTCGACGATCAGCTTGGTTTCGTGGAGGCACTCGAAATAGGCCATTTCCGGCTCGTAGCCAGCTTCCACGAGGGTCTCGAAGCCGCAGCGGATCAGCTCGACCAGACCGCCGCAGAGCACGGCCTGTTCGCCGAACAGGTCGGTTTCGCATTCCTGACGGAAGTTGGTTTCGATGATGCCCGAACGGCCGCCGCCGATAGCCGAGCAGTAGGACAGCGCGATATCCTGCGCCTTGCCGGTCGCGTCCTGATGGACGGCGAAGAGGCAGGGCACGCCGCCGCCTTTGGTGTATTCGCCACGCACGGTGTGGCCCGGGCCTTTCGGCGCCATCATGATGACGTCGACGCCGGCTTTCGGCTCGATCAGGCCGAAATGCACGTTCAGGCCGTGGGCGAAGGCGATCGCCGCGCCTTCGCGCAGGTTGTCGTGCACATATTTCTTGTAGGTGTCGGCCTGCAGTTCGTCGGGCATGGTGAACATGATCACGTCACACCAGGCGGCGGCTTCGGCGATGCCCATCACGGTCAGGCCTTCGGCTTCGCATTTCTTCGCCGAGGCCGAGCCTTCGCGCAGCGCGACGACGATGTTCTTGGCGCCCGAGTCGCGCAGGTTCAGCGCGTGGGCATGGCCCTGCGAGCCGTAGCCCAGGATGGCGACTTTTTTGTCTTTGATCAGGTTCACATCGCAATCGCGATCGTAAAACACGCGCATGGCGGTCCTCCATTGGTTTCTGACGCCAAGATAGGCGCTGGCGGAGGAGGTTCCGTTCAATGATTGAGGATCTTTTATTAAATACGGAATTGTCATTCGTAAATTGTAATATTATGAAAAATTCATGCAGATTGATGATGCCGACCGACGACTCTTGCGCCATCTGATGGCCGACCCCGCCTTGCCGACGGCCGAGCTGGCCGAGCGCGCGGGGCTGACTGTGGCCACCTGCTGGCGGCGGCTGGAGCGGCTTAAGGAGCGCGGCATCCTGCGTGGCGAGGAGGCGCGCATCGACTGGCGCGCACTGGGGTGGGAGGTCGAGGTGTCGCTGCGTTTCACCCTCGACAAGACCAATCCGCGCGCCTTCGACGAGTTCATCTCGGCCGCGCGCGAGGTGCCGGAAGTCATTGAAATCCAGACATTCCTTGGGCAGACCGACCTGCGCCTGAATATGATCGCGCGCGACATGCAGCACTATCAGGAGATCTACCGCGAGCGGATCCTCGCGCTGCCGCATATCGCCGATCTCGATGCGCTGATGCTGGTCGCGACGATCAAGGAGAGCGCGGAGTTGCCGCTGTGATTGCGCTCGATGATCTGGATCGCGCGATCCTGCGCGCGCTGGTGGAGGATGCCTCGCAAAGCGCGGGCGCCTTGGGGCGGGCGCTTGGCCTGTCGCAGCCAGCCTGCTGGCGGCGGATCCGGCGGTTGGAAGAGGCGGGGGTGATCGCGGGGCGGCGGCTCGATCTCGACCAAGCAGCGCTTGGATTCGGCGTCACCGTTTTCCTGGGCATCAAGCTGGCGACACGGGGGCGCGTCAGCCTCGAAGATTTCGAGCGCGCCGTGACTGCTATCCCCGAAGTACAGGTGGTGCAGCACGTGCTCGGCCGCTTCGACTACCGGCTGCGGGTGACCGCGCGGGATATTGCGGATTTTGAGCGGGTGCTTCGGCGCCGGGTCATGACCCTGCCCGGAGTGGGGCAGGTTGAGGCCAATGTCCTCCTTTCGGAAGAGCGTCGCCCCGGACCGCTGGGCTAGTTTTCACTTTGCCCATTTTGTGGGCGCGCTGCCCTAATCGCGGGCGGCGCGTGCCCGCCCGTTCGGCTTGTTCGCCCAAATCGTGGGCGACTCATGGACCAACCTGACAGCTGCGCCTCTGATCATTCGCGGAGGTAAAGATGTTCGACGCGCCCAGTCAATTGCCCGGCCAGATTTCTATGCAGCGCAGCCATGGCGAGGCGGCGGTCGCCTTCGCGCAGGCTGAGGCGGGGGCACGGCTGACTGGCCTGCGCCAGCGCGGTTCGGCCAAGGCCCTGCTGCCGCGCGTGCGTGGCGTGCCTGAGGTGGTGTTTCTGAATACGTCGGGCGGATTGACCTCGGGCGATACGCTTTCTTATGCGATCGATATTGAGGGCGGTGCGCGGGTCGTTGCGACTACGCAAGCGGCCGAGCGCGCTTATCGTGCCGAGGCGGGGCCTGCTGATGTGCGCGTGGCTCACCGGGTCGGGCCGGGCGGATGGCTGGACTGGTTGCCACAGGAGACGATCCTGTTCGACCGGGCGAACTTGCGCCGCCAGACCCGCATCGATCTTGCGCCCGATGCGGGCTGCTTGCTGCTCGAAGCGGTGGTTCTGGGCCGTGCGGCGATGGGCGAGCAGGTCGAGACATTACAGTTTTCCGACATACGAGAGGTTTATCGGGCCCAAAAACCCGTGTTTATCGAGCCTCTCATGCTGAATTCCGACATTTTGCAGCGACGAGGCAATCCGGCGCTCCTGTCCGGGGCGCGCGCCTTCGCGACCCTTGCCTTGATCGCGCCGGGGGCCGAGGACGCGCTTGAACCCGCGCGCCGGGCGTTGGGCGAAGCGGGCGTCGAGGGCGCGGCTTCGGCCTTCGACGGCAAACTGGTGCTGCGGCTTTTGGCGGCGGATGGCTGGCCGCTGCGCCGCCAGATCCTGAAACTCATGGACGTGCTGCGCCGGGGTGCACCCCCGCCGCGCGTCTGGCAACTTTAAGAGGACAAGATGAACCTGACCCCGCGTGAAAAAGACAAGCTCTTGATTTCGCTGGCGGCGATGGTCGCGCGCAACCGTCTCGCGCGCGGCGTCAAGCTCAACCACCCCGAGGCGATCGCCATCATCAGTGATTTCGTCGTCGAGGGCGCGCGCGAGGGCCGCTCGGTCGCCGACCTGATGGAGGCGGGTGCCCATGTCATCACTGCCACGCAATGCATGGAAGGCATCCCCGAGATGATCCATTCTATCCAGGTCGAAGCCACCTTTCCCGACGGCACCAAGCTCGTAACCGTCCATCACCCGATCCGCTGAAGGAGCATCCGATGAAGAAACTTGCCCTGTTCGCCGCGTTCCTGCCCTCGGCCGCGCTGGCCCATGCCGACCACAGCCATGAGGCGCTGAGCGCCGAGCACATGATGGCCTCGCCCTTCCACATCGGCCTGACCCTTGCCGCGATTGTCGGCGTTGGCGTCGTGGCGCGGATCCTGTGGCGCGAGGCGCGCGCCGAACGCGAGCGGAGCACCCGCAAATGATCCCGGGCGAGGTGTTTCCCGCCGAGGGGGAGATCGTGCTGAATGCGGGCTCGGAGGCGATCACGCTGATGGTCTCGAACACGGGCGACCGGCCTGTGCAGGTCGGCAGCCACTATCATTTCGCCGAAACCAACCCCGGTCTCAGCTTTGATCGCGAGGCCGCGCGGGGCATGCGCCTCGATATCGCGGCGGGCACGGCGGTGCGCTTCGAGCCCGGCCAGACGCGCGAGGTGCGGCTGGTGCCCTATCTGGGCGCGCGCAGGGTTTTCGTTTTTAATCAAAAGGTTATGGGGGATCTCTGATGCCGGCCACGATTTCTCGGGCGACCTATGCCGACATGTTCGGCCCGACTACGGGCGACAAGCTGCGGCTGGCGGATACCGACCTCATCATTGAGGTTGAACGCGACCTGACCACCTATGGCGAAGAGGTGAAATTCGGCGGCGGCAAGGTGATCCGCGACGGTATGGGCCAGTCGCAACGCTCGCGCGCCGAGGGGGCGGTGGATACGGTCATCACCAATGCGCTGATCGTCGATCACACCGGCATCTACAAGGCCGATGTGGGCTTGCGCGGCGGGCGGATCGCGGCGATCGGTAAGGCGGGTAACCCCGACACCCAGCCGGGCGTCGACATCGTCATCGGGCCGGGCACCGAAGCCATTGCCGGCGAAGGAAAAATCCTGACTGCGGGCGGGATGGACGCGCATATCCATTTCATTTGCCCGCAGCAGATCGAAGATGCGCTGGCCTCCGGCATCACCACGATGCTGGGCGGCGGCACCGGCCCTGCGCATGGCACGCTGGCCACGACCTGCACGCCGGGGCCCTGGCATATCGGGCGGATGCTACAGTCGTTTGAGGCCTTCCCGATGAACCTCGCGCTTTCGGGCAAGGGTAATGCGAGCCTGCCCGGCGCGCTTGAGGAAATGGTCAAGGCGGGCGCCTGCGCGCTGAAGCTGCACGAGGACTGGGGCACCACGCCCGCCGCAATCGACTGCTGCCTGTCGGTGGCCGATGATCTCGACGTGCAGGTGATGATCCACACCGACACGCTGAATGAATCCGGCTTCGTTGAAAACACGCTGGCCGCGATCAAGGGGCGCACGATCCACGCTTTCCACACCGAGGGCGCGGGCGGCGGGCATGCGCCGGACATCCTCAAGGTCGTGGGCGCGCCGAACGTGATCCCGTCCTCGACCAACCCGACGCGGCCCTATACCGCGAACACGGTCGAGGAGCATCTCGACATGCTGATGGTCTGTCACCACCTCGACAACAAGGTGCCCGAGGATGTGGCCTTCGCCGAAAGCCGGATCCGCAAGGAGACCATCGCCGCCGAGGACATCCTGCATGACATCGGTGCGATGTCGATCATCTCGTCCGACAGTCAGGCGATGGGGCGCGTGGGCGAGGTCATCATTCGTTGCTGGCAGACCGCCGACAAGATGCGCAAGGGGCGCGGGCGCCTGCCCGAGGAAGCCGGGGCGAATGACAATTTCCGCGTGCGCCGCTATATCGCGAAATACACGATCAACCCCGCGATCGCGCATGGGATTTCCGAGCATATCGGCTCGGTCGAGGTGGGTAAACGCGCCGATCTCGTGCTGTGGAACCCGGCGTTCTTCGGGGCGAAACCCGAGATGGTGCTGATCGGCGGTTCGATCGTCTCGGCGCAGATGGGCGACCCGAACGGCTCGATCCCGGCGCAGCCCTTCTACACGCGCAACATGTTCGCGGCGTTTGGCAAATCGCTGACGGCTTCGGCGGCGACGTTTGTCTCGGCGGCGGCGCTGTCCGAGGGGGTGGGTGGCAAGCTTGGCCTTGAGAAAGAGCTGATCGCGGTGCGCAACACCCGCGGGATCGGCAAGGCCGATATGGTGCTGAATGCGGCGACGCCCAAGATCGACGTGCATCCCGAGACCTACGAGGTGCGCGCCGATGGCGAGTTGCTGACCTGCGAGCCGGCGAAATCCTTGCCGCTGGCGCAGCGCTATTTCCTGTTCTGAGAGATCAGTGCAGGGCGGGGTTGGTCAGCAGGCGTCTGCGCGGTTTCGGGCGCAGTCCGGCCAAAGGGTCGGGTGCGGGCTCAAGCGGCGGGAAGGCCGCGTTGGCGGCCAGTCGGCTGGGGCGCAACACGCGCATCACCCGCTCGCGCTGATAGGCCGGGTCGTTCCGGATCTCCGGCGGCAGGAGCCGCGGCTCGAAAACGGTGTGGCGCTGGGTGACGAGTTCGATCTTGTGCCAGCGCCCGCGGCGCGGCATGGCGGCGTCGGTCAGATAGGCCATGCGCAGCACGGCCTCGCGGCGCTTCAGGCGGGCGATTTCGGCGCGGATATCGGCCAGCTCGTCGGCGGGGCTGAGGGGATGCAACATCGCGGCGATTCCTTTCTGGATCCGATGCAGGATCGTCGCGCAGTCTTAAGATCGGACTAAGAGGCAAGAGTTATGAGCGATTATCCCAAGGCCGTGTCGGTGGCGCCCAAGGGCGGCTGGATGGCTCCGGTCGACCACGTGGCGCTGGATTACGAGGCGCGTTTCCTGCGGCGCAAGCGGCTGGTGGCGGCCTCGGGGGCAGGGTTTCTGGTGGACCTGCCCGAGGTGACGAACCTTCTGGGGGGCGAGGCTTTCGTGCTCGAAGACGGACGGTTTATCGAAGTGCGCCCGGCGCTTGAGCCGGTGCTGGTCGTCAAGGGCGACCTGGCGCGGCTGGCGTGGCATATCGGCAACCGCCATACGCCTTGTCAGATCGAGGCCGGGCGGCTGGTGATCCGGGCCGATCACGTGCTGGAGGCCATGCTGAAAGGTCTGGGCGCCGAGGTTTCCCCCTCGATCGAGCCGTTCCAGCCCGAAAGCGGCGCCTATGGCATGGGCCGGACGATGGGCCATGACCACGGCCACAGCCATGGGCATGGCCATGATCATACGCATGATCACGGGCACCACCACCATCACGACCATTCCCATGGCTGAGGCGGACGACCTCGCGCTGTTGCGGCTGGTGCAATGGCTCTCGCCCGCGTTTCCGACGGGGGCATTCGCCTATAGCCACGGGCTTGAGCAGGCGATTGCCTCGGGGGATGTGCGCGACGAAGAGGGGTTTGCCGCCTGGCTCGCGGATATTCTTGACTATGGGGCGGGCTGGAATGACGCGGTGCTGCTGGCCTGTGGGTTGCGGGGCGAGCCGCTGGACGCGTTGGCCGATCTGGCACGGGCGCTGGCGGGCTCGGCCGAGCGGCTGCGCGAAACGACCGAGCAAGGCTCGGCCTTTGGTCGGGCTCTGGCGGAGATGACGGGGCGGAAGGCTGCGGCGTCCGAGCCCTTGCCTGTCGCGCTGGCCCGTTCTGGGCGGGAGCTGGGTTTGCCTGTCGAGCGGATAATTGCAGTTTTCCTGCATTCCTTTGCCTCTAATCTTGTCTCTGCCGGGGTCAGATTTATACCTTTGGGACAATCGGCAGGTCAGCGCGTTCTGGCAGAACAGCACCTGCGGATCGCGGGGATCGCTGCGCGCGCCGCTTCGGCCGGGCGCGGGGATCTGGCCTCTTCAGCCTTCCGCGCCGAGATGCAGGCGATGGCGCATGAGACGCTGGACGTGAGGATTTTCAAGACATGAGCCGCGGCGATCAACGGGCCGCATGCGGCGCAGGACGAGTTCGAGGAGAAAGACGATGAGTAACGGACCTTTGCGTGTGGGGATCGGTGGGCCGGTGGGCGTGGGCAAGACTACGCTGACCGAGCAACTGGCGCGGGCGCTGGCCAGCCGCTGCTCGATGGCGGTGGTGACGAATGACATCTACACCCGCGAGGATGCCGAAGCGCTGATGCGCGCGCAGGTGCTGCCGGCCGAGCGGATCCGGGGTGTTGAGACCGGCGGCTGCCCGCATACCGCGATCCGCGAGGATGCCTCGATCAACCTCGCGGCCATCGCGGATCTGAATGCGCAGTTCCCGGATCTGGATCTGGTGCTGATCGAATCCGGCGGCGATAATCTGGCTGCGACCTTCAGCCCCGAACTGGCCGACCTGACGATCTATGTGATCGACACGGCGGCGGGGCAGGATATTCCGCGCAAGAAGGGGCCGGGGGTGACGCGCTCGGACCTGCTGGTGGTCAACAAGACCGACCTCGCGCCCTATGTGGGGGTGGATCGCGATTTGCTGGAATCGGACACCCAGGCGGCGCGGGGCGCGCGCCCCTATGTCATGGCCGAGCTGCGTCACGGGCGCGGAATCAGCGAAATTATCGACTTCCTCGAACGGGACGGCGGCCTTGAGTTGACGCTGCGACAAGAGGGCGCGGCGGTTTTCTGAGCAAATTGCCGCCTCCTTTTGCCGCGATGCTCGCGTTTTAGGCGCAGTTTGTGCAAATTATTTAGGCAGATATCGCCCCCGCCCTTCGCGGCGGGGGCTTTTCGTTGAGTGCCGCGGTGCAGCGCGGTTTCCTCATTTCGGCGCGGGAAGGAGCCGTGCCGGAACCATAACCCGAGGCCGGAGGCGCCCGAAACTCCGACGGCCAAGGCATCCATCAACAGGGAGCCGCCCCGGAACGCCGCTTTTGGCGACCGGCTTCGTGCGGCCCAATGAAACGAGGGACGAAACATGAAATTCACCAAAAGCCTGCTGCTCGGCGCATCGCTTGCCTCGCTGATCGCCTCGGGCGCTCTGGCCGAAGGCGACACGATCAAGGTCGGCGTTCTGCACTCGCTCTCAGGCACGATGGCGATTTCGGAAACCACGCTGAAGGACACCGTTCTGATGCTCATTGACGAGCAGAACAAGAAGGGCGGCGTGATGGGCAAGCAGCTTGAGGCGGTCGTGGTCGACCCGGCCTCGGACTGGCCGCTGTTCGCCGAAAAGGCCCGTGAGCTGATCACCGTGAACGATGTTGACGTGATTTTTGGCTGCTGGACCTCGGTGTCGCGTAAATCGGTTCTGCCGGTGATCGAAGAACTGAACGGCCTGCTGTTCTACCCGGTGCAGTATGAGGGCGAAGAAAGCTCGAAGAACGTGTTCTACACCGGCGCCGCGCCGAACCAGCAGGCGATCCCGGCCGTCGACTATTTCCTCGAAGAGCTCGGCGTCGAGAAATTCGCGCTCTTGGGCACCGACTACGTCTATCCGCGCACTACGAACAACATCCTCGAGGCCTATCTGAAGGGCAAGGGCATCGCTGCCGAGGATATCTTTGTGAACTACACGCCGTTTGGCCATTCGGACTGGTCGAAGATCGTGGCTGACGTCAAGGCGCTGGGCGCTGACGGCAAGAAAGTCGGCGTGATCTCGACGATCAACGGCGACGCCAACATCGGCTTCTACAAAGAACTCGCCGCTGCCGGTATCTCGGCCGACGATATCCCGGTCGTGGCCTTCTCGGTCGGCGAAGAGGAACTCTCGGGTCTCGACACCACCAACCTCGTCGGCCACCTCGCCGCGTGGAACTACTTCCAGTCGGCGGAAAGCCCCGCCAACGAAGAGTTCGTCGCTGCGTGGAAAGCCACGATGGGCGACAACCGCGTGACCAACGACCCGATGGAAGCGACCTATATCGGCTTCAACATGTGGGTGAATGCGGTCGAAGCGGCGGGCAGCACCGAAACCGACGCGGTGGAAGCCGCGATGATCGGCCAGGAATTCCCGAACCTGACCGGCTCGATGGCCACCATGCTGCCGAACCACCACCTGACCAAGCCGGTGCTGATCGGCGAAATTCAGGCCGATGGCCAGTTCGACATCATCTCGCAGACCGACCCGGTGCCGGGCGACGCCTGGACCGACTTCCTGCCGGAATCGGCGGTGCTGGAATCGGATTGGAAAGACCTGAAATGCGGGATGTACAACACCGAGACCAAGACCTGCGTGCAGCTCAAGTCGAACTACTGATTTCCCTCTGAAGCTCGGGGAGGGCGGTGCGCCGCCCTCCCTGCCGAACAAGGAGCCGGTGGCAGGCATGCGACACAGATTTTTGGCGCTGACGGCAGCTTTGTGCCTCGCGCTTCCTGCTTTTGCGCAGGAAACTCCCCCTTCCGCCGAGGTTTCCTCCTCCGAGATTTTCGCCCCCGAAGCTGCTGGCGAAGCCCCCGCCCTGACCGGGCTGGCCGCGGTTCTGGCGACCTATTCGGGCGATATCGCCAAGCCTTCGCGCAAGACGATCGGCCCGGTGATTGCCGAGATCGGCGCTGCGGGCGAAGGCGCCCCCGCCTTTCTGGCTGCCTGGGCCGACAAACGCGTGGGGCAGGCCAAGGATGGCCGCTTTTACCTTATCGAGAAGACCAAGGACGGCTACGCGCTGACCGATCCGGTGACGGGTGCGGCGGCGGGTACGGTGCCGAAATCCGAGCTCTCCGAGCTGAAACCCAACGCGGGCGTGCGCGGGGTGATCGCCTCTGCGCTGGTCGAGTTCCAGCTCTCCGACCCCGATCCCGCCCAGCGGCGTGCGGCGCTTGATGCGCTGGCGCGCAATGGCGCGGCCGAGCATCTGGAGCCGCTGCGCGCCTCGATCGAGACCGAAGCCGACCCGGCGATCCGCGAACAGAAAGAACGGCTTGAACGGTTGCTGACGGTGCGTTTTGGCACGAGTTCCGAAGAGCGCGTCGCCGCGATCGAGCATTTCAACGGGGACCTTGCGCTGGATGTGCGGGGCGCGCTCAATCCGATCGTGGTGATCACGCGCAAGGTGTTTGAAGGTGCGGCCGAGGGCAATGTCGCGCAGGTGCTGCGTGTCGGCAAAGATCTCGGCGAGGAAGAGGCCTATCTCTTGCTGGTCGAGGCCGGGCTTGCCCCCGCGCGCCTGACCGCATCAGAGCGCCGCGCGGTGCTCGAGGCCAATATCGACGCAGGCGCGGTGGCGGGGGTGCCGATTGCGGAACTGGACGATCCGGCCAAGCGCAACGCCGCCTACAAGGCGCTGGTCGCCGAGGGCAAGGCCCGCGCGGCGCTGACCGAACGGGAAATCGGCGCGGCGCTGGCGGGGTTCACCTTTGCCGATGTCTATTCCGAGACCGACGCCACCGTGACCGCGGCCGCCGCGTTGGCGCTGCAGGCGATCGACACCAAGGTCGGGGTGATGCAGGCCGCCGACCTCGGGCTTGATGCGCTCTCGCTCGCGTCGATCTATTTCCTCGCGGCGATCGGGCTTGCGATCACCTTCGGGGTGATGGGCGTGATCAACATGGCGCATGGTGAGTTCATCACCATGGGCGCTTACACCGGTTACGTGGTGCAGCTTTATATCGCGGATTACACGACCTCGATCCTCGTCGCGCTGCCGCTGGCCTTCCTGATTACCGCGGGTGCTGGAGTTGCGATGGAGCGGCTGGTGATCCGCCATCTCTACAAGCGCCCGCTGGAAACGCTTTTGGCGACCTTCGGGATTTCCATCGCGCTGCAGCAGATCTTCAAGAATATCTTTGGCACGCAGGCACGGCCCTTGACCTCGCCGGCCTGGCTCGATGGCGCCTGGATGATCAACGATGTCGTCTCGATCAGCTATATCCGCATCGCGATCTTCGTGCTGGCGCTGATTTTCCTCGCGCTCTTCCTCTGGGTGATGAAGCGCACGCGGCTGGGCCTTGAGGTGCGCGCGGTCACGCAGAACCCCTCGATGGCGGCTTCGATGGGGATCAACCCCGACCGCATCAACATGCTGACCTTCGGGCTTGGCTCGGGGATCGCGGGGATCGCGGGGGTGGCGATTGGGCTGTTTGCCAAGGTCACCTCGGAGCTTGGCTCGGATTACATCGTGCAAAGCTTCATGACGGTCGTCGTGGGTGGTGTCGGCAATATCTGGGGCACGCTCGCCGGCGCGACGCTGATCGGCTTCCTGCAAAAGACCATCGAGTGGTTCAACCCCTCGAACACGCTGGCGGCGCAGACCTATATGATCCTGTTCATCATCGCCTTCATTCAATTCCGGCCGCGGGGCATCATCGCCCTCAAGGGCCGCGCGGCGGGGGATTAAACCATGGCCATCAAACCCGGTTTCCTGTCCAAGAACCCTTCGGTCCTTGTGTTCCTGCTGGTGCTCGCGGCCTTCACGCTGGGCGTCACGCTGATGTCCGAGGCCTACGGCGCAGGGGTGGTTTCTACCTCCTTCGTCAAGACGCTTGGCAAGACGCTGTGCCTGTGCCTGATCGCCATCGCGATGGACCTGATCTGGGGCTACACCGGCATCCTGAGCCTCGGCCATTTCGCCTTCTTCGGGCTGGGCGGCTACATGATCGGCATGTGGCTGATGTATGCCCGCACCCGCGAGATCGTGCTTGGCTCGCAAGGCGCCCTGCCGCCGACACCGCAGGAATTGCAAGACGCGATCGCCACGCAGATCTTTGGCGTGGTGGGCACTTCGGAGCTGCCCGCGATCTGGAGTTTCGCCGGATCGCTGCCCGCGCAGCTCGCGCTGGTGGTGCTGGTGCCGGGGCTGCTGGCGCTGATCTTCGGCTGGCTCGCCTTCCGCTCGCGCGTGACGGGCGTCTATCTCTCGATCCTGACGCAGGCGATGACGCTGGCGCTCTCGCTCTACCTGTTCCAGAACGAAAGCGGGCTGCGTGGCAACAACGGGCTTTCGGGCCTGCAGAACATCCCGGGCGTCGCGGCGGATCAGGATCACCTCTCGATCTGGTTCCTCTGGGCTTCGGCGGGGATGCTTGCGGCGGGCTACATGCTGGCGGCTTTTGTGACCTCGGGCAAGTTCGGCTCGGTAATGCGCGGCATCCGCGACGACGAGGCGCGCGTGCGCTTTCTCGGCTACTCAGTCGAAAGCTACAAGCTCTTCATCTTCACGCTGACGGCGGTGATCGCAGCGATTGCGGGGGCGCTTTATTACCCGCAGGCAGGCATCATCAACCCCGGTGAGATGGCGCCCATCGCCTCGATCTATCTGGCGGTCTGGGTGGCGATCGGCGGGCGCGGGCGGCTTTACGGCGCGGTCGTGGGCGCGGCCTTCGTCAGCCTCGTGTCGACCTGGTTCACCGGCGGGCGCGCGCCCGACCTGAACCTTGGCTTTTACACGGTGAAATGGGTCGACTGGTGGCAGGTGCTCTTGGGCCTCAGCTTCGTGCTGGTCACGCTTCTGGCGCCCAAGGGGCTCGCGGGGCTGGTCGATCTGGTGCAGGGCCTGCGCCATCCGAACCGGGGCGGCGACCCGATGGGGCCGGGCGACGGCTCGCTGCGTGAAGAGGAGGCCGTGGAATGAGCGGAACCGGAACGCTTCTGGAAGTCTCGGGGATCTCGGTCACCTTCGACGGGTTCCGCGCGATCAACAACCTCAGCTTCAGCATCGGCGCCTCCGAGCTGCGCGCGATCATCGGCCCGAATGGCGCCGGCAAGACGACCTTCATGGATATCGTCACAGGCAAGACCTCGCCCGACGAGGGCTCGGTGCTCTGGGGCGAAATGAGCCAGAACCTGTTGCGCATGAACGAGGCACAGATCGCGCGCGTTGGCATCGGCCGCAAGTTCCAGCGCCCGACGGTGTTCGAAGATCAATCCGTCGCCGAAAACCTTCTGATGGCGCTCAAGGCCGCGCGCGCGCCCTGGCGGGTGCTGTTCTGGCGCCCGGGCGCGGGCGATCACGCGCGCGTCGAGGCGCTGGCGGCGCAGGTGGGCCTCGGCGACGCGCTCGAACGCAAGTCGGGCGAGCTTAGCCACGGGCAGAAGCAATGGCTGGAAATCGGCATGCTGCTGGCACAGGAGCCCAAGCTCCTGCTGGTCGACGAGCCCGCCGCCGGCATGACGCTGGCCGAACGTGAACAGACCACGGCCCTCCTGGTCGATCTGTCCAAGACCCGCGCGGTGGTGGTGGTCGAGCATGACATGGAATTCGTGCGCCGCCTGAACTGCAAGGTCACGGTGCTGCACGAAGGCTCGGTCCTCGCCGAAGGTTCGCTCGACCACGTGACGGCGAATCCGAAAGTCATCGAAGTTTATCTGGGGCGCTGACATGCTGAAAACTCAAGGATTGACGCTCCATTACGGCGGCTCGCAGATCCTCTACGGGATCGACATGGAGGCCCGCGCGGGCGAGGTGACCTGCATCATGGGCACCAATGGCGTGGGCAAGACCTCGCTGCTGAAGGCGATCGCGGGCACCAAGATCCGCTCGGGCGGCGAGATCACGCTCGATGGCGCGCCCGTGGGCAAGGTGGCGCCGCAGGAAATGGCGAAACGCGGCCTAGGCTACGTGCCGCAAGGCCGGATGATCTTTCCGCTGCTGACCGTGCAGGAAAACATGGAAACCGCCTTTGCCTGCCTGCCGCGCTCCGAGCATTTCATCCCCGACGAAATCTACGAGCTCTTCCCGATCCTCAAGGAATTCCTGCATCGTCGCGGCGGCGACCTCTCGGGCGGGCAGCAACAACAGCTGGCCATCGCGCGTGCGATGCTGATGAAGCCCAAGGTGCTCCTGCTCGACGAGCCGACCGAGGGCATCCAGCCCAACATCATCCAGCAGATCGGCCGCGTGATCAGCTACCTGCGCGAAAAGGGCGACATGGCGATCATCCTCGTCGAGCAGTATTTCGACTTCGCGCACGACCTCGGCGATCGTTTCTACGTGCTCAAACGCGGGGCGGTCGCGATGGAAGGCACCAAGCAATCTCTGACGCGGGAAAGCCTGCGCGAAGTGGTCAGCGTCTGAGCCTGCGGCCTCTGTGGAATGCGTATTTGGGCCAAGAAGAAACCCTAGGGGCTTTCTCCGGCCCCTTCACTGAGCCGAAAATACTCCGGGGGTGAATTTTCCGTAGGAAAAGAGGGGGCAGCGCCCCCTCAGGGCCTCAGCGCACGCCAAGCCCCGCCTTCATCAGGGTCTTGCGCACCGGCCCCAGCGAATAGAGCGCCCCCAGAACGCCCGCGCGCAGGTCGCGTAGCGGGCGCGCCTCGACCATCGAGGCGCGGTTCAGCAGGTCGATCCCGATCTCGCGGGCCTTCACCTCGGGCCAGCGGCGCCGGTTGTAGGCCGCGAGCATCGCAGGCTCGCCGATATGGGCGGGGTCCTTCTGACACAGCTCGAGCAGGCAGGTCAGGTCGGCCAGCGACATGTTCAGCCCCTGCGCCCCGATCGGCGGGATGACATGGGCGGCCTCGGCGATCAGCGCCACGCGCTGCGCGGTGAAGCGCTCGGCGATCTGGGTCATCATCGGCCAGACCGAGCGGCGCGTGGCCAGCGTGAGCGGCCCCAGGATGCCGGTCGAGCGTGCGTTCATCTCGGCTTCGAATTCGGGGACGGGCAGGGCGGCGAGGCGGTCGGCCTCGGGGCCGCGCTCCATCCAGACGATGGCCGAGCTGTGCAGTCCGTCGCGATCAGGCAGAGGCACCAGCGTGAAGGGGCCGCCCGAGCGGTGGATCTCGGTCGAGACGTTGTGATGCGGCTCGGGATGGGTCACGGCGAAGGCCAGCGCCTTCTGGCCGTAGCGCGTGGTTTTCACGCGCAGGCCCGCAGCCTCGCGGATGAAGGAGTTGCGCCCGTCGGCGGCCACCACGAGGCGCGCATGAACGCGCGTGCCGTCCGAGAGCGTCACCTCGGCGCCCGCCTCGCGGGTGATCAGCCCCGCGGTCGCGACGCCCGCGCGAAAATCGACGAGCGGCAGTTCCGCCAGCCGCGCCACCATTTCGCGGCGCAACAGCCAGTTCTGCAGGTTCCAGCCGAAGGGCAGGTCCGAGAGCTCAGAAGCGTTGAAATCGCGCGTCAGCCGCGCCTCGGGCTTTTCGCCGCCCGCGTCGATGATCCGCATGATCTGCAAGGGCGCCGCATAGGGTTCAAGCCGCGCCCAGAGCCCTGCGGCTTCCAGAACGCCGCGCGAGGGATGCAGGAAGGCCGTGGTGCGCATGTCGGCGCCAGCTTCGGCCTCGGAGGTCACCGGCGGCGCCGGGTCCACGCAGAGCGTGCGGAAGCCAGAAGCACCAAAGACGGCCGCTGCGGTCAGCCCCGCAACGCCGCCTCCGGAAATGAGGATATCGGTGTCGATCACGTCGCTCATGTGGCTCATCTCCGTCTCCGTTCCGGCGCCATATTAACGCCCGGCAAGCAGAAGGCCAGAGCGTCGGATCAGCTGCCGGCGGTCATCACCACGAGCAGGGCCATCATGACCCAGGTCGCGATTACGCCCCACATGATCAGGCCGCCGAGGCCGAAGACCACGGTCGCGCCAGCGGCGGTCGCGATCAGGAAAAGAGCGATGATCCAGGCGGTGCTGGACTTGACGGGGGCGGTGGCGTGATCAGCGGCCATTTAGAATCTCCCTATGGATGATCGTTCCAAGAACTTCGGGCTCTCTTAGCGGTCAGGCGCCTAAAAAGCATGGATTATACGTGAGCCAAATTGTCGCAGTTGCTGCGCTGCGGCGAAAAGGCAACAGCCGACTCAGAGGCGCAGGCGCGCGAGGAATGCCGCAAGGTCATCCGTGTGGTGATGGATATGCGCCGGCGGCTCGGCCAGCGGCTCGGGTGCGACATGGACACAGCGCATTCCCAGCGCATGCGGATGGGCAAGGTTGCGCGGGTCGTCCTCGAACATCGCGGCCTGACCGGGCGTGACCCCCGCGCGGGCAAAGACCGTGTCGAAGGCCTGCGCGTGGGGCTTGGGGTGGAACTCGGCATGTTCGACGCCATAAACCCCGTCGAAAATCCCCGACAGCCCGCGCGCCGCCAGAACCCGCTCGGCATAGGGCGCGCAGCCGTTGGTATAAACGATCTTGCGCCCGGGCAGGGCCTCAATCTCGGCGCGCAGGGCCGGATCGGGGCGCAGATGCGCCAGCGAGATATCATGCACATCGCTCAGATAGGGGCCCGGGTCGACGCCATGCTCATGCATCAGCCCCGCCAGCGTCGTGCCGTAAAGCCGCCAGTAATGGTCGCGCAGGTGGTCGGCCTCGTCGTGCCCGACCTTGAGCGCGCGCATCACGAAATCGGTCATCCGGATCTCGATCTGGTCGAACAGCCGCGCCGAGGGCGGATAGAGCGTGTTGTCGAGGTCGAAAACCCAGTCTCGTACGATCGAAAAATCGAGCGGCGGGCGATGCGTCGGGGCGGCAGAGTGGTCCATCGCGCGAGCCTAGCGCTGCCTCTGCGGCGGGGCAATGGGGCGCAGGGGCGCTTGTCTCTCGGGCGGGCCGGTCCTAATGTGCTCCATCGGACTGGCAAGCGCGACGGAGGAGCGATGCAGAAGGACGCCTATACCCTGATCCTCGAGGCGATCGACAGCGGGATCTACCGCCCCGGCGATCGGCTGGTGGAATCGGAGCTGGCGGAACGCTTCGGCGTCTCGCGAACGCCGGTGCGCGAAGCCCTGCAACGGCTCGAAACACAATCGATGCTGGCCCGCGATGGTCGCTCGCTGATCGTGGCCTCGCTCGATCACAACCAACTCGCCGAGCTGTACGTCGTGCGTGCCGAGCTCGAAGCCCTCGCCGCGCGGCTGGCGGCGAAACACGCCGCCCCCGAAGAGATCGCGGTGCTGCAGGAAATGATCGACGAAGACCACGGCAAGCTTGGCGATCCGGCGGCGCTCAGCCGCGCCAACCGCCGCTTCCACCATCAGATCCATCTCGCCTCGCACAACCGTTATCTCGTGCAACAGCTCGACCTCGTGCACCGCTCGATGGCGCTCCTCGCGACGACCTCGCTCGCGGTCGAGGGCCGGGGCACCGCCGCGCTCGACGAGCATCAGGCCATTGTCGATGCGATCCGCGCGGGCGATGGCGAGGCGGCGGCCGGCGCGCTGCGCGCCCATATCTCGAAAGCCTTCGAAACCCGCCTCAAGCACGACGCAGGCTCCGACGCGAAGCCCGGCTGAGCCCCTTCATTTTGCCAGAAATATCCCGGGGTCCGGGGCAGGGCCCCGGTCGCGGGCTTGGCCTTGACGCTCAGTCGATCTGGGGCGCGACCGGCACGCGCGCGGGCGCAGGCGGCGGCGCGCTGGCCGCAAGAATGTCGCCCACCATCCCCGAGCGCGACCGCGGCTGATGCGGCGCCACCGTGTCGAAGACGCCATGCACGGTCTTGTCCCAGTAGAAGGGCTTGGCAATCACCTCATACAGCGCCTTCCAGCCCGCCAATGCCGCGAGCGGAAAATAGAAATGCAGGCTCGGCACCCAGGGTATCAGGTGGCGATGGCCGCGCCCGCGCACCGCCCAGAGCCCGAGCGCGATATTCACCGCCTCGCTCAGCGCGAAAAAGCTCATGTTCGCATACAGGAAAGGCTTCGACATCAGCGCCTCGACCGGGTGCCAGATGCCCAGCGGGATCAGCCACATCGACCAGAACAGCGGCGCAAAGACGAATTGCGTGAGCGCGCCGAGGATCAGAACCTGCACGCCAAAGAACCGCTTCGGCCCCAGCTCGCGCCAGAGCCGCGCGGGGTTGCGCATATGCACCGCCCAGGTCATCGCATAGCCCTTCAGCCAGCGCGAGCGCTGCTTGATCCAGGGCAGGGTGCGGCAGTTGGCCTCTTCGTGGGTGACGGTGTCGACCAGCTCGGTGCGCAGCCCGTGGCGCGCGAGGCGGATGCCGAGGTCCGCATCTTCGGTGACGTTATGCGCGTCCCATCCCCCCAGCGCCTCCAGCGCCGCGCGGCGAAAGAACAGCGTCGTGCCGCCGAGCGGGATCACGAAGCCCAGCCGCGCGATGCCGGGCAGGAACACCCGGAACCAGGCAGCGTATTCGATGGTGAAGCAGCGCGCGAGCCAGTTGGTGCGCGGGTTGTAGTAATCGAGCCGCCCCTGCAGGCAGGCGACCTCTGGGGCGGCATGGGCGAAGTGGCGCGCGACTTTGTGGAGTTGCTCGGGCTCGGGCGCGTCTTCGGCGTCATAGACCCCGATGATCGTGCCGCGGCAGAAGCTCAGCGCATAGTTCAGCGCGCGCGGCTTGGTCTGGATCGGGCCGGTCGGCACCGTCACCACCCGCATCCAGCGTGGCAGCCGGCTTTGCGCCAGCGCGTTGCGCGTCATCAGGTCGTCTTCTTCGACCACCAGCAGGATATCCAGCAGCTCGCGCGGATAGTCGAGCCGCCCGAGCCGCTCAATCAACCGCCCGGCGATGTCGCGTTCATGGAACAGCGGCACCATCACCGAGATGATCGGCAGGCGGGGCAGGGGCCGCGCAGGCGCTTGCTGCCGGCTCAGGTGGCGGGCGCGAAACTCGGCCAGGAAGGCCGCGGTCTTGAGCCCCTGCGACAGCACCAGCGTCAGCATCAGCCAGCCGAAGAGCAGCGCAAACACCTCGAT
This sequence comes from Pseudothioclava arenosa, assembly GCF_002358085.1. GTDB lineage: Bacteria > Pseudomonadota > Alphaproteobacteria > Rhodobacterales > Rhodobacteraceae > Pseudothioclava > Pseudothioclava arenosa. Next base: position 124,843 of record NZ_NTJD01000003.1, read on the forward strand.
CGGCGCCAGCATCAGCCCGATCAGCGCGAGGCTCAGCACCGCCAGCGCCAGCCGCGAGGCGCGCGCTTCGTTGCGCGTACGGCAGGACTTCTCTGGATCGACCTTGGTCTCGGCACGGCGGATCAGCGCGGTCTGGCGCCGCGCCAGCAGGCTGTCGTGGATGTCGCGCTCGGGGGCGAGCACCATGCGATAGGGCGCGAACCGTGCGGGCAGGCGGGCGCGCAGCGCGGCGAAGTCTTCGGGGCGCGCGGTGGCGATCAGCGTCGTGCCGCCGATCTGGCGCCACGGAACCATGCTCTCGGTCAGGCAGGTTTCGGGGCCGATCGCGTCGATCAGGCGCGGATCGGGGGCCTCGGCGTAAAGGTCGACTACCGCGGCCTTCCATTGCCGCGCGAGCCCCGCCATCAGCGCGGTTTCCGTCACCCAGCCATGGGCCAGCAGGATGTCGCCCAGCCGCACGTCCTGCCGGTTGCGGATCGCCAGCGCCTTGAGCAGGTCGCCGGGGCTGATCGCCTCCATCTCAAGCAGGATCTGACCCAGCGGCGTGCGCCCGGGCTGGGGGCGGGGCGTCGTGGTCTCGGTGGAGGTCAGGCCGGGGCGGTTGAGAAAGACCGAAAGCGAAATCGGCGCGGCCTCGGCGTTGAGGCTCGGAACGATTCTGTGCTGCGCGTCGGCCATGGCTCGCCCCCGATTAACCTTGGCAGAGTGACGATGCGAAGGTTAATGGCGCGTTAACGAAACCGGGCAAATCCACGACCATCGCGCGGCTTTCGCCGCGGCGACGGAACGTGTCACGAACGTTTGGTTAATGGGGCGCGATCAGCCGGCCTTGCGCGCGCGCATCGCCTGGGCAAAGCGCTCGAACAGGTAGAAGCTGTCTTGCGGGCCGGGGCTCGCTTCGGGGTGGTGCTGCACCGAGAAGACCGGGCGGTCGTTCATCTTGATACCGCAGTTCGAGCCATCGAACAGCGAGACATGGGTCTCGGCCACGCCCTCGGGCAAGGTCTGCGCATCGACCGCGAACCCGTGGTTCATCGAGGTGATCTCGACCTTGCCGGTCTCGGTGTCTTTCACCGGGTGGTTCGCGCCGTGGTGGCCGTGGTTCATCTTGATCGTGGTCGCCCCCAGCGCCAGCGCCAGCATCTGGTGGCCAAGGCAGATGCCGAAGACCGGCAGGTCGGTCTTCAGGACTTCCTGGATCATCGGCACGGCATAGGTGCCGGTCGCCGCGGGGTCGCCCGGGCCGTTCGAGAGGAACACGCCATCGGGATTATGCGCGAGCACCTCTTCGGCGGTCGCGGTCGCGGGCAGCACCGTCACGTCGCAGCCCGCCGAGGCGAGGCAGCGCAGGATATTGCGTTTCGCGCCGTAGTCGATCGCCACGACCTTGAGGTCGGGGTTTTCGACGGGCTGGTAGCCTTCGGGCCAGGCCCAGCGTTTCTCGTTCCAGTGATAGCTTTGCGCGCAGGTCACGTCCTTGGCAAGGTCAAGCCCGACGAGGCCCGACCAGTCGCGTGCTTTCTTGACCAGCGCCTCGATGTCGAAATTGCCGTTCGGATCATGGGCGATGGCCACGTTCGGCGCGCCCTGCTGGCGGATGGCGCGGGTCAGCCGGCGGGTGTCAACGCCGCCAATGCCGATGCGGCCGGTCTTTTCCAGCCATTGCACCAGATCGCTCGTCGCGCGCCAGTTCGAAGGCTCGGTCGGGTCCCATTTCACCACGAGGCCCGCCGCCACCGGATCGCCGGTCTCGTCGTCTTCGGGGTTCACGCCCACGTTGCCGATATGCGGGAAGGTGAAGGTCACCACCTGGCCCGCGTAGGACGGGTCGGTCATGATTTCCTGATAGCCGGTCATCGCGGTATTGAAGACCAGCTCGGCCACCGTCTCGCCGGTGGCGCCGAACCCATGTCCGTAGAACAACTGCCCATCTGCAAGCGCGATCAGCGCTGTGGGTTTCTCGGATGCTTTCTGGCTTGCAGGCATGGCGCGACTCCCCGGGGCAAAATCCGTGGGAAACTAGGCGCCTGGGGCGGACTGGTCAAGGGGGGTCAGGATAATATTGAAATCGTTTAATATCAATAACTTAGAAATATTGTGCCGCGACGCGCTTTTGGCTATTGTGGCCACTCGTGTTCACAAAGGGGCCGAATGCACATGGAAATCAAGGAACGGATCGCGGCGAAGCTGAAAGACGCGATGCGGGCGAAAGAGGCCGACCGGCTCTCGACGCTGCGCCTGATCAACGCCGCCATCAAGGACCGCGAGATCGCGCTGCGTGGCGAGGGCGACGGGGGCGAGCTGTCGGATGCCGATGTGCTGGCGATTCTCGGCAAGATGGTCAAGCAACGTCAGGAATCGGCGCGCGCCTATGAAGAGGGCGGACGGCTGGAACTGGCGGAAAAGGAACTCGCCGAGGTCACCGTGATCGAGGAATTCCTGCCGCGCCAGCTTGATCCCTCGGAAGTCGAGGCCGCGATCAAGGCCGCGATCGAAAAGGTCGGGGCCAGCTCGATCCGCGACATGGGCCGGGTGATGGGCGAGCTCAAGGGCAAATATACCGGTCAGATGGATTTCGGCGCGGTTGGCCCGAAGGTCAAAGACCTGCTGGGCTGAGCGGATCGCAATCGCGACTTTTTTGGGGGGGGCTTCGGCCCCCCTTTTGCGTATTTGGGCCAAGAAGAAACGGATGCTCTTTCACTGAGCCGAAAATACTCCGGGGGTGAATTTGCCGGCAGGCAAAGAGGGGGCAGAGCCCCCTTGTCGCTCAGGGGTTCGGTGTGCGCGCGACCGAGAGGCGCTCTTGCAGTTCGCCATGCAGGCGGCGGCGCTCCTCGGGGGTGAGGAAGGCGCCGATCTCGACGGGGCGGGGGCCGCCGGTTAGGGTCAGGTAATCGGGGACGGGGCCGCCGCTGTGGTGGATCTCGACGCGGACCCAATGCGGATTGCCCTGCCAGTCGCGGCGCGGCCGTTTCGGGTCGTGGCGGCTGAGTGTGACCTGTTCGGAGGTGATCTCAAGGCGTTCGAGCACCTCGCCGCTGCGATAGCTGTGCGAGAGCGCCCACCAGATCCCGGCAACGGTCAGCGCGAGAAACGGCAGCAGCGCCCAGAGCACCACCGAGCCGGTCACCGCCAGCGCGGGCAGGGCGAGGAACAGGGCGGTGGCGCCGATGAACAGCACGAAGCCTTTCTTCGGCAGGGAGCGGAACGGCCAGAGTTCGAGCCGCTGTGTCGCTGGGGCATCGGTCCATTGATAGGGCATGGGTCCGGGTCGGCGAAAATGGGGGGCGCAAATGAAAACCCCGGGCCGAGGCCCGGGGTTTCTTGTGTCAGGCCTCAGTGGGCGTGCGAGTGATCCCACTCTTCCTGCTTCGGCAGCTGCTCGAACGTGTGCTCGGGCGGCGGCGAGGGCAGGGTCCATTCCAGCGTGTCGGCATATTCGTTCCAGTAGTTGTTCTCGGTCACGCGGCGACCGGCGAACAGCGTGTAGAACACGATGCCGATGAAGAACACGAAGGAGGCGAAGGCAAGGAAGGCACCGTAGGACGAGATCTTGTTCCAGTAGGCGAAGGCCTCCGGGTAGTCGATGTAGCGGCGCGGCATGCCCTGACGACCCAGGAAGTGCTGCGGGAAGAAGATCAGGTTCGAGCCGATGAACATCATCCAGAAGTGCAGCTTGCCCGCCCATTCCGGATACTGACGGCCCGACATCTTGCCGATCCAGTAATAGACCCCGGCAAAGATCGCGAACACCGCACCCAGCGACATCACGTAGTGGAAGTGCGCCACGACGTAATAGGTGTCGTGGTAGACCCGGTCGAGCGGCGCCTGCGAGAGCACCACGCCGGTCACGCCGCCGACGGTGAACAGGAACAGGAAGCCGAAGGCCCAGAGCATCGGCGTCTTGAACTCGATTGAGCCGCCCCACATCGTCGCGATCCAGCTGAACACCTTCACGCCGGTGGGCACCGCGATCACCATTGTCGCCAGCATGAAGTAGGACTGCTGAGTCAGCGACATGCCGACGGTGTACATGTGGTGCGCCCAGACGACGAAGCCCAGCACCCCGATCGCCACCATCGCGTAGACCATCGGCAGGTAGCCGAAGACCGGCTTGCGCGCGAAGGTCGCGATCACGTGCGAGATGATGCCGAAGCCCGGCAGGATGATGATGTAGACTTCCGGGTGGCCGAAGAACCACAGGATGTGCTGATACAGGATCGGGTCACCGCCACCGGCCGGATCGAAGAAGGTGGTGCCGAAGTTGCGGTCCATCAGCAGCATGGTGATCGCGCCGGCCAGAACGGGCAGCGACAGCAGGATCAGCCAGGCGGTGACAAAGACCGACCAGGCGAACAGCGGCACCTTGTGCAGGGTCATCCCCGGCGCACGCATGTTCAGGAAGGTGGTGATGATGTTGATCGCGCCGAGAATCGAGCTGGCGCCCGAAACGTGCACGGCGAAGATCGCCAGATCCATCGAATAGCCTTGCTCGTTGGTCGAGAGCGGCGGGTAAAGCACCCAGCCCACGCCGGACCCGAGCTGCCCGTTGCCGCCCGGCGCCAGCAGCGAGGCCACGCCAAGCGCGACACCGGCGACATAGAGCCAGTAGCTGAGGTTGTTCAGCCGCGGGAAGGCCATGTCCGGCGCACCGATGTGCAGCGGCATGAAATAGTTGCCGAAACCGCCGAACAGCGCCGGAATCACCACGAAGAACATCATCAGGACGCCGTGATAGGTGATCATCACGTTCCACAGATGGCCGTTCGGGGTGCATTCGGCATCCGAGGCGATGAAGCGCGCGCCCTCGGCGCACATGTATTGCACGCCCGGGTCCATCAGCTCGAGGCGCATGTAAACGGTGAAGGCCACCGAGATCAGGCCGACAAGGCCTGCAGTGAAGAGATAGAGAATCCCGATGTCTTTGTGGTTGGTGGACATGAACCAGCGGGTGAAGAAACCCCGCTCGTCATGCGCACCGCCGTGAACGGCTGCGTCCGCCATGATGATCTCCCTGTATGCTGCGGGCCCGGGCTCTCCCTTCCCGGGCCTCGCTAAAGGCATTTCTAAGGCGCATTTTTTCACCGGGCAAGGATGACGTGCGAAAAAATGTCACACCTCGGTCGGTCGTGGCCGCTGCGCATGCAAAAAGGGCGCCCGAAGGCGCCCTTTGACCGATCCGAAAGGGATCAGATGGGTTATTGAGCCGCGGCTTCCGGCGCCGGGGCGACCGAGGCCAGGTAGGCTGCGATGTCTTCCTGGTGATCTTTCTGCTTGTGGGTCATGCCCGACTTGGCCTTGGCGTCGCCGGTCTTTTCGATCAGCCAGGCTTTCGGGTCGGCCATGTAAGCGGCCAGTTCGGCCTCGTCCCAGACCATGCCGGTGGCGCCGACGGCCACGATCGAGTCCTTGTATTTGAAGCCTTCGACCGAAGCGACCTGACGGCCGACGACGCCGTAGAGGTTCGGGCCGGTTTTGCCGCCTTTGTAGATCTCGGTGCCATCGGGGGCCACGATCATGTGGCAGGCCTTGCACTTCTTGAAGTTTTCTTCGCCTTCCGCGGCGTCACCGGCAAAAACCGGGGCGGCAAGCGCGAGAGTGGCGAGGGCGGCAATCAGGCTGGTCTTCATCGCTGTATCCTTATTTAGGAACTCGACCCCCTCCCAAGGGGCCATCGATTGCGCAGATAGTCTGCGTCGAATGCTTCTAACACGGGGCAAAAGGTCGCGTCACGGGAGAATCGGGCCAATTTTCCCCGATCAGGCGAAGAACTGCCCGAACTTTAGTCGTAGGGCGGTGTCGAGGTCGTCCATCGTCACCGGCAGACCCAGATCGACCAGCGAGGTTACACCGTGCTCGCGGATGCCGCAGGGCACGATGCCCTGGAAATGGCTCAGGTCCGGTTCGACATTGATCGAGATGCCGTGGAAGCTGACCCATTTGCGCAGCTTCACCCCGATCGCGGCGATCTTGTCTTCGCGCGGGCTGCCGTCAAGGTTCGGCGCCTTGTCGGGGCGGGTGACCCAGACCCCGACGCGACCCTCGCGGATCTCGCCCTTGATGTTGAACTCGGCCAGCGCGGCGATCACCCAGCCCTCGAGCGCGGCGACGAAGGCGCGCACGTCGCGCCCGCGCTTGTTCAGGTCGAGCATGACATAGATGATGCGCTGGCCCGGCCCGTGATAGGTATACTGCCCGCCGCGCCCGGCCTCGTAGACGGGGAAACGGTCGGGATCGACCAGATCGGCGGGCTTCGCCGAGGTGCCGGCGGTGTAAAGCGGCGGATGTTCGAGCAGCCAGATCGCCTCTTCGGCCTCGCCGCGCGCAATCGCGCCCGCGCGTGCCTCCATGAAGGCAAGCGCCTCTTCATAGGGCACCAGCCCGTCGGAATGGATCCATTCGACCATCTGCGCCTCCGCCTGCGAAAACCCGTTCGGGTTAGAACAACAAAGCCCTTGCCTCAAGCGCCTTTTGGGAGAAGACTTTCGGCAATCAATTTGAGGCAGCCCAGTTCACGGGCCAATATTTAAAAACCTGACCTCGGGCAGCCGTGTTATTTCGACGGGAGGTCGTGATGTTGAAGAAATCCGTTGTGGGCGGCGTGGTGTCGCTCGGAGTCATTTTTGGGCCCGTGCAGCCGGTTCTGGCAGGTGGGGGCGATGTCGTCGGCGGCATCATCGGGGGGATCATCGGCGGCGCGATCGTCAATGAAGCCTCCAAGAATCGCGCCAAGCCGCGCACCGTCGCGCGCCCGAGCACCAGCTCCTACCAGCGCGAACAGAACCGGGAGGCGCAGACCGCGCTGAACTATTTCGGCTATCCGGCGGGCACGCCGGACGGGGTGATGGGCGCGAAGTCGCGTGCGGCGGTGTCGCAATACCAGATGCTTTTGGGCTATCCGGCGACCGGCCAGCTGACCGAGGCGGAGCGGATGATCCTCGTCACAGCCTATCAGCGCGCGATGATCGGCGGGCCGCAGGTGCAGCAGGTGATGGCCGGGCCGCAGGGGCCGCGCGGGATGCTTCTGAAGCAGCGCGACGAGATGGCGGGTGGCACGGGCGCGACCTATGCCGGGTCCTACGGTGGCTTGCCGCCCGAGGTCTCGCAGGCGGTCGACGAGATCGCACGCAACTCGAATGTCGAGCCGATGCAGCTGATCCAGCGCGCGGGCTTCATCCAGCTGGCCGACCTGAACATGGACGGGCGCACCGATTATCTTGTCGATACCTCGGTGACGGGCTCGGGCTTCTGGTGCAACGGTCCGGCCTGCACGGTGCGGGTCTTTGCCTCGACGCCGCAGGGCTATCAGCGCAATGACTTCCAGATCGCGGGGGCGACGCCCGCGAGCTTCTCGTGCCAGCATGGCCTGTGCCAGATCGCGGCGCCGGGCGCGGGCGCGCCGGTGACGGCGGCTCCGGCCGTGCCGCCCGCGCCGAGCCTGCCGCCCGCGACGATGGCGACCGCACCGCAACCTGCGATGCCGGGCTTCGGCGCGCAGCTTGCCGCGGCCACGCCCCCCGCCGCGCCGTCGATGCCCTCCTTTGGGGCTGCGATCGCGCCGGTCGAGGTGACGCTGAGCGCGCATTGCGCCGATGTGTCGGCCCGCACCGGGCAGGCCGGTGGGCTGCAGACAGTCGCCGCGATGAGCGATCCGGCGCAGGCGTTGGGCGAGCAATTCTGCCTTGCGCGCGATGCCGCCGTGGCCGAGGGCGAGGGCATCCTCGCGCAGGTCCAGGGCTTCACGCCCGCGCAGATCTCGCAGCAATGCGGTGATTTCGGCGCGCTTCTGGCCGATCAGGTGGCGCTGCTGCCGGGCACCGCGCGCGATGACATGATCGCCTCGGTGCAGGGTTTCGTGGCCGGTTCGGGCATGGACGAGGCGCAGATCGCGGGCACGGCCAAGGTCTGCCTCGGGGTCGGGCTGCGCGACGACCAGATGCCGGTGGCGCTGGGCTCGGCGCTGGTGCTCGCCGGAACGGGCAACATGGTCTATGCGGAGCTGGTTGCCCACCACCTGAGCGCCGGGATCGGCACCGAGAAGAGCGCCGATCTGGCGCTGGAATGGTACGATCTGGCAGCGAATGCGCATGAGGCGGGCCAGATGCCCGAATTCTCCGGCGACGAGGCCGGGCGCATGCAGCTGATCCATCAGGCGGCGATGGCGATGGCTGGCCGGGCCGAGGCGCCGGTGGCCAAGCCGGTGCCGGTCGCGGCGACGGCTTCGGCGCTGATGAACGGGATCTCGGGGATCGGCAAGGCGGCAACTTCGCTGGGGTCGCAATAATCGCGGCCAATGGATGATATGGGGCGGGGGCTTCGGCCCCCGTTTCCTGTTTGAGGGCGCACAAAATTTTTCCCGCCATCCCCAAATACCCCCTTTTCTTCCCCGCGGCCTTTGGCTAATACCCCGCCACCAAGCCAAGGCAGTGCGGTCGTGGCGGAATTGGTAGACGCGCAGCGTTGAGGTCGCTGTGGGGTAACTCCCGTGGAAGTTCGAGTCTTCTCGACCGCACCAATGGCTTAAAGCCGCGAAAGCCCGGGCCCTCGTGCCCGGGCTTCGTCGTTTCCGGGGCGCGCGTCCGGGACGACCGCCTTTTCCGAAAATTGAATCGATTTTTCGCGGCGAAGGCCTCGCCCGCATTAACCCGAATTTTCGGCCTGTCTTGCCATGCTCGCCGTGATCCCGATGGCCGGGCGGAGGCGGCAGGGCGCGATGGCAAGTTTCTTGACCTATGGCTATGCCGGGTCCGATTTCCTGATCGACGGAGGCGGGACGCAGCTTTTGCCTGGCGCGACCTTCCATGTCGACCCGACCTGGGACGCGTCGGTCGACCGGCTGACCTTTACCTTTTCGGATGACGATTCCTGGCTCGGGGGCGATCTGCGGGCGGATGAGCTTGGGGTCGATCAGAACCAATACCTGACGATCACCGATGCCACGGGGGCTACGGTAAACGCCGGGGTGGCCTATTCCGAGGAATACGCGACGCTGACAGCTCCAGACGGCTCGATCGTCTTCATCGACCGGGTCGAGATCAATGGCGAGCTGGTCGGTTATGTCACCAGCGCCGAGCTGCAGCCGGGTGTGACCTATCAGGTCAGCTCGATCTACAATGTCGATAGCGTCAACGAGGCGAGCTATTACGATTTCGACTGGCTCGATTATGACCCCGACACTGCCAGCTATATCCGCGGTGGGAACTTTTCCGACACGCTGCTCGCGGGCGCTGGCGATGACCGGATCGAGGCGGGCGGCGGCGCCGACATCATCGACGGGGGTAGTGGAAACGACACCATCTACTATGGCACGGGCGGGTCGACGCCGGACCAGGGCGATCTGGTCGAGGGGGGCGAGGGCGACGACCTGATCGACGATGTGTCGGGCAGTTTCTATGAGTATGCCGATACGCTTTCGGGTGGCGCGGGCGCCGATACGATCTGGGCGGGGGGCGGTGCGGATCTTGTCGACGGCGGCGCGGATGCTGACGTGCTCTATGGCGAATCCGGGGATGACACAATCACCGGCGGGGCCGGCGATGACCTGATCTGGACGGGCACGGGTGCCGATGTCCTGATCTACACCGATGGCTCCGGCGCCGACACCATCGGCGATTTCAACATTGCCGATAACGGCTCCGGGTTCGCCATCGACCGGCTTGATGTGAGCGATCTGACCGACGCCGATGGCAATCCGGTCAATGTCTGGGATGTCGTTGTTTCGCAGGATCCGGCGGGCAATGCGGTGCTGACCTTCCCGGGCGGCGAGACGATCACGCTCTCGGGCATCGCGCCATCGCAGGTCTCGACGGTGCAGCAGCTCAATGCGATCGGCATTCCGTGTTTTCTGGTTGGCACGCGGATCGCCACGCCGCGGGGCTGGCGCGCGGTCGAGGATCTGTGCCCCGGCGATCTGGTGGTGACACGCGACGGCCCCCCTGCGCCGGTGCTCTGGATCGGGAGGCGGCAGGTCGATGCGGCACAGCTGGCAGAAAATCCGGCCCTGCGACCGATCCGCCTGCGCGCCGGGGCGTTCGGCAATGACTGTGATCTGGTGCTGTCCGGGCAGCACGCGATCTGGGTGCAGGAGGGCGCGGGCGAGGGGGCGCTGGTGCGCGTCTGTCATCTTGCCCGCACGGGCTGGGGCGGAGCGCGGGTCATGGCCGGGATACGCCAGGCCGCCTACCTGCACCTGCTTTTGCCGCGCCACGCGCTGATTCTGGCCGAAGGCGCCTGGGTCGAGACCTTCTGGCCGGGCCGGTTTGCGCTGGAATCGCTCGACCTGCGCCAGCGCTGTGCCCTGGTTCGCTCCATGCCGCGACTCGCACGCGTGGTTTTCGAAGGCCAGCCGGTCGAGGCGAGTTATGGCCCAAGGGTCCGCGCGCTTCTGCCGGGAAAGGCGGTGACCCGAAGCGCATGTGTGAAATGGTCGCGGAGTGTGCAGGATGTGCCGCGAACGGACGGTTTTTGGGACGTCTTGCTCTCAGGCTATGGCTGAAAAGGGGTGTCCGAAAAAACGGGTTGAACTCAGGGAGCCCAGTTGCTCTAGTCACCCCTACGGGAATAACCAACGATAAATGACAGGGAGCCCGAAGTGACAACTGCAACAAACGGCGAAGGATTCGTCGTATTTGACCACGTGCAGAAAAGCTACGATGGCGAAACGCTGGTCGTGAAGGATCTTAATCTTTCGATCGGCAAAGGTGAATTTCTGACCATGCTCGGCCCGTCTGGCTCCGGCAAGACGACCTGCCTGATGATGCTGGCGGGGTTCGAGACCGCGACGAATGGCAAGATCTTGCTGGATGGCAACAACATCAACGACATGCCGCCGCACAAGCGCGGGATCGGGATGGTGTTCCAGAACTACGCGCTGTTCCCGCATATGACGGTGGGCGAGAACCTCGCCTTCCCGCTCGAAGTGCGCGGCATGGGCAAGTCGGAGCGCGAAGAAAAGGTCAAGCGCGCGCTGGACATGGTGCAGATGGGGGCTTTCGCCAACCGTCGCCCGGCGCAGCTTTCGGGCGGCCAGCAGCAGCGGATCGCCCTGGCGCGCGCGCTGGTCTTCGACCCGAAGCTGGTCCTGATGGACGAGCCTCTGGGCGCGCTCGACAAGCAGCTGCGCGAGCATATGCAGTTCGAGATCAAGGCGCTGCACGAAAGCCTCGGCATCACCGTGGTCTATGTGACCCACGATCAGGGCGAGGCGCTTACGATGTCGGACCGCGTGGCGGTGTTCAACGACGGGCGCATCCAGCAGCTGGCACCGCCGGACGAGCTTTATGAACGGCCGAAGAACTCCTTCGTGGCGCAGTTCATCGGCGAGAACAACAAGCTGCCGGGCAAGGTCGAGACGCTGGATGGCGAGACCTGCACGGTGCGGCTGCAAACCGGCGAGCTGATCGACGCGACCCCGGTCAACGTGCGCGAGGTCGGACAGGAGACGCTGGTCTCGATCCGCCCCGAGCGCGTGGAGTTCAAGCCCGAGATGATGCCTCCGGGCGCGCATATGATCGACGCCGAGGTGCTGGAGGTCGTCTATATGGGCGACATTTTCCGGACCCGGATGCGGGTCGCGGGCACCGAGGATTTCGTGATGAAATCGCGCAACACGCTGGGGCAGACCAAGCTCCACCCCGGCGAAAAGATCCGGATCGGCTGGCATCCGCAGGATGCCCGCGCCCTCGACCCGATGTGAGAAAGCTGGCCGGCGGGTTCGCCGGTCGCCTGCCGCGAAACGCGGCCAACCGGCGACAGCCGGATATGACAAAGTCGAAAACGACGAACTTACCAACTGGGAGTTAATGATGAAGAAAACCATGATCCTGACCACGGCTCTCGTGGCCACCGGCTTCGCTGCCTCGGCCAATGAGATCAACGTGGTGTCCTGGGGCGGGGCCTATACCGTCAGCCAGGTTGAGGCTTACCACAAGCCCTTCGAACAACTGACGGGCATCAAGGTCGTCTCGATCGATGCCGACAACCCCGCGACCCCGCTGAAGGCGCAGGTCGAAGCCGGCAACGTCTCGATCGACCTCGCCGACGTCGAACTGTCGGACGCGATCCGTCTGTGCGACGAGGGCCTGCTGGAGCCGATCGACCCGGCGATCCTGCCGCCCGCGCCCGATGGCACGCCCGCGACCGAGGACTTCGTCGATGGCGCGCTGCAGGATTGCGCTGTGGCGAACATCGTCTGGGGCACCGTGATTGCCTATGACACCACCAAGTTCCCGGAAAACCCGCCCTCGACCCTGGCCGATTTCTTCGACCTCGAGAAATACCCGGGCAAGCGCGGCCTGCTGAAAGCGGCCAAGCGTTCGATGGAGATGGCGCTGGTCGCCGATGGCGTGGCACCGGGCGAAGTCTATGACGTGCTCGGCACCCCCGAGGGCGTCGACCGTGCGCTTGCCAAGCTCGACACGATCAAGGACTCGGTCGTGTGGTGGGATGCCGGCGCACAGCCGCCGCAGCTCCTGGCGGATGGCGAAGTCGTGATGACCAACGGCTATAACGGCCGCTTCTTCAACGCGATGATCGCCGAGGGCAAGCCCTTCGACATCATCTGGGACGGCCAGTATCTCGACTATGACCTCTGGGTCATTCCGAAGGGCGCCCCGAACCTCGAAGGTGCGATGGAGTTCCTGAAGTTCTCGACCGACACCCAGCGTCTGGCCGATCAGGCGAAATACATCTCCTACGGCCCGGCCCGCAAATCCTCGGCCCCGCTGGTTGGCATGTATCAGGATGGCAAGACCGAGATGGGCCCGCACATGCCCACCAACCCGGAAAACATGAAGAACGTGATCGCCACCGATCCGATCTTCTGGGCTGACCACGATGTTGAGCTCTCCGAGCGCTTCAACGCCTGGCTGGCCAGCTAAGACCGAGCCTTTGAGGGCGCCTTCGGGCGCCCTCATCTCCGCACCCGCACGCCTGATCGCGTGCGCCGGGTGCCGCTCATGACCGTTCCGAAGACCCGGGGTGACACGCATGACTGACGCGACTGCACAATTGACCACGGCCGATGGGCGCCCTTTGAAGGCGGCGCTTGCGGCTTCGATGGCGGTTCGCCGCCGCCGCGCCTTCCTGCTGGTTGCGCCGCTTTTCCTGTTCATCCTGATCTCGTTCATCATTCCGATCGGCCAGATGCTGCTGCAATCGGTGCATAACGACACGTTTTCCTCGGCGGTTCCGGCGCTGAGCGCCTGGTTCGACGAGAACCCGCAGGGCTCCGAGATCGACGAGGCGGCCTATGCGGCGCTCGCCGCCGACCTCAAGCTGATGAAAGCCGAGAAGACGGCGGGTTCGGCCGGCACGCGGATCAACTACGATGTGGCGGGCACGCGCTCGCTGTTCACCTCGACGGCGCGCAAGGCCGACAAGCTGGAGGCGCCCTTCAAGGAGGCGATCCTCGCGGCCGAGCCGAAGTGGGACGACCCGAACCTGTGGCGCGCGATGCGCTCGGCGTCGAACCCCTACACGATTGATTTCTACCTCGCGGCGCTCGACATGACGCGCGACGAGACCGGCGCGATCGTCGCGGTCGAGGAAGGCCAGGCGATCTACAAGAAGCTGTTCTGGCGCACGCTGAGCCTGTCGCTCGAGATCACCGCGCTCTGCCTGCTGCTGGGCTTCCCGATCGCGCATCTGCTGGCGACGCTGCCGATGCGCAAGGCGATGCTCCTGATGATCCTGGTGCTCCTGCCGTTCTGGACCTCGCTTCTGGTGCGCACGACCTCGTGGATGGTGCTGTTGCAAAGCCAGGGGGTTCTCAATGACCTCTTGGTCGGCATCGGGCTGATCGACGACGAGGGGCGCATCCAGATGATGTATAACCAGACCGGCACGATCATCGCGATGACGCATATCCTGCTGCCCTTCACGATCCTGCCGCTGTATTCGGTGATGAAGACGATCCCGCCGAGCTATGTGCGCGCCGCGCGCAGCCTGGGCGCGACCAGCTGGACGGCGTTTCGCCGCGTCTACCTGCCGCAGACCCTGCCGGGGATCGGCGCGGGCGGGCTCTTGGTGTTCATCCTCGCGATGGGCTACTACATCACCCCGGCCCTTGTCGGCGGCGCCGACGGGCAGATGATTTCGAACATGATCGCCTTCCACATGCAGAAGTCGCTGAACTGGTCGCTGGCGGCCGCGCTCGCGGCGATGCTGCTGGCGATCGTCCTGATCTTCTTCTGGATCTACGACCGGCTCGTCGGCATCGACAAGATGAAGCTCGGCTGAGGAGAGAGACAATGGCGCTTCCCACCTACGCAAGCCCGCTCGAGAAGACCTGGCATTACACCTATCTGGTGATCTGCGGTCTGATCTTTTTGTTCCTGATCTCGCCGATCCTGATCGTGATCCCGCTCAGCTTCAACGCCGAGCCCTATTTCACCTTCACCTCCAAGATGCTCGCGCTCGACCCCGAAGGCTATAGCCTGCGCTGGTACGACAAGCTCGTCACCTTCGGCATGCAGGCCCCCGAGGGCGAACGCGGCGCCGCCTTCTGGTCGGACTTCTGGCAGAACGCGCAATGGATGCAGGTGACCAAGAACTCGATCATCATCGGCTTCTTCTCGACCATCCTCGCCACCGCGCTCGGCACCATCGCGGCGCTTGGCCTGACCCGCCCCGAGATGCCCTATCGCAAGCAGATCATGGCGGTGCTGATCTCGCCGATGATCGTGCCGATCATCATCTCGGCGACGGGGATGTTCTTCTTCTACTCGTGGATGAAGTTCCCGATCCCGAGCTTCGAGGGCGGCTTCCATTTCGAATGGGTGCGGCTTGCGGGCTCCTATTTCGGGATCATCCTGGCCCATGCCGCGCTCGGCATTCCCTTCGTGATCATCACCGTGACCGCGACGCTCTTCGGCTTCGACCAGTCGCTGGTCCGCGCGTCGGCGAGCCTCGGGGCGAACCCGCGCACGACCTTCTTCAAGGTGCAGATGCCGCTGATCATGCCGGGCGTGATCTCGGGCGGGCTGTTCGCCTTCGTCACCTCCTTCGACGAGGTGGTCGCGGTGCTGTTCATCGCCGATCACGACCAGCAGACGATCCCGCGCCAGATGTGGAACGGTATCCGCGAACAGATCAGCCCCGCGATCCTCGCCGTGGCGACGATCCTCGTGGTGATCTCGATCGCGCTGCTGACCACGGTCGAACTCTTGCGCCGCCGCTCGGAACGCCTGCGCGGGATGAGCCCCCAATAACGGCCGCAATAAAGGGGGCGCCGCCCCCGCGGGCCCAGCGGGCCCGCTCCCCCGGGATACTTGCCGCAAAATGAAGAAGGGCGCCCCCAGACAACCGGGGCGCCCTTTCCCATTCATCGAGCCAAAAATACTCCGGGGATGAATGCGGCCAAAGCCCCCACCACACAGCTCAGGGCAAAAGCGCGAGCCAGAGCCAGATTGTCAGGATCGAGAGGGCCGTGGCGATCAGCACTGCCGAGGCCGCGACGCGGCGCCCTACGCCGTAGAGATTGGCGAAGAGATAGGCGTTGACGCCGGGCGCCATCGAGGCGGTCAGCGTGGCCGAGCGCAGCGCGTCGGTGGGAAGCGCAAAGCCGAAGCGTCCCAGCGCGTAGGTGATGGCCGGGTGCAGGATCAGCGAGAGCATGGTGACCATGGTGATCGCGCGCCCGTCGCCTTCGGGGCGGTAGCGATAGAGTACGCCGCCAAGGCCGAAGAGGGCTGCAGGCAGGGCGGCGCGTGCGATCATGTCGATGGCCGCCCAGAGCGAGGTGGGCAGGTCATGGCCGGTGAGCGCGGTAAACGCCTGGATCACGAAGCCCGCAAGGATGCCCAGCACCAGCGGCGTGCGGAACACACCGATCAGTGCGTTCATCCCGACCCGGCCAAGCCCGGCGCCGGTGCCGTGGCTGCGTACGGCCTCCATCGCGAGGATGCCGATCGTGTAGAGCAGGGGAGAATGGATCGAGATGATCGCGAAGTTCCCGGCCAGCGCGTCCGCGCCATAGGCGCGCTCAGTGATCGGCACGCCGAGCAGCAGCGAGTTCGAGAACAGGCAGGCAAAGCCGATGGCCACCGCGTCGGGGCCGTTGCGCCCCAGTGCCCGCGCGCCTGCGATGCCAATCGCGAAAGAGATCAATGCGCCGGCGTAGAAGCTGACCATCAGCCCGATGTCATAGCTCGCGCCAATGTCCAGCCGTCCGATCGAGCGCGCCAGAAGCACCGGCACCGCGAAATTCTGCGCAAAGCGCATCAGCCCGTCGACCGCGCTTTCCGAGAACAGCTTGCGCCAGGCCACCACGTATCCGAAACCGATCACGAGGAAGACCGGCAGGATGACGTCGATCAGCGCGCTCATTTACAGCGACAGTTCGAGGGCCAGACCGTCGAAGGCCGGGCGGACATGCGCGGGCGTTTCACGCGCGACATCGTCGAAATCGAGGTCGATATGCATGTTAGTGATGACCGCCTCGCGCGGGGCGGCGCGCGCGATCCATTCGAGCGCCAGCGCCAGATGCGCGTGCGTCGGGTGCGGCGTGCGGCGCAGCGCGTCGATCACGAAGATATCGAGATCGGCCAGATGCGGCCACGAAGCCTCGGGGATTTCGTTCACATCGGGGATATAGGCCAGCGCACCGATCCGGAAGCCGAGCGCGTCGATATTGCCGTGCTGCACCTCGATCGGCTGGAACGGGATCGGCCCGCCTGCGCCCTCGATGGCGAAGGGGCCGCGGATCGAGTTCAGGTCGCAGATCGGGGGGTAATTGCTGTCCGGCGGCTGCACGAAGGCATAGCCGAAGCGGTTGAGCAGCGCCTCTTGCGTGTCGCTGTCGGCAAAGACCGGCAGGCGGCGGCGCATGGTGAAGACGATCTGGCGCAGGTCATCGAGCCCGTGCACGTGATCGGCGTGGGAATGGGTGTAGACGACGGCATCCAGTTCGCCGACCTCGGCGCGCAGCAGCTGTTCGCGCAGGTCGGGCGAGGTGTCGATCAGCACGCGGGTCGTGCCCTCGGTGCCGATCCGCTCGACCAGCATCGAGCAGCGCGTGCGGCGGTTCTTCGGGTTGTCCGGGTTGCATTCGCCCCAATGGCCACCGATCCGGGGCACACCGCCCGACGAGCCGCAGCCAAGGATCGTGTAGCGGATCAGGTCGCTCATGCGGCAGCCTCCCAGCGGGTCGTTTTGGCGAACAGGCGGTCGAAATTGGCGGTGGTGGCGCGGGCGAACTCTTCGTAGCTCACGCCGAAGACCTCGGCGCCGATGCGTGCGGTCAGCGCGGTATAGGCGGGCTCGTTGCGCCGGCCGCGATGGGGCGGGGGCGCCAGATAGGGCGCGTCGGTCTCGACGAGGATGCGATCAAGCGGGGCGGCGGCAAAGATGTCGCGCACATCCTGGCTGCGCGGGAAGGTCGCGATGCCCGACATCGACAGGTAGAACCCCAGCTCCAGCGCCACACGCGCCAGTTCCGGCCCCGAGGAATAGCAATGCATGACGCAGCCGAAGGGGCGCGCCTTCATGCCTTCGGTCAGGATCGCGGCCATGTCCTCGTCGGCGGCGCGCGAATGGATGATCAGCGGCAGGCCGGTTTCTTGCGCAGCCTCGATATGGAGGCGCAGCGAGCGGCGCTGCACCTCGGCGCTGTCGGCGGTGTAGTGATAGTCGAGCCCGGTTTCGCCGATGCCGACGAATTTCGGATGCGCGGCCAGCGCGACCAGTTCTTCGACCGTAGCCATCGGCTCTTCGGCGACGGACATCGGGTGGGTGCCCGCGGCATAGAACACCTCGGGGTAGGCATCGGCGATGGCGCGCACGGTGGGTTCGTTGCGCAGCCGCGTGCAGATCGTGACCATGCGGGTGACGCCAGCGGCGCGGGCGCGGGCGATGACATCGGGCAGTTCCCCCTCGAAATCGGGGAAATCGAGGTGGCAGTGGCTGTCCACGATCCGGGGCTGATCGGTCATCGGATCTCCTTTAGGCGGCTCAGGGGGAGGCGGCCGCCGTGATCTCCAGAACCATATCCATGACCAGCGCGGCGGGGTCAAGGTTGACCGCCCGCGCATGGCGCGCGCGCGCGCCCAAGGTCTGGTGCAGCCCTGCCCATTTCATCGCCGCGAACTCGTCGGGGGCGAGGCGCGCGAACAGCTGGCTCTCGCCGGGTGCAGCCTCGGCGGGGGGCGGGCCTGCGACGCCCGCGCGCGCCAGCCGCGCGAGGAACAGCTCGATCAGGTGCAGCTGCAGGTCGAGCCGCGCCTCGTTGCCCTTGCCGGTGGCGCTTTCGGCCAGCGCGATTGCGGCCAGCCGGTCCAGCCGGGGCAGGGTGGAAAACAGCGCGACAAGCCGCGTGTAGCTGTCGAGCCCGCCAAGGTTGATCAGCCGGATCGCCTCGCCCACGGAGCCGCCCGAAAGCGCGGCAAGCGCGGCGGGATCGGCCTCGGGGGGCGCGCCTTCGGCAGCCGCGAGGGCTTCGGCCATCTCTTCGGGCGCCAGCGTGCCCAGCCGCAATTCGCGGCAGCGCGAGCGGATCGTCGGCAAGAGCCGCGCGGGTTGATGCGTGACCAAAAGGAAGGTCACGTTCGCGGGGGGTTCCTCGAGCAGTTTCAGCAGCGCGTTCGCCGCTTGCACGTTCATCTCGTCGGCGGCATCCACGATCACCACGCGCCGTCCGCCTTCGGCTGCCGAGAGGTGCAGGAAGTTCGAGAGCTTGCGCACTTCGCCCACGCGGATGTCTTGCGTCACCGCGTTCTGGCGGTCGTTCAGCCCGCGCTTGAGCACGAAGACCGAGGCCTCGGAGCCCGCGCGCATACGCCGGCAGACGGGGTGCTCGGGGTCGGTGTCGAGGCTTGTCGGGGGGGGCGGTGCGCCGAACAGGCTGTCGCCCTCGTCCTCGCGCGGGCGGGTCAGCAGAAACCGCGCGATGCGCCAGGCGAGCGTCGCCTTGCCGACGCCCTGCGGCCCGGCAAGCATCCAGGCGTGATGCATCCGCCCCGAGGTGAAGGCGTCCAGAAAATCGGCCTCGGCGCGGGCTTGCCCGATCAGATGCGCGGTGTCGCGCGGGTGCGGCGCGCCTTCGACCTGTGTGGGATCGGGGAAATCGGCCGGATCGCTCATGCCAGCGCGGCCCGTGTCTGGGCGAGGATCTCGGCCGCGATTGCCTCGGGTGGGCGGGCGCCGTCAATCACGCGAAAGCGCGGGGCGAATTCGCGGGCCAGCGCGAGGAACCCCGCGCGCATCTTTTGCTGCAGCGCGAGACCGAAATCCTCGAACCGTTCCTCGGGGCCCTGCCGCCCCTTGGCGCGCGCGAGGCCGGTTTCGGCGTCGATATCCACGAGGAAGGTCAGGTCGGGTTCGCGCCCGATCATCATTTTGTGGAGCGCATCCACCTGCGGGCGCAGGTTGCCCCGCGAGAGGCCCTGATACATCCGCGTGGAATCGGCAAAGCGGTCGCAGATCACGATCTTGCCGGCGGCCAGAGCGGGCTCGATCAGGCGCTCGCAATGGTCGCGGCGCGCGGCGGTGAACAGCAAAAGCTCGGTTTCCGCCGACCAGCGGTCGGGGTCGCCTTCGAGGACGAGGCGGCGGATTTCCTCGGCGCCGGGCGAACCGCCGGGTTCGCGTGTCAGCACCACATCGCGCCCCTCGGCGCGCAGCGCTTCGGCCAGCACGCGGGCCTGCGTGGATTTGCCGGACCCGTCTATGCCCTCGAAGCTGATGAACATGCGATCAGGCGCCCGCGGCGTTCAGGGCCTGCTGCAACAGGCGTTGGGCGGCGGTGGTGACGCGGGTCACGAAGCCGCCAGCGGCCACGTCGGTTTCGGCGACGAGCGGAAAGCGGCGCGGCGCATCGAGGCCCGGCACGGTCAGCACCAGCTCGGCGATTTCGCTGCCTGCCGTGATCGGCGCCTGGATGGGCCCTTTGAAGATCACCTCGGCCTTCATCCCGTCCTGCGCGCCCGCGGGCAGGAGTTGGCGGATGTCTTCGGCAGGCACGAGGCCCACGGTTTTCGCATCGCCAAGCCAGACCGGCGCTTCGGCCAGCCGGGTGCCCTTGGCGACGAGGTCCTTGATCACGAACTGACGAAACGCCCAGTTCGCGATGGCCTCGGCCTCTTGCGCGCGCTCGGCCTCGGAGCCCAGCCCCGAGATCACGAAGACGATGCGGCGCTCGCCCATCACCGCCGAGCCGACCAGCCCGTAGCCCGCCTCTTCGGTATGTCCGGTCTTGAGCCCGTCCGCATGCCAGTCGGCCGCCGCGATCTTGAGCAGCGGGTTGCGGTTATTGGCATTCGCCGGGGCGCGGTCTTTGTAATTGTAATGGGTGGTGGCAAAGAGCGGGTAGTAGGTCGGGAATTTCTCGATCAGCCGTGCGGCGAGGATGCCGAGGTCATGCATCGACATCCGCTGACCCGGATGCGGCCAGCCCGAGGCATTGGCGAACATCGAGTTGTTCATGCCAAGCGCGCGGGCGCGTTCGGTCATCATCCGGGCAAACGCATCTTCCGAGCCGGCAAGCCCCTCGGCCACCACCACGCAGGCGTCATTGCCCGAGTTCACGATGATGCCGTGCAGCAGTTCGTCCACGGTCGGCCGGTCGGTGGTGTTGAGGAACATCGTCGAGCCCCCCATCGCCTGCGCCTTGGGCGTGACGGCAAAGGTGGTGTCGGGCGTGACCCGGCCTTCGGCGAGGGCTTCGAACAGCAGGTTCACCGTCATCAGCTTCGACATCGAGGCGGGCGGCAGCGGAATATCGGCGTTCTTCTCCAGCAGCACGGTCTGCGTGGTCAGGTCATAGACCCAGGCCGCCGAGGCGCGCGTGTCGAAGGCACGGGCGGGCAGGGCGGCCAGCAGGGCAAGGGCGAAGGCGGCGATCAGGCGCGTCAGGAACGGCATCGGTCCGGGGTGTCTCTCTTATTTCGATACGGCGTAAGCGTCGGTATAGCCGAGCGACTGAACTTTTTTCAGCAGCGCGGCGCGGTCGGGGCTCGAGGCGGCGGGGCCGGCAAGGACACGCCAGAAGGTCTTGCCCTTGCTTTCCTCTTTCTTGATCGTGGCGATGATGCCTTCCTTGGACATCTGTGCGACCACGCCCTTGGCATTGGCCTCGACAGAGAAAATCCCGAGTTGGACATACATCTTGTCGGAGGTCACCTTGGGCGCGCTCGGCTTGGTGGTCGTCGCGGCGGCAGGAGCGGCCTCGACGGGCGCAGGCTTGGGGGCCTCGGCGGTTTTGCCGGGCTTCGGCAGCGGCCGGGTTTCGATCTCGCTCAGCGCTTTGTCTGCGGCGGCGGTCACGGCGTCGATATTACCGCTTTCGATCGGCTCGGGCTCGGCCAGTACCATGCCCTCGACCAGCGGTTCGGGTTCGGGCGGGGCGATCTCGACGGTCTCGCGGCGCAGCGCTACCACTTCAAGCGTGCTCGGCGCGCCGGCCAGAACGCCAAGCGCCTCGGCGGCATCCGACGAGATCTGCAGTTTCGGGCCGGGGTTGTCGCGTTCGCGCCGGAACAGCGCGCCGATCACCGACTGGCCGTTGGCGGGGTTGCGGATCATCACGCGCTCGGGGTCTTTCACGCTCGGATGCGCGACCCAGACCCCGCCCAGCGAGGGACGCCCGTCCCACAGGCCGTCTTCGTTGACCGAGAACACCTCGGGGGCCTCGACATCGCGTTCGATGACTTCACCGGCGCGTTCGGCGGCGGCACTTTCCTCACCCGCGGGCTTGCCCTTGAGCAGCGAAAACCCTTCGCCGTCCTGACAGGCCGAGAGCGCGGTGACGCTCGTCAGGGCCAGCAAAAGCCCACCTGTGCGGATCAACGACTTGCCGAAACGTTCTGCCATGTTGCCCCTTCCCTGCGCGGGTGCGCCCCGCGTCTGACCTGCCCGGGCGGCCCGCGGCCACCTTTGCGACAAATTATTACCGCGTGACGCCGCGCAAGGAAAGCGCCCGCTGCCCGCGTGGCGGAAATCAGCGCGCCCGAGGCTTTCAGAATCGCGTGAACTGGTCTAGCCCTGCCCGCGTCGGAGGAGTGGCAGAGTGGTTTAATGCACCGGTCTTGAAAACTTGTGCAGGAGTATTGTGGAAGGGTGGCAGAGTGGTCGATTGCAGCGGTCTTGAAAACCGCCGATGCGCAAGCATCCGTGGGTTCGAATCCCACCCCTTCCGCCAATAAAAACAGCCACTTAACAATAGTTCACGCCTCTCGCCGCTACTCCGCTACAAGCTTGCTACATGCTGGCGGTTCAGGGTGGCGGGATTCGGTCAGTGCGGTTAGCATGTAGCGGATTTGTAGCTGGTGCCGGCGGCATCCATTGACGGTCGGGAGTCGATTCATTGAACTTGGAACAAATTAAGGCGTGCCTACAGGCTGCTGGACTCGAGATTATTCAGGAGTCCGACCTAGCCAATGGGACCGGAACCCAACTCAGGTTGCAAAGTGGAGCTATCGTCAACAGCTATCACACCGGCAAGTTCAACGTTCAGGGCAAGAACCAAGATCCAGTCAAGGAATGTTTGGGTGTGCCTGCACCGCAAGCTGTTGCAGTGAATGGCGGTGCCGCAGTGGCGAAACCGGTCTTGAGCAAGGTGTTCGTCGTCTACGGGCATGACAATGCTGCCCGAACTGAGCTGGAAGCCATGCTCCGCCGGTGGAAGCTGGAACCGCTGATTTTGGACCAGCTTCCGTCCGAAGGACAGACCATCATCGAGAAGCTTGAAACAACCATCGCAGGAGTGAATTTTGCTGTGGTGTTGGCTACACCAGACGATGAAGGTCATCGGGCAGGGCACGAGGATGAGAAGGCTTATCGCGCTCGGCAAAACGTTGTCATGGAACTTGGCATGATGCTCACCCTGCTCGGACGAAAAAGGGTGGCGATCTTGATGAAGCAGCAGGACAATATGGAACGCCCCTCCGACATTCAGGGGCTGATCTACATCCCCTATAAGGACAACCTCCAAAAGGAAGCTGGGCTTCTGCTCGCTAAGGAGATGCAGGCGCAGGGCTACCCAATTTCACTCGCCAACGTCTAGTCTGACGGGGAAGCGCCCTGCACCGTCTTCGGCACAGGGCGCCTGCCGGTTCGCACAGCAAGGAGAAGCCGTGTTCGACTGGTTCCGTTTGTTTTACGTCCGACGGTTTCCTATGGGACGCGCGGTTGGCGAGACCGCGTGCCGCTGCTTGTGCCATCTCCTGACGCAGCGGCTAAGGGTTTCGACGTGACCCCTCGGGTGGGGTCTTGCACCCGTTGCACATCCTCACCCTGACCACATCGTCAGAGAAGAATGGCGTCGAGCACTTCATGCACACGCGCCAGCCGACCATGCGGACGATGCGGGGCGGGTTGTGGTCATGGTCGCGCACGGCTTCGCGCCGCACCCCTCCATCCCACTTCCATTGCTGAGGTTCCTCCATACCGAGGTAATTGAGCTTCGGGGCACAGGGGTCGCGTGTGGGTGCTGCCTTGCGCTTGGGGGTGCTATCCCCTTGGCACACCCCGGCCAGCCGCTGTGCGCTCGGCTGTGCCGCGGCTTGGGACGGTGCACGCCCCTCGCGCCATGCCACCAGCCATGTGGGTTCGTCAGTCAGCACAAGCCTTCCTCTTCCCACCGACGCAGGCACCGCAGCACGCCGCCGTCACCGCTCTCACCGAGCATGTCGATCCGGTCCAGCGAACCGGCTTCCGCTTCGGCGCGGATTCCCGATGCGCGGCGTCGCGGCGCTGGATCGGCAAGGCAATGCGTTCCATCTTCATGGCTCACACCTCCCCGTGGCGGCTGTCGAGCCATTGCCGCAGGTCGCGCTCGCGCCAGCCAACGGCGCGCTTGCCAAGCCGCAGGGGCTTCGGGAACGACCCTTCGGCCATCATCGCGTAAAGCGTCGAGCGCGAGAGCCCCACCATCTGTTCCACATCGGGGCGACGGAAAATGCGTTCATTCATCGGGCAAACCTTTCCTGTTCCCGCGCCAAGCCCATTTGAGCGCGGGGTGTTTCTGGCAGTACTGAGAAGGGGAAGGGCCACGCCTGAAGTCCCGCCGCCCGGGGTGCTCACACCCCGTCCGACACGCGCCGCCTACCGCCGATAAGCACCGCGCAAGGCCCACAAAGCACAGGTGATTCCGATGTGTCAAAGGGCCGGGCGGGGAGGCATAAACCGTAGCTTTATCAGAGTATTGGTGGCGGCTGTGTGGGGTCTAGGCTAGGAAAATCAAGAAAATCGAGGGGGGCTTTGAAATCTAAGGGCTGGCGAGGTTGAGAGTATGCCGGATTGCTGTTTAGTATATTGATATTAATAAGGAAAATAAAATTCAGCGTTGGTGTCCTGCGGGAGAATTTTTTGCCAGCTAATTAAGTGAGGCGGTTCGGTGACGCTTAGCCAAGCGATGATCGCGAGAGCAGGAAGGGGGCCTAGCTGAAGCTTGGGTTCGTAGTGCCTATTGCCGAGAGAGCGGAAGTCCGGCTTCGGCCCGAAGCCGACGTTCATGGGCAATGCGGCAAGAGCTGGTGGGCTATGCGAACGCAACATTCCAGACGTAGCGCGGCCCCTGTCGCCTCTGCCGTAAAGCAAACATTTGTCACGCATGACAGAGTGCGCAGATTGCTCGGCTCGCCCCGGCCCGGGGGGCCTGTGAAAAGCGAAACGGCAGGGAATTCCCCCTGCCGCTCCACCTCCCGGTGCGTGGTTCGACGAACACAGATCGGCCCGACGTGGAGCCCTATCGCGCTCAGTCGCCGCACCGGGAATACCCACCGCCGAGGCGGTGAAAGCCACTACTCCTGAATCCCCTGCGGCAGCGCGCGCCGCCGGTCCGGGGATATCTCGGTCACGAGGCTCTGGAAGAATTCGTCCCAGCCGAGGCCCGGATTTTCCTCCCGAGGGGGCGCCTTGTGCGCCCCGTGGGTCTTGCCCGAAGGCATCTTGTCGGCAGGCATGCTTGGCCCTCCGTAACATCCCGGAGAGAACCCCCGGGAATATCGTCTGATGGCAAGTCGCACCGCTCAGCCGCGCGTTTTCGCCTTTGCGGGTGGCGCGGCGGATACCGCTCCAGTCCCTTCGTGCGCGATGCGGGCCGCGCGCAGTTGCGCAGTCAGATCTGCGCGGGTCTCGGCCTCGGTCTCGCGGATCAGCTTGACGGCGGCATCGGTGCGCTCCTGCGCCGTGCACGGCGCCTGAGCAAGTTCGCGGAAGAAACCGCTGGTCTTGTCCTTGCGGGGCATGACGCCTCCTTGATCAAGTGATCCGGCCATTGCGGCCGGATCCCGGATCGATCCGATCAGGCGACTTTCAGATCGCAAGCGGATTCACGGCCGTCGCGGCCGGATTCGACTTCGTAGGTGACGGGTTGGCCGTCATTGAGCTGCGCGATACCCGCGCGCTCGAGGGCCGAGATATGGACAAAAATGTCCCGCCCGCCGTTTTTCGGTTCGATGAAGCCGAAGCCTTTGGTGGTGTTGAACCATTTCACGGTGCCATTGGCCATCGTGAGATCTCCTCAAATAAATACCGCCCGCAAGATGCGGCGGCTTGGCCCAGTCAATTCAAAAAGGCAGACTGAAGCCGAAGAAGGAGACAGATGCAGTTGGGAACAACGTAGCTCGCCCTCCCTATACGGTTTATCGGCCTTTGGCAAAGGAAAAGGCCCGTCACTGGATTTTCGCACCGATGACCGGCCTCGCCCGAGCCTTTTACGCGGCTCAGTCGATCTGATCGGTCCAGACCTCGAAGCCGCTCAGTGTGTTCATACCGAAGGAATGGATCAGCGGCACATCGGCCGCATCGCGCCCCCGGGCGACCAGTACGCGGCCGATGCGCGGCACGTTATTGCGCGGGTCGAATACCCACCAGCGGCCACCTAGCCAGACCTCCATCCAGGCCGCGAAATCGCCCGGCGGATAAGGCGGCGGCATGCCGATGTCGCCCAGATACCCGGTGCAATACCGCGCGGGAATGTTCATGCAGCGGCAAAAGGCGATCGCTAGGTGCGCGTAATCGCGGCACACGCCCTGAGCCTCGGCATAGGCCTGCGCGGCACTGCGTGTCGACCGCGCGGCGAGGTAGTCGAAGCGGATGTGCCCATGCACGAAATCGCAGATCGCCTGCACCCGGTCGTGACCAGGCGGGGTATGCTCGAACAGACGCCACGCGGCGTCGGAAAGCACGTCCGTCTCGCAGTAGCGGCTGCCCAGAAGGAAAGCGAGCGTCTCGTCGGGTAAGGTCTCGACCGGGCTCTGCCCGCCTTTTGGGGGTTGCGCGTCCGGCAGGCCGCTGTCGCCGATCACCCCCTCGGTACCGATGCTGAAGTCACCCGCCGGCGCGACCAGGCGCGTACACCAGTTGCCGAACCCGTCGCGATAGGCGTTCATTGGTACTGGCGGCCAGGTTCGCACATGGTCGGGAAATTCCAGATCGCCCACGCGCGAGAAATGCACGTTCAGCAGGGCGATCATCGGGGTCGGCTGCGGCAGGCTCAGATTGAACCGGCAACCAAGCTTGATCCGGATGTTATTGACCGTCATAGAAGACCTCGCCAATCAGGCAGGCGAAGAAGGCACAGTCGGGGCTGATCGCGGCCAGCCTCATTGCTTCTTGCGATCGAAACGGGACCATGCCTTGCGCAGCTCGGCCCCCTCGGGCGCGTAAGAGGGGTCGAAGATCGACTTGCGCACCGGCGGGTGCGGGGATTCGGGCTTCTGCGAGGTTACGGTGGTGGAACGCGCAGCCTCTGCGGGCGCGCGGTCTTCAGTTTCTGGCGATGTCATCTTGCTGCTTCCTTTTCTGGCAACACGTCCACTCAGGGTCTGATGACGCGTCGCACGGACGGAGGGCGCCGTCGCGATCAGGCCTTCGGCCTGCAGGTCCGCGGGATCGGATGGGCCGGGTGAACTGCCCGGCTCTCAGATCGGCGCCACGGCGCCCGCGGAGGTCGGCTTCCGCCCCGGGATGAACACTGCAGTTCCTCACTATATGGGCAAACCCCGCTCGATTGCGAGCCCTCGCTCCGCAAAGCTGGCGCGCGACGGCGCGAATGGTCCTTCCGCACGTTCCATGCGACTGGATTTTCAGAATAATCTCCTTTGGCAGTAAAGGGTTGCCGGAACCGCGCGGCAGGAACGCTTTATTTTCTCGCAGTTCGAGTAGTGAGCCCTTATTTCAGTCGTGCATGTTTTCTTCTCGGACCCTGTTCCTTCCGGCTCAGCGAGCGCCAAGCCGCACCTCCATCAGGCCGCTCTCCGCCCTTCGTGCCGGCTAGCCAGTCTGAGAACTGGTTCTTGGGACGAAGGTCCGCTTATCGAATTGTGCAACGGTAGCTGTGCAATCGCGGCGAACTTCCGGAATCCGCCCTCTCCCCCTCAGGCCCCCAGGAAAGTCGCCCAGTTTGCCATCATGTCGCGCCGTCGCTCGACCAGGTCGGAACGTCGGTAGGCGCGCTCGACGGTGCTGCCGACGTGGTGGGCGAGGGCGAGTTCGGCGATGATGTGGTCGTAGCCTTGCTCGGCGGCCCAATCCCGAAAGGTCGAGCGCAGCCCGTGCGGCACGGCGGGGCGCCCGGATTGCGGATCAAGAAACCGGGGCGCGCCTGCCTTCAGCGCGGCCTCGTCCATCCGGCGCATCACCGACGACAGGGCCATGTCCGAAAGCGGCCCGCCCTTGGGCGAGAAGAAGACCAGATCATTCTTAAGGAGCCGTGGCAGGGTTTCGAGCAGCCCAAGCGCCGGATCGCTCAGGGTCACGCGATGTTCGCGCCCGGCCTTCATCCGCTCGGCGGGAATGATCCAGAGGCGCTTATCAAGGTCGAGCTCGTCCCAACGCATCCCGCGCACCTCGCCCGAGCGCGCGGCGGTGAGGCACAGGAAGCGCAGCGCCAGCGCGCTCATGCCGTCCATCCCGCACAGGCGCTGCCAGAAGGCCGGGGCGTCCGAGAGGTTGACCGCCGCCTGGTGGTGTTTGGTGGCGACCTTGCTCGGCTTCGGCAGCACCTCGGAGAGGTTGCCCTTCCAGCGCGCCGGGTTCGCCTCGATCCGATAGCCCGCCACCGCCGCCCAGGACAGAACGGCCTCGATGCGCTGGCGCAGGCGGCTTGCGGTTTCGGTCTTGGTGGTCCAGATCGGCTGCAGCACCGCCAGCATGTCGTTCAGCGTCAGGGTCTCGACATCGCGCGCGCCGATGATCGGCGTCGCGTAGCTGTCGAGCGTCGCCCGCCATTGTTTGCGGTGTTTCTCGTTCCTGAATTCGGCCAGCTTGTGGGCGAGGTAACGCTCGATCGCCTCGGCAAAGGTCAGCCCGGGCTTGCGGTTGCGCCGCTCCTCGATCGGGTCCTTGCCCTCGTAGGCCATGCGCTTGTTGAGCAGCGCCTGCTCGCGGGCCATCGCCAGCGTCACGACCGGGGGCGCGCCCAGCCCCGCCTCGCGCAGCTTGCCGTTGATGGTAAATCGCTGGATCCAGTTCTTCCGGCCATCGGGTTTTACCCGTAGCCTGAGCCCGGTCCCGGTCTTGTCGGAATAGCTGCCGGGTTGCTTGATGTTCTTGACGAATGTCGCCGTCAGCTTGCCGTTCAAAAAACTCTCCGCCCAACTCGGGTGTTCCCTCAATTGTTCCCCCATTGAGTGCAGGATTTAGCCGGATCGCGCAAGAATCATTCGGAACGAAGATTTAGATAAGTGGCTTATTTACTTGGGAAAACAGGAAGCTGTCGGAGGCCCTCGGAGGGAAGTTTGTTTTTCTTCGTCTCCGCCAGACCGACCCTCTTGCTCTCCCCCATTCAGCCTTTGAGGCGCGTAGCCGATCGTCGATCCGCTCGGCGCGGTCGCGAAGCGGCTCTCATGCAGCCCGGAGTGGAGGTGGCGAGAGTCTGGCGAATGGCACGCTCGCGCGCTTCCGGGAGGGCGGCTTCGGCAGGGCGCCGGCGATCCTCAGGCGATGCGCAAGGATCAAGCGAAAGGCCATCGCATATTGGCGCTTGCAGTAACGTAAGCTCGCCGCCTAACATCACGCCCAAGACGAAGCCTGCACTCCGCTAATCTGCGCCGCGAGCTGAGCCGAATGTCCTGGCGACGGGCAGCGCGGTCTTTGAGTGGCTAAGGAACAGTGTCATTGTCCTAGCGGAAACGTGTCAGAATTGGTCTGCCAGCATTCCGCGAAGGCTTGCGTCTTTCGCGTGATCTGTATACTAATGCATACCGAAACGGCCACACCCCAGCCGCCATGTCAATCAGCTATTGGGAGCGCAAATGAGTCTCTATGCCCGTTACCTCGAAGAGATCGAAACCCGCAAGGCGCAGGGCCTTAGCCCCAAGCCGATCGACGACGGCGCCCTGACGGCCGAGATCGTCGCGCAGATCCGCGATGCCGCGCATCCGCACCGCGCCGATTCGCTGCAGTATTTCATCTACAACACCCTGCCTGGCACCACGGCCGCCGCGGATGTGAAGGCGGAGTTCCTGAAAGAGATCGTGCTTGGTCAGGTGGTGGTTCCGGAAATCACCCCCGCTTTCGCGCTGGAACTGCTGTCGCACATGAAGGGCGGGCCCTCGGTGCGCGTGCTGCTCGATGTGGCGCTTGGCGACGACAAGGCGATCGCCGAACAGGCCGCCGAGGTCCTCAAGACCCAGGTCTTCCTCTATGATGCCGACACCGACCGTCTGAAGGCCGCGCATGCCGCGGGCAACGCGATCGCGACCGACATCCTGCAAAGCTATGCGAACGCCGAGTTCTTCACCAGCCTGCCCGACGTCGAGGACGAGATCGAAATCGTCACCTTCATCGCGGCCGAGGGCGATATCTCGACCGACCTGCTGTCGCCCGGCAACCAGGCGCACTCGCGCGCCGACCGCGAACTGCACGGTCTGTGCATGTGCGACGAGGCCGCGCAGCAGACGATCCGCGATCTGAAGATCCAGCATCCCGGCAAGCGCATCATGATGATCGCCGAAAAGGGCACCATGGGCGTGGGTTCGAGCCGGATGTCGGGCGTGAACAACGTCGCGCTCTGGACCGGCAAGCAAGCCAGCCCCTATGTGCCCTTCGTCAACATCGCCCCGGTGGTCGCCGGCACCAACGGCATCTCGCCGATCTTCGCGACCACGGTTGACGTGACCGGCGGGATCGGGGTCAACCTCAAGAACTGGGTCAAGAAGACCGATGCGGATGGCAAGGCGATCCTGAACAACGACGGCAACCCGATCCTCGAGCAGAAATTCTCGGTGACCACCGGTACCGTGCTCAAGATCGACACCAAGAAGAAGAAGCTTCTCAGCGAGGACGGCGAAGAACTGGCCGATCTGTCCAGCTCCTTCACGCCGCAGAAGGTCGAGTTCATGAAGGCCGGTGGCTCCTATGCCATCGTCTTCGGCAAGAAGCTGCAGACCGTCGCGGCCGAGATCCTCGGTGTCGAGGCGCCCGTGGTGTTCGCCCCCTCGAAAGAGATCTCGATCCCTGGTCAGGGCCTGACCGCGGTTGAAAAGATCTTTAACGCCAATGCCCGCGGCGTCGCGCCCGGCAAGGTGCTGCATGCCGGTTCGGACGTGCGTGTGCGCGTCAATATCGTCGGCTCGCAGGACACCACCGGTCCGATGACCGC
This sequence comes from Pseudothioclava arenosa, assembly GCF_002358085.1. GTDB lineage: Bacteria > Pseudomonadota > Alphaproteobacteria > Rhodobacterales > Rhodobacteraceae > Pseudothioclava > Pseudothioclava arenosa. The sequence goes on from NZ_NTJD01000003.1 coordinate 155,384, forward strand.
GCAGGAACTCGAGGCGATGGCCGCCACCGTGATCTCGCCGCTGGTTGATGGCGCCTATCAGTCGGGTTGCCACACCGCCTCGGTCTGGGACAAGAAGGCGCAGGACAACATTCCGAAGCTGATGTCCTTCATGAACAGCTTCGGCCTTGTCACCGCGCGCGACCCCAAGGGCGAGTATCACGCGATGACCGACGTGATCCACAAGGTTCTCAACGACATCACCGTGGATGACTGGGCGATCATCATCGGCGGCGACAGCCATACGCGCATGTCCAAGGGCGTGGCCTTTGGTGCGGACTCGGGCACCGTGGCGCTGGCGCTTGCGACCGCCGAGGCCGAGATGCCGATCCCGGAATCGGTCAAGGTCACCTTCAAGGGCAAGATGGCCGATCACATGGACTTCCGCGACGTGGTCCACGCGACCCAGGCGCAGATGCTCAAGCAATGCGGCGATAACGTCTTCCAGGGGCGCGTGATCGAGGTCCATATCGGCACGCTGATGGCCGACCAGGCCTTCACCTTCACCGACTGGAGCGCCGAGATGAAGGCGAAGGCGGCGATCTGCATCTCGGAAGACGAGACGCTGATCAAGTCGCTGGAACTGGCGAAATCGCGCATCCAGATCATGATCGACAAGGGCATGGAGCAGCGCAGCGGCATGCTCGCCAAGCTGATCGCACTTGCGGACAAGCGCATCGCGCAGATCCGCTCGGGCGAGAAACCGGCTCTGGCACCCGATGCCAACGCGAAATATTTCGCCGAGGTGGTGGTCGATCTCGACATCATCGACGAGCCGATGATCGCCGACCCCGACGTGAACAACGCCGATGTCTCGAAGCGCTACACCCACGACACGATCCGCCCGATCTCGTATTACGCGGCGGAGAAGAAAGTGGATCTGGGCTTCGTGGGCTCGTGCATGGTGCACAAGGGCGACATCAAGATCGTCGCGCAGATGCTCAAGAACCTCGAGGAGCAGACCGGGCATGTCGAGTTCAAGGCGCCGCTCGTGGTGGCTGCGCCGACCTACAACATCATCGACGAGCTGAAGGAAGAAGGCGACTGGGAGATCCTCGAGAAATACTCGGGCTTCGAGTTCGACGACATGTTCCCGAAAGCCAAGGCGCGCACCGAGTACGAGAATATCCTCTATCTCGAGCGTCCCGGCTGCAACCTGTGCATGGGTAACCAGGAAAAGGCCGAAAAGGGCGATACGGTGCTGGCCACCTCGACCCGCCTGTTCCAGGGCCGCGTCGTGGCCGACAGCGAGACCAAGAAGGGCGAGTCGCTCCTGGCCTCGACGCCGGTTGTCGTGCTCTCGGCGATCCTCGGGCGCACGCCCACGCTGAGCGAGTACAAGGACGCAGTGAAGGGCATCGACCTGACCAAATTCGCGCCGCCGATGCAGGTGCCGCTCGACAGCAAATCGGTCCACTTCTAAGGCTTCGCGCCGAACAAAAGGAACGGCCCGCGCAATGCGCGGGCCGTTTTGTTTCCTGGCGGCCTGACATGCTTTCGGGAAGGCGCTCGGTCGCGCACCAGAAAAGCCTTGAGGTCGCCCGGATTCCGCGACAGGAAGAGGGCGATTTTCGGCGTTCGGAATTTCGGGAGGGGCGTATGTCCGGGCAAGACCAGGCGAAGCAGGGCAGCCCAGCGGTGGGGTTTAGCATGACCCCGGCGCAGGAATGGCGCGACCGGCTGGCGCGGCCGCTGGCGCAAACCGTTCTGCCGTTCTTTCGCCGCTATCCCTATCGCGGCCCTTGCAGTCTGTTTCACCTGAACCTGCGCGGGGCGTTCTCGCCCACCGATCGGTTTTTCTACAACCGTATCCCGAAGGCCGCGAACACCACGATTTCGAAGCTGCTGGCCAAGCATTCCGACTATCAGCGGCCCTGGGGCAGCCGGGGCGACAAGGGGCGCATGTTGCGCCCGGCGCATATGTCGCGCGCGCAGGTGGAGGCGCTGGCCTCGGGCGAGGTGTTCCGTTTCCTGATCGTGCGCGACCCTTACGCGCGGGTGCTCTCGGCCTATCAGGACAAGTTCCTGCGCAAGAGGCGGCAGGTCGATCGCTATGGCGCGATGATGGAGAGTGCGCCGGGCGAGGTGCCCAGTTTCGCCGCGTTCTGCCGCTTTCTCGATCGCGGCGGCGTCTGGCGTGATGCGCATTGGGCGCCGCAAAGCGCGCTGATGCTGTTGCCGCTGGATGCGTATGACCTGATCGGTCGGGTCGAAACTCTCGATCAGGACATGGCGACGCTGGTGCAGAGGATCTGGGGGATCGCCCCCGAACCGGTCGAGTTTGCCGGCACGCGCACCGGCGCCTCGAAGGCGGTCGAGCAGGCCTATGACGACGAAAGCCGCGCCATCGTGGCGCGGCTTTACCGGGATGATTTCGAGCTCTTCAGCTATCAGGCCTGAGCGGGCTCAGCCCTTCTTGCCCTTGTAGGGCTTGCCGGCTTTAGCCGGGCCTTTCGGGGCGTATTTCGCCTTGGGTTTGGCGCCGTCGCGAGGCTCCCAGCCGCCTTTGCGGGCGGGCTTGGCGAATTTGTCACCAGAAGGCTTGTCGGCGCGGTCGCCCTTGTAGGCGGGTTTCGTGGGGCGTTCCGAAAAATCACCCTCGGGGCGCGGCTTGCGCGGGCCCTTGGGGGCGGGTTTGTCGCCATGGGGCTTGTCGCCGTAGGATTTCTCGCCAAAGGACTTGCCACCGAAGGACTTGCCCGGCTTACCGCCGAATTTCGGCTTGAAGCCCGGTTTGCGCCCGGCGCCGGGGCGGCCGGTTCCGGCATTGCGCACCTCTTCGGGCACGCCTTCCAGCAGCGTCAGCCTCAGGCCCGGCGCGATTTCGCCCGTGGGCCCGAGGGCTTCGAGGAAATGGTCGAGCACATTGGCCGAAACCTCGACAAAGCTCTCGTCGTCGAAGATGCGGATCGCTCCGATCTCGTTGCGGGTGATGCCGCCGGCCTCGCAGACTTTGGGCATCAGCCATTTCGGGCTGGCCTTCGAGATGCGCCCGATCGGGATCGAGAACCAGCGGCTGGGGCCGAAGCCCGCGCCGGGGGCGACGCGCGGTGCGATGGATTCAAGCTCTTCGGGGGCCGAGCGTTGGCCACGCCAGAGCCGCATCATCGCGAGTGCGAGCTGTTCGGGGCTGCGTTGTGCCAAGAGCGCGGCGAGCGTCGCGGTTTCGGTCTCGGCGGCAGGCTCGGCCCAGACCGGATCGGCCAGAAGGCGGGCCTCGTCGCGCGCCAGAACCGCCTCGGCCGAGGGGCCGGGTTCCCATTCAGCGGTGACCTTGGCAGCGCGCAGCATGCGCTCTGCGCGGTTGCGCGCGCGCGGCGGCACGATCAGCGCCGAGATCCCCTTGCGGCCCGCGCGACCGGTGCGGCCCGAGCGGTGCAGGAGTGCTTCTTCGCTTTGCGGCAGTTCCGCGTGGATCACGAGGTCGAGGTTGGGCAGGTCGATGCCGCGCGCGGCGACATCGGTGGCCACGCAGATCCGGGCGCGCCCGTCGCGCATCGCCTGCAGCGCGTGGCTGCGCTCGGATTGCGTCAGTTCACCCGAGAGCGAAACCACCGCAAAGCCGCGGTTGGTCAGGCGGGTGACAAGGCGAGCCACGGCGGCGCGGGTATTGGCGAAGACGATCGCGTTCGGCGGTTCATGGAAGCGCAGAAGGTTGGTGATCGCGTTTTCTTCGTCATGGTCGGCGACCATCACCGCGCGATAGTCGATATCGGTGTGCTGGCTCGTGCCCGATTGCGTCGAGATGCGCTGCGCGTCACGCTGGTAGCGTTTGGCGAGGCGGGCGATCTCGGGCGAAACGGTGGCCGAGAACAGGAGCGTCTGGCGGCTTTCGGGCGAGGCTTCGAGGATGGTTTCGAGGTCGTCGCGGAAGCCGAGGTCGAGCATCTCGTCGGCCTCGTCCAGCACGACGGCGCGCAGTTGCGACAGGTCGATCGCGCCACGACGCAGGTGGTCGCAGAGCCGCCCCGGCGTCGCGACGACGATATGCGCGCCGCGTTCCAGCGCGCGACGCTCGGCGCGGGCATCCATACCGCCCACGCAAGAGGCCAGCACCGCGCCCGTCTCTTTATAGAGCCAGGTCAGTTCGTGGCGGACCTGCAGCGCCAGTTCGCGCGTCGGCGCGATCACCAGTGCCAGCGGTGCGCCGGCGTAGCCGAAGGACTCTGCCTCGCCCAGCAGGGTCGGCGCGATCGCGAGGCCGAAGCTCACCGTCTTGCCCGAGCCGGTCTGGGCCGAGACCAGAAGGTCCGCGCCTTCGAGGCCGGGTTCTGTCACGGCCTCCTGCACGGCGGTCAGGTTGGTATAGCCACGAGCAGAGAGCGCGGCGGAGAGGGTCTGTTTCACGAAAGAAATCCGATCGAGGGGGCGCGGGGGAGGCGCAAGGTTGAGGCGGAAGATCTGGAGCGCGCCGGGATTGGCGCGTGCTCCGCCTCGCCAAGAAAGCCCGCCTCCTATACCTTGCGGGCCTTCAGGTAAAGTAAAGAATGCAAGGCCCGCGCCGCGTCACCACGCGAAACGGCGGCGCGCGAAGAGAGCGGCGGCAAGGGTGACGGTGGCGATGGCGAGCCCATACCAGAACACGAAGAAGGCCGGGTTGTCTTGCGTGCAAAACAGCGAATAGCCCGTCGCCGCGCCCGAGGCCGAGGCCAGCCCGGCCAGCGCCGCCGAAACACCGGGCGCGGGCGAGGCGCCGCGAGCGAAGATCCGCGTGGCCACCAGCGCGGGCGCGATCGACAGAACCAGAATTGAGCCAGCGCATTCGACGATGAAAAACGGCGTGTATTCGGCGATCCAGCCTGCGGGCGGCAGGGTGACGCCCGCCAACACCAGAAGCCCCAGTGCCGCCAGAGCGGGCAGGGCCAGCAGGCGCAGGGGCGCGCGCGCCTCGGCCTCGGGGCGGGTCAGGCGCATCAGGGCGGCCAGCGACAGCCCGAAGGCCAGCGCTGGCAGGAGCGTTTTCAGCGCGACAACAGGGTTTTCCAGCGCCGCCATCAGCCCCGGGCGCGTTCCCGCCAGCAACAGGAACAGCGCCACCGGCACCAGCACGGCGGCCAGGAACTGCGCCGCCATCCGACCGCGGTTCAGCGGCGCGGGGGCAGGGGCGCCCGCCATCCGGGCAATCAGCTCCTCGGTGTTCATCGCAGCTCTCTCCTTCCGAGCCCTTCCAGTTTCTTCATCGCCCGGTGCAGCCGCACCCGCAGCGTGCCCTCGCTGATCGAGAGCTGTTCGGCGACGCCCGCCGGGCTTTCCTCGCGCAGCTTCAGCGCGCGCACGATTTCGGCCGCCTCCGGGTCGAGCTGGCCAAGCATCGCCTCGACCTCTTCGGCGGCCTCACGCGCGGCCAGCGCCGCCTCGTGGCCCGCATCGACGACCATCTCGGCCTCGTCGCCCAGCGTCTGCGCCGCCTCGTGGCCAATCCGGCGGAAGGCGTCGATCACCTTGTGGCGGGTGATCGCGAAGAGCCAGGGCCGGATCGGGCGATCCTCGGACCATGTGTGGCGCTTGGCGTGGATCGCCAGTAGGACCTCTTGCACGATGTCCTCGCGCGCTGCCTCCGAGAGGGCGGCGCCGCGCGCCCGGACAATCCCGCGCAGGACGGGCGTGACGGCATGGAGGAACCGGGCATAGGCCTGCCCGTCCCCGCCGTTCGCCGCCTGCATCCAGCCGGCCCAAAGGCTTTCCGTGTCGCTCATCTTTCCCTGCAATACGTGAATGCGAGGGCATTGTTACACGGGTTCCGCGAAATTTTCTTGAAAACCCGCATGCGCCGCGCGCGTGAGGGCTGCGATCACGTTGCGATCACCGATGCGTGAACGCTGTAACGGCGCGGGGGGCGGGCGCGAATTGGCTTGCGAGGACCCGCTGAGGTCACTCGTAACACCAAACCGACAGAGGAGAATTTCATGTCGATCCTGACCAAGACCCTGCCGCTCACCGCTTCGCTTGCCGCCGCCCTGACGCTTGCCGCTGCCCAGACCGCCCATGCCGATGAGGCGATGGAAAAGTGCTATGGCGTGGCGATGGCCGGCCAGAACGATTGCGCGGCCGGTCCGGGCACCACCTGCGCGGGCACCTCGACCAAGGACTACCAGGGCAATGCCTGGAAATTCGTGCCCGCTGGCACCTGCGAAGGCATCGAGACGCCGATGGGCATGGGCTCGCTCGAGCCGATCAAGATGTGATGCCGGCCGGGGCGCGGGTTGATCTCGCGCCCCGGTTTTTCGCCGTTTGCCGAACAGGAGCCGTCCGATGACCCGCCTTCCCGCCGATGCAGGCCTTGGGTTCAAGCCCGAGCATTTCGCCGATATCCGCGCCAGCCGCCCCGATCTGGGGTTCTTTGAGGTCCATGCCGAGAATTACATGGGCGCGGGGGGCGCGCCGCATGCGATGCTGGCGGCCTTGCGGGCCGATTACGCGCTGTCGCTGCATGGGGTGGGGCTGTCGATCGGGGGCGCGCGCGGGCTTGATCCGGCGCATCTGGCGCGGCTGCGCGCGCTGATCGAGCGCTACCAGCCCGAGAGTTTCTCCGAACATCTGGCCTGGTCGAGTCATGGCGCCGACTACCTGAACGACCTGCTGCCCTTGCCCTACACGCCCGAGACGCTGGCGCTGGTCTGTGACCACGTCGATCAGGTGCAAGAGGCTCTGGGCGTGCGGATGTTGCTCGAGAACCCCTCGACCTATGTGCTCTTTGAGCAAAGCACGATCCCCGAGACCGAGTTTCTGGACGAAGTGGCGCGGCGCACGGGCTGCGGGCTGTTGCTGGATGTGAACAATGTCTTTGTGTCCTGCGTCAATCACCGCACCGACCCGCGCGCCTATCTGGCGGCGTTCCCGCTTGCGCATGTGGCCGAGATCCATCTGGGTGGCCATGCCGAAGAAGAGCTGCCCTCGGGGCCCCTGCTGATCGACAGTCATGGCGCCGAGGTGGCCGATCCGGTCTGGGCGCTTTACGCCGAGGTAATCGCGCGGACCGGGCCTCTGCCGAGCCTGATAGAATGGGATAATGACGTGCCCGCCTTCCCGGTTCTGCTGGCGGAAGCCCGGCGCGCGCAGGCGATCTTGCGGGCGGTGGGGGAAGGGGAGCGGACCAATGCCGTCGCATGAGACCTTCCTGTCCGCGTTTCGCAGCGGCATTTTCGGCGCGGGCCTGCCTGTAGGCGTGACCGCGCGCAATCCCGACGAGGCCGAGCGCCGCTTTGCGGTCTATCGCAACAACGTGCTCCATTCGCTGACCGAGGCGCTGGCGGCACGGTTTCCGGTGGTTGCGCGGCTGGTCGGCGCTGAGTTTTTCGCCGCCATGGCGCGGGTCTTTGCCGAGGCGCACCCGCCGGAAAGCCCGATGCTCTTTGACTGGGGCGGGGCGTTCCCGGGGTTTCTGGAGGAATTTCCGCCGGTTGCGGGGCTGCCTTACCTGCCCGATGTGGCACGGCTCGAACGCGCGCGCGGGCGGGCCTATCACGCGGCGGATGCCGAACCCCTGCCGCCCGCAGCACTGGCCGAAGCGGCCGGGCGCGCCGACCGCATCGCGCTGGGCCTGCACCCGTCGGTCGCCTTGATTACGTCCGGCCATGCGATCCATGCGATCTGGGCGGGCAACCAGCCCGGCGTGACGCCGGGGCCGATCTCTGATCGCCCCGAGACGGTTCTGGTGCTGCGCGACCGAACGCTGGAGGTGCCGGTCTGGCGCCTTGGCCCGGGCGAGGCGGCGTTCTGCGCGGCGCTTCTGGCGCGTCGGCCGCTTTTGGCTGCGGCCGAGGCGGCGCTGACCACCGATCCGCAATTTGCCCCGCAAGAGCTGCTGGCACGGCTTCAGCGCGCGGGCGCCCTGATTTCGATAGAGGAGGACGCGCAATGATGACCCTGATCCGAAAGCTGGATGCGATGCTGGGGCGGCTGCCCTGGGATTTGGCGGCGCTGGCGCTGCGCGTCTTTCCGGCCTGGGTGTTCCACGCCTCGGGGCGCACCAAGATCGAGGGGGGCTCGATCAAGGACAGCACCTATTTCCTGTTCCGCCACGAATATAACCTGCCGGTCATTCCACCCGAGCTGGCGGCGGTGATGGCGACAGCGGCCGAGCTGACGCTGCCGATCTTTCTGGTCGTGGGGCTGTTCACGCGGTTTGCGGCGCTGGCGCTTCTGGCGATGACGACGGTCATTCAGGTTTTCGTCTATCCCGATGCCTGGCCGACGCATGGGCTCTGGGCGGCCTGTTTCCTCGCGCTGATTGCGGCCGGGCCGGGGCAGATTTCGCTGGATTGGCGGCTGGGGCTGGGTCGCTAAAGCTGTCGTGCGTGCGAGTGTCGGCGTGTCCCGCAGCGTTCGGGGCGCGCCTTTTTCATGGCAATCGGCTTGCTCCTGCGGGCGGAAGCCGCCATCAAGGGGCAAGAGACGTCAGACCAAGAGGCCGCCATGAAGAGCTTTCCGATGTTCATCCGCACCACCGGGCGGCGCGTGGTGATTGCGGGCGGCGGCGAGCAGGCGGCGCAGAAATCGCGGCTGATCGCGCGCACCGATGCCCAGATCGTGCTGGCCGCGCCCGCGCTTGACGACGAGCTGGAGGCTTTGGTGGCGGCGGGGCGCGCGCGCCCCCACACCGGCCCGATCACGCCCGCGCTGTTCGAAGGCGCCGCGATGGCCTTTATCGCCAGCGGCTGCCCGGGCGTCGATTCCTGCCTGCAGGTGCTGGCGGCGGCGGCGCGCTGCCCGGTCAATGTGGTCGACCGCCCCGATCTGTGCGACATTACCACGCCTTCGCTGGTCGATCGTGACCCAGTGGTGGTGGCCATCGGCACCGAGGGCGCGGCGCCGGTGCTGGCGCGCCAGATCAAGACCGGGCTGGAAACGGTTCTGGCGCCGGATCTGGGCGGGTTGGCGGCGCTGGCGCGCGATCTGCGCGGGGCGGTGGCGGCGCGGGTCGAAAAAGACGCGCGCCGCGCCTTTTGGGCCTGGGTTTTCGCCGAGGCGCCGCGCAAGGCCTGGGAGCGGGGCGATCAGGCCGGGGGGCGCGCGCTGATCGAGGCGGCGATTGCGGCGGGCGGTGCGCCCGACCGGGCGCAGGCCGGCGCGATCGCCTTTGTCGGCGCGGGGCCGGGGCCGCGCGATCTGGTCACGCTGCGCGCGGTGGCGCGCCTGCAAGAGGCCGATGCGATTTTCCACGCGCCCGAAGTCAGCGCTGAGGTGCTGGAGCTGGCGCGCCGCGATGCCGAGCGGGAACTGGCCGCGCCGGGCGATGCGGCGGCGGCGCTGGAGGCTGCGAGCGAGGGCGCGCAGGTCGTGCGGCTCGTGCCGGGCGATGTCGAGGCGCTCTGCGCCGCCGAGATCGCGGCGGCGCGGGCGGCGGGCATTGCCGTGGAAATCGTGCCGGGGCTTGGTTAACCGATCACGGTGACGGGCGCGGGCAGGGGGTATTCCTCAAGGTTCGCGCTGGCGCCTATTCGGTCGATCACCGCGAACAGCCCGGGCTCGGACAGGGGCGTCAGCACGCCGTGCCAGGTGCCGCGATGGAGGTTGATCGCCTGCGCCCCGTTCGTCAGGAACGCGCGCGGCGCACCGGGGCGCCCGTCCGCATCGGGCGCGACGATCACCAGAAACGGATCGGCCGTCATCGGGATGAACGCCTGGCTGCCCTCGGGGTGGCGTTCGAGCAGATCGCAGAGATAAGGCAGGGCGCGCGCCTCGGCCTTGAAGATCGAGATCCCTGCGCGGCCCCCGGTCTCGGTCCCGAAATCAAGCCGCGCGCGGTTGTGAAACCGCCCGCAGAGCCCTTGGTTGATGATCTTGTCGGGGGCGCCGGTGGCGTCCAGCACATCGCCGAAAGGGGCGAAGGCGGCAGCACTCAGCGGTTCGGCCTTGATCTGCATCGCGCCTCCGATCAGCCCGGAAAGGGCGAGCCCAGCTTCGGATGGCGGTTCACATCCTTGTAGAGCAGGTAGCGGAACGGCCGCCGCCCCGCCGCGTAGCAGGCCTGAGGGCAGAACGCGCGCAGCCACATGAAATCGCCCTCTTCGACCTCGATCCAGTCCTGATTGAGCAGGTAGACGCCGCGCCCTTGCAGCACGTAGATGCCATGCTCCATCACATGGGTTTCGGCGAAGGGAATGGTGCCGCCGGGCATGAAGGTGACGATATTCACATGCATGTCGTGGCGCAGGTCGGTTGGATCGACAAAGCGCGAGGTCGCCCAGTAACCAGCGGTATTGGGCATTTCGACGGGCGGTTTCTCGGTGTCGCGGGTGACGAAGCTTTCGGGCGCCTCAAGCCCCGGCGCGCGTTCGTAACGCTTGCGGACCCAAACGAAGGTGGCGGGCGTGTCGCCGTCATTGGCCACAGACCACGCGGCCCCGGGCGCAAGATAGGCGTAGCTGCCAGGTTCCAGCTGATGCGCGCGCGCGCCGATCACCAGTCGCAGGTGGCCCGCCAGCATGAACAGGACGCCTTCGCCCTCGGCGTCGGGTTCCGGGGTTTCGGCACCGCCGCCCGGGCTGACCTCGACGATCAGCTGCGCGAAGGTTTCGGCAAAACCCGAGAGCGGGCGGGCGAGAACCCAGGCGCGGGTGTTTTCCCAGCCGGGCAGGAAGGAAGTGACGATATCCGACAGCACGCCGCGCGGGATCACCGCGTAGGAATTGGTGAAATGCGCGCGTTCGCGGGCGCGGGTGTTCTGGTCGGGCAGGCCGCCGGTGGGGGCGTAATAGGTGTAGTCCATCACAGATCCATTGCAGAAAGCCGGTGCCAGGCGATCCGTTCGACTTGCCGGCAGGCCTCGGCGAACTCGGCCTCGCGGCTGTTCTCAAGGCGGTGGTGGAAGGCGTGCAGGATCGAGGCCTTGGTATTGTCTTTCACGGCGATGATGAAAGGGAAACCGAATTTCTCGGTGTAGCGGGCGTTCAGCGCCTCGAATTCGGCGCGTTCGGCATCGGTCAGCGCGTCGAGCCCGGCCGAGGCCTGCTCGGCGGTGCTGTCGGCGGTCAGCCGTTTTGCCTGCGCGAGCTTGCCCGCCAGATCGGGGTGCGCGGTCAGCACGCCGAGGCGCTCGACCGCGCTGGCGCTGCGGAAGATGCGCGCGAGCGCCGAGGCCATGCCTTCGAGGCTGTCATGCGCGGGGCCGAGTTCCAGCGCATGGGCACGCTCGGCGATCCAGGGCGAATGTTCGTAGATCGCGCCGAAGGCCTCGATGAACCGCGCCTGCGCCATCTGACTCGGGCGTTCGCGGCGGCGATGCGGATGGGTTTCGGCCCAATGCGCGGCGATCTGACCGCGGGTGGCGAACCAGACGCCTTCGTGCCCGCGCGCGTAATCGAGGAAGCGTTTCAGCCCCGCAAGCTTGCCGGGCCGCCCGATCAGCCGGCAATGCAGCCCGATCGAGAACATCTTGGGCGCGCCCGCCAGCCCCTCGGCGTAAAGCGTGTCGAATGTGTCGCGCAGATAGGTAAAGAACTGCTCGCCCTCGATATAGCCCGGCGCGGTGGCAAAGCGCATGTCATTGGCTTCGAGCGTGTAGGGGATGACCAGCTGATCGCGGGGTCCGACCTCGCGCCAATAGGGCAGGTCGTCATCGTAAGTGTCTGAAATCCAGTCGAAACCGCCCTCTTCGGCGGTCAGGCGCACGGTGTTCTCCGAGCACCGCCCGGTATACCAGCCGCGCGGGCGCGCGCCGGTCACCTCGGTGTGCAGCCGGATCGCCTCGGCGATCTGGGCGCGCTCCTCGGCCTCGGGCATGTCGCGGTGCTCGACCCATTTCAGCCCGTGGCTGGCGATCTCCCAGCCGGCCGATTGCATCGCGGCGACCTGCTCGGGGCTGCGTGCGAGCGCGGTGGCGACGCCGTAGATCGTGACCGGCAGGTTCATCCCGGTGAACAGCCGGTGCAGGCGCCAGAACCCCGCACGCGCGCCGTATTCATAGATCGATTCCATGTTCCAGTGGCGCTGGCCGGGCCAGGGCGCGGCGCCCGCAATGTCCGACAGGAAGGCTTCGGAACCGGCATCGCCATGCAGGACGCAATTCTCGCCGCCTTCTTCGTAATTCAGCACCAGCGAAATCGCGACGCGCGCGGCGCCGGGCCAGCGCGGATCGGGAGGGGTTGCGCCATAGCCGCGCATGTCTCGGGGGTAGCGGGTCATCTGTGTCTCCAAGCTTGGGGGAATGAAAGGCGCAAATTCGGGGGTTTGCAAGATCGACGCGGCGGGCGCATAGTCCGGCGCAAAAGGAGGCGCCTCATGTCCGGCTATCTGACGACCCATGTTCTCGACACCGCCAAGGGGGTTCCGGCTGCCGGGCTGCGGATCGTGCTGTTTGACCTGAACGGGGACGCGCCGCGCCAGATCGCCGACTGTGTGACCAATGAAGACGGGCGCACCGATGGCCCGATTCTGCCCGCAGAGCGCTTTGCCGTTGGGGTTTACGAGCTGGTCTTTCATGCGGGCGACTACCTGCGCGCAAGTGGTCAGGCGGGCGACGCGCCGCTGTTCCTTGACGCGGTGCCGATCCGCTTCGGCATCTCGGACGGGGCGGCGCATTACCACGTGCCGCTCCTGCTTTCGCCCTTCGGCTACTCGACCTATCGCGGCAGCTGAGCGCGCAATAATTTTGCGCCTGCCGCGTTGCGAGGCGTGAATGCTGCAAATTTAGGCGCCTGACGGGGCATCCGGCGCGAAGCCCGCCCCCGGTTCACGAGCCCTTGCGCTTGTCCGGCTGGCGGCAGAAGCTGGCGAAAAATGCCGAGGGGAACCATGTTCGACACGATCTTTCTGATGGAATGGGCGCAATTCGCGGTGCGCTGGCTGCATGTGGTGACCGCGATCGCCTGGATCGGGTCGTCTTTCTATTTCATCGCGCTGGACCTTGGGCTGCGACCCGAAGCGGGGGCGCCCAAAGGCGTGCATGGCGCGGCCTGGCAGGTGCATGGCGGGGGCTTTTACCACATCCAGAAATATCTGGTCGCGCCCGAGGCGATGCCGGCGGAGCTGACCTGGTTCAAATGGGAAAGCTACATGACCTGGGTGTCGGGCTTTGCCATGCTGGTACTGCTGTACTGGTTCGGGGCCGAGTTCTACCTGATCGACCCGCGGGTGATGGAGATGCCGATCTGGGCGGGGGTGGCGATCTCGGCGGGGTCGCTGACCATCGGCTGGCTGTTCTATGACTGGCTCTGCAAGTCGCGCTTCGGCGAGGACAACACCAAGCTGATGATCGGGCTTTTCGGCGTGCTGGTGGCGATGAGCTGGGGCTATACGCAGGTGTTCTCGGGGCGCGCGGCGCTGTTGCATATGGGCGCCTTCACCGCGACGATCATGACGGCGAACGTGTTCTTCGTGATCATGCCGAACCAGCGCATCGTGGTGGCCGATCTCAAGGCGGGCCGCACGCCCGACCCGAAATACGGCAAGATCGCCAAGCAGCGCTCGACCCATAACAACTACATCACCCTGCCGGTGATCTTCCTGATGCTGTCGAACCATTACCCGCTGGCTTTTGCCAGCGAATACAACTGGCTGATCTGTTCGCTGGTGTTCCTGATGGGGGTGACGATCCGGCATTTCTTCAACACCCATCACGCGCACAAGGGCTATGTCTGGTGGACCTGGGGGCTGACGGCGGCGCTGTTCGGGGCGATCGTCTGGCTATCCTCCTTTGGCCCGGTCGAGGCCGAGGCCGAAGAGGCGGCGCTGAGCCCCGCACAGGCGCGCTTTGCTGCGGCCGAGGGGTTCGACGAGGTGTCGGATGTCGTGCTCGGGCGCTGCTCGATGTGCCACGCGGCCGAGCCGGGCTACGAGGGAATCGGTCGCGCGCCGCGCGGCGTGCATCTGGAAACCCCCGAGCAGGTCGCCGCCGCCGCGCATCAAATCTATGTGCAGGCCGGCCTGACGCACGCGATGCCGCCCGGCAACCTGAGCTTCATGGAAGACAGCGAGCGTGCGCTGATCCGGCGCTGGTACCGGGGTGTTGTTGCGGGTGAGGCGGGCTGAGTGCGCTTTCGCACCGGGCTGCCCTTGAAGCGGCAGGCGCGCGCAACTAAGACTTGGATAAGGTTCTGCGGCTAACGATGGCCGGGACGAGATTCTGGAAAGGGCAGCCGATGAAAGATCCGATCGACCTCTACATGAACACGCTTGTGCCGATGGTGGTCGAGCAGACCTCGCGCGGCGAGCGGGCCTATGACATCTATTCGCGCCTCCTGAAGGAGCGGATCATCTTTCTGTCGGGGCCGGTTCATGACGGGATGGCGACGCTGATCTGCGCGCAGCTCCTGTTCCTCGAGGCGGAAAACCCCTCGAAGGAAATCGCGATGTATATCAACAGCCCGGGCGGCGTGGTGACCTCGGGCCTGTCGATCTACGACACGATGCAATACATCAAGCCCAAGGTCTCGACGCTGGTGATCGGGCAGGCGGCCTCGATGGGCTCGCTCCTGCTGACCGCGGGCGAAAAGGGGATACGCTTCTCGCTGCCGAACTCGCGCGTGATGGTGCACCAGCCCTCGGGCGGCTATCAGGGTCAGGTCACCGATATCCTGATCCATGCGCGCGAGGTCGAGAACCTCAAGCGTCGTCTGAACGAGATCTACGTCAAGCACACCGGCAACGATTACGCGACCGTCGAGGCGGGGCTCGAGCGCGACAATTTCATGTCGCCCGAAGAGGCCAAAGATTGGGGCCTGATCGACGAGATTCTCGAAAGCCGCCCGCGCAGCGAGGCCTGAGACCCGGCCGGGGCGGCACGTCCTGCCCCGGAAATTTGACATTGTGGTGACGGGGGGGCTGTCCTAGAGTTTGGACAGGCCCACCAGAACGGACCGGCCAGGACGGTCAGGCGCAGAGGAAAGTAATGGCGAACAATTCCGGCTCCGATAGCAAGAACACGCTCTATTGTTCGTTCTGCGGCAAGAGCCAGCACGAGGTGCGCAAGCTGATTGCGGGCCCGACCGTGTTCATCTGTGACGAATGCGTCGAGCTGTGCATGGACATCATCCGCGAGGAAACCAAGTCCTCGGGGCTGAAGGCCACCGATGGCGTGCCGACCCCGCGCGACATCTGCAAGGTGCTGGACGATTACGTGATCGGGCAGGAACACGCCAAGCGCGTGCTCTCGGTCGCGGTGCATAACCACTACAAGCGGCTCAATCACAGCTCGAAATCCGACATCGAGCTGGCCAAGTCGAACATCCTGCTGATCGGCCCGACCGGCTGCGGCAAGACGCTTCTGGCGCAGACGCTGGCGCGCATCCTCGATGTGCCCTTCACCATGGCCGATGCGACCACGCTGACCGAAGCGGGCTACGTGGGCGAGGATGTCGAGAACATCATCCTCAAGCTGCTGCAGGCCTCGGAATACAACGTCGAGCGTGCGCAGCGCGGCATCGTCTATATCGACGAGGTCGACAAGATCACCCGCAAGTCCGACAACCCCTCGATCACCCGCGATGTCTCGGGCGAGGGCGTGCAGCAGGCACTCCTCAAGATCATGGAGGGCACGGTGGCCTCGGTGCCGCCGCAGGGCGGGCGCAAACATCCGCAGCAGGAATTCCTGCAGGTCGACACCACGAACATCCTGTTCATCTGTGGTGGCGCCTTCGCGGGGTTGGAAAAGATCATCGCGCAGCGCGGCAAGGGCTCGGGGATCGGGTTCGGCGCGGCGGTGAAGGACCCGGACGCGCGCGGTGTGGGCGAGCTGTTCAAGGAGCTTGAGCCCGAGGATCTGCTGAAATTCGGCCTGATCCCGGAATTCGTCGGCCGCCTGCCGGTGATCGCGACGCTGACCGATCTGGATGCCGAGGCGCTGGTCACCATCCTGACCGAGCCGAAGAACGCGCTGGTCAAGCAATACCAGCGGCTCTTCGATATCGAGGGCGTGGCGCTCACCTTCACCGAGGACGCGTTGAAGGCGATCGCGAACCGCGCCATCGCCCGCAAGACCGGCGCGCGCGGGCTGCGCTCGATCATGGAAGACATCCTGCTCGACACGATGTTCGAACTGCCCGGCATGGACGGCGTCGAAGAGGTCGTGGTCAACGAGGAAGCCGTCGATCATGCCGAGGTCAAGCCGCTCCTGATCTACGCCGAGAAGGACAAGAAAGAGCCGAAGTCGGCGGGCTGATCTGCGCGTCGAAGCGATTTTCGCAAAGGCGGGCCGGCAATGGCCCGCCTTTTTGCATTCTGGCCGCGGCGTGGGGTCGCGCGGCTACTGGACGCGGGCGGATCCTTCGCTATAAGGGGGGAGAACAGCCCTGCGGAGGATAGATCATGAAATTCCTGCTTCGCCTGCTGACCTGGTGGAATGGCCAGACCCTCGGCACGCAACTCTTTACCGCGCGCAAGGGCGTGAAGGTCGGTGAAGACGCGCAGGGCAATGTCTATTACCAGACCCGCGACGGCAAACGCCGCTGGGTGATCTATAACGGCGAGGTCGAGGCGTCGCGGATTTCGCCCGACTGGCATGGCTGGCTGCACCACACCTTCAAGGAGCCGCCGACCGAATCGCCGCTGCCGCACAAGGCTTGGGAACTTCCGCATCAGGAAAACCTGACCGGCACGCCCGGCGCCTTTGCCCCCGCGGGCTCGCTGCGCCGCGCCGCGCCGGTCGTGCGCCAGGATTATGAGGCCTGGCAGCCCGAATAAGGGCCCGGACAGCGCCATGAGCGAAACCCGTTTGGAAATCGTCACCGGAGCGGCCGTTCTTGCGGCCGCTTTGGGTTTTCTGTTCTGGGCCGGGCGGGGCGCCGAGATTTCGGCGGGCACGGGGCACTACCCGCTGACCGCCTCGTTCCGCTCGGTCGAAGGGGTGACGGTGGGCTCGGATGTGCGGATGGCGGGCGTCAAGGTCGGCACCGTGACCGATCTTGAGCTGAACCCGCAGACCTTCTTCGCCGATGCCGAGATCAGCCTGCGCAAGGACGTGATCCTGCCCGACGATTCGGTGATCCTGATTGCCTCCGAGGGGCTCCTGGGCGGCGCGTTCGTCGAGATCATCCCGGGCGGCAGCCTGACCAACCTGGAGCCTGGCGAAGAGATCCTCGACACGCAAGGCGCGGTCTCGATGCTGGCGCTGATGATGAAATTCGCGGGCGGCGGTTCGGAGGACGGGCAATGATCCGTCTGGCTGCTGTATTGCTGGCCCTTCTCGCGCTGCCTGTGGCCGCGCAAGAGGCCCCTGCGGGGCTGGCCGACGCGCCGGGCGCGGTGCTGCGCGGGCTCGACAAGGTCGCGGGGGCGGCTTCGGATATCGAGCTTCTCTCGGGCCAGACCGTGCCCTATGGCCAGTTGGAAATCACCCTGCGCGAATGCCGCTATCCGCCGGCGGACCCGTCCTCGAACGCCTATGCTTTCGTGACGATCAAGGACACGAGCGCCGAGGCGCAGGTGTTTTCGGGCTGGCTGATCGCCGACAGCCCCGCGCTCTCGGCGCTGGATCATCAGCGCTACGACGTCTGGGCCATCCGCTGCAAGATCGAGTGACCCGATGAGGGCGGCGGCGCGGTGAAATCCGCAGTCCGTTGCAGGGCCTCGGCCAGACGTGCGTGATAGTCCTCGCGCGGAATTTCCACCCCGCCAAGGCTCGCCAGATGTGGCGTCAGGTATTGCGTGTCGAACAGGCAAAACCCGGCGCGCCGCAGCCGGTCCACGGTGTAGGCCAGCGCAACTTTCGAGGCATTGGTCGCGCGTGAAAACATGCTCTCGCCAAAAAAGGCGCCACCCAGGGTGATGCCAAAGATGCCGCCAACCAGATCCTTGCCCGACCAGACCTCGAGCGAATGGGCGAAACCGGCCGCGTGCAGCGCGTCATAGAGCGAGAACAGCGATCCGTTGATCCAGGTCTCGTGGCGATCCGCGCAGCCTTCGACCACGGCCCGGAATGCCTCATTTGTTGAAATAGTGAAAGTTTCACGCCGAATAACCCGCGCGAGCGAGCGTGAAATGTGGAAATTATCCAGAGGGATGATGCCGCGCAGCTTCGGGTCGAACCAATAGAGACGGGTATCCTCGCGGCTTTCGGCCATCGGAAAGATGCCCTGTGCATAGCCTGCCAAGAGCAGTTCCGGACTGAGCCTGTCGGTCATGCGATCCACCTCCTCCGGCGCAGAATGACCGAGGTCGCGGGCAGGTGCAATGCAATGAAAAACGCCCCCGAAGGGGCGTTTTCGTCAGCCGTAGGTGGCTTTCAGCCATTTCTCGAGCCAGTGGATCGAGTAATCCCCGCTCTGGATGTCGGGCTCGGCCAAGAGCTGGTGGAACAGCGGCACCGTGGTATCGACCCCGTCCACGATCAGCTCGCCAAGCGCGCGTTGCAGGCGGGCCAGCGCTTCGGGGCGATCGCGGCCATGCACGATCAGCTTGCCGATCAGGCTGTCGTAATAGGGCGGGATCTTGTAGCCGTCATAGAGCGCGCTATCCATCCGCACGCCCAGGCCACCCGGCGCGTGATACTGGGTGATCTTGCCGGGGCAGGGCGAGAAATTCGGCAGCTTCTCGGCGTTGATGCGCACCTCGATCGCGGCGCCGCGGATCTTCAGGTCTTCCTGACGGAATTCCATTTCCTCGCCAGCGGCGACGCGGATCTGTTCGCGCACCAGATCGACGTCGAAGATCGCCTCGGTGACCGGGTGCTCGACCTGCAGGCGGGTGTTCATTTCGATGAAGAAGAACTCGCCGTCTTCGTAGAGGAACTCGATCGTGCCGGCGCCGGAATATTGCAGCTCGGCCATGGCGTCGGCGCAGATCTTGCCGATGCGGGCGCGTTCCTCGGGGGTGATGCAGGGGCCGGGGGCCTCTTCGAACACCTTCTGGTGGCGGCGCTGCAGCGAGCAGTCGCGCTCGCCCAGATGCACGGCGCGACCGCGACCGTCGCCAAAGACCTGGATCTCGATATGGCGCGGCTTTTGCAGGTAGCGCTCCATATAGACTTCGTCATTGCCGAAGGCGGCCTTGGCCTCGGAGCGCGCGGTGCGGAAGGCGATTTCCAGATCGGCCTCGGAGGTGGCGACCTTCATGCCGCGCCCGCCGCCGCCGGCGGTGGCCTTGATGATCAGCGGATAGCCGATCTCGGCGCCGACGCGCTTGGCGGTCTCGAAATCGGGCACGCCGCCATCCGAGCCGGGCACCACCGGGATGCCGAGGTTCTTGGCGGTTTCCTTCGCGGTGATCTTGTCGCCCATGATACGGATATGGGCGGCCGTGGGGCCGATGAAGGTGATGTCGTGATCTTCGAGCACCTGCACGAAATTGGCGTTTTCCGAAAGGAAGCCATAGCCCGGGTGGATCGCCTGCGCGCCGGTGATTTCACAGGCGGCGACGATCGCCGGGATCGAGAGGTAGCTTTCGGCCGAGGAATTCGGCCCGATGCAGACGCTTTCGTCGGCCATGCGCACATGCATCGCGTCGGCGTCGGCGGTGGAGTGAACCGCGACCGAGGCAATCCCCATCTCGCGGCAGGCGCGGATCACGCGCAGCGCGATCTCGCCACGGTTGGCGATCAGGATCTTGTCGAACATGGGCGCGCCCTCACTCGATGATCATCAGGATGGTGCCGAACTCGACCGGCGTCGCGTCATCGACCAGGATGCGTTTCACGGTGCCCGATTTCGGCGCCGGGATGTGGTTCATGGTTTTCATCGCCTCGACGATCAGCAGCGTCTGGCCTTCCTTGACGGTCGAGCCGACCTTGACGAAGGCCTCCGAGCCGGGCTCGGGCGAGAGGTAGACGGTGCCGACCATCGGCGAGGCCACCGCGCCGGGGTGGCTGGCCGGGTCGTCGGTCGCGGGTGCTGCGGCGGCCGGGGCTGCGGCAGGCGCGGCCGCGGGGGCCGCAGCGGGGGCCGGGGCGGCATAGGCCACCGGGGCCTGCACGATGGTCGCCTGCTTCACAACGCGGACTTCGAGACTGTCATCCTCGCCATATTCGCGCACCACAGCGATCTCGGTCAGATCGTTCTGGTTCAGCAGTTCAGCCAACGCCTGAATGAAGGCCACATCGTTGTCGCGGGTGTTTTTGGTCATGCCATCCTCGAAAGGTGCGTTATGGGATTGGCCCGTCTTCTGCGGGCCATTCGATCCCGGGCGTTATACGCCAGCGGGAGACCGAGGGGAAGCGAGAACGACTGACGCAGGGGTAACGGTGCCTGCGTTGGGGGCGCGGCGGGCCGCAGGGCGTGCCGTGGGGCGGATTCTTCGCGATTGTGACAGAATCAGCGGGTTAGGCTGACCTTGGGGTCTTCCGGCGCCTTCAGGCTGGCCCAGCCGTCGGGCTGCGATGGCGCAGGGCGTTCCTCGTGGCGCGGTGCCTCGGCCTGCAGCGCTTGTGCCGGGTCGGGGGCATCCTCGGGCACCTCCGGCGTGGGGTCCTCGATCGCTTCGGGCGGCGCAAGCTGCTCGGCGGCCATGGCCTCGAGTGGCGTGATTTTGAAGGTCGGCGGTGGCCCGGTCGGCGCCTCGGGGTCCGGCGGTGGTTCGGGCATCAGCCCGCTCTCGCTGGAGCGCCCCGCGCCATCACCAGCCGCCTCGGCGCCTGTCGCCCCGCGATAGAGCCCGGCCTGCGTGCCGACATCCGCCGCCAGCCCGCCTTGCGCCGAAGTCGATTGCCCCGCCGGTTCGACGGTCGTCGCCGGCGCCTTCTTCGGTGTCGCAGGCGTCATCAGCGGCGACCAGCCGATCTGGGGCATCAAGCCCGAAATCTGGTCCATCCCCAACTCCTCGCACAAAACACCCCCACCAACGGGAATCCTGCGCGCCAAGAGTAAACCGAAGGTGAATCCGGGCGGGTTTTCGCAAGGCTTGGTTAACGGCTGGGCTCTAGCGGCCGGGGTCCGGGGCCAAAAGCCGCGTGAACAGCATTTCCAGGTAGCTTTCGGCCTCGATGAACGGGTCATGGCCCGGCCCGAGAATGGCGCGCACCTGCACGTCGAAATCGGCGTAATGCTGGGTCAGTGCCCAGATCGAAAAGATCAGGTGATAAGGATCGACCGGCGCGATCCGGCCGTCCTCGGACCAGCCGCGGATCATCGCGGCCTTGGCATCCACCAACGCCTTGAGGTCGCCCGAGAGCCCCGCCAGCACATGCGGCGCGCCCTGCAGCATCTCATTTGCGAAGAGCCGGCTTTCGCGCGGCATCTCCTGGCTCATCTCGAGCTTGCGGCGCACGTAGCGCAGGATTTCCTCGCGCGGCTCTCCGGCGGCGTCCATCGCCCGCAGCGGCGCCAGCCAGTCGTCCATCAGCTCCGAGAGCAACTCGATGTGGATCGCTTCCTTCGAGGGGAAATAGTACAGCAGGTTCGGTTTCGACAGCCCCGCTGCCTTGGCGATCTGGTCGAGCGTCGAGCCGCGAAACCCGAAGGCCGAGAACACCTCCAGCCCGGCCTCCAGAATGGTCTCGCGATTGCGCTTCTGGATGCGGGTCTGCGGACGCTGGGCCGCGCCGACGGGCTTGCTGGGCTTGCTCTGGGTCACGCGTTTCCTCCTCGCTCGGCGGGCTTGTACAGGAGTGCTTGACAGCGATCAACGGCGGGCGTTCCCTGTCGCTCGCCGCCGCGCAAGTGCCGTTTTGGATTCCTTGACTACCCTTAACCCTGTGTTAGCGTGGCGCTGACCGTCTGGTCAAATCCGGACATTAAAGAACTGGGTGCGGCAGGGGCCGGCCCGAACCCCAAGGAGACAGCGATGGCGCTTGATCGCAATACGCCCAACGACCTGAATGCTTTCTGGATGCCGTTCACCGCGAACCGCCAGTTCAAGAAGGCGCCGCGCCTTCTGGCTTCGGCAAAAGACATGCATTATTTCACCACCGACGGTCGCCAGGTGCTTGATGGCACGGCGGGCCTGTGGTGCTGCAACGCGGGCCATTGCCGCCCGAAGATCACCGAGGCGATCCAGAAGCAGGTCGCCGAGCTTGACTATGCGCCGCCCTTCCAGATGGGCCACCCGGTCGCTTTCGAACTGGCCAACCGGCTGGTCGATATCGCGCCCGAGGGCATCGACCACGCCTTCTTCACCAACTCCGGCTCGGAATCGGTCGAGACCGCGCTCAAGATCGCGCTGGCCTATCACCGCGCCCGCGGCGAGGGCACCCGCACCCGTCTGATCGGCCGTGAAAAGGGCTATCATGGCGTGAACTTCGGCGGCATCTCGGTGGGCGGGCTTGTCAACAATCGCCGCATGTTCGGCACGCTGCTGGCCGGTGTCGACCACCTGCCGCACACGCATCTGCCCGAGAACGCCTTTACCCGTGGCCAGCCCGAGCATGGTGCGAACCTCGCCGATGAGCTGGAGCGCATCGTCGCGCTGCATGGCGCCGAGACCATCGCCGCCGTTATCGTCGAGCCGATGTCGGGCTCGGCCGGCGTGATCCTGCCGCCCAAGGGCTATCTGCAGCGCCTGCGCGACATCACCAAGAAGCACGGCATCCTGCTGATCTTCGACGAAGTGATCACCGGCTTCGGCCGCCTCGGCTCGGCCTTTGCCTCGCAGCATTACGGCGTCACGCCGGACATGATGACCACGGCCAAGGGCCTGACCAACGGCGTCATCCCGATGGGCGCGGTGCTGGTCTCGGGTGAGATCTACGACACGTTCATGACCGGCCCCGAGCACATGATCGAGCTGTTCCACGGCTATACCTACTCGGGCAACCCGGTGGCCTCGGCCGCGGGGATCGCGACGCTCGAAACCTATCGCGAAGAGGCGCTGTTCGAGCGCGCCGCCGAGATGGCGCCCTATTGGGAGGACGCGCTGCACAGCCTCAAGGGGGCGCGCCACGTGATCGACGTGCGCAACACCGGTCTGGTCGGCGCGATCGAGCTGGAGCCGCTTCCGGGCGAGCCGACGAAGCGCGCCTTCAACGCCTTCCTGCAGGCCTATGAAAAGGGCATCCTGATCCGCACCACGGGCGATATCATCGCGATGAGCCCGCCGCTGATCATCGAGAAAGAGCATATCGACCAGCTGATCGGCACGATCGGCGAGGTTCTGGCGACGCTCGACTAAGGCCCGCCTCCGCGCAAAAGCGGCCCGCTCCGGCAGATCCGGGGCGGGCCGTTTGCGTTTCAGCCTTTGTTAATCGGCGTTTGCCAGACTGTCTGCGACTGGAGGTAACGGATGCAAAAGGTCGAGGTGCGCGCGGAAGGGGATTTCCCCGCCTGGTTGCTCTGGGGCGGCGGGGCGGTTCTGGTGGCGCTGGTGGCGGGGCTGTTTTTCCTGACCTGGAAAAGCCAGTTTGCGGCACCGCCCGGGTATCTGTTCGGGACGCC
Organism: Pseudothioclava arenosa; assembly: GCF_002358085.1. GTDB lineage: Bacteria > Pseudomonadota > Alphaproteobacteria > Rhodobacterales > Rhodobacteraceae > Pseudothioclava > Pseudothioclava arenosa. Next base: position 178,639 of record NZ_NTJD01000003.1, read on the forward strand.
GAGCCTCGGGGCCGAGGCGGGCTATTGCTTGGCGGTGGCGCAGGATGTCTCGCCCGGAGGCGCGCCTTCGGGCAGCTATTTCGACGAGGCGGCGCAGTTCTGGCTTGGGCGGCTTAAGGGCTATGATGCGCCAATGGGGGAGGAGATCGCGGCGGGGCGCGCGAAGCTGGGCGCCGATCTGGGGATATTCGACGGGCCCGATCGGGTCTGGCTGCGCGACGCGATGGAGGTCTGTTCGCGCCGCGCGCTCAATTACGGGGCCAAATTCCGCTCGCTCGGGTGACCCGAACGGAAACGACGTTGCGGCACCTCGGGCCGGATTTGATGCCGATCAGTTTTCGCACAAGTTTTCGTGCCATATGATGGGCTTGCGCGGTGAAGCCGTGTGGACTGCTTTGAGGAGGCAAAGATGCGTTATGTTCAGAAATTCATGGTGGCGGGGCTGAGCGCGGTCGTCCTCGCGCTGGCGGCCTGTGCGCCGATGCCGAGCGGCGACATGCAATGCGAAGGCGGCGTGAGCGACATCAGCGATATGGCGGCGGTTGTTCCGTCGGAGTGCTGAGACCCCTTTGAAAATCCGGCGCGCCGTGTAAATCTCTCGCAAAGGCAGTCTGTTAGCGGTTAAGTTGCAGGCTGAGAGGGGGAGAAGGCATGGCGCGCTCTGCATTGACCGGCACGCGCATCCGCGAAAGACGGACGGCGCTGGGCCTGAAACAGGCGGATCTGGCGCGCGCGGTCGGCGTGTCGGCGGCCTATATCAACCTCATCGAACATAACCGGCGCCGGGTCGGCGACGAGCTTCTGGACAAGCTTGCGCGGGTGCTGGGGGCCGAGCCCGTGGCGCTGGCAGAAGGCGCCGAGGGGGCGCTCTTTGAGGGGCTGCGCGAAGCGGCCGCGGGGGGCGATGCGCCGGTCAGCCAGGCCGAGCTGGAGCGGATCGAAGAATTTGTCGGCCGCTTCCCGGGCTGGGCGGCGGTGCTGGCCGCGCGGCAGAAGCGCGTGACTGAACTGGAGCGCGTGCTAGAGGATTATTCCGAACGCATGGCGCAGGACCCGTTCCTGCTGACCTCGCTGCACGAGGTGATCTCGGCGGTGACGGGGCTGCGTTCGACGGCGGCAATTCTGGTCGAGACCGAAGATATCGAGCTCGAGTGGCGGGCGCGGTTCCTCGCCACGATCCAGGAGGAAAGCCTGCGCCTCTCGGACACGGCCGAGGCGCTGGTGGGCTATCTGGACGCCGAGGAACAGGCCGAGACCGGCCTGGCCACGCCGCTCGAACAGGTCGAGGCCTGGCTCGAGGCGCGTAACTGGCACCTGACTGAGCTGGAGGCCGCCGATCCGCCCGCGCATGAACGGCTGATCGACGGCGTGCCCGAACTGGCCTCGGGGGCCGCGCGCAAACTTGCGCTGGCCCATATCGCGCAGGTCGCGGCCGATGCGCGCGCGCTGCCCTTGCCCGAGATGACCCGCGCATTGGCGGCGCTTGGGCCCGATCCGGCGGCGCTTGCAGCGCGCTTCGGCGTGTCGTTGGGGACGGTGTTTCGCCGGCTTGCGGCGCTCCCCGAGGGGGTGCCCGGCCTGCCGCCGCTGGGGCTGGTGATCTGCGATGCCTCCGGGACGCTCACGTTTCGGCGTCCGGCGCCGGGCTTCGCGCTGCCGCGCTTTGGTGCGGCCTGTCCGCTCTGGCCACTGTTCGAGGCGCTGTCGCGGCCGATGCAGCCGATCCGCGCGCTGGTCGATATGGCCGGGCGCCTGCCGCAGCGCTATCTGAGCTATGCCTATTGCCAGCCGCGCGCTCCGGGCGGGTTCGACGGGCCGGTGCTGATGGAGGCGATGATGCTGATTCTGCCGCCCCCCGACACGCCTGAAATCGCCACTGGCCCAGCCCGGCTGATCGGGTCGAGCTGCCGGATCTGTCCGCGCGCGGCCTGTGCTGGCCGACGCGAGCCTTCGATTATGGGCGAAGCCTAGCGAGGCGTTTGACAGTTCGCCCGCCGCCCGCAATAGTTGAACGGGGGAGGACGCCGTGGAAAAGCATCATGTGCTTCTCATTGAGGATGAGCCGAACATCGCGGAGGCGATCCGATTCATTCTGAAACGTGCGGGTTGGGAGGTTTCGATTCGGTCCGACGGGGCGCAGGCTTTGTCGGCTGTTGAAGACTTGCGCCCCGATGTACTTATTCTCGACCTGATGTTGCCGGGGCTTTCCGGCATCGAGATCCTGTCGCGGCTGCGCGCGCGCAGTGACTTCGCCGATTTGCCGGTGCTGATGCTGACCGCCCGCGGGCAATCGCGGGACCGCGAGGCGGCGCAGCGCGCGGGCGCCACGGCCTTCCTGTCGAAACCCTTCGCGAATTCGGAACTGTGCGAGATGCTCGGGCGGATCGTCGCGCCGGAGACCACCCCCGATGCCTAAGTCCAGCCAGCCGGTTTTCCTCGCGCGCCGGTCCTATCGGCGGCGGCGCAAGATGGATGCGGCGCGGCTGCTGCCGATCGGCGGTGCGGTGATCTTCATGCTGCCCGTTGCCTGGGAACCGGCCAGCACGCCTGTGCCCGATACCGCGCGTGGGTTGGTCTATATCTTTGCCTCCTGGGTGATGCTGATCCTGGCGGCGCTGATCCTCGCGCGGGGGCTGGCGCCGACCTATGACGAGGAGGAAACGGCCGAGGGCTCGGGCGTGCTGCGCCGCCGCGACGCGGGCGGGGGGGCTGCTCCGCGCGCAACCGAGCCGCCGCCCGAGGAGTGACGCGCCATGCCCTTCAACATGCTCGTCGCCTTCTGCCTGCTCTACGTCATCATGCTCTTCGCCGTGGCCTATTTCGCCGAGCGGCGGGCGCAGCGCGGGCGGCTGAAATTCCTGCATTCGCCGATCATCTACACGCTTTCGCTGTCGATCTATTGCACCGCTTGGACGTTTTACGGCGCGGTGGGCTATGCGGCGCGTTCGGGGCTTGAGTTCGTCACCATCTATCTCGGCCCGACGCTGGTCTTCATCGGCTGGTGGTGGATCCTGCGCAAGCTGGTGCGGATCGGCCGGGCGCAGCGGGTGACCTCGATCGCCGACCTGATCTCGTCGCGCTATGGCAAGTCGAACTCGCTGGGGGTGATCGTCACGCTGATGTCGGTGGCCTCGGCCACGCCCTATATCGCGTTGCAGCTGCAATCGGTGACACTGAGCTTTGGGGTCTTCGCCGCCGACACGCCCGAATTCTGGGTGATGTCGGGGCAGGGCGAGGCCGCGCTCTGGATCGCGGGCGGGCTCGCGGTGTTCACGATCCTGTTCGGCACGCGCAACCTCGATGCCAATGAGCGCCACCACGGCGTGGTGATGGCCATTGCGCTTGAGGCGGTGGTCAAGCTTGTGGCGCTGGTGGCGGTAGGGGTTTTCGTCGTCTGGGGGCTTGCGGGCGGGGTGGCCGATGTCCTCGACAAGGTCGCGGCCTCGCCGATAGCGGATTGGAACCTGAAGCCGGGCCGGTTCGCAGGGCTGATCTTTGTGTCGGCGGCGGCGATCCTGACCTTGCCGCGGATGTTTCAGGTGCTGGTCGTCGAGAACGTGAGTGAGCGTCACCTTGCCACCGCCAGCTGGGCCTTTCCGGCCTATCTGATGATGATGAGCCTCTTCGTCCTGCCAATCGCGGTGGTCGGGCTTGAGCGGATGCCGCCGGGCACCAATCCGGATCTTTTCGTGCTGACGCTGCCCCTGTCCGAAGGCCAGGGCAAGCTCGCGCTGCTGGCGTTTCTGGGCGGGTTTTCCTCGGCCACCTCGATGGTGATCGTGGCGGCGATTGCGCTGGCGACGATGGTCTCGAACCATATCGTCACGCCGCTCTGGCTCGCTTTGCGGCGTCAGAGCGTGCGCGAAAGCGGCGATGTGCGCGGGCTCGTGCTGACCTCGCGGCGGGTCTCGATCGCGGGCGTGCTGGCGATGGGCTATACCTATTACCACCTCTCGGGCGGCTCCGAGGCGCTGGCCGCCATTGGCCTGATCGCCTTCGTCGGTGCGGCGCAGGTTCTGCCCGCGCTTTTGGGCGGGATCTTCTGGCGTGGGGCGACCCATGTCGGTGCGCGTGCGGGGCTCCTGATTGGTTTTGCGATCTGGCTTTACACGCTGTTTCTGCCCTCGGTCGGTACCAGCGGCTGGATCTCGGCCAGCGTCATGGCCGAGGGGCTCTTCGGCATCGACTGGCTGCGCCCGCACGCGCTTTTCGGCTTTACCGGGCTCGATCCGCTGCTCCATGCTCTGATGTGGTCCTTGCTTCTCAACACCTTGGCGTTCCTCATCTTTTCGATGTCGAGCTTCCCGCCGCCGATGGAGCGGCTGCAGGGGCTGGCCTTTGTCAACGTGTTCGACCAGGCGCCCAATGCGCGCGGCTGGACGCGCGGGCAGGCCGACGCCGAAGACCTTCTGTCGATGTCGCAGCGCATCCTTGGCGTCAGCGAGGCGCAGAAGTTCTTTCAGTCCGAGGCGGCGGCACAGGGAAAGACCGGTTTTCTGCCCGATACCACGCCCGAATTCATCACAACGCTTGAACGCGAGCTGGCCGGCTCGGTCGGGGCGGCCACGGCGCACGCGATGATCGCGCAGCTTTCGGGGGGCAGTTCGGTCTCGGTGCAGGACCTGATCGCGGTGGCGGGTGAGGCGGCCGAGATCAAGGAATATTCCGCCCAGCTCGAAGCCAAGTCCGAGGAGCTCGCGCGCACCGCCCGCGCGCTGCGCGAGGCCAATGACAAGCTGACCGAGCTGTCGGTGCAGAAAGACGCCTTCCTCGGCCAGATCAGCCATGAATTACGCACGCCGATGACCTCGATCCGGGCGTTCTCGGAGATCCTGATGGAGCCCGACCTGCCCGAGGAGATGCGCCAGAAATACGGCGAGATCATCCATGAAGAGGCGCGCCGACTGACCCGCCTGCTCGACGATCTGCTCGACCTGTCGGTGCTGGAAAACCGCCGCGTACAGCTTAATATCGGGGCGGCGAACCTGCATGACCTGCTGTCAAAAGCGGTGCAGGCGGCGGGCTCCACCCGGCCCGAGCGCAAGTTCCGCATCGAGCGCGATCCGAGCGTTGAACACATGGCGGTGTTCACCGATACCGACCGGCTGTTGCAGGTGTTCATCAATCTTGTTTCCAACGCCCGCAAATATTGCGACGCCGAGCTGCCGAAGCTGCGCATCGAGGTGCGCAAGCGCGGCCCGCGCGTGCAGATCGACTTCATCGACAACGGCTCTGGCATCCCGAAAAAGGCGCAGGCGCTGATCTTCGAGAAATTCGCGCGTCTGACCGATACCTCGCGCGCGGGCGGGGCGGGGCTGGGGCTGGCGATCTGCCGCGAGATCATGGCCAATCTGGGCGGCACGATCGACTACCTGCCGGGGCAGGGCGGGGCGGCGTTCCGGGTGACCTTGCCGCTGCGCTATTCCGAGGCCGAGGCGCGCGCGGTGATGGAGGGGTGAAAGCCCTTCCCATTTCAATGATTTATAAACCCTGATCTGCGAATCCTTGTCCCGAATGCCCCCGTCTGGGGTCGGCAGGTCAGGATGGCAGAGCAAAACGGCAACACGGTGGTGCGCAGGAAGGCCGAGGCGGGCAAGCTCGCCCCGGATGCGGCACCCATGACGGCGGAGCGTGCGATCGGGCAGGCGCTGGCGCGGGTTGCGCAGGATCAGCTTGAGTTGCCGCTGCATGTGCACGCGCTGAAAGAGGCGCGAATGACGCTCGCGGACCTGCCCGAGCTGTTCCAGGACCTGTCACTTTACACGCTGCTCGAAGGGCCGAAAGAGGGGCTGGGGCTGATGGTCCTGCCGCCCGACACGCTGGCCGCGCTGATCGAGATGCAGACGATGGGGCGGCTGAGCACAACGCCGCCCGCGCCGCGCCGCCCGACCCGGATCGATGCCGCGATGGCCGCCGATTTCGTCGACGGCGTTCTGGCCGAGATCGAGGCGCAACTGGCCGAGCATGACGCAATCACTTGGGCGGGCGGGTTCCGCTATGGCTCGTATCTTGATGATCCGCGCCCGATCGGCCTGATGTTCGAGGATATTTCCTATCGCGTCTGGACGATCGAGATGGGGTTTGGTCCGGGCGGCGACCGCGCGGGGCGGCTGATCTGGGCGGTGCCCGCGACCGGGCGCGGGGCGCGGCCGCGTCCCGCCGCTGCGCCGGAAGCCTCCGAGATCACGGCGCTTGCCTCCGAGTTTGGCGCGGACGAGGCAGAGCTTTGGCATGCGCAGATGGAGGCGGTGGTCAAGGGGGCGCCCGCCGAGTTGCTGGCGGTTCTGCAGCGTGTGCAGCTGCCCTTGCAGGCGGTGATGTCATTTCGGCCGGGGCTGGAAATTCCGCTCTCGGCTGCGTGTCTCGAACAGGTGCGGGTCGAGGGCGGCGGGCGCAGGCTTCTGAGTTTCGCGCGGCTGGGTCAGCAAAATGGCGCGCGGGCGCTGCGCTTGCGAGACCGCGAGGCTGAGCCAGCGGCGGTCAATCGTGGGCGGCGGCGGGACGACACGGATTGGTCACGGGCGGGGCAAAGCCCGTTTCCCGCGATGGACCCGGCCGAGGTGCCCGAGCTGGGCACGCTGTCGGGGCTGGGCGCACCGGAGGCCCAGGCCTACGACCTGCCCGGCAATCTGGCTATGGCCGCGCCGATGGAGGGGCTCGCGCTGGATGGGTTCGACCCGGCCACGCTTGACCCGGAGGCGCTCAAGACCGGGTCCGATAGGTGATGCTCAGCCGTCCTCGGGTGCGGTGTCGAGCCGGGCAAGCTGTTCCTTGAACATCGGCGCGATCGCCATGCCCATGCCCATCGCCAGCACGAAAAGCCAGCCCTGCCAGCCGCCAAAGGAGAGCGATCCAAGCGCCGGGCCCGGGCAGAGCCCCGCCAGCCCCCAGCCCACGCCGAACATCAGAGACCCAAACACGAGGTTACGATCAACGAGCTTCGGCGGCGCTTCGGGCATCGGCAGGCCGATCAGGGTCTGCGCGCGGCGTTTGGCGAACGCCCAGGCGATCATCATCACGCCGACGGCGCCGGCTAGCACGAAGGCCAGCGTCGGATCCCATTCGCCGAACACGTCAAGCCAGCCCTGCACCTTGCGCGTGTCGACCATGCCCGCGACCAGAAGCCCCGCGCCGAACAGCCCGCCCGAGAGGAAAGCAAAGAAATTGCGCATCAGATCACTCCCAGCAGGTGGCGCCCGACGATCAGCGCCAGCCCGCCGCCGATCAGGTAGAACACCGTCGCCGTGATCCCGCGCAGCGAAAACCGCGAGATCCCGCAGACGCCATGCCCCGAGGTGCAGCCATTCGCGATCCGCGTGCCGATCCCGACCAGAAGCCCCGCGATCACCAGCACCGCGATATTCGAGGTCACCTTGGTGTCGACCACCTGATACAGCGGCACCAGAAGCGGCGGGATCGCCACCAGCCCCGCAAGAAAGGCGAAACGCTCCGAGGTGGAATCGCGCCCGCTGCCGTCCACCAGCCCGCCCAGAATGCCGCTTGCGCCCATGATCCGGCCATTGACCAGCAGATAAATCGCCGCGCCAAGGCCGATCATCAGGCCTCCGACGAGGCCCCAGATCCAGTCCTGTTCCATCGTGATATCCCTTGTCGCGGCGCGTCTCCCGGCGCCGCAGTTCCGGGGCTACCGTATCGGGGCAGGTGTATGATCGGCAAGCGGTTTGACCTGTATCAAGGCCACCGGGCGCGGCTCGCTTCTAGATGAAATGATCAGAGGAGGACCGCCATGAAATCGGACGATATCCGCCGCGAAGAGCTTCAGGCGCGCAAGGCGCAGCTGCTGGGCCGCATCGACCAGATCGAGGCCGAGTTGGAAAGCCATGAGGCCAAGGATTGGGAAGAGATGGCGACCGAGCGCGAAGGCGACGAGGTGCTCCATGATCTGGGCGACTCCGCGCGCAACGAGCTGCGCATGATCGAGGCTGCACTCGCGCGTCTGGACGAGGGCGAGTATGGCTATTGCGTCACCTGCGGCGAGCGGATCGACGAAGCGCGCCTCGACCTGCTGCCGGCGACGCCTTTCTGCCGCAAACACGCGCCGGGCGCCTGATCCGCGCCCGCCAAACCCCTGCCAAGCTTTGATCTTTGGCGTTGCCTCGCAGCGCCAAGCTCGTAAACTTGGGCGAACTGGGCCTGCCGTGCGCCGCGGTCTCGCGGTGCCGCCGCAGGGAAGAGGAGCGGGAGATGACCAGACGCGTAAAGCTGCAACGACGCGAGGGTGTGGCCCTGATCACGATGAGCGGTCGGGGGCGCGATGGCGCGCGGGCGGGTTTCGACGCTGATCTGCGGGGCGCGCTTGGCAATGCGCTCGAGCTGGCGCTGGCCGAGCCGGGGGTGCGCGCGATCATTCTGCGCGCCGATCCCGAGGCGGGCGGCTGGCCGTTTTCGCCCGACCCTTTGATCGAATACGAGGCGCTGCAGGCGCCGGGCGACCCCGCCCGGGGGCTCGCGCCGGGGTTGGCGCCGCTCTGTGATCGCGTGGCCGGGGCGCCCCTGCCGGTGGTGGCCGAGCTTTCCGGGCTGGTCTCGGGGGCGGGGCTGGCGCTGGCGCAGGCGGCGGGGTTGCGGATCGCGGCGGCGGGCACGGTGTTTCTCGCGCGGGAATATGCGCTTGGATATTGTCCGGCCGGGGGTGCCGTGGTGCGCCTGGCGCAGCGCGCCGGGGCCGCCAGCACCATAGATTTCCTGCTGTCCGGGCGACGTGTGGCGGCGGCTCAGGCGGTCTCGCAGGGGCTGTGCGACCTGGTGGTGCCCGCGCAGGATCTGGATGCGACGGCGATGGCGCGGGCGCTGGACGCGGCCGGTGGTCAGGCGCCGGGTTTGCCCGATCGTCGCAAGGCGCTGGCCGAGGTCGGGCGGTTCTTTGACGAAGTCTCCGAGATGCGCGCGCGGGTCGCCGAGGGGCGGCGCCATGATGCCGGGCAGCGGCTGATCGGTGTGGTCGAGGCGGCCGCGCTTTTGCCGATCCGCGAGGCACTCGATTTCGAAGCGGTCGCGCATCATGATCTGCTTGGCGCTTCGCTGGCGCAGGGGCTGATCCATGCCGACCGGGTGCGCCGTCAGGCGCAGCGCCTGCCAGACGAGCCTTTGGCGGCCCCGCGCCCCGAGCGCGTCGCGCTTTGGGCGATGGGCGACCGGCTGGCGCTGGAGCTGGCCTCTGCCGGGCATCAGGTTATTTTCGGCGGTCCCGAGGATCGTGTCGCGCGGGCGCATGACCGGATCCTGAAGGAAATCGCGCTGCGTGCGGCCTCTGGCCGGATCGACGCGGCGCAGGCCGAGGCGCTGACGACGCGGATCGCCTTTGGCCGCAAGCTCCACGATCTGGCTGCGGCGCGGCTGGTCTATGCCGAGCCGACGGCGCCGGGCGAGGCGGATCTTGCCGCGCTGCGGGGCATCGTCGCGGGGCATCGCGTGCTGATGGTGGTCGCGGGGGCTGCGGCCGGGCCGGGCGAAATCCGGCTGCATCGCTCGGCGCGGTTGCGCGAACTCGCCCCCGAAGAGGGGATCGGCGCCGAGGCACTGTCCCGGGCGGCTGCGCCGCTGCGGCGGGCGGGTTCGGTGGTGATTTTTGGCGACGGGGTGGCCGACCGGCTGGAGGGCGCGTTTTTCGCCGCGGCCGAGCGCTGCGTCATGGCGGGGGCCTTGCCGGATGCCGTCGATCACGCGCTGGAAGACTTCGGCTTTGCGATCGGTCCGTTCCGGCGGATCGACGAGCGCGGCCTTGCTGGCGCCTTCGAGCGGCTCGCGGCGGCGCATCGCGCCCCCGGCCCCTATCTGAGTTACCTTGACCTTCTGGGCCAAAGCGGGCGCGAGGTCGGGCAAGGGATCTATCGTCATGCCGAGGGGCGCGCGCCGGAACTCCTGCCTGAAACCGCGGAAACTCTCGCCGCGCTGCGCCTTGAAGCCGGGATCGAGCCGCGCCGGATGTCCGCCTCAGAGATCGTCACGCGGGTTCTGGCCGAACTGGCGGGGGAGGGGGCGGCCTTGCTGCATTCGGGGGCGGCGCTGCGGGCCGGCGATGTCGATCTGGCGGCGGAACTGGCGCTTGGCTTTCCTGCTGCACAGGGCGGGCCGCTTTATTGGGCGGACCGGATGGGGGCGCTGGCGGTGCGCAAGCGCCTGCGTCAGTTGATCGACGAGGGCGGGCCGAAGCCGGTCGCCCTGTGGGATGAACTGGTGCGCGATGGCGGCAAATTCGGGATCTGAGGGGCTCAGCCCAGCATGATCCCCGCGACCACCATGATCAGGCCGAGCGCCGAAAGGAAAAACGCCCCGAGGTTCACGGTGACAGCGCGCTGAAGGCGCGCGCGCAGCGTTTCGTCGTCGAGGCCCGCGCGTTTCGCCTTCACGATCTCAAGGATCGACCACAGGATCACGGCGAGGCCGACCAGCGTGACGACGGCTCCGATCCAGATCAGAATTTGCATGGGCAGGCTCTCCGGCATGACAGGGCGATTGCTGCCGGGGTAACGCGGCAAAACCCTGCTGACAAGCCCCGGAGCCCGCGCCACGCACCACTGGGCGCTTGAAGCCCGCGCCGGAACCGCTTAGCAAAGCGACGAACAGAGCCGAGGAGTGCGCCCATGCCCAACGATGCCGTCTATTCCGTCGCCGCCGACGAGCTGCGCCAGTTCATCGAGCAATTCGAGAGCCTCGAAGCCGAGAAGAAGGACATCGCCGAGCAGCAGAAGGACATCATGTCCGAAGCCAAGGCGCGCGGTTACGACACCAAGGTGATGAAAAAGATCATCGCCCTGCGCAAGCGCGACAAGAACGACGTGGCCGAGGAAGAGGCGATCCTCGAGACCTACAAGGCCGCGCTCGGCATGCAGTAAGGCGCCCTGCCGCGCCCGACAGCCCCGGCCCCGCGGCCGGGGTTTTTTCATTTTCGGGGGTCAGGGCGCGATGAAGGTCACGCCGTCCATCGCCGCGATCTCGGCCACGTCGAGGTCGTAAAGCGCGGTGATGTCGTCGATCAGTTCCTCGGTCCAGCCGGGCAGGTCGGCCTCGACCTCAAGCGCCTCCGGGCGGGCGAATTTGTCGAGGAAGGCGGTGTGGATCTTGCGCCGCTGCGCAACCGACTGCGGCGGGTGCGTGGCGACATAGGCACGCAGCCGCTCGATCCCCTCGGGGCGCATGATCTCGGTCAGGATTTCCTCGTCGCCGCGCAGCGCCGCCTCGGGCGGCAGGCCCGCGACGGCGCGGATCACCTCGGGCCAGATCAGTGGCAGGTCTTCGTTGCACCACAGCACCAGCTTGCGGCCTTCGAGCGCGTGGACCATCTCGCGCACCAAGGGCGCCCAGCGCAATTCGCGCGGGTCATGTTCGCACATAGTTTCGCGATAGGTGCGGTTCGGCTGGCTAGCGCGCAGTTGCGGGATCAACGTGGCCGGATTGATCAGCGCCATGTGAAACTCGGTCTCGTCCTGCGGGAAGAGATTGGCCATCGGGCGCAGCTTGTCTGGCACCATCGCGTAGAAGCCCTGCGGCGTGATGACGCGATCGGGGATGCACAGAAAGAATTCATGGCTGAAGATCAGCCGCTCGACATTGTCCTGATCCGAACAGGCGGTCAGGATGCGCTGTTGCGTCTCGGGGTCGGCGGTCGATCCGCGCAGCGCCAGCAGCGTGTCGCGCAAAACCAGCCGATAGCGCTGCGGATGCGGCACGATCACGCCTTCGCGGCGCAGGCTGCGGAAGTTCTGCGAAAGGGTGCGCACGATCCGATCCTGATCGGTCATATGCGCGCCCATGTGAAAAACGACCTGCATCAGCCCCCGTCGGTGTTCTTGTCGATTGCGGGCGACAATATCGGCGCTTTTCTGGACAGGCAAACCTCTTTCGGGGTAAGCCGCTGTCATGGTTTCCGATTCAAAGACTCAAGAAATCCCCGTTCCCCTGCCGCGCCGCTCGTCGGGTCTGCGGCAATCGGGCGGTGGCATCTGGTCTTTGGGGGCGGTGGTGATCGCGCTACTGGTGGTCGCGCCGATCCTGTCGGTGGTCTGGATCGCGCTGAACCCGACCGAGAATATCTGGCCGCATCTGATGTCCACGACGCTGCCGCGCTACCTGACCAACACTGCGATTCTGGCGCTGGGCGTGGCGGTTCTGTCGGCGGCAAGCGGGGCGGGGGCGGCCTGGCTGATCTCGATGTACAGCTTCCCCGGCGCGCGGGTTCTGGAATGGCTGTTGCTGTTGCCGCTGGCGATCCCGGCCTATGTCGGCGCCTATGCGCTGGTGGATTTTCTCGATTATTCGGGGCCGGTGCAGGTGGCCCTGCGCGAGGCGTTCGGCTGGAGTTCGGCGCGCGACTACTGGTTCCCGCAGGTGCGCACGCGCTGGGCGGCGGTGGTGGTGCTTGCGGCGGCGCTTTATCCCTATGTTTACCTGCTCGCGCGTTCGGCCTTTCGCGAGCAATCGGGCGGCAGCTATGAGGTCGCGCGGGCGCTGGGTGCGGGGGGCTTCGGGCTGTTCTGGCGCGTGGGCCTGCCGCTGGCGCGCCCCGCGATCGCGGCGGGCGCGGCGATCGCGATGATGGAGACCGTCGCCGATTTCGGCGTGGTCGATTATTTCGGCGTGCAAACCCTGACCACGGGCATCTTCACCACCTGGCTCGAAGCGGGCAACGCGGGGGGCGCGGCGCAGATCGCGGTGGTGATCCTTGGTATCGTCTTCGTGCTGCTCGCGCTTGAGAAAACCTCGCGCCGGCATTCGCGCTATTATCAATCTGCCCGTCAGCCGCGCCCGATCCAGCGGGTGCGGATCAAGGGCGGCTGGGGCTGGGGGGCGACGCTCTTGTGCAGCCTGCCGTTTGCGATGGGCTTCGTGCTGCCGGTCGCGGTGATCTCGGTGCATGCGCTGCAGAACCCCGAGGCCTGGTTCGGGCCGGGCCTGCTGCGCGCGCTGTGGCATACGGTGGCCGTGGGCGGCACGGCGGCGGTGCTGACGGTGGGGGCGGCGCTGTTCATGGTCTATGGCGTGCGGATGACGGGCCGGCGCCTGCCGCGCTACCTGCTGCCCTTCACCACGTTGGGCTATGCGGCGCCGGGCGCGGTGCTGGCGGTCGGGATCCTGTTGCCGCTGGCCGCGCTCGATCATCGGGTGGCTGATACGATCCTCGCGCTGACCGGCTATGATCCGGGGCTGGTGCTGACGGGCTCGGCGCTGGCGATCGTGCTGGCCTATATGGTGCGCTTCTTCGCGATCGCGCAGGGCGCGGCCGATACCGCCTTCGGGCGGGTGTCGCCTTCGCTGCCGATGGCGGCGCGCTCGCTGGGGCGCACCGCGGGCGGCGCCCTGCGCGAGGTCTATCTGCCGCTGATGCGCGGCTCGGTCGGGTCGGGGTTGCTGCTGGTGTTCGTCGATTGCGTCAAGGAGCTGCCCGCGACGATGCTGCTGCGGCCCTTCAACTACGAGACGCTGGCCACGCGCGTGCATGAAAAGGCGAGCCTCGAGAATCTGGGCGACGCGGCCCCGCCCGCGCTTCTGGTGATGGCGGTGGGGCTGTTGGCCACGGCCTTCCTCGCGCGCGCCAACCTCGCCAAGCGCCGCTGACGCCCTTGCGCCACCGCTTGCGCAGACCCATTTCCGCCTGTATCTCGGCAGCGAGGCCGGCGTAGCTCAGTTGGTAGAGCGTCTGATTTGTAATCAGGGGGTCGGGGGTTCGAGTCCCTCCGCCGGCACCATTCCCCGCGACATCTGCGTTTCGATTGAGAAAAGTCAAAGCTCGCGGCATCTTGGCGGTGCTAGCTCGCGGCAAGGCGGTTTGGCCTCATCCTGGGAATTCGATGACCCGCGCGACCCGACTTGATGAATTGCGCACCAGCTTTGGTGAACGCTCGCTGGAGGAAACCCAGCGGCGCCGCGAGGTTACGGCGCTGTTCGACCGCATCGCGCCGCGCTACGACCTGATGAACGACCTGATGAGCTTTGGCACGCATCGGCTGTGGAAGCGCGCTTTCGTGCGCCGCGCGGTGCGGCGGCTGGGGCCGCGCACGGGGACCGTGGTCGATCTGGCGGGTGGCACGGGCGATATTGCGCGGGCGCTGCGGGCGCGCTTGCCAGGCCAGAAAATCGTGGTGACAGACCCGTCTGAGGGCATGCTGGCCGAGGCGCGGCGGCGTTCGGGCGCGGCGCTCGACTATGTGCAGGCGCCGGGCGAAGACCTGCCCTTTGCCGATAATTCCGTGGCGCTGCTGACGCTCTCGTTCGGGCTGCGGAACATGACCGACCCGGCGGCGGGCCTGCGCGAGGTGGCGCGGGTGCTGGAGCCCGGCGGGGTCTTTGCGCTGTTGGAATTTTCGCGCCCCGATCCCTGGTTCGCGCCGCTTTACGGGCTGCATGCGCGCCATGTGATCCCGCGTCTGGGTGGTGCGGTGGCGCGCGATCCGGGCGCTTATCGCTATCTTGTGGAATCGATCGAGCGCTTCCCCGCGCGTGCCGATATGCAGCGCGAAATCGCCGCAGCCGGGTTGAAACTTGTCGAGGAACGCGCTTTCGTGTTCGGCGTCGCTCGCATGCAGATCGCGGAAAAAACATGACTGGACAAAGCCTTGCACAGACCCGAGAGCGGTTGGCGGCGCTGCCGCGACTGGCTTTGTGGATTATCGCGGCGCGGTTCAAGACGGTGAGCCTGTCGCTGATGCCGGTGCTGGCGGCGGGCTGGCTGGCGGCGGGGCAGGGCGGGTTTCGGCCTGATGTGATGCTCGCGGCGATGCTGGCGGCCAGCGCGATTCAGGTCGGCACGAACCTGTGGAACGATGCGGCCGATGCGGCGCGCGGCGTGGACCGTGACGACCGGCTCGGGCCGCCGCGGATGACGGCGCTCGGGCTTCTGGACGGGGCGCAGGTGCGCCGCGCGGCCTTGGCGGCCTTTGGCGCGGCGGTGCTGGCGGGGCTGTATCTGGTGGCTCTGGGCGGCTGGCCGATCGTGGCAATCGGGCTCATGTCGCTGTTGCTTGGCTACCTTTATTCGATGGGCCCCTATCCGATGTCGGGCCTGCCCTTCGGCGAGGTTCTGGTGATCGCTTTCTTCGGCTTTGTCGCGGTTTCGGCCACGGCCTGGCTGCAGGGTGTCGACCCGATGGCGGGGCGCACGCTTTTGACGGGGGCGATGATCGGCTTTCCGGCGGCGGCGGTGCTGTTGCTGAACAATCACCGCGACCGCGCGCAGGACGAACGTGCGGGGCGGCGCACCCTGGCCATCGTGATCGGCGAGCGGGCCTCGAAACTTCTCTATTTTGCGTTCCTGTTGGCGGCCTGCGGCTTTGCCGCGCTGATCGCGCCGAGCCTGTGGCTGGCACTGCCGGTGGGGCTGGTGCTCTGGCTCGGGCACGCGATGTGGCATTGGCAGATTTCGGCGAAACTCAACCGGTTGCTGGCACAGACTGCCGGGGCCCAGATGCTTCTGGTGCTTGCGGTGGTTCTGGCCTGATCGTCCCCGGAACGATCAGGAAAAAAGGCCGCCGGTTTCCCGGCGGCCTTTCTTTTCGGGCGATGATGTGGGGACGCTTACTTCATCGCACCAGCAGATTTGACCGGCAGTGAGACCTCGATCTCGCCGGCCTTTTCGAAAATCAGGGTCACCGGGACGTTATCGCCTTCGGCGAGGGGCGCGGTGAGGTCGATGAACATCAAGTGCAGCCCGCCCGGCTCCAGCACGGCCTCGCCACCGGCGGGCACCTCGATCGCCTCGACCTGCCGCATCCGCATCATGCCGTTGTCCATGACATGGGTGTGCAGCTCGGGGCGGGCGCAGGCGGGCGAGCGGAACCCGATGAGGCGGTCGGCCTCGCCCTTCGAGCGGATCGTCACAAAGCCCGCGCCGATCTTGGCCGCACCCGGCGATGCGCGCAGGAAACCGCCCGAAATTTCGAGCGGGGCACCCTCTGCCCGGGCCGTGTGCAAGGGCAGGGCGAGGCTCAATCCGGTTGCCGCAAGGGCAGCCAGCACGGACCGGCGAGAGATCATCATCGGGGCTCCTGATGCTTGGAAAGACAGTGTTTTTGGACCGTTACGGTATTTGCACATTCGGGCCTTAACATTTGTCAAGGCCGCGCTCTCATTCGCGTGAGAGGTAGGCTGTGCGCAGATTCTGGACCGCCTGCGCTTCCGGGATTCTCATGCGGTCTAAAAACGAGGGCAAACAATGGTCAAGACCATTCAAAAAGGCCTGCTGGCGACGACGGCTTTCGTCGGACTCAGCGCGGCTCTGGGTGCTTCCGCCGAAACGCTTGACGACGTCATGGCGCGGCGCGGGCTGACCCAGCAAGACCTGGTCGCCGCGGCGAAAACCTATACGCCGACCGGCGGACGTGACGAGTTCATCGTCTTCTCCTCGGGCGGTCAGTCGGGCCAGATCATGGTCTACGGCGTTCCGTCGATGCGGATTCTGAAATATGTGTCGGTGTTCACGCCCGAACCGTGGCAAGGCTACGGCTTCGACGAGGAATCGAAGGCGATCCTGGAAGCTGGCAAGGTGGACGGCCGCGAGCTGCACTGGGGCGACACCCACCACCCGGCGATCACCGAAACCAACGGTGACCTGGACGGCGAATACCTGTTCATCAACGACAAATCGGCGCCGCGCGTCGGCGTGATCTCGCTGCATGACTTCGAGACCCAGCAGATCGTCGTGAACCCGATCCTGCAATCCGAGCACGGCGGCACCTTCGTGACCCCGAACTCGGAATACGTGATCGAAGCCGCGCAATATCCGGGCGTTCTGGGCCGTGGCTACGCGCCGCTGTCGCAGTTCAACGAGAAATTCCGCGGTGCTGTCACCTACTGGAAGTTCGACCGCGAAGCCGGGCGCATCGACCCGTCGAAATCCTTCTCGCTCGAACTGCCGCCCTATTCGCAGGACTTGTCGGACGCGGGTAAACTCGTGTCGGACGGCTGGTCGTTCACCAACTCCTTCTGCGCCGAACGTTATGTCGGCGGGATCGAGTCGGGCCGCCCGCCCTTCGAGGCCGGCTGCTCGCAGAACGACACCGACTATCTGCACATCATCAACTGGCGGAAAGCCGAAGAGGTCTACAAGGCCGGCAAGGTTACCATGATCAATGACCACCCGGTCATCACCATGGAAACCGCGATTGCCGAAGGTCTCGTGCATCTCGTGGCAGAACCGAAATCGCCGCACGGCGTCGATGTGTCGCCCGATGGCAAATTCATCGTGGTCGGCGGCAAGCTCGACACCCAGGCTTCGGTCTACTCGTTCGAGAAAATCCAGAAGGCAATCGAAGAGAAGAAATTCTCGGGCGTTGACCCCTACGGTATCCCGGTCATCGCGATGGAAGACGCGCTGCACACTCAAGTGCCGCTGGGCCTCGGCCCGCTGCACAACCAGTTCGACAGCAAGCCTTGCGTCGTCTACACCTCGCTCTACGTGGACAGCCAAGTGGCGAAATGGGACTATTGCGAAGGCAAGGTCCTCGACAAGATTTCGATCCACTACAACATCGGCCACCTCGTTGCGATGGAAGGCGAGTCGGTTAACCCGGCTGGTAAATACCTGATCTCGCTCAACAAGCTGGCGATTGACCGGTTCAACCCCGTGGGTCCGCTGCACCCGCAGAACCACCAGCTGATCGACATCTCGGGCGACAAGATGGAGCTCCTCTACGATATGCCGGTGCCGCTGGGCGAACCCCACTACGCCACCGCCATCGCGGCCGAGAAGCTCAAGCCGCTGGTCCGTTACAAATACGGCACCAACTCGCGCACCGGTGAGCGCCACGAAGGCGCGGTGCGTCCGGGTCAGGAGCGCATCGAGCGTGACGGCACGAACGTCAAGGTCTACATGACCGCGATCCGTTCGCACTTCACCCCGGAAATCGTGGAAGTGAACGAAGGCGATACCGTCGAGTTCATCATCACCAACTCCGAGCGTGCCGAAGACGAAACCCACGGCTTCTCGGTTTCGACCTATGACGTGAACCTCTCGCTGGAACCCGGCAAGACGGCGACCGCCAAGATCGTGGCTGACAAGCCCGGCGCCTTCTCGTTCTACTGCACCGAGTTCTGCTCGGCGCTGCACCTCGAGATGACCGGCTACCTCATGGTCAAGCCGAAAGGCTATGTCGAAGAAGAGGGTGCGGTCAGCGAAGGCCAGGCCTACAGCAAGGAAGATTACGACCGGCAGACCGCGAACAACGTGGCCACGCAGGAAGTGATCGACTCGGTTGTGGTCTATATCACCGAGCGTAACTACGCCGACTTCCCCGAAGTCGTCGCTCTGGTGGAAGACGCGACCGACCAGCTGAACTTCGCGGCTGACGCGAAGGCCAAGGCCGAGGCCGCCGCCGCCAGCGAAGACTGGCAGAACGCGACCCTCTGGGCCGGTCAGTGGTGGCAGTACCAGGTCAAAGCCGCGGACATCGGTCTGCGCGCCAAGACCTTCCTCGACGAGCATGGCGCTGTGAAGAAATAAGCGCCTTGGTGGCGGCGGCTCCGGCCGCCGCCACTAACCCTCTGAACATATTCAAACATTCGCAAGGAAACGCGACATGCGCCCGATCCTGAAAAGCCTTTTCGCCGCTGCGCTGGCGCTGACCACGCTGCCCGCCTTCGCCGACGATATCGCGGATGGCAAGAAGGTCTACATGACGAAGTCCTGCATGGCCTGCCACGGCATGAAGGGCGCCAAGCCCGTGCTGAGCTATCCGATGCTCGCCGGTCAGAATGAAAAATACCTGCTGCAGCAGCTGAAAGACATCAAGGCTGGCAAGCGCCTCGGCACGGTCGATCCGGCCAATAACGCGCCCTATGTGCAGGGCATGGTCGACATCATGCACCTTGTCGATGAAAACGACCTGAAGAAGGTTGCGAAATACCTGGCCTCGCTGCCGCCGGGCGCCCCCAAGCCCGTCGATCCGCCGCATGATCCGGCGCTGGTCGAAGCCGGCGAGAAGGCCTTCAACAGCCTCGGCTGCAAATCCTGTCATGGCGTCGAGGGCAAGAAACCCACCGCCAAGAACTACCCCTTTATCGCGGGCCTGAATGCCGAATACCTGGCCCGCGCCATGACCGAGATGCGCGACAAGGTCCGCGTCAATGGCCAGTCCAAGCTGATGTTCGGCACCATCAAGAAAGCCAAGGACGAAGATATCACCGCGATCGCCGCGTGGCTCTCGCAGATCGACCGTTCCGCTGAGTGACGAAAGGAAACGTCTTCATGAAAACCCATCTTCTCTCTGCTGCCCTGATCGCGCTGGCGCTGCCGGCGTTGGCTGCGGGCACTGTCGATACCTCGTCCTGGAACCAGGGCGGTGGCGAACAGGACGAGGCGCTGCACCTGACCCCGAACCACGAAAACGGGATCGAGGTCTATGAGGTCTGCTCGGCCTGCCACCAGCTCAATGGCTGGGGCCTCGACGACGGCACCTTCCCGCAGATCGCCGGGCAGCACTACAACGTCATCATCAAGCAGCTCGCCGATATCCGCGCGCTGAACCGCGACAACCCGACGATGTACCCGTTCGCGTTGCCGTCGGAAATCGGTGGTTCGCAGTCGATCGCGGACGTGGCCGAGTATATCTCGAACCTGCCTATGAATCCGAACCCGGGCCTTGGTGCGGGCGATGACCTTGAACACGGCGCGCAGCTTTACAAAGACAACTGCGTGCGCTGCCATGGCGAGAATGGCGAAGGCGACAACGAAAAGTTCTATCCGCGCATCCATGGCCAGCACTACAACTACCTCGTGCGCCAGTATCAGTGGATCAAGGAAGGCAAGCGCCGCAACGCCAACCCCGACATGGTGCAGCAGATCCAGA
Organism: Pseudothioclava arenosa; assembly: GCF_002358085.1. Classification (GTDB taxonomy): domain Bacteria; phylum Pseudomonadota; class Alphaproteobacteria; order Rhodobacterales; family Rhodobacteraceae; genus Pseudothioclava; species Pseudothioclava arenosa. The sequence continues at coordinate 198,438 of NZ_NTJD01000003.1, forward strand.
CCTTCACCGAGCGTGATACGCTGGCGGTTCTGGACTATGTGTCGCGGCTGAAGCCGCCGGCGGAGATGGTGGCCGACCCGGATTGGGTCAACCCCGATTTCGACTGGTAAGAACGACCCGGCCGGGGGGCGCGGATCGCCCCCCGGTCATCCAACATAAGCCGAAGGACCTCACCCCATGGCTCAGGCTGCCTCTGACAAGCGTGGTATCGTTTACCGCGTCCTGACCCTTATTTCCGTTTGCCTCATTGCCGCTTCCTTCTTCAGCCCCGGCTGGTGGGTGTCGCTGACCGCGCCCAACTACCCGGAAGCGACCTTCCCGCAGGGGATCCGCATCCTGTTCCACATGGACTCGGTCCGGAACGGCTGCACTATCCGCACCAGCGAAGAGGTCGAGGAAAACGAAGCCCTCGATTGCGTCCACGAGATGGACACGATCAACCACTATGTCGGCATGTACCCGATCGCCTCGGGCGGCCCGGTCGAAAAGGCCTTCTCGCCCTTCCTCTTCGCGATGATGGGAGTGATGCTGCTGGCCTTCGCCGCGCCCGGTCGCAGCGCGCGCATCGGTGTGTCGGTCGTCGGTTACGGCGCGATCGCGGTCTGGATGTGGATGGCGATGTATGGCGAGAACGGGATTTCCAAGCACACGACCGGATATCTGAGCGGGCTGGTGGTTTCGCTCGGGCAGGACAGTAAGGAGAAGGTCGACGATTCAAACCTCTCGCCGATCGTGAAGATGCTCAAGCAGTCGCTGGCCGAAAGCGAAGAGGCCGAGAAACCGGCCGCCGCCGAGGGGGCGGGCGATGACAAGCTTGCGCTGATCGACAACCTGCGTGCCAACTACAATATCGACAATAACAAGCTCCCCGCCGATCAGCAGGAAGAGTGGACCGGCTCGGTGATGCAGGTGTTTAAGTGGCACTATGCCAAGTCGCTCGCGCGCTGGTTCAACGAGCCCGAGCGCAATGATCCGCTGGTGGCCACGATGTCCTCGATCGCGCAGATCCTGTTCGTCGTGATCCTGGCCTTCATGGCGTTGATGATCTTTGCCGCCTTCTCGGCGCGTTCGGTCTTCTACTGGCTGCTGGTGATCGTGCCGCTGGCGCTGCCGGTGGGCTTCCTCGCGGAATATGCGGGCTGGCTCTGGTGGTATGGCCACAGCCTGAACGAGATGGGGGCCTTTACGCTGAAGCCCTTCATGCCGACCGTGTTCGGCGACGGGAAAGTGGCGCAGTTCACCACGCACTCCTATCCGGCGCAGGGCTTCTTCCTTATGCTCGCCTCCTCGGCGGTGCTGGCGCTGGCCGCGCTGATCCGCTTCAAGCAGATCCGGCTTGCCGGGGATGCGGCGAGCAAGATGTGAGCCTGACCCATGCGTGCCCTTGTTGCAGCCCTCGTGCTTTGCCTCGCCGTCTTCGGCGGGGCCGCCATGGCCGAGACCTTGCAGGAGATGATCGACGCCGCCCCTGATGGCGCCGAGATCGACATCTCCGGTCAGGTCTTTGCCGGGCCGATCGTGATCCGTCGTCCGGTTGTTCTGGATGGCAAGGGCACGGGCGTGATCGACGGCCATGGCGAGGGCACGATCGTCACCATCGAGAGTAACGGCGTCACGCTGAAAGACCTGACGATCCGCAACTCGGGGCGGCTGCATAACAAGGTCGATGCCGGGTTGCGCATCAAGAGCAGCTACAACGTGATCCGCGACGTGCGCATCGAGAACAGCTTGTTCGGGATCGACCTCACGCAGGCCAATAACAACGTGCTGCGGCGCAACTACATCAGCTCCAAGGACATGCCTTTGGAGCTGCGCGGCGATAGCGTGCGGATCTGGTATTCGAACGACAATATCTTCGAGCATAACCACATCGAGCACAGCCGCGATTTCGTGATCTGGTATTCGGGCGGAAATCACATCCGCAACAACCGCATCCAGCACGGTCGCTATGGCATCCACTTCATGTATGCCCATGAGAATTTCGTCGAAGAGAACGAGATTTCCGACTGCGTCGTGGGCGTGTTCCTGATGTATGCCAATGACATCAAGGTCCGCGGCAACCAGATTCTGCGCGCCTGGGGCGCATCGGGGATGGGCGTGGGCTTCAAGGAGACCTCGGGCGCGGTGGTCGAGGACAACCTGATCCTCGGCAATGCGGTGGGCATCTACCTCGATCCGTCGCCCTGGGACCCGGACAAGACCAACGAGTTCCACCGCAACCAGATCGCCTATAACGGCATCGGGATGGAGTTCCACACCGACTGGGTGGGCAACAATATCTCGAATAACAACTTCCTGTCGAACTTCACCCAGGTCTCGGTGCGCGGGCGTGGCACGGCGCTGCGCGAGGGCTGGCACGGCAATTACTGGGACGATGCCGCCGGTTTCGACCGCGACGCGGACGGGATCAACGACGCGCCCTATGAAATCTACAATTACGCCGACCGGCTCTGGATGGACCTGCCGCCGGCCTCGTTCTTCCGCGGTGGGCTTGCGCTTTCGGCGCTCGATTTCGTCGAACGCCTCGCGCCCTTCACCGAGCCGCGCCTTCTGGTGCGCGAGGAAGCCCCCTTTGCCCATCCCGTCGATCACGCCGCTGCGCGCCTCGAGACCGCCGAGCAGGGCGCCAAACCGAAATCCGCACTGGAGCTGCTGACCCAATGACAGACGGTTCTGACACCCCGAAACCCGCCGCCGCCCCGAAAAAGCGGCTGACCCGGCGCGAGCTGGAGCGCCGCCGCCTGCTGATCCGCAGCTTCGGCCTTGGCATCGCCGCCGTCACGGCCGGCCTGGTCGGCTGGTACCCGGTCTACAAACGCCTCTTCGACCGGCTGCGCCCGCCGGGCGCGCTGGACGAGCGCGAATTCCTCGCGGCCTGCATCAAATGCGGCCAATGCGTTCAGGTCTGCCCGGTTGAGGCGATCAAGCTTGCCGATGGCGACGAAGGCTATGGCTTGGGCGTGCCCTATATCGACGCGCGCGCGCAGGCCTGCGATTTTTCCTGTGACGCGGTGCAATGCGTGCTGGCCTGCCCGACGGGCGCGCTCAGCCACGAGATCGCCCATAAGGAAGAGGTCACGATGGGCTTTGCCCGCCTCTCGCGCCCGGAAAGCTGCCTTGCGATGAAGGGCGAGGGCTTCAAGGGGCTGGCGCGGGGCTATGACTTCGAGGGCCTGCTGCGCTACGAGGAAATCGACCGCTGGGACCCGCAGCCGGTGGCCTCCTATCCCTACGATCTCGAAATCTGCGACCTTTGCGTGCGCGAATGCCCGATCAAGGGCGCGATCAGCCTTGAGCCGATGTCGGACGATCCGGCCGACAAGCGCCGCATCCCGGTCGTGCACGAGGCCTGCGTCGGCTGCGGCACCTGCGAAATGATCTGCCCGACCGAACCCGCCTCGATCATCATCGACACCGAACTGACGCTGGAGGCACAGGCATGAAGTGGTTTCTGCACAAGCTGGCGATGATGTTCGGGGCCGAGGGGCGCAAGGCCTCCGCGTCCGAAGAGACCGAAGCCGCGCGCGAGATGAAGAAATTCAAGAAGACGCCCGAGCAGGTCATCAAGCGCAAGGAAATCATCGACCACGAGCATCAATACCCGCTGGTCAGCAACAAGTGGCGCAACCTGCGCTGGCTCTCGATCATCGTGATCAACGCGATGTTCATCGTGTCGTTTGCCTGGGACGTGCAGTTGGTTGAAGGCTCGATGTCGGCGTCGCGCTTCCTCGGGTTCCACATGGCGGACCCGAACGCGGCGCTGCAGGTCTTCCTGGCGTTCAAGGAGCTGGTGCTGAACCTCGTGATCGGCACGGTGACGGTGGTCTTGCTGTGGTGGATCGTTGGCGGGCGCGCCTTTTGCAGCTGGGCCTGCCCCTATCACCTGCTGGCCGAATGGGCCGAGGCGATCCACCTGTTCCTCGCCCGCAAGGGCTGGGTCAAGGATCACCCGTTCCATCGCGGGCTGCGCGTGGTGCTCTGGGTGATCTTCATGGCGCTGGCCTTTCTGTCGGGCTACACGGTGTTCGAATATATCAACCCGGTGGGCATCGTCAGCCGCGCGCTGATCTACGGGCCGACGGTGGCGCTGGTCTGGGTGATTTTCCTGCTCGGCTTCGAGATCTTTTTCTCGCGTCGGTTCTGGTGCCGTTATGTCTGCCCGATCGGGCTGACCTATGGCATCACCGGGGCGGTGGCGCCGGTGCAGATCAAGTATGACCTCGAGAAATGCGTTCACGAAGGCGAGTGCCGGGCGGTTTGTCTGGTGCCCCATGTTCTGGAAATCACCAAGATGGGCTATGCTTCGGATACGACTGAATATATCGGTCCCGACTGCACCCGCTGCGGGCTTTGTGTCGACGCTTGCCCGCAAGAGGCGCTGACCTTCACCGTTCGCGGTCTCGACAAGATCATCTGAGGAGCCATCATGATCACCATCGACCGCCTGTCCAAGCGCTTCGACCGCCGCGCGGTGCTCGACGAGCTGACGCTCTCGATCGACGCGGGCGATCGCATCGCGCTGATCGGCTCGAACGGGGCGGGCAAGACGACGCTGTTTCGCTGCCTTCTGGGCCATTACGGCCACGAGGGGCGCGTGGGGTTCGACGGCAGCGCGGGCCAGCGCCGCGATGCGGGCGCGCTGGCGCGGGTGGCCTTTGTGCCGCAATTGCCGCCGCCCCTGCGGATGCCCGTTGGCGAATTGCTGACCTTTGCCGAGAAGGGCGCGGGCGCCGACCCGGCCTTGATGCGCGACATCGCGGGCAAGATGGGCATCGACCTCGACGAGGTAAAGAAACGCCCCTTCTACCGGCTCTCGGGCGGGCAGAAGCAAAAGATCCTGGTGACCGTGGCGCTCGGGCGCAATGCCGATCTGATGATCTTCGACGAGCCTTCGGCCAACCTCGACCCGGCGGCGCGGGCGGTGTTCATCGACCTTCTGGCCGCGCGCACCGATGCCTCGATGCTGATCGCCTCGCACCGGCTCGAAGAGGTGGCGCCGCTGGTGAACCGTGTGATCGAGATGGATCGTGGCCGCGTGGTGCTGGACGATTCCGTGGCCGACCGGCTGCGCGCGGGCGATTTCCGCCGCGCCGAGATCGAGATTTCCGCCCCGCACGAGCCTTTCGCGCGCGCGCTCGAAGGCTGGGGCTTTGTCACCGATGCGTCGGGGCTGCGCTTCAGCGGCCCGGTGCCCGCCGCCGAGACCTTCCGCTTCCTCGGCGTTCTCGCGCGTCACGGCAGCCTGATCGAGCGGCTTTCGCTTGAAGAAGTGCCCCAGGCCGCGCCCGAAAAGGTCAACTGAGATGTGCTGTCGCTGCCCTCATCCCAACCGTCGCCAGACCCTGGTGCTTTTGGCCGGGGCGCCGTTACTGGCGGCGTGCAAGCCGCAGAACGAGGGCCCCGAGGATATCCGCTGGGGCCGCGAGACCTGCGCGATCTGCGGCATGATCATCTCGGACCCGCATTACGCCGCCGAGATCCGCGGCGGCACCGACAAGCACCTGTCGAAATTCGACGATATCGGCGATGCGATCATCTGGCTCGAGGCGCAGGACTGGAAGGACGATCCGGCGATCGAATTCTGGGTGCGCGATTACGATACCGGCACGAAATGGCTCGATGCGCGCAAGGTTTTTTACCGCGGCGGCATGGTGACGCCGATGGATTACGGCTTTGCCGCGGTCGAGCTGCCGGCCTCGGATACGGTTGGTTACGACGACATGAGAATTGCGGTCATCAAGCACGGGCTCACGCTCGGTTGCTTGCAGGGCGCCGAATACGAGCAGTATAGATGAACGCCATGAGCTCTGATCCCCTGTTTCCCCAAGGCGGCGACCGTATCGCCGCGCGCAAGAGCGGCGCTGTGCCGCGCACCGGGCTTGGCCTCGTGATGCGCCTCGAACTCTCCGAGAGCCTGCGCTCGCGCTGGTTCCATTTCTATTCGATTGTGGTGGTGGGGCTGATGCTGTTGCTGATCACCACCGGGATTTCCGAAAGCCGCGTGCTGGGGTTCACCGGCCTGTCGCGGCTTCTGGTGACCTATATCCAGATCGCGATGGCGGTGCTGCCCCTGTTCATCGTGGTCTCGACGGCGCGCTCGATGGTGGGCGACCGCGAGGCGGGCAACCTCGAATACATGTTGTCCTTCCCGGTCACGCTGCGGGTCTGGTATTGGGGACGCTTCCTTGCGCGCCTCGTGCTGGTGCTGTCGCCGGTGCTGCTGGCGCTGGGGCTTGCGGCGGTCTACGGGCTGGTGCGCGGCCATAGCGTGCCCTGGTGGCATTTCGGGCTTTATTCGGGGCTGGTCGCGGCGCTTGCGGCCTGTTTCCTCGGCATCGGCTTCCTCGTGTCCTCGATTTCGCGCTCGACCGAGGTGGCGCTGGGGGCGAGCCTGTTGATCTGGCTGACGTTGGTTGCGCTTCTGGACCTGCTGTTGCTGGCGATCCTGATCCAGCAGCATTTCATCCCCGAGTTCGTGATCGGCATCGCGCTCGCGAACCCGCTCCAGGCCTTCCGCACGGCTTCAATGATCCTGTTTGACCCGCAGCTGATCCTGCTCGGCCCGGCGTCCTACGTGATCCTCGATCACTTCGGGGTCACCGGCTATGTCGCTTGGGCGATGGCCTATCCGACGGCGCTGGGGCTGGTTCTGGCGGCGCTTGGCTACTGGCGGTTCTCGCGCACCGATCTGGTCTGAGGCCACGCGCCTGATGTCGAAAGGCCGCCCCGAGGGGCGGCCTTTTCGTTTGATCCGGGGCAGGGCAGGGGTTCAGAGGCTCAGCAGCCATTCCTGCGTCGGCTCGTCGTCCCAATGCGCTTCGCCCTCGATCAGCGCCAGCGTCTGGCCCGCGCGATCCAGGATCACCGTCGTCGGCAGGTTTTCGATGCCGAGCGTCGCATTCAGGTTGTCGCCATCGCCAATCAGGATCGGCAGATGCGCGATCTCGGTCTCGCGGTAGAAGCGCCGCACGCCCGAGGCGCCGCGCCAGTCGAAGGCCAGCGGCAGGACCGTGACGCCCTTGCCATCAAGCGCCGTCGCAAGCCGCGCCAGCGAGGGCATCTCGCGCCGGCAAGGCACGCACCACGGCCCCCAGAGGTTCAGAACGACGATCTGCCCGGCATAGTCGGAGAGGCTGCGCGGCGTGCCATCGGCATCGACCATCTGCAGCGGCGTCGCATCGCGCGATGGCGCGGCCGTGCGCGCAAGTGTTGCGGCCGAAGGGGCGAAATGCGTGTCGGCCCGCGCAAGCCCGGGCACGAGCATCGCCGCGCCAAGGCCGGTCAGAAATTGACGCCGCTCGATCAGGCTCACTGCATCGCCTCGGTCATGATCTTGTCCATGTCCGCCGCAATCGCCTCGGCCGAGGTGCCGTGCGGATAGCGCTTGATCAGGAAGCCGCCCGGATCGAGGAAGGCGATCGAGGCGGTGTGGTCGATCGAGTAGAGATCGGGCTGGTTCGGGTCAGGGATGTGCTTTTCGTAGCGCGCGTTGAAGGCCTTGACCATGTGGTCGGTATAGGCCACCGGCCCGCGCAGCCCGACGATCCGCGGATCGAAGAATTCGAGGTAGTCGCGCATCAGCTTGGCGGTGTCGCGATCAGGGTCGACCGACACGAAAAGCGGCGCGATGCCCGCGGCTTTCTCTTCGCCCAGACGCTCCAGCACCTCGGCCATCGTCGAGAGCGAGGTCGGGCAGACATCGGGGCAGCCGGTATATCCGAAATAGACCAGCACGAATTTGCCCTGGAAATCCTCGTTGGTCATGACGTTGCCGTAGAGGTCTTCCATCATGTAGCGGCGCGGCATTTCCTGCCGCACATCCGTCGCCGGATCGGGTTCAAGAGCCGCATGTTGGGCCAGCCCCAGTCCGGGGGCAGCCATGAGAGAGGCCAGTGCGGCACCGGCCAGAAGAACGCGTCGGGTGAGCATGGTCGTCCTTTCAGCAGTGTTTGATCGCAACCTAGGACTGCGAAGTTGCGCAAGCCTTGACTTTGATCAGGGCGGGCGCAAGAGGCGAACGGCAACTCTCTCCGGAACGTGTTCAGAACTCAGGGGAATTGGGATGGCTGGCTTTCTGGCGGCGTTTCTGCCGGTCGCGATGATGGTGCTGATGTTCTCGCTCGGGCTGCGCCTGCGGTTGGGCGAGATCGTCGGCGAATTGCGCGCGCCCAAGGCGCTGGGACTGGGGCTGATGGTGCAGATGCTCGGCCTGCCGGTGCTGGCCTTCGGGGTGGCGCGGGCGATCGGGCTCGACCCGATGCTGACTGCGGGGCTGATGCTGGTCGCGGCATCGCCGGGGGGGGTGACCTCGAATTACGCGGCGCATCTGGCGCGGGGCTCGATCGGGTTGTCGGTGGCGATGACGCTGGTGACGAGCCTCCTGGCGCCGGTCACGCTGCCCCTCGTGCTGGTCGCTTCGGGCGTCAGCGCGCCTGAGCCTGCCGGGCTGCTCAAGATCTCGCTCGGGATGAGCGCGGTTGCGGTGGCGCCGATGGCGCTGGGGATGGTGCTGGCGCGCTATCTGCCGCGCCTTGCCACGCCGCTCGCGCGGGGGGTGGACCCGCTGGCGAAGCTTCTGTTCCTCGCCATGGTGATCGCGACCTTCGTGCAGAACTGGGGCGCGATGCAGGGCGCGGTGAGCGATGTTGGCGGTGCGGTTCTGGTGCTGGCGCTCTTGGGCCCGGCTCTGGCCTTTGCTGTGGCGCGTCTGGGGCGGCTGGACGGCACGCGGCTGCGCACCGTGATGACCGAAGCCGCGTTGCAGAACGTCGCGATCACGATCTTCGTCGCCAGCCAGTTGCTGGGCCAGCCCGAGCTTGCGATCCCCGGCCTGATCTACGCGGTTCTGATGAACTTCGTGGCGCTCCTGATCATCGGCTCGGCCGCGCTTGGCGGTACGCGCGAGGCGGTTCCCGCGCCGCGCTCCTGATCCGCGCCGATCTGTCGCAGCGTCGCCATATCCCGCAGGTTGTGAAACGACCTGCGGGTCTTTTGCCTGCCCGGGAAATGTGAAAGAGTCCCCCGGATCGGAGGGATGAATGCTGAGCGAATACGCAGATCTGGCACGGCGTTGCCTGCTTTTGGCGAACGTTCCGCGCGAATCGCAAGATGCGATTCTCGCGACGGCCCGCGCGCGTCAGCTTGAGCGCGGCGCGACCGTGTTCCTGCAAGGCGAACGGGCGAGCGCGGTCTATATCGTGGTCGAAGGCTGGGTGAAGCTCTATCGCATCGCGCCGAGCGGCGCCGAGGCGGTGGTGGGGGTGTTCACGCGCGGGCATTCCTTTGGCGAGGCCGTGGCCTTCACCCATGACACCTATCCGGTCTCGGCCGAATGCGCGACCGATTGCACGCTGTTGCGTCTGGAAACCGACTCGATCCTGCGTCTGATCCGCGAAGAGCCGGGGCTGGCGCTGTCGCTTTTGTCGGCGACCTTCGCGCACTTGCATCGCCTTGTGGCGCAGATCGAGCAACTCAAGGCGCAGACCGGCGCGCAGCGCGTGGCGGAATTCCTGCTCGAACTCGCGCCCTGCGGTGAAGGCCGCTGCGAGGTGACCTTGCCTTATGACAAGGTGCTGATCGCGGGGCGTCTGGGGATGAAACCCGAAAGCCTCAGCCGTGCCTTCGCCAAGCTGCGCCAGCAGGGTGTGACGGTGAAGCAGAACCTTGCCGTGATCGAGGATATCGACGCGCTGCGCGTCTATGCCGAAGAGGACCCGGCAGAGGCCTGGACCAAGCACTAATTCGGCAGGGGATCAGCCGATCAGGTAGAGCCCCAGCAACAGCGCCGCATAAAGCCCCAGCGTGATCCGAAACCCGCGGTGCCAGAACGGCGCCTGCGCCAGCCCGAGATAGCGGCTCAGGATCACGTTGGCCTTGGCCCAGGCGAGGATCAGGATCGCCGCGCCGCCAATCGTCACACCGGCCCCGCTCAGCAAGCCTTTCGAGACCGCCACCGCAAGCGCGGTCGAAATCCCGGACAAAGCCAGAAGCCAGGCCCAGGCGCGGATCAGCGGATCGTGCAATGCGCGGGCCATGGTTACCTCAGCAGATAGATGACGGGGAACAAGAGCACCCAGACCAGATCGACCATGTGCCAGAAGGCGGCGCCGACCTCGACGGTGCGCGGCGTGCAGCGGATGCTGACCAGCCCGAGGATCACGATCCCCGCCACCACATGGGCGGCGTGAAACCCGGTCAGCAGGTAGTAGAAGGTGAAGAAGCTGTTGGTCTCGACGCCGATGCCATGGCTGGCCTTTTCGGCATATTCCATCACCTTGATCACCAGGAACACGATGCCAAGCGCGGAGGCGGCGGCAAGCCAGCCGCGGGTCGCGGCCTTGCGGCCATGCTCTGCCATGCGCACTGCGAGCGCCGCAAAGAACCCCGAGGTGACCAGCACCACCGTGTTGATGCCCGCCGCGGTGCGGTGCAGCGCGTCCTGCGCCTCGGCAAAGCCCAGAGGGTCTGTGATGCGCACGCCCAGAAAGGCCGCAAGCCCCGCGCCGAAGACCAGCAGCTCCGACACGATCAGCACCCACATCATCAGGTCGCCCGGCAGTTCATCAAGCACGGAGGGCGGTTCATAGGCTGCGGGGGCGGGGGGCTGTAGCTCGGTGTCGCTCATGCGCCTATCAGTTGCCGGTAGATCTCGGGCAGGGCCGAGGTCAGGTGATCGGCGTGGGGGATCAACGCGTGTCCGCCACGCCCGAAAATACGCGGGAACCAGGCCTTGGCCTCGCGGTCGATGGTGATGCCGAACACGGCATGGCCGGCGCGGCGTGCCTCTTGCACGGCCATGCGGCTGTCTTCGATGCCGTGGCGGCCCTCGTAATGGTCGAGGTCGTTGGGCTTGCCGTCGGTAATCACCAGAAGCAGCCGGCGCTTGCGCGTCTGTTTCGCCAGATCGGCCGAGGCATGGCGTATCGCCGCGCCAAGGCGCGTGTAGAAGCCCGGCTTCAGCCCGGCGATACGGGATTCGACGGTCGTCGACATCGGCTCGCCGAAAGCCTTGCAGTTCAGCATGTAGACGCGGCTGCGTTTCAGCGAGGAAAAGGCGTTGATCGCGAAGTCGTCGCCGCAGGCGTCGAGCCCCCAGGCCAGCGCGGCCAGAGCCTCGTGTTCGATCTCGATCACCGAGCGCCCCGCCACCGCGCTTTCGGTCGAGCGCGAAACATCAAGCAGGATCGACACCGCGAGGTCGCGCTGCTGCGGGCGGGTCTGGCGCCAGATCCGTTCTCGGGCCTCGCCGGTGGCGCGCAGCTCGACCTGCGCGCGCACGGTGGCCTCGATATCCAGCTCGTCGCCGTCGAGATGCCCGGTCGTCGTGACGCGCCCCGGACGCAGCGCCTCGAACTGGCGCTTGACCGCGCGGATGCGCCGCCAGGCTTTGGGATCGGCGCGAAAATCGGGGATCGTGTCGCTGACCTCGGCCTCGCTCGCCAGCACGTTGCAATGATCGGGCAGATAGGCGCCGGTGCGCACATCCCATTCGTGATAAAGAAACTTGCCCGAAACGCGTTCGCGATCCACATCCTCGGGCGCAAGGTCGAGGTGCAGCTTCAGCTTGGTTGCGGGCGCTTTCGACACCTGCCCCAGCCCCAGCTCTTCCTGATCGTCGGCGGCCTTTTTCGCATCGTCATTGTCGTCATCGTCAACGCGGCGGTTGAGGTTGATGAACTCGGCCCAGCTCAGGATCGCCTCGAACTTGTGCAGGATCAGGCTGTCCTTGCGCTCGACCTGATCGGCCTTGCGGCGCCGCGCGCGGTACATCTTTTTGTCATTGCCTTCGCTCTCGTCGCCCGAGGCTTCGGCATCGCGGGTCTCGACGGCCATCGAGGCCGAACTATGCGTGCCGCGCAGCACGGGCCAGAGCGCGATGGGGCGCGCGGGCTGATAGCCGCGCGGCTCTTCGAACCCCGAAATGTCGCCCGCGATCAGCGCGGCGCGATATTCTTCGGCCAGCGGGGGCAGGGGGGTGGTGTCGCCAAGCTCAGCGCGAATGAGCGCCTCGATCGCGGCCTCGGCGGCGGGCAGCTTCGGCGCCGGGCGCAGTTGCAGCGTCAGCGCGCTCAGATCGGCATAGAGGCTGCGGAACCCCGGCGCGTCGGCCAGCGTGTCGCGCACCATCCGGTTGGCTTGCGCCAGATGCGTCAGGTCCGCTTGCAGCAGATCTTCGGGCGTGTCGAATTCTTCGGGTGCATGCGCGGCCGAGGCGGCCAGCCAGATATAGGCGGCGGCATTGGCTTCGCGTGCGGGGAACAGCGCGAGCGAGACGGGCAGGCGCAGCGCCGCGCCGTCATAGCTCGTGCGGGCGGCCGATTCCGCCTCGGCGCCAAGACGGCGCAAAAAGCTCAGCCGGTGTCGGCTGACCTCTTCCGCGACTGGGCGGAACTCGCATTCCGCGGAACCGCCCAGTGCACGAAAAAGGACTGCCAGCCGTCCGCCGACCTCGGAGAGGTCGACACGGGCTCCGTCATACGCCTCTGGGGCGTCAAGACGGCTGGCAAGGGCGTGCCACAGTTTCCCGACGGATTCCTCGGGTTCCCATGGCTCGAAGTCGATCCTGGACACGGCCTGCCTCACCCGAAAATGGCCGTTACAAGATCGCGGAGCCCGCGTTTCACATCCGCGTCGTCCGAGAGCGGCTCGATCATCGCGGTTTCGATGGCGCGTTCGAGTTTCATGCCGTTCTTGATGAGCGTGGCGGCATAGACAACGAGACGCGTGGAGACGCCTTCCTCCAGATCCTGGCCCTTGAGCCCGCGCAGCTTGTTGGCAAGGCGCACGAGGTTGCGGACGAGGTCTTCGGAAAGGCCCGATTCCCGGACCACCACCGGCACTTCATGCTCGGGGCGGGGGAAGTCGAATTCCATCGCTACAAACCGCTGCCGGGTGGAGGGTTTGAGCGTCTTGAGGATGTTCTGGTAGCCCGGGTTGTAGGAGGCCACCAGCATGAAGCCCGGCGTCGCTTCCAGCTCTTCGCCGGTGCGGTCGATGGGCAGAATGCGGCGGTCGTCGGTGAGCGGGTGGAGCACCACCGTCACGTCCTTGCGCGCCTCGACCACCTCGTCGAGGTAGCAGATCGCGCCTTCGCGCACCGCGCGGGTCAGCGGGCCATCGACCCAGACGGTCTCGCCACCCTTCAGGAGGTAGCGACCGATCAGGTCGGCGGCGGAAAGGTCATCGTGGCAGGCCACCGTATAGAGCGGGCGGCCGAGCCGGGCGGCCATATGGGCCACGAAGCGGGTCTTGCCGCAGCCCGTGGGGCCTTTCAGCAGGACCGGAAGATCGGCGGCGGCGGCGGCCTCGAAGATGGCACATTCGTCGCCTTGCGGGAGGTAGAAGGGGGCCTCGGCCCCCTCCTTCATGGTGTTGTGCGCGTTCATCCTGTTTGTCCTTTCGTCTTGCTGGCTTACTCGGCAGCGACGTGGTCAGCGTCAGTGTCGAGGCGGCGCTGCTCGATCGGACCCGGGCCGACCACTTCACGGCGCGGCATGGCCAGAGCGTAGATGAACAGCAGTGCACCCAGCACAACCGCGACACCCGAGCCGAAGCGCATCACATAGAAGACCCAGAGTTGATCCTGGACGTCCATGTAATACTCGCCCATCACGCGCTGCAGGTGGGTTTGCACCGTGCCTGCGAAGGTCAGCGTGAAGGTCATGAAGGTCATGCCGCCCGCCATCAGCCAGAACGAGGCCATGTTGAGGACCTGGTTGTAGGGGTCACGACCGCGCAGGATCGGCAGCGCGTAGGACATGATCGCGAGGTTCAGCGCGACATAGGCGCCGAAGAAGGCGAGGTGCCCGTGGGCGGCAGTGATCTGCGTGCCGTGGGTGTAGTAGTTCACCCCGTGCAGCGTGTGCAGGAAGCCCCAGACGCCCGCACCGAAGAAGGCCAGCGTGGCGCAGCCAAGGCTCCACAGCAGCGCGGCTTTGTTCGGGTGGTCGCGGCGGCCCTTCCAGACCATGACGAAGGCGAAGGCCATCATCGCGAAGAAGGGAATGATCTCGAGCGAGCTGAAGATCGAGCCGATCCACTGCCAGTAACCGGGGGTGCCGATCCAGTAGTAGTGGTGGCCGGTGCCCAGGATACCCGAGAACAGCGCGGCGGCGACGATGACATAGAGCCATTTTTCCACGACTTCGCGGTCAACGCCCGTCAGCTTGAGCATCAGGTAGGCGAGGATCGACGCCATGATCAGCTCCCACACGCCTTCCACCCAGAGGTGCACGACGTACCACCAGTACTGCTTGTCGAGCGCAAGGTTGCCGGGGTTGTAGAAGGCGAACAGGAACAGCAGCGCCAGACCCCAGAGGCCCAGAAGCAGGATGTTCGTGATCGCGGTCTTGCGGCCCTTGAGCACGGTCATGGTGACGTTGAACAGGAAGATCAGCGCGGCAACGACGATGCCGGCCTTGACCCAGAGCGGCTGCTCGAGGAATTCGCGGCCTTCTTTGCCCAGCAGGATGTTCCCTTCAAACAGGTTGAAGGTGTAGGTGATAACTGCACCCAGCGTGCCCACCACCAGGATCAGAAGCTGCAGATAGGCCAGCTTTTCCGAGTGGATTTCACGCTCGGCCTCTTCCGGGATCAGGAAGTAGGCCGCGCCCATGAAGCCGGTGATCAGCCACACGACGAGCGCGTTGGTATGGAGCATCCGGCCGATGTTGAAGGGCAGGAGTTCCGACAGGAAGTTCGGCGAGACATAGATCCAGCCGATCACGAGGCCCATGGTCACCTGAATGAGGAACAGCGCAAGCGCGACCCCCATATAGGCAAGGGCGATTTTCTGACTTTGGTATTTCATGGTTCTACTCCAGTCCTTGCCTCAGCCCGCGTCGTTCGGCGGCCATTCCTGCGCGTCGATGCTGTCCGCCCACATCAGGAAGTCGGCGAGGTTCTGGTATTCCTCGTCGCTCAGGTTGAATTGCGGCATCTGGCGACGACCTTCGATACCCGTGGGCATCGCGTCCATCCACGCCTTCAGGGCATCTTTCGCGCCTTCATGGTCGCCCGGGTCGATGCCCCAGCGGGTCATCACGTTGACCAGTTCAGGGGCGAAATAAGCGCCTTCGCCCATGATCGTGTGGCAGTTGATGCAGGCATTCTCTTCCCAGACGCGTTTGCCCGCGCGCACCGAGTCGGTCAGCGTGGATTCATCCGTCGAGGTCGAGGTGATGTAGAGATGGCTGTGGGCCGAGAGACCCACGAAGATGATAATGAAGAACAGGGATCCGCCATAAAAGATATTGCGGGCCATGCTCTTGGTCATGACTTCGCGCATGTGCGCTCTCCTTTTCGGAGCGGTTGATCGGTAGGCTCACAAGACCGTGACCGGGGGCGACTCGCCTTAACGAAAGTCAATCGTTTGCAATCGCATCGGTCCCGGGGCGCTTTAATTGGGGCGGCCGGAGCTGCCCGGGGTGGGGCCTGCGGGCGGGCGCGGCATGCGCGGAGCCAATAAAATAGGGGCAACGGCGGCCAGGGCGAGGCCGAAAGCGGTGATCCAAAGAATTCCTGCAAAAAGAGTCAGAAAAGCTTCGCCATCGGTGGCCTGAGGGGCGATCCAGCGGATCAGCGCCGCGATCGGGACGATTCCATAGGCCAGCGCGACCGGGCGCGCGGCGATCAGCGGACGGCCGGTGTGGCCAAGGCTTGCGCGGCTCATCACCGAGAGCACCATGCCGCCCACCGCGCCGATCCCTAGCAGGTGCAGCGCCGGGATCTCGGCGCCAATCCCGAAGCCCGCCGCGCCCCAGGCGAGGTATCCCAGCCCCAGCAGCGCATAGGACAGATGCAGCGTCCAGATGATCGGGTAGGGGCGGCTCCAGAGGCCTTTCCAGCGGCTCAGCCGCGCCAGTGTCAGCCCGCCCGCGACCAGCGCGAGGAGCGCGGGAATCATCTCGGGCAGGGGCAGCACCGCCAGAAGCGCGAGCGCGACAGTCACGCCGATGCCCGCCAGATCGAGCCGCCCGCCGCTTTCGGGCAGGTCGGTCTCGCGGCCGGTACGAATCATCGCGTTGCGGGTGAAGGCGGGCACCACGCGCCCGCCGATCACCGCGATCATCGCGCAAAGCGCCAGAAGGCCCACGCGCAGCCCGCGCGCCTCGTCGCCCCAGCCAAGGCCCATCCAGTCGGCCTGCACCAGAACTTCGCCGCCCCACATCGCGGCGAGGATGCCGAGGAACATCATGTTCTGGGGTTTTGGGCGTTTCAGCAACTGCGTGGCGATTTTTGCGCCAAGGAAGGGCACGAACAGAAGCGAGGCCAGCGCGACGAGCCCGGCGGGCCAGAGCGCCGAGGTCCAGGCGGCAATCCGGCCCAGCAGCCACAGCCCCGCCGCGATCGCGATAAAGCTGCGTTGCGCCGCGGGCGCGCCCGTCCAGTTTGGCACGGCGGTCAGGAAGAACCCGCCCATCGCGGCGCCGGCGAATCCAAAGATCATCTCATGCGCATGCCAGCCGATCGGGCCGGGCAGAATCGGCAGGCTCCAGCCGCCCGAACCGAAGAAGTCATTCCACAACAGGCCTTCCCAGACCGAAAGGAACAGCACGGCGCTGAGCAGCGTGAGCAAAAAGAAGATTCGGAATCCTTCGGAAAACAGGCGCGCGAGGACGGGCATCGGGAAACTCCTCAGGGCACCGGCGGCATGGCCCCGGCGCCCGACATGACATGATTTGGGAAAGGATGCTGGGCACGCGCCGCGATAGCCTTAACGAAAGTCAATCTGCACCGGGGCGGCGCCATGAATTCGGCTTCAAGGATATGAAATATTTATGAAATTCTAATATCCGACGATTGCGATCACCAATGGCTCACAGAAACTTGACTTTGGTCAATGCTCATCGGGGCCCGGCTTGGCAGGTTCAGCGTGCCTCATCGCCCCACAGGAGAGTGATCATGTCACTTGAGAGAAAGAATAAACGCTTCGGACTGGTCCCGACCGCGGGTCTGGCCGTGTTCCTCGCCGGCGTGGCGCTTCCTGCGCTCGCCCAGGACGTTCCGACGCTGAGTGAAGAAGCTTTCGAGCATTCGAAAGAAATCTACTTCCAGCAGTGCGCAGGCTGCCACGGTGTTCTGCGCAAAGGGGCGACGGGTAAAAACCTCGAGCCGGCCTGGAAGAAAACCGCAGCCGACGGCACCGTCACCGAGGGTGGCACGCTGAAGCTGGGCCAGGAACGCCTTGAAAAGATCATCTCCTTCGGTACCGAAGGCGGGATGAACAACTTCTCGGACATCATGACCGAGCAGGAAATCAAGGATATGGCCACCTATATCCAGATGACCCCGCCGAAACCGCCGGAATGGTCGCTGGAACAGATGAAAGCCTCGCGCAAGGTCTATGTTGACCCGGCCGACTATCCGACCGAGCCGCTGCATGGCCGCAACTGGGAAAACTTCTTCGTCGTCATCGAGCGTGACGTCGGCAAGGTTGCCATCATCGACGGCGACACCAAGGAAGTTCTCGTCCATATCCCGACCGGCTACGCCGTGCACGTGATCAAGGCCTCCGAGCACCACAATGTGGAGCACATGGAGAACCCGGGTCGCTTCTGGTACACTATGGGCCGCGACGGCAAGATGACCAAGATCGACCTCTGGCAGACGCCGGACAAGATGCTGGTTGCCGAAGTCGACATCGCCCACGACGCGCGTGACGTGTCGATCTCGGGCGACGGCAAATACGTGATCGGTGGGGGCTACTGGCCGCCGCACTTCGTGATCGCCGACGCCGTGACCATGGAGCCGCTGAAAGTGGTTTCGACCCGCGGCGTGAACGTCGACGGCAACTATGTCGAAGAGGCCCGCGTGGCCGCCATCTACACCACCCCGAACGAGCCGACCTTCCTGGTCGCCGTGAAGGAGCTGGGCCAGATGTGGCAGGTGGATTACACCGACCTCGACAACCTGCGCATCGAGATGATCAACTCGGCCAAGTTCCTGCATGACGGGTTCTTCGACACCACCGGCCGTTACTTCCAGATCGCCGCGAACGCCTCGAACAAGATGGTCGTGGTCGACACCAAAGAGCGCAAGCTGGAAGCGATGATCGACGTGGGCGCGCTGCCGCACCCCGGCCCGGGCGCCAACTGGGATGACCCGAACTGCGGTCCGGTCGCCGGCACCACCCACCTCGGCGAAGGCACTGTGACGGTTTGGGGCAACGACCCCGAAGGTCATGCCGATCAGGCGTGGAAAGTCTGCTACACGGTCGAAACCGATGGCCCCGGCCTGTTCGTCCGCACCCACCCGAAGTCGAAATACGTCTGGGCTGACCAGACCAAACACCCCGACCCGGAAGTGCAGCAGTCGATCCAGGTCATCGACAAGGCCACCGGCGAGATCGCCAAGACGATCCAGATCACCGACGAGGAAGGCAGCGCCGCTGTCCACTTCGAGTTCAACGCGGATGGCACGGAAGTCTGGGTCTCCAAGTGGAACCTGAAGGACTCGAAAGAGCCGAACGGCCAGATGGTGATCTTCGACGCCGAGACGCTTGAAGAAAAAGCCCGCATCGACGGCCTCTTTGCCCCGACCGGCAAGTTCAACGTCTACAACCGCACCAACCACGTGACCTGATAAGGTCTCGTCGCGGGCCGCCCCTTGCGGGCGGTCCGTATTTTCCAGCCCATTCTTTCCAGCAGGGCCGCCTTCGGGCGCTGGCCCGCTGTTGCGCAGGAGCCAGGAGATGTCGGACGACACCCCGCAACCCAAACAACCCGCGTCCCTTTGGCGGCGCTATGTCTTCTTTGGCGTGCCCGTTGTCGGTGCCGCCGCCGCCTTCATCGCGGGGATCGTCTTCTGGGGCGGCTTCAACACCGCGATGGAAGCCACCAACACGATGCCCTTCTGTATCTCGTGCCACGAGATGGAAGATAACGTCTATGCCGAATACAAGGGCACGATCCACGACGTGAACCGCTCGGGCGTGGGCGCGGTCTGTTCGGACTGCCACGTGCCGAAGGACTGGACGCACAAGATCATCCGCAAGATCCAGGCCTCGCGCGAGGTTTGGGGCAAGCTGACCGGCTCGATCTCGACGCCCGAGAAATTCGATGCCAAGCGGCTTGAGCTGGCGATGCACGAATGGGAACGGATGAAATCCACCGACTCGCGCGAATGCCGCAACTGCCACGATTTCGAATCGATGCTGCCCGAGAAACAGCGCCCGCGTGCGCGTCAGCAGCACATGAACGCGATCGAGACGGGGCAGACCTGCATCGACTGCCACAAGGGCATCGCGCACCACAACGTGCGTGACCGCGCCGACGAGGAATACCTCGCCGAGCTGGAAGCGCCGAACCCGAAATTCGCCCGCGAAATCCCGGCTGAATATCTGGAAAGTCTTGCGCGGATCGAAGCCAAGGAAGCCGCAGAGGCCGAAGCCGCCGCTGCCGCGACCAAGGCTGCCGAAGAGGCGGTGCAGGCACGGATCGCCTCGGCGGTCGACAAGGCGGTTGCCGAAGAGCAGGCCAAGGCCTCCGGCGCTCCGGTTCCGGCCGCTGGCGGCTCGGGCGACGGCCCGGATGCCGCGATCGACTGGAGCAAATCCTCGCCGCTGACCGTGACCATGTTCTACCCGGGTCAGGCGAGCTTCGAATGGGTGCAGAATGGCAAGACCCATGGCGGCGCGCGTCCGGTGACCAAGGGCGGCGACAAGTGCTCGACCTGCCACGCCAAGGAACTGGCCAACATGGGCCAGAAGATCGTGACCGGCGAAAAAGCCGAGCCGACCCCGATCCCGGGCAAACGCGGCTCGATCGACGCCTCGCTTCAGGCCACGCATGACGGCGAGAACCTGTATCTGCGCCTGCAGTTCCAGGCTGGTCCGCACAACCCGGTCCCCTTCGTCGACGGCGGCAAGATGGACCCGGAAAACCCGGTGAAAGTCGCGATGATGATCCTGGGCAACGGCATCGAATACGGTGAACAGGCCGGGTGCTGGGTGACTTGCCACAACGACAACCGCTATATGCCCGATGCGCCCGATGGCGCGGCCCTCGCGGCGGCGGGTGATGTGGCGGCACGTCTCGGGGCGACCGACTATGTCAGCAAATACATCGCCGAAAGCCGCACCGAGATCGAGCTCAAGGGCCGTGGCGGCAAACCGCTCGGCGGCTGGGACAAGCTGAAAGCCGAAGGCGAGATCGCGGCCTACCTTGATGGCGGCACCTATATGGACCTGCTCCGCGCCAACCCGACCGGCAGCTCGAACGGCCATATCCTCGAAGCGCGCCACGGTGACGACGAGGCGCAGATCGAGACCTCGCTGACGCTTGACGGCGATACCTGGACCGCGGTGATCAAGCGTCCGCTCGACACCGGCGCTGCGGGTGACATCAAGATCGAACCCGGCAAGGTCTATACCGTCGGCTTCGCGATCCACGACGACTTCACCGCCGCACGCTTCCACCACGTGTCGATGGACTGGCGTCTGGGTCTTGATGACGCGGGGGTCGAAATCAACGCGGTTGCCCAGTAAGATGGGCCCGCAGGGAGGGCGGCAGGGCAACCTGCCGCCCTTTTTCTTTTGGCAAAGGAGCTTTCCGATGACCCGAACCATCCTGAGCGTCCTGGCTGTGCTGGCGGCCGGCACCGGGCTCGCGCATGCCGAGACCGACCCCGAGAAGATCGCCAAGATCTGCCAGGAAGCCGAAGAGCGTTATGTGCAGATCTACGGCCACCCAAGCGCCGAGGAAGAGGGTGTCACCGTCGCGCTGATGTACAAATACACCTTCTGCCCGGTCACGCTGGAAGTGCCGCTGGGCACCACGGTGCGCTGGGTCAATGTCGACAAGCGCACCTCGCATTCGACCTGGTTCCGCGACGAGGGCCAGCCCGAGAGCGAGCGCCTCTTTCCCGAGGAAACCGCCGAGCAGACCTTCGATGTGCCGGGCGAGTGGGGCTATCTTTGCGGCCCGCATTGGGAAAGCCACGACATGATCGGCAAGGTGATCGTGCTGCCGCAATAGCGGGCAGGTCCATCAATCTCCTTTTTGCGGCGCTGAATCACATAAGTTTGACTTCCGTCAATATATGGGCGCGCCCGTTTTGGCAGAGTCGACGCATGACGCTGCCGAAAGAAAAAGGAGATTGGCATGGGTAACATCGGGACAGTTACGCTTGTCGGCGCCGGCCCCGGCGATCCCGAGCTCCTGACGCTGAAGGCGGCGCGCCTGATTCAGAGTGCCGAAGTGGTGGTGTTCGATCGGCTTGTGGCCCCTGAAATCCTGGCGATGATCCCGGCTGATGCCGAGCGCGTCGATGTCGGCAAGCGCACCCATCACCACCCCGTGCCGCAAGAAGAAATCAACGAGATTCTCGTGCGTTACGCGCAGGCCGGGCGCAATGTGATCCGGCTGAAAGGCGGCGATCCGTTCATCTTCGGGCGTGGCTGCGAGGAAACCGCGCGGCTGGCCGAGGCGGGCGTGCCCTTTGCCGTCGTGCCCGGCATCACCGCCGCGCAGGGCGCCTCGGCCTCGACTGGCGTGCCGCTGACGCATCGCGGAATCGCGCGCTCGGTGCGCTACATCACCGGCCACTGCAAGGCCGACGAGATGCTGAATCTGGACTGGGCCGGGCTGGCCGATCCGGAGACCACGCTGGTCTTCTACATGGGCAAGGCGACGATCCGTTTCATCGCGCAAAAGCTGATGGCGCATGGGATGGCGGGGGCGACGCCGGTGATGGCGGTGGCCTCGGCCACGACCTCGCAGGAACGGCGCCTCAGCTCGCAGCTCGACCAGATCGAGGGCGACATGGCCGAGGCGGGGCTGGAAAGCCCGGTGATCTTCATCATCGGCGAGGTGGCCGCGCTGGCCGATCGCACCACGCCCTTTCGCCTGATCGCCGAAGCGCGCGCGCAACGCCTTCAGGAGCGCTGCCATGCCTGATCCACGCGCCCTGGCGTCGATGCTCGCGCTGGTGCTGGCAATGCCCGCCGCGGCCGAGGGGATCGACGCCGAGAAGCAGCATGAGCTTGAACATCTGGTGCTGCAGGATTGCGGCTCGTGCCACGGGCTGACCCGCAAGGGCGGCCTTGGCAGCCCGCTCACCCGCGAGGCGCTGGAGGGGATGGACCGGCAGGTGATCGCCGAGATTATCCTCGACGGAATGCCCGGCACGGCGATGCCGCCCTGGCGCCCGCTGATGACCGAAGAAGAAGCCTATTGGATCGCCGATTACCTGCTGGAGACCGAAGAATGACCCGTCTGGCCGCCCTGTTCCTGTGTTCCGCCCTGGCGATGCCCGCGCTGGCCGACGATCTGCGCGCAACCGGCGATCTGGGCGTCGTGGTCGAGCGCGCGACCGGCTCGGTGCTGATCGTCGATCAATCCGAACATGCCGCCATCGGCCGCATCGAGGGCTTGGGCGACCTGTCGCATGCCTCGCTGGTGTTCTCGTCCGACGAGCGGTTCGCCTATGTCTTCGGCCGCGATGGCGGGCTGACCAAGATCGACATCCTGACCCAGAAAATCGTCAACCGCGTCGTGCAGGCGGGCAATTCGATCGGCGGCGCGATTTCCGACGATGGCAAGCTGGTGGCAGTGGCGAATTACGAGCCGGGCGGGGTCAAGATTTTCGACGCCGACACGCTGGCCGAGCTTTATCACATCCCCGCCGAGGGCAAGGCGCTGGGCCTTGAAGACGCGCCGGGCCGCCGTTTTGTCTTTTCGGTCTGGGAAACCGGCGAGAGCAAGATCGTCGATTTCTCGGGCGCCGAGCCCAAGGTCACCACGCTCGAAAACATCGGCGCCGAGCCCTATGACGCGCTGGTCACCGATGACGGGCGCACCTATATCGCCGGGCTTTTCGGCGAGGACGGGCTGAGCGCGATCGACCTCTGGGCCGAGGTGCCCGAGGCGAAAAAGATCCTGCCCCATTACGGGCGCGGTCAGGAGGAAATGCCGGTCTACAAGATGCCGCATCTCGAAGGCTGGGCGAAGGCGGGCGACCAGATCGTGCTGCCCGCCGTGCATCACCACGAGGTGCTCTGGATCGACTCGCGCTCGCTGGAGGAAACCGGGCGCACGCAGGTGCATGGCCAGCCGGTCTTTGCGATGGCGCGGCCGGGCGGGCGGCATGTCTGGGTGAACTTCGCCCATCCCGATAACGACACCGTGCAGGTCATCGACACGATGAGCCACGAAATCATCGGCGAGATGGTTCCGGGCCCGGCGGTCCTGCACATGGAATTCACCTCGCGCGGCACCGAAGCCTGGGTCTCGGTGCGCGACGCGAACAAGGTGGTGATTTACGACACGACCAGCCTTCAACCCATCGGCGAGATCGCGGCCGAGAGCCCCTCGGGGATCTTCTTCACCGCGCGCGCCCACAGACTGGGACTTTGATTTGATATGACGCTCCTGACGCCGCTTGACCTGAAAGTCCTCGATGAGTTCCAGCGCGATTTGCCACTGGTTTCGCGCCCCTTCGCGGCCATGGCCGAAAAGATCGGCGTCACGGAAGATGTGCTGCTGGCCGATCTGGGCCGGTTGCGGGCCGCGGGCACGATGGCCCGGGTCGGCGCGACCTGTCGGCCGAATACGGTGGGCGTCTCGACGCTTGCTGCGATTGCCGCGCCGGACTGGCAGGTCGAGGAGGTGGCGCAGATCGTTGGCGCTGAACCCGGCGTCAACCATTCCTACCTGCGCGAGGACGAGTGGAACATCTGGCTGGTGGCGACCGCCCCCGATGCCGAGGAACTCGCTGCGATGCTCGCGCGGATTTCCGAGCGCACCGGGCTGCGTGTGCTCAGCCTGCCGCTGAAACGCGCTTTCAACGTCGATCTCGGCTTCAAGCTGGCCGGGCCGCGCCACACGCTCAAGCTTGATCAGCCCGCCGATACCTCGGTGATCGAGCCGGGCGACCGCGCGTTGTTGCAATGTCTGACCGACGGCCTGCCGCTGGTCTCGCAGCCTTTCGCCGAGATCGGCGCTCGGCTTGGCATGTCCGAGGCGCAGGTGCTCGCGCGGATCGAGGTGCTGCTGGGCGCGCGGATCATCACGCGTCTGGGCGTGATCGTGCGCCACCGCGCGCTGGGCTGGCGCTCGAACGCGATGGTCGCGTGGAAACTGCCGCCCGAGCGGATCGAGGCTGCTGGCAATGCGCTGATCCGTCATCCGGGCGTGACGCTGTGCTATGAGCGCCACCTCTCCGAAGGTTGGGAAAACGCGCTGTTCTGCATGGTGCATGCGAAAAGCCGCTCGGAGGCGCTGGCCGCGATCGAAAGCGCGCGCCAACTGCCCGAGATGGAAGGCGCCGAACCGCGCATCCTGTTCTCGGTGCGCTGCTTCAAGCAGACCGGCGCGATGATCGACCGCAAGCCTGTGCTGGAGGCTGCCGAATGAGACGCGCGCCGCTGCCCGACGATGCGCTTGATGCGACCGATCGTGCGATCCTGAACGCGCTGCAAGAGGGATTCCCGATTGCCGAGCGCCCCTTTGCCGAGGCCGGCGCCGAATTCGGCCTTTCGGAAGAGGCGCTGATCGACCGGCTGGCCCATCTGCGCGAGATCGGCGCGATCACCCGTTTCGGCCCGTTTTTCGACGCGGTGGCGATGGGCGGCGCGTTCTGCCTCTGCGCGATGGAGGTGCCGCGCGCGCGTTTCGACGAAGTCATGACTTTGGTCAATGAGCATCCCGAGGTCGCCCATAATTATGAACGCGATCACCGGCTGAACATGTGGTTCGTTCTCGCGGCGGAAACGCCCGAAGGGATCACCTCTATCGCCGATCAGATCGAGCAGGAAACGGGGCTGACCGTGTTTCGGTTTCCCAAGCTCAAAGAGTTCTTCGTGGGCTTCAGGGTTGCGGTATGAGCATTGACGACATCGACAGACGGGTGATTGCCGCGACCCAGGCAGGGTTGCCGCTGTGCCCGCGCCCCTATGCGCAGATCGCGCGCCAGATCGGCATCGACGAGGCGGAGTTGCGCGCGCGCATGGCCGCGATGCTGGAACGCGGCGTGATCCGGCGGATCGCGCTGGCGCCCAACCATTACGCGCTCGGCATGGTCGCCAACGGCATGTCGGTCTGGGATGTCGAGGATGCGCAGGCCGAGGCGCTGGGCGAAAAGGTCGGCGCGCTTGAATTCGTCTCGCACAGCTACCTGCGCCCGCGCGCCGAAGGCTGGCCCTACAACATGTTCGCGATGGTCCACGGGTCCAGCCGCGAGGAAGTCGAGCGCAAACGCGCCGAAATCGCCGCTCTGCTTGGCCCTGCGTGCCGCGCGAGCGATATTCTCTATTCCACGCGCATCCTGAAAAAGACCGGGCTGCGTCTCAGAGGGGAGGGCTGAGCCCATGTTCCGCCTCACGCAATACATGCGCGAACTGATCCATCCGACGCCGGTGCGCCGCCGCGAAGGCCCGGTGAAGCCGGTGGTGATCTGGAACCTCACGCGGCGTTGCAACCTCAAGTGCCGCCATTGCTACACCACCTCGGCGGATGTGCATTTTCCGGGCGAACTGAGCCATGAGCAGGCGATGGGGGTGCTTGACGACCTGAAGGCCTTCGGCATTCCCGCGCTGATCCTGTCCGGCGGCGAGCCGCTGTCGCGTTTCGATTTCTTTGAGCTGGCCGAGCGCGCCAAGGAACTGAACTTCCGCCATCTTTCGCTGTCCACCAACGGTACGCTGATTGATGCCTCGAACGCGCAGCGCATCGCCGATCTGGGGTTTGACTACGTCGGTATCTCTCTCGACGGGATCGGCAAGACCAACGACTGGTTCCGCGGCCTCGACGGCGCCTATGACGCGGCGCTGACCGGCGTGCGCGAGCTGCTGAAACGCGACGTGAAGGTGGGGCTGCGCTTTACCATCACCGAGGATAACGCCCACCATCTGCCCGAAATGATGGACCTGTGCGACCGCGAGGGCGTCGACAAGTTCTATCTTTCGCATCTGGTCTATGCGGGGCGCGGCGACAAGCATCGCGGCGACGATACCGAACACAAACGCACCCGCGAGGCGATGGACGAACTGCTCGACCGCGCCTGGGTCGCCGTGGCCGAGGATATGCCGCTGGAAATCGTCACCGGCAATAACGACGCCGACGCGGTCTATTTCCTGCGCTGGGTGGAAAAGAACTTCCCCGAGAAGGCCGATCATATCCGCGCCCATCTCGAAGCCTGGGGCGGCAACAGCTCGGGGCTGGGCGTGGCCAATATCGACACGCTCGGCAAGGTGCATCCCGATACCTACTGGTCGGATTACACCGTGGGTTCGGTCAAGACGACGCCCTTCTCGCAGCTCTGGACGGGCGAAGACCCGATGCTGGCCACGCTGCGCCAGCGTCCGCGCCCGCTCAAGGGCCGCTGCGGCGCCTGCGCCTATAAATCGGTCTGCGGCGGCAACACCCGTATCCGCGCCCTGCAACTGACGGGCGACCCCTGGGCCGAGGATCCGGCCTGCTATCTCGGCGCGTCCGAAATCGGCATCGAGGCCGAGGCCGAGCGCGTCGCCCTCACCCCCTTCCGTGGAAAGAGCCATGACCCCGAACACCGTTTCTTCTGACCGCCCCGCCGTTTCGATGCGCCAGAAGCAACCCCGCTTTCATCGAGCTGCAAATACTCCCGCCGGAGGCTTCCTCGGCATGGTGCTTGCGGCCACGATGGGGCTTGGAGCGCCCGCCGCGGCCGAGCCCGATGCCAAGGCGCTCTTTGCCGAGCATTGCGCCGAATGCCACGCCGAGAACCGCCTTGGCGGCGTCGGCCCCGCGCTGATCCCCGAGACGCTCGGGCGGATGTGGGGGCCCAAGCTCGAAGCGGTGATCGCAGACGGTCGTCCGGCCACGCAGATGCCCGCCTTCGCGGAAACCCTCGCCACCGATCAGATCGCCGCCATTGCGCGCTATCTCGAAGAACCGCTGCCCGAAACCCCGCGCTGGAGCGTCGAGGATGCGATGGCCACGCGCGAATTGTCGGCCGAGTACAAGCCCGCCGATGCCCCCGTCTTCACCGCCGACCCGATGAACATCACGCTGGTGGTGGAAACCGGCGACCACCATGTCTCGGTGCTTGATGGCGACACGTTCGAGGTGCTCAACCGCTTTCCGACGCCTTTCGCCGTGCATGGCGGGCCGAAATTCTCGCCCGACGGGCGCTATGTCTTCGTGATGAGCCGCGACGGTTGGGTGCAGAAATACGATATCTGGTCGCTGCAGATCGTCGGGCAGGTGCGCGCGGGCCTGAACAGCCGCAACATCGCCATGTCGGGCGATGGCAAATGGCTGGCGGTCGCGAATTACCTGCCGCAGACGCTGACCATCCTCTCGACCGAGGATCTGAGCGTGCAGAAGGTGATCGACGTCACCGGGCCCGATGGCACGCCGTCGCGCGTCTCGGCGGTCTATCAGGCGCCGCCGCGCGAAAGCTTCGTGCTGGCGCTCAAGGATGTGCCGCAGGTCTGGGAGGTGTTCTACGGCGCCAACCCGCCGCAGATGGGCTTTGCCCATGACTACCGGATGGAGCCGCCGGTCAAGCCTGAGCCCTTCCCGGTGCGCAAGATCACCGTCTCCGATATCATGGACGATTTCTTTTTCGACCTCGATTACGAGCACCTGATCGGCGCCTCGCGCGATGGCGAGCATGGCATCGTGCTCGACATGGTGATCGGGCAGGAGGTGGCCAATCTCGACCTGCCGGGCATGCCGCATCTGGGCTCCGGGATCACCTGGCCCTGGCATGACACCACGGTGATGGCGACGCCGCATCTCAAGGGCAACACGATCTCGGTGATCGACATGGAAAGCTGGAAGACGGTCAAGGAAATCGAGACCCTCGGCCCGGGCTTCTTCATGCGCTCGCATTCGACCTCGCCCTATGTCTGGGCGGATGTGTTCTTTGGCCCGAACAAGGACAAGATGCATATCATCGACAAGGAGAGCCTCGAGATCGTGAAAACGCTCGATCCGGCGCCGGGTAAGGTGGTGGCGCATGTCGAGTTCACCAAGGATGGCGAGGAGGCGCTGGTCTCGATCTGGGAGGATGACGGCGCGGTCATCGTCTATGACGCCAAGACGCTCGAAGAGATCAAGCGGCTGCCGATGCGCAAGCCCTCGGGGAAATACAATGTCTGGAACAAGATCAGCTTCGAAGCCGGCACCAGCCACTGAGGCCGGGGCTGAGGGCAGAAAAGGGCAGGGGCCGCGGATTTCGCGGCTCGCGCTCCTGCTTTACCCGTTCGCGGCGGGGGCGGTGGCGATCAACCTGTTCATGCTGGGGCTGATGTGGCAATTCATCGGCCTGCCCGCGATCCCGCCGATGACGGCGCTGTACTGGTCGATCCCGCTGGGCGTGCCCGCGACCTTCCTCTTTGCGCGCTGGGTCAAGGGGCTGATCGACGAGGCCGAGGGCCGCAAGCGATAGGCCCGCGCCGCGTTCAGTCGCGCGCGGCGACCTTGCCGCCATCCTCGACGCGGTTGCCCGGATAGGCCACCACCACATCGCCCGCGGAAAGCCCTTCGGTGATCTGGGCCGTCGCGCTGTTGCGCTGGCCTACCTCAACGGGGGTCAGAACGGCGCGTCCCTCGATCACGCGAAACACCGCCCAGTCCGCGCCTTCGCGAAACAGAGCGGATTGCGGGATTTGCAGCACGTCCTCCGCCTCCCAGACGGTGATCTTTGCATAGACGCGGAACTGGTCGCCCAGGCCCGCAGCGGCGCCGTTCGGTTCATCCAGATCCAGTTTCAGCCGCACGCGCTGCTCGTCGATGCCAAGCGCCGAGGTGCGGGTGAAGGCCGCGGGCTCGATCCGGCGCAACGTCGCGGCCAGAGGCGCACCGCCCCAGCGCTCGATCGTGGCGCTTGCGCCCTGTGCAAGCTTGACGGCATCGGCCGAGAGCAGGTCGACCTCAATCTCGAGGTCCTTCAGATCGCCCAGCCGCATCAGCTCTTCGCCCGCCCCGACAAGGCGCGCGGATTCGTCCGCGATCGTCAGCACCGTGCCCGAGATCGGCGCGGCGAGGCGCACACAGCAATCGCCCGTGGCCGCGCTGACCGCCTCGGGCGACAAGAGCTGCGCCTGCGCCTTGGCGAGCGTGGCATGGGCGAGGTCGAGATCGGCGCGGGCGGCGGCGCGGGTCGCCTCGGCGGTGTCGAGCGTCTGCGCCGAGGCCTCGAGCGCGCGCGACGACAGCGTGCCGCGCGACGCAAGCTCGGTGTTGCGCACATGGTCCGAGCGGGCGAAGGCAAGGCTTGCCTCGGCCCGCGCGAGATTGGCGCCCGCGGCCTGCACGGCGGCTTCGGCTTCGGTCACGGCCGCCTCGGCCTGCGCGCGCGAGCGGGCATCCAGAAGGGCAGGTTCGGCGGGCCGGATCTCGGCCAGGACCGAGTTGCCGCGCTCGACCGCATCGCCCACCTCGACGCTCACCCGCGACAGCGTGCCCGCGATCGGGGCGGTGACAAGATAAGGATCGCGCACGCGGGTAACGCCCTCGGCCTCGACGGTGATCCGCATCGGCGCGCGCGAGGCGGTGGCCAGATCGACCAGCACCGGCTCGGGGCGGAAGGCCCAGGCCGCCAGACCGCCGATGGCCAGCAGCGTCAGCGCGGGAAGGGCAAGGCGTTTCAGATCCATCTCGGTTCCTTTCAGTCACGCGCCTTGAGCGCCTGAACGATGTCGATGCGGTCCAGCCGACGGCGCACCGCCAGCGTCGAGACCAGCGCCGCCGCCAGCGCGATCAGCGAGGCGGTGGCATAGGTGGCGCGCTCGATCACGAGGGGCAGCGCCACGAGGTCGGTGGTGAAGGCCTGTGTCATCAGCGCGGCAAAGCCGTAGCCCGCGATCCAGCCCAGCGGGATCGCCGCCAGCGTCAGCGCCGCGGTCTCGCCTATCAGCACCATGCCGACCTCGGAGCGATGAAAGCCCAGAACGCGCAGCGAGGCCAGCTCATGCGCGCGCTCCGACAGCCGGATGCGCGCGGCATTATAGACCACGCCGACCGTGATCAGAACGCCCAGCGTGGTGTAGACGATCACCGAGATCAGCACGTTTTCCCCGATCGTCGCTTCGAACTGTTCACGCACCGCGTCCCAGGCGGTCAGCCCGGCGATCTCGGGGCGGCGCTTGGCCTCGGCGTAAAGCGCGGGCAGGGCGGGCGCGTCGACCAAGAGGTCGATCCGGTTCACCTGCGGCACCTGCCGCATCAGCGCAAACAACGCAGGCCGCGCCATATAGGCCTCCTGGCCGATGGTCTGGCGGATGGTGGCGGCGAGCGGCAGCTCCCATGTCTCGCGGGGCGGGGCGAGCGCCTCGACGCGCAGCCTGTCACCGGTGCGCAGCCCGAGCTTGTCGGCCAGCCCCTCGGGCAGCACCAGCCCCGCGTCGGGCAGGGCGACGGCGCGGCCTTCGTCGTCGATCAGCCGCGAGAGGGTCGCGCCTTCGGAAAAGGCGGTGATCGAGGTCAGCTCTTCGCGGGGCCCGACGACAAGGCGCACCGGCAAGGAAAAACTGCCCTCCGCCACCAGCACGCCGGGCAGATGCACGGCATCAAGCAGCGCGCGATCGGTCTGCGCCTGGCTCAGCGTCAGCGTCACGTTCTGGCGGTTGGCCTGATAGAAGACCTCGTCGGTCATCAGCGCCATCGCGTCCGACAGGAAGAACGAGGCGATCAGCACCGAGACCGAGGCCGAGACGCCGAACAGCGTGATCGCCGCGCGGCCGGGCCAGCGGGTGATGCCGCGCAGGATCATCATCGTGGTCTGGCGCAGGCGCAGCGCCGTGCCCAGCCCATCCACGAGCCCGCGGCGGAAGCTGGGCGGCGCGGGCGGCAGCATCGCGATCGCGGGCGAAAGCCTGACGCTCGCGCCGACGGCCCGCCAGGCCCCCGCCAGCACGGTCAGCGCCGCCAGCGCCGCCGAAAGTGCGAAGGGCCAGCTCGAGGGGTTGTAGATCAGCACCGGCAGGCGGAAGAACTCGGCATACATGCGCGTCATGCCAAGGCTCAGCCGCGCGCCCGCGCCCCAGCCGATAAGCGTGCCGATCAGCCCGATGCCGAGGCTCAGCTTCAGGTAATGCGCGGTGATCGCGGCGGTGGTGTAGCCCACCGCCTTCAGGAGCCCGATCTGCTGGCGCTCCAGCGCGATCAGCCGCGACAGCACCATGTTCACGAGGAAGGCCGAGACGGCGAGGAAGATCGGCGGCAGCACCAGCGCCATCGTGCCGAGCTGGTCGATCTCGGAGGCGAGGAAGGCATGGCTGATCTGGCCGTCGCGGTCATGCGCCCCCGCGCCGCCGAACCGCGCGAGCCGGTCGTCGAGCGCGTCGATCACCGCCTGCGCATTGGCCCCGCGCGTCAGCCCCACCATCAGCGCATTGAACGCGCCCTGCATGTCGGCTGCGCCCGCCAGCGCCTCTTCGCCCATCCAGATCACGCCATAGCGGCGGTCGTCGGGCATCATCTGGCCCGGCCCGATCGTATAGACGAACTCGGGCGATAGCACATGGCCGGTGACCAGAAGGCTGCGCCGGGTGCCCCGGATCACCGCCTCGATCTGCGCGCCGGGCATCAGCTCATGCGCCTCGGCGAAGGGGGCGTAAAGCGCCACCTCGTCGGGATGCAGCGCCGAGGGCAGCCGCCCCGTCACCAGAAGCGGCAGGTTCAGCGCGGGCTCGCCCGAGGCTGGCAGCGAGAGGACCCGCGCCGAGACCGGCTCGTCCATTTCGGGCAGGCCGATCAGCGCCGCCGCCTCGACCCGCGCGGTCAGGCTTGCCACCCCCTCGATCTCGGCCAGCTCGGGCAGGAGCGTCCGGGGCGCGCGCGTCAGCGTGGCGAAGACATCGGCAAAGCGCTGGCGCTCGTAATAGGTGTCGCGCGATTGCGCGAGCGAGCTTTGCAGCCCTTCGCCCAGCACCAGCACCATCACCCCGCAGGCCAGCACCGCGGCAATCGCCAGCACCTGCGCCCAGAGCCTGCGCAGGTCGCGGATCAGCTTGCGGTCAAGCACGCTTACCATGTGACCTCCGCAGGCAGGATCGGGGCCTCGTTGACCTCTTCGCGCGCGACCAGCCCGTCGGAGATATGGATCACCCGGTCGGCGATGCGGCGGATGCCGACGTTATGGGTGATGATCGCGGTGGCGGTGCCCAGCTCGCGGTTGACCTGATGCAGCGCCTCCAGCACCTGCACGCCGGTGGTGCTGTCGAGCGCGCCGGTGGGCTCGTCGCACAGCAGCAATTCCGGGCGCTTGGCGATGGCGCGGGCGATGGCCACGCGCTGTTGCTCGCCACCCGAAAGCTCAGCGGGGAAATGGTCGAGCCGATGGCCCAGGCCCACCCGTTCCAGCGCCTCTTCAGGGCGCATGGGGGCGCGCGAAATCTCGGTCACCAGCGCCACGTTTTCACGCGCGGTCAGCGCGGGCATCAGGTTGTAGAACTGAAAGACGAAGCCGACATGCTCGCGGCGGAACTGCGTCAGTGCGCGTTCCGAGGCATGGGTCAAGTCATGCTCGCGAAACTGCACCGTGCCCGAGCTTGGCCGGTCGAGCGCGCCAAGGATGTTCAAAAGCGTCGATTTCCCCGAGCCCGACGCGCCCAGAAGCACGACCATCTCGCCCTCGTGAAGCTCGACGCTGACGCCGCGCAGCGCCTGCACCTCGACGGAACCGGTGCGATAGATGCGCGTCACATCCTTCGCGACAAGCACGGGGGCGCTGGACAATGAGCGGGCGGGCGGAGCCATGGCGAAGCCTTGATCGTCTCGGTCGCGGACATCCTAACGCGGCGGCGGCGAAACGCCATGATCTTGCGCAAGCCGCGCCGCTGTAGGATGGTCGCGCGACGGAGGTGCGCGATGCCGATCAAGAACCGACTGGCCGAATGGCTGCCCGAGATCACCGCCTGGCGGCATGATTTCCATGCTCATCCCGAGCTGCTCTACGAGGTGCATCGCACCGCCGCGCGGGTGGCGGAGCTGTTGCGCGGCTTTGGTTGCGACGAGGTGGTCGAGGGCATCGGGCGCACCGGCGTTGTCGGCGTGATCCGCGGGCAAGGGGGCGGCGCGGGCCGCGTCGTGGGGCTGCGCGCCGATATGGATGCGCTGCCGATCGAGGAGGCGACCAATCTGCCCTATCGCTCGACCGTGACCGGCATGATGCATGCCTGCGGCCATGACGGGCACAGCTCGATGCTGCTGGCGGCGGCGCGCTATCTGGCCGAGACGCGGGCTTTCGATGGCACTGTCGTGGTGATCTTCCAGCCCGCCGAAGAGGGCGGCGCGGGCGCGCGCGAGATGCTGCGCGACGGGCTGATGGAGCGCTTCGGCATCGACGAGGTCTATGCGCTGCACAACATGCCGGGGATCCCGGTGGGGCAATTCGCGATCCGCCCCGGCGCGATCATGGCGGCGGCGGACCAGTTCGACATCGTGATCGAGGGCAAGGGCGGGCATGCCGCGATGCCGCAGCTTTGCGTCGATCCGGTGGTGGCCGCGTCGCATGTGATCCTGGCGCTGCAATCCATCGCGAGCCGCGTGGTCGACCCGCTGGCGCAGGTGGTGGTCTCGGTCTGCACGGTAAAAACCTCGTCCGAGGCGCATAACGTGATCCCGGCGCGGGTGAGCCTGCGCGGCACGGTGCGCACGATGGATACCGGCGTGCAGGACGCGATCGAGGCGCGGCTGGTGCAGATTGTCGAGACCACGGCGCTCGCACATGGCTGCCGGGCCGAGGTGGACTATCGCCGCGGCTATCCGGTGACGATGAACGACCCGGTGGCGACCGAGGCGGCGGTGGCGGTGGCCGAAGCGATATCGGGCGCGCCGGTGCCGTGCGACACCGCGCCCCTGATGGGGGCCGAGGATTTCAGCTTCATGCTGAACGAGCGCCCCGGCGCCTACATGTTCCTTGGAAATGGCGATACGGCGGCGCTGCATCACCCCGCCTATGTCTTCGACGATCAGGCGCTTCCCTATGGCGCGAGCTGGCTGATCGGCATGGCCGAGGCGCGGCTGGCGCGCTGATCGGCGCAAGGGAAAAGCCCGGCCGCAAGCGGGCCGGGCAGGCTGGGAGCATCTTGTGCGAAGCGCCCGGAGGAAACCTAGCGCATCACCATCACGGCGCAGGGCGCATGGCGCACCACGCGCGAGGCGGTCGAGCCGATCAGGTAGTCGCCGATGCCCGGACGGTGCGAGGCGATAACGACGCAATCGGCACCGGCTTCACGGGCATATTCGATGATCTCATGGGCGGCCTGCCCCTGACGGATCACCGCGACGCCGTTCTCGAACTCGTTGGCCGAGCGTTCGAGATTGGCCGCGATCGCGCGTTTCAGCTCGGCGTGATAGCCCTCGGGCATGTAGCTCATGGCGAAGCCCGGCACCTCGTCCATCACATGGAGCACGGTCACGCGTGCACCGGGCGCCGACAGCGCCCGCGCGACATTGAGCGCGGCATCGGGGTTGTGTTCGTCATCGAGGGCAAGCGGGACGATAATATTGGAATACATCGCGGAACTCCTTTTCTTACCTGATTCATCGCGCCAATTCGCAGCCTGCGCCTTGATGCAAGTCAGGTTGGTTGATGGTTGAGCCGTTTCAGCAAGGCGGCCTGCGCGACCAGTGCGCCGATCAGCAGGACGGGCGTCAGAAGCGGATCGAAAAAGGCCTGCGAAAAGGCCTCGCCCGGCAGCCAGTAGGCATTGAAATCCGCGGCAAAGCCCATGGTCAACCGGTCGGCCGCCCAATACCACCCGCCCGTCAGCACCAGAAGCGTGATCGCCCGGATCGGCCAGGGCCCGGACAGCGCCGACAGCACCACCATCGGCAGCGCCAGCGGCCAGCTTGCCCGCAGCGCCTCAAGGGCGAAAAGCACGGGCGTGTAGATCAGCGTCGGGCTACCTGCGCGGGGCTGGCCCAGCAGCCCGGCGGCAAAGCCCAGCCGCATGTGCAGCCAGAGGCTGGCCGCCACGATCAGCGCCGAGGCAATCCCGCCCAGAAGCGCCTTGATCAGCCGGGCCGGGGTCATCCGCATCGGCGCTCAGCCCCCGGTGTGGCTCATGTGGCGGCTCATCTGGCCGGCCACGCCCTGACGCGAATAGTCGAAGTCATGGCCCTTCGGCTTGCGCGAGATCGCGCCGCGGATCGCTGCGATCAGGGCGCTGTCATCGCTGGGATGGGCGCGCAGCGGCGCGCGCAGGTCGGCGTTGTCTTCTTGCCCGAGGCACATGAACAGCTCGCCCGTGCAGGTCACCCGCACGCGGTTGCAGCTTTCGCAGAAATTATGCGTGAGCGGCGTGATGAAGCCGATCCGCTGCCCGGTTTCCTCAAGGCGGAAATAGCGCGCCGGGCCGCCGGTGGTCTCGTCGGTCTCGGTCAGGGTGAAGCGCTCGGCCAGCCGTGCGCGCAGCTCGGAAAGTGGCCAGTATTGATCCAGCCGCAGCTCTTCGCCCATGTCGCCCATCGGCATGACCTCGATGAAGGTCAGGTCGTGACCCTCGCCGCCGCACCAGTCGATCAGCGAAAAGAGTTCATCCTCGTTAAAACCCTTCAGCGCGACCGCGTTGATCTTGACGCGCAGCCCTGCGCGTTTCGCCGCCGCGATGCCTTCAAGCACCTGATCGAGCCGCCCCCAGCGGGTAATCTCGGCGAATTTCTCGGGCACCAGCGTGTCGAGCGAGACATTCACGCGCTTCATCCCCAACGCGGCGAGATCCGGCGCAAACCGCGCCAGCTGCGAGCCGTTGGTGGTCAGCGTCAGCTCGCGCAGCGCGCCGCTGTCGAGATGGCGCGACATGCGTTGAAAGAACGTCATGATGTCGCGCCGCACGAGGGGCTCACCGCCGGTGATGCGCAGCTTCTGCACGCCCAGCCCGACAAAGGCCGAACACAGCCGGTCGAGTTCCTCGAGGCTCAGCAATTCCTTTTTCGGCAGGAACTGCATGTGCTCGGCCATGCAATAGGTGCAGCGGAAATCGCAGCGGTCCGTCACCGAAACCCGAAGGTAGGTGATCGGTCGGGCGAAAGGGTCGATGAGCGGCGCGTCTGTCATGGGGTGGCAAGGTAGGGCGCGGCCGGGGCGGGGGCAAGAGGGCGCGGGTGTCGCAGGCGATTGAAGCGCGCGGAGGCTGCGGCTAGGCTGGCCGCAAAACAGGAGGCGGCAATGCGGATCATCTGGCAGGCAGGACTGGGACTGGGCCTCATCGCGCTGGCGGGCTGCGCGGAGCTTGGGCTGGTCGCGAAACCCGAGGCCGTGGCGCCCGCAGTGGCAACGCCCGCCCCGGCTGAGGGTGCGAATACGGCCGAGGCGCTCGATACCACCACCGAGGCCGAGCGCGCCGCGGCGCTTGCCGAACCCGAGCCCGCCGCCGAGACCGAGCTTGGCCGCACCATCGCGAGCCTCGGCGATCCGACCGATCCGGGGTTCTGGATCAAGACGCCTTTGGTCTCTGCCCCCGCGAAGGGTCGTGCCGAGGCGGCCAATGGGCGCTCGGTTCTGGTCGATCTGATCCCGCTCGATGGCGGGGCCGGGGGCAGCCAGATTTCGTTGCCCGCCCTGCGGCTGCTGGAATTGCCGCTGACCGACCTGCCCGAACTGACGCTCTATCGCTTGTGAGGCCCGGATGCTGCGTGAGATCGAGATCCCGCCGCTTTGGCTTGCGCTCTGTGCGGCGCTCGGCTGGGGGGCGTCACGGCTGTGGCAGGTGCCGGTGCCGGGCGGGCAGGCGATCGGGCTGGTGCTGATCTTGCTGGGATGCCTGCTGATGGGGCTGGCCGCGGCGCAGATGCTGCTGGCGCATACCACGGTGATCCCGCGCCGCGATCCCAATGCGCTGGTCACCTCGGGGGCCTTCGCGCTGTCGCGCAACCCGATCTATGTCGCGGATGCGCTGATCCTCGCGGGGCTGCTGCTGTGGTGGCAGATTCTGTGGATGATGTGGCTCGTTCCGGCTTTCATGCTGGTGATAACGTTGCGTTTCATTCGCGGCGAGGAAGCCCGGCTCCGGGCCGGTTTCGGCGCCGAATACGAGAGTTATTGCGCTAACACCCGGCGCTGGATCTAGCGCGCGCAGAAAAATCTTGCTGCATTTGCAAAAGACTTTGCTGGTTTTGGGCGGGAAAACCCCCGGCAATGTCAGGATAAGTCCATGAAAAACATTGGACAATTTAGGGTTTTGCACAGTTTGCAAAGGTATACGATTGCATACCGTTTGGGATGCGACCTTTTAACAAGGTTTCAGAACGCATCGGTGCTTGTGAAACTTTATTGCGCGATGTTATTGAAGCTTTCGCTAATATGGCCCCGACGGGAGAGTTCTGTCCGGAACGGGGTATGAGAAGGGGGAATGGAACGTGAAAATCGGCGCTCCTAAGGAGATTTTCGAGGGCGAGGCGCGTGTCGCCATGACGCCCGACTCGGCGCTGCAGCTGCAGAAACTGGGTCATGAATGCTATATCGAATCCGGCGCGGGTCATCTCGCGGGGCTTGACGACAGCGCCTATGAAAAGGCGGGCGTGACGGTGATCAAGACCGCTGCCGCGCTGTTCAAGGAGGTGGATTTCGTCGTCAAGGTCCGTCCGCCGACCGACACCGAGCTGAAGCGTCTGAAGGAAGGCCAGACGCTGATCTCGTTCTTCTACCCGGCGCAGAACACCGAGCTGCTGGAGCAGGCTAAGGCCACCGGCGCGAGCGTCATCGCGATGGATATGGTGCCGCGGATCTCGCGTGCGCAGAAGATGGACGCGCTGTCGTCGATGGCGAACATCGCGGGCTACCGCGCGGTGATCGAGGCGGGCAACAACTTCGGCCGCTTCTTCACCGGTCAGGTGACGGCTGCGGGCAAGGTGCCGCCGGCCAAGGTGCTGGTTGTGGGCGCGGGCGTGGCCGGTCTGGCCGCGATCGGGGCTTCGACCTCGCTCGGCGCGATCACCTACGCGTTCGACGTGCGTCCCGAAGTGGCCGAACAGATTGAATCGATGGGCGCCGAGTTCGTCTATCTCGACTTCGCCGAAGAGCAGACCGATGGCGCCGCCACCGGTGGCTATGCCGCGCCCTCGAGCCCGGAATTCCGCGAAGCGCAGCTCAAGAAGTTCCGCGAACTGGCCCCCGAGGTCGATATCGTCATCACCACCGCCCTGATCCCCGGCCGCGACGCGCCGATCCTGTGGACCAAGGACATGGTCGAGGCGATGAAGCCCGGCTCGGTCATCGTGGACCTTGCCGCCGAGCGTGGCGGCAACTGCGAACTGACCAAGATGGACGAGAAAGTCGTGACCGCGAACCGCGTCACGATCATCGGCTACACCGACTTCCCGTCGCGCATGGCGGCGCAGTCGAGCCAGCTCTATTCGACCAACATCCGCCACATGATGCACGACCTCACGCCGGGCAAGGACGGCGTCGTCAACCACAACATGGAAGACGACGTGATCCGTGGCGCGACCGTGGCCCATCACGGCGAGATCACCTTCCCGCCGCCGCCGCCCAAGATCAAGGCGATCGCGGCGCAGAAGCCGAAGGAAAAGGCCAAGGAGCTGACGCCCGAAGAGATCAAGGCGCGCGACCGCGCCGCCTTCCAGAAGCAGACCCGCAATCAGGTCGCGCTGCTGGGGATCGGGGGCGCATTGCTGCTGGGTGTGGGGCTTGTCGCGCCAGCCAGCTTCATGGCGCACTTCATCGTCTTCGTGCTGTCGTGCTTCGTCGGCTTCCAGGTGATCTGGAACGTCTCGCACTCGCTGCACACGCCGCTGATGGCGGTGACCAACGCGATCTCGTCGATCATCATCCTCGGCGCGCTGCTGCAGATCGGCTCGGGCTCGTGGCTCGTGATCGCGCTGGCGGGGCTGTCGGTCTTCATGGCCGGCATCAACATCTTCGGTGGCTTCATGGTCACCCGGCGCATGCTTGCCATGTTCCAGAAGTCGTAAGAAAGGAAGAGGATCATGGAAATCGGTTTCACCACCGCCGCTTACGTTGTCGCGGCCGTCCTCTTCATCCTGTCGCTCGGCGGTCTGTCGGGGCAGGAAAGCGCCAAGCGCGCCGTCTGGTATGGCATTGTCGGCATGGGGCTGGCTGTGGCCGCGACCCTGCTGGGGCCGGGCTCGGGCCTGTGGATCCTGTCGGCGCTGCTGATCGCCGCGGGTGGCATCATCGGCTGGATCGTCGCCAAGAAGGTCCAGATGACCGAGATGCCGCAGCTGGTTGCCGCGATGCACTCGCTCGTCGGTCTGGCGGCCGTGTTCGTGGGCTACAACGCCTATATCGAGATGGCCCGCGTGGGCGCGATGACCGAAGAGGCGCGCCATGCGCTGACCGGCTTTGCGGCGCTGATCGCGCATAAATCGCCGATCGAGCTGTCGATCCTGCGGGTCGAGCTGTTCCTTGGCGTGTTCATCGGTGCGGTGACCTTCACCGGCTCGGTGATCGCCTATGGCAAGCTGGCGGGCAAGGTCACCTCGAAGGCGATCAAGCTGCCGGGCGGCCATGCGCTGAACGCGGGCGCCGCTCTTGGCTCGCTGGCGATGCTGGTGCTGTTCATGAACGGGGCCGGCGCCTGGACGCTGATCGTGATGACGCTCCTGGCGTTCTTCATCGGCTACCACCTGATCATGGGCATCGGCGGCGCCGATATGCCGGTCGTGGTGTCGATGCTGAACAGCTACTCGGGCTGGGCCGCGGCGGCGATCGGCTTCTCGCTGGGCAACGACCTCTTGATCGTGGTCGGCGCGCTGGTCGGCTCGTCGGGCGCGATCCTCAGCTACATCATGTGCAAGGCGATGAACCGCTCGTTCATCTCGGTGATCCTCGGCGGCTTCGGCGGCACGACGGGCCCGGCGATGGAGGTCGAGGGCGAGCAGATCGCGATCGACGCGCAGGGCGTCGCCGATGCGCTGAACGAGGCCGACAGCATCATCATCATCCCGGGCTACGGCATGGCGGTGGCGCAGGCGCAGAACGCGGTGTCGGAGCTGACCTCGATGCTGCGCGGGCGCGGCAAGAACGTGCGCTTCGCCATCCACCCGGTGGCGGGCCGCCTGCCGGGCCACATGAACGTGCTTCTGGCCGAGGCCAAGGTGCCCTACGACATCGTTCTGGAAATGGACGAGATCAACGACGACTTCCCGGAAACGGACGTCGCCATCGTGATCGGGTCGAACGACATCGTGAACCCGGCCGCGCAGGACGATCCGAACTCGCCGATCGCCGGCATGCCGGTGCTGGAGTGCTGGAAAGCCAAGCAGGTCTTCGTGTCGAAGCGCGGCCAGGGCACCGGCTACTCGGGCATCGAGAACCCGCTGTTCTTCAAGGAAAACACGCGCATGTTCTACGGCGATGCGCGCAAGTCCATGGACGAACTGCTGCACCTGATCCGTACCTGACGGGTCGCGAAACAAGCGAAAGCCCCGGTCCTAGTGCCGGGGCTTTTGCGTTGCAGATCGGGCACGCTTGGCGCGGTGCACCAATGTATGCCGATAAATGCCTGTTATTGCAGGGTTTCCTCGTGTAATTCACGCCTTCACGCTGGCTTTCGCCCCGGAGACGCGCATGGCCCCGAGTTTTGACCACCCGCAGCGCTACGCGCTGGTGAACGAGCTTCACGCCCGGCCCTATCCCAAGATGGGGGTGCCTTCGCATGTGGTTTACGCCGCCTTCAAGGACCCGCGCGATGCCGCCAACCGCGACCGCGCGCGCGACTTTGCACATCTGACCGACCTGCTGACGCGCCACGGTGCGCCGAACCTGCCGACCGAAGGTGCCAGCCATTTCACCGGCCAGATCGGGCGGCACGCGCTGAAATGGGAAAGCCACACCGAATTCGTGACCTATCTGGCCCATGCGCCGGGGATCTCGACGCGCGCCTTTGACCCGGCCGAGGCCGATGTCTTTCCGGCCGATTGGCTGGAGGGCGCACCCGGCGGGCGGATCGCCGCGATCCATATCCGCATCGAGGAACTGCCCGAAGACCCCGAGGCAGTCGGGCCGATGCTCGATGACTGGTTCGTGCCCGAAAGCCTCGTCTGCACCTGGATTCTGGAAGGTGCGGCGGTGGTTGCGGGCGATTTCCGCCTCGATGCCGCCGGGCAGATGCGCTTTGCGCTGTTCGTGCGCAAGGGCACCGGGCAGGGGCGGGTCGGGCGTATCGTGCAGCGCGTCTGCGAACTGGAAACCTATCGCGCGATGTCGATGCTGGGCCTCGGGCGGGCGCGGGCATTGGCCAAGCGCCTGAACGAGCTGGAGCCGCGCCTGTCGGAGCTGGTCGAGGCGATGTCGCAGCCCCATCTCGACCCCGAGCGCACCTTGCACGAGCTTCTGCAGATCTCGGGCGAGCTGGAGACGCTGGCGGTGCAGCATAGCTTTCGCTTTGGGGCGACCGGCGCCTATGAGGCCATCCTGCGCGAGCGGGTCGAGGTGCTGCGCGAGCGGCGGTTCGAGGGGCGGCAGCTGCTTTCGGAATTCATTGCCCGCCGCTATGACCCGGCAGTGCGCACGGTGCATTCGGCCGAGGGACGGCTGCGCACGATGCTCGAACGGGCCGCGCGGACGGCAGAGCTTCTGCGCACCCGCGTCGATGTCGACCGTTCGGCGCAGAACCAGAAGTTGCTGGAAAGCATGGACCGGCGCTCGGACCTGCAGCTGCGATTGCAGCACACGGTCGAGGGGCTCTCGGTGGTGGCGATCAGCTATTACGCGGTCAGCCTTGTCGGCTACCTGATCTATCCGCTGGCCAAGCAGATCGGCGCCAGCAAGGAACTGGTGCTGGCGGGCGCGACCCCTCTGGTGATCTTTGGCGTCTGGCTGATGGTCCGGCAGATCCGCAAGGGGATGGGGCACTGAGGGGCTTGCGCGGAGGGCGCGTTTTACGCTTTCCTGCGGCTTTCTGAGGCCCTTTTATGCCCTATCATTATTCACCGCTCGACCAGAAGAATTCAGCCTGGTTTAACAACGACAACACCCGCCAGTCGCTGACAGGGATTGAGCTTGCCGGGGGGCGGATGCGCGGGCTGACACCCTTCACGCTTGAAATGCGCTATCCGATCACCGCGATTGCCGGCAATAACGGCACCGGCAAGACAACCTTGCTGGCGTTGGCAGCCTGTGCCTTCCATGCCCCGCGCAAGGGGTTCCGGCTGCCGGCGCGTAAAACAGCCTATTACACGTTCCGTGATTTCTTCGTGCAGGCCGAGGGTGAGCTTGGCCCCGAAGGAGTGGAAGTCTGGTATACGATCCGGCACGACAAGTGGCGGGGCGTGGCGCCGGGAGAGGCCAGACAGGTCCG
Source organism: Pseudothioclava arenosa (assembly GCF_002358085.1). GTDB lineage: Bacteria > Pseudomonadota > Alphaproteobacteria > Rhodobacterales > Rhodobacteraceae > Pseudothioclava > Pseudothioclava arenosa. The sequence goes on from NZ_NTJD01000003.1 coordinate 240,652, forward strand.
CAAGAAAGCCAAAGGCGGCAAGTGGAATAATTACGACAGCCGCGTCAGCCGCACGGTTGTCTATTTCGGCGTGCAGCGCGTCGTGCCCTATTTCGAGCGCAGCGCGCATGTGTCCTATCGCGGGCGCTTTCAGCCTGCGGCCATGGCGCCCGAAATCCGCAGCCGCATCGCGCAGATTGCCGGGCGGATCATCGGCAAGACCTATGCCGAATTCGAAAGCTTCGAGCATGGAAAATACGCGCTGCCCAAGGTGAAGGTCGGGGCGCAGGGCTATTCCGGGTTCAACATGGGCGCAGGGGAAAGCGCGGTCTTCGAAATCCTGACGGCGCTTTTCGCGGCAGGGCCGGGATGCCTGCTGGTCATCGACGAGATTGAACTGGGACTGCACGAGCGCGCGCAGACGCGTTTGGTCGAAGAACTCAAACTGCTGTATGAAGAGCGTAAATGCCAGATCATCTGCACCACACATGCCCATGCTGTTCTGGCAGCATTGCCGCCCGAGGGGCGAGTGTTCGTGGATAACCCTGCGGGCCAGACGCGGCTTTACCCGGGGATTTCCGCAGATTGCGCCTGCGGCAAGATGGGCCGGGACGGTGCGCAGGAGTTGGATATCTTCGTTGAGGACGAGGTCGCGGCGGCAATCCTGCGCTCGGCCCTTGATGGCGAGTTGCGCGCGCGCAGCAGGATTCTCGAGATCGGCTCGCATGGCAGTCTGAAGCGGGTGATGGCCGCACGGTTCATGGAAGGCAAGAAGGATTGCCTGTGCGTGATGGACGGCGATCAGCGCGCCGGGCATGAGGCGGCGAAAGCGGCGGTCGCCAATCATTGCGACGGAAAATTCGGACAGAAACAGGCCGAAATCCGGGCTTGGGCTAACGTGCGGCTGACCTATTTGCCGGGGACTGGCTGGCCGGAGAAATGGCTGTTCGAACAGGCGCTGGCGCTTGATGAAGATATCGTTGTCGGTTGGAAGACCTCTCCGGCAACATGCTGGGGCATCGAGGAGAATGTGCTGGGTGAGATGTTCGAAACGGCCCTTGCCGCCGGGAAGCACAGCGAATTCCACGCGCTTGCGAAAAGGCTTGAGCTGCCCGAGGCGCAGGTGCGCAGCGATCTGATCGCTGCCCTGCGCGAAACCCTGCCGAAAGAATTCGAGGATCTCGCGGCAAGGGTTCGTGCGTGTCTTGCGTGATCTGGTAGGCCCGGCAGGACTTGAACCCGCAACCAAGGCGTTATGAGCGCCCTGCTCTAACCAATTGAGCTACAGGCCCACCATTGCCTTTCCCCTATCGACGGGGCAGGCGGGCGTCAAGAATCCGCGTGATCGCCCGCACATGCCGTTGCCCCGCGCGCCCCCATGGGGTAACGCTCTGCGCAACCAGAATCCCCATTTCCGGAGAGCTGCCATGAGCGAGAAGAAGAACGGTCTGACCTATGCCGATGCGGGCGTCGATATCGATGCGGGCAATGCGCTGGTCGAACGGATCAAGCCGGCGGCGAAACGCACCAAGCGCTCGGGCGTGATGTCTGGGCTGGGGGGGTTCGGCGCGCTCTTCGATCTCAAGGACGCAGGCTATAGCGACCCGATCCTGGTGGGGGCGACCGATGGCGTGGGCACCAAGCTCCGCATCGCGATCGACACCGGCAATGTCGACACGATCGGCATCGACCTCGTCGCGATGTGCGTGAACGACCTTGTGTGTCAAGGTGCCGAGCCCTTGTTCTTCCTCGACTATTTCGCGACCGGCAAGCTCGATGTCGATCAGGCCACGCGGATCATCAACGGCATCGCCGAGGGCTGCGCGCAATCGGGCTGCGCCCTGATCGGCGGCGAAACCGCCGAGATGCCCGGCATGTATCACAAGGGCGATTTCGACCTCGCGGGCTTTGCCGTGGGCGCGATGGAGCGCGGCACGGACCTGCCCGCTGGCGTGGTCGAAGGCGACGTGCTCTTGGGCCTTGCCTCGAACGGGGTTCATTCGAACGGCTACAGCTTCGTGCGCAAGGTGGTCGAGCTTTCGGGCCTCGGCTGGGACGCGGACTGCCCCTTCGCCGAAGGCTCTCTGGGCGCGGCGCTGCTGGCACCGACGCGGCTTTACGTCACCCAATGCCTCGCCGCAGTGCGCGCGGGCGGCGTGCATGCGCTCGCCCATATCACCGGCGGCGGCCTGACCGAGAACCTGCCGCGCGTCCTGCCCGAAGGCCTTGGCGCGACCATCGACCTCGCCAGCTGGCAATTGCCGCCGGTGTTCCGCTGGCTCGCGGAAACCGCCGACATGGCGGAAGGCGAGCTTCTGAAAACCTTCAACTCGGGCATCGGCATGATCGTCGTGGTCGCGGCCGATCGCGCCGATGAAATCGCGGCACTCCTGGCCGCCGAGGGCGAAACCGTGACCCGCATCGGCACGGTCACCGCGGGCGCGGGCGTGGCCTACACGGGCAAGCTCCTGTGAGCTTGCCGCGCGTCGCGATCCTGATCTCGGGCGGCGGGTCGAACATGCTCCGCCTCGTCGAGGACATGCAGGCGGGCGGCTATGCGACGCCCGTTCTGGTCGCCTCGAACGACCCGGGCGCGGGCGGGCTGGCCAAGGCCGCCGCCCTCGGCGTCGCGACGGCGGCGGTCGACCACAAGCTCTTCGGCAAGGACCGTGCCGCCTTCGAGGCCGAGCTGCTGAAGCCGATCCTTTCCGCCGAACCCGACGTGCTCTGCCTCGCGGGTTTCATGCGCGTGCTCACCCCCGAGTTCGTCACCCGTTTCGCGGGACGGATGCTCAACATCCACCCCTCGCTCCTGCCGAAATACCCGGGCCTGCACACTCACGCCCGCGCGCTTGAGGCGGACGACGCCGAGGCCGGCTGCACCGTCCACGAGGTCACCCCCGTGCTCGACGACGGTCCGATCCTCGGTCAGGGCCGCGTGCCCGTCCTCGCAGGCGACACGCCCGAGACGCTGGCCGCGCGCGTGCTCACCGTCGAGCACCGCCTCTACCCGGCCGTCCTGCGCCGCTACGTGGCGGGCGACCGCAGCCCCGTCCTGCTCTGATCCCCTTCATTTTGCCGAAAATATCCCCGCCGGAGGCTCCCCCGGCCGCCACAGGCACGACCGCGCCTATTTCACGCGGCGTCCAAGGCTTTTCTTTCTGCGCGCGGATGCGTAAAGGAAGAAAACATGACAGCGGGATGACCCCGCGCCAAGGAAGCGTGCATGAAGACCATCACCACCACCGAAGAACTGGCCGCCTTTTGCGAGAAGGCCAAGCAAGAGCCCTACGTCACCCTCGACACCGAATTCCTGCGCGAGCGGACCTATTGGTCCAAGCTGTGCCTCGTGCAGATGGCGCTGCCCAACAAGGGCAAGCAGGAGGGCGAGGCGGTCCTCGTCGATCCGCTGGTCAAGGATCTCTCGCTCGAGCCGCTCTATGACCTGTTCCGCCACCAGGCGACGGTGAAAGTGTTCCACGCGGCGCGGCAAGACCTCGAGATATTCTTCATCGAGGCGGGCGTCTTCCCCGATCCGCTGTTCGACACGCAGATCGCGGCGATGGTCTGTGGCTTTGGCGAGCAGGTCGGCTATGAGACGCTGGTGAAAAAGATCGCGCGGCAGTCGCTGGATAAAACCTCGCGCTTCACCGACTGGTCGCGCCGCCCGCTGACCGAGGCGCAGGCGAAATACGCGATCGCCGATGTGACGCATCTGCGCGTGATCTACGAATTCCTCTCTGCCGAGCTGCAGAAATCGGGCCGCGAGGCCTGGGTCATGGAAGAAGAGCAGATCCTGCTTTCGCCCGAGACCTACATCACCCGCCCGGAAGAGGCCTGGATGCGGGTCAAGACGCGCACCACCTCGGGGCGCTTCCTCGCCATCGTGCGCGAGCTTGCGCGCTTCCGCGAGGGCTATGCGCAAAACCGCAACATCCCGCGCTCGCGCATCTTCAAGGATGACGCGCTGCTGGAGCTGGCCTCGACCAAGCCCACGAGCTTCGAAGAACTGGGCAAGTCGCGGCTCCTGCTGCGCGAGGCGCGCCGGGGCGAGATTGCCGAAGGCATCCTGCAGGCGGTGAAAGAGGGACTGGAGCTGCCGCAGGACGCGCTGCCGAAGGTGTCCGAGGCCAGCACGCATCTGCAGGTGAACACGGCGCTGGCAGATCTGTTGCGCGTGCTTCTGAAGGCGAAAAGCGAAGAGGCGGGCGTGGCCGCCAAGCTGATCGCCAATGCCTCGGATCTGGACCGGATCGCGGCCGGCAAGCGCGATGTCGCGGCCCTGACCGGCTGGCGTCACGAGGTCTTCGGCAAGGACGCGCTGCGGCTTGCGCAGGGCGAGATCGCGCTGACCGCCAAGGGCGGCTCGGTGCGCGTGGTCGGCGTGTGACGGGCGCCGCGCCCGCAAGGTTCTATCTCTCGGGGCGGCTGCTCTGTGCGTCGTCTGACGAGGCGGAGATCGTGGCGCGCCATTTGACCGAACATATCTGCCTGTCGCGGGCCGAGTCGGGCTGTCTTTCGTTCGAGGTCACGCAAGAGGGCGATCCGCTGGTCTGGCGGGTCGAGGAATGTTTCACCGACCGCGCCGCCTTCGAGCTGCACCAAACACGCGCCCGCGCCTCGGACTGGGGCAGGGCGACGTCCGCGATCGCACGCGTCTATGAAAGCTGGGAAGCCCAAGCCGAAGACCCGGGCGCGGAGATCAGCGGCTGACCGAGCGGGCGTTATTCGCGCCTTCGACGACGATCTTGCTGACATCGGTAAGCCGCGCGTTGGTCAGGTAGGCCGCGACGGTCACCTCGCGCGAGGCTTCGGTCAGCACACGGTTCGCGGCGGGCGAGCCGGGCGGGGGTTCGGAAACCACGAAGCGATAGGTCACCACACCGTCTACCGGATAGCCGCTGTTCGCCGCGACCAGCTCGGCATCCCACCAACCCTGCGTCGGCGGCAGGCCCGCAGCCGAGATCACCGCGCCGGAATTGGTCTGCTTGATTTCCAGCCGGGTCACCTGCGCCACCGCGATGCGGTTGTCGCCCGCGGCCTTGGCATAGCCCTCTTCGGGCTCCAGCGTCGTCATCTCTTCTTCGGAATCGCCGAACCAGTTGAACGGGTTGAGCTTCGTCGTCTGCATCCAGCCGCAGCCCGACAGGGCGACCGACAGGGCGAGCATCGCAAGAAGAGGCGTGCGCATGGAATCTCCGTCTCAAACGGCGCCGGATCGCGCCTGCCTCTTGGGTAGCCGATTGCCGGGCTTTTGAAAAGCCGCGACTGGACATCGCCCGCCCGCTGGCGCTAGGCAGGGGCCAAGACAGCACGAAGGAGACCCCCATGGCCAGCGCCGCGTTCGAGGAAATCGCCGAGACCTTCGAATTTCTCGATGATTGGGAGGATCGCTATCGCCACGTGATCGAGCTGGGCAAGGAGCTGCCGCGGCTGGATGATGCGGTGAAGGTGCCTGCGACCAAGGTCGAGGGCTGCGCGAGCCAGGTCTGGCTCCTGCCGCGGATCGAGGGCACGGGGCCTGCGGCGCGCTTCGACTTTCAGGGCGAGTCGGATGCGATGATCGTGCAGGGGCTGATCGCGATCCTGCATGCGCTCTATTCCGGGCTCAGCGTCACCGAGGTGGGGGTGGTGGATGCACCCGCCGAACTGGCGCGGCTTGGCCTGAACGAGCATCTTTCGGCGCAACGCTCGAACGGGCTGCGCGCCATGGTCGAACGCATCCGCAAGCTCGCCAGCGAGGCGGCAGCTGCCTGACAACGGGGGCTGGGTCGCGGGCTTTGCGGACGGAGCTGCCGCCGAGCCATTGGTGGCGAATATCCGAAATGCGAAGTGATGAACCGCTCTATTCGCTTTCATTAAGGCTGATCACCTGTACCAGCTTCGCGTCCCGCGCCGTTGAAGACATCTCTGCGACCAGTAGTCGGGTTAGCCGCACGGACGGGTATCGGATTTTGGGAGCGGGATCTCGATCAGGCAGGTCGCGGGGAGTGTCATCATAGTTAATCGGCGCGTACACCAAGTGACGCGTTGCCATTGAATAGGGTCTCGAGCGATCCGGTTCGGGCAGGTACTTGATAAGTGCCTCAAACATGGGTTTGGACAAAATCAAAGACAGACGAAAGTGGCGCCCGTCCACCTCTGCCTTGAGCGCGGTGTCATAGTTCTGTTCCTCGGAGAATGAGGCGTGGCTCCGGCACGGAAATTTGCGTGCGTCTTCCTGAATGGAGAGTGCGGTTTCTCGATGCGCACGACGTGACCCCAATGCTTCTGCCAGTCCATCAGAGATGGCAGGATGATACTTGGAAGTAACCACGTATTTGTCCTTGAACCTTGGATCATAGGCGTAGGGACTGGGTTCTTTGCTGATGCCGGCTATCACGACCGCTCGTCCTTCGATGGTCGGGAGGTGTGTCGGCGTATGGTCAAATAGGGTCACCGTTGCCGGTGGTATCGCAGCTATGTCGGCGTCGATTTCCCGGATCGTCCTGTTCTTGTCGCTGATCCTCTGCTCGTCTTCAGTCCTCGGGCCCGGTAAGAACGCATCCCGCAAATATCCTCCCCAGCGTTCCTTAGTGGCCTGCTGTTCGGGTTTCGTGAAGCGCGACAAAATCGTGCTCCAGAAACGTCCCTTGTCGGGGCCATCTGTCAATCGAAGGTCTGGGATCTTTCGTGCAGCCAGCTCGCGCTCTCGCAGGAGGGAACTCAATCTCTTTTCATAATCCATGGCTGCATCTTGATTGAAGAATGTAGCAAATTTTGGACATGTGTGATTTGCGTGGCAACCGTTTGTTTGGGCTCAAAGCCGCCGTTCACGGCGTGCCGCGCGAAGGGGCGATTGGGGGATCGGCTCAGGCAGGCACCCGTTCATTGCCAGCCGAATGGCAAACCGATGCCATCTGGTGATCTGTTCGGAATTTCTGGCGAGGGGGGATGGAGCGGGTAGCGGGAATCGAACCCGCGCGTTCAGCTTGGGAAGCTGACAGGCTACCATTACATCATACCCGCAATGGCGTGCGCATCAGGTATGCGAAGCGCCCGCGCTCGTCAAGTCGCCGAATGCGGCTTAGCCGCGCCGCCTGCGCCGCCCGCCGCCCGCGCCGCCGTCTCCGCCCGTGTTGAAGCTGACCTCGGGCAGGGTGACGACCTTGGAGAGCTCGGGGAACGGGTCGGTCGCGTGGGGCAGGGCGTTGGCGGCCACGAAATGCTCCTGAAAGCGGGGCTCGATCGCGGTCTCGATCTTGGTGATGCGCTTGACCTGCCGCTCGATGTGGCGGCGCGCCTTGATCGAGCACAGCGCCATGCGCGCGCCCGTGCCCGCGGCATTCCCCGCCGAGCTGACCTGATCGAGCGGCACATCCGGGATCATCCCCAGAACCATCGCGTGTTTCGGGCTGATATGGGCGCCAAAGGCCCCGGCCAGCACCACGCGATCGACGCGCTCCACGCCCATCTCGTCCATCAAGAGCCGCGCACCCGCGTAAAGTGCCGACTTGGCCAACTGGATCGCGCGGATGTCGCCCTGCGTCACGGTGATGCGCGGGCCGGAGGGGCTGGCGTCGTGGATCACGTATTCATGCGTGCGCCCGGTCGCGGTCATGCGCGGGCTGCCGACCTGCTCGGCCGAGCCGATCAGCCCGGAGGCATCGACGATCCCCGCCATCCGCATCTCGGCCACCGCCTCGATTATCCCCGAACCGCAGATGCCGGTGATCTCGGGCGTGCCGAACTCCGGCGTGTCCGACCAGTGGTCGTTGCCGATGATGCGGAAACGCGGCTCCTTGGTGACAGGGTCGATCTCGATCCGCTCGATCGCGCCGGGCGCGGCGCGCTGGCCCGAGGAAATCTGCGCCCCTTCAAAGGCCGGGCCGGTAGGTGAGGAGCAGGCCAGAACCCGTTGATTATTCCCAAGAATGATCTCGGCATTGGTGCCGACGTCGACGATCAGAGAGAGGTCTTCTCGCGTCTCGGGCGCCTCCGAGAGCGCCACCGCCGCCGCATCCGCCCCGACATGGCCGGCGATCAGCGGCAGGATGTAGACCCGCGCCGCCGGGGCGATGCTGGTCAGCCCGATCTCCGTGGCGGCGAGCGCCAGCGCCTCCGAGGTGGCCAGCGCGAAGGGTGCCTGGCCCAGCTCGACCGGGTCGATGCCCAGCAGCAGATGGTGCATCACCGGATTGCAGACTACCGTCGCCTCGACGATCGCCTCGGGCTCGACGCCCGCCTCTTCGGCCAGGGCGCGCGCCAGATCCGCGAGCGCGGCCTGCACGGCGGCGGTCATCTCGGCCGCGCCGCCCGGATTCATCATCGCATAGCTCACCCGGCTCATCAGGTCTTCGCCAAAGCGGATCTGCGGGTTCATCAGTCCCGAACTCGCCAGCACCGCGCCATCCGTGAGGCTCACCAGATGCCCCGCGATCGTGGTCGAGCCAAGGTCGATCGCCAGCCCGTAAAGCGGCGCCTCGCGCAGCCCCGGCCAAACGGCCAGAACCTGCGGGGGGCGGCCATCGCGCGCGTCATGCACGGCCACGGTCGCCTGCCAGCCGCCCTTGCGCAGCACCGGCTGCAGCGTGCGCAACAGGGCGGGCGCGGCCTCGGCGCCTTCGATGCCCCAGTCGTCTTCGAGCACCCGCGCGAGGCGCTGGAAATCACCCGAGGGCTCGTCCATCCGCGGCTCGGGCACCTCGACGAACACCGCGCGCGTGGCCGGGTCCATCTCCATCGCGCGCTCGGTCGCGGATTTGCGGATCACCTGGCGATGCACCTGGCTTTCGGGCGGCACGTCGATCACCACATCGCTCTGGATGCAGGCCTGGCAGCCCAACCGCCGCCCCGGTTTCAGCCCGCGAATGCGGTCGTACCGCTCTTCCACCGCGTTGATCGGGGAAAGCGCATCGGGCGCGACGCTGAGGCCATGCTTGGGAAACTCCCCCACGCCCGGCGCGACCTGACATTTCGAGCAGATCCCGCGCCCGCCGCAGACCGAATCGAGATCGACCCCGAGCTTGCGCGCCGCCGCCAGCACCGAGGTGCCCTTGGCCACGCGGCCCCGCTTGCCCGAAGGGGTAAAGATCACCAGCGCGTCGTCGCTCATTCAGCTCTCCTGTCCGTTCCGCCCTTTCTAGGACGGGCCGCGCGCAAGGCAAAGACCGCAAGCGACCGCCGACCATGAGAAATCGTCATCAAGATGATGAAGGGCAGGGGGCGCTGCCCCCTCTGGCCTGCGGCCATTCACCCCCGGAGTATTTCGGGCTCAGTGAAAGGGCCCCTTCATTTTGCCGCAAATATCCCGGGGGGAGGCCGCAGGCCGGGGGGCCGCGCCCCCTCGCGCCCTTACCGCCCTTGCCGGCGCGCCATGAAGGCGAGGCGTTCGAAGAGATGGACGTCCTGCTCGTTCTTCAGCAACGCGCCATGCAGTTTCGGCAGCAGGTTCGCGCCCTCGCGTTTCAGATCCTCGGGATTGAGGTCTTCGGCCAGCAGGAGCTTCAGCCAGTCGAGCACCTCGGAGGTCGAGGGTTTCTTTTTCAGCCCCGGCGTTTCGCGGATGTCGTAGAACTCGCTCAGCGCCGCCGAAAGGAGCGCGGGCTTGATGCCGGGGAAGTGGACCTCGACGATGTCGCGCATCACGGCCGCCTCGGGGAACTTGATGTAATGGAAGAAACAGCGGCGCAGGAAGGCGTCGGGCAGTTCCTTTTCGTTATTCGAGGTGATGATGACCACGGGGCGCTGACGGGCGCGGATGGTTTCGCCGGTCTCGTAGACGTGGAACTCCATTTTATCGAGTTCCTGCAAGAGGTCGTTCGGAAACTCGATATCGGCCTTGTCGATCTCGTCGATCAGCAAGACGACCTTTTCGTCGGCCTCGAAGGCGTCCCAGAGCTTGCCCTTGCGAATGTAATTCTTGACGTCATTGACCCGCGCATCGCCCAGCTGGCTGTCGCGCAACCGGCTGACGGCATCGTATTCGTAAAGCCCCTGCTGCGCCTTGGTGGTCGACTTGATGTTCCATTCGACCATGCGCAGCCCGAGCGAGGTGGCGACCTGCTTGGCCAGCTCGGTCTTGCCGGTGCCCGGTTCGCCCTTGACCAGAAGCGGACGCTCCAGCGCCACGGCGGCGTTCACGGCAAGCGTCAGATCGGGCGGGGCAACGTAATCCTTGGTCGATTGGAAGCGCACGGGCAGGTCTCCGTAGGTTGAAGCGGCGCCACCCTAGCGGCGCCCTTCGCCCGCCGCAACCCGGGCGCAATGCGGGCGTTGCGGCAATCGGGGGCGTGACAACCCTCGCGCCATGCGGTATGGGAGCGCCCGAGAGTGCCCGTTTGCAGTTTTGTGATTGAGTGGGGCACATGAGGAAAGGGCGCCGGATGAAAGTCGAAACGTTTCTCCCCGATGATTACCGTCCCGCCGAGGACGAACCCTTCATGAACGAGCGTCAGCTCGAATATTTCCGCCGTAAGCTTCTGGCCTGGAAGGGCGAGCTGCTCGAACAATCCGCGGAGACCCTTGAAGGGCTGGCCGATTCGGCACGCAACGTTCCCGATCTGGCCGACCGCGCCAGCGAAGAGACCGACCGCGCGCTTGAGCTGCGCACCCGCGATCGTCAGCGCAAGCTGGTCGCCAAGATCGACAGCGCGCTGCGCCGCATCGACAATGGCGAATACGGTTATTGCGAAGTGACCGGCGAGCCGATCTCGCTCAAGCGCCTCGATGCGCGTCCGATCGCGACGATGACGCTGGAGGCGCAGGAGCGTCACGAGCGCCGCGAGCGCGTGCATCGCGACGACTGAGCCGCGCGCGGGCGGTTGATTTCGCTCAAGGACATTCCACACCGGCGCCCGCAAGGTGCCGGTGTTGTTGTTTGCGGGAGGGGGCAAAGGTGCTGATCGGCAAGCAGATCACGGTTCTGGGCGCGGGTGTCGCCGGGTTGACGGTGGCGCGTGCGCTCGCGCTGCGTGGAGCCGAGGTGACGGTGCTCGAACAGGCTGAGGCGATCCGCGAGGTGGGCGCCGGGCTGCAGATCTCGCCCAATGGCGCGCGCGTGTTGCATGCGCTGGGTCTTGGCGAGGCGCTGGCCAGGGCCGGGCCGCAGGCCGAAGCGGTCGAGCTGATCGACGGCGAGACCGAAACCTTGGTGGCGCGGCTCGACCTCGCGCGCCATCGCCCTGGCGCGGAATACCGGTTCCTGCATCGCGCGCGGCTGATCGACCTGCTGGCCGAGGGCGCGCGCGAGGCGGGCGTCCATATCCGGCTTTTGCAAAAGATCGACGCGGTCGATCTGTCTGGGCCGAAGCCGCGCCTGACCACGCATCAGGGCGCCACGATCGAATGTGATTTTCTGGTCGGCGCGGATGGGCTGCATTCGGTGCTGCGCAAGGCGCTGAACGGCGATGCGGCGCCCTTCTTTACCCACCAGGTTGCCTGGCGTGCGCTTGTCCCTGCGCGCGAGGACGAGCCGAACCGGGCGCAGGTCTTCATGGGGCCGGGGCGTCATCTGGTCAGCTATCCGCTCGGAAACGGGCTGCGCAACATCGTCGCCATCGAAGAGCGTCGCCGCTGGGTCGAGGAAAGCTGGACGCTGCATGACGATGCGCTGTCTCTGAAAACAGCCTTCGAGAGCTTTGGCCCGACCGTGCAGAACTGGCTCGACGAGGTGGAAAACCCGTGGCTCTGGGGTCTGTTCCGTCACCCCGTGGCCGATCATTGGTACGGGCGCCATTGCGCTATCCTGGGCGACGCCGCCCATCCGACGCTGCCCTTCCTCGCGCAGGGCGCGGTGATGGCGATCGAGGATGCCTGGGTGCTGGCCGAGTGCCTCGCAACCCATGACAGCGAAGAGGCCGCGCTGGCCGCCTATCAGGCCGCGCGCCGCCCGCGCACCGCGGCGATCGTCGAAACCGCGAACCAGAACGCGCGTAATTATCACCTGACCGGGATCAAGCGCATGGTCGCCCATCTGGGGCTGCGGATGGCCTCGCGGATGGCTCCCGCGCAACTTCTTGGCCGCTTCGACTGGGTCTATGGCCATGATGTGACGGCGGGCGCGGAGGGTTAAGCGCGGAGGGGGCGCTGCCCCCGCCCGTTCCGGGCCCCCCGGAGTATTTTTCGCTCGATGAAAGGGGCCGGGCTTTCATTTTGCCCGAAATATCCCGGGGTGAATGGCCGCAGGCCAGAGGGGCCGCGCCCCTCACGCTCAGGCGTCGAGTTCGATCCAGACCGGCACGTGATCCGAGGGTTTCTCGCGGGCGCGGATGTCCTTGTCGATACCCACGTCGCGTAGGAGATCCGCAGCTTGCGGGCTCAGCAGCAGGTGGTCGATGCGGATGCCGTTGTTCCGCTGCCAGGCGCCGGCCTGGTAATCCCAGAACGAGTAATGGCCGGGGCCGGGGACGCGGGTGCGGAAGGCCTCGGTATAGCCGAGGTTCAGGATGCGCCGGAAGGCCGCGCGGCTCTCGGGCAACGCGAGCGCATCTTCGCGCCAGGCTTCGGGTTTTGCGGCATCCTCGTCTTGCGGGATGATGTTGTAATCCCCCGCGAGGATCACCGGCTCTTCGCTGTCCAGCAGTGCCTCGGCATGGGCGCGCATCCGCTCCATCCAGGCGAGTTTGTAGTCGTATTTCGGGCCGGGCGCGGGGTTGCCGTTGGGCAGGTAGAGGCACGCCACACGCAGCGCGCGCTGCCCGATCACGGTGGCCTCGATCCAGCGGGCCTGTTCGTCCGTCTCGTCACCCGGCAGGCCGCGCGTGACGTCTTCAAGCGGCAGGCGCGAGAGGATCGCGACGCCGTTGAAGCTTTTCTGGCCATGGGTTTCGACGCGGTAGCCCATCTCTTCGAAGATTTCGCGCGGGAAACCCTCGTCGACGGATTTGATCTCTTGCAACAGCGCGACATCGGGCTCGGCCTCGCGCAGCCAGTCCTGCAGCGCTTCGAAGCGCGCCTTGATGCCGTTGATGTTGAAGGTCGCGATTTTCATGGGCACACTCCCGGTCAGGGTCGTGACGGGTGTAGCGGTTTTGCCGCGCCCGGAAAAGGGAATGCGGGAGAAAAGCGATGATCGTGCATCAGACATGCCCGGTGCTGCGCATCGAAGACGCGCGCGAAGCCCTTAATTTCTGGTGTGAAACCGCCGGTTTTGCCAAGGATTGGGAGCACCGTTTCGAGCCGGGCTTTCCGCTTTATGTGCAGGTGTCGCGCGGCGGGCTGGTGCTGCATCTGTCGCAGCATCAGGGCGATGCCCCGCCCGGCGGGCTGGTTTTCGTGCGCCTCGAAGGGCTGGCGGCGTTTTGCACCGAATTGCAGCAGGCCGGGCTGGCGGTCGCGATCAGGGATCAGGATTGGGGGCAGGAGATGGAACTGCGCGACCCGTTCGGCAACCGCATCCGCTTTTGCGAGACACCGCCGGCGGGCTGATCACATCGAAAACGAAATCCCGCAGCCGCAGCTCGCGCTCGCATTCGGGTTTTGCACCACGAAGCGCGCGCCGATCAGCTCGTCGGTGAAGTCGATCGTCGCGTTTTCCAGGAACGGCAGCGAGACCGGGTCGATCAGCACGCGCTGGCCCTGACCTTCGAGGATCAGGTCATCCTCTGCGGCGGCCTCTTCGAGCTTGAGGTCATATTGAAACCCCGAGCAGCCGCCGCCCTCGACGGCCACGCGCAGCGCGCGCGGCGCGGCGGCGCCGGTATTGATCTCGGCGAGCCGGGCGAAAGCGCGCGGCGTCACTTGCGGGGGCAGGGCAATGCTCATCACTCACCTGTTCTTTGCGTCACAATCCTATATAGAGGTGGAAAAAGGCGCCACAAGGCGCGCGTTAAGGATGTGAGGGACAGATCCTTGAGTTTGAAACCCTATGCCTGCCATCCGGAGGCAAGCCGCGGGCGCTTGTGTCACGAAAGCTATTCGACCTTTCGCTCGCCGTTTCAGCGCGATCGCGACCGGATCATCCATTCTTCGGCGTTCCGGCGGCTCAAGCACAAGACGCAGGTCTTCGTCGAGCACGAGGGCGATTATTATCGCACCCGGCTGACCCATACGATCGAGGTGGCGCAGGTGGCGCGCACGATCGCGGGGGCCTTGGGGCTGAACACGGATCTGGCCGAGGCGGTGGCGCTGGCACATGACCTTGGGCACCCGCCTTTTGGGCATACCGGCGAGGATGCGCTGGCGCTGCTGATGGAGCCTTACGGCGGGTTCGATCACAACGCGCAGGCGCTGCGCATCGTGACCAAGCTGGAAAAGCATTACGCCGATTTCGACGGGCTCAACCTGACCTGGGAGACGCTGGAGGGTATTGCCAAACACAATGGCCCGGCGATTTCCGACAAGGGCGGCTCGCACAGCTATCCCTCGCGCGACCAGCTGCCCTATGCGCTGGCCGAGGTCGATGCGATGTGGGACTTGGAACTGGACACCAATGCCTCGGCCGAGGCGCAGGTGGCGGCGGTCGCCGATGATGTGGCCTATAACCACCACGATCTGCATGACGGGCTGCGCGCAGGGCTGTTCGACGAGGCCGACCTGATGGAGCTGCCGACGATCGGCGAGTGTTTCCGCGCGGTCGACCAGATCTATCCCGGCCTCGATCCGATGCGGCGCCGCCACGAGGCGCTGCGGCGCGTCTTTGGCGTGATGGTCGAGGATGTGATCGCGGTGGCGCAGAACCGGCTGATCTCGCTCAATCCGCAAAGCGTCGACGACATTCGCGCGATGGAGGGGCCGATCATCCGGTTCTCAAAGCCGCTCTATCAGAACATCAAGGCGATCAAGGGCTTCCTGTTCACGCGGATGTATCGCGCGCCCACCGTGGTGGTCGAGCGCAAGCGCGTGACGCAGATGGTAAACGCGCTGTTCCCGCTGTTCCTTGACCAGCCCGAGCTGCTGCCCGAGGACTGGCACGACGAGGTCGCGCGGGCCCGGGCGAAGGGCAACGAGGGGCGGACCGAGCTGGCGCGGGTCGTGCTGGATTACGTGGCCGGGATGACCGACCGCTTCGCGATCCAGGAATACCACCGCCTCATCGACCCCGATCTGTAAGCGCGGAGCGCAGGGCACAAAAAAAGGGCGCGGAAATTGCGCCCTTTTGTTTGTCTGGCTAGACCTTGGCTCAGCCGCCCATGCGGCGGAAGCTGGTGCGGTTGTCGGGGCCCAGCCCGAGCCAGCCCGCGATCGTCGCCGAAATCTGCGCGACATTGGCCTTGCGCTGGGTCTTGCCCTGCGCCTGTTCCTGCGCGCCGGCTGCGCCGGTCAAGGCGGGCGCATCGGCACGGATCAGTTGATCGGGAACGAGGACGGCGCCGGTGCGGGCGTCCACGATCCGCGCCACGAAGGCGATGTCATAGACGCCGGTGCCGGCGGGTGCCGAGTAGCGCGATTTCATGTTGAGTGCGTGGAATTTCTGCACCACGGCCTCAATGCGGACCGGGGTCGCGCCGCGCAGACCCGAGGCGCCGGCAGAGATGCCCTCTTCGAAGATCGCCTTGACCTGCGCCCGGCGATCGCCCGCGGGCTCCTCGACCCAGACGATATCCGCCTTGGGCACATAGACTGTTTCGCTTTCGGAAACAGTCAGCGTATTCGGCACGGTCACCGAAACGGCTGCGAGCCGGAAATTCGCGGCCGGGGCTGCGACGGGGGTGTAGCTGGTTTCCCAATTGCCGCCGCCACAGGCCGCGAGGCCGAGGGTCGCCGCAATGAGAAGGAGGCTGTTGCGCCGCGTAAGCATGGGCAGGGCACCTTTCACTCAAGAGGAGTTTGGCCGAGTCCTAGCGTAATTTCATTGAAAATACATGGGAATTTTGGGATGTTTCTCCCAAAATGCGAACAATTGACGTGAGGGTCAGCGTCTGTCACGCCGGCGGCAACGGCGCGCCGGCGTCGAGCCCCTGATCCATCATCGCGGCGCGGGCAGATTCGACTCGGGCCCAGATCGCGGGGTCGGTGCTTTCGCCCTGCCAGACGCCGGTCAGCGCGAATGCCACGCGCGGCGCGCGGCGCGCCTGATCTTCGAGCCGGTCGATGACGGCCGCGCCATGCTGCGCGATCAGCTCTTCGAGCGGGCCCGCCGCCAGAAGCCCGACCTGCCAGGGCGTCTCGGCCTTGCGGATCGCGCGCAGCAGGAAGGCCAGCAGCACCTCGGGATGGGCGTCGAGTTCGAAGACGCAGAGGTCCGACCAGGTCGGCTCCTCGGGGTCGCCCTGATCCTCGCGGTGATCGGCGAGCCACAGATCGGCCAGCGCCTCGACGCTGTGCAGGCCCTCGGGCGCACCAGCGGCCTCGGCCAGACGGGTCACCAGATCGGGCGGCAGCGGCGTCACTGCATCATCTCCTTGGTGGCCGAGAGCGTCACGCCCTCGTAATCGCGCACGACCCGGTCGATGTCCCATTGCAGGCGGGTGAGGAAGACGATGTCGCCGTCGTGGTCGGTCGAGATATGCTGCTTGTTGGCGTTCACCAGTTTCTCGACCAGGTCCTTCGGCCCCTGCACCCAGCGCGCCGAGGTGAATTGCGTGGGCTCGAAGCGCACCGGGATGCCGTATTCGATCTCGATCCGCGAGGCGAGCACGTCGAATTGCAGCGCGCCGACGACGCCGACGATGAAGCCCGAGCCGATCGAGGGTTTGAACACCTTGGCCGCGCCCTCTTCGGCGAATTGCATCAGCGCCTTTTCGAGGTGCTTGCCCTTCATCGGGTCGGTCGCGCGCACCGCCTGCAGCAGTTCGGGCGCGAAGCTCGGGATGCCGGTGAAGCGCAGCGTCTCGCCCTCGGTCAGCGCGTCGCCGATGCGCAGTTGCCCGTGGTTCGGGATGCCGATGATGTCGCCGCCCCAGGCCTCGTCGGCCAGTTCACGGTCGGCGGCGAGGAACAGCACCGGGTTCGACACCGCCATCGGTTTCTTGGTGCGCACATGCATCAGCTTCATGCCACGGGTGAAATGCCCCGAGACCATACGCACGAAGGCCACGCGGTCGCGGTGTTTCGGGTCCATGTTGGCCTGCACCTTGAAGACGAAGCCGGTGACCTTTTTTTCGCCCGGCGCCACGGCGCGCTCGGCGGCTTTTTGTACCTGCGGCTCGGGGCCAAACTCGCCGATCCCGTCCATCAGCTCCTTGACGCCGAAGCTGTTGATCGCCGAGCCGAACCAGATCGGGGTCATGTGGCCCTCAAGGAAGGCCTGACGGTCGAAGGTGGGCAGCAGTTCGCGCGCCATCTCCAGCTCTTCGCGCAGCTGCGCGAGCTGGGCGGCGGGCACGTGATCGGCCAGCTTGGGGTCGTCGAGACCGGTGATCTTGATCGATTCCGCGACCTTGTTGCGATCGGCGCGGTCCATGATTTCAAGCCGGTCATGCAGCAGGTCATAGGCGCCGACAAAGTCGCGCCCCATCCCGATCGGCCAGGACACCGGCGCCACGTCGATCGCCAGGTTCTCCTGAATCTCGTCGATGATTTCGAACGTGTCGCGGGATTCGCGGTCCATCTTGTTACAGAAGGTCAGGATCGGCAGATCGCGCAGGCGGCAGACCTCAAAGAGCTTGCGGGTCTGGCTTTCGACGCCCTTCGCCCCGTCGATCACCATGATCGCCGCATCCACCGCCGTCAGCGTGCGATAGGTGTCTTCGGAAAAGTCCGAGTGGCCGGGCGTGTCGACGAGGTTATAGCGGAACCCCTTGTATTCGAAGGACATCGCCGAGGCCGAGACCGAGATGCCCCGGTCCTGTTCGAGCTTCATGAAGTCCGAGCGCGTGCGCCGCGCCTCGCCCTTGGCGCGCACCTGGCCAGCCATCTGGATCGCGCCCCCGAACAGGAGGAACTTTTCCGTCAGCGTGGTTTTTCCGGCGTCGGGGTGCGAGATGATCGCAAAGGTCCGGCGGCGGGCGATTTCGGCGGGCAGGGCGGCGGTCTGGGTCATGGGCGCCCTTTACCGCGCGGGCGCGCGCGGAGCAATGGGCTTGCGTGGGGGCGGCGTGCGCACCTAGTCCTCGCGGGGGCGAAACAGGGTCTCGCGCCCGATCCGGTCGAGCAGGTCACGCCCGGCCTCGGTGCCGAAATGCGGGCGATGGGCCAGGCCCGGCAGTCGCTCGGCGATCTTGCCGCGTAATTCCTCGGGCAAAAGCGATAGCGTCGCCTCGTTCACCATCAGGCTTTCGCAGGGGATGCCCTCGGCATAGATGATCTCGTGATTGTCGAAGACCAGCGCGTAATAATCGACCGTGCCGCCCTCGCGCCGCCAGATATGTTCGCCATCGACCAGATGTTTAGCCTGCACGAGGATTTCGGACGTATCCGCGATGCGACGCGCGCCGCTCCGGTAAAGAAACACCCGGTGATGGGGCGAGACCACCAGATCGCCGTCATTGCCCAGCGTTCCGGCCGAGATCACCACCGGCGCGAAGCTGCCGCGCGCGCGCATCGTGGCCTTCGCCACCAGCCGCAGCGGTTGCGTGCCGGAATCGCGGGTCAGGATGCGGTCGCCGGGCTTCAGCGCCTCGATCGGGCGTTGCGCGCCGCCGGCGAGGGTGATCATCGTGCCCGTGGTGAAGGCTACGCAGACCAGATCGCTCAGCATCACCTCACCGGGTTTCTCGAAGGCCTCGATCAGCGTGTAGTCGATCCGCGCCGCGATCGGCGACAGTGGCATCGCCAGCAGCGCGCCGCTGGCCTCGTGGCGCAAAAGCAGCATGTCGACCGCCTCGCCCTCGGGGTCCATGAAGACATGGCGCGAGACGAAAGCCAGCGCGTCGCCCGGCTCGCCGAAATCCGATCCGGCAGCAAGGCGCGGTGGGCTGGCCTGCGGATCCAGCCAGAGCCGCAGCGCCTGCGCGCCGAGCTCGAGTTGATAGATGTCGCCCGGCTGGCACGCCTCGGCGGGCCCCAGCCCGTCGCCCTGATTGGCCCCGGCCGTGACCCAGAACAGCTCCGCGTCATAGACGTGGATTGGGCGGGGCGGCGGGGAAGGCGGGTGTTCGGACATTTCTACTATTGGCAAAGCGTGGCGATGTGCCCAGAGACACTAGCTCTGTTCCGGTTAAGGAAGCTTTTCGTTTGCGTCAAGAAAGGCCTCGGCCCGCAGGAGCATTTACCGGGGCGGATGCCGGCTGCGTCAGTCCGGGCGCTTGCACCGGCAGGCCGGGCCTGCTATCCGGGGCAAAACGCCTGAGCGATTTGATCGGATAACGCGTGACGCCTGCCCAGACCTCTCCTGCCCCCAGTTCCGCGCCCCGCAAGGCCGAGCCGCCGCGCCTCGAGGTGCAGGGGCTCAAGCGCGTGTTCGACGGGCAGATGGTGGTGGATGACGTGTCCTTCTCGATCCCGGCGGGGCAGGTGACCTGCCTGCTCGGCCCCTCGGGCTGCGGCAAATCGACGACGCTCAGGATGATCGCCGGTGTCGACATGCAGGACGAGGGCAAGATCTTCGTCGATGGCAGCTTGGTCTGCGACACCGTGTTCCGTATCCCGCCCGAGCGCCGCGCCATCGGCCTGATGTTTCAGGATTTCGCGCTGTTCCCGCATCTGTCGGTCGCCGATAACGTGGCTTTCGGGCTCAAGGGCTCCAAGGCCGAAAAGCGCGCGCGCGTCGAAGACCTGCTTGAACGCGTGCACCTCGCCAAGCATATCGACAACTTCCCCCACGCGCTCTCGGGCGGCGAGCAGCAGCGCGTGGCGCTCGCCCGCGCGCTCGCCCCGAGCCCGCGCATCCTGCTGATGGACGAGCCGTTTTCGGGCCTTGACGAGCGTCTGCGCGACGGTATCCGCGACGAGACGCTCGCGCTTCTGAAAGAGGAGGGCACCGCCGTGCTCCTGGTCACGCATGAGCCGCATGAGGCGATGCGCATGGCCGACGAAATCCTCTTGATGCGTGGCGGCAAGATCGTCCAGCGCGGCGCGCCCTACAACCTCTATAACGCGCCGGTGGACCGCGCCGCCGCCGCCTTCTTCAGCGATATCAACGTGCTGCAAAGCACGGTGCAAGGGGCGCTGACGGCGACGCCCTTCGGCGACTTCCTGATGCCGGGCCATCCCGACGGCACGCAGGTCGATATCGTGATCCGCCCGCAGCACCTCAAGATCGACTTCGACCGCAACGGACGTGGCCCGAACCCGACGGTGCAAGACGGCACGCCCGCGCGCGGCGTGGTCGAGCGTGCGCGCTTCATGGGCCGCGAAAGCCTGGTGGAGTTCCGCATGGATTTCGACGGATCGATCCTGCGCGTGACCGTGCCCAATGTGTTCCTGCCGAAACCCGGCACGCCGATGTGGCTGATGATCCGCCGCGATCGCTGCTTCGTGTTCCCGCGCAAATAACCCGCGCTTTCATTTTGCCGGAAATATCCCGGGGGTGAATGGCCGGAGGCCAGAGGGGGCAGCGCCCCCTTACCCCTCTTGCCGCCCGGCGCGACCGCCGCGGCGCTTTTGCAGCCGGGGCGCGCGGTCGGGCAGGGCGTCCATGATCGCGCGGCGCTCAGAAGGCGCCATGCGTGACCAGCCGGTGATCTCGGCGATGCTGCGATAGCAGCCGACACAGATCTTTTCCTCGGGATGGATCGCGCAGAGCTTGACGCAGGGGCTCTCGATCTCGTCGCGTTTCCAGATCTCGTCGCTCATTCGGCGCGCCCCAGATAGCCCAGCCGGTCCAGCGCGCCCTGCAGGATGAACCCCGCCGCGACATGGTCGATACGCTCGGCGCGTTGCTTGCGCGAGAGGTCCGCCTCCAGCATCGCGCGCTCTGCGGCGACGGTTGAGAGCCGTTCGTCCCAGAAAGCGATCGGCAGCGGCGTCAGCTTTTCGAGGTTGCGCGCAAAGGCCCGCGTCGATTGGCAGCGCGGCCCTTCCGAGCCGTCCATGTTCATCGGCAGTCCCAGCACCAGCCCGCAGATCGCGCGCTCCGAGGTGATCTTGAGCAGCGCCTCGGCGTCGAGGGTGAATTTCTGGCGCCGGATCGTCGAAAGCGGCGTCGCGACCGAGCGGAACCCGTCCGAGACCGCGACGCCGATGGTTTTCGTGCCAAGGTCCAGCCCCGCCAGCGCGCCGGTGGCGGGCAGGGCGGCGGCGAATTCCTCGATCGTGGCGCAGATCACTCGGCGATCCCCGCATTGGCGGCGGCTTCACGGACGAGGGCCAGCTCGCCCTCGTTGCCCGCCAGTGCGGATTTGGCCTTGGCGTAGATCTCGGTGGCGCGTTCGGCCTGGCCCAGCGTTGCCAGAGACGACACCGCGCGGCCCCATTCGGCGCCCGAGCCGCCCTCGGACTCGAGCCGGTCCACCAGACCGTTGACCATGCCGAGGATCATCTCCTGGCGTTCTTCCGGGGTCATCTCTTCGGCGGCCTGCACCTGCTCGGCGGTCGGGCCCGGCGCATCGGCGTCACCTGTGCCCGGCCATCCTTCTTCGGCAGCCAGGCGCACGGTTTCGAGCATCTCGGGACGGTCGGCAAAGACCTTCTGCGCTTCGCCCCAGACCGCATCCGCACGCTCGCCCTGACCCAGCAGCTTGAGCCCGGCGATGAGCATCGCCCAGTCTTCGGGCGCGCCGCCTTCGGCCGCCATCTTGTCGTTCAGCGCCGCGAGTTTCGGGCCAAGGATCGCCTGACGCGCCTGCATCATCGGCGCGCGCGCCGCCTGCTGCAGATCGGCGATCGTGGGGGCGCCAGCTTGCGGCTCGGGCGGGGTGTAATTGCGCTCACCCGCGATCCAGGCGAGTTCCCCGATATTGGCCATGATCATCGGCACCCAGGGGTCGTCGGCCTTGGACAGGCGCAGGAGCGTATCCCAGATGTCAAAGGCGCGGTCGCCGCGCGCGTTCTGCGCCATCATCAGGCCCAGATAGTAGAGCGCGAGCCCGTTCTTCGGGTCTTTTTCCAAAGCGGAGGCAAAGGCTTGCTCGGCTTCGGCGGTGATCAACCCGCCCGCCGCGACGACCTGCAATTCGCCGAGCGTGGCGTAATCTTCGGCATCCGCTGCGTCGCCTTTGACCGCGATCAGGCGGCGCTGGGTTTCCCAGCCGGCGCGGAAATTGCCCACGGCCGCCTCGTTGCGGGCCAGCAGTTCAAGTCCGCGGATTTCGTTCGGGCGCTCGGCCACGGCCTGACGCAGACGCTCCATCAGCGCATCCACCTGCGGATCGGCCTCGGGTTGCGGGGCATCGGCGCGCTTGGCGGCGGCGTCTTTCTCGGCCTCGTCCTGCGAGGGGCGGCTTTCATAGATTTCATCGGCCATGGCGAGGCGGCTCGAAACCGGCAGGTCTTCGTAGCCCGGCGCGCCGAGGCGTTGATACAGCAGGAAGGCCCCGCCCATCGTCGCGGCAACAAGCACAAGCCCTGCGATCAGCGCGCCTTGCGGGGCGCGGGGCGCGGCGGCTTCGGCCTTCATCACGCGGTCGGCTTCCAGCATACGGCGCGAGATTTCGAGCTTCGCGCGCTCGGCTTCCTCGGAGCCGACGACACCGCGCGCGGCGTCTTTCTCGATCTCGGCGAGCTGGTCGCGATAGACCTGCAGGTCATAGGCGGCCCCCGAAGTTGCATCGGCGCCCCGGCGCAGCAGCGCGAGGACGAACAGGGCGGCAACAAGTACGACCAGCGCAGTGGTCAAGATCCAGAAAAGCATGGTGTCTCCTACTCCTTGGCGACCCATTTAGGCGGATTGGGCCGGGGGGGGAAGTCTCAACCGCGTGAGCGGGCGCATTGTCGCGGCTCGATGTCGGTTTTTTCCCTCGAATGCCGCTTAGGGGTGGAAATCGAGCGCCGGGCGGGTCCATCAATCAGTAAAGTCCCGCGCTGTCCGGATTCGGCGCAGCCTCGGGGCAGGCGCGCGCAACGGAGGGCCAGATGGGCATGAGACGTTATTCGATGTTTGCCGTGGCACGCGAGGCCTTGCGCTTTCACGCCGGATGGGAACGCGCCTGGAAAAGCCCCGAACCGAAAAGCCATTACGACGTGATCGTCGTCGGCGCGGGCGGGCATGGCCTCGCCACTGCCTATTACCTCGGCAAGGTTCATGGCATCCGCAATGTCGCGGTGATCGAAAAAGGCTGGCTGGGCGGCGGCAACACCGGGCGCAACACCACGATCATCCGCTCGAACTACCTGCAGGACCCGTCAGCGGCGATCTACGAAAAGGCGCGCTCGCTCTACGAGGATCTCTCGCAGGACCTGAATTACAACGTGATGTTCTCGCCGCGCGGGCTTTTGATGCTGGCGCAATCCGAGCATGAACGCCGCGGCTATCAGCGCACCGTCTACGCCAACAACCTGCAAGGCATCGAGACCGAGTGGATCACCCCGCAGAAGGTGAAGGAACTGGTGCCGATCCTGAATATCGAGGGGCCGCGCTACCCGGTTCTGGGCGCGCTGTATCAGGAACGCGGCGGCACCGCGCGCCATGACGCGGTGGCCTGGGGCTATGCGCGGGGCTGCTCGGCGATGGGGATGGACATCATCCAGCAATGCGAAGTCACCGGCGTGCGCACCGAAGGTGGCAAGGTTGTCGGCATCGACACCACCAAGGGCGCGATCGGCTGCTCCAAGCTCGCGATGGTCGTCGCGGGCCATTCGAGCGTGCTGGCCGAGATGGCGGGCTTCCGGCTGCCGATTGAATCGATGGCGCTGCAGGCCTGGGTCTCGGAGCCGATCAAGCCCGCGATCGACGTGGTGGTGATGGCGAACCTCGTGCATGGCTACATGTCGCAATCCGACAAGGGCGAGCTGGTGATCGGCGGCGGCACCGACGGGTTCAACAACTACACTCAGCGCGGCTCGTGGCATCACGTCGAGGAAACCACCCGCGCTCTGGTCGAGACCTTCCCGATCATCTCGCGGCTCAAGATGCTGCGCCAATGGGGCGGCATCGTCGACATGACGGGCGATCGCTCGCCCATTCTGTCGAAAACCCCGGTCGAGAATATCTTTGTCAACTGCGGCTGGGGCACGGGCGGCTTCAAGTCGATTCCGGGGTCGGGCTGGGCGATGGCGGAACTTGTCGCCAAGGGCGAACCGGGGCCGCTGGCCGCCGAATTCGGGCTGATCCGTTTCCGCGAAGGCCGCTTCATCGACGAGAGCGTGGCGGCGGGGGTGGCGCATTGATGTCAGTCGCGCCAGTAATCCCATTTCGCGCCGCCACCCTTGGCGCGATTGTTGGTGTCGTCGGGGGGCGTGCGAAAGCCTCGCCAGACCAGAAGGCTGGCCACTGCGAGCATCCCGCCCAAGATCGCGATACCCCCCCAGAATCCCATGCGCGTCACCTCCGTGCTCAATCCAAGATGGGGACGCACGGCTACCCTGAAAAGGGGCTCGTCGAAGGTTTCATCGAGCTTGAAATACTCCGGGGGAGCCCGCAGGGCGGGGGCGGAGCCCCCTCTTGCCGCGCCCTCTCCATCCGAAAGGTCCGCTGACATGCTGATACTCCATTGTCCCTATTGCGGCGTCGATGCCGAGGAATCCGAGCTCGCCCCGGGCGGCGAGGCGCATCTGAAGCGGTTCGGGCCGGGCTCGTCGGACGAAGACTTCGAGGCCTATATGTTCGCGCGCAAGAACCCCAAGGGCGTGCATTTCGAACGTTGGCGCCATGCCTATGGCTGCGGCAAGTGGTTCCTGGCCGCGCGCTGCACCGCGACGCTTGAGGTGTTCGGCACCTACAAGGCGCAGAACCCGCGCCCGCATCCTGACATCGTCGCTGCCGTGAAGGCGAAGCGACCCGGCTGGGAGGGCTGGAAATGAGCCTGCGTCTGACCAAAGGCGGCCGCCTGATCGACCGCTCGAAACCGCTTGGCTTCCGCTTCAACGGCCAGCCGATGCATGGCTTTGCCGGTGACACGCTGGCCTCGGCGCTTCTGGGCGCGGGGCAGGCGATGGTGGGCCGCTCGTTCAAATATCACCGCCCGCGCGGCATCGTCGCCTCGGGCGTCGAAGAGCCGAACGCGCTGTTGGGTCTGGGCACGGGGGCGCGGTTCGAACCCGACCAGCGCGCCACCACGACCGAACTCTTTGAAGGCGCCACCACCACCAGCCAGAACCACTGGCCGAGCCTCAAGTTCGACGTGGGCGCGATCAACGACAAACTCTACCGGTTGTTCCCGGCGGGGTTCTACTACAAGACCTTCATGTTCCCGCGCTTTGCCTGGAAACATGTCTTCGAGCCGATCGTGCGGCAATCGGCGGGGCTTGGCGAAGTGCCGAAAGATGCCGATGTGGACCGTTACGAGCAGGCCTATGGCTATTGCGACGTGCTGGTCGCGGGTGGCGGTGTCGCGGGTCTTGCGGCGGCGCTTGAGGCCGGACGCAAGGGCCAGCGCGTGATCGTTCTTGAACAGACCCCGCATTGGGGTGGGCGCGCGATGGTCGATGGCGGCCAGATCGACGGCCATGACGCGGCCGACTGGGTCGCGGCGGCGCTGGCCGAGCTGAAGGCGATGGCGAATGTCTCGCTGCGCAACCGCACGATGGTGTCGGGGGTCTTCGATCATGGCTATGTGATCGGCTATCAGCGCGTCGGTGACGCCGAGCCGGGCAGCGACAAGCCGCGCCATCGGCTGTGGCGCATTCGCGCAGGGCAGATCGTGGTCGCGTCGGGCGCGATCGAGCGGCCGATTTCCTTTGCGGGCAATGACCTGCCGGGCGTGATGCTGGCAGGGGCGGTGCGCGATTACATCATGAACTGGGCAGTGGCGCCGGGGCAACGCCTCGTGGTCGTGACCAACAATGACGACGCCTATCGCACCGCTCTGGCCGCGCTCGATGCGGGGCTTGAGGTGGCTGGTGTGGTCGATGCGCGTGAAGCCGCGAGTGGCCCGCTGATCGACGCGGTGAAGGCGCGCGGCGTCCGGGTCTACGAAGGCCACGGGATTGCCAAGGTCAAGGGCCGCGCCGAAGTCACCGGGGTCGAGCTGTGCCGTCAGGCCGGTGAAGGCACGGTGGTGATGGAGCTGGCCTGCGACGCGGTGGCGATGTCGGGCGGCTGGTCTCCGGCGGTGCACCTGTGGTCGCATTGCGGCGGCAAGCTCTTTTGGGACGAGGCGGCGGTGATGTTCCGCCCCGATCATGCCCGCCCGCCGACCGGCGCCGATGGCGAGGCGATGGCGCGGATCGTCGGTGCGGCCGACGGCAAGCTGCGTCTGTGCGAGATCATGGAAGAGTTCGGCCTTGGCGCCGTTGCCGACGAGGAAAGCGCGATCGAGCCGGTCTGGCTGATGCCTGCGCGCGCGCCCGATGCGCTGCGCTTCAAGGCCTTCCTCGATTACCAGAACGACGTGAAAGTCTCCGACGTGCAGCTGGCTGCGCGCGAGGGCTATGAATCGGTCGAACATACCAAGCGCTACACCACGCTCGGCATGGCGACGGATCAAGGTAAGCTGAGCAATATCAATGGCTTGGCGATCCTGTCGGATGCGCTGGGGCGGCCGATCCCGGCCACCGGCACGACCACCTTCCGCCCGCCCTACACGCCGATCAGCTTCGGCGCGATCACCGGCGAGGCGCGCGGCGAGCTGTTCCAGCCGCTGCGGCGCACGCCCATTCAGGGTTGGCACGCGGCGCGCGGCGCGCATTGGGAACCCGTCGGCCAATGGCGCCGCCCCTATTGCTACCCGCGTTCGGGCGAGGCGCATGGCGATGCCGTCAAGCGCGAGATCCTGACCACCCGCGAAAAGGTGGGGATGCTCGACGCCTCAACGCTGGGCAAGATCGTGGTCAAGGGGCCCGATGCGGGGCGCTTCCTCGACATGCTCTACACCAACCTGATGAGCACCCTTCCGGTCGGCAAATGCCGCTACGGGCTGATGTGCAACGAGAACGGCTTCCTGATGGATGACGGGGTGGTGGTGCGTCTGTCGGAAGACAGCTGGCTGTGCCACACCACCTCGGGCGGGGCTGATCGCATCCACGGCTGGATGGAAGACTGGCTGCAATGCGAATGGTGGGACTGGAAGGTTTACACCGCCAACCTCACCGAGCAATTCGCGCAGGTCGCGGTGGTCGGCCCGAAGGCGCGCGCGGTGCTGGAAAAGCTGGGCGGCATGGATGTCTCGAAAGAGGCGCTGCCCTTCATGACCTATGTCGAGGGCGAGCTGGGCGGCTTCCGGGCCCGCGTGTTCCGGATCTCCTTCTCGGGCGAGCTGAGCTATGAAATCGCGGTGCCGACCAGCGAAGGCCTTGCCTTCTGGGAGGCCGTGGCCGAGGCGGGCGCCGAATTCGGCATCACGCCTTACGGCACCGAGGCGCTGCACGTGATGCGCGCCGAGAAGGGCTTCATCATGATCGGCGACGAGACCGACGGTACCGTGATCCCGCAGGATCTGGGGCTGGGCTGGGCGATCTCGAAGAAGAAAGAGGATTATCTCGGCAAGCGCGCGCAGCAACGCTCGTACATGACCGACCCCGATCGCTGGAAGCTGGTGGGGCTGGAAACGCTCGATGGTTCGGTGCTGCCCGATGGCGTCTATGCGGTCGACGCAGGCCACAACGCGAACGGCCAGCGCAATGTGCAGGGCCGCGTGACCTCGACCTATTTCTCGCCGACGCTGGGTAAGGGCATCGCCATGGGCCTCGTGCGGCGTGGGCCGGACCGGATGGGCGAGGTGCTCGACTTCCCGGGCGATAACGGCGCCATCCACAAGGCGCGGATCGTCGATCCGTGCTTCTACGACAAGGAAGGGGAGAAGGCCAATGTCTGAGGCGGTATCCGCGCTGGGCGGGAAATCGGTCAAGGGCTTTGCCGATGTGGCCGAAGCAGGGCTGGTCGGCATGGTCACGATCCGCGCCGATCTGGGCACGAAGGCGCTGGCCAAGGCGCTGAAGGCGCTGGGCCTGCCGGTGCCGGGCCAACGCCGGATCGAAAGCGCCGAGGGGCGCCAGATCGCCTGGATGAGCCCCGACGAGCTTTTGCTGATCTGCGCCTATGCCGAAGCACCCGCGCTGGTCGCGCAGCTCTCGGAGGCGCTGGCGAAAGAGCATGCGCTGGTGGTCGATGTCTCGGACGCGCGCGCGCTGTTCCGGGTGAACGGCACCAAGGCGGATCAGGTGCTGACCAAGCTCTGCCCGGTCGATTTCGCGCTCTTGCCCGACGGAGAGATCCGCCGCACCCGCGCGGCGCAGGTGGCGGTCGCGCTCTGGCGCTCGGACGAGGCCGAGATCTCGCTGATCTGTTTCCGCTCGGTCGCGGGCTATGTGTTTGACCTGCTCGAGGTCTCGGCGCGCAAGGGGGGCGAGCTGTCCTGATCCCTTGCTTGCGGTGCCTGCCGATTTGCGGCAGGGAAGAGGGACCGCAGCAGGAGAGACGCGATGGATTACAGCAAATCGGGCGGGCCGAAACAGGGCAAGAACGCCCCGCGCCACACCGAACACAATATCAAGGGCTCCGAGAAAAACCCCTACGGTGTCCGCGCCCCCAAGGCAGAACTGCTTGCCCGGATGAAGGCGGCGGCGAAAAAGACCGATCCGAAAGGCTGAGGGGGCTTTGCCCCCGCCCGCCTGCGGCGGCCTCCCCCAGAGTATTTCCGGCTCAGTGAAAGGCCGGATCTCTCTTTTCATCGAGCCCAAAATACTCCGGGGGTGAATTGGCCCTCAGGCCAAGAGGGGGCAGCGCCCCTTTCGCCTTTTTTCGATCCGCCCGCCCTTGACCTCTGGCGTGGGCGCGCTTCTATAAGGGTCAACATGCGAACCCATTGAAGGACGAGACTTATGGCTTTCGAACTCCCCGATCTTCCCTATGCCCATGACGCGCTCGAAGCGCTTGGCATGTCGAAAGAGACGCTGGAATACCACCACGACCTGCACCACAAGGCCTATGTCGACAACGGCAACAAGCTGATCGCTGGGACCGAATGGGAAGGCAAGTCGCTCGAAGACATCGTGCGCGGCACCTATCAGGCCGGCGCGGTTGCGCAGAACGGCATCTTCAACAACGCCTCGCAGCATTGGAACCACGCCCAGTTCTGGGAAATGATGGGCCCGGGCGGCAAGGCGATGCCGGGCGAGCTGGACAAGGCGATCGTCGAGAGCTTTGGTTCGGTCGATAAATTCAAGGAAGATTTCGCCGCCGCGGGCGCGGGCCAGTTCGGCTCGGGCTGGTGCTGGCTGGTGAAGGACACCGACGGCGGCCTCAAGGTCACCAAGACCGAAAACGGTGTGAACCCGCTTTGCTTCGGCCAGACCGCGCTTCTGGGCTGCGACGTGTGGGAACACTCCTATTACATCGACTTCCGCAACAAGCGTCCGGCTTACCTGTCGAACTTCCTCGACAAGCTGGTGAACTGGGAAAACGTGGCTTCGCGCCTCTGATCCCGCCCGGAACGACAGTTTCGATGGCCCGCCGCATCCTCGGCGGGCCTTTTGCGTTTTTGGCCCGGCTTCTGGTAAAACCGGGCTCCGACCCCCATCTTGAAGGCTGAAGCAAGACAAGAGGAGGTCGTCATGCTGCTGTCCAAAGGACTCTGGATTGTTGTCGCGGATTCGGAAAAGGCCCTGGTCCTGAAGAACGAGGGGACGGGGCTTGATCCGAAGCTGAGCTTTGTGCGCCGTGAGGAGGCGCCCGAGGTGGTGATCGCCTCGGATGCGCCGGGGCGGCGGGCCGATGTCGGTGCGGGTCAGCGTTCGGCAATGGAGGTGCCCGATTACACGCGTCTCAATGCCGAAGGGTTCATGGCCGATCTGGCCGGGGATCTGGCGCGGGCGCAGGTGAGGGGCGCCTTTGACAAGCTGGTTCTGGTCGCGCCGCCACAGGTTCTGGGGGCTTTGCGCGCGGCGATGCCCGAGGGGCTTGCGGCCCATGTCGTGGCCGAGATCGACAAGACCCTGACCAAGCATCCTCTGCCCGAGATCGGCAAGATCGTCGCGCGGGAAATCGACACGCTCTGATCGTCTCCGCCCCTTTCCTTTCCCGGCGCTTTCGGTCAGCGTGGCGCCGGGAAACCCGGGGCAGGCGTGATGCAAGAATCGACCAAAGGTACGGTGGCGATGGTTCTGGCCTGCGTGGTCTGGGGGCTGTCGGGGCTGTATTACAAGGCGCTCTCCGAGGTGCCGCCGCTTGAGGTTTTGGCGCATCGCACGCTTTGGTCGATGGTGTTTCTGGGCGTGGTGCTCGCGCTCAAGGGGCGGTTGGACGAACTGGTCTCGGCGCTGCGTTCCAGCGCGATCTGGCGGCTTCTGGCCACTGCGGTGCTGATTTCGGTCAACTGGTTCGTGTTCATCTGGTCGGTGCAGGAAGGTCACGCAATCGAGGCTTCCTTCGGCTATTACATCTTTCCGCTGGTCGCGGTGGCGCTGGGCTGGATGGTGATCGGCGAAGAGATGAGCCGGGGGCAATGGGCCTCGGTGGCGCTGGCGGGGACGGGGGTTGCGGTGCTGGGCCTGGGCCTTGGCGTCGCGCCCTGGATCCCGCTGATCCTGGCCACCACCTTTGGCGCCTATGGGCTGATCAAAAAACGCCTCTCGATCGGCTCGGCAGTCTCGGTTCTGGGCGAGACCCTGTTGCTGGCACCGGCGGCTTTTGCGGTGCTCTGGGCGCTGCATGAGGGCTGGATGGGCGACGGGCAGGGCGGGCATTTCGGCCGCGAGATTGGCCAGTCGGTGATGCTGGCGTTTTCGGGCGTGCTGACGGGCGGGCCGCTGATGCTGTTTTCCTATGCCGCGCAGCGGGTGCGGATGGCCACGGTGGGGCTGGTGCAATACCTCAACCCGACGCTGCAATTTGCCGTCGCGGCGCTGGCCTTCGGCGAGCCGGTCACGGTCTGGCACGCGATCGCATTGGGGCTGATCTGGGCCGCGATCGCGATCTATTCGGTGCTGAGCCTGCGCGGGCGGCCCCGCCCCGCGCGGGCCTGATCAGGACAGCGCCTCGGTCAGCCGCGCTTCAAGCGCGGGCACATCGGGCGCGCTGATGACCAGATCCATCAGGCTTGGGTCGGCGAAACCCTCGGCGATCACATGCTCGACGAGGCGGATCAGGGGCTGCCAGTAACCATCCGTATCCAAAAGGAAAATCGGCTTCTTGTGGAGGCCGATCTGGCGCCAGGTCAGGACCTCGAAGAATTCATCCAGCGACCCCGCGCCACCCGGAAGCACTACGATCGCGTCCGAGTTCATGAACATCACCTTTTTGCGCTCGTGCATGTTCTCGGTGACGATGAAGGACGACAGGTCGCGCTTGCCGACCTCGCGCGGAAAGAGATGCTCGGGGATCACGCCGAAGGTCGCGCCGCCCGCAGCCTGCGTCGCGCGGGCGACCTCGCCCATCAGGCCCACATCGCCCGCGCCGTAAACCAGCCGCCAGCCACGCATGGCCAGCATCGCGCCGGTCTCGCGCGCGGCTTCGGTGTAGCTCGGGCGGGCGCCCGCGCGCGAGCCGCAGAAAACACAGACGGAACGCTGGGATTGGGTCATGGGGGCTCCTTATGTCGCATGAGCGGAGTTCTTGAGAGGTGATAGCCGGGTTGCTACTGTGCCTCAAGGCGCGTGACGCCGCGATGACAACGAAACGACAGGGGCGACGCATGAGCAAGCGATCGGGTGGTATGTTCGCAGGGATTGCGACGGGAGTTCTGGCCGTGGTGGCTGTCATTCTGGGATGGCTGGTCTGGAGCGGGCAAAAGCCCG
This sequence comes from Pseudothioclava arenosa, assembly GCF_002358085.1. Lineage (GTDB taxonomy): Bacteria > Pseudomonadota > Alphaproteobacteria > Rhodobacterales > Rhodobacteraceae > Pseudothioclava > Pseudothioclava arenosa. Next base: position 272,200 of record NZ_NTJD01000003.1, read on the forward strand.
CGCCCGAAGCGATGGCGCCCGAGCCGGTCGCGGCAGTCGCGCCCGAGCCCGAGCCCGCGCCGGTCGAACCGGCCGCAGTGCCCGATGCGACGGCGGAGCCTGCTGTCGAGGTTGCGGCGGACCCGGCGCCCGCGGAGGCGCCCGATCTGGCCGAGACGCAGTTCGATCTGTTGCGCGGGGCGCCCGACGGTGGCCTTGTGGTCGCCGGCACGGCCGAGCCCGGCGCGCTGGTCGAGGTGATGCTGAACGGCGCCAAGATCGGTGAGGTCCGGGCGACCGAGCGGGGCGAGTACTCGATACTTCTGGAGGCGGGCGCTTCGGCGGACGATCGCCTGCTCACGCTGCGCGTCACTGGCGCCGATGGCGTCGCGCGCGAAGGCGCCGAAAGCCTTGTGGTCGAGGCTGGCGGGACTAGCGGCAAGGTTCTGGTCGCGGGGGCCGATGGCGTGCGGGTGCTGGCGGCTGCCGCCGAAACGCTGGTGATCGACACGCTCTCGAATCTGGCGGGAGCAGGGCAGGTGATCGCGGGGCGCGGTGCGCCCGCGGGCGCGGTTCTGCGCGCCTATCTCGACAATGCCGAGGTCGGTCTGGCCGCGCCGGATGCGGAGGGCGCTTGGCAGATCGAGTTGCCCGCTTTTGGTGCCGGCGCGCATCTGTTGCGCGTCGATGCGCTGGATGCGGCGGGCAAGGTGATCGCGCGGGCCGAAACCGAGGTTGAAGGCGTCGCGGCGGAGCCGGACGTGGCGCCCGAAGCCATGCCAGTACCTCTCAGCGCGATGGCCGAGGACCGGCTGGCCGCACGCGCCGAGGCCGAGGCCCAAGGGCTTCAGGCGGTCACGGGCGCGGGATCGGGGGCGACCCGCCCGGCGCTCGACGCCAGCGCCGAGCCTACCGTCGAGTCCACCGTCGAAGCCGCGCCGGACAGCGCAGAGGCGGCTCCCGCCACCATGGCCGAGCCGGGCGCAGACCCGGAGCGGGCCGCGCTGCGCCGGGTCACGATCTCCGAGGGCAACACGCTCTGGGCGATCGCGCGCGAGGCCTATGGCGATGGCTTCTTCTATGTGCGTGTCTTCGAGGCGAACCGCGATCAGATCCGCGACCCCGACCTGATCTATCCGGGGCAGGTCTTCACTTTGCCGCAATAAGCGGGGCTTCGGGGCTGGTCTCGGCCTGCCCGAGCGATTAGGTTGCGCAAGGCCCGGGCAGACCCCCGGGCCTTTTCGATTGCCGATGCCAGCCAAGAGGCCAGCCATGCCCCCCAATACGATCACCGTTTCCGGCAAGATCGACGCGAGCGAACGCGCGCGCAGCCTGCGCACGATCCGCGCCGTTGCCCCCTATCTCTGGCCGCAGGACGCGCCGTGGGTGAAGAAACGCGTGGTTCTGGCACTGGGCGCGCTGGTGCTGGCCAAGGTGATCTCGGTCATGATGCCCTTCCTCTACAAGGCGGCGGTCGATGTGCTGGCGGGCGAAGCCTCGGGCACGATGGCGCTGGCGGTGGGGGCGATCGCGCTGACGGTCGCCTACGGGCTCGCGCGGATCATGACCGTGGGCTTTGGCGAATTGCGCGACGCGATTTTCGTGCGCGTGGCGCAACGCGCGCTGCGGGCGCTGGCGCTTGAGACCTTCACCCATATCCACCGCCTCAGCATGCGCTATCACATCACGCGCAAGACCGGCGGCCTCAGCCGCATCATCGAGCGCGGGGTGAAGGGCGTCGAGTTCCTGCTGCGCTTCATGCTGTTCTCGGTCGGACCGCTGATCCTCGAGCTGACCTTCGTCTCGATCATCTTCCTGATCGTCTTCGACTGGCGCTATGCGCTGGTGGTGCTGGTGACGATTGCGGCCTATGTGGCCTTCACCTTCAAGGTCACTGAATGGCGCGTCTCGATCCGCCGCCAGATGAATGAGGCCGACACCCAGGCCAACCAGAAGGCCATCGACAGCCTGCTGAACTTCGAGACGGTGAAATATTTCAACGCGGCGAAGCGCGAGGCGGAACGCTATGACGCCTCGATGGAGGGCTATGAGGCGATGGCGGTGAAAACCGGGCAGAGCCTCGCGATCCTGAACTTCGGGCAGGCGCTGATCATCTCGACGGGTCTGATCGGGGTGATGGTGATGGCGGCACTGGGCGTGCAGCAGGGCAAGCTGACGGTCGGCGATTTTGTCATGGTGCAGACCTACATGATCCAGATCACCATGCCGCTGGGCTTCCTTGGCACGGTCTATCGCGAAATCCGCCAGGCGCTGGTCGATATGGGCGAGATGTTCGATTTGTTGCATCAACCCGCGGAAATCGAGGATAAACCCGGTGCAAATGCTCTGAAAGTGCAAGGCGGTGCGATCAGCTTCGACAAGGTCGAGTTCCATTACGACCCGTCGCGCCCGATCCTGAAGGGGGTCTCGCTGGAGGTTCCGGCGGGGCAGACGGTGGCGCTTGTCGGGCCCTCGGGCTCGGGGAAATCGACGATCGGGCGACTGATGTTCCGGTTTTACGAGGTCACCGGCGGGGCCATTCGCATCGACGGGCAGGATATTCGCGACGTGACGCAGGACAGCCTGCAGGCCGCGATCGGGGTGGTGCCGCAGGACACGGTGCTGTTCAACGACACGATCCGCTACAACATCGCCTATGGCCGTGATGGCGCGAGCGAGGCCGAGATCATCGCCGCCGCCAAGGCCGCCAAGATCCATGACTTCGTGATGAGCCTGCCCGAGGGCTACAACACCGCCGTGGGCGAGCGCGGGCTGAAGCTGTCGGGCGGTGAAAAGCAGCGCGTGGGCATTGCCCGCACGATCCTGAAAAACCCGCCGATCCTGCTTCTGGACGAGGCGACCTCGGCGCTCGACACCCAGACCGAGCGCGACATCCAGACCAGCCTGAAGGCGATGGGCGAGGGGCGCACGGTGATCACCATCGCGCACCGGCTCTCGACCATCGTCGATGCCGATTGCATCGTGGTGCTGGAAAAGGGCGAGGTGGTCGAGCGTGGCCGCCACGAAGAGCTTCTGGCGCACAAAGGGCGCTATGCGCAGATGTGGGCGCGCCAGTCCGCCGAAGAGGAAGAAGAGGCGGGCGAGGCTGCCGAGTAAGCGGCCAGCCCCCGGAACTGCAAAGGCCCGCGTCATCAGGACGCGGGCCTTTTTGTTACTCGGCCGCCTGCGAGGGGCGGTGTTTCTGTGGCGCGTCGGGCTCGACGGGCCAGAGGATCTCGGTGCCTGCCAGCCGCCGTGCGGCACGCTCCAGCGCAAGGTCGCGCGCCGCCTGGCTGTCGGTCCCCTGCATCAGCGCCGAGAGCGCCTTGACCGAGCGATAGGCCCCCGCGTTGAACCAGACCCGCAGCGCCAGGAGCGCAGGCGTCAGGATCAGCGTCAGCAGTGTCGCGGTGCCAAGGCCAAAGACCACCGCGGTGGCAAGCTGCTTCCACCAAAGCGCGGTCGGGCTGTTCACAGAATAGCCGCCGTTCAGGAAGTCGAGGCTCAGCCCGAACATCATCGGCGACAGCCCCGCCATCGTGGTGATCGTGGTCAGCGCGACCGGGCGCAGGCGCGCCTCGGCGGTGCGGGTGATCGCCTCGAGCTGGGGCATGTAGCGTTGGAATTCCTGGAACGTGTCGATCAGGATGATGTTGTTGTTCACCACGATCCCGGCGAGCGCGACGATGCCAACCCCGGTCATGATGATCGAGAAGGGCTGCCCCATCACCAGCATCCCGACCAGCACCCCCGCCGTCGACAGGATCACCGCCAGCAGCACCAGCACCGAATTGTAGAAGCTGTTGAACTGCGCGAGCAGGATCACGAACATCAAGGCCAGCGCCCCCGAGAAGGCCTTGGCAAGGAAATCGGCGCTTTCGTTCTGCTCGACCAGATCGCCCGACCATTCGGCCTCGACGCCGCGGGGCAGGGTGGCCTCGGTCTTGAGCCACTCGTCGATGCGCGCGATGCGTTCGTTGCCGTTGATCGGCTCGCCCTCCTCGTTCACCAGCCCGTCGCGGACATCGGCCTTGACGTCGTAGAAGCGGGTCTGGTCGACGCGGTCGATCACGTCGCGCTTGGGCACCGGCGTGCGGGTCACGAAATTCGCCAGCGGCACCAGCCCGTTCGCGGTGCGCACCTTCAGCGTGTCGAGGGTCGAGAGCAGGCGGAACTCTTCGGGCAGGCGCACGCGGATCTCGATTTCCTCGTCCGAGCTGTCGACCCGCATCGTGTGCAAGAGGATGCCGCGCGTGACCAGTTGCACCATGCCGCCCACCGTCGCCACATCGGCGCCAAAGCGGCCCGCGCGGGTGACATCGACGTCGATCTCCCAGTCGATGCCGGGCAGGGGGCGGGTGTCTTCGATGGCAAAGACGCCTTCCATCGTCGCCAGATGTGCTGCGACATAGTCGACCGCTTCGGAGATCGCGTCGAAATCGTCGCCCTTCAGCCGCAGCTGGATCGGCTTGCCCTGCGAGGGGCCGCGCGCCTGCGCGAGGAACTCGGCCTTGATGCCTGGGATGGTCTGAATGCGGGCCAGGATGGAGTCCATGATCTGCTGGCCGGTGGCCAGGTCCGGGTGGTCCTTGCGCTCTTCCCAGGGCAGCATTTCGACCTGGATCTGACCGATCGTGTCGCGTGGCGCCACCGCGCCGCCGGTGTTCTGGTTGAGCCCGCCTTCGCCCGCGAAGGAGAACACCGCGCCGACACCCGGCGTGCCGATCACCTCGGCCTCGGCGCGTTTCACCAGCGCGTCCTTTTCGGCAAGGCTCAGGTTCCCGCGCGCGCGGACATAGACGATGCCCTGCTCGACCTCGGTATCGGTAAAGAACTGCGTGCCGTTGTTATGCTTGCCGTACAGGCTGAACACGCCGATCACGAGGCCGATGATGACCGCGAAAGTGACCACGGGCATCACCGGGTTGCCGGTGATGAAGGCGATGACATGGCCGAAGGGGCGGCGGCGATAGCCGGCCTCGACGGGGCGGGGGCCGCGTTTCGGGCGCGCCGCCGTCAGCGTGATCGAGGTCAGGAGCGTCGCGATGACGAACAGCACCACGCCCGGGAGCGAGGCCGCAAAACTGCCCGAGGGCAGGCGTGTGCCGCTGAGATAGCCGGGGTTGAGCGTGAGCATCGCGCCCAGAAACACCAGCGCCGCCGAGGCCAGCGCCAGCGTCACGCGCAGCCAGAGCGGCCAGTTCTCGATGACCTTGGCGCCCTGATCGAGCCTGCGCGAGACGCGCCCCGCGACACCGCCCACGATCGGCACATAGATCAGCGCAACGACAAGGCTCGCCGAGAGCACGAAGATGATCGTGACCGGCAGCATTCCCATGAACTCACCCGGCACGCCCGGCCAGAACAGCATCGGCAAAAAGGCGCAAAGCGTCGTCGCGGTCGACGAGATCACGGGCCAGAACATGCGCTTGGCGGCTTCGGTATAGGCGGCCATCGGGCCTGAACCTTCGGCGATCCGCTTGTCGGCATATTCCACCACCACGATCGCGCCATCGACCAGCATCCCGACCGCAAGGATCAGGCCGAACATCACGATATTCGAGATCGGCACGCCCATCGCACCCAAGAGCAGGAAGGTCAGCAGGAACGAGGTCGGGATCGAGAAGCCGACCAGCAGCGCCGAGCGTGTACCCAGCGTCGCCAGCACCACGATCATCACCAGAGCGATCGCGGTCAGCACCGAGCCTTCGAGCTGGCTGACCATCGCCCCCACCGTGCGCGACTGGTCGAGCGAGATGCCGACCTCGACCGCCTCTTGCAGGGGCAGGGGCCAGTTCGCCTCGGCCTTCGCCATGGTCTCGCGCACGAGGTTGACGGTGTCGATGATGTTGTAGCCCTTGCGTTTGACGACCTGCAGAGCGACCGTCGTGCCGCCGTTGAAACGTGCGGTGCCGGTGCGGTCCTCGAAGGTCAGGCGGATCTCGGCCAGATCGCCCAGCGTCACCACCCGCTCGCCATTGACCTTGACGGGCAGGGCGTAGACATCGGCCGCGCTGTCGAAACTGGCCGGGATTTTCACCGAAAAGGCGCCCGCGTCGGTTTCCACCTCGCCCGCCGCCACCAGCAGGTTGTTCGACTGCACGACATTGATCAGCTCGCCCGCCGTGACGTTGTAGCTTTCCAGCCGGAGCGGGTCGATCACCACCTCGAGCATCTCGTCGCGATGCCCGGCCAGCGAGGCCTCCAGAACCGGCTCAAGCCCCTCAAGTTCGTCTTGCAACTCTTTTGCAAGGCTCAGCAATTTCCGTTCCGGCGCGGCGCCCGACAGGGTCACGATGACAATCGGGAATTCCGAGAAATTGATCTCGTTGATCGAGTATTTCTCGAAGCCGTCGGGGAATTTCCCCTCGGCGGTGTTCATCGCGTCGCGCACATCGGCGATGATCTTCGTCTTGTCCCAGCCGAAGTCGAATTCCAGCATCACGCCCGCGTAATTCTCGCGCGCGACGCCCGACATCTTGTCGAGCCCCTCAAGGTCGGCCAGCTCGGTCTCCATCACCTTGACCAAGAGCTTTTCGGAATCGCTGGCCGAGATGCCGGGGAAGGGCACCGAGACGAAGAGCATCGGGATCTCGATATCGGGCTCGCCCTCTTTCGGCAGGGCGAGATAGGCGGTGAGCCCCGCGATGATTGTCATCGCGATGAAGGCCATAACCATGCGTGCGCGATCGGCGGCCCAGTCGACGATGCCGATCATTGCGCGGCGCCTCCGAAGCCCGGCACATCGGTGGCGGGATGGGCGATGACGGCGGCGCCTTCGGTCACATAATCCTGGCCGACGACGATGACCTCGGCGGTTTCGGGCAGGCCGGCGACCCAGACGCCCTCGCGGGTGTCGCGCAACAGTGTGACGGGGGCAAAGCGCGTGATGCCCTCGACCGCAAGGCGTACGCCAAGCCGCCCGTCGTCATCCAGCGTCAGCGCGGAGGCGGGCAGGAAATGGCCCTTGGTGCCCTCGGCCGCGATCAGCATTTCGAGGGTCTGCCCCTCGCGGATCGAGAGATCGGGGTTGGGCAGTTCGGCCTCGACGCGGAAGGTGCGCGTGGCGCTGTCGGCCGAGCGCGCGACAAAGGTCAGCCGTCCCAGAACCTCTTGGCCGGTGGTCAGTCGCGCGCCGACGCGTGCGCCCGGCGCGACCCGGCCCAGCTCGGTTTCCGGCACGAAGCCCACCAGCTTGATCGGATCGAGCGCGATCACCGTCGCGCACAGCCCGCCCGAAGACAAAAGCGCGCCCAGCTCGGCGCTGTCATCTTCAAGGATGCCCGCGAAAGGGGCGGTGATATTGGCATGGGCCAGCTCCTGCTGGGCGGCGTCCAATGCGGCGGTCGCAGCCTTGAGCGCGGCCTGCGCGCCAGCAGCGGCGGTGTCCGAGCGATAGCCGCCCTGTTGCAGCTTGGTCGCGGCATTGGCGGAAAGTTCGGCCTCTGCCAGCGCGGCCTCGGCCTGCGCCAGCGCGGCAAGGCGGCTGCCCGGATCAAGCTCGCACAGGATATCGCCTGCCGCGACGCTCGCGCCCTTGCGCAGCGGCTCCGAGATCACCCGCGCGCTCGTTTCTGCGCGCATCTCGACGCGCCGCGCCGCCTCGGTCTGGCCGCGCGTCAGCACCCCCTGATCGACCGCCGCCGCAACGGCATGGAGCACCTGCACATCGACGGCGCCCGCGCTTGCCTGCGCGGCCTCGGGGGCGGCTTCGGCCTGCTCCTGTCCGGCGAACCCCATCAGCCGTTCGCGCTCGAATACCAGCAGGTACAGCGCGCTGGTGACCAGAACGGCGTTGACGATGGGGACGATCTTCATCGGGAGCCTCAGTTTCGTTGGGCCGGGGCTGCGGAATGCACCGGGTGTCAGTGAACGATCCGGTTCAAAATACGGGGACAGGGCGGGCCACTCAAGATCATTCTGGGGGATGTGGCAATGCCGCACGGCCTTGGCAGAGCTGACCAAGCCATGTAAGACGGGCGGGACGAGGCGCCCCGACGGGGGGCGCGGCAAGAAAGGCGAGCGACCCGTGAGCGAAATCGACAGCTTCATTGAGGAAGTCACCGAAGAGGTGCGTCGCGACAAGCTTTTCGCCCTGCTCAAGAAATACGGCTGGATCGGCGTCGTGGTGATTCTCGGGATCGTCGGCGGCGCGGCCTATACCGAGTGGTCGCGCACCCAGGCCGAGAACGCCGCGCAGGCCTTCGGCGACCAGCTTCTGGCGGCGGTTCAGGCCGAGAATTCCGTTGCGGCACTTGGCGCGATCGAGGCGAGCGATGCGAACCGCGCGGCGCTGACCGGGCTTTTGCTGGCTGGCGAGGCGCAATCGGCGGGCGATAGCGACGCCGCGTTGGCGGCGTTGAAGACTGTGGCGTCGGATGCCGCGCTGCCGCCCAGCCTGCGCGAGCTTGCGCTGCTGAAATCGGTGATCGTGGCGGGCGCGGGCATGGACCCGTCTGAGCGCGCGGCGGCGCTGGCCGATCTGGCCCGCCCGGGCGCGCCCTATCGGCCGCTCGCGCTGGAACAGCAGGCGCTCCTGGCGCTTGAGGCCGGGGACCGCGAGGGCGCGATCGGGCTCTTGCAGCAGATCTCGGGCGAAGCGGGGATCACGCCGGGCTTGCAACAGCGGGCGACAGAGTTGATGGTGGCGCTGGGGGCTGAACCGGCGGTTCAGTAACCACGCAAGGCCCGGCGGATAACCGGGCGCGGTAAGGCAGGGGGACAGAGGCGGTGAAGCTGATCCACGCGATTGCGGTTCTGGGCATGGCGGCCACGGTCGCGGCCTGTGAGAAAGAAATCATCCTCGAAGGTGACCGGATCGACCCGCGCGATGTGCTCTCGGGGGCCGACATGGCCGAGGCGCCGCCGGTGCCGTTGCAGGTCGCGCTGAGCCTTCCGGGGCAGGTTGCGAATGCCGATTGGCCGCAGCGCGCGGGCGGGCCTTCGCACGCGCTGGTCAATGCCGCGATCGGCGATGGGCTGACGCAGCAATGGGCGGCCTCGATCGGGCAGGGCAGCGACCGTAAGCACAAGGTTTCGGCCTCGCCGGTGGTGGCCTCCGGGCGCATCATGACCCTCGACAGCCGTGCGCGCGTCACCGCGACGGGCGTGAATGGCGCGACGCTCTGGCAGGCCGATCTGACGCCGGCCGCGGACCGTGCCGATGACGCCTCTGGCGGCGGGCTTGCCGCGGCCGATGGCAAGGTTTTCGTGACCACCGGCTTCAGCCAGCTGGTCGCGCTGGATGCGGCCACGGGCAACACGCTCTGGGTGCAGAAATTCGATGCCGCCGTGGGCGGTGCGCCGACGGTTTCCGAAGGCGTGGTCTATGTGGTGGCGCGCGACGCCTCGTCCTGGGCGATCGACGCCAATACCGGCAAGGTGATCTGGCAATTGCCGGGCGTGCCGGGCCGGGCTGCGATGATGGGCGTTTCGGCGCCTGCCGTGACCGACAAGGCGGTGATCTTCCCCTATTCGGGCGGTGAGCTTGCGGCTGCGCTAAAAAAAGGCGGGCTGCCGATGTGGCAAAGCGCCGTTCCGGGCGCGCGTCCGGGCCGGGCCTATGCCAGCATATCGGACCTCACCGGCGATCCGGTGGTGACCGGTGGCACGGTTTATGCGGGCTCGTCGGCGGGCAAGCTCTCGGCGATCGACCTTGAGACCGGCGAGCGGGTCTGGACCGCGACCGAAGGTGCGACCGCGCCGGTGCAGGTTGCGGGCGGCTCGATCTTTGCGGTGACCGACGAAGGACGCCTGGTGCGGCTCTCGGCCTCGGACGGCGCCGAGATATGGGCGGTCGAACTGCCCTATTACGTTAAGGACAAGATCAAGAAGCAACAGCGCATCCATGTGCATTACGGCCCGGTTCTGGCCGGCGGCAAGCTGTTCGTGGCTTCGTCCGATGGGCTCCTGCGGGTCTACGATCCGGCGTCGGGTGCGCAGATCGGCTCCGCCGAGATCCCGGGTGGCGCCGCAGCCGCGCCGGTTGTTGCGGGGCGGACACTCTATGTCGTGACGGCGGCAGGCAAGCTTCTGGCTTTCCGTTAAGGGCCCGAACGTGTAAAGGGGGCGATCCGAATCCCCCTCGCGCCCTCAGGAGGCGAAGATGAGCTTTACGCTGGCCATTGTTGGCCGCCCCAATGTCGGGAAATCGACGCTGTTCAACCGCCTTGTCGGCAAGCGCCTCGCGCTGGTCGATGACACGCCGGGCGTCACCCGTGACCTTCGCGAGGGCGACGCGCGTCTGGGCGACCTGAAATTCATCGTGATCGACTCGGCTGGTCTGGAACTGGCCGAGGATGACAGCCTGCAGGGCCGCATGCGCCGCCTGACCGAGCGCGCCGTGGAAGAGGCCGATATCTGCCTGTTCCTCGTCGATGCGCGCGTGGGCGTGACGCCCGCCGACGAGATTTTCGCCGACATCCTGCGCCGCAAAAACGCGCATGTGATCCTTGCCGCGAACAAGGCCGAGGGCCGCGCGGGCGAGGCCGGTGCGCTCGAAGCCTGGAGCCTCGGGCTGGGCGAGCCCCTGCAAATCTCGGCTGAACATGGCGAGGGGCTTGACGACCTTTACAGCGCGCTTCAGCCGTTGGCCGAGGAATTCGCCGAGAAACGTGCCGCTGACCTGCCCGAGGTCGATGTCGAGATCGAGGAAGACAGCGAGGACGAGGGCGTCTATCAGGCGCCGACCCGTGAAAAGCCGCTGCAACTGGCGGTGATTGGCCGCCCGAACGCGGGCAAGTCGACGCTGATCAACAAGATCCTCGGCGAAGACCGCCTGCTGACTGGCCCCGAAGCCGGGATTACCCGCGATGCGATCTCGGTCACCGCTGATTTCAGCGGCACCCCGATGCGGATCTGGGACACCGCCGGCATGCGGAAGAAGGGCAAGGTCAACGACAAGCTCGAGAAGCTCTCGGTCGCGGACGGTCTGCGCGCGGTGCGTTTTGCCGAAGTGGTCGTGGTGCTGCTCGACGTGAATATCCCGTTTGAAACGCAAGACCTGCGGATCGCGGATTTCGCCGAAACCGAGGGCCGCGCCGTGGTGGTGGCCGCGAATAAATGGGACCTCGAAGAGGACAAGCCCGAAAAGCTCAAGGAGCTGCGCGAGGCGTTTGAGCGCCTGCTGCCGCAGCTGCGCGGCGCGCCGCTGGTCACCGTATCGGCCAAGACAGGTAAGGGGCTTGACCGGCTCCATGCCGCGATCCTGAAGGCGCATGAGGTCTGGAACCGCCGGATCTCGACCGCCAAGCTGAACAACTGGCTCGGCGCCATGACCGAGGCCCATCCGCCGCCCGCGCCGGGTGGCCGCCGGATCAAGCTGCGCTATATCACGCAGGCCAAGACCCGCCCGCCGGCCTTCGTCATCAAGGCGACCCATACCGACAAGATTCCGGAAAGTTATGAGCGCTACCTGATCAACGGGCTGCGGAACGACTTCGATATGCCGGGCACACCGATCCGCATCTACCTGCGCGATCAGGGCAAGACAAACCCTTACAAAGACAAGAAAAAGTCAATCCCGTCGCGGCTCAAGAAACACGTGGACGCGAAGAAACAGGCCGCCCACAAGGCTGCAGCCGCCGCGAAGCGCAGCACCCGGAAGTCCGACGGTTAAGCGCTTGGCGCGCGGCGCTTTTGCGTATTTGCGCCAAGAAGAAACAGCAGAAACAAGAAACCCGCGCCCCGGAGATCGAGGCGCGGGTTTCTTCTTGGATCAAATACGCCCCCGCCAGCGGCGGCGGCGCGCGGTCTCAGGCCAGATCGCCGTTCACGAGGCGCGTCTTGCCGCCGAGATAGGGGTGCAGCGCGGCGGGCAGGGTGACCGAACCGTCTTCTTCCTGGCCGTTTTCAAGCACCGCGATCAGGCAGCGCCCGACCGCCAGCCCCGAGCCGTTCAGCGTCGCCACGAACTCGGGCTTGCCACCGGCGGCGGGTTTGAAGCGGGCGTTCATCCGCCGCGCCTGGAACTGGCCGCAGGTCGAGACCGAGGAGATCTCGCGGTAGGTGTTCTGGCCGGGAAGCCAGACTTCGAGGTCATAGGTTTTTTGCGCGCCAAAGCCCATGTCGCCGGTGCAGAGCACGATCTTGCGATAGGGCAGGTTCAGGCCCTGCAGGACGGCCTCGGCGCAGGTGACCATGCGCTCGTGCTCGGCCAGATGCTGGTCGGCGGCGCAGATCGTCACCATCTCGACCTTCTCGAACTGGTGCTGGCGCAGCATACCGGCGGTGTCCTTGCCGGCCGAGCCCGCCTCGGAGCGGAAGCAGTTGGTATGGGCGACCATGCGGATCGGCAGCACGGCTTCTTCCAGCACCGATTGCGCCGCGAAATTGGTCAGCGTCACCTCGGCGGTCGGAATGAGCCACCAGCCGTTCGTGGTCTGATAGCTGTCCTCGGCGAATTTCGGCAGTTGCCCGGTGCCCAGCATCGCCTCGTCGCGCACCAGCACGGGGGTGATGTTTTCGGTCAGGCCGTGGCTGTCGACATGCAGGTCGAGCATGTATTGCGCCAGCGCCCGGTGGACGCGCGCGACCCCGCGCTTGAGCACCACGAACCGCGCGCCCGAAAGCTTGGCCGCGGTCTCGAAATCCATCTCGGAGCCGACGCCGGAAAGCTGGTAATGTTCTTTCGGATCAAAGCCATAGGCCTTGGGTGTGCCCCAGCGCGAGACCTCTTGGTTGTCGTCCTCGTCGGCGCCATCGGGCACTTCGTCGAGGGGCGCGTTCGGGATCGTCAGCAGCAGGTCGCGTTGTTCGGCATCGAGGCGCGAGGCCTCGGCCTGCATCGCCGAGACTTCCGTTTTCTTCTCGGCGACCAGCGCGCGCAGGCGCTCGAATTCGGCCTCGTCGCCCTTGGCCTTGGCGGCGCCGACCAGCTTCGAGGCGGCGTTCTGATCGGCCTGGGCGGTCTCGGCGGCGTGGATCGCGGCGCGGCGCGCCTCGTCGAGCGCGAGAATCTGCGCCGACATCGGTTCGGCCCCCCGGCGCTTGAGCGCCGCGTCGAAGCTGTCGGGATTTTCACGGATCGCGCGAATGTCGTGCATGTCGGAACCTCTTCTTTGCGCCCCGAGGTGTAGCGCATCGTTTGGGGGCGCGAAAGCCTTGAAAGACAGGGGCGGAGAGTGGCACAAATCAAAGCGGAAAGGCTTGCTCGGGAGCGATTTTTTCGGTAAGTCCAATACATTCAAAAACCGGAATATTATAGGCGTCTCGCCGGCCGGAAGGGAAGGACGATCAGATGAAGCTCAAGCTCCTGCCAGTTGCGCTCTGGGCGCTGTGTGTGCCGATGGCGGCCCATGCCGAAACGACCTTCGTGGCGGAAAAGACCGTCGTGACCGACTGGAAGGCCGTTTACGGCTCGGTCGAGGCCAAGGATACGATCCCGGCGCGCGCGCGTCTGGGCGGCACGTTGGTCGAGCTGAGCGTCTCTGAAGGGGATCAGGTGCAGTCGGGGCAGGTGCTCGGGCAGATCGTCGATGAAAAGATCGCCTTCCAGCTTGGCGCGATCGACGCGCAGCTGGAATCGCTGACCGCGCAGCTGACCAACGCGCAGGCCGAGCTGGCGCGGGCCGAGGCGCTTCTGGATCGCGGCGTGACCACCAAGCAGCGGCTTGATGCGCTGCAGACGCAGGTCGATGTGGTGATGGGGCAGATCGAGGCGCAGAAGGCGCAGCGCCGGGTGATCGAGCAGCAATCGGCCGAAGGTCAGGTGCTGGCGCCGATCTCGGGGCGGGTGCTGGCGGTGCCGGTGGCCAAGGGCGCGGTGGTGATGGCGGGCGAAAGCGTCGCCACGGTGGGCGGCGGCGGGTTCTTCCTGACGCTTGCGGTGCCGGAGCGTCACGCCGCCTCGCTGGTCGAGGGCAACAAGATCACCATCGAGACCCGCGACGGCGACCGGGATGGCACGCTGGCCAAGGTCTATCCGCAGATCGAGAACGGCCGCGTCGTCGCCGATGTCGATGTGCCGGATCTGGATGCGGCTTTCGTGAATGCGCGGGTGCTGGTGCGCCTGCCGATGGGCGCGCGTGAGGCCGTGGAAATCCCCGCAGCGATGATCCGCAGCCATTCGGGGCTGGATTTCGTGCTGGTGCAGGACGGCGCCGAGACCTTTGAACGCGCCGTGGTGCCGGGTGAGCGCCGCATGGTCGAGGGCGTCGAGATGATCGAGGTCCTCTCGGGGCTGACGGGCGGCGAAACGGTGGTGGCCCATGAGCACTGATCACGCAACCGATGGGCAGGACCTGCCCGAGGCGAAGCTCGGCATCGCCGGCAAGCTGACGCGCGCCTTCATCCAGTCGGCGCTGACGCCGCTGATGGTGCTGGCGGCGCTGGCGGTGGGGCTTGTCGCGCTTCTGGCTCTGCCGCGCGAGGAAGAGCCGCAGATCTCGGTGCCGATGGTGGATATCCACATTCAGGCGCCCGGTCTGAAGGCCGAAGACGCGATGAAGCTCGTGACCGAGCCGATGGAGACGATCGTCACCTCGATCAACGAGGTCGAGCATGTCTATTCGCAGACCTCGGACGATTATGCGCTGGTGATGGCGCGGTTTGTCGTGGGCACCTCGTCGGATGCCGCGATCCTGCGCGTGCATGAAAAGGTGCGCGCGAATCTCGACCGCATTCCCACCGGCATCCCCGAGCCGATGATTGTCGGGCGGGGCATTGACGATGTGGCGATCGTGTCGCTGACGCTCTCGGGCAAGGGCGGGCATGACGTGCCCGCGAACGAGCTGACGCGGATCGTGCGCGAATTGCAAACCGAGGTCACCAAGATCGAGAATGTCGGGCTGACCTATATCGTGGGCGAGGGCCGCGAGGCGATCCGGATCGAGCCCGATCCCGAGAAGCTCGCGCTTTATGGCATGACGCTGCAGCAGCTGAGCTACAAGGTCCAGCAGGCCAACCGCGCCTTTTCCACCGGCAACCTGCGCGACAAGGGCGAGCAGATCGCGCTGGTCGTGGGCCAGACGCTGACGGCGCCTTCCGAAATCGGGAACCTGCTGTTGACGGCGCTTGATGGTCGCCCGGTCTATGTGGCCGATGTGGCCAAGGTCTCCTACGTGCCCGACACGACCGAGCATCTGGTGGCCAATGTCTATCGCGACGACACCGGCGCGTTGCAGCGTCATCCGGCGGTAACGCTGGCGATTGCCAAGCGCGCGGGCGCCAATGCCGTGGTCGTGGCCGAGGATATCCTGCACCGGGTCGAGGAGCTGAAAGGCAAGCTGATCCCCGAAGATATCGAGGTTCAGATCACCCGCGATTACGGCGAAACCGCGAACGAAAAGGCCAACGAGCTGCTGTTCCACCTTGGCCTCGCGACGGTCTCGATCATTGCGCTGGTGCTGTTTGCCATCGGCTGGCGCGAGTCGATCGTGGTGGCGATCGTGATCCCGGTGACGATCCTGCTGACGCTGTTTGCTGCGCATATCATGGGCTACACGCTGAACCGCGTGTCCTTGTTCGCGCTGATCTTCTCGATCGGGATTCTGGTCGATGACGCGATCGTGGTGATCGAGAATATCGCGCGGCACTGGGGGCTCAAGACGCCGGGCAACCGGGTGCAAAAGGCGATCACCGCCGTGGCCGAGGTGGGCAACCCCACCATCGTCGCGACGCTGACGGTGGTTGCTGCACTTCTGCCGATGCTCTTCGTGTCGGGGCTGATGGGGCCCTACATGTCGCCGATCCCGGCGAATGCCTCGGCGGCGATGATCTTTTCGTTCTTTGTCGCGGTCATCATCACGCCCTGGCTGATGGTCAAGATCGCTGGCAATGCGCCCTTGCATCACGATGACGAGCATGGCCATGGAGGCAAGCTGGGGGCGCTTTATGCGCGCGTGGCCAAGCCCGTTCTGGCGACCAAGAAGGCCTCGTGGATCTTCTTGCTGGCGACGGTGGTGCTGTCTTTCGGCTCGCTCGGGCTTTTGTATACCAAGCATGTGACGGTTAAGCTCCTGCCCTTCGACAACAAGTCGGAGCTGGCGGTGGTGATCGACCTGCCCGAGGGCGCCTCGGTCGAGGCGACGGATGCGGTGGCGCAGCGCGTGGCGGCGGTGGTGACCCAGTTGCCCGAGGTGCTGACCGTGCAGACCCATGCAGGCACCGCCGCGCCCTTCAACTTCAACGGTCTGGTGCGCCACTACTACCTGCGTAACCAGCCGCATATGGGCGATGTGGCGATCAACCTCGCGCCCAAGGGCGAACGCGACCGCAGCTCGCATGAGATCGCGCTCGAGGTCCGCGAGAAGATCGCCGGCATCGAGATGCCCGAGGGCACGGTGCTGAAAACCGTCGAGCCGCCGCCCGGCCCGCCGGTGATCTCGACGCTCCTGGCCGAGGTCTATGGCCCCGATCCGGAGACCCGCCGTGCCGCCGCGACCAAGATCCGTTCGGCCTTTGAATCGGTGCCCTTCATCGTCGATGTCGACGACAGTTTCGGCACGCAAGCGCGGCGCCTGCGCGCGACGATCAATTCGGACGACCTTGAGTTTTTTGAGGTTTCCGAAGGCGATGTGTTCGACACGCTCGGGCTGCTGAACGGCTCGACCACGGTCGGCTATTCGCATCGCGGCGAGGGGCGTGCGCCGCTGCCGATCGTGATGGAGCGCTCGAAAGGCGCCAAGGTCATGGACGAGGCGACGCTGTCGACGCCGATCCCGGCCAGCCTCCTGCCCGGCGCACGTGGCGTGGTCGAGCTGGGCGACGTGGTTTCGATCCGCGAGGAACGCGCGAGCTTCCCGATCTTCCGCCACAACGGGCGCGAAGCCGAGATGGTGCAGGCCGAGCTTGCGGGCGAATTCGAGGCACCGCTTTACGGCATGATCGCGGTGGGCGACGCGCTCGAGGGCATCGACTGGGCCGAGGGTGAAAAGCCCGTGGTCAGCCTGCACGGCCAGCCCGCCGACGAGGGCCACGTGACGCTGTTGTGGGATGGCGAATGGGAAGTGACCTGGGTCACCTTCCGCGACATGGGGGCGGCCTTTGGCGTGGCGCTCCTGGGGATCTATATCCTCGTGGTCGCGCAATTCGGCTCGTTCCGCCTGCCGCTGGTGATCCTGACGCCGATCCCGCTGACCTTCCTTGGGATCATGGCGGGGCACCTGATCTTTGGCGCGCCGTTCTCGGCGACCTCGATGATCGGCTTCATCGCGCTGGCGGGGATCATCGTGCGCAACTCGATCCTGCTGGTCGATTTCATCCGCCACGCCGATCGCACAGGCAAGTCCGAGATCGACATCCTGATCGAGGCCGGCGCGATCCGCTTCAAGCCGATCCTGCTGACGGCGGTGGCGGCGATGATCGGGGCGGTGGTGATCTTGGCAGACCCGATCTTCCAAGGGCTTGCGATCTCGCTGCTGTTCGGTTTGCTCAGCTCGACGCTGCTGACGGTGCTGGTGATCCCGGCGATCTACCGGATCTTCAAGACCTGATCGGAGCAGCCCTTCGCGACATGAAAAACGCGCCCTCTCGGGGGCGCGTTTTGCTTTGGTGTATCTGCGTTGGGGTAGGGGGCTCGGGCCCGCCGGTTCGCCTAGCGTGGCTGGTAGCCGTGGATCAGGCGGCGCAGCCCCAGAAGCCCGCCGACCATGATCGCGATCAGGGTAACGGGTGCCGAGAAGGCCAGCACCGACATTGCCGACACGCCCTGACCGACCGAGCAGCCCAGAGCGACCGTGCCGCCGATCCCCATCAGCGCGCCGCCCCAGACCTGCCGGCCCAGCTCGCGCGGGTCGTCGCAGGCTTCCCACTGGAACAGCCCGCGAATGGCCGAGCCGATGAAGGCGCCGCCCAGAACCCCCGCGACCAGCCCCACCGAGAAGGTGATGCCGCCCGCCGTCGAGGTCATGAAATAGAGGATCGTGCGCCCGAGCGGTGCGGTGAACGAGGGCGCCTCGACGACGACCTCGCCAAAGCTCTCGGCCGAGAGGTAGCTGGTGGCGACAAGGCACCAGACCACCGCCAGCCCGGCGGCGGCCCCCCAAAGCAGGCGGCGCTTGTCCTGGCGCAGCGGGCCATAGGCGAGCGCCCAGATCAGGAAGGCCGCGGCGATCGGCAGCGCAAAGGTCAGCGGCGGCAGCTCGGTGCGGGTCGACAGCCAATGCGCGATGCCTTGCGGGGTGGTCGCTTCAACCTGTGGGAACAGCATGATCCGCAGCGGCGCGAGTGGCCCCGAGAGCGTGACGAAGGCGAAGATCCCCATCACCACCACCACGACCATCGATCGCAGGTCGCCGCCGCCGAAGCGGGCCAGCGCGCCAAAGCCGCAATTTCCGGCCAGCGCCATGCCATAACCGAACATCAGCCCGCCGAAGATCGAGGCCAGCGGGTTCCATTCGATCATGTGATAAAAGGTGGCGTTGAGATCGGCGAGGCCGGCGGCTTCGGCGAGAAAGGCGCCGCTGATCGCGATCGCCAGCACCACGCCCCAAAGCCGCAGCCGACGCTGGTCGCGGCCGTAGGCGGCGCTTTCCAGCGCGCCCAGCGTGCAGAAATCGCCCAGTCGCGCCGCAAGGCCCAGAACAAGCCCGCCGATCAGCCCGACAAGGGCCGCAAGCACGTCACTCGACAGCGTCTCCATTCCCGTTCTCCCTCAGCCGGTCCGCGCCCGCGCGCCGACTTTCTCCACGGATGCGCGCGCCATAGCTTAGTGCTGTGCGCAAAACATGTCATAAACAAGCGCGACGACGCGCTGGGCGCGTGGGTCGCTGAGCGAATAGTAGATCGCTTTGCCTTCGCGTCGACAAGACACCAGCCCTTCGAGGCGCAGCCGCGCGAGTTGCTGGCTGACCGCCGCCTGGCGCGATTCCAGCAGGTTTTCCAGTTCGGTCACGGATTTTTCGCCCGACGACAGATGACACATGATCATCAGTCGGCCTTCATGGGCCAGTGCCTTGAGCAGGTTGGACGCGTCGCGGGCCCGGCCCAGCAATTCGTCAGCATCAATCACCGAGCATTGCTCGGTTGCGCTATCGACCTGATCGCGCAGGGGCGTATCTCCACCGTCAGGTGCCATCGGACCCGCATTCGCAGTTATATGCGGCGAAGTGTCAGCTTCGCCTTGGGTTAACTGTGCCATAGCACGAACGATTCGCGACCGTAAAGGGCGACGAAAGTGCTCTGTTATTGCGGCTGGGGCAGGTCGGCGCCAGCGGAACGCAGCGCCATTCCCAAGAGTCCCCAGAAGAAATCTTCGCCCGGATAGCCCTCTATGCGGCCGACCTCGCGGGTTCCTTCCAGCAGGATGAAGGTCGGCGTGAACACCGGGCGTGGGCCGATCTCAAGACCGGAATCCCAGTCCGAGCGCAGTTGAACATGCTCAAGCGGCGCCAATTTCCCTTCGGGCGTCTTGGGATAGATCGGCCCGAGGTCGGCATTCCACATCCGGCAATAGGCGCATCCGTCCTGCTCGACCATCAGCAGCCGGAACGGGGCCTCGGCCTGTTCTGCGGGCGTTTCGGGGGCGGCTGCGCCCTGATCGAGCGCGCGTGCGGACAGGGGGCTGAGCGTCAGACCCAGCGACAAGACCACCGCCAATTTTGTCGCGATATCAATTCGCATGATTGACGCACCCCCCTTTACATATAAAGATCGTAATATGTTTTTGGGTGTGGCGCAACGCGCGCTGCAAGGGAGCCCAACGGGAGGATAGATGTTCGTTGACCCGACCTACGGGGGCGCGCTTCTGGCGGGTCTCCTGTCTTTTCTGACGCCCTGCATCCTGCCGATGGTGCCGTTCTACCTGTCTTACATGGCGGGGATCTCGATGGCCGAATTGCGCGGCGGCGGCCAGATCGCCCCGGGTGCGCAGCGGCGCCTGTTCGTGTCTGCCGTGGCCTTTGCGATGGGTGTGACCACGATCTTCATGCTGATGGGGATGGGGGCGACCGCGCTGGGGCAGGCGTTCCGCGCCTGGATGGAGCCGCTGAGCTATGTGGCGGCGGCGGTGCTTGCGCTCTTCGGGCTGCATTTCCTGGGCATCCTGCGTATTCCCTTCCTCTATCGCGAAGCCCGGCTTGAGTCGAAATCCGACCCTAGTACGGTGTTTGGCGCCTATGTGATGGGGCTTGCTTTCGGCTTCGGCTGGACGCCCTGCGTGGGGCCGGCGCTGGCGGCGATCCTGATGGTGGCCGCGGGGAGTGGTGATATCAGCCGCGGCGCGATGCTCCTGTTTTTTTACGGCGTCGGCATGACCGCGCCCTTCATCGTGGCGGCGCTGTTCGCGCGGCCGTTCCTGGGCTGGATGAACCGCCACCGCGCCAAGCTCGCCTATGTCGAGAAGGCGATGGGGGTGATGCTGATCGTCTTCGCGATCCTGATCGCGACCGGCTGGCTGAGCTATCTGGCCGATTTCCTGATCCGGGTAATGCCCTCGTCCGGGACGTTGGGCTGATTTCAAGGGAGAGTATGATGCGGAAATTCCTGATTGCGACGATCGCGGCCCTGTCGATGGCCCTGCCGGGCCTTGCCGCTGAGCTGGGCGAGGACGGGCTGCACAAGGAAAGCTGGATGCGCGAGACCTTTCGCGACATGGCCGAAGACCTTGCCTCGGCCAATGAGGAGGGTAAGCGCCTGATGGTGATCTGGGAGCAGCGCGGCTGCATCTATTGCAAGAAGATGCACGAAGAGGTGTTTCCCGATCCTGAAATCCGCGCCCTGATCGAAGAGCATTACTTCGTCGTGCAGATGAACCTGTTCGGCGATATCGAGGTGACTGACTTCGACGGTGAGACCCTGCCCGAGAAGGATATGGCGATGAAATGGGGGGTGATGTTCACCCCCACGATGATGTTCTTCCCCGAGGAGGTGCCTGAGGGATCGGCCGCCAATCGCGTGGCCGTCGCCCAGATGCCGGGGGCATTTGGTAAGGGAACGACCAAGGCATTGTTCACCTGGGTGCGCGACCATGGCTACGAGAGCGGCGAGAACTTCCAGAAATTCGTCGCGCGGCAGGTCAATCCGCAATAATCCGCCGAGGACTTTCTGCGCGGCAGCGTAAAATCTCCAGCTGTCGTTTTTAAATACCCAATTTTTTCGAATGCCTTACGTGGCGAACCTCAAGTGCCTTGGCTGCGCTTGACGATACGTCACGCCGCGCTGCGGAATAAGTATGCGAATATTTGAATTTATTAGTTGCGCTGTTCTGTCGCACTCGTCTAAAACGGATTCGGGAGAAGAAGAGGGAGGTCTTCGATGAAACGCCAAGCCATTTTGGCCACCGCTTTTGCATTTGCCGCGACCGCGGCTTTTGCCGAAATCGCACCGACTGCCGTGACCTTTGCCGAGGACGGCTCGATCGCCGAGTCGCTCACCGGCGTGCCGGGCAATGCGGAAGAGGGCGCGAAAGTCGCCTCGACGCGCCCGCTGGGCAACTGCGTGGCCTGCCATGTGGTCTCGGCGCTGACCGCCGATTTCCAGGGCGATATCGGCCCGGAACTGAACGGCGCCGCCGACCGCTGGACCGAAGCCCAGCTGCGCGGCATCGTGGTCGATGCGAAACACACGTTCGAGGGCACGATGATGCCGGGCATGTACAAGACCGGCCCGTTCATCCGCCCGGGTGACGCCTACACCGGCAAGGCCGCTCCGGCCGAACTGCCGCCGATCCTGACCGCACAGCAGGTCGAAGATGTGGTCGCTTTCCTGCTCACTCTGAAAGAGTGACGGACGCGCGATCGAACTAACCCCGAGAGGAGTAGAGAGATGAACCTTTCCAGACGTGACGCGCTGGTGCTGGCAATGGGCGGCGTCGCTGCCTCGTTCCTGCCCCAGGCTGCCCTGGCGGATGCCGCCGCCGATGCGATCGCCGCCTTCACCGGTGGTGCCGCCACCGCGACCGACGGCATCAAGCTTGATGCCCCGGAAATCGCCGAGAACGGCAACGGCGTTCCGGTTGGTGTGGACGCGCCCGGCGCGGTTTCGATCGCGATCTTCGCGACCGGCAACCCGACCCCCGGCGTCGCCACCTTCAACTTCGGCCCCGCTGCGGGCTCGCAATTCGCCTCGACCCGTATTCGCCTGTCGAAGACCCAGGATGTGGTCGCGATCGCGAAAATGGCCGACGGCTCGTTCAAGCAGGCGCAGGCGACCGTGAAGGTCACCATCGGCGGCTGCGGCGGCTAATTCTGGATTTCGAGGAGAAACACCATGGCTAACGACGTCAAACCGCGCGTGAAAGTGCCGAAGAAAGCTTCGGCTGGCGAAGTCGTCACGATCAAGTGCCTGATCACGCACCCGATGGAATCGGGTCAGCGCAAAGACAAGGACGGCAACCTGATCCCGCGTTCGATCATCAACCGTCTGACCTGCGACCTCGGCGACCAGAACGTGATCGACATCACGCTGGAGCCGGCCGTCTCGACCAACCCCTACTTCGAATTCACCGCCAAGGTCGACGCCTCGGGTGAGTTCAAGTTCACCTGGTACGATGACGACGGCTCGGTCTACGAGGACGTGAAGGCGATCGAGGTCGCCTAAGGCCTCGACCGGCGCGTGAGGGAGCGCGCCCAAGATAAGGAAAGCCCGCGCCTCGGGGAGTAGGGGCGCGGGGAGACCAACCAGGGAGGAATCAGGAATGATGCAGCGCATGAGCCGCACCACCTTCGCCGCCGCCGCAGCTCTGATGCTCGGCTTCGGCCCCGCCGTTGCCGGACCGGCCGAAGATGAGCTGGTCGTCAACGACGAAATCACCATCACCACCGTGGCGCCCGCCGCCGCCCATCTCGAAGGGCATCTCGATACGGTCTATTCGGGCTGGCTGTTCCGCACCGAAGACAGCCGCGCGATGCAGAAGGATGACTTCGAGAACCCGATGTTCATCTATGTCGAGCGTGGGCTTGAAGCCTGGGACATGGCGGATGGCTCGGAAGGCAAGTCCTGCGCGGATTGCCACGGCTCGATCGAGGAAGGCATGAAGGGCGTGCGCGCCAAGATGCCGAAGGTCAATGCCGGTGGCGCGCTGTGGTCGATGGAAGACTACATCAACTCGTGCCGCACCGAGCGCATGGGTGCCGAGGCCTGGAAATGGAACTCGGGCGAGATGAAAGACATGACCTCGGCGATTTCGCTGCAATCGCGCGGCATGCCGGTTGACGTTGCCATCGACGGCCCGGCCGCCGAATTCTGGCAGCGCGGCAAGGACATGTACTACACCCGCTACGGCCAGCTCGAACTGTCCTGCGCGAACTGCCATGAAGACAACTATGGCAACAACATCCGCGCCGACCACCTCAGCCAGGGCCAGACCAACGGCTTCCCGCTCTATCGTCTGAAAGACGGCGCGGCGGTGTCGATCCACCAGCGTTTCGTCGGCTGTGTGCGTGACTCGCGCGCCGAGACCTTCGCCGCTGGCAGCCAGGAGTTCCGCGAGCTGGAGCTCTACGTCGCTTCGCGCGGCCTGGGCCTGCAGATCGAAGGCGTCGCGGTTCGTCCGTAATATCTCCGGGGGCGGGACCGGCGCAGGCTGGACCCGCCCCTGCTGCATTCAGACATATTCAATAATCGCTATCTGTCGGCATTCGTTAGGCAATTTACCGGTTGAAGACGCGCCCCGGGCGGGGCGGAACAAGGAGAAGTGAGCATGATTTCCCGTCGGGAATTTATTCAGGCGAGCCTTGCCGCCTCGACGATCCTGGGCGCCTCGGGCCTCAGCCGCTGGTCGCGCGCGATGGCGCAGCAGTCGCTGACGCAAGACCAGCTCTTGGAGTTCGACACCTTCGGCAATGTCACGCTGATCCATATCACCGACATTCACGCCCAGGCGAAGCCGATCTATTTCCGCGAGCCGGAAATCAACCTCGGTGTGGGTGACGCGCTTGGCCAGCCTCCGCATGTGGTCGGCAAAGACTTCCTGAAGATGTTCAACATCGAACCGAACACGCCCGAAGCCTATGCGCTGACCTATGACAACTTCTCGGATCTCGCGAAGGCCTATGGCAAGATGGGCGGCATGGACCGGGTGGCGACGGTGGTCAAGTCGATCAAGGCCGACCGCCCCGACGCGCTGGTGCTGGACGGTGGCGACACCTGGCATGGCTCGATGACCTCGCTGCTGACCAAGGGTCAGGACATGGTCAACATCATGAACCAGCTCGGCACCGATGCGATGACCTCGCACTGGGAATGGACCTTTGGCCAGGACCGCGTGAAGGAAATCGTCGAAGGGCTGCCCTTCCCGTTCCTCGGCGCGAATATCTTCGACGTCGAATGGGACGAGCCGGCTTTCGAGCCCTACAAGATCTTTGAGCGCGGCGGCGTCCGCGTCGCGGTGATCGGCCAGGCCTTCCCCTACATGCCGATCGCGAACCCGAAATGGATGTTCCCCGATTTCTCCTTCGGCATCCGCGAAGAGCGCATGCAAGAGGTCGTCGACGAGGTCCGCGCCGAGGGCGTCGATCTGGTCGTCTGCCTCTCGCACAACGGCTTCGACGTCGACAAGAAGATGGTCAGCCGGGTGAAGGGCATCGACGTGATCCTCACCGGTCACACCCATGATGCCTGCCCCGAACCGATCCTCGTGGGCGACACCATCCTGATCGCCTCGGGCTCGAACGGCAAATTCGTCAGCCGCGTCGATCTCGACGTGCGCGACGGCCAGATGATGGGCTTCCGCCACAAGCTGATCCCGATCTTCTCGGACGTGATCACGCCGGACGCCGACATGGCCGCCCTGATCGACAACGAGCGCGCGCCCTACAAGGAGCAGCTCGAGGAAGTCGTCGGCCAGACCGAGGACCTGCTCTATCGTCGTGGCAACTTCAACGGCACCTGGGATGACCTGATCTGCGAGGCGATCCTGTCGGAGCGCGACGCCGAGATCGCGATGAGCCCGGGCGTGCGCTGGGGCACGACGCTGCTTCCGGGCGACAACATCACCCGCGAGGACATCCACAACGCGACCTCGATGACCTATGGCGCCTGCTACCGCACCGAGATGACCGGCGAGACGATCCACACCATCCTCGAGGACGTGGCCGACAACATCTTCAACACCGACCCCTATTACCAGCAGGGCGGCGACATGGTGCGCATCGGCGGCATGGGCTACCACATCGACGTTTCGAAGCCGATCGGCGAGCGGATCTCGAACATGACGCTGCTGAAAGACGGCTCGGAAATCGACCCGGCCCGCAGCTATGTCGTGGCCGGCTGGGCCTCGGTCAACGAAGGCACCGAAGGGCCGCAGATCTGGGACGTGATCGAGAACCACGTCAAGAAGATTGGCACCGTGAAGCTTCAACCCAACACCTCGGTCGTCGTCACCGGCGTCTGAGCGCCTGCGACCGGAACAGATTGAACCTTGAAGGAGAGAAACATGGACGAGAAGGAACGCGCGATCACGCCCGCCACCGACTCGGGCCTGGCGCTGAGCCGCCGCGGCTTCCTGCGTGCAGGCGCAGCCGCAGGCGCGATGGCTGCCGGCACCGGAGCCGCGCTGGCCGAGGGCACGCCCGACCCGCTGATCACCGAAGTTCAGCCCTGGGCGCAGGGCTGGGGCGACGGGGTGGATGCCACCCCCTACGGCCTGCCGATCCGCTTTGAAGGCGACGTCGTGCGCCGCAACGTGGGCTGGCTGACGGCGGATGTGATTTCGTCGATCAACTTCACGCCGATCCACGCCCTCGACGGCACGATCACCCCGGCGGGTTGCGCGTTTGAACGCCACCACTCGGGCGCGATTGAGCTGGCCAAGGAAGATTATCGCCTGATGATCCACGGCCTCGTCGACAAGCCCCTGGTCTTCACCTACGCAGACCTCGAGCGTTTCCCGCGTGTGAACCGCACCTATTTCCTCGAATGCGCGGCCAACACCGGCATGGAATGGGCGGGCGCGCAGCTGAACGGCGCGCAGTTCACCCATGGCAT
This sequence comes from Pseudothioclava arenosa, assembly GCF_002358085.1. GTDB lineage: Bacteria > Pseudomonadota > Alphaproteobacteria > Rhodobacterales > Rhodobacteraceae > Pseudothioclava > Pseudothioclava arenosa. The sequence goes on from NZ_NTJD01000003.1 coordinate 298,042, forward strand.
GATCCACAACATGGAATATTCGGGCGTCACGCTGCGCACGCTTCTGGAAGAGGCGGGCGTGAAGCCGGAAGGCAAGTGGATCTATGTCGAGGGCGCCGATGCCTCCTCGAACGGCCGCTCGATCCCGCTGGAAAAGGCGCTCGATGACTGCCTCGTGGCCTTCAAGGCCAATGGCGAGGCGCTGCGCAAGGAGCATGGCTACCCGGTCCGTCTGTGCGTTCCCGGCTGGGAAGGCAACATGTGGGTGAAGTGGCTGCGTCGCATCGAAGTGACCGAAAACGCGGTGGAAAGCCGCGAGGAAACCTCGAAATACACCGACACGCTGGAAGACGGCACCTCGCGCAAATGGACCTGGGTCATGGACGCGAAATCGGTCGTCACCTCGCCCAGCCCGCAAGCGCCGATCAAGCACGGCAAGGGTCCGCTGGTCATCACCGGGCTTGCCTGGTCGGGCCGTGGCGCGATCACCGCGGTCGACGTCTCGATCGACGGCGGCAAGACCTGGACCGAGGCCCGTCTGGCCGCGCCGGGGCAGGACAAGGCGCTGACCCGCTTCTATCTCGACATCGAGTGGGACGGTTCGGAGATGTTCCTGCAATCGCGTGCGACCGACGAAACCGGTTACGTCCAGCCGACCAAGAACCAGCTGCGCGAAATCCGCGGCGAGAACTCGGTCTATCACAACAACTGCATCCAGACCTGGTGGGTCAAGGCGAACGGGGAGGCAGAGAATGTCGAAGTTTCGTAATCTGGTGATCGGGGCGGCGCTGGTCGCACCGCTGGCCACCCCGGTTCTGGCCGAAGGCTACGGCCTTGGCCGTGAAGCCCTGCCCGAAGAGATCGCGGCCTGGAACCTCGATGTCTCGCCCGATGGCACCGGCCTGCCGGTGGGCTCGGGCTCGGTCGAGGATGGCGAATACCTGTTCTCGGATAATTGCGCGGTCTGCCACGGCGAATTCGCCGAGGGTGTCGACAACTGGCCGAAACTGGCTGGCGGCGACGGCACCCTGGCGCGCAAGGACCCGGTGAAGACCGTGGGCTCCTACTGGCCCTATCTCTCGACGCTGTGGGATTATGCGCACCGCTCGATGCCCTTCGGCAATGCGCAGTCGCTTTCGGTCGACGAGACCTATGCGATCGTGGCCTACATCCTCTACTCGAACAACCTGGTCGAGGATGATTTCGTGCTCTCGAACGAGAACTTCCTCGAAGTCGAGATGCCGAATGCCGATGGCTTCATCGTCGATGACCGTGAAACCACCGAATACCCGATCTTCACCAACCGCTGCATGGAGAACTGCAAGGAGAGCGTGGAAATCACCATGCGCGCCGCGGTTCTCGATGTGACGCCGGAAGAAGAAGGCGGCGAAGCGGCGGCGGCCGAGGAAGCCCCGGCAGCGGAAGCAGCAACCGAAGTGGCGGCTGAACCGGCTGCGCTTTCGGCCGATCCGGCGCTGGTCGAAGCGGGCGAGGGCGTGTTCAAAAAGTGCAAGGCTTGCCACCAGGTGGGCGAGGGCGCTCAGAACAAGGTCGGCCCGGTGCTGAACGGCCTCGTGGGTCGCGCGGCGGGTTCGGTCGAGGGCTTCAAATACTCGAAGCCGATGTCCGAAAAAGGCGCCGAAGGTCTGGTCTGGGACGAGACCACCATTGCTGAATATCTGAAAGATCCGAAGGGCTACATTCCGAAGAACAAGATGTCCTTCGCTGGCCTGAAGAAGGACGAGGATATCGCTGCGGTGATCGCCTACATCGAGGCCCAGAGCAAATAATAACCCCGCCGGGCGGGCAACCGCCCGGCTCTTCCCCAGCCTGTGGGGGCCTTCCGCTCACAGGTTCAACGCGCTCGTGCTCCCCACGGGCGCGTTTTTCTTTTCGGGGCAATGGGATGGGGGGCGGTCTTGAACCTGCGTCAGATCAGTTCTGCGACGCTTTTTTCTTCGCGGTAGCGGCGTTCGAGGGCAGGAAACGGAGCAGTTCACGCAGCGCGATGCAAGCGATGAGGGTCATGGCGATCGTGTCGAAGCTGAACATTGTCCTCTCCTTTTCTGATGCTCCCAGATAAGGCGAGGAATCCGGCACAATCGTGACGGGCGCCGGGCGGGGGCGGGGCATCTCCGGGGCGTTTCTCGGGTCAGCGTTCGAGGATCAGCTGGTCGCGGCTCAACTCGACGCGGGCGAAGCGGGTCAGGTAGGCCATGCCCATCAGCGACTGGTCCATCTCGCCGCCATTGACTACGGCGCGCAGGTTTTCATCGTGGATCGGGCCGAGGTCGAGCGAATTCAGCACCACGGGCGCGGTGGCGACGGTGCCATTCGCCGTGCGCGCCTGGCCGAAATAGCTCAGGCCGTCCGGGTTCAGCCCAACACGCGCCGCATCCTGTCGCGTCAGCACGATATCCGAGGCGCCGGTGTCCACCATGAAGCGCACCTTGGTACCGTTGATTTCGGCGGTCAGGTAGTAATGCCCGTCGGGCGCGAGCGGCGCGACGATGCGCCCGTCCTCCAGCACCTCCTGACGGCCAAGCGCCTCGCGCGAGATGTCCTGCCACATTCCGGCCGCGCCCATCAGGCCGATGAAGATGAAGGCCCAGATCAGCATCTGTTGCGCGGCCTGGCCGGGGCGGCGAACGAATTGCGTCACCGCGTAGCCGCCCACCGCCAAGAGCAGCAGGCCGAAATACATCGCCCGTCCGGTCAGATCGCCATCCATGCGCACCTCCTGCGGGGGATATGGGGTGGGCGGGCGCCGCTGTCACCCGGTATCGCGCGATCTCGCGCCATTGTGTCGGCGTCAGAACAGGCCCGCACCGCGCAGCCCGTCAAGAATGAACTGAATGGAGAGCGCCGCGAGCAGCATCCCGAAGAGCCGCGTCACTACCATCACGCCGGTGCGGCCCAGCACATGCTCGATCGGGCCGGCGAGGAAGAACATGAACAGCACGCAGGCCAGCACCGCCAGCATCACCAGATGCACCAGCGCGATCTCGGCCCACTCCAGCCCCGGTTGCCCGGCCAGAAGAATCATCGTGGCCATCGCGCCCGGACCCGCGATCAGGGGCGTCGCCAGTGGAAACACCGAAGGGTCATCGGCGGGGCCGGGCTCGTGGCTTTCGCGGCGCTGGGTGCGACGCTCGAACAGCATCTCGAGCGCGGTCAGGAACAAGAGCACCCCGCCCGCGATCCGGAAGGCGGGCATCGAGATGCCGATCGCCGCCAGCAGCTTGTCGCCGAACAGCCCGAACAACGTCAGCAAGATCGCCGAGAGCCCGACCGCGCGCAATGCGATGCGGCGGCGTTCTGCCCCCTTTGCGCCATGCGTCAGCGCGACGAAAAGCGGCGCCAGCCCGATCGGGTCGACCACCACGAAAAGCGTCACGAAAGCGCTGATATATTCGGTCAGGTTCATGGGGCGACCTTAGCGGCGGAATGCCGCGGGCGAAACCCCGCCGAAATGGCCTTCAGGGGCGAAATTTTACGCCCCTTCGGTCGATTGGGTCTTTGATTGCCCCGGTGCATTTCTTAAATGGTAAGGCTGAAACACAAGGCGCGGGAGTGGACCCGCACCGGGGAGAGAACAATGCTCAACAATATCGGCCTTCCGGGTCTTCTTCTGATCGCAGTGGTGGTTCTGGTTCTGTTTGGTCGTGGCAAGATTTCCTCGCTCATGGGCGAAGTCGGCAAAGGCATCACCGCCTTCAAGAAAGGCGTGAAGGACGGCACTCAGGAAATCGAGGATGCCTCGAAAGAGGCGCGTGACGTCACGCCCGAATCCGAAAAAGACAAAGCCTGATCGGACGGGGCCCTGCGCGCTGCAAGGCGCGGGGGCGGGTGAACCATGTTCGATATCGGCTGGAGCGAACTTCTTCTGATCGGCATCGTCGCGCTGATCGTGGTGGGCCCGCGGGACCTGCCCGGCATGTTTCGCGCGCTCGGTCGCCTGACCGCGAAGGCCCGCGCGATGGGGCGCGAGTTTTCGCGCGCGATGGAGGATGCGGCGAAGGAAAGCGGCCTTGATGAGGCCGCCGGTGACCTGAAGGATCTGAAAGGGCTGGCCTCGAAGAAATCGCTCGGTCTCGATGCGCTGGAAAAGGCGACCGAGAAATTCGAGAAATGGGAGCCCAAGATCAACTCGGCCAAGACTGCGGCTGCGGCGCTCGCGCCCGGTGCGGCGGCGGCAGGCACGCCCTCTCCCGAAGAGCTTGAGGATGAGCCCGAGCCGCCCAAGCCCGCGAAAGCGGCGAAGAAACCCGCGAAGGCCGAGAAACCGGCCAAGCCCGCGAAAGCGGCCGAAAAGCCAGCGGCGAAACCCGCGGCCAAGAAACCGACCGCGCGCAAGACCGCCGCAAAGACCACAGCGAAATCGGATAAGGCATGAGCACCGGCGACCAGATCGAAGACACGTCCGCGCCGCTGATCGAGCATCTGGCCGAACTGCGCACGCGCATCCTTTACTCGCTTGCCGCCTTCATCACGGCGATGGTGGTCTGCTACGCGATCTGGAACCCGATCTTCAATTTCCTGACACAGCCGATCTGCCACTCGCTGGCCGAGCGGGGCCAGCAATGCGGGCTCTACCTGATCAAGCTGCAAGAGGGTTTCTTCGTCGCGATCAACATCTCGTTCCTCGGCGGCTTTGCTCTGAGCTTCCCGGTGATCGCCTATCAGATGTGGCGCTTCGTGGCGCCGGGGCTCTATAAATCCGAGAAATCGGCCTTCCTGCCGTTCCTCGTCGCCTCGCCGGTGATGTTCTTCCTGGGCGCGGCTTTTGCCTATTACGTGATCCTGCCGCTCGCTTTCACCTTCTTCCTGGGCTTCCAGCAAGGCGGGCTCGATGCGGCGGATGCGGCCAACGAGATGGCCGCGATCGGCTTCCAGGGCTCGGTGCAGGAATATCTCTCGCTGACCATTAAGTTTGTGATGGCCTTCGGGATCTGCTTCCAACTGCCGGTCCTCCTGAGCCTGATGGGCAAGGCGGGGCTGGTCTCGGCCAAGGGGCTTGCGGGCGTACGCAAATACGCCGTCGTCGCGATCCTCGTCGTGGCCGCGGTCGCCACGCCCCCCGATGTGATCAGCCAGGTGATCCTGTTCACCGTGGTCTACGGGCTCTACGAGGTCTCGATCCAGCTTGTCGCGCGTATCGAGAAGTCCCGCGAGGCGCGGATGCGCGCCGAGGGCACCTGGGTCGATGACGAAGACTGGGACGAGGACGAAGAGCCCGAGGAGACGCCCGAGGCCAAGGCATGAGCGAGCTCGACCTCGCCCGCATCGCCGACGCGCTCGAACGCCTTGCTCCGGCGCCTCTGCCTGCGCCCGATTTCCGTGAGGCCGATGCCTTCCTGTGGCAGACCGTGCCTGACCGGCTGGTCCCGGTGCCGAGGGTCAACCGCGTGGATCTGGCGCTTTTGCGCGGAATCGACCGCTCGCGCGACACGCTTTTGGCCAACACGCTGCAATTCGCGCGCGGGGCTGCCGCGAATAACGCGCTGCTCTGGGGCGCGCGCGGGATGGGGAAATCCTCGCTGGTGAAGGCCGTGCATGCGGCGGCGCTGGCCGAGGGCCTGCCGATCAAGCTGGTGGAGCTGTCGCGCGAAGATCTGCCCACGGTGGGGCGGCTTCTGACCCATCTGCGCGCCGCGCATCAGACCCGCTTTATCCTGTTCTGCGACGATCTCTCGTTCAGCCACGATGACCAGCATTACAAGTCGCTCAAGGCCGTGCTGGACGGCGGTATCGAGGGCCGCCCGGCCAATGTGATCTTCTACGCCACCTCGAACCGGCGCCACCTGATGCCGCGCGACATGATCGAGAACGAACGCTCCACCGCGATCAACCCTTCCGAGGCGGTTGAGGAAAAGGTCTCGCTCTCGGATCGCTTCGGGCTGTGGCTGGGATTCCACCCCTGCAGCCAGGACGAGTATCTCGCGATGATCCGGGGCTATTGCGACAGCTACGGGGTTGATATCTCGGACGCGGATCTGCGTGCCGAGGCGATCGAGTGGCAGGCCACACGCGGTGCGCGTTCGGGCCGCGTGGCCTGGCAGTATTTCACCGATCTTGCGGGCCGGCGCGGCATCGCTCTCTAGGCGGATTGGGGACGCTGCCCCCTCTTTTTCTGCGAAAAATTCACCCCCGGGATATTTCCGGCAAAATGAAGGGGCCCTTCATCGAGCGGAAAATACTCCGGGGGAGCCCGAAGGGCGGGGGCGGAGCCCCCCAATCCTTATTGCAGGTAGGGCATCGGGTCGACGCTGTCGAACCCCTTGCGGACCTCGAAATGCACGAAGCCCGGGTCGCTGTTGCGGACCTTGGCGATGCTTTGGCCGCGCTTGACCGATGCGCCTTTGGCGACGGTGATCCCGTCGATATTGGCATAAACGGTCATCAGGCCGTCAGCGTGGCGCAGCACCAGGATCGGCACTTGCTCGGTGTCGCGGGTAATCGCGGCGACGGTGCCATCGGCGGCGGCATGGACCGCGGTACCGGCGGCGGCCGCGATATCGACGCCGTCGTTCTTACCCTTGGAATAGGGGCGGATGATCGCGCCCGAGACCGGCATCGTCATGCGCGCGCTTGAGGTGGTGACCTGTTTGCTCATGTCCGGAACGCTGGAGATGTCGACAGGGGCGCTGGCCTTGGGCGGGGTCTCGCTCGGCAGGGGTTTCGAGGCCGAGGGCGGCTCGGGCGTGGCGGAGCCCGCGCCCGGGACGCTGGTGGCGGCGCTCGGCGCCTTGCCGGAGGTGACCGGGATCAGCAGGTATTGGCCTTCGCGCACGCTCATGTCGGCGGGCAGACCGTTCCAGTCGGCCAGCGAGCGCACGCCGACATTGTAGTAGCGCGCGATCGAATAGGCGGTCTCGCCGCGGGCGACCTTGTGGCGCACGGGCTCGGGTCCGGCCGGTGCGGCTGCGGCGGGTGCCGTGGCGACGGGCTTGCCGGCCTCGGCACGATCAATCGCATCTGAGGCGAGCGAGGTGATGTCGATCTCTTCGCTTTGCAGCGCGCCGGTGCCCGTGGTGGTGGCGGGCGCGGCGGCGACGCGGCTCGGCAGCGCGAGGATTTCGTCCTTGTTCAGCCGCATGTCGGGCGAAAGCGCATTGTAGCGCGCGAGTGTGCCCGCATCGACGCCCACGCGGGCGGCGACATCGGCGACGGTGTCGCCCTTGCGGGCCACCGCGACCTGATAATTCGGATAGGAGATCACGCCACGGCTGTCGGGCGCGGGGCGGTTGAGCGTCGCGGCCCGCGCGGCGGCGGTGGTGTCAAAGCCGATCTTGCCGAAATTCCGCAGATCGGGGTCGAAGGTGCCATCGGGATCGCAGGCGGCCAGCGCCATCAACGCGACGCCCGCGCCAAGAACAAGCCGCAGGCGGGGCAGGGAAGGGGAGATCATCATCAACTCGTCCTCATCGGTTTTCGCGAGCCCTGTTTGCCGGGCCCTTTGGTGGCGGCTGCCTTAGTCGCTTGCCATACCTTCGACAAGCGGCACGAACCGCACGGAACGCAATTCCTCGTACTCGAACCCTTCGCCGGTCCGCGTGACGCGGATCAGGCTCTGAACCGCATCGGACTGGCCCACGGGCACGATCATGATACCGCCGATCTTGAGTTGCGACAACAGCGGGCCGGGGGGGTCTTCGGCGGCGGCGGTCACGATTATTCTATCGAAGGGCGCCTGATCGGGCAGCCCGCGCGAGCCGTCGCCCGCGATCGCGGTGATGTTGGGCAGGCCAAGCGCACGAAACAGCGCTTCGGCCTCGCGCACGAGGCGGCGGTGGCGGTCGACCGTGTAGACGCGGCGGGCGAGGCAGGCGAGGATCGCCGCCTGATAGCCCGAGCCGGTGCCGATCTCGAGGACGGTATCGCGCGGGCCGACCTGCAGCGCCTGCGTCATCAGCCCGACGACCGAGGGCTGCGAGATGGTCTGGCCGCAGGCGATCGGCAGGGGCATGTCTTCATAGGCGCGTTCCGAGAACAGCCCGCGCACGAAATCGCCGCGGTCGATGCGCTCCATCGCGCCAAGCGTGCGGGCGTCGGTGATCCCTTTTGAGCGCAGCGCGAAGAGAAAGCGCATCTTGCGCTCGGCCAGCTCTTCGGCGCTCAGCGGGATGCCCGGCGCGTCGCTCATCCCAGCCGCGCCTCAAGCTCGGCCAGCACGTCATGGGCGGTCAGGTCGGCGCGCATCGGCGTCACCGAGATATAGCCTTCAAGGTTCGCCGCCGCATCGGTGCCGGGGGCGGTCGGCTCGTGCTGCGGGCCGCCCTTGATCCAGAGGAACCGGCGCCCTTGCGGGGAGTGATGCGCCTCGACGGAAAAGAAGCTGTTCGAGCGGTAGCCCTGCGCGGTGACGCGTGCGCCCTTGACGCCCGCAGCCAGAACCGGCGGAAAATTCACATTGTAGAACACGCGGTAGGGGCCATCGTCCCAGACGCCGTTTTCCCACAGGTTGCGCACCAGTGCGGGGCCGTGGACGCGGGCGGCCTCGAACATATCGGGCGATTGCATGATCTCGGGGCCGAGGAATTGCGACAGCGCGATCGCCGGAATGCCTTGCAGCGCCGCCTCCATCGCGCCGCCCAAAGTGCCGGAATAAAGCGCGTTATCGGCCGAGTTGTTGCCCCGGTTCACGCCCGACAGCACCAGATCGGGGCGGCCGTGCTGCATAACGTCGTAAAGCCCGGCGAGGACGCAATCGGCGGGGCTGCCCTCGGCGGCAAAGCGGCGCTCGCCGAGGCGCGCGATCATCATCGGATGGGTGTAGCTGATGCAATGGCCGACGCCGGATTGCTCAAACGCGGGCGCGACCGTCCAGACCTCGCCATCGGGGCCGGCCAGATCGGTGGCGATATCATGCAAGACCTGCAGGCCGGTCGCGTTGATGCCATCGTCATTGGTGATGAGAATGCGCATGTGGTCCCCCTTTTGGCCGTGCTTTGCCCTGCTTAGCGCGGGGCGGCGGGGGGCGGCAAGCGCATGCCGCCTGGCGGGGGTGTTTCTGGGCGCGGGCGAGTCCCGCGCGCCACAGATCAGAGCGCGGCGACGATCCGGGCCGCCTCGACGCGGCAATCGGTGAGGGCCGCGCGATCTTCGCCGGGGAAGAAGCGTGCGCGCACCGCGGTCGGCATCGGCGCAGGGCTGTCGATGACCACACGCGGGCCGATCTTTTCACCCTCTTGCTGCCAGCTGCGCGCCATCGCGATCTGTGCGGCCTTGGTCGCGCCATAGGTGCCAAAGAATTTCTGCCCGGCCCGGTTGTCGTCGAAGAACAGCGCCGTGCCTTCGCGCGCGCGCAGGAGCGGGTCGATCAGCGGAATCAGCGTCGCGGTTGCGGCCACGTTCAGCTTGATCGAGGGTTCCATATCCGACTTGTCGATATGCGAGGCCGGCGTCAGCGGCGCGGCATGGATCGCGGTATGCGCCCAGAGGTCGAGCCCGCCCCAGCGCCCGGCGATCGCGTGCGCCAGATGCTCCATCTGCTCGCGCTCGGTCACATCCAGAGGTGCTAGCGTGGCTGAGCCACCGGCTTTCTGGATCCGGTCGTCCAGCTCTTCGAGCGCGCCCACGGTGCGCGCCACTGCCATCACGTGCCAGCCGTTGCGCGCCAGCTCTTCGGCCAGCGCCGCGCCAAGACCGCGCGAGGCGCCGGTGATCAGGGCAAGTTTCTTTTCCATGTGCAGCCTGCTCGCGGTTCAGAAAATCCTGCGCGGTCTTTGGCAGACAGGCTTCGCGGGCGCAAGGGAAACTGCGGCGGATGCGACGATCCGGCACCATTGACTTTGCAAAACGACCCCTGGAGAGCGCTGCAAATTTTGCAACATTGCGCGTGACACATCGTCGCATCGCTGACATATTTTGCAGCGGCGCGGCAACAGCGCCAAGAGATATACCAACCAACAGGTCCGATCATGACTCTTTCGAAGGCTCTTGTGCCCTCCAACTCGATCGCAACCCGCGCCGCGATGGTGCTGGGCGGCACCGCGCTTCTTGCCGCGGCTTCGCAAATCTCGGTGCCGATGTTCCCGGTTCCGATGACCCTGCAGACCCTCGCCGTGCTGGCGATCGGCATGACCTTCGGCGCGCGCATGGGCGTGGCCACCGTCGCAGCCTGGCTGCTCGAAGGCGCCGCCGGCCTGCCGGTCTTCGCCAATGGCGGCGCGACTGCGGCCTTCTTCGGCCCGACCGTCGGCTTCCTCTTCGGCTTCCTCGCGATGGTCGCGATCGTCGGTTTCGCGGCTGATCGCGGCGTGAAGTCGGTTGTCGGCCTCGCCATCGCGGGCCTCATCGCCTCGGCAGCGCTCTATGTTCCGGGCCTCGCGGTTCCGGCGATCGCCTTCGGCAAGACCATGCCCGAGCTGCTCAGCGGCTGGATGCAGCCCTTCCTGATCGGCGATGCGGTCAAGGCCGTGCTGGCTGCGCTGATCGTCTCGGGGGGCTGGTCCTTCCTCGCCAAGCGCTGATCCTCGGCGACAAGACGACAAGAGCGCCGTCCTTCGGGGCGGCGTTTTTCTATGCGCGGCTCCGCGCCTTCAGTCGCGCCAGCGCCGCCTCGCACATGCCCAACTGCAGCCACTGACAGGGCGCGCAGATCTCTTGCAGCGCGTCTTCTGACAGCGCCTGCATCCGTGCCAGCGCCTCACCCCAGCTCAGCCGGTCTCCGGGCGAGACCCCCAGCGCGCGGGCATGGGCCGCGTCGAGCCGGGCGATCTTGTGGTTGTTCGCGCAATCCCGCCCGCGCCGCGAGGGGCAGGGGGCACAGATCGTATCCGCCCCTGCGATGACCTCGATCAGCACGCGCTCACCGCCCGGCACGCGCAGCGCGCCCTCGACCAGCGTCGCCATATTGGCGGTGAATTCCTCGGAATAGCCCTTCCCCTCGAAGCCGAGGGCGCAGAGGAAATGATGCGGGCGAAACTGGATCTGCTCTTTCATCGAGCCCAAAATACTCCAAGGTGAATTGGCCGCAAGGCCAAGAGGGGCAGCGCCCCTGCCTGCAATGCAAAAGGCCGGGGTTTCCCCCGGCCTTCCAATCTGGTGTCGCCTGGATCAGGCGCGGTCGTCGACCTCGACATAGTCGCGGGCCGGCGCGCCGGTGTAGAGCTGGCGCGGGCGACCGATCTTGCCGGCCGGATCGCCGATCATCTCTTTCCACTGCGAGATCCAGCCCACGGTGCGCGAGAGCGCGAAGATCGGGGTGAACATCGAGGTCGGGAAGCCCATCGCTTCGAGGATGATGCCCGAGTAGAAGTCCACGTTCGGGTAGAGCTTCTTCTCTTTGAAGTAGGGATCCTCAAGCGCGATTTTCTCAAGCTCTTTCGCGACTTGCAGGGTCGGGTTGTTGTGGACGCCGAGCAGCTCCAGAACTTCGTCGGCCGATTCCTTCATGACCTTCGCACGCGGGTCGAAGTTCTTGTATACGCGGTGACCGAAGCCCATCAGCTTGAAGGGATCGTTCTTGTCTTTCGCGCGGGCGATGAATTCCGGGATGCGATCGACGGTGCCGATTTCACGCAGCATCTCGAGGCAGGCCTGGTTGGCGCCGCCGTGGGCCGGGCCCCAGAGGCAGGCGATGCCGGCCGCGATACAGGCGAAGGGGTTGGCGCCCGACGAACCGGCCAGACGCACGGTCGAGGTCGAGGCGTTCTGCTCGTGGTCCGCATGCAGGGTAAAGATGCGGTCCATGGCTTTCGCCAGCGCCGGCTCCACGTGATAGGGCTCGGCCGGGACCGAGAAGCACATGTGCAGGAAGTTCGACGCATAGTCGAGATCGTTGCGCGGATACACGAAGGGCTGGCCGATCGAGTATTTATAGGCCATCGCGGCGATCGTCGGCAGTTTCGCGATCAGGCGCATCGAGGCCACTTCGCGCTGCCACGGATCGTTGATGTCGAGCGAGTCGTGGTAGAAGGCCGACATTGCGCCGACCACGCCGACCATGGTCGCCATCGGGTGGCTGTCGCGGCGGAACCCACGGAAGAAGTTGTGGATCTGCTCGTGCAGCATGGTGTGGCGGGTGATACGGAATTCGAAATCTTCCATTTGCTGGCGGTTCGGCAGTTCGCCGTTCAGCAGCAGGTAGCAGACTTCGAGATAGTGCGATTTCTCGGCCAGCTGGTCGATCGGATAGCCGCGATACAGCAGCTCGCCCTTGTCGCCGTCGATATAGGTGATCGCCGAGTCACAGGCCGCGGTCGAGGTGAAACCGGGATCGTAGGTGAACACGTCGCCCTGGGCGTAGAGCTTGCGGATATCAAGGCAATCCGGGCCCACGGTGGGCGAAAGGATCGGAAGTTCGACCGTCTTGCCTTCGAAGGTAAGCGTCGCGGTTCTTTGTTCAGCCATGGCAGTCCCTCTCTGTCGTCCGGCGGGGCCGCGCCGGGAAGTCATCCGGGAAAACCCCGGGTGGCACCGGCGGCCAGGCCTCAGGCCGCCTGTTCCTGGAGCCGGGCAAGAGTTTCCTCCTGTCCCAGAACCAGCATCATGTCGAAGACGCTCGGCGTTGCCGCACGTCCGGCAAGTGCTGCACGCATCGGGGCTGCAAGCTTGCCAAAGCCGATTTCATGAGCTTCGGCCACGCCGTTTGCACATTGTTCCAGCTTGTCTCGCGTCCAGCTAGCATTTTGCAGCTGCGACGTCAATTCATTCAGTATACCACGGGATACCGGATCAAGTGCCTTGGCCGCCTTTTCCTCGATCTCGAGAGGCCTCTCGGCGAAGATAAAGTGAGCTTTCTCAAGGAGTTCCGGGAAGGTCTTGGCGCGCTCCTTAAGGCAGTAAAGCCCCTTTGCAAGCCGCTCACGCTGCAACTCGGTCAGGGAGGGGCGTTCGGAAGCCGTGATAAATGCCTCAATTTCAGGCAGAAGGGTTTCATCCGCGCTGGCCGCGATGTGCTGACCACAGATATTTTCCAGTTTCTTGAAGTCGAGCCGCGCCGGCGAGCGCCCGATTCCCTTCAGGTCGAACCATTCGAGCGCCTGCGCGTCGGTGAAGAATTCATCATCGCCATGGCTCCAGCCGAGGCGGCAGAGGTAGTTGCGCATCCCCGCCGCCGGGTAGCCCATGGCCTGATATTGTTCGAGCCCCACCGCGCCGTGGCGCTTCGACAGTTTCTTGCCGTCGGGGCCGTGAATCAGCGGGATATGGGCGAACACCGGGATCTTCCAGCCCATCGCGTTATAGACCTGAACCTGCCGCGCGGCATTGGTCAGGTGGTCATCCCCCCGGATCACATGGGTCACGCCCATGTCGAAATCATCGACGACAACGGCCAGCATGTAGGTGGGGGTACCATCCGAACGTAAACACACCATGTCATCGAGCTGGTCGTTGCGGAAGGTCACGTCGCCCTGCACCTCGTCCTGAATCACCGTGGCGCCTTCGCGCGGGGCCTTGAGGCGGATCACATAGGGCGCGTCGGGATGGGTCGCCGGGTCGGCGTCACGCCAGGGCGACTGGAACAGCGTCGAGCGCCCTTCGGCGCGGGCGGCCTCGCGGAAGGCCTCGATTTCTTCCTGCGTCGAAAAGCACTTATAGGCCGCGCCACGGGCCAGCATCTCGCGGGCGACCTCGGCATGGCGGTCGCGCCGGGCAAACTGGCTGATCGGCTCGCCGTCGAAATCGAGCCCGAGCCACTGGATGCCCTGCAAGATCGCGGCGGTCGCTTCGGGGGTCGAGCGTTCGCGGTCCGTATCCTCGATGCGCAGCAGGAACTTGCCGCCGCGCCCGCGCGCGTAAAGCCAGTTGAACAGCGCCGTGCGCGCGCCGCCGATATGCAGATAGCCGGTCGGCGAGGGGGCGAAGCGGGTGACGATTTGGTCGCTCATCGAAGCAGCCTTTCCTGCGCCCTTAACCTTTGCTCAGGCGCATTAACCTTTCGGAAACCTTGTAGCCCGTAGGCTCTCGGAGTGGATGCATACGCAGGCTTGCGCGGAGAAACAAGCGTGGGACGGGAATATCAGGCGGCACCGGGGGCGGTGAGGCGCCCGCGCGCCTCCGGGCGCGGTGCCGCGCGATTGCACGCGTGGGCCCGGGCGGCCGTGGCGGGGCTGGACGATCTGCCCGCTGCGATGGCACGCGCGCAGCTCGATCTGGTGCTCTGGATGCCGGTGGCGCTGGGGCTCGGGATCGGGCTCTATTTCCTTGCGCCGCAAGAGCCGGGGCCGGTGGTCTATGCTGTCGCGGCGGTGCTGTGCATTCCCACTGGCTGGAGTTGGCTGCGCGGGCCCGAGGGGGCGCGTTTTCCGGCGGCGCTGGTCACGCTGGCGCTGCTGGGGTTCGTGCTGGCGGGGCAACGTGCGCATCAGGTCGGCGCGCCGGTTCTTGGCTTTCGCTATTACGGTCCGATCGAGGGGCGGATCGTCGCCATCGACCGCTCGGGGAGCGACCATTTGCGCCTCACGCTGGACCAGCTCCGCCTGGACCGCATCGCGCCCGAGCGGCGGCCCGGCAAGGTTCGGGTCTCGCTCCATGGCGATCAGGCGCATCTGCACCCCGAGCCCGGCCAGCGCGTCGCCCTGACCGGGCATCTGCAGCCGCCGAACGGCCCCGCCGAGCCGGGGGGCTTCGACTTTCGCCGCCTTGCCTGGTTTCAGGGACTGGGCGCGGTGGGCTACACGCGCAGCCCGGTCCTGCAACTCGCGCCGCCTGACCCGTCGGACTGGCAGCTGGCGGGGCACCGGCTGCGCATGCGGTTGTCAGCCGGCCTTCAGGCGCAACTGCCGGGGCAGGCGGGGGCGGTCGCCGCAGCCTTGCTGACGGGCGACCGCTCGGGGATTTCGGACGCGACGATGCAGGCGATGCGCGATTCGAACCTTGTGCATGTGATCTCCATCTCGGGACTGCACATGGGGATGGTCGCGGGGTTTGTCTTTGCGGCGGTGCGCCTTGCGCTGGTGGCGGCGGGGCGTGTGGCGCTGGTCTGGCCGGTGAAAAAGATCGCTGCCTGCGCCGCCCTCGTGGCCGCGACGCTTTATCTTTGGGTCGCCGGGCCGCAGGTCGCCACGCAGCGCGCCTATATCATGGCGGCGGTGATGCTGCTGGCGGTGCTGCTGAACCGGCGCGCCTTCAGCCTGCGCACTCTGGCGCTGGCCGCGGTGATCCTGCTTGTCTGGGAGCCCGAGAGCCTGACCGAGCCGGGGTTCCAGATGTCCTTCGCCGCGACCATCGCGCTGGTGCTCAGCCTCGGGCCATGGGCACAGATCGGGCCACGCCTGCCGAAATGGGTGCGCCCGATGGCAATGCTGGTGCTGACCTCGGTCGTGGCGGGGCTGGCAACGGCGCCAATCACCGCCGCGCAATTCCATCGCATCTCGGAATACGGATTGCTCGCAAACCTGCTGGCGGTGCCGGTGATGGGGGTGCTGGTGATGCCGATGGGGGTGATCGCCGCAGTCGTGGCGCCGCTGGGGCTCGAGGCCTTGCCGCTCTGGCTGATGGGGCAGGGTGTGGCCTGGATGATCGCCGTGGCCGAAGGCGTCGCGGCGCTCGACGGCGCGGTGGTCGCCATCGCAGCTCCGGCACGCGCGGTGCTGCCGCTTCTGGGGTTTGGCGCCTGCATCGCGGTCTTGGCGCGCGGGGCAGGCAGCAGCTTCGGCGTCCTGATCCTGATCCTCGGCGCGCTCCTGTGGTTCACGACACCGCGCCCCTTCCTCCTGATCGCGCCCGAAGGTGAACTGGTCGGGGTGGTGACCGACGAGGGCCGCGCGCTGTCCAAATCGGGCGCAAGCTTCATCGCCGGGCGCTGGCTCGAGGCCGATGGGGATGAAGCCTCGGCCGAAGACGCCGCGGCGCGCCCGGGTTTCGAGGGGCCGCGCGGCGCGCGCAAACTGCAGGTCTTTGGACGTCGACTGTGGCATCTGACGGGGAAATCTGCGGGGGCGGTACTCCTCGAAGCCTGTACCGCAGACGCGCTTGTTATCCTCGATCGCGCGGCCCCGGAGGGTGATTGGCGCGGCTGTGACTTATGGGACCTGCCGCGCTTGCGTCGGAGCGGAGCGCTGGCCTTTGACGCGGAGGGCCTCCCAACCACCGCCAATCAGGCCGTAGGGCAGCGGCTCTGGAGTGGGCGTTAACCCTTTCATCGAGCCCCAAATACTCCCGCCGAAGGCGCCGCGCGCATGAAAAAGGCGCCCGTCAGGGCGCCCGTTCCAAGCCTTCGCAATCATTCAGTAGCTGCGGATCAGCCCCACGAGCCGCCCTTGCACCTTGACCTGATCGTCGCGCAAGAGCCGCGTTTCATAGGCCGGGTTCGCCGCTTCCAGCGCGATCATCCCGTTGCGGCGATAGAACCGCTTCAGCGTCGCCTCATGGTCTTCGACCAGCGCCACCACGATATCGCCATTATCGGCGGTGGATTGTGTGCGGATCACCACCACATCGCCATCGTTGATCCCTGCCTCGATCATGGAATCGCCTTTGACTTCAAGGGCATAATGCTCGGCGCGCCCCGAGACCATCGAGCCCGGCACCGCCACATGATGCGAGACCTCGGAAATCGCCTCGATCGGCACGCCCGCCGCGATCCGGCCCATCACCGGCAGCTCCAGCGCGCCTGCGGCTTCGACCGCCAGCGCCCCGCGCGGCGGATCGACCTTGTCGCCTTCGATCACGCGCGGCGCGAAGCCGGTCTTTTTCTCAAGCGCCTCGGGCAGTTTCACGATCTCGATCGCGCGGGCGCGATGCGCCAGCCGGCGGATGAAACCCCGCTCTTCGAGCGCGGTGATCAGCCGGTGAATCCCCGATTTCGAGCGCAGATCCAGCGCGTCCTTCATTTCGTCGAACGAAGGCGGAACGCCATCCCGGTCCATCCGCTTCTGAATGAATTCCAGCAATTCCAATTGCTTGCGCGTGAGCATCGACAGTCCTCCGAAGATTGGCCGCCCAAAGGTTCACTTGATGTTCTAAAGCTGTTCCGTTTTCGTGTCAACAACGCCCTGCGCGTAGCCTTAACGAAGCGGCAGATACTCGACAATCTCGCCCGCCTTGCGCGGCCCGTCGCCCAAGGGGCGGATCAGGAGCGCGTCGGCCTCGGCGAGGACGCTCAGCATCGCCGAATCCTGATTGGCGAAAGCGGTGATTTCGGGAAGTCCCTCGGTTTCGCGCAGGCGCGCGCGCATGAAGTGGGTGCGCGGGCCGGTCGGGCCGACATCCTCCGCCAGCATCGCGCGGCGCGGCGCGTGGGTGGCGGGCAGGCCCTGCATCTTCTGCAGCATCGGCACCAAGAACAGATGCGCGCAGACCGTGGCCGAGACCGGGTTGCCGGGCAGGCCTAGCATTGCGGCCGCGCCCATCTTGCCCGCCATCAGCGGCTTGCCGGGCCGCATCGCGATCTTCCAGAAACTGCGTTCCAGCCCCAGTTCGGCCGCGACCTGCCCGACCAGATCGTGGCTGCCGACCGAGGCGCCGCCCGAGGTCACAACCAGATCGGCGCCCTCGGCCAGCGCAAACACCCCGCGCAGGCTGTCCTCGGTGTCGCGCGCGATCGGCAGCATGCGCACGCGCGCACCCGCGGCCTCGGCGATGGCGCCGACGACGAAATTGTTCGAGCAGAGGATCTGGTCCGGGCCCGGTGCCTCGCCCGGCATCACCAGCTCGTCGCCGGTGGCGATCAGCGCGATTTCCGGGCGGCGATAGACCGAGACCTCGGCCACGTTCATCCCCGCCAGAAGCCCCAGATCGGCGGGCGTCAGCGGGCGGGCGGGGCAGAATTCGGCGCCTTCGGCGAAATCCTGGCCGCGCGGGCGGATGTTGTCGGTCTCGGCAAGGGTGTCGGGCAGGGTGATCGCGTCGCCCGCGCGGGTCACGTTTTCCTGCAAGACCACGGTGCCGCCATCAGCGGGCACGGGTGCGCCGGTGAAGATGCGGATGCACTGGCCTGCGGCCAGCGTGCCGCCAAAGCTGCGCCCGGCGGCGGATTCGCCTACCACCGTCAGCGTCGCGCCGGGGCGGTGATCGGGGGCGGCCAGCCAGTAGCCATCCATCGCCGAGGCGGAAAACGGCGGCTGCGTCAGCCCCGCGCGTGCGGGCGCGGCCATCACCCGGCCAAGGGCCGCGCGCAGCGGCACGGTTTCGGCAGGCAAGGGCCCGACCAGTTCCAGAACCTTGGCCAGCGCCTCTTCGACCGAAATCATCGCCCTCTCCTTCGTCAGTCCGCCTCGTAGCGGCCCGATTTGCCGCCATCTTTCAGGGTCACGCGGATGCCTTCGATCCGCATGGATTTCTCGACCGCTTTCAGCATGTCATAGACCGTCAGCGCCGCCGCCGAGACGGCAGTGAGTGCCTCCATCTCGACGCCGGTCTGGCCCGAGGTCTTTACCGTCGCCGAGATCCGCACGCCCGGCAGTTCGGCATCGGGCGTCAGATCGAGCGCGACCTTGGTGATCGGCAGCGGGTGGCAGAGCGGGATCAGATCGGAGGTCTTTTTCGCCGCCATGATCCCCGCGACCCGCGCGATGCCCAGCACATCCCCCTTTTTCGCGGTGCCTTGCAGCACGTAGTCCAGCGTCTCGGGGGCCATCACCACGCAGCCCTCGGCGGTCGCTACGCGGTCGGTCACCGACTTGCCCGAGACATCGACCATATGCGCCTGACCCTGTTCGTCGAAATGCGTCAGGCTCATGCCAGCAGCTCCTTGGTGGCGGCTGCGACATCGGCCTGCCGCATCAGGCTTTCGCCGATCAGGAAGCGGCGCGCGCCGACACCGGCCATGGCGGCGAGGTCTGTAGGCGTGAAAATCCCGCTCTCGCAGACCAGATCGCGCCCTTCGGCGAGGATCGTGGGCGCCAGCTGGCGCGTCACATCGAGCGTCACCTCGAAGGTCTTGAGGTTACGGTTGTTCACCCCCAGGAGCGGCGATTTCGTGACCTTCAGCGCACGGTCCAGCTCTTCGGCGTCATGCACCTCGACCAGCACATCCATGCCCCAGTCATTGGCGGCGGCCTCCAGTTCGGTGGCCAGAGTATCCTCGACCGAGGCCATGATGATCAGGATGCAATCGGCGCCCCAAGCGCGGGCCTCGGCGACCTGATAGGTGTCATAGAGGAAATCCTTGCGCAGCGCCGGGAGCGTGCAGGCCGCGCGCGCGGCGATCAGGAACTCGGGCGCGCCCTGAAAGCTGGGCGTGTCGGTCAGCACCGAGAGGCACGCCGCGCCGCCCTGTTCATAGGCTTGCGCCAGCGCGGGCGGGTCGAAATCGGGGCGGATCAGCCCTTTCGAGGGCGAGGCCTTCTTGATCTCGGCAATCAGCCCATAGCCGGTTTCGGCCTTGGCACTCAGCGCGCGGGCAAAGCCGCGGGTGGAGGCCTGCGCGCGGGCCTCGGCCTCGATGCTCGCCAGGGGGCGCGCGGCCTTGGCGGCGGCGATTTCCTCAAGCTTGTAGGCCTTGATCTTGTCGAGAATGTTCATGCGCGCGCCTCTTGCGTGATCCGCGCCAGCGTCTCGACCGCGCGGGCGGCAGCGCCACTGTCGATGGCGGCGGCGGCGATTTCGACGCCCGATTTCAGGTCCGCGGCCTTGTCGGCCACCACCAGCGCCGCAGCGGCATTCAGCAATACGGCATCGCGATAGGCCGATTTTTCGCCCGCAAACAGCGCGCGGATCGCGGCGGCGTTTTCCGCAGGCGTTCCGCCCACGATGTCCTTGAACGGATGCACCGGCAGGCCGGCATCCTCGGGGTGGATCGTCATCCCGGTCACCTTGCCAGCATCCAGCACCGCGACTTCGGTCGTGCCGGTGATGGTGATCTCATCGGTGCCGTCCGAGCCATGCACAAGCCAGGCCTTTTCCGAGCCCAGCATCCCCAGCGTTTCCGCCATCGGAAAGATCAGATCGGGCGCGAAGGCCCCGGTCAGCTGGCGCTTCACGCCTGCCGGGTTGGTCAGCGGCCCGAGGATGTTAAAGATCGTCTTGCAGCCCAGCTCCATCCGCACCGGCATCACGTGTTTCATCGCCGGATGGTGGATCTGCGCCATCATGAAACCGATATTCGCCTCGGCAAGGCCACGCTCGGTGGCGGCGGGGCCGGCCATCACGTCGATGCCGAGTTCCGTCTGCACATCGGCTGTGCCCGAGCGCGAGCTGGCCGCGCGGTTGCCGTGTTTCGCGACGGGCACGCCCGCGCCCGCGACGACGAAGGCGGTGGCGGTCGAGATGTTCAGCGTATGCATGCCGTCGCCGCCGGTGCCGACGATATCCATCGCGCCCTCGGGCGCCGTCACCGGCACGCATTTCGCGCGCATCGCGGCGGCTGCGGCGGCATATTCGGCAACGGATTCGCCCCGCGCGCGCAGCGCCATCAGCAGCCCGCCGATCTGCGCGGGCGTCGCCTCGCCGTTGAACAGGATCTCAAACGCGGCCTCGGCCTGGGCGCGCGACAGTGGGCCTTCGGAGGCAGCAAAAATCAGCGGTTTCATCGCATCGCTCATGCGCGCACCTTCACTTTCGCTTCGTCGAGGAAATTACGGATCATCTGGTGGCCATGTTCCGAGGCGATCGACTCGGGGTGGAACTGCACGCCCTCGATCAGCTTTTCGCGGTGGCGCAGCCCCATGATCATGCCGTTTTCCAGCCAGGCGGTGACCTCGAGGCAATCGGGCAGGGTTTCGCGCTCGACGATCAGCGAATGGTAGCGCGTGGCCTCGAAGGGCGAGGGCAGGCCGCGGAACACGCCTTTGCCCTCGTGATAGATCGTGCCCATCTTGCCATGCACTATTTCGCCCGCGCGCACGACTTTGCCGCCAAAGGCCTCGCCGATGGTCTGGTGGCCAAGGCACACGCCCAGGAGCGGCAGGCCTGCCTCGGCGGCGGCCAGCGTCAGCGGCAGGCAGATCCCCGCCTGCGCCGGATCGCAGGGTCCGGGCGACAGCACGATTGCCTCGGCGCCCATGCCCATCGCCTCCTGCACGTCGAGCGCATCATTGCGCACCACCTTCACATCGGCGCCCAGTTCGCCGAAATAATGGACAAGATTATAGGTGAAGCTGTCGTAATTATCGATGAGCAGCAGCATGGCGTCGGCTTTCGTCTGGCCCGCGGGCGCGGAATGGGGGAGCCTCGGTATTTCAGGGGTGAACCGGGCTTTCGGTCGCGCTATAGATGTTCAGAGGCCCGCGCCGGGGTCAAGGGCAGAAGCCCCGCAAGCGCGCGGAAGAGCAGGCTGAAGGGCCGGCACGTCAGAGGCAGGGGAAACGATGCGTGGTCTGATTGCGGGAATGGTGAGTGGTGGCGTCGTGGCGGCACTGGGTCTTGGGGCGGTGTCGATGGTGACGCCTCTGCCCGAAACGCCGGGCGCGCATCTGGCGTCCGTTCTGGCCGCAGGGCGCGCGCCGCAACTGGTGCCGCCCGCCGAGACGCCCGCGCCGCAAGTCGTGGCGCAGGCGGAACCTGCACGCGAACCCGCGCCCGAGCCCGCCCCGCAACCCGCGCCGGAACCGGCTCCTGCGCCGGAACCCGCGATGCCTGAAACGAGCCCGGCGCCGCAGCCTATGCCCGTCGAGGAGCCCGCTCCGGCCCCTGTTGCCGAGACCCCGGAGCCCGCTGCGCCGGAGGCTCCCGCGCCGGAACCCCGCGAAGTCGCGCAATTGCCCGAGGCCGCGCCTCCGGCTGAGCCGGTGCTTCCGATCGAGCCCGAGGTCGCGCCCGAGCCCGCGATGCCTGAGCAAGAAACGCAGGCCGAGGTTGTGCCCGAACCCGAGCCCCAAGATGAACCTGCCGCCGAAGCGGCCCCGGAACCCGAACCCGCTCCCGAAAAGCCGCGTATCTTCGCGGCGGGGGAAAATCGCATGGCGCTGGGGCAGAAATCCGCGGGCTTCGGTCAGCCTGCCGGGGCGATGCCGCAAGGGGCCGAGCCCGGCGCGAAACCGGCGGTAATCTCGGGGCGGCTGCCGCAGATCGGTGGCAAGGGGGGCGACGCGGGCAAGCGCCTTGAGGCGCCCGGTGCCGCTGCTGGCGCCACGCCGCTTGCGCAGAACGCGATGCCCTTTGTCGCGCCCGAGGGCGCGCTCCTTTATTCGGTCGTGCTGATCGATCCGGGCGTTGCCGCTGGCGGGCTGGACCGCGCTACGATCACCGCGCTCGGTTTTCCGATGACCATCGCCATCGACCCGACGCGCCCCGACGCGCCCGAGGCCGCGCGCGCCTTCCGCGACGCGGGGCTTGAGGTCGCGATCCTTGCCGCCGACATTCCCGAAAGCGCGAGCGTCACCGACCTTGAGGTGATCGTCGAGGCTTGGCGGCAGGCGGTGCCCGGTGCGATCGGCGTGGTCGACGGGCCAGCGGCGCAGTTCCGTCAGGACCGCGCGCTGGTGCAGCCGATGGTCGAGATCCTTGCGCGCGACGGGCTGGCGGTGATCGCGATGGAGGAAGGCCTGAACCCGGCCGAGCATCTCGCGCAGGCGCAAAAGGCGGGCTACGTCGGGCTTTGGCGCGAGATCGACGCCGAGCGCGAGCGCGGCGCGGTGGTCGAACGGATGCTCTCGCGCGCGGCCTTCGAGGCGCAGCGCAGCGGTGCGGTCGCGGTGGTGCTGAGCGCCTGGCCCGAAACCGTCGCCGGGCTGCAAAGCTGGGAGCCGGTGGCCTCGCGTTCGGTGACGCTGGCGCCGGTCTCGGCACTGGCGCTGCGCTCGCTCGCGCCCTGATCCAGACACGCAATCCGAAATGCAAAACGGCGCGGAATGCCCCGCGCCGTTTGCTGTTTCTGGCGTCCGCGCTTAGCTGTTGCCGTGGCGCACGAACAGGCCCGCATCCTCGGCCGCTTTGCGCAAGGCATTGGACTTGTTGACGGTTTCCTGGAACTCGCCCTCGGGCGAGCTGTCATAGACCACGCCGCCACCGGCCTGGATATAAAGCGTCTGATCCTTGAGCACGGCCGTGCGCAGCGCGATGCACATGTCCATCTCGCCATTGGCGGCGAAATAGCCGACGCCGCCGCCATAGATGCCGCGCTTCTCGGGCTCGAGCTCGTCGATGATCTCCATCGCGCGCACCTTGGGCGCCCCCGACACCGTGCCCGCCGGCAGCCCGGCCAAGAGCGCCGACAGGGCGTCTTCGCCATCGGCCAGCTCGCCCACCACGTTCGAGACGATATGCATCACGTGCGAATAGCGCTCGATGATGAATTTCTCGGTGGGTTTGACGGTGCCGATCTTGGCCACACGCCCGACATCGTTGCGCCCGAGATCCAGGAGCATCAGATGCTCGGCCAGTTCCTTCTGGTCCGAGAGCAGGTCTTCCTCCAGCGCCTTGTCCTCGGCGGGGGTGGCGCCGCGCGGGCGGGTGCCCGCGATCGGGCGGATCGTCACCTCACCCTCGCGCAGGCGCACGAGGATTTCGGGGCTTGCGCCGACGATCTGGAAACCGCCGAAGTTCAGAAAGAACATGAAGGGCGACGGGTTGGTGCGCCGCAGCGAGCGGTAGAGCGCGAAGGGCGGCAGCGGGAAATCGGCCGACCAGCGCTGCGCCGGGACAACCTGAAAGATGTCGCCCGCGCGGATATATTCCTTGGCCTTCTCGACCGCGGCCATATAGCCCTCGCGGGTGAAGTTGGACTTCATCTCGCCGACCTGCGCCACTTCGCCCAGATCGCGCTGTTGCGCGGGGGCACGGTCGAGGTCGCGTAGCGCGTCCATCACGCGCTCGGCGGCCTGCGCATAGGCCGCGCGCGCCGAGAGCCCCGAGCTTTGGAACGCGGGCGCACACAGGATCACATCGCCCTTCACGCCATCCAGCACCGCCACCAGCGAGGGGCGCATCAGCACCGCGTCGGGCACGCCGATCGGGTCGGGATTGACGTCGGGCAGATGCTCGACCAGCCGGATCATGTCATAGCCGAGATAGCCGAACAGCCCGGCGGCGGCCGAGGGCAGGCCCTCGGGCATCTCGATCCGGCTTTCGGCGATCAGCGCGCGCAGGCTCTCGAACGGATGGCCGGGCAGGTCGATGAAAGTCTCGTCAAAGCGGGCGTTGCGATTGATCCGCGCGCGCTCGCCCCGGCATTCCCAGATCACGTCGGGTTTCATGCCGACGATCGAATAACGCCCGCGCACCTCGCCGCCGGTCACCGATTCCAGCATGAACGAGTTCTTTTGCGCATCCGCCAGCTTGAGCATCAGCGAGACGGGCGTATCCAGATCGGCCGCGAGACGGGCGAAGACCAGCTGGTTCTCACCGCGCGCCCAGGCCGCTTCGAAGGCCTCGAAACTCGGGGACAGGGCAACCATTTCGCGTCTCCTTACTGCATCTGCGCCTGCACCGCGTTGATCGCGGCAGGGTCGAGCTGAATGCCGGCCTCGGTCTCGATGGCGCGGGCGTAATAGTCGAGCACATCGGCCGCGAGCGACTGCGAGAGCTGACGCTCGACGACATCGCGGATCTGCAGGACCCGGGCGTCTTCCATGTCGGCGGCATTGATCGACTTGAGTTCGACGATCGCGACGCGGCCCTGATCGGCGACGATCTGACGCTCGCCGGGCGCCTTCATCGCGAAGGCGAGATCGGCGATGCCTGCCGGGGCGCCGGGCACGAAGCCGCCGCGCGCCAGCTCGGGCTGTTGCGTCACGATCAGGCCGCTCGCGGCAAGATCCTTGCCCTCGCTGGCCAGCGTGGCCAGAAGTTCATCGGCGCGGGCGGTTTTCTGCTGCGCCAGCGCATCGGCGCGCCAGGCCTCGGTCACGGCCTCGCGGGCTTCGTCAAGCGGGATCACCGCTGCCGGGGTCACGCCATCGAGGCGCAGCGCAAAGACGCCGCCATCGTCGAGATTGCCGAGCTCGGGGAAGTCATCGGCGGTGGCCTTGGAGGCGGCCTCGCGGAACGCCTCGTAGCCCATGATGTCATCCTCGGCGGCAGGCCCGAACGACACGGTGCCCAGCTCCATCGCGGTTTCCTCGGCCATCTGTTCGAGTGTGGCGCCGCCTGCCAGCAGGTCTTCGAGCGAGTCGGTCATGTCGCCGATCGCGCGGCGGGCACGGTCGGTGCCGACCTCGGCGCGCAGCTCGTCGCGGACCTCTTCGAAGGTGGTTTCCTGCGGTGCGATGATCACGTTCATCTGAAACAGTGCCGGGCCGAAATCGGTTTCGATCGGGCCGACGACGCCGGGCGTTTCCAGCGCGAAGACGGCTTCGCCCGCAGCGCCCAGATCGGCCTTGGTCGGCTCGCCCAGATCGGCGTCTTCCAGCGTCAGACCGCGCTCGGCGGCCAGATCGGCAAAGCTCGCGCCCGCCTCATATTTCGCCAGCGCCGCCTCGGCCTCGTCGAGCGTCGGATAGACCAGCCGCTCGACCATGCGCTTTTCGGGCTGCACGAACTCGTCGATGCGCGCGTCATAGGCGGCACGCAGCGTGGCCTCGTCGATCTCGATCTGCTCGAGCATCATCTGCGGCGTGAGCCAGAGATAGGTGATCTCGCGGGTTTCGGCGCGGGTGAACAGCTCGGGGTGGTCGGCGTGGAAGGCGGTCAGCTCGGCCTCGGTCGGCTCGGGCAGGGCCTCGGCCAGATCTGCCTCGGTCACTTCGGCCCAGGCGATGTCGCGGCTCTCGGCGATATAGCCCAGATAGGCCTCGGTCGCGGTATCCTGCGCCGGAACGCCCGCCGCCACCGCGCCTTGCACGATCGAGCGGCCGATATCGGCGCGCACGCGGCTTTCGAACTCGGCCTCGGTGAAGCCCTCTTGCTGGATCGTCAGGCGATAGGCTTCGCGGTCGAACTTGCCGTCCATGCCCTTGAAGGCCTCGGCCGAGGTGATCTCGCGGTGCAGCTCCTGATCGCCCACCGAGACGCCGATGCGGCGCGCGGCCTCGGTCAGCGCGGCCTCGCCGAACAGGAGCGCCTGCACGCGCTGTTCAAGGCCCATCGCGCGCGCCTCGGCCATGCCGATCGGGCGGCCCTGCTGGGCGCCCAGATCGTTCATCTGGCGCTGCAGCGCGCGGGCGTAATCGCGGGTGGAAATCTCGGTGTCGCCGACCATGCCGATGGCCTCGATGCGGCCGCCGAAATTGCTGATCCCGAAGCCCCCGAGGCCCAGCACCAGCATGCCCAGGAGCACCCAGACGATCATGTTTTTGCCGTGGCTGCGCAGCTTCAGGGACATGGGGGTCCTCCCGTATTTCAGGCCGTTTGAGGGTGTTTAGGGCTTTGGGCAGAGGGCCGCAAGGCTCAGCGCACGCGGGCGCGCAGCCTTTCGGCCAATTCCGCGATGCCGGTGGCGTCGATATTGGCGAAGGCGATGCGCATCTGGCGCCGCGCCTCGGGTGCGTCTTCGGGCATGAACATCGTGCCGGGAAGCATCAGAACACCCGCCTCGCGCACCAGAGCGCGGGCGAATTCGGGGGAGGGGCGCGGGTCGGGGTGGGTGGCATAGGCGAAATAGGCGCCGCAGCCCAACAGATACCAGCCGGGCAGATCGGCCATCGCGGCCTCCATCGCGGCACGCCGCGCGAGGATCTCGGCGCGTTCGCCCGCGAGCCAGTCGCCCAGGTTGCGCATCCCCCAAAGCGCGCCGATCTGGCCCAGCTGGTTCGGGCAGATCGCGACGGTATCGAGGAATTTCTCGACCTCGGCGAGGCGCGCGGGCGCGGCCACAATCGCGCCGACGCGGTGGCCGGTCAGGCGGTAGGCCTTGGAGAAGCTGTAAAGCTGGATCAGCACCTCGTCCCAGTCCGGGTCGGCGAACAGGTCATGCGGCGCGCCCTCGCGCGCGTCGAAATCGCGATAGGTCTCATCGACGATCAGCGCGAGGCCGCGCGCCCGCGCCAGATCGAGGAAGGCCGCGACCAGCTCGGCGGGGTATTCCACGCCGCCCGGATTGTTCGGGCTGACCAGCACGATGGCGCGGGTACGCGGCGTGATGCGCGCCGCCGCCTCGTCGGGGTCAGGCAAGAGCCCCGCGCCGGGCGCCAGCGGAACGGCCCGCACCCCCGCCATGTCGAGCCACATTTTATGGTTGAAATACCAAGGTGTTGGCAGAAGAACTTCATCCCCCGCGCCGGCCAGCGTCGCCATCACGGCGCAAAAGGCCTGATTGCAGCCCTGGGTGATCGCGACCTGTTCGGGCGCGACCGCGCCGCCATAGGCGCGGCTCCACTGCCTCGCCACCTCGGCGCGCAATTCGGGCAGGCCCAGCACGGGGCCGTAAAGATGGGCGGCGGGGTTTTCCAGCGCGGCCTCGGCGATGGCGCGGCGCAGCCCTTCGGGGGGGGCGGCGACCGGCGCGGCCTGACTGACGTTGATCAGCGGGCGTTCGGGCGGAAAGGTCACCCCCTCGATCCAGCGCCGCGCCTCCATCACCGGCGGCGGGAAGGTGGCGGCAAAGGCAGGGTTGAGGGGCAGGGGCATCGTGCTCTCCGGGGTTGCGGCGCCCAGATCAGCACCCCGCGCGCGGCTTGGCAAGCGGGGCTGTGCGTATTTTCGCCAAGAAGAAGGGGGCCCAGAAAGCCCCCCGGTTTCTTCTTGGTCTAAATACGCCCCCGCCGGAGGCGGTGCGGCTCAGTCGGTGCCGCGATAGGGCTGGACGTATTGCAGCGCCATGTCCCACGGGAAGAAGATCCAGGTGTCCTGGCTGACTTCGGTGATGAAGGTGTCGACCTGCTCGCGGCCCTTCGGCTTGGCGTAGACGGTGGCGAAATGCGCCTTGGGATAGAGCTTGCGCACCAGTTCCAGCGTTTTGCCCGAGTCGACCAGATCGTCGACGATCAGGACCCCCTCGCCATCGCCCATCAGCTCGGCCTGCGGTTCCTTGGTGACCAGTGCCTCTTTCTGGGTCTGGTGCGAGTAGCTTTTTACCGAGATCGTGTCGACGACGCGGATATCAAGCTCGCGCGAGACGATCGCCGCCGGCACGAGGCCGCCACGGGTGATGCCGACGACCGCTTTCCACTGGCCGTTGTCCGGGCCCTTGCCGTCGAGCCGCCACGCCAGCGCGCGCGCGTCGCGATGCAGTTGATCCCAGCTTACGTGGAAGCCTTTTTCATGGGGCAGACGATCCACCATTTCTGTCTCCTCAGGTCAATGCGAGTTTCAGGCCGAGCGCGGCCAGAAGACCGCCAAAGATGCGGTCGATCACGGTTTTCAGGTTCAGATAGCCGCGCCGCGTGCGTTCGAGCGAAAAGATCCGCGCGACGATCACGTTCCAGCCGGCATCGTTGAAGAAGATGATGCCCAGAATCACCAGATAGACCCAGAGGGGCGCGACCGGGGGCACGAAAGTCAGGAAGATGGTGCCGAAGAACACCGCCGGTTTCGGGTTGGCCAGCTGCGTCGCGATGCCGAGCCACACAAGCCCCAGCGCCGAGCGCGGAGCGCGGCCTTCGGGCAGGGTCATGTCCATCGGTTCGGGCGCGTGGCGCCACATTTTCCAGGCCAGATAGAGCAGATAGGCGGCGCCCGCGAATTTCAGCGCGGTCAGCAGCGCCGGTGCGATCTTGAACAGAACCGCCAGTCCGAAGAAGGCCGCGACCGCCCAGATGCACGCGCCAAGGCCGATGCCCACCGCCAGCCAGGTGCCGCGG
The DNA here is from genome assembly GCF_002358085.1 of Pseudothioclava arenosa. Lineage (GTDB taxonomy): Bacteria > Pseudomonadota > Alphaproteobacteria > Rhodobacterales > Rhodobacteraceae > Pseudothioclava > Pseudothioclava arenosa. Next base: position 326,529 of record NZ_NTJD01000003.1, read on the forward strand.
GCAAAGCCTTCGAGCAGGCTGGTGCGCGCGGCCAGCAGCACGGCGGGGCCGGGGCTGATCGCGGCGGCGAGATGGACGAAATAGATCGCGGCAAAGGCGGCGAGCGTCATGGAAATCTCCGGAAAGGGGCCGGTGGCCCGCGGCGGACATGAAAAACGCGGCCCGAAGGCCGCGTCAAGCGCAAAGGCATCCGCCCGGGGGCGGGTGGTGCGCGGTCAGTCCTTGCGGCCGGTGACCACGTCGATGTCGGGCGCATCCACCGCCTTCATGCCGACGACGTGATAGCCCGCGTCCACATGCAGGTTTTCTCCCGTGGTGCCCGAGCCGAGGTCGGACAGCAGATAGAGCGCGGCTTTGCCGACCTCTTCCTGCGTCACGTTGCGGCGCAGCGGCGAGTTCAGCTCGTTCCACTTCATGATATAGCGGAAATCGCCGATCCCCGAGGCCGCCAGCGTCTTGATCGGACCGGCCGAGATCGCGTTGCAGCGGATGCCGACCTTGCCCAGATCCTCGGCGATATATTTGACCGAGGCCTCCAGTGCCGCTTTGGCCACGCCCATCACGTTATAATGCGGCATCACCTGCTCGGCGCCGTAATAGGTCAGCGTCAGGAGCGAGCCGCCCTCGGGCATCAGGGCTGCGGCGCGCTGGCACACGGCGGTGAAGGAATAGACCGAGATGTCCATCGTCATCATGAAATTATCGCGCGAGGTGTCGACATAGCGGCCGCGCAGCTCGGCCTTGTCCGAGAAGCCGATCGCATGGACGAGGAAGTCGATCTTGCCCCAGCGTTTCTCGATCTCGGCAAAGAGCGCGTCGACCGAGGCCATGTCGGAGACGTCGCATTCGAGCAGGAAATCCGAGCGCAGCTGTGCCGCCAGCGGCCCGACGCGCTTTTTCAGCGCCTCGCCCTGGTAGGAAAAGGCCAGCTCCGCGCCCGCTTCGGCAAGCTGCGTGGCAATGCCCCACGCGATGGATTTGTCATTGGCCAGGCCCATGATCAGGCCGCGCTTGCCGGCCATCAGGTTGTTCGACATGAGGCTTTCCCCGTTTCCCTAAAGTAAGTGCGAAAGCTTTATTGGAAAGCGCGCAGGGCATCAAGGCTGTGAAACGCACAAGCCCCTGTGCTTTGACACTGGCGGTGTCCGGGGGGCGGTCCTATCTTGCTGGAAAGCAAGGAGGCCGAGATGAGCGACAGACAGGGTATTTTCGCGGGCGACGACCCGTTCCGCATCGCGCAGGACTGGCTTGACGAGGCGACCGAGACCGAACTGAACGACCCCAATGCAATCGCGCTGGCGAGCGTCGATGCCGAGGGGTTGCCGAATGTGCGGATGGTTCTGCTGAAAGAGATCGAGCCGAGTGTGGCGCCCTCGGGCGGGGCCTTCCTGTTCTACACCAATTACGGCTCGGCCAAGGGGCAGGAGATCGCGGCCTCGGGCAAGGCGGCTTTCGTGATGCATTGGAAAAGTTTGCGCCGGCAGATCCGTGTCCGGGGCATTTGCACCCGCGAAGAGGGGCCGCAGGCCGACGACTATTACGCCTCGCGTTCGCTCAAGTCGCGCCTGGGCGCCTGGGCCTCGCATCAGAGCCAGCCGCTGTCCTCGCGCACGGCCCTGATGGCCGAGGTGGCGCGTGTCACCGCCCAGCAGGGGCCGCTGCCGAAACGCCCTCCGTTTTGGGGTGGTTTCAGGATTTCGCCTTTGGAGATTGAGTTCTGGGCGGATGGCGCCTTCAGGTTGCACGATCGCTTCCGGTGGCGTCGCGTCAATCTTGACGCACCCTGGGAGATCACCCGATTGAACCCTTGAGATTTGCGGGTCGCAAATTGCGAGAGGTATGGATTTCCCTACTTTTCTACTTGAACCCTGTGGATAAACCATGAGAGGGATGGGGCCGGAAACGGCATTGGTTGCAAAATGAGAACGACGCAACAGGAGACCCTCGGGCAGATGCGAGTCGCAGGTAAAGTGAAGTGGTTCGACCCGGTGAAAGGGTTCGGTTTCATTATCGATCCCGAGGGCGGGGCGGACATCCTTCTGCACGCGAATGTGCTGCGCAACTTCGGGCAATCCACGGTCGCGGATAATTCTCTGATCGACGTCACGGTGCAGACGACCCAGCGCGGTGTGCAGGCGGTCGAGGTGCATGCGATCGAGCCGCCGGCGGCCGAGGGGCTGGCGCCGCTTGATGCGCTGACCGACGCGACCCCCGAAGAGATCAGTGCGCTGCCTCTGGAACCCGCGCGGGTGAAATGGTTCGAAAAGGGCAAGGGCTTTGGTTTTGCCAATGTCTTTTCGCGCCCCGAGGATGTATTCATCCATATGGAAGTGCTGCGGCGCTCGGGCTTTGCCGATCTGGCGCCGGGCGAGGCGGTGTGTTTGCGCGTGGTTGAAGGTAAGCGCGGCCGGATGGCGGCGCAGGTGTTGTCATGGGACGCAGCCCTGAAGGACAAGGACTGAGCCGCGGCTTTGGCCGTGGGCTGGCGCCTCTGGCGCTGGTCGTGGCCTTGTGCGGCGCGGGGCAGGCGGGGGCGGGGCCCATCACCTGCCGCGAGGATCGCGCGCTTCTTGTCTATCCGGCCGGGCAGGCGCAATTCACCGTCGAAATTGCCGATACCGAAGAGGAACGCGCGCGCGGGCTGATGCAGCGCGCCTCGATGCCGCGTTCGGAGGGGATGCTGTTCATCTATCCCGATGAGGCCGAGCGTGCCTTCTGGATGAAGAATACGCTGATCCCGCTCGACATCCTGTTCTTCGATGAGGCGGGGGTGCTGGTCGGCCTGCAGGAAAATGCGCGCCCCTTCGACCTGACGCCGCTGCGCTCGAACGGGGCGGCGCGTTTCGTGCTTGAGATCAACGGCGGGCTGGCGGCGAAGCTGCGGATCGCCAAGGGCGCGCATCTCGCCCATCCGGCGATTGACCCCACCGTCGCCGTTCAGCCCTGCGAGTGATCCGAGAGGGCTTTTCCTCGGCCCGTGCGCCCGCTAGAGAGAGCCTGTCGGGGCGTAGCGCAGCCTGGTAGCGCGTCTGTTTTGGGTACAGAAGGTCGTGAGTTCGAATCTCGCCGCCCCGACCATCCCCTGAAAGATTACTATATCTTGTGTGTTTGGCCCGGTTTCATGGCTGGAGTCGGGCTTATTTGGGGTATTGCCTAAAATTTGGGCGAACTTGTCCCTGCGACAGTTTTTTCATGCCGCGACGCGGCGCGATTCTGCTGCACTGCAGGGTCGGCTCGGAGCCTGTGGATAGTTTCTCTGTGGGCGGCGGACAAATCCCAGAAAAAACCGCAGTTTGGCAAGGAATCCTCAGGCTTCGCGCAGGGCGTCATCCACAGCCTCGATTGTGGATGAATCGAAGGGTTAATTCCGGGTTTTTCCACACCTCCCCCGTCAACCGAAAAAACCGGTTTTTCACTATCAAAGATTTGTTGACCCTCTTGTGAACCTACGTCAGGTTGTGGGGGTCAGCCATGAAGCCACCAGATATAGTGGCGAAGGTCGACGGGGGGACATACCCAGTATCCATACCGATTCTCGGATCGCACGGCTCACCTCGGACGCAACTCCGGGGCTCCGTATGTCTTTGCCCGTCCCATGGCTTTTGGGTTTTTGAGAAAGATTGACGGGACAGGGCAGATGAAAATCGAACGCAAGTTCACCTCGGCAGACAGCGGCGCCTATGGCGAGATCGAGTTTACCACCACCGCTTCGGAAATTCGTAATCCCGACGGCAAGATTGTGTTCCGCAACGACTCGGTTGAGGTGCCCGAAGGCTGGTCGCAGGTGGCCTCGGACGTTCTGGCCCAGAAATACTTCCGCAAGGCGGGGGTTCCGGCGGCGCTGAAGCGCGTCAAGGAAAAGGGCGTGCCCGAGTTCCTGTGGCGCTCGGTCCCCGATACCGCGGCGATGGCGGGCCTGCCCGAAGAGGCGCGTTTCGGCGGTGAAACCTCGGCCAAGCAGGTGTTTGACCGTCTGGCCGGTGCCTGGTGCTACTGGGGCTGGAAGGGTGGCTATTTCACCACCGAGGAAGACGCGCGCGCCTATTACGACGAGATGCGCTTCATGCTGGCCGAGCAGATGGCCGCGCCGAATAGCCCGCAATGGTTCAACACCGGCCTGCACTGGGCCTATGGCATCGACGGTCCGTCGCAGGGCCATTATTACGTCGATCATACCACCGGCAAGCTGACCAAATCGGCCTCGGCCTATGAGCACCCGCAGCCGCATGCCTGCTTCATCCAGTCGGTGCGCGACGACCTCGTGGGCGACGGCGGGATCATGGATCTCTGGGTCCGGGAAGCGCGCCTGTTCAAATACGGCTCGGGCACGGGCACGAACTTCTCGTCGCTGCGCGCCGAGGGCGAGGCGCTCTCGGGTGGCGGCAAATCGTCGGGCCTGATGGGCTTTCTGAAAATCGGTGACCGCGCGGCGGGCGCGATCAAGTCGGGCGGCACCACGCGCCGCGCCGCCAAGATGGTGATCTGCGACATGGATCACCCCGATATCGAGCAATTCGTGAACTGGAAGGTGATCGAAGAGCAGAAGGTGGCGAGCCTCGTCGCGGGCTCCAAACTCCACGAGCGCGAGCTGAACAAGATCTTTGCCGCGATCCGCCAGTGGGATGGCGCGAGCGAGGATTCGGTCGATCCGGCGAAAAACCCGGCGCTGAAAGAGGCGATCAAATCCGCCAAGCGCGTGATGATCCCGGAAACCTATGTGAACCGCGTGCTGCAATATGCGCGTCAGGGCTATTCGAGCATCGAATTCCCGACCTATGACACCGATTGGGACAGCGAAGCCTATGTCACCGTGTCGGGCCAGAACTCGAATAACTCGGTGCGCGTGACCAATGCCTTCCTGCAGGCGGTCAAGGACGATGCCGATTGGGAGCTGATCCGCCGCACCGACGGCAAGGTCGCGAAAACCGTGAAGGCGCGCGAGCTTTGGGATCAGGTCGGGCACGCCGCCTGGGCCTGTGCCGATCCGGGCATCCAGTTCCACGACACCGTGAACCAGTGGCACACCTGCCCCGAAGACGGCGAGATCCGCGGCTCGAACCCGTGCTCGGAATACATGTTCCTCGATGACACGGCCTGCAACCTTGCCTCGATGAACCTCTTGACCTTCTTCAAGAATGGCGAGTTCGACGCCGAGGCCTATGTGCACGCGACCCGTCTGTGGACGGTGACGCTGGAGATCTCGGTGCTGATGGCGCAATTCCCGTCCGAGGAAATCGCGCAGCGGTCCTATGATTTCCGCACGCTGGGTCTGGGCTACGCCAATATCGGCGGTCTCCTGATGAACATGGGTCTGGGCTATGACTCGGACGAGGGCCGGGCGCTTTGTGGCGCGCTGACCGCGGTGATGACCGGCGTGAGCTACGCCACCTCGGCCGAGATGGCGGCGGAGCTGGGCGCCTTCCCGGGCTATGCCAAGAACGCGGCCCATATGCTGCGCGTGATCCGCAACCACCGCACCGCCGCCTATGGCAAGACCGAGGGCTATGAAGGGCTGGACGTTAAGCCGGTCGCGCTCGATCTGGTGAACTGCCCCGATCCGACGCTGGTCGTGCTGGCCAAGCAGGCCTGGGACGAGGCGCTGGAGCTGGGCGAGAAACACGGCTACCGCAACGCGCAGGTCTCGGTGATCGCGCCGACCGGCACCATCGGCCTCGTGATGGATTGCGACACCACCGGCATCGAGCCCGATTTCGCGCTGGTGAAATTCAAGAAGCTCGCGGGTGGTGGTTACTTCAAGATCATCAACCGCTCGGTTCCTGCCGCGCTTGAGGCGCTGGGCTATGGCTCGGCCCAGATCGAGGAAATCATCTCCTACGCGGTGGGCCACGCCAGCCTCGGTAACTGCCCGCATATCAACACCACCTCGCTGATCGGCCACGGGTTCGGCGCGGCGGAGCTTGCGAAGGTCGAGGCTGCGCTGCCGACCGCCTTCGACATCCGCTTCGTCTTCAACCAGTGGACGCTGGGCGAGGAGTTCTGCACCAAGACGCTGGGCATCCCGGCCGAGAAGCTGAACGACCCGACCTTTGACATGCTGCGCCATCTGGGCTTCACCCGCGCGCAGATCGAGGCGGCGAACGACCACGTTTGCGGCACGATGACCCTTGAGGGCGCGCCCTTCCTGAAGGACGAGCATCTGACCGTCTTCGACTGCGCCAACCCCTGCGGCAAGAAGGGCAAGCGCTACCTCTCGGTCGAAAGCCACATCACGATGATGGCGGCGGCGCAGAGCTTCATCTCGGGCGCGATTTCCAAGACGATCAACATGCCGAACTCGGCCTCGATCGAGGAAACGCTGGCGGCTTACGAACTCAGCTGGTCGCTGGGCATCAAGGCCAACGCGCTTTACCGCGACGGCTCCAAGCTCAGCCAGCCGCTGGCCGCGGCGCTGATCGAGGATGACGAGGAGGCCGAGGAAATCCTGGCGTCCGGCTCGGCGCAGGAAAAGGCCGCGGTGCTGGCCGAGAAGATCGTCGAGAAGGTGATCGTCAAGGAACTGGTGCGCTCGCATCGCGAAAAGCTGCCCGATCGCCGCAAGGGCTACACGCAAAAAGCCGTTGTGGGGGGCCACAAGGTCTATCTGCGCACCGGTGAATATGGCGATGGCTCGCTTGGCGAGATCTTCATCGACATGCACAAGGAAGGCGCGGGCTTCCGCGCGATGATGAACAACTTCGCGATCGCGGTCTCGGTGGGCCTGCAATATGGTGTGCCGCTTGAGGAATTCGTCGACGCCTTCACCTTCACCAAGTTCGAGCCCGCGGGCATGGTGCAGGGCAACGACTCGATCAAGAATGCGACCTCGATCCTCGACTATGTGTTCCGCGAGCTGGCCGTCAGCTATCTCGACCGCACCGACCTCGCCCATGTGAAGCCGCAGGGCGCGAGCTTCGACGATCTGGGCGGCGGCAAGGACGAGGGCAAGCGCAACGTCGAGGAGCCCTCGGAGGCGGCCGCGTCTAAATCGCTCGAGGTGCTGCGTCAGATCTCGTCGAGCGGCTACCTGCGCAAGCGCCTGCCGCAAGAGCTGGTGGTGCTGCAAGGGGGCGTGGGCGCGACCGCGCTGCATGGCGCCGCCGATCCGATCGCCGCGCTGAACACGCTGGTGCCGGAAACCGCCAAGGCCACCGGCACGGTGGGCTCGACCACGGCGCTGGCCACGGGCTCGGTGTCGATGGACGCGCGCGCCAAGGCGAAGATGCAGGGCTATGAGGGCGAGGCTTGCGGCGATTGCGGCAACTACACGCTCGTGCGCAACGGCACCTGCATGAAATGCAACACCTGCGGGGCGACCAGCGGTTGCTCCTGAGGGACAGGGGCCCCGGCAGTGCCCGGGGCCCCGACGAATTCCGGGGTGACCCGGGGAATGACAGGGCCCCAGCGGGCCGAGGAACGGAGCGGATCGTGGAACTGATCGTCGGAAACAAGCGGGTCGTACCCGAGGCGTTGCACCGGATCGCGGGCGGCGTCGAGGTGGAACTGGCGGGCGAGGCGCTGACCTCGCTGCTGGATGCGACCTTTGGCGGCGGCGGTTCGATCGAGCTGTGGGGAGAACATGGCCCCGAGGCGCTCGATGTTGCCGACATCCGCATGGTCGGTCGCGCCACCACGGTGACGCTGCACGCGCGCAAGGCGCTGGCCCTGCACTGAGATCGGGGGCGGGTGCGCTCGCCCCAGACGCCAAGAAGGCCCAGGCAAAACGACGTAAGCTCGGGCGGTCAATGAACGAGCCTGATTGGCGAAACTGGCCCCCTCCGGCAAGGAGGGGGTCGCTTTCATTTCGTCACAGGATATGCGCGGTCTTGATGTCTTCGGCGGCGAACTCAATTAGCGCACGCAGCTTGCGGGGCAGGGCGCGCCCTTCGAGATAGACGGCGGCGAGGGGGGTGCTGGGGCCGTGAAACGCCTCCATCACCCGCACCAATCGGCCGCTGGCCAGCGCCTCGCCCAATGCGAAACGCGGCGCATAGGCAATGCCCTGTCCGTTCTCGGTCAGCTGCACCACCGCGCGGGCGGAATTCACATGAAACCGGCCCTGCACCTGCACCACATGCGGCGTGCCCTCGGCCTCCAGCGTCCAGCGCCGGGGCGCGCGCCGGTTGGTGTCGACGATGCAGGCGTGTCGGCTCAGCTCTTCAAGGGTTTCGGGCCTGCCCTGCGCGGCAAGATAGGCGGGGCTCGCCACCAGGATCGCGCGCGTGGCCCCAAGCTTGCGCGCCTTGAGCGAGAGCATCTCGGAGCGGCCCATGCGAAAGGCCAGGTCCAGCCCCTCTTTCGCCAGATCGTCATAGCGGTCGCTGAGGCGCAGATCGAAGGTCAGGCCCGGGTTTTCGCGCCCGAACCGATCCAGCATCGGCGCGACATAGGTCTCGCCGAAAGTCACCGGCGCGGACAGCCGGATCACGCCGGAAAACCCGCGCGAGCCCTCGGCTACCTCGGCCAGGAGCCCGTCCAGATCATCCAGAAGCGCCGGCGCTCGTGCGAGCAGGTCTTCGCCCGCGGGCGTCATCCCGACCCGGCGCGTGGTGCGCTGAAACAGCCGAACGCCAAGCCGCGCCTCCAGCTCGGCCACATATTTCGAGGTCAGCCGGTTCGATACGCCCAGCTGCTCGGCCGCGGCTGTGAACGATCCGGTCTGGGCAGTGGCCACGAAGGCGCGCAACTCGTCAACGATATCCATGCTTAATTGCGAACGTTTTGAAGATAGTCATTCAATAAAGTCGCCATTTTGTTGAAGGTCGTCAAGCGCTAGTTTCTTCTCATGACGAACAGGCCACAACGGGTGGCGCAAGAGGACAAAGAGATGAAAATCGCTGTTATCGGAAATGGGAACATCGGCTCTGGCCTCGCCAATGTTCTTGGGAATGCGGGCCATGACGTGGAGGCTTTCGGGCGTGACGCGGATATCGCCGCGGCGGTCGCCCCGGCAGAAGTGATCATCCTGGCGACGCCCTATGGCGCGGCTGCCGGGCTGGCGGAACAGGCGGATTTCTCGGGTAAGGTGGTCGTTGACCTGTCGAACCCGGTCACCGCGGATTTCAGTGGCTTGCAGGTTGGCTTCGATACCTCGGCCGCCGAGGAAACCGCGTCGCTGCTCAAGGGCGCGTCGGTGGTCAAGGCCTTCAACACGATCTTCGCCCAGCACTATGCCTCGGGGTTGAAGCTTGGCGGCGTGCCGCTGCAAACCTTCATCGCCACTGATGACGATGCGGCGCGTTCCACCGTCGTGGCTCTGGCCAGCGATATCGGGCTGGAGCCCGTCGATGCCGGCCCGCTGCGCAACGCGCGTTACCTCGAGCCGCTCGGCTTCCTCAACATCCAATTCGGCTATGCGCTGGGCAAGGGCACGGAAATCGCGCCGCGCCTGCAGGCCGCCTGACCCCATCACAGGAGAAACGACATGACCAACTACACCAAATCCGACTATGCCGCCCTTGTTCTGCGTGTTTCGAGCGGCGTGCTGTTCCTTGCCCACGGGCTGCTCAAGGTGAACGTGTTCACCATAGCGGGCACGGTGGGCTATTTCGAAAGCCTCGGCCTGCCGGGTATCTTCGCCTATCTCACCATCTTCGCCGAGCTGGCGGGCGGTGCGGCGCTGATCCTCGGGGTTGCGACGCGGCTGGTGTCGCTTGCGCTGATCCCGGTGCTGCTGGGCGCGACCTGGGTGCATGCGGGCAATGGCTGGCTGTTCTCGAGCGAGGGTGGCGGCTGGGAATTCCCGCTGTTCTGGGCGATCATTCTGGTGGCGATCGCTCTGCAGGGCGCGGGTGCCTATGCGCTGCGTATCCCGGTTCTGCAAAAGACGCTGGGCCAGTTCGCCTGATCCGAAACTACCGGGCCGCCCTTCGGGGGCGGCCCGCGTGCCCGACCAAGGAGGACCGACATGAGCACCCTTTCCGATCTGCACGCTCTGCGTGACCGGTTTTCGCCCTCGCAGCGGATGCCTTTGGTATTTCTGGGCCATGGCAGCCCTATGAACGCGATCGAAGACACGGCCTTTTCCCGCGCCTGGTCCGATCTGGGCCGCAGCCTGCCGCGCCCGAAGGCGATTCTCGTGGTCTCGGCGCATTGGATGACCAAGGGCACGACCTTGGTCGATGTGTCGCGGATGCCGCGCACGATCCACGACTTCTACGGCTTCCCCGAGGCGCTTTACGCGCAGACCTATCCGGCGCCGGGCGCCCCTGAACTGGCGCGCGAAGTTGCGACGCTTCTGGCCAGCCATCACGGTGCCGAGGACGACCGCTGGGGCCTCGATCACGGGGCCTGGACGATCCTCAAATTCCTCTATCCCGAGGCCGATGTGCCGGTGTTCCAGGTCTCGATCGACATGTCGCGCGGGCTCGAACACCAGCTGGAAATCGGGCAGGTGCTGTCGCAACTGCGCGACCGGGGGGGGTTGATCCTTGGCTCGGGGAACGTGGTGCATAACCTGCGGGCGATGCGCCCGGGCGGCCAGCCCCTTGATTTTGCGCTGGAATTCGACACGCTCTTTGCGGATCGGCTGGAGGCGCGCGACTTTGCGGCGCTGACGGATCGCGATAGCCTCGGTTCTCTGCTGCGGATGGCGCATCCGACCGTTGACCACTACCTGCCGGCGCTGACCATCGCGGGTGCCTCGAATGAGGGCGACGAGCTGCGTTTCATGACCGACGCGATTGATCTGGGGTCTGTGTCGATGCGCTCCTTCGTGTTTCACGCCGCCTGAGCGTAATTCTGCAGGGCTGCCCGCGGGCGGCCCTGTGTCTTTGGCATATCCCAATTGCGAAAAGCGCCGGACCTTGATCAAAGTCGTTCTGGCGCGGTGGTAATAATGGTAAACGGCTTCCATGACGCGCGGGTTTTCGGACTTGCGGCATGGCGTTTTTGACGATGCGCGGAGGACCCCGCTTCGATGATTTCAGTTCTCGTGATGCGTTCGGCACGTGGAAAAGTGTCGTTTGTGCAGGCCCGTGAACTCGGGCTTCTGGCGTGGCAGGACAAGCGCCGCCTCTCGCCCGATACCCCCGCGATTTCCGCTTTCACGCAGGATCTGCTGCGGGCCGAAGTTCGGCTGCGCCTCGATCTGCTGCATTGCCATCGCGCCTCGAGCGATCAGCGCGGGGTGGTGTGACGCCGGACCCGGCGATCTTCATCGCGGGCGGACATGAAAAAGGGCAGGGCGAAGAAGATCGCCGCTGCCCTTTTCTAATCTTTCGCTCGGGGCTCAGGCGCCGCGCGGCAGGGCGGCAACGCCGGTGCGTGCCACGTCCTTGAGGCCCAAGGGGCGCATCAGCTCGGCGAAGGCGTCGATCTTGTCGGGCGTGCCGGTGATTTCGAAGACGAAGCTTTCCAGCGTCGAGTCGACCACATTGGCGCGGAAGATCTCGGCAAGGCGCAGCGACTCGATGCGTTTCTCACCCGTCGCGGCCACCTTGAACAGCGCCAGTTCGCGCTCGACCGGCTGCGCCTCGGTGGTCAGGTCGATGACCTGATGCACCGGCACGATGCGGCCGAGCTGCGCCTTGATCTGGTCGATCACCGCCATCGTGCCGCGCGTCACGATGGTGATCCGTGAGCGGTGGCCCTTGTGGTCGACCTCGGCCACGGTGAGGCTGTCGATGTTGTAGCCCCGGCCCGAGAACAGCCCGATCACGCGGGCCAGAACGCCCGCCTCGTTGTCCACGAGCACCGCCAGCGTGTGCGAGCTTTCCACTTCCGAGTGGAAATCGCGCAGGTCGTAGGCCGAATGGCTGGTGGCGCCTTTCTTGATGTTCAGAGCGGCCATTGCCTCTCTCCTTTTCTGCGTCTTCCGACGTGTTCCAGTTCCTGCGGGGGGCGGGCGGGCCGCCCCCGATCCGATCACACGAGCGCCGCGCCCGACGAGAAGGCCGCAGCATCGGCCGCCAGCAGCATCTCGTTATGCGGCTTGCCCGACGGGATCATCGGGAAGCAGTTCTCGTGCTTCTCGACGAGGCAGTCGAACAGCACCGGCCCGTCGTAATTGATCATTTCCATGATCGCATCGTCCAGATCCTTCGGATCGCTGACCGAGATGCCCTTCCAGCCGAAGCTTTCCGCGAGTTTCACGAAATCGGGCAGGCTGTCGGACCAGCTGTGCGAATAGCGCCCGCCATGCAGCAGGTCTTGCCACTGGCGCACCATGCCGAGGCGTTCGTTGTTCAGGATGAACTGTTTCACCGGGGTGCAGAACTGGGTCGCGGTGCCCATTTCCTGCATGTTCATCAGCCACGAGGCTTCGCCCGCGACGTTGATGACCAGCGCGTCCGGGTGCGCGATCTGCACCCCGATCGAGGCCGGGAAGCCATAGCCCATCGTGCCCAGCCCGCCCGAGGTCATCCAGCGGTTCGGCGCCTCGAAGCCGAGGAATTGCGCGGCCCACATCTGGTGCTGGCCCACTTCGGTGGTGATGTAGCGGTCGCGGTCCTTGGTCAGGGCCTCAAGGCGCTGCAGCGCGTATTGCGGCTTGATGACCTTGTCCGAGTTGGTGAAGGCGAGGCAGCGCACCTTCTTCCATTCCTCGATCTGGGCCCACCACTTGGCCAGCCCTTCCTTGTTCACCTTGCGCCCGCGCGCCTTCCAGATCTTCAGCGCGTCTTCGAGAACATGCGCCACGTCGCCCACGATCGGCAGGTCGACGGGAATGATCTTGTTGATCGAGGAGGCGTCGATATCGACATGCACCTTGGTCGATTTCGGGCTGAAATCGGCGATGCGGCCGGTGATCCGGTCGTCGAACCGCGCGCCGAGGTTGATCATCAGGTCGCAGCCATGCATCGCGAGGTTGGCCTCGTAGAGACCGTGCATGCCCAGCATCCCGAGCCAGTTCTTGCCCGAGGCCGGATAGGCGCCAAGCCCCATCAGCGTCGAGGTGATCGGGAAGCCGGTGGCATCGACCAGTTCGCGCATCAGCTGGCTGGCGGCGGTGCCCGAGTTGATGACGCCGCCGCCAGTGTAGAACACCGGCTTCGCGGCGGTTTCGATCAGCTCGACGAGCTTGGTCACCGCCTCGATGTCGCCCTTCACCTTGGGCTGGTAATGATCGACGCGCGCGGTTTTCGGCTCGGTATAGCGGCCGTTAGCGAATTGCACGTCTTTCGGCAGGTCGATCAGCACCGGACCGGGGCGACCCGAGGTCGCCACGTGGAACGCCTGATGGATGGTTTCCGCCAGCTTGTCGGTGTCTTTCACCAGCCAGTTATGCTTGGTGCAGGGGCGGGTGATGCCCACGGTGTCGGCTTCCTGGAAGCCGTCGGTGCCGATCATGAAGGTCGGCACCTGGCCCGAGAACACCACCAGCGGGATCGAGTCCATCAGCGCGTCGGTCAGGCCGGTGACGGCGTTGGTCGCACCCGGGCCCGAGGTCACCAGCGCGCAGCCGGGTTTCCCGGTCGAACGGGCATAGCCCTCGGCCATGTGGATCGCGGCCTGCTCGTGGCGCACGAGGATGTGCTTGATCTCGTTTTGCTGGAAGATCGCGTCATAGATCGGAAGCACCGCGCCGCCAGGATAGCCGAAAATAACTTCGACCCCGTGGTCCTTGAGCGCCTGCACCACCATTTCCGCGCCGGTCATCTGCCGTGCCATGTCTTTCTCCATCCGATCGGTCGCACGCGCGACCCGCCTTCACTTCGCAACAAAAAGCCCTCGCGTTTTCGGCGAGGGCGCATGGGAACCATCATGGTCAACCGTTACCGGCCCATGCGCCAACTCCCAACTACGACAAGAATCGCATCCATCTCGGTGCCTTCTGAATTTGCGTTGCGGCGGACATTATGTGCCGGGGCAGGGGGCGTCAATGCCAAATGGGTGCATTTTATGTCGCAGGCGGGCAAAAAACCTTTCCGAAAGTTGCGCGACCCTCTTCTGGCGGGAAATATTCCGAAAATCGCAGGGCGGTTCTCCGCGTCGCGTGCCGGGGGTCTGCTAAACTGCCGGATTACCTCGCGTTTCGCTTTATTTTCAGGGGGTTTCCGCCTAGCGTGAGGAGGATTGCCAGAGGACGGCAACGAAGAAGAGGTGAGAAAATCACTGCGGCCTTTGGTAAGAAAACAGAACCAATAAGCCAAAAAGCTTGACCTCTACGCGAGGCTCGGCCAAGGAAAACTATCAGCCGCGCCCGTGACTGGGCGTGGGGAGGAAACGGGAAGGGGAGGAGTGAAATGGGGGCGTTGATTACCCTCTCGCGCCTGATTGACCGGATTACCGAAGTGATCGGAAAGAGCGTCTCGTGGCTCATTCTGGTTTCGGTGCTGGTCTCGGCCGCGAATGCCACTATCCGCAAGGTGTTCAACACATCGTCGAACGCCTGGCTTGAACTGCAATGGTATCTGTTCGGCGCGGCGTTCCTGCTCGCGGCGGCCTATACGCTGAAGCAGAATGAACATATCCGCATCGACATCGTCTATGGCGCGTTCTCGCGTAAGGTGCAGCACTGGATCGACCTGTTTGGGCATGTCGTTTTCCTGATGCCCTTCGTGGTGCTGATGCTTTGGCTGCTGGGCCCCTATGTCACCAAGTCGGTGATCTCGGGCGAGGTTTCGACCAACGCGGGCGGGCTGATCATCTGGCCAGCCAAGGCGCTGCTACTGGCGGGCTTCTCCTTGCTGTTCGCGCAAGGGGTCTCCGAGATCATCAAGAAGATCGCAGTGATGCGCGGGCTGATCGAAGACCCCCATCCGCAGACCGGGCATCATGGTCATGACATGATCGCCGAAGAGGAGGCGCTGTGATGATGGAGCTCATCGCACAGAACATGGCGCCGATCATGTTTGTCTCGCTGATCGTGTTCCTGCTGCTGGGCTATCCGGTGGCGTTCTCGCTTGCGGCGAACGGCCTGCTGTTCTTCATCATCGGGGTCGAACTCGCGCCGCTTTCCAATGGCTCGATCTTCCTCGACTGGGCGCTTCTGGGGTCGTTGCCCGACCGCTTCTGGGGGGTGTTGAGTAACGACACGCTTCTGGCCATTCCATTCTTCACCTTCATGGGGATCGTGCTGGAGAAATCCGGCATGGCCGAAGACCTTCTCGACACGATCGGCCAGCTCTTTGGCCCGGTGCGCGGCGGTCTGGCCTATGCGGTGATCATCGTGGGCGCGCTTCTGGCGGCGACCACGGGGGTGGTTGCGGCCTCGGTGATCGCGATGGGGCTGATCTCGCTGCCGATCATGCTGCGCTATGGCTATGACCGGCGGATCGCCTCGGGCGTCATTGCCGCCTCGGGGACGCTGGCGCAGATCATCCCGCCGTCCCTCGTGCTGATCGTTCTGGCCGACCAGCTCGGCCGTTCGGTGGGCGACATGTACAAGGGCGCGCTGATCCCGGGACTGGTGCTGACCGGCATCTACCTCGGCTATGTCGCGCTGATGTCGATCCTCAAGCCCAAGTCCATGCCCGCCCTGCCGCTTGAGGCGCGCACGCTGGGCTCGGGGGTGATGTCGCTGTTCGTCGCGCTGGGCGTGACGGTGGGGGTGTTCATCTTTGCCGAACGCTGGCTCGAAGCGAACCACGATCCGAACGACGCGGGCATCCTGGCTGCGGCGCTGGCGGTGATCCTGGTTTACACGGCGGCGGTGCTCGACAAGACGCTGAAGACCAATGTGATGAGCCGGCTGACGCAGCAGGTGATCATCGTGCTGATCCCGCCGCTGGCGCTGATCTTCCTCGTGCTCGGCACGATCTTCCTCGGCGTTGCGACGCCGACCGAAGGCGGTGCGATGGGTGCTGTGGGTGCGCTGTTCCTGTCGGCGGTGAAACGGCGGCTGAGCTTCCCGGTGGTGCGTGATGCGCTGGCGGCGACGACGCGGCTCTCGGCCTTCGTGCTGTTCATCCTGATCGGGGCGCGGGTGTTCTCGCTGACCTTCTACGGCGTGAACGGGCATCTCTGGGTCGAGCATCTGCTGACCTCGCTGCCGGGCGGCGAGATGGGCTTCCTGATAGTGGTGTCGCTGCTGGTCTTCTTCCTCGCCTTCTTCCTCGATTTCTTCGAACTGGCCTTCATCATCGTGCCGCTTCTCGCGCCTGCCGCGGAAAGCCTTGGCATCGACCTGATCTGGTTCGGGGTGATCCTGGGGGTGAACATGCAGACCTCGTTCATGCACCCGCCCTTCGGCTTCGCGCTGTTCTTCCTGCGCTCGGTGGCGCCCAAGTCGCCCTATGTCGACAAGCTGACGGGCAAGACGATGGAGCCGGTGAAGACCTCGCAGATCTACTGGGGGGCGGTGCCCTTCGTCTTCATCCAGATCATCATGATCGGCATCGTGATCGCCTTCCCCGGAATGGTGATGCATTACAAGGGGCCGGTCGTCGATGTGTCGAATGTCGAGATGAAGCTGCCGCAGATGCCGGGCTTCGGTGCGCCGGGCGGTGGCGGCGGCCTCGCCCTGCCGAACTTCGGCGGAGCCGCGCCGGGCGCGGCCCCGGGTGGAGCGCCAGCGGCGCCTGCCGCACCGGGCGGCCTGCCGCTGCCGAATTACGGCGGCAGCAACTGATCCGGACGAAACGCAAGACGGCGCCCTTCGGGGCGCCGTTTTCTTTTGGGCGCGGGAAATTCCAAATCGCTGCCGTCGTGCTACCTTGCAGGCCAAACCCGGAGGCGGGAGGGCCGCGCCTCGGGGATCATGACTGGGGGCGCTAAGCCGCTCTGTTTAAACGAATGAAGGCGAGAGAGATGAAACACCTGGCGTCAGGAAGCTGTCTGTGCGGAGCCGTGAAGTTCGAACTCGATGGTGTGTTCGAGCATTTCTTTCTGTGTCACTGCTCGCGCTGCCGCAAGGATAGCGGCTCGGATCACGCGGCCAATCTGTTTTCGTCGCAGGCCGGGATCAGGTGGATTTCAGGGCGGGACAAGGTGAAGACCTTTCAACTGCCTGAAACCCGGCATGCCAAGAGTTTCTGCAAGGACTGCGGTTCGGCTTTGCCGACGCTTCAGATGAATGGCGCCTTGCTGGTTGTGCCCGCGGGGGCCCTGGATACTGAGGTCGACATTCGGCCCGACGCGCGGATCTGTTACGCGAGCCGTGCGGGCTGGAGCGACCGGCTCGATACCATCAGAACGCTCGACGGCCTTCCCGGCTGAGAGTGCGTGTTGGTCATGCAAAAGGCCCCGGGTTTCCCCGGGGCCTTTCCCTGTCCGGTGTGCCGGATCAGAGGTTGCCGTTCGCCTGCTGGCTCATCATGAAGTAGTCGAAGTTGAACTCCGACAGCTGCCACCAGCCATAGGCATCCTTGCGGAACGCCATCTGCGAGTCATAGACCTTCTTGAACCATTCGTTCGAGGCGTTGATCTCGGCATAGACTTCGTTGGCCGCGTTAAAGCAGGCCTGCAGAATTTCCGGCGAGAACGGACGCAGCTGCGCGCCATTGGCCAGCAGCGATTTCAGCGCCTGCGGGTTCTTGTAGTCATAGGCGGCCATCATGTCCGAGTTGGCGGCCTGGCAGGCGGCTTCGAGCACGGTCTGGTACTCGGCCGGCAGCGCGTCATAGGCAGCCTTGTTGAACATGGTGTGGAGGCAAGCGCCGCCTTCCCACCAGCCCGGGTAGTAGTAGTAGGGCGCAACCTTGTAGAAGCCGAGCTTCTCGTCATCGTAGGGGCCGACCCACTCGGTGGCGTCGATGGTGCCCTTTTCGAGAGCCGGATAGATGTCGCCGCCAGCGATCTGCTGCGGCACGCCGCCGACTTTCGAGAGGACCGCGCCGCCGAAGCCGCCGATACGCATCTTGAGGCCGCTCAGGTCGGCAACCGTGTTGATCTCCTTGCGGAACCAGCCGCCCATTTGGGCGCCGGTGTTGCCGCAGGGATAGGCCACGATGTTATGCGTGCCATAGAACTCGTTCAGGAGGTCGTTGCCGCCGCCATAGTAGAACCAGGCGTTCTGCATGCGCATGTTGAGGCCGAAGGGCACCGCAGTGCCGAAGGCGAAGGTCGGATCCTTGCCCCAGTAGTAGTAGGATGCGGTGTGGCAGGCCTCGACGGTGCCGTTCGACACGGCGTCCATCGCTTGCAGGCCGGGGACGATCTCGCCGCCGGCGAAGACCTGAATGGTGAACTTGCCGCCAGTCATTTCCTTGACATAGCGCGCCATCGTTTCGGCGGCGCCGTAGATGGTATCAAGCGATTTCGGGAACGACGAGGTAAGACGCCAGGTAACGGTGGGTGCGTCCTGCGCGATGGCAGGCGCGGCGATCGAGGTGGCCGCGGCGGCGGCACCGCCAAGCGCACCCTTGCGGATGAAAGAACGACGATCCATGGATTTTCCTCCCAGTGATACTTCGAAGCCCGGCGGGCTGGTTTTTATGCCCCGCCGAAAGCTTTGGTCACTTTAACTATCCAGTTTGACCTGTCCAGCCATTCCTTGCGTCGATTTTGCCGCAGGAGCGCTTTTTTGCGGGTCGGCGTTTCGGGTGTCAAAAACTGCCGTAACGGCAAGCGTTTGCCGCTGTTTTGCGCAGGGCTGATCAGCCGAAACGGCTCTCGGGGAGCTGAATCCGCGCCACCTGCTCCGAGATCGGATCGACCGAGAGCGGGTGGGTTTCGCTGCAATGGTCTTCGGGGCTGCCCAGATCGACCCATTCACCGCCCTTGAAGATTTCGAGCGCCGAGAAATTCGCCTTGTAGCCCATCTTGCGCGAGCCGGGCACCCAATAGCCGAGGTAGACATAGGGCAGGCCCATGCCGCGCGCGATCTCGACATGGTCGAGGATCATGTAGGACCCCATCGAGTGCTTGTCGCGGTCGGGGTCGAAGAAGGAATAGACCATCGACAGCCCGTCATCGAGCACATCGGTCAGGCAGACGCCGACCAGCGCGCGCATCGAGTCGGGCGTGGCGTCGGTCTCGCGATATTCGACGACGCGGGTGCGGATCGGGGTTTCCTCGATCATCGCGGCGAATTCGAAGATGTCCATGTCGGCCATACCGCCATCGGCGTGGCGGGTGTCGAGATAGCGGCGGAACAGGGCGTATTGCTCTTCGGTGGCCCAGGGGCTGGTCGCGGTGCGCTCAAGGTCGCTGTTGCGGCGCGTCACCCGGCGCTGGCTTTTCGAGGGCTCGAAATCCGCCACCCGGATCCGCGCCGAGAGGCAGGCGGTGCAATCGGCGCAGGCGGGGCGATAGAGCACGTTTTGCGAGCGCCGGAACCCCTGCCGCGACAGCGCGTCATTCAGCCGTTCGGCGTCTTCTCCCTGAAGCGCCGTGAACAATTTCCGCTCGGCCCGCCCTTCGAGATAGGGGCAGGGTTGCGGAGCAGTCACGTAAAACTGCGGGGCAAGCGGGAGCGAATGACGCATGGGGGTGAGATGGGGATGTGGCCGCGGGTTTCCAAGGGAAGGCTAGCAAACAGTTCCAACCCCGCCAAGCCCTTACATGGTCTTGCCCCAACGGCAAGGCCCCCGCTGGTGCGGGGGCCGGGAAGGGGCGTGTCGGGTTTGCTCAGTAGGCGCCGGGTTTGCCGGTTTCCTCGGCGGGCTCGGTCGCCTCGGGCTCGGCCGGGGCGTCTTGTGCGGCGCGGGCGCGGTCGTCCATGTACTGGTCGAACTCGGCCTTGTCGCGGGCCTCACGCAGGCGCCCGAGGAAAGCCTCGAATTCGGCCTGCTCGCGTTCGAGCCGGGCGAGCGTATCGGTCTTGTAGCGGTCAAACGCCATGTTGCCGCTGGAGCGCGAGACATGCATGCGCATGCCGCAGGCCTGGAACCGCTCGGCGGTTGCGCGCCGGACCATCGCCCCGCGACGGCCAAAGCGGCCGGTCATCAGGATGAAGCCCAGAACCAGCAGCCCCAGCGGGCCGCCGAAGACGAAAGAGCCGACCAGCACGATGACCCAGGAAATTGGGCCGCGCTCGTCGAGCCAGTTGAGCGTGCGCGCCACCGGACCGGGGCGGGCGGGGAAAGTCTCATAGGTGGCAGACATCGGTGTTCCTCATCTAATGTGAATTGCTTTCACATAACGAAAGATGGGGAAGCTTTCCGTCGCCTTCAAGAGGTAATGTAAAACTTTTTCACATTATCGGCCGCGCACCGCTCATTCGGTGAAATCGGCGGGCTGGGCGCCGGTGATGTCCAGCAAGACACCGGGTTCGATCGCGAAGATATGGCGCGGCGTGCCGGCGGCGGCCCAGATGATTTCAAATTCCGACAGGCGCGGGTCGAAGAAGGCGCGCACCTTCGTCAGATGCCCGACCGGAGCCACGCCACCGATGGCAAAGCCCGTTTCGGAGCGCACCAGCGCCGCATCGGCCTTGCCGAGCGGTTCGCCCGCCAGCGCGCTGGCCTTGTCGGCGCAGACCCGATTTCCGCCCGCGGTCAGGAACAGCACGACATGGCCGCTGTCCTCGCCACGGAAAATGATGGATTTCGCGATTTGATCGACATCGCAATTGGCTGCTTCTGCCGCCTCGATTGCGGTGCGGGCCTGTCCGACCTCGCGGACCACTGCCGCCACGCCTGCCGCGTCCAATGCGGCTTCGACCCGTTCTACGGATGTGCTCATCGCCCCCTCCTGACGCTGACCAACACCCTATTTTACCGCTACGGCGCGGCGGGTGCAAAGTCTTTCCACCGCATCCGCTTGCCCATTGACCGCGCCTTGGCGGCGGCTAGTCTGGCGCCATGAGCTTTGCATCCCGCCTGACCCGCTGCCCCATTCCCTTTGATGCCGACCGCGGTCGCGATGCCGTCTCGGCCTTTGCCGATCTGCCGCCCGAGTTGCGCGCGCTGATCGAGGGCGTGGGCGGCTGTTCGCCCTATCTGTCGGAACTGCTGCGCAAAGAGGCCGAATGGATTCGCGGCCCGCTTTCGGGCGACCCCGAGGCGGCGCTGGCGGCGGAATTCGACCGGTTGCGCCCGGTGCCTCTGGACGATCTGCCCTCGGAACTGCGCCGGGCGAAGCGCCGTGTCGCGCTTCTGGCGGCGCTGGCCGATCTGGGTGGGGTCTGGCCGCTGGAGATGGTGACCGGCGCGCTGACCGATCTGGGCGATCTGGCTGTGGATCTGGCGCTGAAGCGCCTCGTGGCCGAGGAAATCCGTCGCGGCAAGCTGCCCGGCGCCACGCCCGACGATGCCGAGACCGCAGGCGGGATGGTCGCGCTCGCGATGGGCAAGATGGGCGCGCATGAACTGAATTATTCCTCGGATATCGACCTGATCTGCCTGTTCGACGAAACCCGGTTCGATGCCGACGACCGGATGGATGCGCGGATGTCTTTTGTCCGCGCCACGCGCAAGATGGCGGCGATGCTGTCGGACACGACGGGCGAGGGCTATGTGTTTCGCACCGATCTGCGGCTGCGCCCCGATGCGAGCGTGACGCCGGTCTGCATCTCGATGGCCTCGGCCGAGCTGTATTACGAGGCCGAGGGCCGCACATGGGAACGCGCCGCCTATATCAAGGCGCGGCCCTGCGCGGGCGACCTTGCGGCGGGGCAGCGGTTTCTCGACACGCTGCGCCCCTTCGTCTGGCGCAAGCATCTCGATTTCGCGGCGATCCAGGACGCCTATGACATGCGACTGCGCATCCGCGAGCATAAAGGGCTGGGCGGGGCGCTGTCACTGCCCGGCCACAACATGAAACTGGGGCAGGGCGGCATCCGCGAGATCGAGTTCTTCACCCAGACCCGCCAGTTGATCGCCGGCGGGCGCGACCCCGAGTTGCGCGATCGTACGACGGTTGGCGGGCTCGCGAAACTGGCCGAGAAGGGCTGGGTCGAGCCCGATGTCGCGCGCGAGCTGACCGACCATTACCGCGAGCACCGCGAGATCGAGCATCGCATCCAGATGGTCAATGACGGCCAGACCCATGACCTGCCCAACTCCGACGAGGGCATCGCGCGGATCGCGGCGATGATGGGGGCCTCGGATGTCGAAGCCTGGCGCGCGCGCCTGCTGGAGCGGCTGGCGCGGGTCGAAGACCTGACCGGCGCTTTCTTCGCCCCCAGTCAGGCGCAGGAACGCCCGCCCTTGTCCGATGCGGCCGAGGCGACCGTCGCGGGCTGGTCGAGCTATCCGGCGCTGCGCTCGGAACGTGCGCGCGCGATCTTCAAGCGGCTCGAACCCGAATTGCTGACCCGGCTGTCCAGCGCCGCCAATTTCGATGAGGCGCTGGGCCAGTTTGACGGGTTCCTGTCGCGCCTGCCTGCTGGGGTGCAGCTGTTTTCGCTCTTTGAGGCAAACCCGCAGCTGATCGACCTGATCGTCGATATTTGCGCTACCGCGCCGGGGCTGGCGACCTATCTGTCGCGCAATGCGGGCGTGCTGGATGCGGTTCTGGGAGGGAGTTTCTTTGAACCCTGGCCGGGTGCCAAGCCGCTGGCCGAAAGCCTCGGCGCCATGCTCGACGCGCAGCCCGATTACGAGAAAAAGCTCGATGCGGCGCGGCGCTGGGCCAAGGAATGGCGCTTCCGCGTCGGCGTGCATCACTTGCGCGGACTGATCGACGCGATGGAGGCGGCGCGCCATTATGCCGATGTGGCGAGCGTTGTGCTCGAATGCCTCTGGCCCGCGGTCGTCGCCGAATTTGCGCGCAAATACGGGCCTCCGCCGGGGCGTGGCGCGGTTGTGCTGGGCATGGGCAGTCTGGGCGCCGAGCGGCTCAATGCGTCGTCCGACCTCGACCTGATCGTGATCTATGACGCTCAGGGCGCCGAGATGTCCGATGGCCCCAAGCCCTTGGCGACCAAACCCTATTTTGCGCGTCTCACGCAGGCCCTGATCACAGCGATCACCGCGCAGATGCCCGAGGGGCGGCTCTATGAGGTCGATATGCGGCTGCGTCCCTCGGGGCGGCAAGGCCCGGTGGCGACCTCGCTCGAGGCATTCCGCGCCTATCAGATGGACGAAGCCTGGACCTGGGAGCATCTCGCGCTGACGCGGGCGCGGCCGGTGGCGGGCAATCCCGAACTGGCGGCGGATCTGGAGGCGGTGCGGCTCGAGGTGCTGCGCGCCAAGGGGGGCGACGCCAAGGTGATGCCCGATCTGGCCGAGATGCGCCAACGCATCTTTGCCGCCAAGCCCGCCGATGGCGAGTGGGAGGCCAAGATCGGTCCCGGCCGCCTGCAGGATATCGAGCTTCTGGTGCAAAGCTTCGCGCTGCGCGCGGGCGATCCTGCGCGCCGCGTCGAGGCGCAGCTGCGTGTCGGTC
Source organism: Pseudothioclava arenosa (assembly GCF_002358085.1). Taxonomy (GTDB): domain Bacteria; phylum Pseudomonadota; class Alphaproteobacteria; order Rhodobacterales; family Rhodobacteraceae; genus Pseudothioclava; species Pseudothioclava arenosa. Next base: position 349,680 of record NZ_NTJD01000003.1, read on the forward strand.
CTCGCTCCGGGCTGGTCGAAAAATCCGAAGCCGAGGCCCTCGCCTCGGCCTATCGGTTCTTGTGGCGGTTGCAGGCGGGCGGGCGGCTCCTGACCGATAAGCCGCTGGATATGGAGGCGATCGGCGCGGGCGGGCGGGCCTTCTTGCTGCGTGAGGTCGATCAGCTGGATCTGCCCGCTTTGGCGGAGCGTCTGGCGGAGGCCACCGGGCAAGTCGCGGCGATCGTCGATCGCGCGTTGGAGGGCTGAAAGGATGGGACGCAGGATGCTGGAACTGAAACAGGCCGACCCGAAGGGGCTGATCCGCGAAAGCTACCGGATCGAGGGGATCTCGGAGGCGGAATGCCGGTCGATCTTCATGGATTGGGCGCTGAGCCTCGCGCCCGGCACCAACACGACCGAGGCGATGCGCACCGTGCTCGCGCTCTATGAGGCGCCTGCCGACCACCCAATGAGCCTGATCCTGGCCGAGGGGCTGACCCGGCCCGCGCCGGGCACGCAACGCCGGGGCGGGGCCGCCGGGCGCCGGCTTTAACGCGGCAGCGCGGCCGCTTCACGCGCGAGCGCCTCGATCCCGGCCCAGTCGCCTGCCGCCATCAGCTCGGGCGGCGCAACCCAGCTTCCTCCCGCACAAAGAACGTTCGGCAAGCTCAGGTAATCATTCGCATTTTTTAGACTTACGCCACCCGTCGGGCAGAAGGTCGCCTGCGGCAGCGGCCCGCCGAGCGCCTTGATCGCCGCTGCCCCGCCCGAGGTCGCGGCGGGGAAGAATTTCAGCATGTCATAGCCCCATTCGAGCGCGCGCATCACCTCGGAGGCGGTCACTGCGCCGGGCAAGAGCGGCAGCGCTTCGTCTTCGGCGGCGCGCACCAGTCGTTCTGTCAGCCCGGGCGAGACGCCGAAACGCGCGCCCGCGGCCTTGGCGGCCTTCACGTCGGCGGGGGTGAGCAGCGTGCCCGCGCCGACCACGCCGCCTTCGACCTCGGCCATGGCGCGGATTGCATCGAGCGCGCAGGGCGTCCGAAGCGTGACCTCAAGCGCCGGAAGCCCGCCTGCCACCAGCGCGCGCGCGAGCGGCGCGGCATGGGCCAGTTCCTTGACCACGATCACCGGCACGATCGGCGCCATCGCGCAGATCGCGCGGGCAGCGGCGGATTGCTGTTCGGGGGTCATCGGGCTCTCCCTTGCTCGGATGGGGCCTCCGGCGCGCGTATTTGGGGCCAGGAAGAAGGCGCGGGGTTTCTTCTTGGCGCAAATACGCGCGCCGCAGGCAAGTCTCAGATCACCACGGCCGCGCCTTCGGGGGCGGGGCCGACATTGCGGCGGAAGGCCTCGAAGAGCTCGCGCCCGAGGCCGTGGGTGTTGGCAGAGAGGTCGGCCGTCGCGGGCGTGCGAGCCTCGAACCCGTCTTCGAGGCATTCGAGCCGCCCTGTCGTCGCATCCAGCCGCAGCCGGTCGCCGTCGCGCAGTTTCGCGAGCGGGCCGCCCGCGGCGGCCTCGGGGCTGACATGGATCGTGGCGGGCACTTTGCCCGAGGCGCCCGACATCCGCCCGTCGGTGACCAGCGCCACCTTGAGGCCGCGATCTTGCAGTACCGAGAGCACCGGCGTGAGCGAGTGCAGTTCGGGCATGCCATTGGCCTGCGGGCCCTGAAAGCGGACCACGACGATCGTATCGGCAGTAAACTCGCCGCGCTGGAAGGCCGCCTTGACCTCCGCCTGATCGGTGAAAATGCGGGCGGGGGCCTCGATGACATGGCGCTCAGGCGCGACGGCCGAAACCTTGATCACCCCGCGTCCGAGGTTGCCTTGCATCTGTTTTAGTCCGCCCGAGGGGGCGAAAGCATCGCCGCAGGGGCGCAGGATGCGGTCGTTCTCCGAGCGCGTGGCGCCCTCGCGCCAGCTGAGCTGGCCGTCCTCCAGCACCGGCTCGCGCAGGTAATCGGCGAGGCTGTTGCCGACCACGCCGCGCACGTCGCCATGCAAAAGCCCCGCGCCCAGAAGCTCGCGGATCATGAATTGCAGCCCGCCCGCGGCGTGGAAATGGTTCACATCGGCCAGGCCGTTCGGATAGACCTTGGCCATCAGCGGCGTGACCTCGGAAATCTCGTCGAAATCCTCGAGATCGAGCAGGATGCCGGCGGCGCGCGCCATCGCGGGCAGGTGCAGCACGAGGTTGGTCGAGCCGCCCGTCGCCATCAGCCCGACCAGCCCGTTGACGAAGGCGCGCTCGTTCAGGATCTCGCCGACCGGGCGGAAATCATTGCCGAGCGCGGTGATCTCGGCGGCGCGGCGCGCGCCCGCTTCGGTCAGGGCGCGGCGCAGGTCGGTGCCGGGGTTGACGAAGCTTGCGCCCGGCAGGTGCAGGCCCATCACCTCCATCAGCATCTGGTTGGTGTTGGCGGTGCCGTAAAAGGTGCAGGTGCCCGGGCCGTGATAGCTGGCCATCTCGGCCGCCATCAACTGGTCGCGCCCGATCTGGCCGGTGGCGAATTGCTGGCGCACCTTGGCTTTTTCGTCGTTCGGCAGGCCCGAGGTCATCGGCCCGGCGGGCAGGAACACCGCCGGGATATGGCCGAAGCTTGCGGCGGCGATGACGAGGCCCGGCACGATCTTGTCGCAGACACCAAGGTAAAGCGCCGCGTCGAAGCAGTTGTGTGACAGCGCGATGCCCGCCGCCAGTGCAATCACGTCGCGCGAGAACAGGCTCAGCTCCATCCCCGGCTGGCCCTGCGTCACGCCATCGCACATCGCGGGCACGCCGCCCGCGACCTGCGCGGTGGCGCCGACCTTGTGCAGCGCCTCGCGGATCAGCGCGGGGTAGGTTTCATAGGGCTGATGCGCCGAGAGCATGTCGTTATAGGCGGTGACGATGCCGATGTTGGGCGCGCGCCCCGCAGCCAGCGCGGGCTGGTCGGCGCCCATCGCGGCATAGGCATGGGCCTGATTGCCGCAAGACAGATGCGCGCGCGCCGGGCCTGCCTGTGCCAGCGCCCGCATCCGCGCGAGATACTCCGCGCGCGTCACCGCCGAGCGCTGCCGGATTCGCTCGGTCACACGTGCGATGGTGGCGTTGAGGGGCGGGGTAGTCTTTGCGTCGGGCATCGACTCGGGGCCTTTCCTTGGGCGGGCTGTTCAGGCCCGTATAGTCAGTTAGCGCTAACGGATCAATGGCCCGCCCACGAGATGTCCTGCGGCGATGGGACCCGGGGCAGGGGGATTTCCCCCGAAATGATCCGTAATTTGCCTTGTTCTGCCATAATTTATCGGCAAATTCGCCGCAACTGGAGAGACATCCGGATCGGAAGGGTCGAGCGATGAAGATGATGCAATCGGGGTTTCTGTGCGGGGCCGTCCTGCTGCTCGCGGCATGTGGGTTCAACGAACCCGCCTCGCGGGGGCTGACCGATCCTGTGCCGCTGAACCTTGCCGGGCCGGCGGCCACTGCGCAAGCCGAAGCCGAGACAGTTCTGGCCCTGCCGCGCTTTGCCGTGCGCTCGATTCAGGTGCGCGCGCCGCGCGAGCTGAGCGTTTCCGAGGCCAACAGCTACAAGCCGCGCGCCGATATCGTCTGGCGCGGCGATGCCTTTGGCAACCGCCATGCGCAGGTCGAGGCGATCGCGCTGGCGGGGGCGAGCCTTGGCACTGAGGAAATGCAGGCGGGCGTGCCGGTCGATCTTGAGATCGAGCTGCGCCGCTTTCACGCGCTGACCGAGAAGGCGCGCTATTCCGCGCCCTTCGGCACCGAGTTCGAATTCGAGGCGATCGTGACGCTGCGCGATGCCGAAACCGGCGCGATGATCGGTGCGCCGCGCTATGTGAAACGCGACTTCCCCGCCGCTTCGGGCCGCGAGGCGCTGGCCGAGGAAGCGCGCGGTATCACGCAGAAAACGGTGATCACCCAGAATTTCGGCCAGATGATCCGCGACGAGCTGTCGCGCCCGATCTGGATGACCGCCGAAGAGTTCGCCGCGCTTTCAGCCGTGCCCGCGCCCGAGAGCCCTGCGCTCTGAGCCTTTCGCACCATCGCCATTCGCGCTAGAGGGGGGCAACAGCCCCTTTTTCCGTGAGTGCGATGACCGACATCTCTTCCAGCCCCGCCACCGATCGTCCTGTCGTGCGCCTGCGCCCCAAGGCCGAGGCCCGCGCGATCCGGCACGGCTTCCCTTGGGTCTATGCCGATGAGCTGGTGACCGATCGGCGCACGCAAAAGCTGGCGTCGGGGGCCATTGCCACGCTCGAAGACGCTGAGCGTCGGCCGCTGGCGACCGTCACCGTCAATGCGAATTCCAAGATCATCGCGCGGGTGCTGGATCGCGACCCCGAGGCGGTGATCGACCGGGCCTGGCTGGTTGCGCGGATCGCGCGCGCGCTTGACCTGCGTGCGCGGCTTTTCGAGGCGCCGTTCTACCGGCTGATCCATGCCGAAGCCGACGGCCTGCCGGGCGTCATCATCGACCGCTTCGGCGGTGCGGCGGTGATCCAGCCGAACGCCGCCTGGTCCGAGGCGATGATCGACGATCTGGCCGGGGCGCTGGCCGAGGTGACGGGCGTCACCACCATCGTCAAGAACGGCTCGGGGCGCGCGCGCGGGCTTGAAGGCCTGCCCGAAGAGACGGTTCTGATGTCCGGCGTGCTTGATGGCCCGATCGAGGTGCCGATGAACGGCGCGATCTACATGGCCGACCTGATGGGCGGGCAGAAGACCGGGCTGTTCTATGACCAGCGCCCCAACCACGCCTTTGCCGCGCGGCTGGCGCAGGGGGCGCGGGTGCTTGACGTGTTCAGCCATGTGGGTGGCTTTGCGCTGGCCTGCCTTGCGAACGGGGCGCAAAGCGCGGTTGCAGTCGATGCCTCGGCTGCGGCGCTGGATCTGGCAGTGCGCGGCGCGGCGGCGATGGGGGCGGGCGCGCGTTTCTCGACGCGCCAAGGCGATGCTTTCTCCACGCTTGAGGCGCTGGCGTCGGAAGGTGCTCAATTCGACGTGGTGATCTGCGACCCGCCCGCGTTCGCGCCTGCGAAACCCGCGCTGCAGGCGGGGCTGCGCGCCTATGAGCGCCTCGCGCGCCTCGCCGCGCCGCTGGTCGCGCCGGGCGGTTATCTTGCGCTTTGCTCGTGCAGCCACGCGGCTGACCTCGTGCAATTCCGCGCGGCCTCTTCGCGCGGCATCGGCAAGGGCGGGCGGCGCTCGCAGCTCTTGCACACGGGCTACGCCGGGCCCGACCATCCGATGCTGCCGCAGCTTGCCGAAAGCGGCTATCTGAAATCGCTGTTCTTCCGGCTCGACTGATGAAGCTCCTGCTCGACGCCTGCGTGCTCTACCCGACCGTCCTGCGCGAGATCCTGATCGGTGCGGCGCGGGCGGGGTTTTATCAGCCGCTCTGGTCCGAGCGTATCCTTGAGGAATGGGCGCGCGCCGCCGCGCGTCTTTCCCCGCCCGATGAGGTGATCGCGCGGGGCGAGATCGCGCTTCTGAAGGCCGAATTTCCCGCCGCCTGCGTCACGCCCCGCGCGGGGCTCGAGGCGCGGCTGCACCTGCCCGATGAAAACGACATCCACGTGCTGGCCGCCGCGATCGCGGGGGGCGCCGAGGCGATCGTCACCGAGAACCGCGCCGATTTTCCGCGCGGGGTTCTGGCGGGCGAGGGGCTGGACCGGCGCGACCCCGACGGGCTCTTGTGGCAGTTCTGGTCCGAGCGCCCCGAGGCCATGGCCGCGGTGGTCGAGCGCGTGCGCGTCCGCGCCGAGGCCCTCTCGGGGCAGCCGCAGCCGGTGCGCGCGCTGTTGAAACGCGCGCGTTTGCCGCGTCTGGGCAAGGCTCTGGGCGCTGGACCAGGGCCTGCACGCGGGGGCATGAACGGGCGATGATCGGGTTTTTCACCACCACGCAAAGCGGACTTGCGGATCGGCTGATGGCCGATCTGGCCGACCGGCTTCTGGCCGAGGGGCGCCCGGTTCTGGGCATGGTGCGCGCCGAGATGCCGGTCGATGCTCCGAACCAGGGCATGTGTGAGATGTACCTGCGGCTTTTGCCCGAGGGGCGCATTCACGGCATCACCCAAGACCTTGGCCCCGGCGCCGAGGGCTGCACGCTGGATGCGGGCGCGCTCGAAGAGGCGGTGATGGCGGTCGGGCAGGGGCTTGAGGGCGCTCAGCCCGAGACGCTGGTGCTGTTCAACAAGTTCGGCAAGCAGGAGGCCGAGGGCCGTGGCTGTCGCGACCTGATCGCCGAGGCGGTGGCGCGCGGGCATCGCGTGCTGATCTCTGCGCCGCCGCAGACCCGCGCCGAATTCCTGGCCTTCGCGGGTGACTACGCCACCGAATTGCCGCCCGAGCCCGGTGCGCTGGCCGCTTTCGCATTTGCAAATCTTTGATCTGACACGATCTTGCCCCGGCTCCTGCGAGTGTTAGACTTGCCAGGTCAGACGACGTTCGGCCGTGATCGCGCCGAGCCGGTTCTGCCGCTGTCCGCGCGCTGAGGCTTCGTGCCCCGTGTGCCTGTTACGGAGCAAGAAATGGTCTCGCGCGTCATTCCGGTGGATCCTTTCGATCTGGTCGTCTTCGGCGCGACCGGCGATCTGGCCAACCGCAAGATTCTGCCGGGGCTTTACCGGCGCTTTTTCGCGGGGCAGATCCCCGAGAAATCCAAGATCATCGGCGCCGCCCGCTCCGAGATGGATATCGAGGCTTTTCGCGCGCAGGCCCGCGCCGCGATCACCGATCACGTCGGCAAGGCCAAGCAGGTGCCCGCCCAGATCGAGGCCTTCCTGCGCGTGCTCGACTATGTCGCGATCGACGCGCAGGGCGATGCGGGTTGGGATGAACTGGCCGCCAAGGTCGATTGCGCGCGGGTGAACGCGTTTTATTTCTCGGTGGCGCCGGCGCTGTTCGGGCCGCTGGCCGAGCGGTTGCATCGCTACCAGATGGCCGGCCCCGAGGCGCGGATCGTCGTCGAGAAACCCTTTGGTCGCGATCTGGCCACGGCGCGCGCGCTCAATGCCACGCTCGCGGCCCATTTCGACGAGCATCAGATTTACCGGATCGACCATTACCTCGGCAAAGAGACGGTGCAGAACCTGATGGCGGTGCGCTTCGCCAATATCCTCTTCGAGCCGCTGTGGAATGCGCAATATGTCGATCATGTGCAAATTACCGTGGCCGAAACCGTCGGCGTGGGCGGGCGCGGGTCGTATTATGATAAGTCGGGCGCGATGCGCGACATGGTGCAGAACCACATGATGCAGCTCCTGTGCCTGATCGCGATGGAGCCGCCCTATCACTTCGACCCGGATGCGGTGCGCGATGAAAAGCTCAAGGTGATCCGCGCGCTGCAACCCGTCCAGCCCGCCGATATTGTGCGCGGTCAATACCTCGCGCATCGCCATTGCGCCGACGAGGGTGCGCTGCGCGGATACCTTGAAGATGTCGAAAATCCGAACTCGCGCACCGAGAGCTATATCGCGCTGAAATGCCATATCGCGAACTGGCGCTGGCAGGGCACGCCGTTCTATTTGCGCACCGGCAAGCGGCTGCGCGCGCGGACCTCGGAAATCGCGATTACCTTCCGCCAGCCGCCGCATTCGATCTTTGACGAGACCGATGCCTCCTGGCGCGAGAACGTGCTGGTGATCCGGTTGCAGCCGAATGAGGGGATGAACCTCAAGGTGATGATTAAGGAGCCGGGGCCGGGCGGCATGCGTCTGGTGCAGGTGCCGCTCGACATGTCCTTTGCCGAGGCGCTGGGCGAGGACGGGGCCGATATTCCCGACGCCTACGAGCGGTTGATCATGGATGTGATCCGGGGCAATCAGACGCTGTTCATGCGCGGTGACGAGGTCGAGGCAGCCTGGGCCTGGACCGATCCGGTAATCGCGGGTTGGGACGAGCGCGGCGAGCGCCCGCAACCCTATGATTCCGGCTCGTCCGGCCCTGAGGATGCGCTGATGCTGATGCATCGCGATGGTCGTCGCTGGCGGGAGATTCGCGAATGAACCTCATCACTTACCCGGATCGGGAACTGATGATGATCGCCCTTGCGGACCTTCTGGCGAGTGAGCTGCGCGCCGCGATCGAAACGCGCGGGCGGGCGACGCTTTGCGTGCCGGGGGGCAGCACGCCGGGGCCGGTGTTCGACATCCTCTCGGGGCTCGATCTGGCCTGGGACAAGGTCGCGGTCTTGCTCAATGACGAACGCTGGGTGTCCGAGGCCAGCCCGCGCTCAAACACGCGCCAGTTGCGCGCGCGGCTCTTGCGCGACAAGGCCGCGGCGGTGGAGCTCTTGCCGATGTATGCGCCGACCGAGACCCCCGAGGAGGCGCTCGCGGCGCTGGCCGAGGGCATCGCGCCGCATCTGCCGATCGATGTGCTGCTGCTGGGGATGGGGGGCGACATGCACACGGCCTCGCTGTTTCCGGGGGCCGACCGGCTAGAGGAGGCGCTGGCCGATGACGCTCCGATCCTGATCGCCCTGCGGGCCGAGGCCGCGGGCGAGCCGCGCATCACGCTCAGCGCGCCGGTCCTGCGCGACGCGATGAACATTCATCTGTTGATTACGGGGCCGGAAAAGCGTGCGGCGCTTGAGCGGGCGGTCGACCTGCCCGAGACCGAGGCGCCGGTGCGCATCATCCTGAAATCCGCCACCATTCATTGGGCCGAATGACATGCACCTGTGGAACGAACTGATCGTTCGAGCGAAATCCGTCGAGGCGCGGCCAATCCTCGAGTTGTTCGAAAACCCCGATCGCGCCGCCGGATTCAGCGCGGAATTCGGGCCGTTCCTGTTCGATTACTCCAAGACCAACCTCGATGCCGAGACCCGCACGCTGCTCGTGCAACTGGCTGAGCATGCCGGGCTCGCAGCCGCGCGCACGGCGATGTTTTCGGGGGCGAAGATCAACGAGACCGAGGGGCGAGCGGTCTTGCACACAGCGCTGCGCAACCTTGAAACCGATGTCTTCGTCGATGGCGTGAATGTCATGCCCGAGGTTCGTGCGACCCATGCGCGGATGCAGGATTTTGTGCGCGATCTGCGCGCGGGGCGGATCGCGGGGCAGGGCGGGGCGATCACCGATGTGGTGAATATCGGCATCGGCGGGTCCGACCTCGGGCCGGCGATGGCCACGCTGGCGCTGGCGCCCTATCACGACGGTCCGCGCTGCCATTTCGTCTCGAATGTGGACGGGGCGCATATCCATGACACACTGCGTGGGCTGAACCCGGAAACCACGCTGGTGATCGTCGCCTCCAAGACCTTCACCACGATCGAGACGATGACCAATGCCGAGACCGCACGGGCCTGGCTGGCGGCGCGCGTGGCGGATCCGGGGGCGCAATTCGCCGCGATTTCCACCGAGCCCGAGCGCACCGCCGCCTTTGGCATTGCGCCCGAGCGGGTCTTCGGCTTCGACGATTGGGTGGGCGGGCGCTATTCGGTCTGGGGCCCGATCGGGCTGAGCCTGATGCTGGCGATCGGGCCCGAGCGGTTCGACGAGATGCTGGCGGGCGCGGCCGCGATGGACGCGCATTTCCGCGTGGCCCCGCTGGCGCAGAATCTGCCAGTGCTGCTGGCGCTGGTCGGGGTTTGGCACAACCAGTTCTGCGGCCATGCCACGCGGGCGGTTTTGCCCTACGATCAACGGCTTGCGCGGTTGCCGGCCTATCTGCAGCAGCTTGAGATGGAATCGAACGGCAAGCGCGTGGCGATGGATGGCACGAGCTTGCCTTACAATTCGGGTCCGGTGGTTTGGGGCGAGCCCGGCACCAACGGGCAGCACGCGTTCTACCAGCTTTTGCATCAGGGTACGCGGATCGTGCCTTGCGAATTCATCGTCGCCGCGAAGGGGCACGAGCCCGAGCTGGCGCATCAGCACCGGCTCTTGGTGGCCAATTGCCTGGCGCAATCCGAGGCTCTGATGCGCGGCCGGTCCCTGGACGAGGCGCGCGCCCGCATGGCGGCCAAGGGGCTCGAAGGCCCCGAACTGGAGCGTCAGGCCCGCCACCGCGTGTTTCCGGGCAGCCGCCCCTCGACCACGCTGCTGTACCCGCAGCTTACCCCCGAGGTTCTGGGTGGGCTGATCGCGCTTTATGAACACCGGGTGTTTGTCGAAGGCGTGATCCTCGGGATCAATAGCTTCGATCAATGGGGCGTTGAGCTGGGCAAGGAACTGGCGCTGGCCTTGGAACCGGTGCTGGCAGGCCGCGATCCGGGGCAGGGCAAGGATGGCTCGACGCTCGCCCTTGCCGCGCGGGTGCGGGGGCTGCAGGGCTAAGCTTAAGCCTCCAGCTCGGTATCCCAGTACAGGAAATCCATCCAGCTTTCGTGCAGGTGACCGGGCGGGAAGCGGCGGCCGGTGGCGTGCATTTGCGAGGCCGATGGTTCGCGCGCGGGTTTCATCAGCCGCAGCCCCGAGCGGTCCAGCGGCTTGTTGGCCTTTTTCAGGTTGCAGGGCGCGCAGGCGGCCACGACGTTTTCCCAGCTCGTCACGCCACCGCGCGAGCGCGGGATCACGTGATCGAAGGTCAGTTCGCCCTCGCAGCCGCAATACTGGCAGCGGAATTCGTCCCTCAGAAAAAGATTGAAGCGCGTGAAGGCCACGCGCTTCTGGGGTCGGACGAATTCCTTGAGCACCACAACCGAGGGGATCCTGATTTCCCGGCTCGGCGAACGGACGACCTCGTCATATTCCGCCAGGATCTGCACCCGGTCGAGACAGACCGCCTTGATCGCCTCCTGCCAGGGCCAGAGCGAAAGCGGATAGTAGCTCAGCGGCCGGAAATCCGCGTTCAGGACCAGCGCGGGGTAGCGTTTGAGCGCCGCCGGCTCGCGGGTGAACTGCGTTCGAAAATCGCCTTGGTCCAGCATGGGTGACTCCATCCTCGCCCTGTCGCTCCGGTTCCGAGCCAGGGGCGGGGTCCGCCCCTGCCGTAACTGAAACTATATATCGCGTTCGATCTCTGACAAGCCCCTTGATCTGGGATCGGCCTGTCAGGTCCAGTGCTGCCATGCGGATGCGACAAAGGTATGACGGCCTGCCTGAAATTCAGGCAGACGTGGGATGGAACGGGGTCGGATGGGGGCGGTCAGCCCGGCAGTTTCGCCTTGAGGAAGCCAAGCGCCGCCGAGAGCCCGTCGGGCGAGATGCCGTGGGGCGTGTTTTTCATGACATGGGCGTAGGTCTCGAAGCCCGCCGAAACCAGCGCGTCGCCCGCCAGCCCCATGTCGGCGAAGGGCACGACCGGGTCTGCATCGCCATGCGCCAGGAGGACAGGCGGCTTGCAGAGCGCCTCTTCGGCCAGCGCCTCGGGGCGCAAGAGCCGCCCCGAGAAGGCGACGATCCCGGCCACCGGATCGGCCCGGCGCGGAAAGGTCTCCAGCGCCATCATCGTGCCTTGCGAAAACCCAATAATTCCAAGTTGTGAATGGGTTAGCGCGTTTTCTTCAAGCACCTCATCGACAAAGGCATTGAGGTCGGCGACGGCGGCCTGCATTCCGGCAGCAGCCTCGGCCTCGCTCGAACCATCAAGCCACGGGATCGGGAACCACTGCCGCCCGAACGGGTTGCCGGTGCAGGGCTCGGGCGCGTCAGGGGCCAGAAACAGCGTGTCGGGCAGGTGCGGGCCAAGCGGGTCGGCAAGGCCCAAAAGGTCGTTGCCATCGGCGCCATAGCCATGCAGGAAAATCACCGCCGACTTCAGTTGGCCCGATTTCGGCCCCTTGCGGCCCACTTCCAGTTTCCGCGTCATGGCGCGACCCCTTCCCGTTGTTTGCGATAGGCGTAATAGGCCCAAAGTCCGCGTGCCGCAACCGCGCGCCAGGGCGACCAACTGGCCGAAAGCACGTTGAATTCCTTGCGTTTGGGCCGTTCGGGCAGGTCAAAGAGCATGCGCGCGCCCTCGGCCAGCGCGAGGTCGTCGACGGCAAAGACATCGGCGCGGCCAAGCGCAAAGATCAGATACATCTCGACCGTCCAGCGTCCGATGCCGGGGATCGGCAAGAGCGCCTCGATCACCGCCTCGTCGGGCAGGGCGCGCAGCCCCTCGAAATCGACGCCCGAGCCCGCAAGCGCCTGCAGGTATTTCACTTTCTGCCGCGACAGCCCGCAGGCGCGCAGCGCCTCGGGGTCTGCCCCGGCGATCACCTCGGGCGCGGCAAATCCCGCGTCCAGCACCTTGGCGCGGATCGCCTTGGCCGCCGCCACCGAGACCTGCTGGCCGATGATCGCATCACGCAGCGCCGCGAATCCGTCGTCGCGCCGGCGCAGCGGCCAGGGGCCGGTCAGCTCCAGCGCATGGGCAAAGCGGGGCTCGGCGCGTGCCAGCCAGTCCGCGCCGTCAAGGATGTCCTGTTCGGTTTCGATGATCCGTCCGTGCATGGGCGCAGACTGCCCGATCCCGTCGGCGCTTGCCAGCCTCTTCGGCGGGCGCTAGGGGTGGGCCATGAGCGATACCCTTGCCCCCTCCCGCCACACGCCGGTCTGGCGTAACGTGATCGTCCTTGTGCTGGCGCAAGCCGTGCTCGGGGCGCAGATGTCGATGATCTTCACCGTGGGTGGGTTGTCGGGGCAGATGCTGGCGCCGAACCCGTGCTGGTCTACGCTGCCCCTGTCGCTGATCGTGCTTGGCTCGGTGCTTTCGGCGCAGCCGATGTCGGAATTCATGGTGGCCTACGGGCGGCGCGCGGGCTTTATCCTCGCGGTGATCGCAGGTGCTGCGGGGGCGGGGATCGCCGCCTACGCGCTCTGGATCGGGTCTTTCGCGGTGTTCATGGCGGGCTCGTTCCTGACCGGCATCTACATGTCGGCGCAGGGCTTCTACCGCTTTGCCGCAACCGATGGCGTCCCGCCCGAGTTCCAGCCCAAGGCGATTTCCTATGTGATGGCGGGCGGGCTTGCGGCGGCGATCATCGGCCCGCAGCTGGTCAAGGTCACGAGTCAGGCGATGGTTGTGCCCTTCATGGCGACCTATCTGGCGATCATCGGGCTGAACCTCCTGGGGCCGATCCTGTTCTCGTTCCTGCGCATTCCCGCGCCCGGGCGCCGCGCCAAGGGCGCCGCGCACCCGGGCCGCACCCGCAAGGAGTTGCTGAAAGACCCGGTGATCGCGGTGGCGATGATCTGTGGCATGGTATCCTACGCGCTGATGAACCTGGTGATGACCTCGACGCCGCTCGCCGTGGTGGGCTGCGGCTTCGACGAGGGCGATGCGGCCAATATCGTCTCGGCCCACGTGCTGGCGATGTATCTGCCGAGCTTCTTCACCGGCCATCTGATCGCGCGGTTCGGGCGCGAGATGATCGTCGGCGTGGGCCTCGTGATCCTCGCGGCCTCGGGGGCGGTGGCGCTGATGGGGGTGGACCTCGAACAGTTCTACCTCGCGCTCGTGCTGCTGGGCATCGGCTGGAACTTCGGCTTCATCGGCTCGACCGCGATGCTTGCCTCGGCGCATAGCCCCGATGAGCGTGGCCATGTTCAGGGCATGAACGATTTCGTGGTCTTCGGCGGCGTGTTCCTCGCCTCGCTCAGCTCGGGCGGGCTGATGAACTGCTCCTCGGCAGGCGATCCGCAGGCCGGCTGGGAGGCCGTCAACCTTGCCATGCTGCCGTTCCTGACGCTCGCGGGGGCTGCACTGATCTGGCTGGTGATGCGCCCGCGCGAGATGCGCTGAGCGGGCCTTCTCCCGGACAAACGATACAAAAAAGGGGGCCACGCGCCCCCTTCATTTTGTCAGAAATATTCCGGGGGGCGCCCGGCACGGGCGGGAGGCAGAGCCCCCTTCCTCAGTGGCCGGAAGCGCCTTGCCCCGACAGCCGGTCGATGATCGTCTCGGTCGCGTGGTTCATGCCGACGACCTTCGCCTCGATCCCGTTCGCGCGGAACTTGGCGATGGCGCGATCCAGCGCCGCGACCGAGGAAATATCCCAGATATGGGCATGGGTCAGGTCGATCACAACGCGCTCCAGCGGCTCGCGGAAATCGAAGGCCTGATTGAAATCCTCGACCGAGGCGAAAAAGATCTGGCCCTTGATGAAATAGGTGCGCAGGCCCTTGTCGGCGTTGAGGCGCGAGGTGATCTCGGTCAGGCGCGCGATCTTGCCGGCAAAGAAGATGCCCGACAGAAGCACGCCGACCAGCACGCCGATGGCGAGGTTATGGGTGACCACGACAAAGCCCACGGTCGCCAGCATCACCACGTTCGAACTGCGCGGCAAGGTGCGCAGCTGCCCGATCGAGGCCCAACTGAAGGTGCCGATCGAGACCATGATCATGATCGCGACCAGCGCCGGCATCGGGATCCGCCCCACCAGGTCGCCCAGCACCACGCAGAACACCAGCAGCATCGCCCCCGCAGTAAAGGTCGAAAGCCGCCCGCGCCCGCCAGAGCGCACGTTGATCACCGATTGCCCGATCATCGCGCAGCCCGCCATGCCGCCGATGAAACCGGTGCAGAAATTGGCGATGCCCTGGCCATAGCACTCGCGCTGCCGCGACGAGGTGGTGTCGGTCATCTCGTCGACGATCTGCTGCGTCATCAGGCTTTCCAGCAGCCCCACCACCGCCACCGCGACCGAGTAGGGCAGGATGATTTCCAGCGTCTTCAGGGTAAAGGGCACGTCCGGGATCAGGAAGTTCGGCAGTTCCGAGGGCAGCTCGCCCATGTCGGCCACGGTACGCACCTCGGTCAGGCCAAGCCCCATCGTGATCGCCGACAGCACCACGATCGCGACCAGCGGCGAGGGGATGGTGCGGTTGAGACGCGGGAAGAGGTAGATGATCGCCAGCGCCAGCGCGACCAGCGCATAGGTCACCGGCGTGACGACGCGCGGGTCCAGCTCGGGCAGCTGCGCGAGGAAGATCAGGATCGCCAGCGCGTTCACGAAGCCTGTCATCACCGATTTCGACACAAACCGCATCACCTGCCCGAGGTTCAGCGCCCCGGCGGCCATCTGGATCACGCCCGCCAGCACCGTCGCTGCCAGCAGGTATTGCAGCCCGTGTTCGCGCACCAGCGTCCCCATCAGCACTGCCGTCGCCGCCGTCGCCGCCGAGATCATCGCCGGGCGGCCACCAAAGAAGGCCGTGATCACCGCGATCGAGAAGGAGGCATAAAGCCCGACCTTCGGGTCGACGCCCGCGATCAGCGAAAAGGCGATCGCCTCGGGGATCAGCGCCAGCGCCACAACCAGCCCCGAAAGGATATCGGCGCGGGTATTGCCCAGCCAGTCGCGCTTCAGTGCGGCCGTGTCGATCATGGTGTCTCCGAAAATGATGCGGCCCGCTTTTGGGGCGGGCCGGGCGTTCTTATTCGGGTCGGGCATAGCGCCGCAGCGCAGCAAATGGAAGCCTCAAGGCGGAATTTAAGGGGATTTCAGCCTTGCGTGGCCGATTTGCGCCCGGCCCCGGCCAGCGCGCTGGCCAGATCGCCATAGCCGGTGAAGCGCCGTTCATAGGCCAGCCCCAGCCGCTCGGCGGCTGTGCGGGCCTTGGCGTCCAGCGCCGGGTCGTCGGTCTGGGCCTGATAGATCAGCCGCTCGTAATTGCCGAACATGGTCGGGATCAGCTCGGGGTAGCGATCGAACCCCATCGGGCGCCAGACGAAGGCGTCGAACTGGCGCACGAGGAAGTCGGTGAGGTAGAAGGCGGTGATCTCGTCCTCGGCCTTGGCGGCAAAGGCGTCGTTGCCTTCGTAGAAGGAATAGCAATGCGGCCCGGCGATCATCTCGACGCCCAGCTCGGCGCAGCGCGCCTCAAGCTGGCCGCCGGTGCCGCAATCGGCATAGACGACGAAGGTGCTGTCATAGCCGGGGCCGCGGGTTTCCACGAGGCGGGTGACCTCGTCGGTGATCTTCTCAGGGAAGAGATGCAGCTTGGCGGGCAGGCAATGCAGGTCGAGGTGATCCCAGCCATTCGCGGATTTCAGCGCGAGGATCTCGCGCGCGAGGGCGCCGCATGCGACCAGCAACACGCGACCGGTGCCGCGCGCCGTCAGCCCGCGTTCGGCCAGAACCTCGTCGGAGGGCAGGGGGGGCGGGGACGCCTCGGGGGTGTCGGTCATTCGACGCGCGCCCAAAGCCGCGCGGCACCCGCCAGCCCCAGCCCCGCCAGCAGCAACAGCGGCAGCGGCAGGCCGGAAGCGGCCAAGGCCCAGACCGTGATCCCGGCGGCCACGATCAGAACGGCAATGAGCAACAGGAATTGCGGCAGCGTCATCCTTCCCTCCATTCCTCTGATAATGGGGCCGAAGCGGAAAAAGAAAAAGGCCCCGGAC
This sequence comes from Pseudothioclava arenosa, assembly GCF_002358085.1. Taxonomy (GTDB): domain Bacteria; phylum Pseudomonadota; class Alphaproteobacteria; order Rhodobacterales; family Rhodobacteraceae; genus Pseudothioclava; species Pseudothioclava arenosa. The sequence goes on from NZ_NTJD01000003.1 coordinate 365,941, forward strand.
GCAGAATCCGGGGCCTTTTCGATCACATTCAGGCGTGTGGCGATCACGCGCCCATCTGGTTGTGGCGGCGCGAGACCAGCGTCTTCGCGGTTTCCACGGCCACGGCGGCGTCGCGGCAATAGGCGTCCGCGCCGATCGCCTTGCCGAATTCCTCGTTCAGCGGCGCGCCGCCCACGAGCACGATATAGGTATCGCGCTTGCCCTGTTCCTTGAGCGCGTCGATCACCGTTTTCATGTAGGGCATGGTGGTGGTCAGCAGCGCCGACATCCCGATGATATCCGCGCCTTCGCGCTCGGCCGCCTCAAGGTAGCTTTCCACGGCATTGTTGATGCCCAGATCGACCACTTCGAAGCCCGCGCCTTCCATCATCATCGCGACAAGGTTCTTGCCGATGTCGTGGATGTCGCCCTTGACGGTGCCGATCACCATCTTGCCCATGCGCGGGGCGCCGGTTTCCACCAGCAGCGGCTTGAGGATGGCCATGCCGCCCTTCATCGCGTTCGCGGCCAGCAGCACCTCGGGCACGAAAAGGATCCCGTCGCGGAAATCCGCGCCGACGATCGTCATGCCGGCGACGAGCGCCTTGGTCAGGATGTCGTAGGGCGTCCAGCCGCGCTCGAGCAGGATCTCGACGGCCTCTTCGATCTCTTCTTTGAGGCCGTCATAGAGGTCGTCCATCATCTGCTGGACGAGTTCCTCGTCATCGAGTTCCGACAGGATGATATCGTCTTCGTCTGCCATCGTCGTCTCCAAGAGCGTGCCGTTTTCCCCATTAGTGGCGAAATCGGCAGAAAGGTTTGGCGTTTTGCGACACGCGCCGCCGGAAAAACGGCGCGGAATAGGGAATTGCGGCTCAGCCGCGGCGGCGGGAGCGGCGTGCGCGGCCCGCGGCCTCGCCTTCGTCGCCCGTGCCGTCCGAATCCGAGGAGAACCCGCCGAGCTTCGCGGCGATCTCTTCGAGCGTCGGGCGCGGCCCGCGCGGGCGGGTTTCGAGCGCGGCGCGCATCGCGGCCAGGTGCACCGGCATGGTGCCGCAGCAGCCGCCGATGATCGTCGCACCCGCGTCGCGCGCGAGGCAGGCGTAATCCGCCATCAGCTCGGGCGTGCCATCGTAATGGATGTGGCCGTCGTGATATTTCGGGATGCCCGCGTTGCCCTTGGCGATGATCGGGCGCTCGGAGCCGGCGGCGGCGAAGCCCATGATCGTGCGCATAAGGTCCGAGGCGCCGACGCCGCAATTGGCACCATAGGCGAGCGGCGGGTTCGGCAGTTTCTCGACCAACGCGGCCAGCTGCGCCGAGGTCACGCCCATCATCGTGCGCCCGGCAGTGTCGAAGCTCATCGTGCCGCACCAGGCCATCCCGGCCAGGCGGCAGGCCTCGGCGGCGGCCTTGAATTCCTCGGGCGCCGAGATCGTCTCGACCCAAAGCACATCCGCGCCGCCCTCTTTCAGCCCTTCGGCCTGCTCGTGGAACATTTCCACGGCCAGTTCGTGGGTCATCGTGCCCATCGGGGCAAAGATCTCGCCGGTCGGGCCCATCGAGCCCGCGACCACCACCGGACGGCCCGCGGCATCGGCCACGTCGCGGCCGATTTCGGCGGCGAGGCGGTTGAGTTCACGCACGCGGTTCTGCGCGCCATGCAATTTCAGCCGCGAGGCGTTGCCGCCGAAGCTGTTGGTCAGGAACAGGTCCGAGCCCGCATCGACGGCAAGCGAATAGAGCTTCTTGATATTGGCGGGCTCGTCGGCATTCCACAGCTCCGGCGCATCGCCCGAGCTGAGCCCCATGTTGAACAGGTTGGTGCCCGTCGCGCCATCGGCCAGCAGCCAGTCGCGGGTCTCCAGGAGGCGGCTCAGTGCGTTGGTCATGTCGGGGCCTTTCCCTCGATCGTTCTTGGAATGGAGTTCGGGCCGCACGGGTCGGGCGGCCTGTCGGCGCCCCTCCTGCCACGCGCGGGCGCGAATGGCAAATTCCTTCTGCTCATGATGATCTTGAGCGCGCTTCAGCAGGGCAGCCGCGCGCGGCCGGTGCGGGGCACGAAAAAGCCCGCCCTGCGCGGGGCAGGGCGGGCCATCGGATCAGCGCGGATCAGGCGCTTATTCTTCCATGAGCTGGCGCTTGGCCTCGGCGGCGCATTCCACCCGCTTGGCGCGGATCGCGGCCTCGTCGGCCTTGCCGTCCAGATCGGCGAGCAGTTTGCGGACCACGTCTTCGTGCCCGGCCTCCTCGAAATCGGCCTTCACCACCGAGGCGGCATAGGCATCTGCATCGGCGCCGGTTTTACCCAAGAGCCCCGCGGCCCATTGGCCCAGAAGCTTGTTGGTGCGCGCATCGGCTTTGAACTGCAGTTCCTCGTCATGGGCGAACTTCGCCTCGAACCCCTGTTCGCGTTCGTCAAAGGTGGTCATTTCTCGCCCCTCCCCTCGTTAGTAACTCCTCACCTTCATCATATGCCCCCGCCTGCGGGCCGGGGCAAGTGCCGTTAGCGTGCAAACTGTGCGAAGTTTGCGATTCCATGACGCTGGCGCGCCTTTGCCTTGCGGCGCGGGATGCCTTGCCCTATAGGGGCGGGAAATGGGCCAGCGGTCTCGCGGGCTCGACCGGCCCCGCGCGCGGGGCGCGCACTCACTTTCCGGACGGAGCGGCCCATGGCACCTCGGCGCAAGAAAATCTACGAAGGCAAAGCGAAGATTCTGTACGAAGGCCCCGAGCCGGGGACTCTGGTGCAGTATTTCAAGGATGACGCCACCGCCTTTAACGCGCAGAAGAAAGCGACGATCGAGGGCAAGGGTGTGCTGAACAACCGCCTGTCCGAGTTCTTCATGCAGGGCCTCACCAATATTGGTGTGCCGAACCACTTCATCCGCCGCCTGAATATGCGCGAGCAGCTGATCCGTCAGGTCGAGATCGTGCCGCTGGAAGTCATCGTGCGCAACTTCGCCGCCGGGTCGATCGCCAAGCGTCTGGGCCTCGAAGAAGGCACGCCGCTGCCGCGTCCGATCGTGGAATACAGCTACAAGAACGACGAGCTGGGCGACCCGCTCGTGCCCGAGGAATATATCATCGCTTTCGGCTGGGCGAACCAGCAGGACCTCGATGACATCGTCAGCCTCGCGCTGCGCGTGAACGATTTCCTCTCGGGCGTGTTCTTTGGCGTCGGTATCAAGCTGATCGACTTCAAGATCGAGATCGGCCGGGTCTGGGATGGCGATTTCATGCGCCTGATCGTCGCCGACGAGATCAGCCCCGACAGCTGCCGTCTGTGGGATGTGAAAACCGGCCAGAAGCTCGACAAGGACGTGTTCCGCCGCGACCTCGGCAGCTTGACCGACGCCTATACCGAAGTGGCGCGCCGCCTCGGGCTGATGCCCGAGAACACCGGCACGTCGAAACCGACCCTGATCAACTGAAAGGACCGCCCGCGATGAAAGCCCGCGTTCATGTGATGCTCAAGGATGGGGTTCTGGACCCGCAAGGCGAGGCCGTGCGCCACGCGCTGGGTCACCTGGGTTTCGGCGGCGTCGAGGCCGTGCGTCAGGGTAAGGTGATCGAGCTCGACCTGGCCGGTACCGACAAGGCCGCGGCCGAGGCCGAGGTGCGCGAGATGTGCGAGAAGCTGCTCGCCAACACCGTGATCGAGAAATACACGATCGAGATCGCCTGATCCCGGCGGCCGGGGGCCTTGCCCCCGGACCCCCAGCGTATTTGGTCCAAGAAGAAGCAGGAGCCTTCCGATGAAAGCCGCCATCATCACTTTCCCCGGTTCGAACTGTGACCGTGACCTCGCGATGGGCTTCGAGAAAGCCGGGGCCGAGGTGGTGCGGGTCTGGCACAAGGATACCGAGCTGCCGGCGGGCGTCGATGTGATCGGCGTGCCGGGCGGGTTTTCCTATGGCGACTATCTGCGCTGTGGCGCGATTGCGTCGCGCAGCCCGATCGGGCAGGCGGTCAGCGATTTCGCGGCCAAGGGCGGTTATGTGATCGGCATCTGCAACGGCTTCCAGATCCTGACCGAGATGGGGCTGTTGCCGGGCGCGCTGATGCGCAATGCCTCGCTGAAATACATCTGCCGTCCGGTGACGCTGAAGGTCGCGACGTCGGACAGCGCCTATACCGCGCCCTATGGCAAGGGCGCCGAGGTCGTGTTCCCGATCGCGCATCACGACGGCAATTTCCAGATCGACGCCGAAGGGCTGAAGGCGCTGCAGGGCGAAGACCGTGTGGCCTTCCGCTATGCCGAAAATCCGAACGGTTCGGTCGATGATATCGCCGGTGTGCTCTCGGCCAACCGCCGGGTGCTGGGCATGATGCCTCACCCCGAGCGCGCGATCGAAGATGCGCAGGGCGGTGCCGATGGGGCGGCGCTTTTCCGCGCGCTGGCCGCGATCGGCGTCGAGGCCTGAGCGCTTTCGCTTGTGAGCGCGGGGCGGCGTGGGTAGATTCGCGCCATGCCCGAGCGTGATCCAATCTCTACCGGACCGATGATGGCGGCGCGGGATCGCCGCCGCCGCTCGCCATGGCCTTTGCGCCTGACGATGGTGGGGTTTGTCGCGCTGGCGATCGGGGTGATGTGGATCACCAACCTCTGGCTGACCGAGCGGTTCACTGAAACCACGCGGGTGCGCGCCGAGCTGCGACTGGCGCTCTACTCCGGGAACATCATTTCAGAGCTTCAGCGTACCTCGGTGGTGCCGCTTTTGCTGGCGCGCGACCCCGAGCTGACCAATGCCTTGGGAAGCGGCGATTTTTCGCGCACCTCGGCGCGGCTGATCACGGCGCGCGATGAGATTGCCGCCGCCTCGATCCGGCTTGTGGACCTGAGCGGGCGGGTGGTGGCAGCGACCAACCGCAACCTGATCGGCACGCATTATTCAAGCAATCCTTTCTTCGTCGAGGCGCTGCGCTCGCGCGATACGGTGTTTACCGCCGCGCAAAGCGACACCGGCGGGACCGAGTTCAACTATTCGCGCGCGCTTCTGGCGGGGGGCAAGCCCGCTGGGGTGATCGTCGTCGAGGCGGAACTGTCGAAATTCGAACGTTCCTGGGCGGGGATTTCGGATGCGGTGGCGGTGCTCGACAGCGAGGGGCGGATCATCCTGACCACCGAGCCGAAATGGCGCGGCCTGACGCTGAGCGAGGCGCTGAGCGTGCGCTCGGTGCCTTCGGCGCTGGAGCGGGCGTTGCAGGCGACGGCGGATTGGGCCAACGAGGCGCCCGACGCCTATCTGCGCGGCCAGGCGGTGATGCAGACCGAGACGCGGATCCCGTTCCGGGGCTGGCGGATGATCGCCTTTACCTCCTATGCCTCGGTGCGCGAGCGGGTGAATGCGGTGCTGGCGCTGGAAATCATGGGCTTCGCGATCCTGCTCGCGGTCGGGTTCTACTGGCTGTCGCGGCGCGCGCGGGTGCAATCGGCCGTTTACCGCGCGGAATCCGCCGAGCTGCGGGCGCTGAACGCGCGGCTGTCGCGCGAGATCGCCGAGCGTGAGCGCGTGCAGAAGGACCTTGCCGTGGCCGAGCAGACGCTGGAGCAAAGCTCCAAGCTGGCGGTTCTGGGCGAGATGTCGGCGGCGGTCAGCCATGAGCTGAACCAGCCGCTGGCCGCGATGAAGACCTATCTGGCGGGGGCGCGACTGCTGTTGCAGCGCGGCCGGCCCGAAGAGGCGCTGTCGTCCTTCCAGCGGATCGACGACCTGATCGAACGGATGGGGGCGATCACCCGACAGCTCAAATCCTATGCGCGCAAGGGCGGCGAGGCCTTTGAGCCGGTCGACCTGCGCGCCTCGATTTCGGCGGCTCTGGCGATGATGGAGCCGCAGCTCAAGCATCGCACTGTGGCGATCACGCGCACCTTGCCGCGCCAGCCGGTGAAGGTGATGGCGGACCGTGTGCGTCTCGAACAAGTGATCATCAACCTGTTGCGCAATGCGCTCGATGCGACGAAGGCAGTGGCCGAGCCGCAGATCGAGATCCTGCTGACGGCCGGCGAAAGCGCGGTGCTGACGCTGCGCGACAACGGCCCCGGGATCACCGATCTGGAGAAGCTTTTTGAGCCGTTCTGGACGACCAAGAAGCCGGGCGAGGGGACGGGGCTGGGGCTGGCCATTTCCTCCTCGATCGCGACGGATCTGGGCGGGCGGCTCACGGCCCATAACGCGGAGGGCGGCGGCGCGGTGTTCGAACTGCAACTGCCGCTCCTGACCGAAGACACGAAAACGCCGCCAAAGCGCGGCATCAGAGCAGCGGAGTAGACCATGGCGGGGATGATCAAGGTAGCGATCGTCGATGACGAAGAGGACATGCGGCAATCGGTCAGCCAATGGCTGGCGCTGTCGGGCTTCGACACGGTGACTTTCCCTTCGGCCGAGGAGGCGCTGCGCGAAATCGGCGCCGACTGGCCCGGCGTGGTGATCTCAGACATCCGGATGCCGGGCATGGACGGGATGGCCTTTCTGAAGCGGCTGATGGGCCTTGATAGCGGGCTGCCGGTGATCATGATCACCGGCCATGGCGACGTGCCGATGGCGGTCGAGGCGATGCGCCTTGGCGCGATGGATTTCCTTGAAAAGCCCTTCGATCCCGACCGGATGAACGAGCTGGTCAAGCGCGCGACCCAGGCGCGGCGGACCACGCTCGACAATCGCGCGCTGCGCCGCGACCTCGCGCAGGGCGAGCAGGTGATGGGCAAGCTGATCGGCACCTCCGATCCGATGGAGCGGCTGCGCGAAGATATCCTCGATCTCAGCCAGGCCGATGGCCATGTGCTGATCGACGGCGAGACCGGCACCGGCAAGACGCTGGTTGCGCATGCGCTCCATGCCACCGGCCCGCGCGCGGGCAAGAAATTCACCGTGATCTCCTGTGCGGCCTTCACCGATGACGCGCTGAGCGCGCGGCTTTTTGGCCCGGTCGAGGAGGGCGGGCTTCTGCCGCTTGTCGAGGAGGCGCGCGGCGGCACGCTCTGCCTTGAGGATGTCGAGGCGCTCAGCCCCGCGCTGCAGGCCCGCCTCGTGCAATTCATCAACGATCAGGGCGCGCCGGCCGAGACCCGGATCATCGCGATCTGCAATACCCATGGCGAAGGCCGCACCGTCGAGGACGCGCTGCGCCCCGACCTCTACTATCGTCTCGCCGCGCTCAAGATCACGCTGCCGCCGCTGCGCAGCCGTGGCGAGGATGTGCTCACGCTCTTCAATCGCATGGCCGAGCAATTCGCCGATGAATACGGCTGCGACGTGCCCGAGATCACCGCGCAAGAGGCCGCGCAGCTCTTGCAGGCGCCCTGGCCGGGCAATGTGCGCCAACTCATCAACGTGGCTGAGCGCGCCGTGCTGCAAGCGCGCCGCGGCACCGGCTCGATCGCGTCCTTGCTGATGAACGACGATGAAGACGCGGGCCCGCCCGCGATGACGACCGAGGGCAAGCCGCTCAAGGAATATGTCGAGAATTTCGAAAAGATGTTGATCGACAATACGATGCGTCGTCACAAGGGCTCGATCGCGGCGGTGATGGAGGAGCTGTGCCTGCCGCGCCGCACGCTGAACGAGAAAATGGCGAAATACGGGCTGAGCCGCTCGGATTACATCTGAGGGGCAGGGGCTCCGCCCCCTTTGCCTTGCGGCAAATTCCCCCGGAGTATTTGTGGCTCGATGAAAGGCCAGCTTTCATTTTGCCCGAAATATCCCGGGGGTGAATGGCGAAGCCAGAGGGGGCAGGGCCCCCTTGCCCCTCCGGGCTGCGGCGTTCGTCAACCATGCCTTGACGAAAAACCGATTGTCTTCGCCCTGATTTCCCCGCTATTGTCGTGCACAGTCGGCAGAAGGCTGCGCTATTTCGCGCCCCTGCCCACCGAAATTCGCTGATTGCCGGGCGTTTGGACCTCTGAGGACATGTCCCGCTCTGGATCAACCGATTGGTCGAAAGACCGCCGCCTTGCCCGGCTTTCCCTCGGGAAACGGGTGAAACTTTGGGCGCAGCGCCGGACCCCGGTGTGAGCGCTTGGGAAAGAACCGCGATGACGCGATGCGCAGTTGCGAAGATGACGATGGGCGGGCCCTTGGCTTGCGCCCCGATCACGCATGCGCGCGTCTCCGCCTCAACGACAAACCACGACCGGACCGCCGCCTCTTCGGGGGACAGGCGCACCCGTGCGTGGGGAAACAGGATCAATGGCAAAGAAGATGCTTATCGATGCCACGCACGCGGAAGAAACCCGCGTTGTCGTGGTGGACGGCAACAAGGTCGAAGAATTTGATTTCGAGACCATCAACAAGCGGCAACTCGCTGGCAATATTTATCTGGCAAAAGTGACGCGGGTGGAGCCTTCGCTCCAGGCCGCTTTTGTCGATTACGGCGGCAACCGTCACGGGTTCCTCGCCTTCGCGGAAATCCATCCCGATTACTACCAGATCCCGGTGGCCGATCGTGAGGCGCTTCTGGAAGAAGAGCGCCGTCTGGCCGAGGCCGAGGAGCAGGAAGAGCGCAGCTCGCGTTCGCGCCGTCGCAAGCGGGGCGGCTCGAAGCCCGAGGCGGCGAATGCCGACCCCGAGGTGAAATCCGACGCGATCCCGGGTATGGAACTGCTCGACGCCGAGGATGAGGACGAGGCCTCCGAGGCCGAGGTCGTCGAAACCGTCGAAGCCGCGGATCTGGTCGAGGGTGACGTCGTCGCGACCGAGACCCAGGAGCCGGGCGAAGCCACTGAGGCCTCCGAAGAGGCCGAGGACGAAACCCACGATCACGACCATCACGTCCACCCGACCGACGAGAGCATCGAATCGGTCGCTGACGAGGATGTCGAAGAAGAGATCCGCCCGGTCCGCAAGCCGCGTCCGCGCCGCTACAAGATCCAGGAAGTGATCAAGGTGCGCCAGATCATGCTGGTGCAGGTGGTCAAGGAAGAGCGTGGCAACAAGGGCGCCGCGCTGACGACCTATCTGTCGCTGGCGGGGCGCTATTGCGTGCTCATGCCGAACACGGCGCGTGGCGGCGGCATCAGCCGCAAGATCACCAACGCGGCCGATCGCAAGAAGCTCAAGGAAATCGCGGGCGAGTTGGAGGTGCCGCGTGGCGCCGGGCTGATCATCCGCACGGCAGGGGCGCAGCGCACCAAGACCGAGATCAAGCGCGACTACGAATACCTGATGCGGCTTTGGGAACAGATTCGCGACCTGACCATGCAGTCGGTCGCGCCCGCGCCGATCTACGAGGAAGGCGACCTGATCAAGCGCTCGATCCGCGACCTCTACTCGAAGGATATCGACGAGGTTCTGGTCGAGGGCGAGCGTGGCTACCGTCTGGCCAAGGACTTCATGAAGATGATCATGCCGTCCCACGCCAAGAACGTGCGCCATTACACCGAGCAGCTGCCGCTCTTCGCGCGCTTCCAGGTGGAAAGCTACCTGAGCGCGATGTTCAATCCGGTCGTACAGCTGAAATCGGGCGGTTACATCGTCATCGGCGTGACCGAAGCGCTGGTCGCGATCGACGTGAACTCGGGCCGGGCCACGAAAGAGGGCTCGATCGAGGAAACCGCGCTCAAGACCAACCTCGAGGCGGCCGAAGAGGTCGCCCGCCAGCTGCGCCTGCGCGACTTGGCCGGTCTGATCGTGATCGACTTCATCGACATGGAAGAGCGCAAGAACAACGCCTCGGTCGAGAAGCGCCTGAAGGAAAAGCTCAAGACCGATCGTGCGCGCATCCAGGTCGGCCGCATCTCGGGCTTCGGCCTGCTGGAAATGAGCCGTCAGCGCCTGCGTCCGGGGATGATCGAATCCACCACGCAGCCCTGCCCGCATTGCCACGGCACCGGCCTGATCCGCTCGGACGACAGCCTTGCGCTGAGCGTTCTGCGTGCGATCGAGGAAGAGGGCACGCGCAAGCGCTGCCGCGAGGTGCTGGTCAAGGTGCCGGTCGCGGTCGCGAACTACCTGATGAACGCCAAGCGCGAGCATGTCGCCCAGATCGAGGCCCGCTATGGGCTGTCGGTGCGCATCGAGGCCGATCCCTCGCTGGTGTCGCCCGATTTCTCGATCGAGCGCTTCAAGACCGCGACGCGGGTGATCCCCGAGGCGCCGCATCTGGATGTGGTTTCGGTCTCGGCGAGCCTGATGGCCGAAGTCGACGAGGACGTGGTTGAAGAGGATGAGGACGAGGCCGAAGAGGTCGAGGTGTCCGAGGCTTCTGACGCGGGCGAGGCTGGCGAGGCTGGCGAGGATCAGCCCAAGAAGAAACGCCGTCGTCGCCGTCGTCGCAAGAAGAAGACCGGCGAAGACGGGATGATCGACGGGGATGATACCTCGGATGATGACGGCGAGGATGGCGATGAGAACGCCTCTGACGAGTCTGTCGAGAGCGAGACCGAGGCTGGCGAGACGGAGGCATCGGCGGAAGCTGAAGCGCCCGTCGTGGAAGAAAAGCCGAAGTCCACGCGCAGCCGCTCGCGCAGCCGCAGCAAGAAGGCCGAGGTCGAAGCTGAGGTTGCGCCTGCGGAGGCCGAGGTGTCTGAAGCAGGTGAGCCCGTCGAGGCCGAAGCCAAGCCGAAGCCCTCGCGCAGCAAGACGAGCTCCAGCTCGCGCTCGCGCAAGAAGAAGGACGAGGGTGACGCCGCGGCTCCGAAAACGACCAGCTTGCGTTCGCGCAAGCCCAAGGAAGACCCGGTTGCCGAAGCGGCCCCGGCGGAAGCCGTCGCAGAACCCGTTGCCGAAACGGTTGTTGCGCCCGAGCCGGTGATCGAGGCTGCGCCTGAGCCGGTGGTCGAAGAGGTCGCCGTCGCGGCGCCGGTCGCCCCGGTCGCCCCGGTCGCGCCCGAGCCCGTCGAGGCGGTTGCGGTCGAAGAGGTGATCGTGGCCGAACCCGCGATCGAACCCGCCGCGCCCGAGGCGCCGGTGGAGGCTTCTCCGGAGGAGCCCGCCAAGCCCAAGCGCACGGGTTGGTGGTCGCGCTGATCAGGGAAAGCCGGGCCTTGCGCCCGGCTTTTTCATTCCGGATCAGCCCTTGCGGATCAGGTAACTCAGGCGCCCGTCCTGGTCGCTGGCGTCCAGCAGGTCATGCCCGGCCTGCGCGCAGAAATGCGGCACGTCGATCCAACTGGCCCCATCCGACGCCAGAAGCCGCACCACCGCGCCGACGGGCTGCGCCTCAAGCACCTTGCGTAGGCGCAGGACGGGCAGGGGGCACAGCAGTCCGATCGCGTCGATTTCGGTGGTGATCTCCATGGTTCTGGGCTAGCCGCCCCGCGCGGATTTGTCCACGAGGATGTGAGCAGGCGGCGGGTGACGGCGCGCCCGTGATCGGCTATGGCTGAGCGATGTTCGGAATCGACCTCATAGACGCCAGCTTTCTGCCTGCGGCCCTTGTGGCGCTCGCGGCGGGGCTGCTTTCGTTCCTCAGCCCCTGCGTGCTGCCGATTGTCCCGCCCTACCTGGCGTACATGGGCGGGGTATCGGTGTCTGAGATGTCGACGCAGGCTTCCGCGCGCGGGCGCGTGTTTCAAGCGGCGTTGTTCTTCGTCATGGGGCTTTCGACGGTCTTCCTGCTGCTCGGGTTCGGGGCCTCGGCGGCCGGGCGGGCTCTGTTGGCCTATCAGGATTATCTGACCAAGGGCGCGGCCGTGTTGATCATGGTGTTCGGGGCCCATTTCATCGGCATTTACCGGATTGGCTTCATGGATCGCGAGGCCCGCATCGACACGGGAGACGCGGGTGGGTCGGTCTTCGGGGCCTATCTGCTCGGGCTGGCCTTCGCCTTTGGCTGGACGCCCTGCCTGGGCCCGGTTCTGGGCGCTATTCTTGGCCTTGCGGCGAGCGATGGCGACATGGCGCGTGGAACGGCGCTTTTGGCGGCTTATGCGCTTGGGCTTGGTGCTCCGTTCCTGCTGGTCGCGGCGTTCTTTCCCCGTCTGGGCGGGTTCATGGCCTGGATGAAACGCAACATGGGCCGGATCGAAAAGATCTCGGGGCTTTTGTTGTGGACGGTGGGGCTGATGATGCTGACGGGCCAGTTCTCGGCGTTCAGCTTCTGGCTGCTCGAAACCTTCCCGGGGCTCGCGGAATTCGGCTGAGCTGAAAAGGGGCGCGGCCCCTCTGGCCTGACGGCCATTCACCCCGGGATATTTCCGGCAAAATGAAAGCCGGGCTTTCATCGAGCACAAAATACTCCGGGGGGAGCCCGGAACGGGCGGGGGGCAGAGCCCCCCTTTGCGCAGGTTATTCCGCCCAGTCGGGTTTGCGTTTTTCGATGAAGGCCTGCACGCCCTCGGCGGTGTCGCGCGCGAGCATGTTGGTCACCATGACGGCAGCCGCGTGTTCGTAGGCGGCGGCGGTGTCGAGCATCATCTGGTCGTAGAAGGCGCGTTTGCCTATTTTCACCGCGAGCGAGAGTTTCGAGGCGACGGTGTCGGCGAGTTTCGCGGCCTCGGAGTCGAGCTGGTCATGGGGCACCACGCGGTTGACGAGGCCGACCTCGTGGGCGCGGGCGGCGTCGATGAATTCGCCGGTGGTGAGCATCTCGAAGGCGACCTTGCGCGGCACGTTGCGGGTCAGCGCGACCATCGGCGTCGAGCAAAAGAGCCCGATATTCACCCCGTTCACGCCAAAGCGCGTGCCCTCGGCGGCGACGGCCATGTCGCAGCTGGCGACGAGCTGGCAGCCCGCCGCGGTGGCGATGCCATGGACTTCGGCGATCACCGGCTGGGGCAGGGCGGGGATCATCTGCATCACCTCGGCGCAGCGCGCGAAGAGATCGGTGAAATAGCCGCGGCCTTTGTCTTCCGCTGCGCGCCCGGCCTGCATTTCCTTCAGGTCATGGCCCGCGCAAAAGGCCTTGCCCGCACCTTTCAGCACCACGGCCTTGATTTCGTGATTTCCGGCGATCTCGGTGAAGCGCGCCTTCAGCGCCGCCAGCATCCCGTCCGAGAGCGCATTGAGCGAGCCCGGCGCGTTCATCGTCAGATGTGCCACCGCGCCGCGGCGCTCGAATTCCACCAGATCGGTCATTGAATTTCCTCCCATTTGTTCGAAGTCTAGGGGCAGGGAGCGTGTGGAGGGAAGATGCATTTCAAAATGGACGCTACGTCACTTTCGGAGTTTCTGGCGCGGGAATTCCCGCAGGTGGCCGGGGATTTCGCGATCGAGGGCGTGGGCGAAGAGCTGGTCGTGCGCCTGCGTGTGCGCGAGGATCACCTGCGGCCCGGCGGCACGGTTTCGGGGCCGAACATGTTCGCGCTGGCGGATGTGGGGATTTACCTCGCGATCCTGCAGCGGCTCGGGCCGGTGGCGCTGGCGGTGACGACGAATGCGAGCATGGATTTCATGCGCAAGCCAGAGGCCGGGCGCGACCTGATCGCGCGGGTGCGAATCCTGAAGCTCGGGCGGGTGCTGGCGGTGGGCGATGTTCTGATCTTTTCCGAGGGCGACACCAAGCCTGTGGCGCGTGCCTCGATGACCTATTCTATTCCGCCGCAGTAGCGCGTTTCAGGATGCCAGCATCCAAAGTGCGACCAGCGCCAGAACCATGCCAAAGAAGCGGTTGAGATACACCGCGTGGCCGCCGCTGCGGAGCCTGCGCGCCGCGCGGTCGCCCAGAAGCGTCCACAGGGTAAAGGCGATCAGGTTGTTGAGTGTGAAGATCGTGGTGATCCGCAGCACATCGGATGTGCCGCCTGACGACGGGTGCGGAAGGAACTGCGAAAACATCAGGGCGATGCTCACATAGGCCTTGGGGTTGAGCAAAAGCAGCATGGCTCCGTCGCGCAGGGTCGGTGGAGTTGCAGAGGTTTCGGCGCCCTGGATGCTGCCGGCATTGAAGAGGCCCCACGCGATCCACAGGACGTAAAGGCTCCCTGCAAGTTTCAGCGCAAGGAACACGTTGGGTGACAGGCTGAGGGCTGTCAGCGCGCCCCCTCCCAAAGCGGCGGTCACCCCCCAGGTGGCGATGTGATACCCCGCGCTTGCGCGGAGCGTTGCCGGGATGCCAAAACGTGCGCCGTTCGCGGCGAAGAACATATTGCCGGGGCCGGGGCTGTAGGCGAGCGGGAAGAGAAATGTGATAAGCGCGATCGTGTCCTGCATCCGGGGCCTCGAGATCAATCCTTGCACCAAGCAGACGGTTCTTTGGTCGCAGGGCGACCCGAAAGCTGCGCAAAACGGTGGTGGAGGCACGGATTTGTGGGGTATTTTGATACCTATTTTTTAACGCATTGATTTTACGATTTAAATTTGCGCGCAAGGCCCTTGAAAAGCGCTCTGGAATCGCGCAAAAGCCCGCAATCTGAATTCCACAACCCTTCAAAGGGCGATCTGCAATGAAAACCTACACCGCGAAACCGGCGGAGATCGAAAAGAAGTGGATCCTGATCGACGCCGAAGGCGTCGTTCTGGGCCGCCTCGCTACGATCGTCGCCATGCGCCTGCGTGGCAAGCACAAGCCGACCTTCACCCCCCACATGGACATGGGTGACAATGTCATCATCATCAACGCCGACAAGGTGCAGATGACCGGCAAGAAGCGCGACGACAAGACCTACTACTGGCACACCAACCACCCGGGCGGGATCAAGTCGCGCACCGCGCGCCAGATCCTCGAGGGCAACCACCCCGAGCGTGTCGTAATCAAGGCCGTCGAGCGCATGATCTCGCGCAACCGCCTTGGCCGTGCCCAGATGTCGAACCTGCGCGTCTACGCCGGTTCGGAGCACCCGCACGAAGCCCAGCAGCCCGAAGTTCTGGACATCAAGGTCCTGAACAAGAAGAACACCCGGAGCTAATCATGTCCGATATCAAATCCCTCGATGATCTGAAGTCGGCCGTTTCGGGCACCGCCCCGGCTGCCGCCGAAGTCGCCGCCGCTCCGCGTGAGCCGATGCGCGATGCGCAGGGCCGCGCCTATGCGACCGGCAAGCGTAAAGACGCGGTCGCCCGCGTTTGGGTCAAGCCTGGCTCGGGCAAGATCACTGTCAACGGCAAGGAAATGCCGGCGTATTTCGCCCGCCCCGTGCTGCAGCTGATCGTGAACCAGCCCTTCGGCGTGGCGAACGTGGAAGGCCAGTTCGACGTGACCGCGACCGTGACCGGTGGCGGCCTCTCGGGTCAGGCCGGTGCGGTCAAGCACGGCATCTCGAAAGCTCTGCAGCTTTACGATCCCTCGCTGCGCGCTGCTCTGAAAGCCGCTGGCTTCCTGACCCGCGACTCGCGCGTCGTCGAGCGTAAGAAATACGGTAAGGCGAAAGCCCGCCGCTCGTTCCAGTTCTCGAAGCGCTGATTTCGACTGGACAATCTGTTTGGGAAAGGGCTGCCTGCGGGTGGCCCTTTTTTGTTGCGGGGCGGCGTAGTGAGGTGCTGGCATGTATTCCCCCGACTGGTTCGTTCTGGATGATCCCGCGCGGATCGCGCAGCTGATCGAAGCCGCGCCGCTTTGCACGCTGGTGGCGCAGGGGCCCGAGGGGCTGGTCGCCAATCACCTGCCGGTTCTTGTCGAGGGCGATCGGGTGATCGGCCATGTTGCGCTGGTGAACGATCTGCATCGGATGCTGCCCGAAGGTGCCGAGGTGCTGGCGATCTTTCAGGGCGCTTCGGGCTATATCTCGCCCGACTGGTACCCGACCAAGGCCGAGCATCACCGCCACGTGCCGACCTGGAATTACGAAGTGGTGCATCTGCACGGGCGCATCCGCTTTCGGCATGACGACAAGGCCAAGCTCGCGGTGGTCGGCAAGCTGACCCGGCATTTCGAGGCGAAGACCGGCACCGGCTGGCGGATGGCCGATGCGCCGCGCGACTACCTGGAGCAGATGCTGGCGGCGATCGTCGCCTTCGAGATCGAGGTCACGCGGGTGCAGGCCAAGGCGAAGCTCGGGCAGAACCGGGAGCCAGTCGATCTGGACGGGGCAATTACCGGGCTTGAAGGGCAGGGCGGGGCGGCTCTGGCGCGGGCGATGCGCGACGCGCGCGACGCCGACTAGGCGGCGCCGGGACAGAAGCGCGCGCTTCCCAAGAGGGCCGGCTTGGTCTAGGAGAGTCCCAACAGAATAAAAGGGGGCTCCATGTCCGTTTCGATGCTTTCCACCTTCGTGAAGCCGATGCACCCGGAGGGGCGCAAGTTCGTCGCAATCGCCGCTGCGATCACCGTGGTGCTGTTCCTGCTGTGGGAGCCGCTGGGCTGGGTCGGCGCGGGGCTGACGGTCTGGGTCTATTACTTCTTCCGCGATCCGGTGCGGGTGACGCCGACGCGCCCGGGGCTGATGGTTTCGCCCGCCGATGGCGTGGTGTCGCTGCTGGAACCCGCCGTGCCGCCCTCTGAGCTCGGCCTCGGCGATCAGCCGATGACGCGCGTGTCGGTCTTCATGTCGGTGTTCAACTGCCATGTGAACCGCCTGCCCGCCGAGGGCACGATCACCAAGGTCGCTTATCACGAAGGCAAGTTCCTCAATGCCTCGCTCGACAAGGCCAGCGTAGACAACGAGCGCAACGGCATCGCCGTCGAGCTGGCGGACGGGCGCCGTTACGGCGTCGTGCAGATCGCGGGTCTCGTGGCGCGGCGCATCCTGTGCTGGTCGAAAGAGGGGCAGAAGCTCCAGACCGGCGAGCGTTTCGGCCTGATCCGCTTTGGCTCGCGGCTCGACATCTACCTGCCCGAAGGCGTGCAGCCGCAGGTCTGCATCGGCCAGACGATGATCGCGGGTGAAACCGTGATCGCCGATCTTCTCTCGGACGCGCCCGCCTGCGTCGGCGGCATTCGCTAATCGGAGGCGCAGATGGCCCAGGACCCTCAGAACCGCGACCGGATGCCCTTCCTGCATCTTCTGCCGAATCTGGTGACGATCGCGGGGATGTGCCTGGGGCTCACCTCGATCCGCTATGCGATGGCGGAGCGGTTCGAGACGGCGGCGCTGCTGATCCTGCTGTCGGCACTGATTGACGGGCTCGACGGGCTGATCGCGCGGCGCCTGCATGCGACCTCGGACTTCGGGGCCGAGCTCGACAGCCTCTCGGATTTCCTGTGTTTCGGCGTGGCGCCCGGTGTGCTGGTCTATCAGTTCGCGCTGAGCGGTACTGACAGTCTCGGCTGGATCTTTGTTCTGGTCTTCGCCGCCTCGACCTGCCTGCGGCTTGCGCGGTTCAACGTGATGCGCGGGGATGAGACCGGCGGCACGCGCCATTTCATCGGGGTGCCCGCGCCGGCGGGGGCGATGCTCGGGCTGTTTCCTGTCTTTGTTAGTCTCGCCAATATTGTCGACCTGCGCGAACTGCCTGTGCTGACGGCGTTCTGGCTCGGCGTGGTGGGGCTGCTGATGATTTCGCGGATCAAGACCTTCTCGCCCAAGACCCTGCGCGTTCCGCGCCCGATGGTTGGGATTCTGCTGATGGCGACGGTGATCGGGATCGGGCTGATCTTTTCGCGGATCTGGCTGTTCCTGGCGCTGGTCGACCTGATCTATGTGGTTTTCCTGATGCCCGAGATCCTGCGCAGGCGCGGACGGCTTTTCGCCTGACACCCGAATCCCGCGTTTCGACGAATCTTTGGAACCCCGAGTCGCCCGACTCGGGGTTTTTTCGTCGCCAGCGCGGGTGAATCGCCGGGTGCCGTAAGGGCAGGAAAGAAAGAATCCGGGGCTGCGAGTCGTGACTCGGGGGCGCCGAGGGCAAAAACAGCCCGGATTTGGGGCAGGGGCCCTGCCTCTTCTTCGATTTCTTCTGCGCGTTTCCCCAGCAAAAATTGGGCGGAATGAAAAAAATGACAGTTTCACGAAAAATCCTCTTGCGGACCCCGGCCGGGATGCGTAGAACGCCCCTCACCGAAGCGGAACACACCGCAACGGGGCGCCGGAAGCGCCGGGACGGAAACGGACCGAGGCAGACGGTGAGAAAAACTTCTGAGGTGAGCGGCCCGAAGCGCCATAGGAATGGCGGTTCTGGTTCGTTTTTGCCTCGCGCTCTTTGACATTGATAGATATCTGAAGAGATATGTGGGCGGTTTGGTCATTCGACACAGCCGACGCATATCGGCTCTCTAGCTTCGGCGATGATGAGAGTGTCAGCTTCACTGTTTGGCGGTT